>JABWCF010000007.1 GCA_013359255.1 Flavobacteriales bacterium
CATTACCTCTACCCGTGTTACCATTGCAGGGGCTACGCAGGTAGGTGCGGTTGATTGGGATTATCTTTCGGTAGCCTATAACCCCTCCAGCGGAAACTACATTACCCACAGCACCTCTACCGGTGGTACGGCAGGCTTCGACAAAGTGCACGATTTGCAAACCGATGCCTCGGGTAACTTTTATTTAACGGGAACAGTGTTTAATGCCAGCACAGGTTACGATATTTTAACCGTTAAGTTAGATGATAACCTGAATGTAATTTGGTCGGCAAACTACAACAGCACTTCTACCATGAACGATGTAGGTAACGCCCTGGCGGTGGACAATGCCGGAAATGTGATGGTTACCGGCTTTTCCGAAACAAGTACCGAAGGTACCAACTACGTTACCATTCAGTACAACTCATCGGGTACGCAGCAATGGGTAAAAACCTTTAACGGAGAAGGCAATGCTGCCGATACCGCCCGTGCCATTGCCATTGATGCAAATGATAATATATACATTACAGGTTCTTCCTTTAATGGCTCTACCGAAGATTTTTATACCACAAAATACAAATCTAACGGCACGGAGCTTTGGGGCATTGCCTTTAACAGCCTCTACAACGGCAGCGACAGGGCTTTTGATATTGCTCTTGATTCGCTAGGCGGGGTATTGGTAAGCGGACAATCGCAAACGCAAACAGGGTTTGAATATGCCACCGTTAAATACATTGAAAAGAATGTAACCCTAGTACAGGATACCGTTCTTGCTCCTGCCTCCTGGAGTTTTACCGCTAACTTAGGGCAGTTGATTGATACCGACACATTGGTGGCGGAAGATGTATTATTTTATACCCAACAAAGCAATCCTGCCCTGTATTTTCAGAACGATAGGTTCAACTACGTATGGGCAAAACTTGATACCTCCGGCAGCGGTAACGATACCCTGCACCGCGTAGATATGTATTTTTATAATGCCAACACCACCAAAGCAAGGGCACACAACAAACAAGCTTTTTACACCAATTACTTTTTAGGTTATATACCAGAACACCGGGCCAAGGTGCCACATTACGATAATCTCTATTACAACAATGTGTGGGACAATATTGACATGCAATGCGGCAGCGACCCCAAGGGTTTTAAATACTTTATAGTAGTAAAACCCAATGGCGACCCTGCCGATATTGAATTCCGCTACAGTGGGCAAAACAGCCTTGCTATTGACGGCAACGGAAACCTGCTGATTATTTCGAGTATAGATACCTTAGTACAACCCGAGCCTACGGCCTGGGAAATTGATGCCAACGGCAATGTAACCATGCTTAACTGGACTGCCTCGTACAGCATTAATGGCAGTAATGTTACCCTTAGCTTGGGCGGTAGCTATACCAGCACGAAAACCCTGGTGCTGGGGGTGGGTTGGGAAGCCTACCAAACCGGTGGAATTGCCTCTAACGGCAACCTATGGTGGAGTACTTTTTATGGTGGAAACGAATCCGACTGGGGCTTAGACGTGGTTACCGACAACTCCAACAACAGCTATATGGTGGGGAAAACGATGTCGAGTGATTTTCCTATTACAACTGGTCTAAATGTAATGCCATTCGGAGGCCAAACCGATGGCTTTATGGTAAAATTTAACAACCAAGCCGTAAGGCAGTGGGCTACCTACTATGGAGGTATGCAGTACGATGCCGTTCAAGGAATTGTGTACAATCAAATGGCAGACCCTATGCTGGGGCAAATATACATAGTAGGAACTACGGCAAGTAATGATTTGAAAATTGTACCCAATTTAAATCCTCTGGATGGCACCTATTACAAATCCGATTTTTCCGGCAATCACGATGCCTTTATTGCTCGTTTTGATAATGGTGGATATTTAAAATGGTCGGCCTACGTGGGGGGAAGTGCCTACGATGAGGGGCTAAGCATTACTGCCGACCACACAGGCAATGTATATATAACGGGAAATACCTTTAGCACAACAGCACAGGCCAATTCCTGCCTTGGTACCACAGGCACACAGTTTCCGCTTTGCGATCCCGGTAACGGTGCTTATTACCAAAATTTTAATGCCGGTGGACAGGATGTTTTTATTACCGGATTCGATTTTAGCAATAACTTGCGATGGAGTACGTTCTATGGCAGTAATGTGGACGACAGGGTGTATGAAATACATTTTTCAAAAGGTGTGGGCGATAGCGGTAACGACCATGTATATATTGTCGGACATACCGAAAAAACCTCTCCATCGGGAACATACAACGGCTCGGTACCCGGAAACGGAGCCTTTCCATTGTGCGATTTACCGGGCAGCAACGACTTTTTTCAGATTGGAAGAGACGGTTTTATCAGCCGGTTTCATATTTCAGGAACACTCGACTGGGCTACCAACATGAACAACATCAATGGTTTTCATACCGTTACTTCTCACGGTGAATATGTTTATGTTGGTGGATTTGCAAACACTTCAGGTGTTTCCTCCTGCTCGCCCTCGGCAAACAATGTTCCGGTGTGTAATGTACAGGGAGGATTTTACGAAACAACCGGTAATATGTACCTCGCTAAATTTAAAACCGCAGGTGCAGAACTAAAATGGTCAACCCTGTACAAAGGGTATGCTGACATTATTAACAGCACCTACTTAAACTCTGTTTTCATGCAGGGTGCACCCTACCGAAAAATTCTGGATGCTGCTACCGATGCTTCGGGCAATTTGTATGTTATAGGCTCTAACATGGGTTATGATTTCGTTCCCCAGGCTTCTACTCCTTCGGGGATGTACTACAAGAGTTCGTACAACGGTGGACAGTACGATGATTTAGCAGAGGTGGTGCTTCTGAGTTTCGATTCGGACAATTACAGGGTTTGGGCATCGTATTTTGGTACTAATGCGGGGAATAATTCAACTCCTTTTACGCATCCTCTGTACGTTGACATGGGTGCTGCCATTACTGTATTTGAAACAAAAGATTTATACATTGTAGGGTATGCAGGCAACCTAAATGCTGGATTTCCTTTCGAAAATCCTGGACCCCAACCAAGCGGTAATCCCTATTTTCAAACACAAGACATAAACCAACCTATGCCTTTGTGGAACGCTTTTATTTCTAGGTTTGATTTGGAAAGTATTGGCGTGGGAGTGAGTGAAGAAAAAGCGGAAACAATTTCTCTGAAGGGAATAAATATTTTCCCCAATCCTTCTTTTGGTTTGCTTAACATACATTTTCAGGAGAATGCAGAGGGTTACATCAATTTGCTTGACAGTCGTGGCACACTCGTAAAACAATGGAAAATAAATGCTGCGAAAGAGCAAATAATGCAAGTAGATATTGAAACCTTCAGTCCTGGTATTTATCTCATTCAACTGCAAACCGAAAAAGATTCCCAAACCGCTAAATTTATAAAACAATGAAAAAAATAATTTTAGTTACCCTTATTGCTTTTACCACCTCTCTTGCAGCAGCCCAAAACTGGGCGGCTGTGGGGGTGGTTAGCAATGCTGTACACTCGCTCTATACAGACACTATCGATGATGTGTTGTATATAGGAGGAGGGTTTAAAATGTTGAATGGAGACACTGTTTTTGGTATAGTGAAATACGATGGAAGCAATTTTTATCGCATGGGATGTGGATTAGGGTGGGATTGCTCAACCACTTTTATCGGAAACCTAGGCTCTAGTATATATGGTGCTAAGGGAATATGCCGTTATAATAATGAGATTTTTACTACAGGAGCTTTCAGTAATTCAAATGGCATACAACTGAACGGCCTTGCCCGCTGGGATGGAAACAACTGGCAACCTATGGGCACGGGCCTAAAAAATGAATACGGAGGAAATTCCGGGGGGAGCTCTTTAAAAGTGCTGAACAACGAGTTATATGTATGTGGTTACATGGATAGTTGTGCAGGCGTAGCTGTCAACGGAATAGCTAAATACAACGGAGTAAGCTGGAGTGCCGTACACAATATACCGCGTTTTAATCCTAATCAGAGCAATTATATTTACGATATGGAAATATACAACGGAGATATTTACGTGTCGGGTAATTTTTACGACAGCATTGGAGGCGATATCTGGCGCATCGCCCGGTGGAACGGAAGCCAGTGGGTGGGCGTTGACGGTGGCATGAAAGGCGGCATTGGAGATGTCAATAAAATGGTGGTATATAAGGGCTTATTGTACGCAGCAGGTGTTTTCGAAAGTGCCGGAAGCAACCCCCATGCTAAATATATTGCCACCTGGGACGGCACGAAATGGGAAAATGTAGGAGGAGGGATTTCTTATTCAGGCTCTGCACAAATATCCGATATGAAAGTGTACAAGGATAAATTGTATATTGTGGGTTGGTTTAGTCAGGCTGGTGGCATACCTGCCAAGCAATTAGCCGTGTGGGACGGAGTAAATTGGTGTAGTTTTGATACAACAAATACTTCTTTTGATAATATTATACTTGCATTGGGTTTTTACCAAGACACCCTTTACATAGGAGGTGGATTTTGGTCGGTGGATGGAGATACCAATATTGCCCGTATTGCCAAATACATTGGAGCAGGACCTGATACCTGCGGTAATACTACGGGCATAAACGAAAACAAGGTACAAACCGAAGGTTTACGTGTTTACCCCAACCCGGCAAGCAACAACGTAACCATAGAGTGGAGTAAAGAGCTACAAGTGCAAAGCCTTGCCGTTTTTGATTACCTTGGCAGAGAGGTGCTAAATGAAAAACTTAGCAATAACACCCACAGCTTGCAATTAGATGTTTCTGCCTTACCACAGGGAATGTATTTTTTGCATTTGCAAACCGAAAAAGATTTGCAAACCGCTAAATTTATAAAACAATGAAAAAGCTAATTTTAACTGTTATTATTGCATTTACTACATCCCTTGCAGCAGCCCAAAATTGGGCGGCTGTGGGGGAGGTTAGCAATGGCGTATACACTCTCTATACCGACACCGTAGATAATGTGTTGTATATTGGTGGTTCCTTTACCTATTTTAACGGAGATACTGTTTTTGGTATTGTGAAATACGATGGAAGTAATTTTTACCGTATGGGATGTGGTTTAGAGTGGGATTGCAGTTTTATTCCCGGAGGAGGGAATATTGTTGTTAAACCAAACAGTATTGTAAGATACAACAATGAAATATACATAGCTGGAAATTTTACTAAATCAAACAATGTTACCTTGAACGGCCTTGCCCGTTGGGATGGCAGCGACTGGCAGCCATGCGGCACGGGCTTAAAAAATGAATATGGTGGAAATTCCGGGGGGAGCTCTTTAAAAGTACTGAACAACGAATTGTATGTGTGTGGTATCGGCCTTGACTCTTGCGCAGGTGTGCCTGCTAACGGAATAGCCAAATACAATGGGGTAAGCTGGAGTGCCGTACACAATATACCGCGTTTTAAACCTAATCAGAGCAATTATATAACCGATGTGGAAGTGTACAACGGAGACATTTATGTATGCGGTAATTTTTACGATAGTATTGGAGGCGATATCTGGCGAATTGCCCGGTGGAACGGAAGCCAGTGGGTGGGCGTTGACGGTGGAATGAAAGGAGGTATTGGAGGAGTTAATAAAATGGTGGTGTACAAAGGATTATTATACGCAGCAGGGATTTTTGGAAGTGCAGGGAGCAATCCTCACGCCAAAGGCATTGCCACATGGGACGGCACAAAATGGGAAAATGTAGGGGGAGGAATTTATTATCCTTGGCCCATGAGTATGCAGATATTCGATATGAAGGTGTATAAGGATAAATTGTATATTGTTGGTTGGTTTAGTCAGGCTGGCGGCATACCTACCAAGCAATTAGCCGTATGGGATGGAGTAAATTGGTGTAGTTTTGATACAACAAATACTTCTTTTGATAATGTTATACTTGCATTGGATTTTTACCAAGATACCCTTTACATAGGAGGGGGATTCTGGTCGGTAGATGGAGATACCAACATTACCTACATTGCTAAATACATTGGAGCAGGGCCTGATACCTGCGGTAATACTACGGGCATAAACGAAAACAAGGTACAAACCGAAGGTTTACGTGTTTACCCCAACCCCGCAAGCAACAGCATAACCATAGAATGGAGCGAAGAGCTACAAGTGCAAAGCCTTGCTGTTTTCGATTACCTTGGCAGAGAAGTGCTAAAAGAACAAGTAAGCAATAACAGCGGCAGCACACAGTTAGATGTTTCTGCCTTGCCACAGGGCATGTATTTTTTGCACTTGCAAACAGAAAAAGATTCCCAAACCGCTAAATTTATAAAACAGTAAAATCTTATTTTATATCGTTTTTCTTTTATGCTGTACAATTAAAAAACAGGATAATTTTTGTATAATACATTTAAAGATAAATCGTTTTCAATACGAGAAATATACATCAATTATTTTTGATTAAAGAGCAGTTTAACCATTTTTAAATTTCTTGCCAATAGTCATAAAAACATCGGCAAACGAATCGATAAATTCGGGAGTTAATTTTTCCTTTATCTCATCAAGTCCGCTTACCTCACTGTTTTTTATTTTATATTCTATGGCACAGTTGCCAAACTCTAATTTTACAATGTATTTTTCGTTGAAACTGAAAATACTTACAAGGCAGTATGGGTGAGGAACCGAGGCAAGAACTCGCATTTTATTCTTTCATTATTTTGTAGGTGAAATCTATTTTTTTGTTCTCAGAAAATACTTTTACAAAATAAATTCCTTCTGCCAGTGCCGAAATATCAATGCTTACAGAAGCATTAAAAGATGCATTTAATTGTATGTTTCCGAGTAAATCGTACATTTCGAACAGATAATTTGTTTTATCTTCAACATCTATCAGTAAGGTATTGTTTGCTGGGTTCGGATATATTTTTATTCTCGAATGGGCTTTATTTTCATTTAATCCAACCGGAAAACTTGCCGAAGAGCTGCTACAACCACTGTTATTGATGACTTCTACAGTATAAAATCCTTGCTGTGAAATTTTATAAAAAGCTTGGGTGGCACCCGGAATAAAATTGCCGTTTACATACCATTGGTAAGAAACATAGCCCTGTGTGGCATAAAGCGTATCGTTAGAAAGAGTAATATTTATATTGAACAGCGAACTGCTTAAAGTGGCCATCGCATCTATTTTTCCTGCACCCCAAGAGTAATTGGGAACAAAGCCTGTAAAACCATCTGTTTTGGCTGTTCCGGTAATAGCTTGTTTTATTTCCAGCCAGTTTGCATGAGGGCATTTTTCTAAATACAGTGCAGCTGTTCCGGCTACCACAGGTGATGCCAGCGAGGTGCCACCATTGCGGTTATGCATTCCGCCTTGTGCTACTTTAAAAGGTTCGGCAATTATCATTGCAGCCACCGTTGCCAGTCGGCTGCTGCTAAGGGTAATATCGCCCGAAGCCGCAATGTCGGGTTTTTGTAAACCTATACGACTAGGCCCAATGCTGGAAGTGGCCGATTTTGCACCGGGAGTATAAGCCATTGTTTGCAGCGCGTTGTTATAGTCTAAATAGGTGCTCCGGTTAGTATAATTGGCAACCGTAATGGTAGAGGGCAAGCAGCTAAAACTTCCCACAATGGTTTTGAGAGTATCAGGCTCTTTGTAATAAACAATGGGCGGAAATTGTCCTGGATTAGGCAATCCGCTTTTAGTCATTTTAGCAAAGCCCAACCAATTGTCCGACCAAATATCGAATTTGCCGTTGCCCGTAAGTTCTAAGCGAAAGGCATATTGGTTCGAATCGGGCTGTGGAATAAAAACTTGTAAAAAATATTTGTCTCCAAAAGTTTCAGCCCAGGTCTGCAGGTGAGCTATTTTTTGCCCCATATTATTTTTAATGGTATCGTTATACGTAATGTTTAAGCGGTTTTTAATGTTATCGAAATTTGTTCTTCCCCTAAAACTATACGTGGGCGAAACTTGATCGGCTCCTAACGCGAATTGCACATTATTAAAATCGAGCGTATCGGCCCAAAGTTCAAATGCAACCCCGGGTACACCCATTACGGTAGAACCATTGTTAACCTGAAACCAGGTAAAATTAGTATCGGAAGTAACGGAGTAACCAAGATGGTAAAAAACATGTCCGGCATTTCCGGCCGCACATACAAAAGCTCTGCCGTTAGCAGCCTTTATTAAACTGTCAATAACGAGTGCTCCCGGGTCAGTACCATCGTGCGAACCGGAATAGGTGCCCACGCTGGCATTAATTGCACAGGGCTTTTGCAGGGAATCGGCTGTAGCGTATATAAAGTGAGTGGCTTCGGCAACATTCATTTCCCAGTTGGGCGAATTAAAATCGAGGGCTACGGCTACAATATCCGTTTGCGGAGCTACGCCCTCAAATTTTCCAACGGCATTTCCGTTTCCTGCAGCAATTCCTGTAACGATAGATCCATGTCCGTAATATTGGGCTTGGTCATCGTGGGTGCATAAGCCCAAATTTATTTCGGTAGAATCCCATATACGTCCGTATCCGTAGGGGTTTATTCCATCGTAGGCTTGTGTATGGTCCCATAACTTTACAATACGCGTAGAGCCATCAGTATTTTTAAAATCGGGATGATTTATTTCTATGCCGGTATCTATCATACCCATTACAATACCTTTTCCTTTATAAATTTTATTAAGCGGGGCGCTTCCGTTGTGTATGGCTAATACGTTATTATTAATCACCATGGTATCGTTCAACACACTTCCTTTGGCAGAAGTAAAATATATTTTTTCAATTCTGGGGTCTTTTGCAAGGGCTTCAATTTTTCCGGTAGGCAGGTAAATATATTGCCAGCCCTGAGCCGAAATTCCGGCTTTTGCATCGTAAAGAGGAAGTTCGTTTAAAAGCGAAGTGTGAGATAGTTTTACGGGAATAGTTACCATTTTTTCGGGCGAATGGGAACGAATAAAATAGTGTAACGATACGTTTATTTTCTCGCATGTTTGAGAAAACAAAATGTTGCTGCAAAAAATCAAAAAAAGAAAAAATAAAAATGAGGGCATGCTAAAAACTTTACACTAAGTTAAGCATAGAATTTCTATAAACAAAGTTGGGAGTAGTTTGGAATTTCTTTTAAAAAAGTATATTTCTTGTTTTTATGATCCATTATACAGTAGAAATGAGAAAGGCCATTACTAACCATTAAGTACGGAACATTTAAAACCATATTGTAAGTAGCAATTTGATCGAATGTTTGTTGCGAAATTTCTACAAAAGGGGCCTTACACTCTACTATTAAAAGGGGCGTTTTATTTCGATTATATGCGATTACATCGGCCCGTTTGAATAAAGTGTTTAACTTTAGCCCGATTTCAACACCAATAAGTGTTCGTGGAATTTTTTTTTCGTTTACAAGAAATTCTATTAAGTGTTGCCTTACCCATTCTTCGGGGGTAAGTAATACCTGTTTTTTTCGGGTGCGATCAAAAATTTTAAGTCCCTCTTTGGTGTTAGTTAATTGAAAATTATATGAAGGAAAATTTAATTGCAGCATGAACTATTTTTTTATCAGCGTTTTCATTTTTGTTTTATCCGAACAGATATTTGCATTCACTGTTCCGTCTTCGTTTATCATAGAAAATGCTCCTCAAAAATGTATACCTCAATTAGTGCAGGATAAAAAAAATGGAAACAAAATGTACATTCAAACTCCGTTTGCATCACCTGTAATCATAAGTTCTGTGAACAAAGATATACTTAAAAAGAAAACCATTACTCAAATAGAATTAGTTTATACTACTTATAGATTATCCGAAAAATTTAATCAAACAAAATTAAATTATAACCGGCTTGAAAAGTTAAGAAATGCCGCTCCTTTTCTGTTTACAGAAAACACCATTGAATGGGTATTTACAGCTCAAACAGCCTGCGTTTCTCCGGCCGATGGAAAAAATTATTTTCATGGATTTGTTATTCATTTTCGATCTGAAGCCACCTTAGAAGAAGCTAAGCGTGAAGTAGAATATTTAGAGAGGCTGCTTGGAGAAAAAACTTCTCAGGCCACTGAAGAGGTTTTTGTAAAACAAGGTAAATTTAAAATGGCTCATGTAGATATGTTGGCCGAATTTAATGGCGGAAAAACGGCCCTAAACAATCATATAAATGAAAATATAAACTATCCTGAAAAAAACAGTAACACCAGAATAAAAGGCATTATCCTCACTTCTTTTACGGTAAATGAAAACGGTAAAATAAGCGATGTGCAATTGGTAAACGGAAGCAAAACCCATTACGACAGCGTGGTAGTAGAAATGATAAAAAAAATGCCTTTATGGAAGTCTGCATTATTAAACGGAAGAAATACGTCTTCAACCTTTGTGCTTCCTCTTAAATTTTACGAAAACGGAAAAGTAGAAGTAGCCCAAAGTTTACTAAAAGAAAACGATGGATTTGATTATGCAGAATACTTGATGCTCAATCAGGGATTAACCATGGTGCCTATAAAAGAAACTCCAGTGGTTACAGCTAAGGAAGTAAAACTTACGTTGCCCGATTCTTCTGTATTTCGAATCTTGGAACGAAATACCGAATGGAATCATTTGCTTGTAGCCATAGACGTAACCGGAAGCATGTATCCTTATTTAGCACAGGTTTTATTGTGGTATAAAGAAAACGAAAAAACTTTTTCACCTAAAGTAAAAATGTTTGCGTTTTTCAACGATGGAGATAATAAGCCCGATAGAGAAAAGAAAACAGGTAGTGTAGGTGGAATTTATACCGGAAATTATTTAGGTTATGAAACGCTGAAAAACAACATGAAATTTGCCATGGCTCATGGAGGGGGAGGCGACAGGGAAGAAAACAACATCGAAGCCATTTTGAATGCAAATGCGAAGTGCCCCGATTGTACAAACATTTTAATGATTGCCGATAATTTTGCCACTCCTCGCGATTTATCGTTGGCAAATCAAGTTACCCACCCTGTACATGTGTTATTGTGCGGTACTCATTTTGGAATCAACACACATTATCTCAATTTGGCGAGGGCTACAAAAGGAAGTGTGCGTACCGCAAATCAAGATATTGTAAACTTGCATAAATTAGCCAATGGAGATGAGATAGAAATAGAGGGAATGCATTACATATTGCAACAGAATAAATTCGAGCAGGTATTTAAAAAAAGAAACCCATGATAACCAAAGAAGAAATTGTACAAGATTGGCTTCCTCGCTACACCGGTATGGCTTTGGAAGAATTTGGAAACTATATTCTTTTAACGAACTTCGGAAACTACCTTAAACTATTTTGCGAAATAACAGGAGCTCAAATTAAAAATGCCGAAAAACCCATGCCTTGTGCAACTTCTGAAGGTATTACCATGATTAACTTTACCATGGGAAGTCCCAATGCAGCTACCATTATGGATTTACTTTCTGCTATAAACATCGATGCTTGTTTATTGCTCGGCAAATGCGGTGGACTAAAAAAGAAAAACAAAATTGGAGATTACATTCTACCCATTGCAGCCATTCGGGGCGAAGGAACATCGGGCGATTATTTACCTCCTGAAGTGCCAGCACTGCCTGCTTTTACATTACAAAGAGCCGTTTCTACCACCATCAGGAATTATGAACGAGATTATTGGACAGGAACCGTTTATTCTACCAACCGAAGGGTATGGGAATACGATGAAGAATTTAAAGAATACCTTCGGAAAATACGATGCATGGCCATAGACATGGAAACAGCTACTATTTTCACCGTAGGGTTTAAAAATCATATCCCCAGCGGTTCGCTGTTGTTAGTTTCCGACCAACCCATGATTCCGGAAGGAGTAAAAACGTCTAAAAGTGATGAACAAGTTACTACCGATTTTGCCATTGAACACATTAATATTGGCATCGATTCGCTCAAAGAAATACGCGATAAAGGCACCAGCGTTCGTCATCTTCGTTTTGATTAAAATAGAGTGTGAATGAATTTGACTTTCGAAAAAATACTAAGCGACCTGAAAAATAAAAAGTACGCCCCCATTTATTTTTTTATGGGAGAAGAACCTTATTTTATTGATGAACTTACAGACTATATAGAAAAAAATATATTGAGCGAATCAGAAAGAGATTTTAATCTTTCGGTTTTATATGGAAAAGAAAGCGATGTGCAAACGATACTCTCCGAAGCTAAACGATTTCCTTTAATGGCCGAACGAACCGTTGTAATTGTAAAAGAAGCACAAATGCTGGAAAAAATAGAGGAAATAGAACCTTACCTCGATCATTTTTTACCTACTACCATATTGGTATTTTGTTACAAATACAAAAACATTGACAAACGAAAATCTTTTTCTAAAAAACTCGATAAAAATCATGTGTTATTTGAATCGAAAAAAATATATTCCGATAAAATTCCTGCCTGGATCAGCGATTTTCTTAAAAACAAAGGATATAAAATAGAACCTAAAGCTTCGATTTTACTTTCAGAATTTTTAGGAAATGAATTGACAAAAATTGTAAATGCACTCGAAAAACTTTTTATTTTATTACCCTTAGGAACAACAATAAATTCCAAACATATTGAAGAAAATATAGGAATAAGTAAAGATTTTAACGTGTTTGAATTAAATAATGCAATAGGAGGTAAAGAGGTATTTAGAGCCTATCAAATAGTAAATTATTTTGCCTCCAACCCTCGTTCAAATCCTTTTGTGCTCACCATTACATCTTTGTTTTCTTTTTTTGTAAAAGTATTATTGTTTCATTCTTCTTCCGATAAATCCAATGCCGGTTTAGCTTCTGCAATAGGTGTAAATCCTTTTTTTCTGAAAGATTACCATACAGCAGCAAAAAATTATACCCCCCGAAAATGTGTAGAAAACATTGCCTTAATTCGTGAGTTTGATATGCGTTCGAAAGGGGTTGGGAATGTTTCGGCCACCGAAGGCGAACTGCTGAAAGAGTTAGTTTATAAATTGATGCATTAACGTATGAGCAAAATAAAAAAATTTTTTAAGGCGATTTTTTTAATTAGTAAAAACCCTTATTTGCTCAATCACATCTTGTACGATGAGCAAATAAACAAAGAAGACGTAATTAAAAAATATAATTTACCAAAAGGTTTACCCTGCATAGATATTTTGGAACTTATACCTGAATTTACACTTCAACTAGAACCCATTAGTTTTTCCGATGGAGGTTCTACTCCTTTAGATTTAGCTTTGCTAAAAAGTTTAGCACAATCATTTCCTGCGTGCCAATATTTTGAGATTGGAACTTGGAGAGGCGAAAGTGCCGCCATCGTTTCAAGTGTAGCAGAGAATGTGTATACGTTAAATTTATCGGATGAGGAAATGAAAGAAATGGGTTTGCAAGAAAACTATATTATGCAACACCGAATGTTTTCTAATGGAATTGAAAATATAACCCACTTACAAGGCAATTCGCTTACCTACCATTTTGCCGGGCTAAATAAAAAATTCGATTTGATTTTTATTGACGGAGACCACCATTACGAAAGTGTAAAGAGTGACACTCAAAATGCATTTAAATTACTTAGAAACGAAAATTCCATTATTGTGTGGCACGATTATGGACACTCACCGACCGATGTTCGCTGGGATGTGTTAAAAGGCATTTTAGATGGAACACCGCCCGATAAATTAAAAAACGTATATCGTGTTTCTAACACTCTTTGTGCCATTTATACTACTAAAAATGTAAAATCAGAATTTCTACAACCATTTACAAAACCCAATAAATTTTTTACGCTTCATCTATCAGCCAAAAAAATGTAGTAACCCTTTATTAAAAAATGCCTGTTATATCAAAACCCTTTTTAGTCCTGTTTATTCTCGCATTTATGATATGTCATCTGGCAATTTCTCAGGTTCGATTTCCGGTGGGTATGAGTGCTGAGTTGAATGTTGTACTAACCGATTTGCAAAACAAAAAAAATAATTTACAACAAAGCAAAGGAAAAGTAATTATTATACATCAATGGGCCACATGGTGTAGTCCGTGCAAAAAGGAAGAACCTTTGCTTCAGCATTTTTATAACGAATACCAGAATGAAATAGCTCTTTTTATGATTTCAGAAGAAAATACAAAACGTCTAAAAAAATATAAAGAGAAACACCACATCAGTTTACCATATTACACCGTGGGTGGAAAAAATCAGCATCTGCCAAAAATGTACTTCTCCGAAACGATTCCGGTTTCATACATTATTTCTAAAAAAGGAGAAGTAAGAATGATTGCAACAGGAGCATTGGATTGGCAAAGTGAAGCCGTTCAAAAATTTATTGAGAAATTAATAGACGAATAAATTTCTTTTATATACATTTGCCTTCGATAACGGTTCTTTATTATTCATTTGAGTAATAAGATGAAAAGGGAATCGGGTGTAAATCCCGAACAGTTCCCGCTGCTGTAAGCACCGTCAAGCGTTGCCACTTCAAAGTCACTGCCCCTTTATAGGGAGTGGGAAGACAGGTAACAGGGTGTAAGTCAGAAGACCTGCCATTATCCAATTTTTAGTAGATGCTTTCGGAGAAAAGGCTCGCAAAACTTTTGAAGTTCAACTGTTTTTACACCCCATTTTCCATAGCATTTACGCCAACAAGTACGTTTATGCTAAAAAAAATAGGTACGGGAATATGGTTTTGTTTGGTCTTCACCTATTGGTGCAAGGCAGATAGTATGCATACCGATACCATAATACCTCTTGCCACCTTCGAAGTAAAATCGAATCGTTTATTTCAATTTTCTGCCGGAAATAAAATGATTTCAATAGACAGTGCAGATTTAGCAAAACATTTATCCTATAGCTTGGCCGAGCTATTGAGAAACGAAACCCCGCTTTACATAAAATCTTACGGAGCAGGAAATCTGGCTACTTCTTCGTTTAGGGGAGGGAGTGCTGCACACACAGCGGTGCTGTGGAATGGATTTAATATTAATAATGCAGCTACCGGACAGGTGGATTTTTCTATAATTCCACTTTTTGCCGTAAATACAGTTACCGTACAACACGGTGGAGGTGGCACGCTTTGGGGAAGTGGTGCTGTTGGAGGGAGTATTCATTTACAGAATAAACTTTCTTTTTACAAAGGAATAGAGGCTTCTGCTTGTTTAACAGCCGGAAGTTTTGGGAAATTATCTAAACAAACTTCATTTATTTTAAGCAGAAAAAGATGGGCAAGCTCAGTGAGTATTTTTAATACTACGGCAAAAAATAATTTTTCTTTTATAAATCCTTACACTAACGAAAAGCAAATCCAAGCAAATGCTGAGCAACAGGGAATAGGTGTAATTACCGATCATTCGTTTAAGATGAAAGAAAATATGTGGTTGAATTTCTCTTCATGGTATCAACAAAATAACCGAAACATTCCTGTAGCCATTAATCAGATGACACATAAAGCCTATCAGAAAGACGAGGTACTTAGGTGTAGTTCCGAGTGGAAATATTTTAGAAATGCGTTTAATTACTTTATTAGAACAGCTTATTTTAATGAACAAATGCTTTATGTAAACGATATTGCAACTATTCAATCCGGAAACAAAACAAACACGGTAATTGCCGAAACAGAAACACGTTGGTTTTTTTTACCAAACCAATGCTTAAACATAGGTAGTAACCATACCTTTATTTCTCTTCATTCATCGGGTTTTGAAGATAAACACAATCAGAACAAAACCGCTTTTTTTATTTCGCACGGTGCAAAATATTTTAAAGAAAAACTAAAAACTACCATTTCGGGACGAAAGGAATTTTTGCAACATCAAAACATTCCCTTTACCTATGCTGCAGGAGTATCGTATTTGCTTTTTGAGGAAATTGAGTGGAAAGCTGCCTATTCAAAAGTTTTTAGATTGCCCACATTTAACGACTTATACTGGCAGCCAGGAGGCGATAAAAACCTTTTGCCGGAGAACGGATATTCTGGCGAAATAGGTTTCTTGATAGATACCAAAGAAAGATTCAAAAGCTGGCATTTCAAAACGGAACAAACCTATTTCAGCCGAGTGATGCACAATTGGATTATATGGCTACCGCAAGGAAGTTTCTGGGTTCCTCAAAATATAATGGAGGTATGGAGCAGAGGAGTAGAAACTCGTTCTTCTCTTACTTACTTGGCGGGTAAAACAAACATTTCTTTGTTTCTGCTTACCAACTATGTAGTTTCAACCAATCAAAAAATAAAATCGGAAAATGATGCATCGTTTGATAAGCAGCTTATATATGTTCCCATGTATAGTGGCAGTGCAAGGCTTTCCGCATCGAATCGTTTTTTTGAAATTTCTGTTGCTAATCAATATACAGGATACCGATATATTAGTTCAGATAATTCCGAATATTTATTGCCTTTTTATAATACTCATGCAAGGTTTTCTTACATTTTACCAATGCAAGAAATCTCTCTTTCTTTGTTTTTTTCTGTAGAGAATATTTTTAATACATCTTACATGTTGGTGCAGAGTTATGCAATGCCATTGAGAAATTACAATACCGGAATAATCATTAAATACCATAAGTCAAAAATCTAAAAATTATGAAATCACTTACAAAAATTACACTCGCCTCAATGTTGTTTATTTGCACAACCTTTACACAATCTCAAACCATTTCTACGCATGAAGAAATGCCTCTTGCTCCTAATTCGTATTGGAATGGCTCTTCTAATCCAATGGGTACAACATTTACCAGTGGAAACGCAATATTTCCGAATATGTACGATACCAGTTGGGGAGGATTTTGGGCCAGCGGATTTGCATACAGTAATTTGAAGGATAGTATTACTCCGGGATTTGCTAATTTGTATGCAGCCAGAACAGCGGGTGGTTATAACGGTTCAGACCATTACGCTATTGCTCAGCAAAACGCCATTATAAAATTAAACGGCAATGCAGCGGGAAAAGTGGTTAATGGTTTTTTTGTTACCAACTCTACGTATGCCGCGTTAAGTATGCGAGATGGTGATATGTTTTCTAAAAAATTTGGAGGAGTTTCCGGCAACGATTCCGATTGGTTTAAATTAGTAGTACGTAAATACTACGGAGGCAATTTAAGTGCCGACAGCGTAGAATTTTATTTAGCCGATTATCGTTTCTCGAATAATGCACAAGATTACATTTTAACTATGTGGGAATGGGTAGATATAACATCTCTTGGCAATGTCGATAGTTTATTATTCACGCTATCATCAAGTGATGTTGGTCAATGGGGAATGAATACCCCAGCCTTCTTTTGCATGGATAATTTTACCACAGCCGATAGCGGAGTAGGTATTTCCGAATGGAAAAACAAAGCACGGATTACATTTTTTCCTAATCCGGTTATCGATTACCTAACTATTTATCTTCCTCAAAAAACGAAATCCATTTTACAAATCTTTAATAACGAAGGAAAATTAATTTATGAGGAAAAAATAGAGGAAAAAAGTGCCACCGTCTATTTAAACAAATTAAATAGTGGCTTGTATTTTCTTAAAATATTCGATGGCGAAAATGTATACAATGAAAAATTTATGAAACAATGATATCATGAAACAAATTCTAATTTTCTTTACTTGCTTGCTGTCTATACAGTCAATGGCTCAATTTCCTCCGGCTGCAGGAAAACCTGGTTCTACAGCCATACATGCCGATAGCAATGTGTTTGTGGCATGGGCCAGTGCCTGTTATGTTAAAAGGGGCTGGCAAGATGTATCCAATCAAACACTTGGGTACACTACGGTTGGTGATTCTTCTTCGGCTGTTGGTAAAGCCGGAATAAATGGAGTAGTGAGTTTAGGTGATGGAGGAGAAGCGGTGCTCTTATTCGATGCTCCTGTTACAAATGGCTCCGGTTGGGATTTTGCTGTATTCGAAAATTCTTTTAGCGATTATTTTTTAGAATTAGCTTTTGTAGAAGTAAGTTCCGATGGCATCAATTTTTTTCGCTTTCCCTCCACCTCTTATACTCAAACCGATGTGCAGGTGGGTACTTTTGATACATTAAATCCGGAAAAAATAAATAATCTAGCAGGAAAGTATAGAGCATTGTACGGCACTCCTTTCGATTTACAGGAATTAGAAAATACTCCCGGATTAAATGTAAATGCCATTACACATGTAAAAATCATAGATGCAATAGGAAGTATTCAATCATTATTTGCAACCTACGATCAGTATGGAAATAAAGTTAACGACCCTTGGCATACACCTTTTCCATCAGGTGGCTTCGATTTAGATGCAGTCGGTGTCATTCATTATCTTTCTACAAAAATAGAGGAAACAGCCCCTTTGTTTCTTGTACAAATGTATCCGAATCCCGCATCGCATCACATAACCATTAGATTCAATACGGCCCATGAAATAGATTATATTGAGGTAATTGATAATATAGGTAGAGCAGAAAATATTTTTATTATAAAACAAGATAAAAGCGAGGTATTACTAGACATCTCTACACTTAAAAATGGCTTATATTATCTAAATATAGTTTCTGGTAATAAAATATTTAATCAAAAAATTATAGTAAATCATGAGTAATAAAAGGAGCTATAACCTATTTATTTTTTTTGTAATGTTTGGTTTTTTATCTTGTCGGAAAGATAAACCGGCTGATAAGATAAAACCGAACATAATGATACAGCAGGGAGGAGTATTTATATCAAACGAAGGAAATTTTCAGTTTGGCAATGCAAAAATATCCTATTACAATCCGTCCGAAAATTCGATTTCCGAAGATGTGTTTGAAACGGCCAACAATAGGCCGCTGGGAGATGTTTGCCAATCGGTATGTTTTTACAATAGTAAAGCATATGTGGTAGTTAATAACTCAGGTAAAATTGAAGTAGTAAATGAGAAAACTTTTGTTTCAACGGCTATCATCAACGGGTTCGTTTCTCCTCGCTATTTCTTGCCGGTAAGTAATGCAAAAGCATTTGTTACCGATTTATATACAAATAAAATTTACGTAGTCGATTTAACCACCAATCAAATTTCGGGAAATATTCCTGTGGGAGGCTGGTGCGAAGAGATGGCTATGGTGTACGGAAAAGTGTTTATAACCTCTAAAGAAGGTAATTATTTATATGTAGCAGATGCCATAAATGATTTATTAATAGACAGTATTCAGATTGGTTTCTCGTCAAATTCTATTGTACAAGATAAGAATGCAAAGTTGTGGGTGCTTTGCGATGGCAATCAAACAAATTCCATTTATCCATCGTTGCACAGAATAAACCCTGCTAACCATATGGTAGAACAATCTTTTCAGTTTTCAAGTATCAACGATGCCCCCTGGCGACTTAAACTGAATGGCAGTGCCGATACTCTTTATTTCTTAAACAAAGGCGTATATAAAATGTCTATTTTGGAAAACACTATTCCTTTACAGCCATTTATTTCTTCCTCCGGGAGTAATTTTTACGGGTTGGGTGTAAACCCCGAAAATTCTGAAATCTATGTATCCGATGCCATCGATTATGTCCAAAAAGGGCAGATATATAGATATAAGTCTTCAGGAAGTCTTATGAATACTTTTAAAGCAGGAATTATTCCAAGCGATTTTTATTTCAGGTAAAGAAGAAAAAAATAGAAAAAAGTGTGTTAGAGTATTTTTTTTATTAATTTTCGGTTCAATTATTTCAAAACCAATATGTATGAAAAAATCAATATTCTTTATCGGTAAGATTACCCTTGCCATTCTGTTTGTGCTTTCGGCTTTTGCCGCTCATAGCCAACAATTTCACAAAGATTACCAAGATGGTAAAATTTGGTTTAAACTAAAAGATAATTATCTCGTAGTGAAGCATGCGGTAATAGGGGAATCGGTAGTAGAAAACCCTTGGAATGTTCCTTTAAACACATTGCCATTTGTGCAAAATTTAGCAAGTACATACCAAATAACTCTGCTTCAGCGTCCGTTTTTTGCTGCCAAAAATTCACCCGAATTACAAAGAACCTACGAGTTGCATTTTGCCGATTATCAGAATGTAGAAACGATTATTAAAGATTTAATAAAGACGGGAGCTGTTGAGTATGCCGAAAAAGTGCCCAACGACCAGTTATTTTTAACTCCCAACGATCCTCAATACAATGGTTCTAATCAGTGGGGTTTGTTTAAAATTTTAGCAGGGCAGGCTTGGGATATTTCTACAGGAAGTGCAAGCATAAAAGTTGCAACAGTTGATAATGCAATACAAACCAATCATGCCGATTTACAACCTGCCATGTGGGTAAATCCGGGCGAAACACCGGGAAATGGCATTGATGATGATGGCAATGGATATATTGATGATCTAAATGGATACGATGTAGCCGATAATGATAATAATCCAAACCCACTAAATTCTTCATGGGATCATGGCACACACGTAGCAGGAACCACCGGAGCAAAATCGAATAATGGAACCGGAGTAGCCTCCATAGGTTATGGAATATCTATTGTAGCGGTTAAAGCGACCAAAAACAGTAGTAGTCCATCATCTGTAACCGATGGGTATGCAGGGATTACATACGCAGTAGCAGCCGGATGCAAAGTAATCAATTGTTCTTGGGGAGGTACCGGATTTTCTCAAACCGGCCAAAATGTAATCAATAATGCATGGAACAATGGTTGCATTGTAGTAGCTGCAGCAGGAAACAATAATGTTCAAACCCAATTTTACCCTGCAGCATACACTAACTGTTTTTCTGTAGCATCTACTACTTCTACCGATACCAAGTCGGGCTTTTCGAACTACGGTACATGGGTTGATATTTCGGCCCCCGGAAGCAATATTTTAAGCACTGTTCCATTCGGAAACTATGCATACATGTCGGGAACTTCTATGGCATCACCCTTAGTATCCGGTTTATTAGGCTTAATGTACTCTTACAATCCGGGAATGAGCAAAACCGATGTGTTAAATTGTGTAACCAGCACAGCCGTAAACATAGATGGACTAAATCCAGGATATGCCGGCAAATTAGGAGCAGGTAGAATTAATGCTTTCGCTGCTATGCAATGTGTATCTGGTACTTTAAACCAACCTCCTGTGGCAGATTTTACATCGAATGTAACAACCGTAACGGCAGGTGGAAGCGTTAATTTTACCGATTTATCGTATAATAATCCAACAACGTGGAGTTGGAATTTTGGAGGAGGAGGTACGCCCAATACTTCTTCACAAAAAAACCCAACGATACAATTTAACACTCCGGGCACATACACCGTTACACTTACCGCAACAAACGGCAATGGAAATGATGTAGAAACTAAAACGAACTACATAACTGTAACTCCCAACACAGGATGCGATACCGTTACTAATATACAGCCCGGTGATAATATTTACATTTGGAGTTTTTCGGGTAATGGTGGATATATTGGAGGGCATAACAACCAAAGTGTAACGCGTTGGGCTGAATATATAACAGGATTTTCTCCTAACACACATGTGCAAGGAGCCTACTTTTATATTCCTAAAGCAAAAGTAAATGGAGTAGGTAACGTAACTTTTAGATTATATAATAATAATGGACCCGGAGGGGCACCAGGAACAACCATAGCCACAAAGGTGATGGCAATAGCAGATATTGTTCCAAATATCACACAAAATGGTTTTTATCCAACCTATGTTCATTTTAATGCACCTATTGCTGTGCCAAATAGTTTTTATATTGGGTATGAAATAGTAAATGCTATCGGAGATACAATAACCACCGCGTTAACACAAAACCTAAATCCAGGCCCAAGGCCAAATACGTTATGGATGTATAATTTGGGAGGAAATGCTACGTGGCAAAATGCTGAATTAGTTTTTGGAGGAGCTCCGAGATGGAATATGCATGTGTACATTTTAGGAACCACATTACCTGTTACCGCAAATATTACTCCTGTAACCGCTACCGTTTGTCAGGATTCTACTTTAACTTTAAGCGGAAGCACTTCAGTAAATGCCGCAACGTATAAGTGGTATTTCAATGGTTCAACTTTTCAAACTCAGTCTACGCAAATGAGCCCGGCAGTTACATACAATATTCCGGGAACACACAAGCAGTATTTAATTGCGTACAATAGTTGTGGGTTTGGTCAGCTCGATTCTTCTACGGTAACAGTAAACCCAAAACCTACAGTAAACGTAAGTGCTGCAAACGATACTATTTGCAAAGGATTGTCTACGACTCTTTCTGCCAGTGGTAATGCAAGTACATATACTTGGGATAATGGTTTGCCAAATGGGGTAGGGCCTCATACTGTTTCGCCTACAAATTCTACAACCTATACAGTAACCGGAACAAATGGTCAGGGTTGTAAAAATTCTTCATCGGTAACAATTACTGTACAAGATGTTCCTCAGGCGGCAGCCTCGTATAATCCAACAAATATTTGTGAAAACCAACCGGTGGTATTTGATGGTAGTAATTCTGTTGATGCCAACACTTTTAGTTGGGTTTTCAGTGGAGGTTCACCAGCCACGTCATCGTTGCCTTTTGAATCGGTAACGTATGTGGCTGTGGGTACATATAATTACACTTTAGTAACGTCAAATAATTGCGGTAATGATACAGCTTCCGGGTCGGTAAACGTGGTTTCGTGTGTAGGTGTAAACGAATTGAATGTGAATAATGCAATTACGTCTTTTTACAATCAACAAGGAGAATTGGTTATTCGTTTTAATAATGCATTAGCCGGAAATTATACTGTTAATCTAATGAATAGCATGGGGCAGTTGGTAGTTTCTACGGTTTTATCTGTTGATAATTCAACTATGGTAAAGCTTGTGAATATTGGTAATTTAAGTGACGGAGCATACCATGTAGTAATTGTTGGAAACGAAAATATATACACTAATAAGTTTGTAAAGTTCTAGCAACTTATCAATTAATAAACAAAAAGAGGAGCCATTGGCTCCTCTTTTTGTTTTGTTAAAATGGCACAATTAATAGGGCATTTTTTTGAGTTTATCTAAATTTAGCAAGGTAATGGTTCTTCCTTGAATGTCTATAAACTTATCGTCTTTAAATTCAGATAAAGTTCTTATCACCGTTTCGGTAGCTGTTCCTACAATACTTGCAAGATCTTCGCGTGTAATATTTATGGTAAAATGTTCTTCGTTTTTTGTATTGTATTTATTGTTGAGTGTTACCAGTGCTTCGGCCACTCTTTTACGAACCGAATTGTAAGCAAGGTTAAGCATTTGCTCTTCTTTTTCCTGGATACTGTTGGTGAGCATTTTAATAAATTTAACAGCTACATCGCGATTGGAATAGATGAGTGTAAGAAAATCGTCTTTAGGAATAAGTAATACTTCTGTGTCTTCTAATACGGTGGCCATATCTTTGTAAATGCAGTTCTCTAGCAAAGTGGTATAGCCTAAAAAATCGCCTTGATTATAAAGCTCGCTGGTAAATTCTTTTCCATCGGTATTGGTACGCACGGTTTTTACTTTTCCTTTTGCAATAAAGAATAAGTATTGAGCAGAATCTCCTTCATAGAAAATAGTGTCTTTTTTTCTGAAAGTTTTTCTTTTTTTATTTTCAGCAATTTTTTTTAGTTCGTCTAAACCACTTATTTCACTTAAAAAGGAATTAATTCCAGCTTCGTCTTTTGAAAAATCTTTTTTAACGATTTCGTTTTTTTTCAAACGGCTTTGTATGGCATTTATAAGATCCGATTCTTCGAAGGGTTTGGTTAAGTAGTCATCGGCACCCATATTCATTCCTTTTCTTACATCGGTTTTTTCTGCTTTAGCCGAGAGAAATATGAATGGAATGGAGGCTGTATCAGTGTCTTTGTTTAAGCGGTAAAGCACACCATATCCATCGAGTTCGGGCATCATAATATCGCAAATAATTAAGTCGGGCAAGGTGCTTTTTGCTTTTTCTACACCTTCTTTACCATTTTCGGCTGTTTCTACTTTGTACCCTGAAAGTTCAAGAATTTCTGCGGTATTTTCGCGCATTTCGAGGTTGTCTTCAATAAGCAGTATTTTAGTTTGCATAGGAGTTGATATTAATGGGTAAGGTTACGGTAAATGTGGTGCCTTCATTTTCTTTGCTGTTAAAAGTAACGGTGCCGTTCATCATTTCAGCATATTTTTTTACAATGTGCAACCCTAGTCCGGTACCTTGTATGTTGGTTGAATTTTTTGCTCTGAAAAATCTTTCAAAGAGGTGCTTTTGTTCGCTTTCAGGAATGCCAATACCGGAATCTGTTACATGTATGGTAAGGTTATTTTCTATTTCTATTTTTATATGAATAGTTGAATTTTCAGGCGAATATTTTATGGCATTTGAAATTAAATTAATCATAATATTTTTTAGAAGTTGCTTGTCTAATTGAACAACGATGGTTTCTGTTTGGAACGAACAATTAATGACCTGATTTTGTTTTGCGAGGGCCTGCATTTCTTCTTTTAATTCTTTGCAAATAGATATTAAATCAAATTCGCTGGGTGTGCAGGTTACTTTTCCTTCTTCAATTTTATCTAATGATAAAAAGTCGTTGAGTATTCCCGTTAAGTTATTTACAGAAGAACGAATGCGGTAGAGGTGTTTTTTCTTTTTTTCGTGTTCTCCGTTTTCGTCATATTTTTCGATGAGAGTGGTAGAAGATAAAATGGTGCTGAGCGGGGTTCTAAATTCGTGAGAGGCCATGGACACAAAACGGGATTTTAATTCGTTTAACTGAATTTCTTTTTCCAGCATTTTTTTTATTTCTTCTTCCGATTTTTTTTCTTGAGTAACATTTTTTTCTACTACCAGTATTTGTTTTATTTTACCATTAGAGTCGGCCAGCGGTACGGCATTTAACAAGTAATAGTTTTTTTTATGTTCAACTTCAAATGAAATGCTTTTTCCTTTAAATACTTTTTTTAAATTTTTTTCAATTTGAGGGCGTATTTCCGGGGCAAGTCTTTCTAAATAGTTGGTTCCAACGAGCATTTTACTGGTTACTCCGTATCGGAAAAGTTCTTGTCCTTCTACAAAGATGTAGTTTAAATCTGTATCAAATACATTGATGGTTCCTTTGGGGAAATTGCGGGCAATGGCACTATATAAGAGTTGGCTTTCTTTTATAGCTTCCAAGGCTTTGTCTAGTTCTTTAGTTCTGTGTTCTACTTTTTCTTCTAATTCTTGATTAAGTATATTTATTTTTATTGCTGCTTCAACCCGTTCAGTAATATCGGAAACGAGAGCCAGAATAAACATTTTACCTTGAGAGTGGTAATGATTTAAACTAACCTGAACCCTAAATTTGGTTTGGTCTTTTTTTAGAGCCCATAAATCGATGTTGGCTCCCATGTTTCTTTTTTTAGGGTTTTGATTAAACTCTTTTCGGTGTTCCTTGTGTTTGTTTCTGTATTCTTTGGGTAGTAGTATGTCAATATTTTGCCCTATTACTTCTTTTTTAGTGTATCCGAATAATGATTCAATTTGAGAGTTTGAAAAAATAATGGTTCCTTTTTCATCGGTTACTAAGTAACCCTCTGCCGCAGTTTCAATGAGTGCATGTAAGATGTTATACTGAATTTCGGATAACGAAGTCATAAATGAAATGATGGAATTATTTTCTTGGAAAAATAAGGAGAGGCTTGTCTAGCTTGCCTAAAAGTAGTTCAGTAATATTATCGTAAAATAAACGGGCTATTCCTTTTCTGTTGTGCGTACTAATAGCAACTAGGTTTGTAGTAGGGTGGCTTTGTATATAATTGCTTATCCCTTCTTCTACTGTAAAGTCATTATAAACAGCATAGTCGCATTTTGCTAATTTATATTTCAACATAATATTATTTAGCTTTTGTATAGAGTATTTTGTAGATTCAAAAAAGGTAGGCGTGTTGATATACAATAATTTTAAGTTTGCTTTTGTAGAGAGGGCGAAGTTTTTAATCTCTATAATATTTTTATTTAAGTTTTCTTCTTCAAAGTCTGATGCATAAGTAATCCCCGAAATAGGAGCCACTTGATGTTTTTGGCTTATGGCAAGAACAGGTAGGGTAGAAATACGAATTATTTTAGAAGTGTTAGAGCCTATCAGAGTTCCTTTTAAACCACCTTTACCTACGGTTCCCATTACAATTAAATCGGCTTTTTTTGCTTTTGCATATTCAATAATATCAGAATAAACCTGATTAAAAGCGATATCGGTGGTAGCGGAAACTTTTTTCTTTTCGGCTTCTTTTTTTAATATTTCTAAACTCAATTTGGCACTTGCCATTTGTTTTTTAAATTCAGGAAATTGATCTAGTTCCGCATTGAGTGATGCAGCTCTCTTTTTGGGTACAGAGGGATTGTAGCGAATCCACTCTACAGGTGTGTTTATAGAATGAATAAAATTTATGGAAGATTTTGTTTGTTGTGCAATTAGTATGGCTTGGTGGGCAGCTAATGTTGCACAAGACGAAAAGTCGGTGGGAACTAATATGTTTTTCATTTTATAAAGATTAGAGTTTTCTTGTTTTATTTTTTATAAGTACTCAATTCAATTGAGTGATTACAAAAGTAGTATTCGTCTTTTATTAAGTTGGAGCAAACAATAACAATTCGGTTATTTCCGTATTGGGCAATCATATTTTTATACCATTCTATAGCTTGCTTATCTAAATTGCTACAAGGTTCATCTAGCAACAAAAGGGGAGTGTCTGATAAGATGGCTAATGCCAGCTTTATGCGTTGTTTCATTCCGGACGAATATTGTTTGATGTATTTTTTTTTTACCTTTTCTAATTGCATTATTTCAATCACCTCGTTTGGAGTTATATTTTTTATGTAGGGTTTAAAGTGGGAGTGAAAATAAACGAGTTCTTCTAAACGATACTCTTCTATTAATTCCATGTATGGTGCGGCAATACTCACATACTTATAAATTTCTTCGATACTTAGCTCCTTATTGGCAATAGAATATATTATTTTTCCTTCTGATAAGTGAGAAGCAGAAGATATAGCTTGCAGCAAGGTTGATTTGCCGGAGCCGTTAGTGCCTGTAATTACATATGAGTTTGGCGTAGTAAAGTTTAATGATACTCCTCTAAAAATCCACTCTTGGTTAAATCTTTTTCCTATATTATCTAACGCCACCTTCATGTGGTTAAACAATAGGTCCCCGTATAATTCCTTTATCGGCTTCTTTAATAAAATCGAGTATTATTTTTTTCTCGGGGCTGCTGGGTGCTTCTTTTTCAATTACACTAAGTGCATTGGAAACATTGAGTCCTCTAACGTATAAACTTCTGTAGATATCTTCAATTTGTAAAATGGTTTCGTTGTTAAACCCTCTTCTGCGAAGGCCAACTGAATTTACTCCTGCATAAGAAAGCGGTTCTCGTGCTGCCTTTACGTAGGGTGGTACACTTTTTCGCACATTAGAACCTGCCGCAATAAAAGCGTGTTGCCCCACTTTTACAAATTGTTGTAAGCCAACCACTCCTTCTATTACTACATAATCTTGAATAATAACGTGTCCGGCTACATTAACACAGTTGGCTAAAACAACGTGGTTTCCTATAATACAATCGTGTGCCACATGAACGTATGCCATTAGTAATGTATTGCTGCCTACAACGGTTTTATTGCGGTCTACAGTACCTCGGTTAATAGTTACACACTCTCTTATAATGGTATTGTCGCCAATTTCGGTGGTGGTTATTTCGCCTCCAAATTTTAAATCTTGTGGTATAGCAGAAATTACAGCACCCGGAAATATTTTGCAATTTTTTCCAATTCGGGCTCCGTCAAAAATGGTAACATTAGGGCCTATCCATGTTCCTTCTCCAATTTCAACATCTGCATAAATAGTAGAAAAAGATTCAACGATTACGTTTTCAGCAATTTTTGCTTTAGGGTGAATGTTTGTTAAAGGATATTTTTCCATGAGCAGTAATAAAAAATAGTGAAAGGTAAATTACGTGTTTAATTTTTTACCATCTCTTCTTTTTTCACATCTTTTTTTTCTTCTTTTATTATCTGAGCCATAAGTTCTGCTTCAACTGCAATTTGCCCGTTTACATAGCCTTTTCCAAACATGTGTACTATTCCTCTTCGGATAGGAGTTAATAGTTCTAGTTTAAATACCAATGTATCTCCGGGTACCACTTTTCTTTTAAAACGAACCTTGTCTATTTTTAAGAAAAAGGTTAAATAATCTTCGGGGTTTTTTACTGTACTTAGAGCAAAAATGCCGCCTACTTGTGCCATAGCTTCTATTTGTAATACTCCGGGCATTACCGGATTACCCGGAAAATGGCCTGTAAACTGAGGTTCGTTAAAGGTAATGTTTTTAATCCCAACAATTGAATGATCATCGATTTCAATTATTTTATCTACCAATAAAAAGGGATAACGATGCGGCAAGAGTTTTTCAATATCGGTAATATCGTAAATGGCTTCTTTGGTTAAATCGAAAAATACAGTTTGTTGTTTTTGAGTTTTTTTTATTTCTTTTTTTATAATGCGTGCAAAATCTACATTTCCTTTGTGACCAGGGCGTGCTGCTAAGATATGGCCTTTAATGGGCTTCCCTGCAAGGGCTATATCGCCTACGATATCAAGCAATTTGTGGCGTGCCGGTTCATTTTGGAAGTGTAATGTAAGGTTATTTAGTATTCCGGCTTTTTCTACTTTTACGTGTGGTTTTCCGAGTAAGTCGGCAATTTCGTTGAGTTTTTCTTGTGGTAAAACTTTATCTACTAAAATGATGGCATTATCTAAATCGCCTCCTTTTATTAAGCCGTTTTTAGCCAAGACTTCCAGTTCGCGTAAAAAAACAAATGTTCTGCACTTTGATATTTCGGATGCAAATTCGCTTATTTTATACATTTGGGCGTGTTGTGTGCCAAGCAGCGGAGAATTGTAATCAACCATTACAGTTACTCTAAAAGTATCTTGAGGAACCATAAGCATTTCTGTTTGCCTTTCTGCATCTTCGTAGGTTATATTTTCTGTAACCACAAAAAAATCTTTATCGGCTTCTTGTGGTTTTATTCCCACATATTGAATTAATTCAACAAAGGGATAGGCACTTCCATCCATAATAGGAATTTCCGGTCCGTCAACTTCGATGAGAGCATTATCAATTTCTAATCCATATAAAGCGGCTAATATGTGTTCGGTAGTATGTACTCTTATGCCGTTGTGTTCTAAGGTGGTTCCTCTCGATGTGTCTACTACCAAATCGCAATCTGCGTGTATAATAGGTTGGTCTTTTACATCGGTTCTTTTGAACTTAAACCCATGATTTTCGGGAGCCGGATGCACTGTTAACTTTGCTTTTTTACCGGTATGCAACCCTATTCCTACTACAGAAAATGCTTCGTTTATGGTATTTTGTTTAGCCATACTATTTGTCTGCTTTTATTATTAATCTTTCTATTTCATTTAATCTTTCTAATATTTCGGGCAATTTTTTGAAACCTACATAAGCCCTTTTATAATCACCAACTGCAAATGCGGGTGAGCCTTGAACAATTGCATTTTCTTGTGGTATGTTTGAGCCAATACCGGATTGTGCGGCTATTTTAACACCATCGGCAATAGTTAAATGCCCCACAATACCTACTTGACCGCCTATTAAACAATTTTTACCTATTTTGGTTGAGCCGGCAATTCCTGTTTGTGAAACAATTACAGTATTTTCGCCTATTACTACATTGTGAGCAATTTGCACCAGATTGTCAATTTTTACTCCATTTTTAATAAGGGTAGAGCCGAGAGTGGCTCTATCAATGCAGGTATTTGCTCCAATTTCTACATTATCTTCAATAATAACATTGCCTATTTGGGGCACTTTGTTGTAATGGTTCTGTTGGTCGGGGGCAAACCCAAAGCCGTCAGCTCCAATAATCACCCCCGAATGAAGGGTGCAATTTTTTCCTATTCTACAATTGTGGTAAACTGAAACATTGCTGTATAGCGTGGTATTATCTTCTATGGTGGTGTTTTCGCCAATGGTGCAGTTTGGATAAACTTTGGTGTGATTTCCTATTTTTACATTTTCGCCTATGTGTGTAAAAGCTCCAATGTAAACATTTTCGCCTATTACCGCAGTTTTACTGATATAACAAGGTTGTTCTATTCCTTGTTTGTTGTTTTTGTATTGGCTGTATGCTTCGAGCAATTTGGTAAATGCGATGTATGAATCGGAAACTCTAATCAGAGTGCAATTTTGAGGTAGTTTACTTTCGGCAATAAAGCTTTTATTTACTATAACCACCGATGCTTTTGTGGTGTAAATGTAGGGTTCGTATTTTGGGTTTGATAAGAAAGTAATAGCCCCTTCGCTGCCCTCTTCAATTTTTGATAGCGTGCTTACTAGTACGTTTGGATTTCCTTCGATTTCTCCCTGCAATAATTCCGCTATATTTTTTGCTGTAAATTCCATTACTCAAAGGTAAAAATAATTTGTTTATTTAATAAAATAAGTGCAAATGTTATTAACGAATTATTGTTTAGGATAACATAAAAAGTATTTTTTTACCGGCTTTGATAAAACCGATATATTGAGTTGGTCTGCTGCAGTGGCAATGTCGGTTACACATCCGTTTTTGTTTAGCAGTTTTATGCTGTCGTGTGTAGGATTATAAGCGTTATTTATAATTTCAGAATTAAAAACAAAGTAGTTTATTTCATCATTTTTTAGTTTCAGTTTTTTGCAAACTTTTTGTTTATGCTTGTTTACATCGCTTTTTGAGAAAGGTTTATTGCTTAATTCAATTTTATATAATTTTCTGTTAATAAGATTATTGCAGAGCGTACTTAATATTTTATCTTCGTGGTTTACCCAAACTTTTATAGAGGTGAAAATATCATAATCGTCTAACAAAGAAAAGGTTTCTAAATGGATAGATTGAGTGAAAAACTTTTCTTTATCAATATGGTTATATAAAAAATGTTTTAACGCTGGAGTACAAAATAGCTCTTGTTTGTTTTGGGCAAGTTGTTTGGCTCTTTTTAAAATATTAATGATAAGATTTTCGGCCGAGAGTACCGTTTTATGAAGGTAAACCTGCCAGTACATCAATCTGCGTGCAATAATAAATTTTTCGATAGAATAAATGCCTTTTTCTTCCACCACTAATTCATCATTTTTAACATTGAGCATGGTGATAATTCTATCGGTACTTATAACGCCTTCGGAAACACCGGTATAAAAACTGTCACGCCTTAGGTAATCAAGTCTATCCATATCTAGTTGGCTAGATACCATTTGGTGCAGAAAATGTTTAGGGTATTTATTTCTGAAAATTTTTATGGCCAACCCCAGTTCATTATTAAACAGTTTGTTTAGCTTATCCATAAAAGCATCAGAAATTTTTTCGTGCGAAATGCCGTGCACCAAACTATGCTCTAAAGCATGAGAGAAAGGCCCATGTCCTATATCGTGCAATAGAATAGCGATTATAACTCCTTTGGCTTCATTGTGGGTAATAATATGCCCCTTTGAGCGGAGTACTTCAATAGCCTTTGTCATAAGATGCATAGCCCCTAAGGCATGATGAAAACGAGTGTGTAACGCACCCGGATACACAAGGTGAGTCATTCCTAACTGTTTTATTCTTCTAAGTCGCTGAAAAAACGGGTGTTCTATTAAGTCGAAAACAATATCGTAGGGAATAGATACGAAACCGTAAATTGGGTCGTTAAATATTTTTCTTTTGTTAATGTTTTGAATATTCACCTTACGTATTATAATTTTATTGTTCCGAACTTGGCCAAAATTACAATAAGCAAAGTACAACACACTCGAAATACTCAATTTTATGAATAAAATTAAAATTCTTTGGGCCGATGATGAAATCGATTTGCTAAAACCACATGTTATTTTTTTAGAGGAAAAAGGATATGATGTTACTGCTGTGCTTAGTGGAAACGAAGCCATTGAAAAAATTGGCGAACAAAAATTTGATATCGTTTTCTTAGATGAAAATATGCCTGGGCTAAGTGGGTTAGAAACCTTGCAACAGATTAAAGAAAAATCGCCCTCCGTACCGGTAGTTATGATTACAAAAAGCGAAGAAGAATCGATTATGGAAGGTGCCATAGGCTCAAAAATTTCCGATTATCTTATTAAGCCAGTAAATCCTAAGCAAATACTTCTTTCTATTAAGAAAAATTTAGATTCGGGAAGATTGGTTTCGGAAAAAACAACCATGAATTATCAACAGGAATTTCGCAATATAGGAATGAGCATAAGCAATCGCTTAGATTTTAACGAGTGGGTAGATATCTACAACAAATTGCTTTATTGGGAACTTGAACTAGAAAAACTTAAAGACCGCAGCATGGAAGAGATTCTAAAAATGCAGAAAAATGAAGCCAATCACGTATTCTGTAGTTTTTTAGAGAAAAACTATATCCAATGGCTAAAAGACGCAGAAAATGCCCCCGTTATGTCGCATACGGTTTTTCGAAAAAAAATTGCTCCCAAAATAAACAACGATTCCCCCTTATTTTTAGTAGTTATCGATAATTTGCGTTTAGACCAGTGGCACGCCATAAAGCCACTCATCTGTGAACATTTTTGGATTGATACGGAAGAAGCATATTACAGTATATTGCCCACTACTACACAATATGCTCGCAATTCCTTTTTTGCTGGTTTGTTGCCTTCTGAAATTGAAAAGAAATACCCCGATTTGTGGTTGAATGACGAAGATGAAGGCAGAAAAAATATGCACGAGCCTGAATTGCTAGAATCTCAGTTAAAACGACTAGGTAAAGACATAAAACCATCGTACAATAAGGTGTTAAACCAATCGTATGGGCGTAAATTAATAAATGATATCCCCAATATGATGCAGCGACCTTTAAACGTAATTGTATACAATTTTATTGATATGCTTTCTCATGCTCTTACCGATACTGATATTGTTCGCGAATTGGCAGAAGATGAGCCGGCCTATCGTTCTTTAACTCTTAACTGGTTTGAACGATCCCCTCTTTTTGAAGCATTAAAAAATATTGCAGCCCGCAAAGGCCGAGTAATTATTACTACCGACCATGGCTCGGTAAGAGTAAAAGACCCCGTTAAAATTGTGGGCGACAAAACTGTAAATTCTAATTTGCGATACAAACAAGGAAAAAATTTGAGTTACTCTGCCAAAGAGGTTTTTGAAATAAAAAACCCGGCCGAGGCTTTTTTGCCAAAAGTTAATGTTAGTCAGGCATACGTTTTTGCCCGCGAATATAGTTTTTTTGCATACCCCAATAATTATAACCATTACGTAAAATATTATGCCGATACATTTCAACATGGAGGTATTTCATTAGAAGAAGTAATTATTCCTATAGTGCATCTCCAACCAAAGTAAACCAATGGAATTTGTTTGTAAACAAGAGTCGGAACTTTTGCCCATTGCACAAGAAATTCTGAAACAATACAACCCGCAAAAGATATTTATTTTTCAGGGCGAAATGGGAGCCGGAAAAACAACCCTCATTAAAAATATATGCATTGTTTTGCAAAGTATAGATGAAGCATCAAGCCCCACTTTTTCTCTGGTAAATGAATACCGAACAAATGATGGAAAAAATCTGTATCATTTCGATTTTTACAGAATAGCAAACGAAGTCGAAGCACTTGATATGGGTATAGAAGAATATTTCTGCAGCAACAATTATTGCTTTATAGAATGGGCTGAGAAAATACATAACCTTTTACCCTCAAATTACGTAAGGGTTGTGATTGAATCTGAAAACGAAAATAGAATTATTAAAACCGAGAATGTATGACCCCCAACGATGATGTCCTTAAATCTTTGGCTAAAAGTTTTATGCCACAGCCCGAAATGCTGGAAGTAGCCCGTAAAAAAAGTGATTTATATATCGGAATTCCCAAAGAAACTTCATTTCAGGAAAAGAGAGTAGCCCTTACTCCTTCAGCCGTGGCCCTACTAGTAAACAGAGGACACGAAGTAGTGATAGAAACGCAAGCCGGCAAGGGAGCTAATTTTGAAGACCATGACTATAGCGAAGCAGGAGCCAGAATAACCTATTCGCCCGAAGAGGTATATAAAGCCAATATTATACTAAAAGTAGAGCCACCCTCACACACAGAAATAGAAATGATGCAAATGGGGCAAACACTCATTTCGGCTCTGCAACTCCCCATACAGCCTAAAAACTTCTTAAAAAAACTGATAGAGAAAAAAATCACAGCCATTGCTTTCGATTATATTATGGACGAAGAAAAAACTTTTCCTGTAATACGAAGCATGAGCGAAATTGCCGGAACCACCTCTATTTTAATAGCAGCTGAATATTTAAGCAATGTAAACTCTGGGCAAGGATTAATGCTTGGCGGAATTTCAGGAGTACCCCCTATTGAAGTGGTAATATTAGGGGCGGGAACAGTGGGAGAATATGCCACTCGGGCAGCTATTGGTTTAGGAGCTTCCGTAAAAGTATTCGATAATAATATTTATAAATTACGCAGGCTTCAAAATGTGGTAAACCAACGTGTTTACACCTCTGTGGTTTCCCCGAACGTACTTAAAAAAGCCTTACAAACGGCCGATGTGGCTATTGGAGCCATTCGAGCTCCTCAGGGAAGAACGCCCTGCATTGTTACAGAAGACATGGTAAAAGACATGAAAAACGGTGCCATAGTGGTTGATGTGAGTATCGACCAAGGAGGCTGTTTTGAAACTTCAGAAGTAACCTCGCATGAAAAACCTACTTTTAAAAAGTACGGAGTTATTCATTATGGAGTACCCAATATCGCTTCTCGTGTAGCTAAAACAGCTTCTTCTGCACTTAGCCACGTCTTTTCACCTATGTTGTTAGATATTGCCGATGACGGAGGAGTAGAAGAGTGCCTGAAAAAAGATTTTGGAATTAGGCAAGGTATCTACTTGTTTAAAGGAATTTTAACCAATAAATACCTGGGAGAAACCTTTAACCTGCCTTATAAAGACATTGATTTACTAATAGCCGCCTATAAATAAAATGACATTTTTTCGCAGATTACGATTATATCTTTTGGGTGTTTTTATAGGTGTTATAGTAGTTTATTTTATGCTGCTGTACAAAAGAGAACGCCCTAGTTGGTTACCTCAAGGCAGAATACTAGAGCAAATAGCCGCCTCCGATATTCTTTTTACAGAAAAAGCACTATGTAGTATGGAGGCACTTAATGTAAACGAAACTGAAGTAAAAAGCCTTATTTCAAAAAAAGGTTCTGTATTTTTTTCAAAAAGCGATACCAAACGAAAACCTTGTCCGGTGTACTATATCAAAGGAAAAGAAGAAAAAGAAATATTTGTACAGGTAGAAATGTGCGATTCCCTGAGTACCGTAATGTGGGTAAGCACAGAAAATGCACAGCAACAGAATAAACATTGCTATTAGGAATCTTATTACTTTTGTATAAATAAATTTACAACTATGAAAAAAATAATTTTACCAATAGCCGCATTACTTGTGTTGTCGGCTGTAAGTACATCGTGTAAAAAAGGCGATGGCGATTCCTTTTTAAGTCTTCGTTCGCGTAAAGCGAGAGTTACGGGAGAGTGGAAAGCCACTAAGTTTGAAGAAAAAAACAGCGAATCAACCACCTCTACCTCTTCGGGAAATACCACCACTTCTTCTTCAAGTGGAACCATTAAGTTAGAAGGAGATAAGTTTACCGTTTCAATGACGGAGACCAATGAAAATGGAGATGTTACAACCATTAATGTAACAGGAACGGGCACATTAGTTCTAAAATTTGAAAAGGATGGTACATTTTCCAATACTCGAAACTTTAGTGGCAATGGCACTGCTGTAAATGCAGGCTTTAGTACCGATGTGCAATTAACCAGTGATGGCAGTTCTTCTGGAACATGGACATTCCTCACAGGAGTAGAAAAAGATTTTAAAAACAAAGAGCGGTTATTACTAAATACCTTAGCTGAAAAAGAAAAAAATAATACAACTGCAACAATTCCTTTTATTGGAACTGTTACAAGCACAGAAGAGAAAGACAACGTGTATTTGGCTGGAGAAAACACCGAAACATGGATAATAAGTACATTAAAAAACAAATTAATGGAGGTTTTCACTTCAGGTAAGAGTACCGAAAAAAGCACAACGACCACTTCTTTTGCCGGAACTCCTACGGTATCTACCAATACAGTTAATTCAGAGTTTAATCGCACTGCCACTTTCGAACAATAAAACACTTTCTGTTCCCCAAAAAATAAATCCTGCCGTAAAAGGGCAGGATTTATTTTTTGGGGGAGTTATCAAGCATCTTAGAGAAAAATAATGTTTCAATTAACTTCTATGTGTTAATTGTTTCAAATTTGAACAATTACCCCAATAGCATTATAAAATTACTTTTGGTTTTAATAAGTCCATGATAAAAAAAATAATAATCTTAGTTCTTGTTTTAACCATAGTGTCACTATCTATTATAGGCTATGTGTATTATAAACAAAGAAAATACAATGGGGTAGATTATTGGAGGTTAATTCCGGAGAATACTGTTATGGTGGTTAAAACCCGCTCTTTCCACCATTTTTTTTCTAAACTAAGTACAAATAATGTTATTTGGCAAGAATTAAAAAATACTCCTTTTTTTAATGAGTTAAATACCAAAGGCGAATGGATAGATTCGCTACTTGTTACTAGTTCTTTTTTTTCAGAAACCTTAAAAGACAACGATGCAGTAGCATCTATTCATAGTACCTCTAAAAACAAATGGCAAATTCTTTTTATACTTCCTTTCAACAAAAATATTTCAGGAAGCAGGATAGTGTCGGAAATAGAAAAAGTAAGTACAATCAAACATAATAAAATGTTTGAAGGATTTGAGATTTTTGAAGTAAAACGGAAAAATAAAGAGAAGGGTTATTTTACTATAATCGAAAATATAGGAATAGCATCTGCTTCTATATCATTAGTAGAAGAAAGCATAAGGCAGTTTAAATCGGGCAAAACAATAACCCAAAATGTAGGGTTGCAAACCGCTATAGAAACCTCTGGTAATAGTGCCGATGCCTCTGTGTTTATTAAGGTGGATGATTTTATAAAAACACTCGGTATTTATTTAAATGATGAAAAGCAACAGTATTTATCAGATATTTCTGATTTTATGGGCTGGGTAAATATCGATGCTTCAATAAAACCCAACACAGTGCTTTTAAACGGTTTTGCTCATGCTTCTGATTCAGCTAAGCAATTTCTTAGTCTATTTTCTAACCAAAAACCGTTGGAAATAGAGGCTGTTTCTGTAATGCCTGAAAATACAGCGTGGTTTTGGCACATGTCTTTTAGCCATTTTACATTATGGAAATCGAACTTCCAAAAATATAAACAAAGAAAATATGGGTCTACTTTTTTTAACTCTAAAATAGAAGAGTGGAATAAAATGTTTGAATGTGATGTGGAAGAAGAATTGTTGGGGTGGGTAAGTAAGGAAATAGTAATAGGAGCCCTTAATCAAAAGCCGGATTCTGCCGCAGGCAATGTTTTCATGCTTTTTCGTACAACCGAAGAACATGATGCTGTGAAGCGCCTGCGGCATCTGGCATCTTCAGCCGAAGGGTGGTACACGGAGCAATATCTGGAATATGAAATTCAACGCTTACCAATAGATAGTCCATTTTATTATTTGTTGGGCAAACCCTATGCTTCTATATCAAAACCCTATTTTGCTATAGTTGCAGAATATGTAGTAATGGCCAATACTATAGAAATTGTAAAAAGTATTATTAATGCATATCATTCATCGCGTACATTAAATACAGATAACGATTACAGACAGTTTGCCGAAAATATTGCTTCCGAATCAAACCTGTTTTTTTACTGTGCCATGCCACACGGCTTTCCATCAATAATAAATATATTAAATAACGATCTTAAAAACAGGTTTTTAGAAAATGCCGAGACGATTAAAAAATTTCAGGCCTTTTCTTGGCAAATTTCATACACAAAAAAGAATTTATACTACAACAATATTTTTGTAAAGTATAACCCTATTTATAAAGAGAAGAAAAGCGGATTGTGGAATGTTGAGATAGACGCTGAAGTTACATACGGCCCTCATTTTTTTAGCAATCACACTACGAATGCTAAAGATATAGTGGTACAAGACGAACAAAATTATTTATATTTAGTTAGCAATACCGGAAAAATTTTCTGGAAAAAACAGTTAGATGGACCAATAGTAGGAAATATTACCGAAGTGGATATGCTCAATAACGGCAAATTACAAATACTCTTGAATACCAATACTTCGGTATATATTATTGATAGAAAAGGTAATTTTTATAATGGATTTCCAATTAAACTACCTGCACCCGCAACTAGTTCAGTGGCTGCCATTGATTACGAAAAAAATAAAACCTATCGTTTTATAATAGCCTGCAACGATAATAAAATATATAATTACGATATGGCAGGAAAACCCGTTGATGGTTGGCAATCGCCAGTAATAGGAAGCTTTGTTGCGTTTCCTGTTTTTCATTTTGCTACCCAAGGAAAAGACTATGTGGTGGTTGCTGAAAACAACGGAAAAGTATATGCACTCGACAGAAAAGGACAACCGAGGCTTTCTTTTAAAAATAAAATTGCGAAAAGTGGTTTGCTTTTTTTTAAAGTAGAACCTTCTGTTTCATTCGAAAATTCCAGAATTGTTGCACTTGATTCAAGCGGACTCTTTTCCTCACTCAGCTTTACTGATAGATTAGATACTTTTCGATTGTTTTCTGGTTTAACAGGAGTTTCTTTTGTATACAGAGATTTAGACAAGGATAAGCTAAATGAACTTGTTTTTTTTAAACAGGGCGAGTTGAAAGTGGTATCGGAAAAAAACGAAGAAATGATAAGGCATATTTTTCCTGGTCAGGCTCCCGGCAAGGTTGATGCATTTTACTTTAACAAAAATAATATCATTGGAGTTTTATACGAAGCAACTGAAGAATTATATATGTATAATTCAAAGGGAGAACTTTTACAAGGATTTCCGATATCAATAAAAGATACTTACACTGCAGGAGATATGAACAATGACGGTATTTTAAATATTATTACTATTTCAGGAAAAACAGTAAGAGCAATGAATGTAGAATAAAAAAAGGGAACTTTTAGGTTCCCTTTTTTTTAATTGCTTGCAACCGAATCGTTATGGTTGCTAGGCTTTTCTAATAAAACTTTTCTGGAGAGTTTAAACTTTCCCGTTTTTGGATCAACACCAATTAATTTAACATCAATAACATCTCCTTCTTTTAGAACTTCTTCTACTTTATCCAATCTTCTCCATTCTATTTCGGAAATATGAAGAAGTCCGTCTTTTCCTGGCAGAATTTCTACAAATGCACCAAAAGCCGCAATATTTTTAACTTTACCTTTGTAAATTTCCCCTACTTCGGGTACAGCTACAATTCCCTTAATTCTAGCCAAGGCCGCATCACTATTTTCTTTGTTGGCAGAAATAATATCTATTACACCCATACCATTTACCTCTTCTATTACAATAGTAGTTTGCGTTTCTTCCTGAATGCCTTGAATTACTTTTCCACCCGGACCAATTACAGCACCAATCATATCTTTTGGAATGGTTAACTGAATAATACGTGGCACATGTGGTTTGTAATCACTATTGGGGGCTTTCATGGTTTTGCAAATCTCGTTCAGTATATGTAATCTTCCTTCTTTAGCTTGTTTTAATGCTTCGCTCATAATTTCAGAAGAAAGGCCTTTTACTTTAATATCCATTTGGCAGGCCGTAATTCCTTTTTCTGTGCCGGTAACTTTAAAGTCCATATCGCCTAAGTGGTCTTCATCTCCTAAAATATCGGAGAGAACGGCATATTTACCTGAGTTTTCATCTGTAATTAAGCCCATGGCAATACCCGAAACAGGAGCCGATATTTGTACTCCGGCATCCATTAGAGCAAGGGTTCCGGCACAAACAGTGGCCATAGACGAAGAACCATTCGATTCTAAAATATCGGAAACAATGCGTACTGTATAAGGGTTTAAAACTCCAAAAGGCACAACTGGTTTTAAGGCTCTGAGGGCTAAATTTCCATGACCAATTTCTCTTCTTCCGGGACCTCTGTTGGGCCTCGCTTCTCCGGTAGAAAAAGAAGGGAAATTATAATGTAAAATAAATTTCTCGGAACCTTCTACAACGGCACCGTCAATAGATTGTTCGTCTCTTTTTGTTCCGAGTGTTACTGTGGTAAGTGATTGGGTTTCGCCACGGGTAAAAATGGCAGAACCATGTGCACCCGGCAAATAATCTACTTCAGACCAAATAGGACGAATTTCATTTAGTCTACGACCATCTAACCGAGTTCGCTCACTTAGAATCACATTTCTTACGGCTTCTTTTTCAGTAGCATGAAAATACTGATTAATTAAAAAGGCGTTTTCAGAGGCTTCATCTGGGTTGAGAGTAGCAATAAAAGCCTCTTTTACCTCACTAAAAAGCTGGGCTCTTTTATGTTTGTCGGCTAAGCCTTTCTTTGCAATTTCATAGCATTTCTCGTAGGCAAACGTGTGTATTCTATTTTTCAGTTCTTCTTTATTTTTTTCATGGCAGTATTCTCTTTTAGTAAGGGCTTTTTGCACCAAACCTTCTAACTCCTTTTGAACAGCACATTGTTTTTTTATTTCTTCGTGTGCACAATTAATTGCTTCCATCATTTCATTTTCAGAAACTTCTTTCATTTCCCCTTCAACCATCATGATACTATCTGTTGTTCCGGCTACAATAAGGTCAATATCTGCAGTTGGGAGTTCAGCAAAATCGGGGTTAATTTCTAGTTTGCCATTTATTCTTGCTACACGAACTTCTGAAACGGGGCCGTTAAAGGGAATATCCGAAACCATAATGGCTGCAGAGGCTGCTAAACAGGCAAGTGCATCGGGTGGAGTAGCTACATCTGCCGAAATGAGCATTACCTGAACTTGCGTTTCGGCATGGTAATCTTCCGGAAAGAGTGGGCGTAAAGCTCTATCGATTAAGCGAGATACTAATATTTCCGAATCAGAAAGTCTATTTTCTCTTTTTAGGAAGCCTCCCGGAAATTTTCCGGTGGCCGAGAATTTTTCTCTATAATCTACGGTGAGTGGTAAAAAATCAATATTCTCTCCGGCTGTTTTGTTAGATACTACGGTTGCTAGTAACATGGTGCTACCCATTTTTACTACAACCGATCCATCGGCTTGTTTAGCTAGTTTTCCTGTTTCTATGGAAACTTCCCGTCCATTGGGTAGTGTAAATGTTTTTGTAATTGGATTCATCTTTCTTTTTATTTAGTGTTTAAAATGCAAAAAGGGGAAGTTATTTCAACTTGCCCCCTTTTTGAAATTTTATATTATGGTTTTCTTATAGAAAACCTATTTTCTTAGTTCTAGCTCCTCTATTAGTTTACGATATTTTCCAATATCGCTATCTTTAAGATAATTGAGCAAACTTCTTCTTTTGCCAACTAATCTTACTAAAGATCGTTCTGTATTCTTGTCGTTTTTGTTTTTTTTAAGGTGTTCGGTTAAGTGGTTAATGCGTTGGGTAAACAATGCAATTTGCCCTTCGGTAGAACCAGTATTCGCTTCAGAACCTCCGTACTGTTTGAAAATGCTTTTTTTAATTTCGGTTGTTAAATACATAATGCCTATAAATATAATTTTTTAAGGACGGCAAAGGTATGAAAAAGTTAGAATACTTTTTTATTTAGAGGCTATTTTTTAAACATTTCTAAAAGTTGGGCCAGTTTTGTTTTTAAATCTTTTCTGCTCACGATAAGGTCTAAAAAACCGTGCTCTAGCACAAATTCAGAAGTTTGAAAGCCTTCCGGAAGGTCTTTTTTAATGGTTTCTTTTACCACACGTGGGCCTGCAAAACCAATTAAGGCATTAGGTTCTGCAATATTTAAATCGCCTAACATGGCAAATGAAGCCGTAATTCCTCCGGTTGTGGGGTCTGTTAATATAGAAATGTATGGTATTTTGGCTTGAGCCAACAAAGATAACTTAGCAGATGTTTTTGCCATTTGCATAAGCGAGAATGCGGCTTCCATCATTCGAGCCCCTCCTGATTTTGAGATTATAATAAAGGGGAGTTTGTAACGTAACGAATGGTCTATGGCTCTGGCAATTTTTTCACCTACTACCGAACCCATAGATCCACCAATGAAATTGAAATCCATACAAGCAATTACTACGGCATGCTTGTTTATTTTTCCGGTAGCAGTTCTTACTGCATCTGTTAAACCTGATTTCTTTTGTGTTTCTGCAATACGTTCTTTGTAGCCTTTTGTATCGGTAAACTTCAATGGGTCGGCCGAAGATATGTTTTCGTTTAACTCCTTGTACTTTCCGTCATCAAATAAAAGGGAAAAATATTGCTCGGAATCTATTCTTGAGTGGTACTGACATACATCGCAAACCCATAAGTTGTTGGCGTGGTCTATGCTGGTAACAACCTGTTTGCATTTAGGGCATTTATACCACAATCCTTCGGGTGTTTCTTTTTTTTCTTTTGTGGGGGTTACAATTCCCTCTTTAATTCGCTTAAACCATCCCATAATTTAGAATTTTAGATTAGGCAATTGTAATATCCTTGTTTAAATAAACGTCTTGAATGGTATTTAAAAGAACGACCCCTTCATTCATTGGCCTTTGAAACGCTTTTCTTCCTGAAATTAAACCATGTCCGGCTGCTCTTTTGTTTATAATGGCTGTTTTTACGGCTTCGGCCAAGTCCGAATCACCAGAAGAGGCTCCACCGGAGTTTATTAATCCGGCTTTACCCATATAACAGTTTGCAACTTGATAGCGACAAAGGTCTATGGGGTTATTGGTGGTAAGTTCAGTATAAACTTTTTTATGTGTTTTACCAAAATTGATGGCGGTATATCCTCCGTTGTTTTCGGGCAGTTTTTGTTTTATGATATCGGCCTGAATAGTAACTCCAAGATGGTTGGCTTGTGCCGTAATATCTGTGGCAACATGGTAATCTATTCCATCTTTTTTAAAGGCATTATTTCTTAAATAACACCACAAAATAGTTGGCATTCCCAGTTGGTGTGCCCTTTCAAAGGCTTGGGCTATTTCAACAATTTGTCTTCCGCTTTCGGGTGAACCAAAATAAATAGTAGCTCCTATTGCAGTAGCTCCTAAATTCCATGCTTCTTCTACGCTTCCGAATAATATTTGATCGTATTTATTGGGATAAGAGAGAAACTCGTTATGGTTTATTTTTACTATAAAAGGGATTTTATGTGCATATTTTCTAGAGCAGGAGGCTAAAACGCCAAAAGTGGAAGCAACTCCATTGCAGCCCCCTTCAATAGCTAATTCTATTATGTTTTCGGGGTTAAAATAAACAGGGTTTGGAGCAAACGAGGCACCCGCAGAATGTTCGATGCCTTGGTCTACGGGTAAAATACTAACATACCCTGTGCCGGCTAATCTTCCTGAATTGTAGAGAGAATTTAAATTTCTTAAAACTTGAGGGTTTCTGTTGCTTAGCCCATACGATTGATCAATAAAATCGGGACCTGGTAGAGTGAGTAAATCTTTAGGTATAGTTGTACAACGGTGGTTTAAGAGTTGCTCGGTTTCTTTTCCAATGAGCTGTTCAATGGTGTTTATTGACATATAATGAGTTTTTGAATTCTAGTAGAAACGGACGACAAAACTAATAAAATTAATAATAAAACAAACGTGTGATTTACAGAGATTTGTTAGAATGGATAGCCAATACCTAAATTTAGAGGAGGGGCATTAAACCGAGGTTTTATTAAGTATGGGTTTTCTGAAGATGGAATTTTTAACGGAATGCCTAAATCGAAACGCAGCAAAAAGTATCCGAAATCTAATCGCATACCAAAGCCCGTTCCAAGAGCAATATCTCTCCAAAATCGAGTAATATTAAATTCTGCATTAGGTCTGTTTTTATTTTTATTTAACATCCAAATGTTTCCGGCATCAATAAAAAAGGCTCCTTTAAAGAGTTTTGAAATATCAAAACGATACTCTATGTTTCCTTCTATGTGCATTTCGCCAATTTGGTCAATGCGACTGGAAATTAAGCTGTCGGATAATGAGCCAGGACCTAATGTTCTTACTCTCCAAGCTCTCATTCCGTTTGCCCCTCCTCCGTAAAATCCTTTTTCGAAAGGGAGCGCGCTTACATTGCCGTAGGGCAAACCGGCTCCTGTGGCAAACCGAAAAGCAGTAGTAGCATTTTTTTGTTTTATGTAGTAGCGAAAATCAATATTAGAACGCACGTATTGAGAAAACCGAATTCCAAAGAATTCAAAACTACCGAGTTCATCTAATGGAAAATCCATTACCTTGCTTATGGTATTTAACACATTACCGGCTGTTTCGAAATTAAACCGGAAATAGTAATAGTGTAGTTGTTTTGGTTTAGATTGATTATTGAAAATATAACTGTATTTTACTGCTAAAATTAAATGGTCGCGGTAAGAGTTAAGTAAAAAAGGATCATTGATTGAGTCTAACAATTGTTTAAAGGTAGGGCTTGGATTTAATTTTACTAAACTTAAATCGATAGGAGAAATAATGTGTTTTTTGAAATCGGATTCATTCCAATAATATCCAAAATCGGTTTGAAAAACAGAGCGGTTGTAATCGGGGCGTTGTTGGAAATTGTAAGAAGTTTGAAAAATGGTTTTAGGGTTTGCTCTCTTAGAAAATTTATCAATTCTGATAGGCATTAAAAACTTTGGAACTTCAAATGTAATTTCGGGGCCAAACTCTATGGTATTAAAAGGAAGGTTATTTATTATTTCACTGTTTTCAGCTGAGCGAATAATAAGAGGTTGAGCCTCTATTCCTCCTTTTAATTTAATATTTAGTAATTCGGCTCCTCTGAATGTATTTCGATTTTGGTAAGATACATTGCCTGCAATTCCAAGGTTTCCTCCGGTATTGGTGCCTTCTGCTTCTAAGGAAAAACTTCGAGTTAGCAAAGGAGAGAGATACACATAGCAGTCTAATAAATTGTCGGAACTCGTTGTCGGTGATTTGGTTATTTGTATGTTCGTGTATTTAAAAACTTTTAACGAATTAAAGCGTTTGTAACTCAGTTCATGGTCGGTTTGAGAATAAAAGCCGTCTTTGTTCAGAAGCAGTGTGTAGCTTAAGATAGCTGGTTTAAAACGGGGCTTTCCATTTTGTATAAAGTAGATTCCTCCTTTGTCCATAAGAGTATCACCTGCCAAGTTGGGAACAGAGGGTTCAAAGTCTTGCCTTATGTATATATTCCCCATTTTATAGTTTTTGTGCAAACTAAAAACGGTAGAATCGGTATTGGATATGGTTTTTTGTTTTTCCCTAAATGGTAGTATGTGTAGAGTTATATCCACTGCATACTCTTTGTTTATCGTATCTGCCGTGTAGTTTACATAATCTTTTGAAAAGAAATAATATCCGTTGTTTCTGATGTTTTTTGAAATAGTCTCTCTTAATTTGTTCAATCTATCAGTATTAAAATTTTGTTTTTCCAGTTGTTTTATTTCATCAATGGAATGGTAAATAATATCTCCGATATCTTTATCTGCACAATCAATTTTTATATTTTGAACTATATAGGCTTGTTTAGACCTTATCCGATAGGTTAAATTGACTTTCTTCTTTCGATTTTTTTTTACTGTTTGTACTTCTGCCTCAAAAAAACCTCTGTTTTTCATTAGCAGGTAAAGCTGTTGCTCCGTTTTATTGGTAAGCAGCGAATCAAAAATAACCGGAGGTTCTCCAACTGTTTTTCTTAGAATGTCATCGCTTTCTTTTTTATAAAGATTATAAATGGTTAAGTGAAAACGGAAGAGGCCTAAAATTCTTCGATTGGGTTTTTGTTTTACTATGGCCAACAGTTCATCGTTTGAGACTTTTCGCGTATCGGTTTTCACTTTTACTCGATTTACCAGAAGCTCGTTACTTTTAAGGTTTTTGGTAGGGTTGCAGGCTGAAAATAATACAATATAAAACAGAAATATTGCAAAAGTAAATAGCTTGTATGTCCATTGCCAATGTATTCTCATACCTTTGCAAATCTACCAATTAAAGATATGCTTACTCAGGCTCAAAAGAAAAATATAAAACAGTTACACGATAAAATCCATAGAAGGGAACAGGGTTATTTTGTGGCCGAGGGCGAAAAAGTAGTTTGTGAATTACTATTGTCTAGTTTAGAAGTCAAGTCTGTTTACGCATTGAACCAATGGGTAGAAAAAAACAATAATTTATTGAATAAGGTTGAAACGATTGTAGTAAGCGAGAAAGAACTTCAGCAAATAAGTCATTTGAAAACGCCCAATCAGGTGTTGGCAGTGGCTAAAACGCCTCATTATGAAATAGATTTTTTGGAGATAAAAAAAGGTGTATCGCTATTTTTATCGAATGTAAACGACCCCGGTAATTTGGGAACTATTATACGTACGGCCGATTGGTTTGGTGTATCGCATATTTTTTGTTCGGAACATACTGCCGATGCATTCAACTCAAAAGTGATACAATCGGCAATGGGTTCTTTGTTTAGAGTAAAAATTTACTTTGTAAGTACCGAAGAATTTTTAGAGAGGTGTAAGCGTTATGAAATTACTATTTTGGGCGCAGATATGAATGGAACATCGGTTTATTCTTATTCTTTTAAGTGCCCAATGGTATTGGTAATGGGTAGCGAATCGCATGGGATTGATGAAGTATGCAAAAGGTACATTAATGAGTATGTTTCTATACCAGGAAAGCACAACGCGGAGTCTTTGAATGTAGCTATAGCTACAGGAATTTTATGCTCAGAAATTATGCGTTCTGTTTTAGAGCAATAGCGTCAGCACATTTTATGCCGTCTATGGCAGCCGAAACAATACCTCCAGCATATCCGGCCCCTTCGCCACAAGGGTATAATCCGTTTGTATGTATATGCTCTAGTGTTATAGGGTTACGTGGAATTTGAATAGGCGAGGAGGTTCTTGATTCTATGGCTACCACCATTGCCTCGTTGCTTAAAAAGCCTTTCATTTTTTTTCCGAATATTTTTAAGCTTTCTTGCAATGCCAATGCAATGGTTGTAGGAAGTTCTTTGTGCAATTCGGCACTCACAGTACCCGGAAAATAGCTGGTTTTGTTTAATGTGGCTGAATATTTTCCAAATACAAAATCAGAAAGTCTTTGTGCGGGGGCTTTTTGCCCTACATGGGTTTGTGTGTTGTTTCCTGCAATACGAAACATTTTTTTTTCTATTTCTTGTTGATAGAGGATACCTGCCAGAGGATTGTTTACTCCAAATTTTTCAAGATCTGTTTTTTTTATTTCTGCCACTATTCCGGAATTGGCAAAAGGGTTGTTTCTTTTAGAGGGCGACCATCCGTTGGTTACAATTTCGCCAGCCTGAGTAGCACAAGGGGCAATTACACCTCCGGGGCACATACAAAATGAATAAACCCCTCTTTGGTTGTGTTGGTGTACTAATTTATAAGAAGCGGGAGGGAGGTTAAGGTGTCTAGTGGCAGAGTGATATTGAATTTTATCAATTAATTCCTGCGGGTGTTCTACTCTTACACCCATAGCAAAAGGCTTGTAATTTATTTCAATTTTTTTATTGTATAGGAGTTCAAAAACATCGCGGGCAGAATGACCGGTAGCTAAAATGATACGGTTGGTTATTAAGTGCTTTCCGCATAAGGTTGAAACCGATTTTATTTTATTATTTTCAATTTCAATATCGCTTAATGAACAATTAAAGAATATTTCTCCGCCATATTTTTCTATGGTTTGCCTCATGGTACTTACCACTTTAGGCAATCGGTTTGTTCCGATATGGGGGTGTGCATCAAGTAAAATATCGGGAGAGGCTCCGTGAAATACCATTGTTTCCAATACGTGCTGAACATCTCCTCTTTTGGTAGAGCGGGTGTATAGTTTTCCATCGGAAAAAGTACCTGCTCCTCCTTCGCCAAAACAGTAATTAGAAGTGGAGTTTACTATTCCTTCTTTGTGTATGGCTGCAATATCCCTTCTGCGGCTTATTATCTCTTTTCCCTTCTCAATAATAATGGGTTTAATACCATGTTCTATAAGTCGTAAAGAGGCAAAGATGCCGGCAGGCCCAAATCCTACTACGACAACAAAGGGTTTGTTTTCTACGTTTTTATATTGGCTATGAAATGTGGGTTTAACAGGGTATTCGTTGTTGAAATAGACCTGATAACGAAGAGCAAATTTGGGTATTTTACTGCGCGCATCAATAGATCGTTTCACCAATTCTATAGCTTCAATTTCGGAAATCTTTACAGCCATATTTTCTGCAATGATGCGTTTGTGCAAAGCTGAATTTTCTAGTTCGCTCGGGGAAACGAGTATGTCAACAGTTTTCACTATCCTTCAAAAGTAAATGAAAGTAAAAACATTTTAGAACGCAGCACATCTATTGGCGAAGAAAAGATAGTAGGCGGAGTATCGGGTACTAAAATATTTTTTATACCGTAAGACATTTTAAGTTCCAGCCCAAACTTAAAATACTCTAGATAAAATTCCATTCCCCAACCGGCCTCAAAATGATAATCGTTTCGCCTTATTTTAACTACGATATCGCTTAAGTTGTTTCCGGCATTATCGGCTTTTTCGTTGCTGGCTAAGTCTAACGAGTATTTTCCTCCGGCAATTACATACCCACTAAAATTGTTTACCCTGTCGGATTTTAATTTGAAAAGTATCGGAAATTCAAGGTATGTAGATTCTACCTGCTTTACAAAGGCTACGTATTTTTTACCTTGAAATTGGTAATTAATATCGCGTTGGGCAAATGATAAAGAAGGTACGAAACGCATTTTAATATTTTTTGTAATATGCAGTTCGGATACAATCCCTAAATTAAATCCGGGTTGTTTGGTAACGTCTAGTATCATTAAAGAATCAAAAACCTGATTGGGCGGTTTTCTGTGCAATGTGAAATCTGCGTTGTTTACTCCTAGAATAAAGCCAAAATGAAATAAATTGTGGTCGAAGCGAGGTAAATTTTTGGGACGTTCTTTTTGGGCTTTTGCGTAGGTTGCTGTTAATACCAAACAAAAAATCAGAAGTAAGCAGGTTATGTTTTGGTTAATTTTCAATGTTAGTTTATAGTCGCCCAAATAACGAATTTAATCAAGTTTTATTTTTTGCCAATATATATGGTTGCAATTCCAAACATTAGAGGAATGGCATGGGTTTCGGTAAAATGGCATTTTTTCATTATGTTGGTAAAGTCTATTCCTTCCGGAAAGGCATTTACTGAATCGTATAAGTATGTGTATGCAAAACTATCTTTTGAAATGGTTTTTCCTATTAGCGGACAGATATGTTTAAAGTAAAAATTGTAAATATTTTTTACCGGAAAGTTTTTAGGTTTAGAAAATTCCAGTATTACTACTTTGCCGTTTTTTTTGGTAACCCTGCACATTTCAGAGAGCCCTGTTTCTAGATTTTCGAAGTTTCTTACTCCAAAGGCTACAGTGCAGGCATCAAAACTATTTTCTGCAAAAGGTATTTTTTCAGAATCGGCCAGCTGAAAGGATATTTTGGTTTCTAGTTTTTTTGCTTTAATTTTTTTTTCGGCAAATTGTAGCATGCCTTCCGAGATATCGATACCTATAATTTTTTCGGGATTTAAACTTAATGCTTCGATGGCTAAATCTCCAGTTCCTGTGGCTACATCTAAAATGGTTTTAGGTTGTAACTTTTTTAGTTGCTTAATGGTTTTTTTTCTCCATACCATATCAATTCCAAATGAGAGCAAATGGTTTAGCATATCGTAACGGTGCGAGATGTTGTTGAACATATCGGCTACTTGTTCTTTTTTGCTGTCTTGGCTTTCTTTGTAAGGAACAACTTTCATTATTCATTGATATAAAAAAGCAGCATTATTCATGCTGCTTTTTGTGAGAGATTATTTGGGTTATTACTTTATTTTTTGTAGTACTTCTGCATTTACCGTTACCTTGTATTTGGAGCGAATGTTTTGTATCCACTCTTTTTCTAGGTAATTTTGATATTCGGAAGTTACCAGTCCTCTTACTTCTTTTAAGGGTTTAGGTGAGGGGGGGACAATTTCTTTAATGTGCACAAACACTATTTTGTTGTTGCTGGGAATATTCTTTGTAAGTCCTTTTTTCCATTCATCGTGATTTAAAAAAGGGTTTTCTCCTTTGGCAAATAATCCGTTTTCTGCTTTAATGTTTTCTGCGTTTTTCTTATTTATTACTTTTAATACCTGTTCAGAACTGAGGCCTTTTTTTTCGTTTTTCAAAATCAATTTCCGTGCATTATCGGCTATGGTTTGATTGGCACAAGTGTATACTACAGCATTTGCTCGCTCATCGTACAGATAATTTTGGTTAATGGTTTTATAAAAGTTTTCTAACCCTGTTGAGTCTTTAACCGCTTTGCTCCATACTTTTTGGTCTGTAATTTCAAAAAGCATAATTCCGTCTTTGTATTCCTGAAGTAACATGCGGAATTCAGGATATTTTTTTTCTAAATTTTCATCTTCTAATTCCAATATTTTAGCTTCTAAAAATTCATTGTATTGTTGGTTTACCACCTCTGTTTTGCTTATAACGGGCCTTCGGGTTTGGCGGGCTCCCATAAAATTAAGTAAATCGCGTTGGGTATAGGTCTTCTTTTCTAAATCAAAAAGAGGTTTAGCCATGGTACTTGCAATTTCAGGCATAGTCCATTTTCCTTCAAAGAATGTATTATCGATGGCCTTTTCTATATCTAGTTTGTTTTTTGGGTATTCTTTGAGAGTGTATTGTTTTTTCAACTTGTTTACAAATTGTTGTTTAGAAACTTCTGCTCTGGAGTCGCGTGTAACTTTGTTTTTAATTTCGTTTTTTACTTCATCGTATGGTTTTATTCCAAATTTTTCAATGCGTTTAATGATATGCCAGCCAAAGTCGGTTTGAACGGGGGCAGAGTAATCTCCATTGTTAGCCAAGGCAAAGGCTGCATTTTCAAATTCAGGCACCATGCGACCTGTTCCAAATGGGGCTAATTCTCCGCCTTTATTAGCCGAGGCTTTATCATCGGAAAATTTGGCCGCTAAATCTTCAAATTTTTCACCGGCTTTTAATTTTGTATAAATATCGTTTATAGCTTGCTTCGCCCTCTCTTTCTCTTCGTTAGAAAAGTCGGCAGGTGCTTTAATCATAATATGGGCTACTTTAACGGTTCCTGCTGCGGGTCTTTTGTCGGTTACGTTAATGAGGTGGTATCCGAATTTTGTGCGTACCGGTTGCGAAACGCCTCCTACTTTTGTATTATAGGCGGCCGATTCAAAGGGATACACCATGTAGAATACAGTAAAGTAGCCTAAATCGCCTCCGTTTTCTTTGCCCGAAGGATCTTCGGTGTATTCTTTGGCTGCTTTCTCAAAGGTTTTTCCGGCCGTTATTTCTTTTCTGATTTTTGAAATTTTATTGTATGCTTCTAAGGTGTCTTTGGGGGCAGCATCGGCATCAACACGAATTAAAATATGGCTTGCTTTTATATCCCATTTCATTCGTTCGTATGCTTCTTTCATTAATCCTTCATTGGCATCTTTATCAGAGAGGTAGGGCTGTGCCAGTTGTTTGCGGTAGCCCATTAGTTCGTTTTTGAAGGCGGCAGTGGTGTCTATACCTTCTTTTTCAGCTTCTAATACTTTTAGTTTAAAGTTTATGAATAAATCCATATACTCCATTAAAGCCTGAGGGCTTTTGGCTTCCTTAGAATTATTTTTGTTGTAAATAGCTTCAAACTCGGAGAGTTTAACTTCTTTTCCAGAAAGAGTTAGTAATACGGGGTCGTTGTTTTGTGCAATCAACGATAAGGGCAATAGGAATAGAAATAATTTTAACTTTTTCATAGGTTATTTTTTATCTTGAATAATTAGGTGCTTCGCGTGTAATGGTAATATTATGTGGGTGACTTTCTACGTATCCTGCATGAGAAATTTTTATAAAGCGGGCTTTTTTAAGGGCATCAATATTTTTAGCACCGCAGTATCCCATACCTGCTCGTAATCCGCCAATCATTTGGTAAATTACTTCACTTAATTTTCCTTTATAGGGTACTCTTCCTGAAATTCCTTCAGGAACGAGTTTTTGAATATCATCTTCAACGTCTTGAAAGTAGCGATCTTTCGAGCCTTTCTGCATAGCGTCAATAGAACCCATACCTCGATAGCCTTTAAATTTCCGACCTTCATAAATAATGGTCTCTCCCGGAGATTCTTCTAATCCGGCAAATACAGAGCCCATCATAACGGTGTCTGCCCCTGCCGCTAAAGCTTTTACAACATCTCCACTAAATCGAATACCTCCGTCTGCTATAATGGGAATGCCAGAGCCTTTTAATGCTTCGGCTACCATCATTACGGCCGAAAGTTGGGGTACCCCTACACCTGCAATAACGCGTGTGGTACAGATAGAACCTGGTCCTATACCTACCTTCACAGCATCTGCACCTGCTTCGGCTAAATATTTTGCAGCTTCTGCAGTAGCTATATTTCCAACAACGACTTCTAACTCCTTAAATTTTGATTTTACTTTTTTGAGCGTATCAACCACTCCTTTGGTGTGTCCGTGTGCAGTGTCTATTACAATAGCGTCCACTCCTGATTTTACAAGAGCTTCTACTCGTTCTAAAACATCGGCAGTAATACCAACGGCTGCAGCCACTCTCAGCCGGCCTAAATTATCTTTGCAAGCATTTGGTTTAAGCTTAAGTTTCATTATATCTTTGAATGTGATAAGACCTACCAATTTGTTGTTCTTATCTACAACGGGCAATTTTTCTATTTTATGGTTCTGAAGAATTTCTTCAGCTTTTTTTAAATCAGTTCCTTCTTGTGCTGTAACTATGTTTTCGGAGGTCATTACTTCTTTTACAGGCTTTTTCATATCTTTTTCAAAGCGTAAATCCCTATTGGTAACAATGCCTACTAAATCGTTTTGTTGGTTTATTACCGGTATTCCTCCTATTTTGTATTCTTTCATTATTTGCAGGGCATCGCCTATGGTTGATTCAATGCTGAGAGTTATGGGATCCTGAATCATTCCACTTTCGGATCGCTTTACTTTCCTAACCTGTTCGGCCTGTTCGGCTATGCTCATATTTTTATGTAACACGCCAATACCACCTTCTTGGGCAAGAGCTATAGCGAGTGCCGATTCAGTAACTGTATCCATTGCGGCCGACACAATGGGGGTATTTAATTTTATATTTTTGCTGAAGTGGCTAGAAATACTTACTTCCCGAGGTAGTATTTCGGAATATGCGGGTAATAATAATACATCATCGTATGTTAAACCTTCGCCTATAAATTTGTTGGAATCGACATTCATGACTTTTTTTTACAGTGGACAAAGTTAAACATTACTGAGGCTAAAAGCAATTGTAATTTTTGTAAATAAAAAAGGCCTTTTTTTAGAACGTGAAATTCCTATTTCCTAGAATTAATTAAGCACGGTTAAGTCTTAAATAATGTTAAAAATTTTCAAAAACACCCAATCCGAAAAGAGCAAAATCGTAGCGAACAGGGTCGTTCGGATGAAAGGTTTTAAGTTTAAGAGTAAGCTCTTCTACCGCCTTCCAGTTGTTTTGTTTGGTATGCAGGAGGCCTAGTTTTCTGGCTACTCTTCCGGAGTGCACATCTAAGGGGCAGAAAAGTTCCGAAGGCTTTATTTTTTTCCAAAGGCCAAAATCAACCCCTCGTTTATCGTTTCTAACCATCCACCGCAAATACATATTAATGCGTTTGGCGGCCGAACCTATTAAGGGGTTCGATATATGTTTAGCGGTTCTGCTTTCTAGTTTTTTTATTAAAAAGAGGTTTCGGAAATGATTTATTTTTTCCGGCATAGAACCATTAGCCAGAGAGAACGCATTTTCTAAGCCTTTGTGATGAGTATAAATGTTTTTTAAAGAATGTATGAAAAACAAGGCGTCTTGGGCATTAAAAGTGCGATGAACAAATTTTTGAAAAGGTTTTAATTCGGGTTTACTGTGGTTTAATATAAAATCATGGGGTGTCATATCCATGTATCGCATTAGCTTGTTGGTGTTTTTAATAATGGTAGAACGTTGCCCCCAAGCGAGTGTAGTAGCAAAAAAACCGGCTATTTCAATATCTTCTTTTTTTGAAAAGAGATGAGGAACGGAGATAGGATCGGTTTCAATAAAACGTTTGCGGTTATATTGGTCGTATTTATCTTCCAATAGTTGGTATAAATCTTGTTCGTTCATAAATAATTAAGGAAAATTTAACAATTTTAGTGTTATAATAACGTAACTTTATTGAGGCAATGTACATATAAAATCGAAGCAAAAGTTCTGTTTATTTCAAATAATATGAAAACGCAAGTGCATATTAACATAATTGCAGTAATAATAGGTTTGCTGGTGCATAGTTATGTTCCTTTATATGCACAGCAAGAAACAGAATATGAATCTAAAGTTAAAAACGGCATGGTTGTAAAAGCGTTTGTAATAGATGGAGATACTGTACCTATGGTTGTATTGGAACCGTTTCGTGTGGTATCGTATAGGCCTTATAACAACAAAAAACTGGATAAAAAGTTTTTACGGTTGAAATGGCATGTTGAGAAAGTGTATCCTTACGCACGCGTTGTTGGAGAGCGACTACGGTATTATAATGATTTAATGGAAAAGCTAAACGAAAGAGAGCGTAGGTTGTTAATGAAAAAGGTAGAGGCTGATTTAAAGGATGAGTTTGATGGAGAAATGAGGAATCTTACCGTTACACAAGCTTTGATACTAATTCGTTTAATAGACCGAGAAACTCAAAATACTTCGTACGATTTAATTAAAGAGTTGCGAGGTAGTTTTTCTGCTTTTTTTTGGCAAAGCATTGCCCGCATTTGTGGTACAAACTTAAAAACACAGTTTGATCCGGAGCATGATGAAGAAGACGAAATGATAGAACGAATTGTTCAGATGTTGGAGGAAAAATATACAAGCACTTCTCTGAAATAAATTACATAAGTTCGTTGGCTAAATTGGCTAATTCAGATCGCTCACCTTTTTCAAGGGTAACATGTGCCACCAATTTATTTCCTTTCAATTTATCTATAATGTAAGAGAGTCCGTTACTTTGTTCGTCAAGGTATGGGGTATCTATCTGTCTCACGTCTCCGGTAAATATTATTTTAGTGTTTTCTCCAGCTCTTGTAATGATTGTTTTTACTTCGTGTGGGGTTAAGTTTTGTGCTTCATCAACAATAAAAATAATGTTTGATAAACTTCGGCCTCTGATGTATGCTAAGGGAGTAATAATGATTTTTTCATTTTTTTCCATTTCCTGAATTTGTAAACTCTTTTTTTCATTATCACCAAACTGGTTTTTAATAAATTTTAGATTATCCCAAAGAGGTTCCATATAGGGGCCTATTTTGTCTTTAATATCTCCGGGCAGGTAACCAATGTCTTTGTTGCTTAATGGCACAATGGGGCGGGCTAAAATGATTTGGTGAAATTTATTGGCTTGTTCTAAAGAACTGGCCAGAGCCAGCAGGGTTTTACCGGTTCCTGCCACCCCTTGTATGGTTACAAGTTTAATGTCGGGATTTAAAATAGAATGTATGGCGAATGTTTGCTCTGCATTGCGGGGTTTTATTCCATAAACATATTGTTTATCCACTCTTTCAATTCTATCGGTTACAGGGTTGTAAAAAGCTAATGAGGAAGATTTACCGTTTTTTAAAATGTAGTAATGATTATTTTCTATTTCATTTTTCATGAAAGAATAATCTTCTACAAAACCTTCGGTAAAAATTTTTCTGATGATTTCACTGTCAATATTTTCAATGGTATCTCTTCCTGTGTAAAGATTTTTAACGTCTTTTATTTTTCCTGTTTCGTAATCTTCAGCGGTAAGATTTAGTGCTTTTGCTTTTAGTCGCAAGTTAATATCTTTGGTTACAAGAATTACTTTACGTTTAGGTTCCAGTTCTTTTAAGGAGAGTGCTGCGTTTAAAATTTTGTGATCGGGTTTTCGGTCTTGAAAAACAAATTCGGCATTTACTTTTAGTTTTTCAGCACTCATTATAACTTTAAATTTACCTTTTCTATTTCCGTCTATAGGTATCCAATCTTGCATGGTATGACCTTCGGAAAGTTTGTCGAGTTTTCTGATAAATTCTCGGGCTTCAAAATTTTTGGTGTCGTTACCACGTTTAAAGTTATCTAATTCTTCTAATACGGTAATGGGTATAGCAATATCGTGTTCTTCGAAATTAAAAATAGAGTGATGGTCGTGAAGTATTACAGAGGTATCGAATACAAATATTTTTTTTTCTTTTTTAGTTTCTTTACGTGCAACCATGTGATGTGTTTAGTTTTTGATGTTTGTATAGAACAAATATATTTTTTGCTTCTCTTTAATAGGGAGAATAAAATAGAAAGTAATTAACCGGCAGAGTTTAATAAATAGTTTGTAAATGTAATTCTCTGCCTATTGTAGGGTATTTGTAAAGTGAAAATTAAAACGGAAATAATAAATTGGGAGTAGCTCCAATGCCTGAAATAGGAGGGAGTGTAACAGAGTTTTCTGTGTACATAATTCCATCAAACGGGTCGTTTTGAATCATTAGGGGAGCGTCTAAATCATGCCATTCTGCAATAGAGGCAAGATGTGTAGTAGCGGTAACAGCCAAAGTAGATTCGGCCATTGAGCCTAACAATACCTGCATATTATACTTTTTGGCAAGATGGGACATGGCAATCGCTTCCTGAAAACTTCCGCATTTCATTAGTTTGATGTTAATACCACTAAATACATTTTTTAATCGTTCTACATCGGCACTTGTTTTAACGGATTCATCGGCTACTATGCAAAGGGGCGATGTTTCTTTAAGTAATGCGGTTTCTTCAATCATGTTTACAGGTAATGGCTGTTCAATTAATATACACCCCGCTTCGTATAAGCGGTTTGTTTTATCGTATGCTTCTTGATATGATTTCCAACCGGCATTCACATCTACAAAAAAATTAGGATGCCTTGCTTCAGAAATAGCCCGAAGCATTTCATCATCAAAATGACTTCCCATTTTTATTTTTAATAAATGTGAAGGGGCATGTTTTTTTATTTCGTTCAGTGTTTCATCATAATTGCCAATGCTAATGGTAAAAGCAGTTTTGCACGATGGTGCCGATAAGTTAAGTAATTTATAAACGGGTATTTGTTTTTGTTTAGCATGCCAATCGGCTAATGCCATATTTAATGCAGCTTTTGCAGCATAATTATTTTCTTTTAGTTGAGAAATATATGCAACGGCATGCGGGTAATCCATTTGCTCTAATAATTTACCATCAACACATTTTATATATGCCAATACGCTTTCTGCATTTTCGGTTAAATAGGGAGGTAAAGAGGCTTGTCCGTAGGCAATAATTTTATTGTGCGATAAACTAAGTAAAACGGTTTCGGTTGTATTTCTGCTTCCGGCAGCTATGCGAAATGTTTGGTTAAACCGAAGCGTGTATTTTTTTGCCAGAATTTGCATTGCAGAATTTGTAAAACAAATGAATGGAATAATAGTTGAAGAAGTTTATAAAAGGAATAATAAATACCAACAAGTTAATTGTATTTATAAACAGGCTGTATTCTTATCTAATCTTTAACTTTACGGCATAATATTTACATATACTTTAGGATAGTAAACCGAAAAAGAAGAAATAGCATATTCCTTGGCTACCATAACATAGGCCTTTACTAAGGCGGGTATGCGTCCTTTAAAAAATAAATTATGCATAAATGAAAAGAAATAGAGTGAAATACATTTTTATCAGCGTATTGTCCATGCTTTATTTTTTAGATAATGCACAATCGCAAAATGTAAAAATTTGTGGTGCAGTTGTAGGAGAAGATGGGCAAACAACATTTAGCAATTTGCTAATTATAAATAAAAAAACAAATGCTGGCATATTTGGTAATCCCGATGGAACTTTTTGTGTAAACGCTCAAAAAAGCGATACCCTAATAATTTCATCGGTAGGGTATAATCGTTTTTATGTTTCGGTAACCGATTCTCTTGTAAAGGAAATTTACAATGTTAAAATAATGCTAAAAAAACTTTCTGTTGAGTTGAAAGAATTTGAAGTTATTCCCCAAAGAGAACTTCAACAAATACAAAAAGACATTGAGAAATTGGGGTACAATAAAAACGATTATGTGTTAAGTGGAATAAGTTCCTTTTATAGTCCTATTACATACTTGTTTCAAACGTATAACCGCACAGAAAGGGGCAAACGAATAGCTGCCGAAATGGAAAATAATGATAAGCGGAGGGCTTTGCTTAAAGAATTACTGGAAAAGTATGTAGATGCAGATGTGCTTTTTATGCTTGACGAAGAGTTTGATGATTTTATTGATTTTTGTAATTTTTCTGATGATGTAATGAAGCAAAGTACCCAGTACGAATTTATAATGTTGGTTAAGTTAAAATACAAGCAATATAGGGAAGGGCGAGTTATTAACAGGGTACCCCAAAAATAATACGCTTGCTTTTAATAACTAAACATATGGCAAACGTAACAAAAACCGAAAAAATGCGTTTCATTTGTACTCGTATAAAGAATTAAGATGATAAAAAGGGTATTGCATATCTTCGTTTTTAGTCCTTTGTTATTTACAGGGATGGCTACAGGAACAGGCTTGTCTGTTGATTTTAAAATGCTCGAAAAAAGTGCATACTCTAACCAAGTTAGAAAAATTGAAGTAGAAGGTTTGCACGAGGAAACATCTCATTTTTTAGTAATACCCGATTTATACATACAGGGCTGGGATACCTTGAAACATCCTGCTTTTTGGAGAAGCATCATGAAGTTAGGAAAAGATTCGGGTATCTTAAGCATCATGAGTACCCGACAAATGGTAGGTGTATTTTCAGTTGAAGAATGGGACGGAAAAGCAGACATATTCAGAACCTCATACCGAGATAGTATTCGAAAAACGTATAATTTAAGTGCAGAAGATCGGATATTATTTACAAGAGGAAAAAGAGATTTTTACGATTTTGAGGGGGCTCTTCAGGGTATAGGAAAGGCTGTTTCCATTTTTGAAGAAAACAATACCGACCCTTTCTATGCTCAAGCCATTTTACTTATAGAAAGCCCAGGCAAATGTGCCAAATCCAATGTTGGAGCATACGGTTCTTTTCAGATTATGAAAGAGGTGGCTAAAAATTTAGGCTTAAGGGTAGATAAATTAGTTGATGAACGAGAAAATTTTGAAAAATCGGCATGGGCTGCAGCTAAGTTGATACGCACTATATGTATCCCTGAATTAAACAAGATACTAGATGATAAATGCATTGAATACACCGGTAATGAATTGTGGTATAAACTACTTGTTTTGCATGTTTACCACGCAGGAGCAGGTAATGTAAAACTGGCATTAAACAGTTTAAACCCTGTAAGAGGTGGAATGGAAATGATTACCGGTCTTTGGAATACATCGGCCGGAGGTTTTAGAAATGCTTCGCAAAATTATTCGCAGTTGGCTTTGGCATCTTTTTTAGAGCTAGATGATATCATCAAAAGTAAATCATCATTGGTATACTATTGTCCCGAGCCTTGGGAAATAGAATAAAGAAATAATATCACACAGAACTTTTCGTTTGTGTTTTAATTACCCTTTAAAAAGTGTACTGTTTTTTCTAACACACTTTTGGCTTGGGAGCCTATTTCATTACTAAGGTGCGGATGGCTAATTCCAAAGGTGTGATTGGCTTTTTGTATTAAAAACAAGTTCGCAGAAGGATTCCAATTTTTTAAATTTTCAGCTTCCGAGAAATGAACCGCTTCATCATTGGTTCCATGTATAATTAGGTGTGGAATCTGTAACTTTTTTTCGCACATTTCTATGTTTAATCGTTCTTGGTTGCTAAGTAGCGTTTCGGCAAAATTAAAATACATCGGCATTTTTTGATTTGTGCGTGTATTTTCAACATAAATAACTCCATTTTTTTTCCATTCCTCAACATCTGGCACTCTGCTTATAAAGTCTGAAACAGCAGCCCATGTAACTAACTTTTTTATACGAGAATCTTCGCTTGCTTTTATTATGGCTATGCCTCCGCCACGGCTGTGGCCAATTAAAAAAATACAATGGGTATTTACTTCAGATGTCGGTAATAGAGTGTTGGTGTTTATCCAGTTTAATACCGATTCAACATCGTTCAATTCTTTTATATAATCATTGTTCCCAAAGGCTTCTAAATCTGGAAAATCGAGAGGTTGGTCTACAGTTCCACCGTTAAAAGAAAAGTTGAATTTAATAAATACGAATTTTTGCTGAATAAAGAAATTCATTACAAAATTAAAATGCCCCCAATCTTTAAATCCTTTAAATCCATGTAAAAAAATAATAATTGGTTTTGGTTTATTGTTTTTTAAAAAGCCAATATCGGTTAGTATAGGCTTTTTGTTTAACCCTTCAATAACAACATTTCTGAAAATACGCATTTTAATTATCTAAATAAGTTTGAAAAACGTGTTGTAAAAAATATTTTCCTTCGTTTATCAATAGAGTTTTGTGAGTTTCGTTGTTTGTGCTTAATTCGTAGTAACGGTTTAGCGGATAGTCGTAAACAAAAAAGCCTTCGGGCTTTATCCAGCCAACTCCATCTACAATAGCGTAATAGGCAAATTCTTTAGCGGTATTGTTAAGTAAATTTTTACTGAATGTGTATTCAGAGAGATTGATATTCAGTTGGGCCAGCAGAGTGGCAGCCAAATCGGTTTGTGAGCCTAATTTATTTACAACAAGCCCTGCATAGGAAGAGTCTATTGTTGGGCCAAAAAATAACATGGGAATTTTACGATATGCGGGCGAGAAGAAAGGGTGGTTTTTAGGTGAGTTATGGCTGTGGTCCGGGATAAATACAAAGAGGGTATTGTTATACCATTTTTGTTTTTTTGCTTCATTCATAAATACTCCAAGGCAACTATCGGCATACCAAACGGAGTTTACATAGCCGTTTTCGTTTTCGCCCCATTGGTGAATGTAAGGGCGAGGAATATCGTAAGGGGCATGCGAACTGAGGTTAAATGAAACGGAAAAAAAAGGTTCGGGTAGTTTGCCGGTAACATATATTTTTTCTTTGTACACAAATTCGTCAGGAACGCCTAGTTTACTGCTGCTGAGTAAAGGGTTAAAATCTTTACCTTCCATAAGATAATCGAACTGATTATACACAATAAAGCTTTTTATATTGCCGTAAGTAAGTTGCCCACCAAAAATAAACGAAGTGGAATATCCCGCTTTTTTTAGGGTTTTACCAAGGCAGGGTAACTCTTTGTATTTAGAAGGTTGAGAAATAATAGAAGTGGTGGGTTGTGCAGGGAATGCACTTAAAATAGCAGCCATACCTTGGTCGGAACGATCACCGCTTGCATAAATATTTGAAAATAAAATTCCTTTTTTTGCCAAACTGTCAAAGTGAGGCGTTACTCCATGATAGCCATTCAAAGAAGCTATTAAATCGGCACTCCATCCCTCTAAAATAAAAAGTACAATGTTGGATTTAGGATTAGTTAACACGGTTTGGCTAGAATCTTTATCGGAATAGAAGAGGGAGTCGACCATACTTTTTGCACGAATTGGAGTGGTAATGGAGTATGGGTTGTAGTTTAAATAATTAAAATTTTCTCTGATGCTGTGTCCGATATTCCAAAGAGAATTTACAGCTGTATTATTTAACGTGTTGTTATGAGAGTAGTAAACATCGCTTAGCTGAATGGGTATTTGTTGCCATCCGCCCCGAATGGAGAATAATAAAAGAGGGGGGAAGGTAAAAAATAAAATGAAGAATGAAATAAATGGTTTTTCGGTTTTTAATGAGTTTGTGTGAATATACTTTCTGAAAAAAAAAATACCTATCAACGAGAAGATAAGAATGGCCAATGCTGATATCAGTAGTGTTTTTGTTCCGGCCGTTTGAATCACTTCACTTGGATGTTGCAGGTATTTTAGAGCTTTATAATGTAGTTTAATGCCCCATTCTTTATAGATGTTTAATTCTGAAAACGTGATAATCATTACCAGAAAAAGCATAACCGAAACGTAATAAAAATTTAGTTTATTAAAGAAGTTTATATTGGAAACAGAATAGAAAAGAGTAAGCAGGAAGGACACAGAAACGATGTATGATGCGGCTGATAAATCAATATATAATCCTTCGTAGAAGGCTCTAGAGATATGAAAAAATGATTCTTCAGATACTTTATAAAAGTGATAGAATAGAAATATACAGCGAACAAAGAAAAATACAACAAGCCAAAATAAATACTGATGTACAAGATTAAGAGCGAGGCTTGCTACATATTTATTTTTCATTTTACAAAAAAGGGGAGGAGAATTATTTTACCAGTTTTTTGTACTTGAAACGCTGAGGTTGCTCGCCTAATCTTTTCTTTCTGTTTTCTTCATATTCGGTAAAACCGCCTTCAAAATAATAAACATTTCCTTCTCCTTCAAACGCTAAAATATGTGTGCAAACCCTGTCTAGGAACCAACGGTCGTGTGAAATAATTACGGCACAACCTGCAAAATTATCAATGGCTTCCTCTAAGGCTCTTAGGGTGTTTACATCAAGGTCGTTAGTGGGTTCGTCTAATAACAGTACGTTCGATTCTTGTTTCAGAGCCATTGCCAGATGCAGGCGGTTTCTTTCTCCTCCTGAAAGAATTCCAACTTTTTTACTTTGGTCTGTTCCGCTAAAGTTGAAGCGAGAAACGTAGGCCCTGGAGTTTATGGTTTTGCCTCCAATGTCCATGTTTTCATTACCTCCAGAAATTACTTCCCAAACATTTTTTTCCGGATCAATTTCTTTATGCATTTGGTCTACATATGAAATAATAACGGTGTTGCCAATTTTAAATTCTCCTGCATCGGGTTGTTCTTCTTTCATAATAAGGCGAAACAAACTAGTTTTTCCGGCACCGTTTGGGCCAATAATGCCCACCACTCCGGCCGGTGGCAATTTAAAATTTAAATCATCGAAAAGCACTTTATCTCCAAAGGCTTTAGCTACATGTATGGATTCAATGACTTCGTTACCGAGCCTTGGACCGTTAGGAATGAATATTTCCAGTTTAGCCTCTTTTTCTTTGGTTTCTTCGCCCAACATTTTTTCGTAATTGTTAATACGGGCTTTGGCTTTTGCTTGTCTTCCTTTAGGCGACATTCGAACCCATTCTAGTTCTCGTTCGAGGGTTTTTCTTCGTTTACTTTCTTGTTTTTCTTCTTGTGCAAGGCGTGTGGTTTTTTGTTCCAACCAACTGGTGTAGTTCCCTTTCCATGGAATACCTTCACCTCTATCCATTTCTAATATCCAACCGGCTACATTGTCTAAGAAATAACGGTCGTGTGTAATGGCAATAACAGTACCCGGATATTGTTTCAGATGTTGCTCCAACCAGTAAACCGATTCGGCATCGAGGTGGTTGGTAGGCTCATCTAACAACAGAATATCGGGTTGTTTTAGTAATAAGCGACAAAGAGCAACTCTTCTGCGTTCGCCACCCGAAAGATTTTTAATCAGTGCATCGGAGGCTGGACATTGCAGGGCATCCATAGCACGGTTTAGTTTTTGCTCTAATTCCCAACCTCCTACGGCATCAATTTTATCTTGCAGTTCGGCTTGGCGGGCAATGAGTTTATCCATTTTATCAGGGTTATTCAGAATTCCCTCATCTCCAAATTTATTGTTTACCTCTTCAAATTCTTTCAGAAGGTCAACAATCTCTTGTGTTCCTTCCTGCACAATTTCTAGTACGGTTTTACTCTCGTCAAGTTTTGGTTCTTGTTCTAAATATCCAATGGAGTATCCGGGCGAAAAAACGACTTCGCCTTCGTATGATTTTTCGGCTCCGGCAATAATTCGCATCAGAGTAGATTTACCAGAACCATTTAAGCCTATGATACCTATTTTGGCACCGTAATAAAATGAGAGGTAAATATCTTTAATAATGGTTTTACCTGTGCTAAGGGTTTTGCTTACCTTAACCATTGAAAATATAATCTTCTTATCGTCTGACATGGTTTGTATTAATTAATTTTAGCTCACAAAATTAGTTAAACTATCTGATAGAACACTTTTAGGTAAGTTTTTGATGGTATCTTAAATTTTATTAAAAAATAAAATGATATATGTTTTAGGTATAATATTGTCTTTTAAAACGAACATAAATACGTTGACAAAAACAGTACAAACCAGAATTTCATTTTTACTATTGGTAAGTGTGTTTTCATTGATGCACTATTCTGTTTATGGTAAAACGAAATTTTCTGCTGCCGAAAATACATGTACAACTGAAATTGTTTCTAAATTCATTGAAAAGGAAACCCTAAAGGATTTCGGCCTTTTTTCTTTAAAAAAGGTTTACATCGAAAATATTAATTCCTCCTATTATTTAGATTTTTTTATACATTCTTATTTAAACACCTATAGTGCTTTTTCCAAAAATATAGAAAAGCCAAAATTGTGTATTCTCTACAAGCAGTATAAAGTTTACTGCTAAAACTTTTCATTCCTCACTTTTTTACCTATTAAAGTGCAGTTGTGCTAAATAGGGAAGTCTCTCTAAACTTATATTCTGTTTTCAATTAGTATGTTGAAAAAAAGTTCGCAAGAAAAAATAACTTGTTTTGATTTGGAAAAGACGCTTCATGAGCTGAAGCACTACCTTCCATCGCAGGCTCCATTAAAAGATTTTGTGCACCACAATACGTTACATGCATTTCAGCACGAGTTTTTTCATAAGGGATTGCATAAAGCTTCTAAATTATTTGGATATCAAACGTATTTAACAATAGAGGAATACAGAAATCTTTTTATTCAGAAAAAAATAGATGAGAGGGTGTTGGATAGAATTTTATTGAGTAAAAAGGGGGGAAATAAAGAAGAGTGGAAAGAAAAGGGATTAAATAAAAATTATGATAGCCATATTATACAACGGGTTGGAAAGTTTAGAGAGTTATGGAAAAAAAAGTACAAAATAAATTTAGATAAATATGTTCATCCTACTTTATTTCGTTTGCTAGGCTCGTACTTAGACCAAGGAATTAGTATTGATGGCTTTCCGATAAATAAGCAAGGGTTTTTAAACTCGGTGTTAGAGTTACACAATTCTAGTATTATAAAGCTATTTACAAGCCAAAGAGTAAACCAACTGATAAAAGATAAAGCTGTTTCGTTACAGGAGTTGTTAAAAATGGTAGTAGGCAAGGAAGAATTCTTCGAATATTATTTATTTGATCAGCAGTTTGCCCATCCAGGATGGTCTGGTATGGCAGCCGTTTTAGATGATAATGAATATTTATTACTTGATAAAAGAAACATTACTTTAAAAGATTTTATTACCTTAGAGTTACTTTTGGAAATAGATGTGTTAGACAATAAATTTGGCGAAACATGGAAACCATTAGCGCTAAGTGTTGAAGAGGATAACCTGAATTTATTTTCAAAAATAGAGTATGATGAGTTGTACGATATTTTAAGCATGTGGCAGGAAGCCTACGAGTGGAGTTTTTTCGATTTTGTATTAAAAGGATTACAAGTAAAACAAGATAGATTAAAAACTCAACCTACTTTTCAGGCTGTTTTTTGCATAGATGACCGCGAGTGTTCTTTTAGGCGATACATTGAAAAAAACGAGCCCAAGTGCGAAACATTGAGTACCGCTGGCTTCTTCAATGTAGCATTCTACTTCCAACCAGAACATGGGAAGTTTTATACTAAGCTTTGTCCTGCACCACAGTTCCCAAGTTATTTAATTAAAGAATACGAGGCATCTAAACGCCATACTAAAGATGTACACTTCAATAAAAATACGCATGGATTTTTAGGGGGATTTATTTCTTCTCCAACCATGGGCTTTTGGTCTATGTTTAAATTGGCTAAAAGCATATTATTCCCCACTCAAACAGAAGCTTTGATTTCTTCTTTTAAACATATGGATAGAAATGGTAAACTCAGTATTGAAGCGAATGCATTACAGAAAGAAAATAATTTACAATTAGGGTTTGCCAAAGAGGAAATGGCAGATAGGGTAGAAGGTTTACTGAAAGGAATTGGCTTAGTAAATGATTTTGCTCCTCTTGTTTACATTATTGGTCATGGTGCAAGCAGTGTAAACAACACGCATTATGCAGGTTACGATTGTGGAGCTTGTTGTGGAAGAGCGGGTTCTGTAAATGCCAGAGTGGCCGCCTTTATGGCAAATCATAAAGAGGTGAGAGATTTACTGAAGTTAAGAGGAATAGAAATTTCGGTAAATACGCAGTTTGTCGGTGGTTTGCATGATACCACTCGCGATGAAATTGAATTTTACGATGAAGAAGAACTAAATGAAGAAAACAAAATCTTGCACTCCAAAAACAAAATAACATTTGAAAAATCACTCTCGGAAAATGCCAAAGAAAGAGCCCGAAGATTTTTACTCGTAAATAATAAATCAAATACAAAAAAGACACACGAAGAAGTTAAGTTGCGTTCGCTTTCGCTCTTTGAACCCAGGCCGGAGTGGAATCATGCTACAAACTCGCTCTGCATAATAGGTAAAAGAGAGAATAGCAAACATTTGTTTTTAGATAGGCGGGCATTTTTAAACTCATACGATTACAGCATAGATAAAGATGGAACAATTTTACTTGGTATCTTAAATGCCGTGGCACCGGTTTGTGGAGGTATAAATTTAGAGTATTATTTCTCTAGAGTAGATAATTACCGACTAGGGGCAGGCACCAAACTTCCACACAATGTAATGGGATTATTAGGTGTAGCTAATGGTATGGACGGAGACTTACGCACTGGTCTTCCTAAGCAAATGATTAATATACACGATCCGCTTCGATTATTAATTACCGTAGAACATTTTCCACAAGAAGTATTGCGTATTATAAAAATAAACCAGGCCACCTATGAGTGGTTTAAAAACGAATGGATTTTCTTGGTAGTTATACAGCCTGATAATAAGTCATTATTTGTTTTTAAAAATGAGGAATTCGAACCTTATTTGCCGCTTGCCGATGAAATTAAAAAAGTAGAAAATACTCAAAAAATGTTTGAAGGGAATGCAGAAAATTTACCTATTTGCCTGATAAATTAAGACGATGGAAACCAATTACGTTTTATTAAGTTTTGTTATTGTGCCATTACTTGGTTTTTTACTAAGCCTTATTTTCTCAAGCAAGAATGAATTTTCTTTATCTCGCATTGCTATTTATACCACATTTTTTCAGTTTATAATAGTGGTTGGGTTTATCCTTTATTGGATTACTTTGGGTACTCCTTATATCAACATAAAAGAAACCGTTCTTTTTAAAAATAACGAGTACGAATTTTATATAGATTTCTTTTTCGATAAAATAACGGCCGTATATCTTTTTACCGGAAGTTTTGTTACACTCCTTATTACCCGTTATAGCCGGTATTACATGCATCTGGAAGATGGATATAAACGTTTTTTCAATACCATTCTTTTTTTCTATTTAGGGTATAACTGGACAGTTATTTCCGGAAATTTTGAAACCCTCTTTATTGGTTGGGAAATATTGGGCATATCTTCCTTTTTACTTATTGCCTTCTACAGAGAGCGATATTTACCTGTAAGAAATGCGGTAAAAGTTTTTTCTATTTATCGCATTGGCGATATAGGTTTACTCGCTGCCATGTGGGCAAGCCATCATTTATGGCACGAGAATATTACCTTTCTGAAATTAAGCAATTACCATTTAGTGCATGAACATTTAATGGCACATAGCGATATTGGCCTATTTATCGGCTTGTCAATCTTAACAGCGGCAGTAGCAAAATCGGCACAATTTCCGTACTCGTCTTGGTTGCCAAGAGCTATGGAAGGGCCTACTCCATCGAGTGCCATTTTCTACGGATCGCTTTCGGTACACTTTGGCGTTTTTATTTTATTGCGCACATTTCCTTTTTGGGAGCAGCAATTCATGGTGCGGATAATTATTGGTTTAACCGGACTAATTACCGCCTTTATTTCTTTTTTTATTACTCGTGTTCAGTTTACTATTAAAACACAAATAGCCTATGCATCTATTACGCAAATAGGTTTAATGTTTATTGAAGTGGCTTTAGGTTGGCATACCATTGCACTCATTCATTTTGCTGGCAATGCTTTTTTAAGAACCTATCAGTTACTGGTTTCTCCTTCGGTGGTAAGTTACCTTATCCGCGATCAGTTTTATCATTTTGTTCCTGTTTCGAAAACAGTAAATAATGGAATTAAAAATAAATTTAGAAATACTATCTATACGCTTTCCCTTAAAGAATGGTATATGGATTATTTTATGAGTAACGTGTTTTTTAAATCACTGAAAGGGGTAGGTAAGTATTTAGATTTTTTAACTCCCAAAAACTTGTTGTTCTATTTTATTCCGCTTTACACCATTGGAGTTTATTTCTACTTAAACGAATCTTCATTACCTTATTTTTTAAAAGAATATTTACCCGAATTTATTGCTCTTTCGGGGTTGTTAATGGTTTTAAAAGCATTTTCTGAACGAAACTTTCCGCGTTTAGCTTGGCTTTTGGTTCTATTTAACCATTATTGTGTGGCACTTGCTGTTTCGTTTAACGAAAAATTTGAGTTACAGGAAACGCTCTTATATCTTTCGGGAGTGAGTGTTTCCGGATTAATTGGCTTCTTAGTAATACATGCTATTCGAAAGAAAGAACCTCAACAATCTGATTTGAATATGTATTATGGGTATGTTCAGAAATACCCAAAACAGGCTTTAGTCGTATTGCTTTGTTCCTTGGGTTTAATGGGATTTCCTATTACCCCCTCTTTTATTGGCGAAGATTTAATCTTTAGCCATATACAGGAGCGTCAGTATTTTTTAGGCTTGTTTGCCGCATTAAGCTTTATAATTGGCGGAATTGCTATTATTCGAATTTATGCCCGATTATTTTTGGGTCCTTATTGTAAACCCACATCATCAAATCCCTTAAAATCATCTTAAAAACTTTTCTATGAAAAAAACATTCATCTCAGATTTATTAGCGGGCTTAACCGTAAGTTTTGCCGCACTATCATTAGGTGCTGCTTTTGGTATCATGTCCGGCAGAGGGGCCTTTGCAGGTATGCTTGGAGCAGCTATCATTCCCATTATTACATCACTTTTTGGAGGAACACGATTGCAGGCATCAGGTCCCACAGCTCCTATGACGGCCGTAACAGCTCTGTTAGTTGCCAATGCTTACGATAGATTTGGAGGAGATAAGCACCTGGCTGACGAGTTTATTACGTTAGTATTGCTTTTGGCCGGTGTTTTTATTATTCTTAGCGGTGTATTTAAATTAGGTAAATACATACAACTGGTTCCGCAGGTTGTGGTATTGGGTTTTATGAATGGAATAGGCGTACTTATTTGGATTGACCAACTAAAAAAACTTTTTGGTTTAAACGGTATAAAGCCTTTAGACGGTAATATGGCAATAAATATTACCATTGTTTTTAGTACACTCGGGTTAATTTATCTTATCCCGCTGATATTAAAGAAAATGAAAGTATCCACAAACATTAGGCGATTTGTGCCTTCCATTTTTGTAACGATAATTTTAGTTACAACATTATCTACCTTTCTTCAATTAAATATCGAACACGTTAGCTTAGGCGAAAGTTATAATTCTTTTAGAGAATACATAAAAGTAGTATACTTTGATTTACCTGTAGATAGTGCTATTTTTACTTCCGAACATCTGTTTTCAGCTTTTCCTCTTGCTTTGCAGCTTTGCCTATTAGCCTATTTAGATTCTTTACTTACCAGTTTGGTAATAGATAAAATGACAAAAGAAAAAACCAAACCAAACAAAGAATTAATTGCTCAAGGTATTGCAAATACCCTTACAGGATTATTACAAGGAATACCGGGAGCACAAGCCACCATACGATCTGTTTTGCTTTTAAAAGAAGGGGCTCAAACTCGCTTAGCAGGTGTATTTGTGGGCATATTTGCTTTGCTTGGGTTTATTGTTTTTGGGAAATTAATAACATTGATAACTTCTGCGGTATTTGTGGGTGTTTTATTAAAAGCCGGATTAGATGTGTTCGATAGAGATTTTGCTATAGCCTACGTAAAGAACAAGTGGATGACAGAACGAAAGAGAAATATTCAATTATTTTTTGTTTCGTATACCACTTTAATTACTGTAGTATTCGATCTAAATGTGGCGGTAATTTCCGGAACGATTTTTTATTATATCGGAAAAAAATTCTTTAATGTTGCAGATGCAGAAGATGATTATTCCGAAGTACATGGTGAAGAATTACATGGTCAAAGTTTGGATACCGTAAACGTGAAAATAAATAATAATGATACTTCACATTGAGGTAAAACCAAATGCCAAACGAAACGAAATAATTTATTTAGGTGAAAATACTTTAAAATTAAAAATTAGAGTTCCTGCAACAGAGGGAAAAGCGAACCAAGCGATTGTTGAATTTTTAAGTGAGGTATTTAACACTTCAAAATCTAAAGTAGAGATACTAAAAGGAACTACCTCAACGTATAAAAAAATTAAAATAGATTTAAATGAAGCACACATTAATGAAGTTTTAGAAAAATATAAATAAATGGAAATCCTTTTTATTCTTTATGTAAAAGATCAAAATTCCAGTAGCCTCATTTATGAAAAGCTGCTGAGAATAAGGCCTCATTTGCACGTTCCGGGTATGACAGAGTTTATTCTAAATGAGAAAACAAAATTAGGTTTGATGCCGGAATCCGGAATCGCAAAAATTTTATCAGATAAAACCAGGCATCCAGCTACCGGCAATGGAATACCGCGTGCTGAAGTGTATTTATATGTAAAAAATATTCAAGAATTTCATAAAAGAGCTATTGAGTTAGAATTTACGGAAGTAAGTGGAATTGAAAAAAGAAGTTGGGGTGATGTTGCCTGTTACTTTGCCGACCCTGACGGGCACATCATTGCTTTTGCCTCCAAGTGAAATAAATTATTCGGTTTTATATACCACCTTTTTACCTTCGTTGTTTATATTAAAAATAAGTTTAGTGTAGCAATCTACAGAAACGCCTTTTTTTGCTGTGGCAGGTATCCATCCTGTCATTTTTAAAAGTACCTTTTCTATTCTATCACCTATTTCGTTTTTTTCTTTGCTATCTTGAGCCCCCTTGCTTATTTCTTTAACACTAACCACCTCGCCTTTGCAATTAATAAGCACAACCATGTTGTATCTATACGTTTGTTTACTAAGGTTAAATGCATGTAAATCTAAATTTAGGTCAATGTATGTTTGTAAACTATCTTTTCCTTTGGGCCATAGAGGTAGTGTTTTAGGATTTTTGGTGTCAGACTTTGCAGTATTTTTTACTGCAGTTTCATCAAGCGAATACAACTCATTTTCGTTGCACACTTTTTTGTTTTGTGCGTTTCCCCACAGAGGAAACGTAAGGAGTAAAAACATAAATAATTTGTTCATGCAATGAAATTTAAGTGTTAGCACTCAAAGATACACAATTCACTTAATTTTGCCTATGCACAATTTGGAACCTTTTTATAATTGGAGAGCTTACTATAAATCTGAAGAAGACGAGAAATCACCCTTCTTTAAAAGGGTATACAACGAATACGAATTAAGTGAAACCATCTATAATTATTATATCCACCCCAATTGGGATTCCATAGGTTCACACACCTTATATGTAAAAATTCTTTATACAAATTATGCGGAAGGCTATGCGATTATTGAATTGTTTGGAGAATGGAATGATTGCCTACACAACGACATTATGTTTCTAAAAAGAAATGTAATAGATGAGCTAATTCATTACGGTATCAATAAGTTTATTTTAATAGGCGAAAATATATTAAACTTTCATTATTCCGATGATTGTTATTACGAAGAATGGTACGATGAGTTGGAAGAGGGTTGGATTATACTGCTTAATTTTAGAGAGCATGTGTTAGCAGAAATGAAAAAAGGAAAAATAGATTATTATTTTCTAATTGGAAAAAATTTAAACAGCCTATCATGGCGTACCTATTTACCAACGCAACTGTTTAAATTAGTGAATAATTGGGTTGTAAGGCAATTGCCTTAGTCGTTTTTATTTTTCAAACATTCCTTTTTCTCTCATTAGCAGTTCAATATCTTCTATTTTACGTGGTGCTTTTTCCGATAAAATAACAGGTTTGCTTGCAGTGATTAGTATATCATCTTCAATGCGAACGCCAATATTCCACCATTTTTTGTCGCAATCCGAACCCTCCGGAATATAAATGCCGGGCTCTACTGTTATAATAGAATTTTCTTTTAAAGGGCCGTAAGTTCCGGCATCATGCACATCAAGCCCCAGATAGTGAGAAGTACCGTGCGTAAAATATTTGTTAACATGAAAAGAATTCTTAATAATACCGAGTTTTAATAAACCCTCAGTAATTACTTTAGTGGCTTCGGTATGCGGATCCCAAAATTTGTTACCGGCCTTGCATGCTTCTATGCCGGCCTCTTGGGCCTGAAGAACTAAGTTATAAATAATTTTTTGTTCCTCATTAAATTTTCCGTTTACAGGAAGAGTACGGGTAACATCGGCTGTATAACCGTGGTATTCTGCACCAATATCGGAAACCAGTAATTCATTTTTTAATAATGGTTTACGGTTAGAAGTGTAATGCAAAATGCATGAATTTTCACCGGATCCCATTATACTTGGAAATCCTGGATGTTCGGCCCCCTCTTTTTTAAAAATGTATTCTACCAAAGCCTCTGTTTGGTATTCCTTCATTTCGGGGGTTAACGATTTCATTAATTCTATTTGTGCATCGCAGGTAATGTCAATGGCTTTCTGTATTAAGGCCAATTCTTCGGGTTGCTTTATTTCTCGTAGTTGGTCTAAAAAGTTTTTTAATTTTATTTTGTTTGATTTTACCTTGTCGGAGGCTATCCTATTTCGGAATACCTTCACTAAGTTATATAAATCGCCTTTGTCGTTTTTGTCATCACGAATATCATCGGCAGGATTGATGTAAATTACTTCGGAAAATACACTGAAGTCGAAATTTTTTTCTGTGAAAATGGTATTTTTTTTTGCCAGTTTAATCCCTAGCTTTTCCATTGCTCCCTGCGTGCCAAGTTGCCTTCCTGTCCACACTTCTTTTTCAGCATCTTTTTCAGGAATATAAAGTATTTCATTCGTTTTTACGGAGTCTATAACAATATCTTCTTTAAAGATAAGCAGTAGGGAATTAGGTTCTCTGAATCCGCTTAAGTAATAGAAATTTGGGTCTTGATGATACTCATAATCTACATCGTTAGATCTGTTTCGTATGGGATTAGAGAAAATAATCGCTACGCTTCCCTCTGGCATTAATTCTCGCAGTACGTTCCTTCTTTTTGCATGAAAGTTTTTTGGAAGCAAATCATGGTCGTAAAAATAATTCTCTTTTTTTTCGGTGGTCGATATGTTTGCTTTATTGCTTTCTTGCGAAGAAATAGGATGCGAGATAACAAAAAATGCAATGGTTAGTAGAAGTAGTTTTAACATAAGGTAAAGGTAAAAAAAAACGCTGCAGTATTTACTGCAACGTTTTTGCCAAAAAAATATTTTCTGAATTTATGCGATAAGTCCCTTTTCTCGAGCCTCTTTCAAGCATACCGACAATCCTTTTTTATTAATGGTTCTGATACCGTTGGCAGAAACTTTTAATACAATCCAGCGATCTTCTTCGGGTATGTAAAATTTCTTTTTAAACAAGTTGGGTTGAAATACTCTTTTTGTTTTGCGGTTAGAGTGCGAAACACTATTGCCGGTAATTACCTTTTTTCCTGTTATTTGACAAATGCGAGACATATTGTAAATGTTTTAATTTTTAAAAACGGATTGCAAAATAAAGAAAATAAATGCATTTATTCAAATTCAGAAATAATTTCATTTCTTAACATCATGAGAGCCATGTTGGAAGCCCTAATAATATTACGCTCTCGATTATTTCCGAAGTTAAACTTTTCAGATTTTATCTTGTTTTTGTACGCCACAGCAATCCAAACGGTTCCAACGGGTTTGTCTTTACTGCCACCTGTTGGTCCCGCAATTCCGGAGGTTGCTACCGAAAAATCGGTACCAAAGGCCTTATTTGCACCCCAAGCCATTTCTTCTACTACCTTTTTACTAACGGCTCCAGCCTCGTTTAAACTCTCCGTTTTAACTTCTAATATATTGGTTTTTATAATGTTGGAATAGGATACAACTCCCCCCTCGAAATAATCTGAACATCCTGCTATTTCAGTAATTAAATGAGAAATATAGCCTCCTGTACAACTTTCAGCAACCGAAAGTGTTAAATGGTGTTTTCTAAGTAGTTTTCCAATAGCAGAAGCTAAGGTATCATCATCGTACCCAAAAATATAGTTGTAAATAATGGGTTTTAAAAGCTCTACTTGTTGAGTAATCAGTTTTTCAAGTTCCTCTTTATTATTACCTTTTGCGGTAAGCCTTAGTTTAACCATTCCCGGAGAGGGCAGGTATGCTAGGCGAAGCTTAGGGGGGAGATTTTTTTCCCAACGCTCTATTTTTTCGGCTAAAATGGCTTCGGCAATACCTATTGTTAAAATAAATTTATGAACGAGGACTTCATGATTGTTTATTTCGAAAAGTTTGGGCAACACGACATCGTTCATCATTCCTCTCATTTCGTGCGGCACTCCAGGCATAGAAACCACAATTTTCCCCTTTTCGTTAAACCACAAACCGGGAGCGGTGCCCAATTTATTGCGAATGGGCATACATTTTTCGGGCACATAGGCTTGTTTTCGGTTGTTTTCGTTTAAGGGAATACCTCGAGGAGTTAGCATACTAGAAATATCGTTTAACACCTCATTGTTCAATACAATACTACTATTAAAGAATTCCGCTAAGGTGGGCATTGTAAGGTCATCGGAGGTGGGGCCTAGCCCTCCGGTAATAAGAACTACATCAACGGAATCCATACTTCTTATAAGGGCATCAATGATATTTTTTTTAGAGTCGCCCACTGCAATTTTTTCGTACACTTCCCATCCATTGGCGTTTAATTGCTGTGCCATCCATGCCGAATTAGTGTCTATGGTTTGTCCGTACAAAAGTTCATCGCCAATGGTAATAATGTTTAATTTCATGGGGTAAAAATATTAAACAAAAGTGCCTTGGGGTTTATTTGGCAAAAAAATTGATAACATTGTTGTATAATTCTAAAAATGGATAAAATGAAAAAAATAGCCCTAACAATAGTTTCATCATTTGTTTTGTTTTCGTGTGCCGAAATGGAAGGCGTTATGAAAGAAATGGGCAGTGGAGAAACCCCTCTTACTAATGAGGAAGTAATTAAAGGATTGAAACAAGCTCTTGAGGTAGGAACCAATAATTCGGTTAAACTGGCTTCTAAGCCAGAAGAAGGTTTTTATAAAAATGCCCGTTTATTTATTCCTTTTCCTCCGGAAGCTATAAAAGTAAAAAATAAAGTGGAAGAGTTGGGTATGCAAAAACAGGTAGAAAAATTTGTGTTAACACTAAATAGGGCAGCCGAAGAAGCTGCCCTGGAAGCTGCCCCTATTTTTGTAAATGCCATTACTCAAATCAGTATTGCCGATGGTTTTGCTATTTTAAAAGGCAACGATAATGCAGCTACTATGTACTTAAAAGATAAAACAACCAATGATTTAATAAAAGTTTTTCGTCCGGTTGTAGAACGTGCCATTAACAAGGTAGAATTAACCAAAGCTTGGGACCCTATTGTAAGCACTTACAATAAAATTCCTTTAGTAGAGAAAGTAAACCCCGATTTAGCAGAATACATTACCGGAAAGGCGGTAGCGGGTATGTTTATATTAATTGAAGATGAGGAACGGTTAATTCGTAAAGACCCTATGGCAAGGGTTACCGATTTATTAAAAAGAGTATTTGGCTCTAAAGAAGCTCAGAAATAAAAAAAAGCAGTTCTTGCCGCTTTTTTTTATGGAAGTATGTTTTTCTAAAAAGAACCGAATGATCTTCCCATCTGACTAATTTGGGCAAGGTGTTCTTTGGGTTTTACTGTTAATACCGGAATTTTAGAGCGATTTACAATTTGTTGTGCATAAGGTCCTAAAAACAAATCGGAAGAAGGCTCTTGTTCAGACATAATAACAATTAAATCGGCATTGATTTCTTTTCCGTAATCGTAGCTTAAGCGAGATAAATTATTTCCTTTTCTAATGATTTTTTTGTGAGGCACTTTATGTTTGTCGAAATATTCTTCTACTTGTGCAATACGTATTTCCATCTGTTTTTCTTCGCCTTCGTGTTCGGGGGTAATGCAGCCTAAAATATGAATTACCGAACCATATTTTTCAGCAAAGGCACAAGCAGCACCTACTTTATCGCGAGTATGTACTGATGAATCAATGGGAAGTAGAATGTTTGAGAAACCCACTTTTTCGGTATGCTTTTGAACGGTAAGAACAGGGCATTCTACAGTGGTAATAGCTCTGTATGCATTACTGCCTATAAAGAATTCTTGAAAACCGCTTACGCCATGTGTTCCCATAATAATGATATCGGCCTTACATTCTTCCGCTACTTCTTTTATGCCTGTTGCTACCCCTCCGGTATTTAAAAAGGTTTTCACTTCTACCCCGTTTTTTTTCTTAATTTCTTCGGCCTCCATATCTAAACGCGATTGTATGGCATCTTGCAGCACTTTTAAATTATTAGAGTTAAGAGTTAGTTCCGGCAAAGGAACGGTGGAAGTAATAGGCTTCATAATATGAAGCAAATTCATTTCTGCCTTAAATAAACGTGCCATAAATCCTGCATGTTCAATAGCTAATTTGGCGGTTTCCGAAAAATCGGTAGGAACAAGAATTTGTTTAATTTCTAATTGTTTCATACTCTGTGTGTGTTTTAATTTAGTGAAAGTCCTTTTGTATCTACATCTATTTATTGCCGAAAGATAAGTATTTATTCAAAATTAATAAATGTTCAATAGCATTTCTATATAAAAGGCTGATTATTCATACTTTTGAAATTAAAATGATTGAGGAATCGGAATTAGTATTGAATAAAGATGGAAGTGTTTATCACCTTCATCTTAGACCTGAACAGGTAGCTAAAAATATTATTGTGGCAGGCGATCCCGCTAGAATTGCTGTAATTTCAAGCTTTTTCGATAAGATAGAGCATAAGGTTCAAAACCGCGAATTTATTACCCATACAGGTTGGTTTAACGGAGAGTCTGTAACAGCTCTTTGCACAGGAATAGGAACGGATAATATTGATATTGTTTTAAATGAATTAGACGCACTTTTCAATATAGACTTAAAGCGAAGAGAAGTTAAAGAGGATCATACTTCATTAAACATTGTGCGTATTGGTACTTCAGGTTCTTTGCAAGCCGATATACCTGAGGATTCTTTTGTGGCAAGCGAATGGGGTCTTGGCCTCGATAATCTAATGCATTATTATAGGGTTTCGAAAACTCCTGATTCTGATGATGTTTTACAACATTTCTGTCAACATGCAAACTTAGGAGGTACACCGATTAGACCATATTTATTCAAAGCCTCAGAAAAGCTTTTTATCCAACTTTCTAAAGGAATGTTTACCGGAATTACGGCAACGGCTCCCGGTTTTTATGGCCCTCAAGGCCGTATATTGCGGTTGCAACCTGCTTTTGAAAGAATCAATGAAAAACTAAATTCATTTAAATACAACAATCTCCGCATTACAAATTTTGAAATGGAAACCTCGGCACTTTACGGATTAAGCTCTCTTTTAGGGCACAATGCATGCACTGTTTGTTCTATTGTAGCCAATCGATTTACACGCAGATTTAGTAAGAATTATCAATTAAAAATGAAAGAATTGATTGAACTTACGCTACAGCGATTAACAGCACAAGGTTAAAAAATAAAATATTTACGGGCAGAATAAAAATAACCGACCATTACTTTTGCTTGAATGCAAGTAAAGGAAATTTCGGCACTGATACGTTTGTTAGATGATCCTGATGAAACGGTTTTTTACCATGTGAAAGACAAAATATTATCGTTTGGCAATGAGGTTATTCCTCTCCTAGAAAGTGCATGGGAAACTTCGTTTGAGCCGTTGATGCAAAAGAGAATCGAAAACATTATTCATCAATTGCAATTTGAAAATATTAAAACCGGAATACGCGAGTGGTATTTAGCTGGAGGAAAAGATTTGCTTAGTGGAGTATTGTTTGTGGCCAAATACCAGTATCCTGATTTAAATGAAGAAAAAATAAAACATTTTATAAACCAGATTTCGCAAGATGTATGGCTCGAATTAAACGACTATTTAACGGCTCCCGAAAAAGTGAAAGTGATAAATAAAATTTTATACGATATACACGGTTTTAGCGGCAATAAAACAAATTTTCACTCCCCACAAAATTCATTTATAAATACGGTATTAGAATCAAAAAAAGGAAATCCTTTATCTTTAGGAATGGTTTATTTACTGGTTTGCAATAAACTTTCAATGCCGGTACTTGGTGTAAACTTGCCCGAACATTTTGTGTTGGCGTATATTGAAGATAGCATTTTTAAATTCGGACATAAAATGGAACGAAAGGATATTCTATTTTATATTAATCCGTTTAACCGTGGTTTTATTTTCAGTTCGGCCGAAATAGACAAGTTTATTCAGCAAATAAATTTAATGCCAAGTGAAAGTCATTATCTTCCATGCAGAAACACAGATATCGTTATTAGGCTGCTGAGAAATTTGGTAATTTCTTACCAAAAACTTGGGTATGTAGATAAACAACAAGAAGTGGAAGAATTGCTGAAAGTGCTTAGTGAATAATTCGGAGCAGCGTTTTAAAAATTATTTTCAGATCGGTAATAAAATTTTTGTCTTTTATATACTCTAAGTTTAGTTTCAATTTTTCGGGCATAACTTCGTTTATATAGGTCTGTTCAGCATCTTTGGCATTCGCAAGAACTTCGTTTTCATTAAAATATTTTAGTGATGCATAGTCTGTAATACCTGGTTTTATATCGAGTGCTTTTTTTTGTTCTTCGTTGTATAAAGCAACATATTTTGGAACTTCCGGTCTTGGTCCAACAAACGACATTTTTCCTGTTAAAACATTCAACAGTTGGGGTAATTCATCTAATTTATATTTTCGGAGGAAGTAGCCTATGTGGGTAATTCGCAAGTCTTTCATGCCTACAGTTAGCAAGCCTTTTTTATCGGCATTTGTTTGCATACTCCTGAATTTGTATAGGTAGAAATTTTTCTGATTTTTCCCCACTCTTATTTGTTTGTAGAAAACCCCACCTTTAGAATCGGCAATAATTAGTACAGCAATAATAATAAAAACCGGAAGTAAAATCAGCAAACCAATAACAGAGAAAACAATATCAAAAATTCGTTTAAGCATTTTTTAATACTTCTTCAACAGATGAAATAACGACATTGGTAACTGTTTTTAATTGTTCGGCTGTAATGCCGTAGAATACTGGCAGGCTAATTTCTCTGGAGTAATTATTAAATGCAACCGGATAATTTTTTATATCGTAGCCTAGTTTTTTGTAAAACGAAAGTATAGGAAGAGGCTGAAAGTGGACGTTTACGGAAACGTCTTTATCAAAAATTTTCTGAATTATTAAATCTCTTTGCGATTCGGAAATATTTTTAATCCTCAGAGCATACACATGGTATGAAGAAGTTTTGTTTTCCGTTTCGTATGCCGGAATTTCGGCCCAGGCGTGGTTCGAAAATTCTTTTGTATAATAATCGAAAATATGTTTACGGGCAGGTAATGTTTCTTTCTCGTAATATTTCAGTTCTATGAGGCCAAGGGCGGCATGGAGGTCGCTCATATTGTACTTAAAACCGGCCTCTACAATATCATACCTCCAGTTTCCTTTTTGTGTTTTTGCCAGTGCGTCTTTATTTTGTCCGTGCAGAGATTTAATGCAAAGGGTGTTATAAATTTCTTTATTATCGAATACATCGGGCAAGTTTAGAGCAATGGCTCCACCTTCGGCTGTAGTTAAATTTTTTACAGCATGAAAAGAAAAAACAGATGCATCGGTTAAAGTTCCTGTTTTTTTTCCTTTGTAGGTGGCTCCGAAAGAATGGGCAGCATCGGAAAGTACTAAAATTCTGTTTAGTTTTTTTTGTTCTTCGGTGTTGGGTACAAACAGTTTTTTTATTTCGGGTAGATTTACTAATTCATTTATTTCATCGTAGTTGCAAGGGAAGCCCGAAAAATCAACAGGTATTATTACTTTTGTTTTAGGGGTAATGGCTTTTTTTATGGCATCAAGCGAAATATTAAAATCATTTTCTACATCAACCAATATAGGGGTTGCTCCGCAGTGCACTACCACATTTGCAGAGGCACAATACGTATAAACCGGAACAATTACTTCATCTCCTTTTTTTACTCCGTACCATCGCAACATTATTTCTAAGCCGGCAGTGGCAGAGTTAAGGCAGAGTGTGGCTTTGTTTTCGCAGTAATTCGTGATATCCTTTTCGAATTGTTTAGTGCGTGGGCCTGTTGTAATCCATCCTGATTTTAAAACATTGACAATTTCGTCAATTAGTTCCGGATAAATTTTGGGTGGCGAGAAGGGAATCATAAAATTGGTATTAAATGTTGCAAATGTAAATAAATTGTAGATTGATAATGGGGATGATTGGGTGTGGCAAATATTTTTTATAGAAAAAAAGAGAGAGGATTTTCTAAATTCGAATTCCAATAATGCATATATCATCTACCTGTTCAAGATTCCCTTTCCACTTATCGAATGTTGTTTCTAAACAATGTTTTTGTTCAACCATAGAATTTTGTTGAATTGAAAGGATAATTTTTTTGAGTTGGGCGGCTTTAAATTTTTTACCATTTTTTCCGCCAAATTGGTCTTGATACCCATCGGTAAAAAGATAGATGACATCGCCTTTTTGCAGAAGTGTAGAGTGTAAAATAAAGGGAGCAGGAAAGTCTGTTTTTCCAATGGGCTGTTTGTTGGGTTTATATTCGGTTATTTCAGTATCATTTTTTTTAATTATCCAAAGTGGATTGTTGGCTCCAGCCCATTCTAGATTGTAGTTTCCCGATGAATGCGATTCAAGTTTACAAAGGGAAATATCCATGCCATCTTTAACTTCTTCATCACTTTTCTCAAACTCTTTCATTACGAGTTCTCTCGTTTTATTTAAAATGTCATTAGGCATTGTTAAGCCAAATTCTCTAACGGCACGGTTAAGTGCATTGTTACAAATTACACTTACCATAGCTCCGGGTACGCCATGCCCAGTACAATCGGCAGCGGCAACATACAATTTGTTTTCCGATATATGGAACCAGTAAAAATCACCACTCACTACATCTTTTGGTTTATATAAAATAAAGCCATTAGGGAGATATTGTTTAACCAGTTTGTCGGATGGCAAAATGGCTGTTTGAATTCGTTTTGCATAGACAATAGAGTCGGTTATTTCTTTGTTTTTAAGAGCCATTTCTTTATTATGTGCCTGCAATAGGTTGGTAGAGCGTTTATTTAATTTAAAGCGATTGTAAAAAAGCAATACAATTACCGATAGCAACAGAGATCCGAGAATTAGAATGTTTTTATATTTTTTTTGTTTTTCTAATTCTAATTGTTGTGCCAGTTTTTGATTTTCTAATTCATTTATCTCTTTTTGTTTCTGAGCACTTTCATACTTATTTTTTAGTTCACTAACTTCTCTGTTTTGATCTTCTTTTAAAATAGTATCATTTAGTAACTTTAGTTTTTTCTGAAAGATAAATGCATTACCGAAATCTTTTTTCTGCTCATAAATCTCGGATAGTGTACTGTAATATAAAGTGCGTATTTTTTTTAGTTGCAATTGTTCTGCTATTGGCAATCCCTCGTTTACATAATATAGTGCAGAATCTAAATCTCCACTATTTGCGTGTGCCGAGGCAAGACTTACCATATAGGTAGTAATACCATCTTTATCGTTTAACTCTTTGTATAATGCAATACTTTTAGTTAAATAATGAACGGCTTCTTTTTTTTCGTTTAAACTAAAATAAATACACCCAAGATTTCCGTAGGCCATGGCAATTTCGTTTTTAAATCCTCTTTGTAACCTAAGGTGTAGGCTTTTGGTAATATATATTTTTGCATTTTTATAATCTTTAATATTCTCGTATAAGGCTCCCAAGTTATTGTAAATAGTGGCTAAAACATCTTTATTTTGAACGGTGTCGGCTATATTTTCGGCCTTTAGGTAATAATCAATAGCCGTACTGAAATCATTTTGATAGGAGTAAACATTACCCACATTAACATAGCAAGCAGAAAGGCGTTCAAAGTTTTTTAGTTTCTCAAAAATCTCAAGCGATTTAAGATGGTTTTCAAGAGCCGGTTTATATTTTTCTAAGAAAATGTAAACCCCTCCTAAATCCATATAACTTCTTCCTATTAAATTGCTGTCGTTGGTTTTTAATCGTTCTTCGAGCACCATTTTTCGGTATTCTAATTCTTTTCTGTATTGGCCGTTTTTTCGGTAAATGTTGGCATGAGCGTAGTATGCTAAAGAAATTAAATAGGGATTATTTTTTTTTCTTGCAATTTGTAGTCCTTTCTTTGCAAAGAAAAGTGCACTATCTATGTTGTGCGATGAATAAGATGAAGCCAGCTTGTTTAAGTTTACAATTTTAAGACTGTCATCAGCAGTAGCAATTATCTTCAGTAGGCTGTCGGTATAATGATTATTTGCATTAATAGATAATGAGTAAAAGAAAAACAGTAAGTAAAACGGTTTTAAAAATCGCATTAGGCTTATACTAAAGATTAAGTATTTCAAAAGTAATTCAAAGATGCAAACTTTTTTCATTTAACATAAAGTATATTTGAGTTTTAATACTATGAAGAACAAGGATAAGCATACTATTTGTTCAAAAACAGTTTTAGACACCACTATTCCCGGTATTCGATTTGATGAAAATGGAGTGTCTTGTTTTGTGAAAATATATATGGAAATGGAAAAAGAGTACCCCTTAGGAGAGAAAGCTTCATATCAACTAAACAAGCTATTAGGAAAGATAAAACGGGCCGGTAAAAACAAACCATACGATTGTGTAATGGGAGTAAGCGGGGGTACTGATAGCACTTATGCACTTTATTTGGCCGTAAAGAAAGGGTTGCGTCCTTTAGCCGTTCATTTTGATAATGGGTGGAATTCTGTAACCGCAGTGGAGAATATTAAAAATACTTGCAAGAGTTTAAATGTAGATTTATACACTTACGTGGTAGATTGGGAGGAATTTAAAAATCTTCAACTATCGTTTTTAAAAGCATCGGTTTCTGATGCCGAAATCCCTACCGATGTAGGAATTCATTCTACATTAATTAAAACAGCTGAAAAACACGATATAAAATATGTGTTGAACGGACATTCATTCCGAACTGAATTTATTATGCCACTTACATGGACGTATATGGATGGTAAATATATACAGTCTGTTCATCGCAAATTTGGTTCTGTTCCTTTAAAAACATTTCCAAACTTTACATTAGGCGATATGGTTTGGTATAATTTAATAAGAGGTGTTAAGGTAATTCCTTTTCTTAATTATTTCGATTATGAAAAAGAAAAAACAAAGGCCATATTAGAGAAAGAGTTAAACTGGAAATATTACGGAGGGCATCATCATGAGTCTGTGTATACTAAATTTTTTCAGTCGTTTTTTTTACCCAAGAAATTTAATATTGACAAGCGTAAAACCGAACTATCTGCCATGATTTTATCGGGGCATATAAAAAGAGAAGAAGCCTTGGAAATACTTAATGAGTCATATAAATACAATACAAGCGATGTAGTGTATGTTTTAAATAAATTAGGACTAAGCAAAGAAGATTTTAATGAAATACTTAATGCACCGGTAAAAAGTTTTAAATATTATCCTACGTATTACCCTTTTATAAAAACAATGAAGCCACTCATATTAGTGGCTTCAAAAATAGGCTTATTGCCTAAGGTGTTATACTATAAGTTTTTTACCTAGTTATAAAGTAAATTTAATAGGCACATTATATTTTACTTTTACATTCTTGCCGTCTTGTTTGCCCGCAATCCAGCTTCCGTTAGTGGCTTTTACGGCTCTTACGGCCTCTTTATCTAGGGCTTCGTTTGTGCCACGCATAACTTCCACATCGGTTACATTTCCAAATTCATCGATTACAAACGTAACATAAACAACTCCTGAGATATTGTTTTTCTTGGCTTGCTCGGGGTACTTTATGTTTTCTGCTATAATATTAAACATCTCTTTGTTGGTACACTCTTGTTTTTCTTGTTCAGTCATAACTCTAACTGCACAACGGTTAATCATGGGCATTTCCTCTACTGTAGTAAACACATCGTTTCCTGAAGTATTTGTTGTAGAATTTTGAGCATTTGCTATTGTCAATAAGCCTATTGTGAAGGCAAAAAAGAGGGTAGGTTTAAGTATCTTTTTCATGTTTTTAAATTTTTATAAAGGTAAACAAATTAGATTTTATAAGTTATTATTCAATTATAATTTTTTGCGAGTGTACAAATGTGTTGCTTACTACACTTACAATGTATATGCCTTCAGTAAACAGAGACTTTAGAAAAATAGTTTCATTTTCTGTAGGAACAAGGGCTTTATCCATTAATAATTTTCCGGTAATATCATAAAGTCGGAAGTGTGCCTTTTCTTTATTTTTACTGTTTTCAATATGAACACTTCCCTTAGAGTACCAAATTATAGGAGAGTTTGATTGAACCGGATTATTTTTAGAATCTAAGGGGTAATTGTAATAAACCTTTACCCTAATATCAGACTGCATAAAAGTGCAAATACCTGTTCCGGTAGAATTAATAAAAAGACCAAAACTATTTGAATTTACTATTCCTGGTGTTAACATGGCATTCCAAACATCACTTGAACTACCCAAAGTATCTTTTTCCGAAACCGAAGCCGAATCGCGTTTGGCTGTTCCAATAATGGCTCCATTATAAGCCAAATGAATAGAGTCTATGTTCCAAGAGCCTTGGTTACAGGCTCCACGCCCGTGTATTACCTCTACACCGGTAATAATAAAGTTGGGTGGTATATTTAGGTCCAAATCGTAAAAGTAAAGATAATCGGACTTACAATTGTTAACGCAGTTTACGGTAATGGGCGGGTTCGTAAATGCCGTACCGTTGTGGTTTAAGGGGTTTGAATTGGTAATAGTATAAGCCCCATTAGAAGTAGGGTGAGAAACATTTGCAACGCTATCAGGTATTCCTATTACACTCATCTGCGAATAGGACTGCAAATAAGCAATGGTACAAAGGGTAAGTAAAAAGGTTTTCATTTATAACTAATAATTGTTAACAAACCATAGACGAACAAATACTCAAAAGGTTGCATTAATCAATATACAAAATATGTAAATTCGTGCTTTAATGTTTAAATATGTTAGTGATTATTGATTATGGAATGGGTAATTTGCGTTCGGTACATAAAGCTTTTAAACGCATAGGGGCAGAGGTAGAAATCTCTTCAAACCCCGAAACCATTGCCGCGGCCGATAAATTAATTTTGCCGGGAGTGGGGTATTTCAAAACAGGAATGCAAAATTTGAACGAAAGAGGCTTGGTTCAGTTGTTAAATCAAAGGGTATTAATAGATAAAGTTCCCATTCTTGGAATTTGTTTGGGTATGCAACTTTTTACCTCGCACAGTGAAGAGGGCAATGCCGAAGGCCTTAACTGGATTAATGCTCGAACCTTAAAATTTGATTTCTCCGGAACGCAAAACAGTTTGCTCAAAGTGCCGCATATAGGGTGGAATAGTATTGCTTGGAATAAACCTCATTTTTTGTTGGAGAATATCAATCAAAACGAACATTTTTATTTTGTACACTCCTATTATGTAAAAGCGAAAGAGCAGGAAAATGTGCTCTGTTCTACTGATTACGGTATAACTTTTCATTCGGCACTTACAAAAGAAAATATAACGGGGGTGCAATTTCATCCCGAAAAAAGCCACCACATGGGTATGAGTTTACTAAAAAATTTTATAGAAAAAAGTTGATATGTTCCGACCCCGAATAATTCCCGTTCTGCTACTAAAAAATAAGGGTTTAGTAAAAACCATAAATTTTAAATCGCCCACCTATATCGGAGATCCGATAAATGCCGTAAAAATATTTAACGATATGCGAAGCGATGAATTAGTTTTTTTAGATATAACGGCATCGGTAGAGAATCGCCTCCCCTTACCGGAAATAATTTCAAATATTAGCGATGAAGCTTATATGCCTTTTGCTGTTGGAGGTGGCATTAAATCCATTAACGATGTAAAGGCTATGATAGGAGCAGGAGCAGAAAAGGTGGTAATAAATTCTGCAGCTGTTACAAATCCAGAGTTAATATCACAAGTAGCTGAACTCTTTGGTCGGCAAAGCATTATTGTTTCTATTGATGTAAAGAAAAACCTTTTTGGCAAGCAAAAAGTGTACACTCACTCGGGCACCAAACAAACGGCATTAAACCCTATTGAACACGCAATAGAAATGGAAAAACGGGGGGCAGGAGAAATTTTAATTAATTCTATTGACAAAGAAGGATGCATGACCGGATACGATATTGATTTGATAAAAAAGATAACATCGGTTGTTAAAATTCCGGTAATTGCCGTGGGGGGGGCAGGAAACTTAGAACATATTAAGCAAGCGGTAACCGAAGGGGGAGCTAGTGCGGCTGCGGCAGGAAGCTTGTTTGTATATCATGGCCCATTAAAAGGGGTACTAATTAACTATCCGGAACAAAAGGTGCTGCAAAATTTATTTGTAAAGTAAATTTTGAATGATGGACAGGCTGAGTCACTTAATAAAATCGAAATTTGCCAAAGATGGGTTGTGGTTAATAGGCAGTCAATTGATTTTATCGGTCTGTGCATTACTTATAAATATTTTCATCTCTCAAAAATATTCTTCAGAAGGTTTTGGCGTATTTAGTATCTCTTTTAAGGTGTATTTAATCACATCTGTTTTAGCCAGTTTTTCTACTAATGTAATTGCTTTACGATATATTTCGCAGTTTAATGCAGAGAAAGAAAGAGAAGAAAAATGCCTATCAACAGCATTTACTATGGCTCTTTTTTTTTCATTACTTATAATGATTATAGGAATATTATTATGCTTTTTTATAACAAAGTTAGTTGATGAAGAAATATTGCAATATTGTTTAATGGTATTCTTTATTGGCATTCCATTTTTTGTGTTGAATAAATTTTACTTCAATGTTTTAAACGGATTGAGAAAAATGCAGTTGTTTGCTTTTCTTCAGGCATTAAGGTGGTTATTATTAGCGGCAGGAGTAATTACTTTTTCTACTTTTTTTTCTTTTTCATTGTGGAAAATGTGTTTAGTATTTCCGGTAACAGAATGTATTTTGTTTATGGTTGCAGCACTTGCAGTAAAGCCGTATTTTAAAACCAAGCTTACATGGAAAAAAGGATGGATAACAGAGCATTTCCACTTTGGATGGCAATCGGTTTTCTCATACGCAATTACCGAAATACATAACTATTCAGATGTTTTTGTTTTGGGCATTTTTACCAATGTGAGTACAGTGGGATTGTATTCATTTGCTGCCGATATAGCTAAAAATCTTTTTGCTTTTACCGATATTCTTCAAACAAATTTTAACCCAATAATAGCCGAATTGTGGTGGAAAAAAAAGCACGAGGAATTGAATTCTAAAATCAAACAATTAAGAAATTTTACCTACTTATTATATGCCCCTATTTGTTTATTTTCTGTTTTTGCATATTCCGTTTTAATCAGGTATTTTTTAAATGATTCAGGTTACACGGAAAGTTATTATCCTTTTATTATATTATGTTTAGGGGTATTTTTATTTTCAGGTATTCGGCCATCAATGGCTATTCTAGAATTGTGTGGTTTTCAAAAGTTGAAGCTAAAGATTAATCTAGTAGCATTGTTTATAAATATACTTTTAAATGGTCTCCTAGCATATTTTTATGGAATTAAGGGTATTGCTCTTGCAACAGTTTTCTCTTACATAGTCTATTCCTTATTGCTCGACTTTACGGTACAAAAAAAAATAAAAATTACCTTATTAACAGGCTGGCAGTATCAGGCCTATTAGTTAAATATGGAGCAATTCAAACATACAATTTTGTTTATCACATCGGCTTACCCCCGATTTAAAGGAGAAGAGAGAGATATGTTTATTTACCGCTTGGCAGAAGAGGCTGCTGACGAGTTTAAGATAATTGTGTTGGCTCCACAAGATAGGAATACCCTAAAGAGTGAAGTGTATGGAAATGTAAAAGTAATTCGACATTTACAATTCCCCTTTAATTGCTTAACCATTGCGTATGGCAGCGGAATATTACCCAATCTAAAAAAAAATATTTTTTTATGGTGGGCTGTGCCCTTTTATTTTTTATTTCAAATAGCAGCAATTAACCGAGTTGTTAAACAAAATAAAGTATATTGCATTCATGCCCACTGGCTTATTCCCAATGCACTTTCCGTGGCTCTGTATAAAAGATGTTTCAATAAAAACATAAAATTGCTGGTAACCGCACACGGTTCAGATGTTACCGGTTTTAATCATTGGGTTGGAAATACGATAAAGAAATTTATTTTTAAAAATACAAACACACTAACTGTGGTAGGAGAAAACCTAAGAAAAATAATTGTAAAAGAAGATATCTGGAAAAAAGATATTTTGGTTTATCCAATGGGTACCGATACTTCTCTTTTTAAACCACATGAGAACACGCGTAACGTGGAAAAAACAAATCTCCTTTTTGTAGGAAGAATCATTCGCGAAAAAGGAATTTATCATTTGGTGGAAGCTTTGCCCGAAATAAAATCGCAATTTCCTAATGTTTTGTTACATATTATTGGCGAGGGAAACGAAAGGCAGGAGATACAAGAAAGAGTAATAGAAATGAATTTATCGGAGCATGTTCGGTTTTATGGGCACGTACCCCATTCGGAATTGCCTCGTTATTATTCAATGGCCGATATTTTTATTCTTCCCTCTTTTTCTGAGGGTTTTGGATTGGTGCTTGCCGAAGCAATGGCCTGCGGATGTATTTCTCTGTGCAGCAACATTGAGCCGCTGAATAATGTAGTAGAAAACAAACAAAATGGGTTTTTATTAGAGGAAATTTCTGCTCAAAGTATTGCGAAAATGGTTATAAGCATTCTAAATTTACCCGTTGTCGACCAACAGAAAATTAAAATACAGGCAAGAAAAAGAATTACAGAAAATCTTGATTTAAAAACAGTCGCTTCGAACTATAAAAAAATATATTACCATCTGTTAAATGAATAAATTACTATACTACATATATAAACAAGTAACACGATGGTTTTCTTTTGTTTTTCCTGGTTCGGCACGTTACTGGGAAAAACGTTATTCAAAAGGAAAAAATTCAGGAGCCGGTTCTTACGGAAAATTGGCAGCATTTAAGGCTGAGGTGCTCAATCAATTTGTAAAAGAAAACAACATACAAAGTGTAATAGAGTTCGGATGCGGTGATGGTTATCAATTATCGCTTTTTGAATTCCCACACTATACAGGCCTTGATATCTCGGAAAGGGCAATTGAAATATGCAGAAATAAATTTATAAACGATCAAACAAAAAGATTTTATAAATACCCCTCTAATCGGCAAGTATCTTATAATGCAGACTTGGCTTTATCGCTCGATGTAATTTACCATTTGGTAGAAGACGAAGTATTTGAGAAGTACGTAAATGATTTGTTTTTATCGGCTCAAAAATATGTTATAATTTATTCCAGTAATTTTGATGGAAAACAATATTTCCACGAACGAGACAGATGTTTTACCCGGTGGATTGATAAAAATATTTCCGGTTGGAATTTTGTAAAAAAAATAAAAAACAAGTATCCTTATAACGAAATAAATCAAAACGAAACATCTAAAGCCGATTTCTACATTTATATGAAAACACATAAAGAGTAAACGTAAATGAGCAATAGAAATAACATAATAGCAGGAGTTGTTTTTTTTCTAACGATTTTCTGCATTACCTACTCAAATCACTTTACCAATGGTTTTGAATTTGACGATACTCATACCATCGTAAATAACCAGTACATTCGAAACATAAACAATGTTCCTCTATTTTTTACTGATATAAAATATTATGGCACGAATCCGGGTAATCAAGGATATAATCCTATGTTGGTTACCCTTAATGCTATTGATTACTGGTGGGCAGGAGAATTAAATCCGGTTTACTTCCATGTTTCAATCTTTTTGTGGTATATGGTACAACTTGTAGTAATGTATTTTTTGTTTCTCAATATCTTTCGTTTAATTGAAAAGAAAAATCAAAATAGGTGGATTAGTTTACTCTTGGTTGCCTTTTATGCTCTGCATACCGCCAATGCAGAAACGATAAACTACATCATAATGCGGTCCGATTCTTTTTCTGCTTTATGTATTGTGGTGGCTCTGTTCATGTGGCAAATTCAAATTACACGTAAATATTATCTGTATTTACTTCCAATGGTAATTGGAATCCTTACCAAAGAAGTGGGAGTTATGTTTTCTCCTATATTATTGATGTATATTTTGCTTTTTGAAGAGCAGGTATCTTTAAAAGATTTTTTTTTATTTAAAAAAAATAAGGAAACACTAAGAGCCCTCATAAAATCGGCACCGGCACTTCTTTTATCATTCGGAATATTCATTGCAACACGAAAGTTTTTTATGCCCGAAAATATTTCCCTGTTATCTTCCGGAAATGTAGCAACACCATGGCAATACTTTTACACACAATGGGTGGTAATTGCACACTACCTTGGCAATTTTATACTTCCTCTCGATTTAAGTGCCGACCCAGACTTTGAAATTTTTCCTGCTATTTTAAACCGAAAAGTATTGCTATCACTAATTATACTTTTAGCAATGGTAATAATCGCTTTTTGGGCATCAGCACAAAAAAAGAATTATCCCATTGCATTTGGAATTCTTTGGTTTTTTATTTCTCTTGCACCCACCTCTAGTTTTATTCCTTTTGGTCAAATTGCAAACGACCATCGCACCTTTCTGCCTTATATTGGATTAGTGCTAAGTGCAGGGTGGGGGGCGTACAGACTCGTTACTCATTTTAAACTTTTAGAAATAAAAAAATGGAAATACATCATCTCAATGAGTTACATTTTTACCATTGCATTCCATAGTTACGGAACCTATCAACGGAACATTATGTGGGGTTCTAGCGAAAAATTATGGAAAGATGTTACCGAAAAAAGCCCACGCAACGGAAGAGGGTGGATGAACTACGGATTAATACATATGCAAAATGGGCGATACGATGAAGCACTAGCTTGTTTTACCAAAACGTTAGAATTTATGCCTTATTGGGCCTATATACACATAAATATGGGTATATTAAAAAATGCAATGGGTAATCAATACGAAGCAGAAACTTACTTTTTAAGTGCCATAAAGTACCAACCAGAAGTGCCCGAAGGTTATTATTACTACGCTAATTTCTTGTTGAATCAAAATCGTTTTTCCGAAGCATTTTCTTACGTCCAAAAAGGATTAGAAATTAGCCCTGGACATTCTAATTTAAATCAACTTTATTCAACACTCAAGAATGCAGTTCAAAATCCACAGCAACAGCTAAGCTACTACGAGGATTTGTGTAAACGAGAACCTAGTGCAACTAATTTTATTGAGCTAAGCGTGTTGTATTATCAAAACAATATGTTTGAAAAATGTATAGAAGCGGGCAAAAATGCAATTAAAATCGATTCGACAAATGCCATTGCATACAATAATATTTGCAGTGCTTATAATGCCATGCAGCAATACGAAAAAGCCATTGAAGCCTGCAATGCAGCCCTTAGAATAGATCCTACCTTTGAACGAGCTAAAAACAACTTAGCTTTAGCTCTAAATCAAAATAAGCAGGGTAAAAAATAATTTTAATAGCTGATATACCCGAAGTTATCGCCTTTAATAGCACATTAGTATAAAAAGTGTTAAAAGTGATTAAAAACATTTTTTTATCACAATAAAAGTGGTTAAATTTACTTTACCTATTTATGATTAATTAATTAAACACAATTTACTAGTAATGCAAACCATAGAAGCTACACTTACCGAAAGTTTAAAAGAATATTTCGGATTTACACAATTTAAAGGGCAGCAGGAAGCCGTGATAAAGAATCTGCTTGCCGGAAATGATACCTTTGTTATAATGCCCACCGGAGGTGGAAAATCATTATGCTATCAGTTGCCTGCACTGCTTAGCGAAGGAACTGCTATTATAGTTTCTCCGCTTATTGCACTTATGAAAAATCAGGTAGATGCGATGCGAGGATTCTCCACACAATCGGGAATAGCACACTTTTTAAACTCCTCTCTTAATAAGGGAGAGATTGCTCAGGTAAGAGCCGACACGCTTTCAGGTAAAACCAAAATGCTTTACGTGGCTCCGGAATCTCTTACCAAGCAAGAAAATGTTGATTTTTTAAAAGGAATTAAAATATCATTTTTTGCTATAGATGAAGCCCACTGTATTTCAGAATGGGGGCATGATTTTCGCCCCGAATACCGTAGATTACGCCCCATAATTGAAGCGATAGACCGTGTTCCTATTATTGCCTTAACCGCCACTGCTACACCTAAAGTTCAAGAAGATATTCAGAAAAACTTAGGCATGACCAGTGCTACTGTTTTCAAATCTTCATTTAATCGCGATAATTTATATTATGAAGTAAGACCTAAGAAAGATATCGCAAAACAAATTATTCGTTTTGTACGCGATTACTCTGGCAAATCCGGCATTATATATTGTTTAAGCCGAAAGAAGGTAGAAGAAATAGCAGAAACATTGGTGGTAAATGGAATAAAAGCGTTGCCCTATCATGCCGGATTAGATGCAGCTACACGCTCTAAACATCAGGATATGTTTTTAATGGAAGAGGTAGATGTGATTGTGGCTACTATCGCCTTTGGTATGGGAATCGATAAACCTGATGTACGTTTTGTGATTCATCATGATATCCCCAAGAGTTTAGAAAGTTATTATCAAGAAACTGGAAGAGCGGGAAGAGACGGAGGAGAAGGAAATTGCATTGCATTTTACAGCTATAAAGACATTGAAAAACTTGAAAAATTTCTTCAGGGAAAACCGGTAGCCGAATTAGAAATAGGTAAACAACTTATTTTCGAAATGGTTTCTTTTGCCGAAACAGCGATTTGCCGTAGAAAACAATTGTTAAATTACTTTGGTGAAAAATACGAAGATGAGGCCTGTAGCGAAAAAGGAATGTGTGATAATTGTCGAAATCCGAAAGAAAAATTTGAAGGACAAGAAGACGTTTCTTTATTATTGGAAACCATCTCTACCCTAAAAGAGCAATTTCGAGCAAAGTATATTTCTGCCTTTATAGCCGGAAAACCTATTAGTGAAATAAAAACATACGGGCATGATTCGCACGAACTTTTTGGTTGTGGTAAAGATGATGAAGATTGGGACGGCACAGAAGAATCCTCTCGTGATGAAAAATACTGGGAAGCAGTTATTCGTCAAAGTATTATTGCTGGCCTGCTAATTAAAGAAGTTGAAAATTATGGGGTATTAAAGTTGTCCGATAAAGGTAAAATCTTTTTAAAGAAACCGGAATCAATAATGCTAATTAAACCTCACAAATACATAGATGCCGATACAACAGATGATGATGATATTGTAGCAAACCAAAAAGGAGGAGGAGCCACAGATGAACAACTTTATGCCATACTGAAAGATTTGCGGAAAAAAATTGCAAAAGATCAAAATTTACCACCTTATGTAATTTTTCAAGATCCCTCTTTGGAAGATATGTGTACGCGTTACCCCATTACCTTAGAAGAGATGACCAATATTACAGGAGTGGGCCAGGGTAAAGCTGAAAAATTCGGGAAACCGTTTTTAGATGTTATTAGTAAGTACGTTGAAGAAAATGAAATTGAAAGACCAACGGATATGGTGGTTAAATCGGTAGTAAATAAATCTGGTTTAAAAGTGTTCATTATTCAGTCGATAGACCGAAAAATTACAATTGAAAGTATTGCAAATGCAAAAGGTAAAACAGCTTCAGAAATCATAACAGAAATTGAACACATTGTCAATTCAGGAACGAAAGTAAATATAGATTATCAAATCAATGAAATGTTAGATGAAGAATATCAGGAAGAAATTTTTGATTACTTCAGAGAAAAAGCGAACGATAGCATTGAAGATGCACTTAAAGAATTTGATAATGTTTATAGTGAAGAAGAAATAAGATTAATGCGAGTTAAATTCCTTTCTGAGCTTGGTAACTAAGTTTATCAAGTTGTTTATTTAAAACGCCTTTTTTATTATTCTATTCTTATGCATATTTCTAACGCATCAAAACATGTAATTGCGGTTAAGCACACGAATTTGCATAAAGTAGTAATTCAAATTTTAACAGAAACTTTTTGTCATAATAAATATACCGATAAATCTATAGAAAAATGGTTTCGACAAAATAAAAAATTAGGTAGCAGAGACAGAAAATTTATAGCAGAAAGTACTTACGAAATAATTAGAAACTGGAGACTTCTTTTCGCCTCCCTCTTCGAAGAAAATGAATCGATAACGAATGAGAAAATTGAAAAGATTTTCTATTTCTGGCTTTTTCAAAATGATTTAATAAAAAAATCAAATTTCATTGAAGCTTCTCAAAAATTTAGCGAACTAAAGAATATTCCAAAGTATCAATTCTCTGTTCCCGATTGGTTATATGAATATGGATGCAAAGAATTAGGACAAGAAAAATGGAATGCAGAGTTAGAAAAATTAAGCACTCCTGCTCCATTGGTTATTCGTTGCAATACACTAAAATGTACCTGTTCAGAATTACAGAATGTTTTGGCTGATCAAGGGATAGAAACAAGTAACATGGAAAGTTGCAGCGAGGCATTGGTGATAAAACAAAAAACAAATATTTTCAAATTAGAAGAGTTTAAAAATGGATTTTTCGAAGTTCAAGATGCAGGCTCTCAGTTAATAGCCCCTTTTTTAGAAGTAAAACCAGGAATGCGCGTTATTGATGCTTGTGCTGGTGCGGGAGGAAAAACATTGCATATAGCTGCATTAATGCAAAATAAAGGCAGTATTATAGCTCTCGATGTTGATGCTTTAAAATTGGAAGAATTGAAAAAGCGAGCAAAACGTAACGCAGTTTTTAACGTACAACAACACTGTATTGAAAATAATAAAACAATTAAAAGATTAGAAAACAGTGCCGATAGGCTTTTATTAGATGTTCCTTGTTCCGGTATAGGCGTGTTGCGTAGAAATCCTGATGCGAAGTGGAAACTTTCCGAAGAATTTTTAATCAATTTAAAAGATAAGCAACAGAATATTTTAAACAATTATGCTGCAATGCTTAAAAAAGATGGAAAATTAGTTTATTCTACTTGCAGTATATTTCCTTCTGAAAATAAAAAACAAGTAGAAATATTTTTACAATCTCATCCTAATTACATTTTAGAAGAAGAAAAAATGATTTATCCATCAGTGTTTGGGTTTGATGGCTTTTATATGGCTCGCCTATTAAAACGGTAATTTAAGTAAAAAAAAATTACGAAACAAGCAGCAAGTATGCGTATAAAACAGGAGCAGAAAGAAAAACGCCATCGAACCGATCTAAAATTCCTCCATGTCCTGGTAATATTTTCCCAGAATCTTTGATACCTGCATTTCTTTTTAGGAGCGATTCAAATAAATCGCCAAATGTGCCAAAAATCACCACAATACAAGCCGACATATACCACTCAAAGGAATCCATTCCACCCAAATAAGTATATATAAACCAAGCAGCCAGAAAAGAAAGTGCAGCTCCTCCAATGCTTCCTTCCCACGTTTTTTTTGGTGATATCCGTTCGAATAATTTGTGTTTTCCAAACTTTTTTCCCGTAATATATGCCCCTGTATCATTACACCAAAGAAGAATAAAGTATCCCAACACGATTTCGTAGTGGTATGTTTCGCCAAATTTGTAATGACCCATAAAACCCATATTAAAAAGTGCAAGAAAAGGCACAGCAATGTAGATAGGGGCAAACAAACTAACGGCAATGCTTGGTAACATATTTTTTTTAGAGGTTAAAACGGTAGCAAGCATTGTAAAAAATGGAAGAAATAACAACAAGGCCAATACGTTTAAATTGGTTTTATAAAACAAGTGAAGCGAGGGCAATATAAATGAGGATAGAGTAAGTAGGTAAACCCAAAAAGCCGATAAACCAATCTTTAATGTTTTTGATATTTGTAAGTATTCATAAACCGAAATAAGTATAATGAACAAAAAAAGAAAGAAGAGCGTGTATTCGCTAACCAATATACAAGTTACCAATACAACTACAAAAAGAAATCCCGTTATTGTACGCGATATGAAATTACTCAATTTTTTGTGATGATTCGTTATTATTGTTTAAGGCAGTTTCCTTAGTAGAAATTACTTCTTTTGCTTCCTTTTCTTCGGAAGAAAGGAAAGGCCGTTTGCCAAAAATTTGTTCTAAATCTTCTTTAAAAATAACCTCTTTTATCAAAAGTTGCTTGGCCAATAAATCCAGTTTATCTTTGTTCTCGAGTAAAAGTTTTTTTGTTTTATTGTAGCAATCTTCTACAAACTTATGTACTTCTTCGTCTATTAGCTGAGCGGTTTTTTCGCTATATGGTTTCTGAAAAGAATAGTCGTTTTGACCTGATGAGTCATAGAAAGAAATGTTACCTATTTTTTCATTAAGGCCGTACATTGTAATCATGGCATAGGCTTGTTTGGTTATTTTTTCCAAGTCGCTAAGTGCTCCGGTAGAAATCTCGTTAAAAATAATTTCCTCAGAAGCTCTTCCTCCCAATGCTGCACAAATTTCATCGGTTAGTTGAAGTTTGGTTGTAATTTGGCGTTCTTCGGGCAAATACCATGCAGCCCCTAATGAGCGACCTCGGGGAACAATAGTTACTTTTACTAGTGGAGAAGCGTGTTCGAGTAACCAGCTAACGGTAGCATGGCCAGCTTCGTGATACGCAATTACTTTTTTCTCTTCGGTAGTAATAATTTTATTTTTCTTTTCTAGTCCGCCAATTATTCTGTCAACGGCATCAAGAAAATCCTGATGTTCTACAACTTTTTTGTTTTTTCGGGCGGCAATAAGTGCGGCTTCGTTGCAAATGTTAGCAATGTCGGCACCCGAAAAGCCGGGGGTTTGTTTGGCTAAAAAATCTAAATCTAAAGAGGTGTCTAGTTTTAGTGGTTTTAGGTGTACTTTAAAAATTTCTTGGCGTTCTTTTAAATCGGGGAGATCTACAAAAATCTGTCGGTCAAATCGTCCTGCACGTACCAGAGCTCTGTCAAGTACATCAGCCCGGTTTGTTGCGGCCAAAATAATAACTCCGCTATTGGTGCCAAAACCATCCATTTCAGTAAGAAGTTGGTTTAGGGTGTTTTCTCTTTCATCGTTTGCTCCTTGTGCAATTCCACGACCTCTGGCACGGCCAATGGCATCTATCTCGTCTATAAAAATAATGGAAGGTGCTTTTTCTTTTGCTTGTTTAAATAAATCGCGAACCCTTGATGCCCCCACACCCACAAACATTTCAACAAAATCGGAACCGGAAAGCGAGAAGAAAGGTACTTGAGCTTCTCCTGCTACTGCTTTAGCCAATAGTGTTTTTCCTGTTCCCGGAGGACCTACAAGAAGAGCTCCTTTGGGTATTTTTGCTCCCAGATTAGTGTATTTTTTAGGATTTTTTAAAAAATCTACAATTTCTTGTACTTCAACTTTCGCCTCTTCTAAACCGGCTACGTCTTGGAAAGTAACATTAATACTTTTTTCTTTATCGAATAATGTAGCTTTTGATTTTCCGATGTTAAAAATTTGGCCTCCCGGACCAGAAGAACCAGACATTCTTCGCATAATGAATAGCCAAATACCTATCATTAATGCAATAGGAATTAACCATCCTAAAATTTCGGTTCCCCAATTTTTGCGGGGGTCGTATTCTTCTTTTATTTGGTATTCAGCCGGAACATCTTTTTGTAGTTCTTTAAAATCTTGTGCAAACTGTTCAATAGAGCCAATTTGCAGGTGGTAGTGAGGGCCAGGATTTACAACTTGTCCGAAAGTACGGGAGCGAACATCTCTGTATTTTTCATCGCTAAGTTTTTCTGGTTTAATGTAGATTTCAGCAATCATTTCGTTTGTAACCACTACTACTCTAGAAACATCTCCTTTTTTTACCATTTCATTTACAAAGGTATTCCATGTGGTTTTTTTTGTGCCTCCGCTGAAACTAAAAAGGTTTAGTGAAATAAGAACTAACCCTACAATAGCGTAAATCCAGTAAAAATTAAAAGGCTTATTCTGATTTCCTTTTTGAGGTTTCAGTTTGTCTTTCATTTTATTAAATTCGTTTTTGGTATCTTTTTTATATGCCATGTTTTCTAATTGCTTTTCTTTCTAACAATTTTTTTCTTTTTAGGTTCATTAAAACGAACTTCTTCCGCATCTGCCCACAAACTTTCTAAGTTATAAAAATCGCGTACCTCTTTTTGAAATATGTGAACTACGGTATCTACGTAGTCTAAGAGTATCCATTCTGCATTTTGGTATCCTTCGCTGTGCCATGGTTTTTGTTTTATTTTTTTTGAAACTTCGTTGTAAACATGGTTGGCTATGGCAGCTACCTGTGTGTTTGAATTACCGCTGCAGATGATAAAAAAATCGGCTACTGCATTTTTTAGTTTTCTTAAATCAAGACAAACAATGTTTTCGCCTTTAAGTTCCTCTATTGCGTTTACTATGGTATTAGGTAGTTCCGTATTTTCTTTTTTCTTTGCCATTTTTATGCTTAATAATGGCACGAAATTAAGAAATTGTAAACGAATATTACGTAAATATTGCTTTTGCTGTAAAGTTTACATTTTTTGTATTTTTACGAACTATCATTACATCACATTTTTATTGAGTATTTTCAAATCTCTAAAGGTCAACGTATCATGTTTAACTCTATAGGTAGCTCGGTTATCAAAATAGATGAGCTAGATTCAACCAATTTATATTTGCAACAAATAAGTAAGTTGCAAACAATTAATGAAGGGGTATTGGTATGGACCGAACGTCAGCTAAGTGGAAGGGGGCAACAAGGAAATGTTTGGTATTCTAAGGAAGGAGAGAGTTTAACTTTTAGCTTTATTTTAAGTCCTACTTTCTTAAATGCCGATGAACAGTTTTATTTATCAAAGGCATTTTCGATAGCGGTAAATCAATATTTATTTAAAAAGTTTCAATTGAAAGTTCAAATAAAATGGCCCAATGATATTTTGCTGAACGGAAATAAAATAGCAGGAATTTTAATAGAGAACAATATACTAGGAAATAAATTAAAACAAAGCATTGTAGGTATTGGCATAAATATGAATAACAAGGTATTTCCTGGGCATTTGAAGGCTACTTCGGTATACTTAAACTCGCTCTGTAAAATAAACATAGGAGAGTGTATTGATGAAATAATTCCGTTTTTAAACGATATGTACTCTCTGGTGATTTTAAAACAGTGGAAAGAGATTGATAGGCTTTATTTTGATAGTCTTTATGGATATAAAAAAGTTCTTCGCTTTTACTCGGGAGGCTATTTTAATGGCCGCATTGTTCATGTAGATAACTTGGGATATATCTACATAGAAACAGATGTCGGAGTTGAAAAATATACGTTTAAAGAAATTATGTTTTGCTAAAACACAGTTTCCAATTTAGAGGCAAGCATATTAAAGAAATTGGTAAGAGGCGTTTCTACCATCAGTTTTAGCATAGGGTTTAAATGCCCTTCAAATACTAATTGTGCACAAGAGGCATAATCTGTTTCTTCGGTAATGTAAATATTTAGGGTAAACTTAAATGGTGTTTTCTCGCCCGATTCAATTTCTATTTGGTAGTTAGGAGTTTCTCTTTTTTTAACCAGTGAAATATCGGCCATGCCATTAATTCTAAATGAGCAGGTTTTGTCTGTTGTTACTACATTTTCAATCTTATCGCTAGGAAGCAAACGGGCAAAATTGTTCATGTCGGATAAAAAGGTAAAGAGTTCCTTTTGCCCTTTTTTTACATAGGCTTTATTGCTTTCTATTTTGGTCATAAATAGTAATTTATTTTCCCCAGTCTTGAGGGCTTTCGTTCCACTGTTTTAAAGAATCAATGTCTTTTTCGTTTATATAACCTGAATCTGCCGCTTTTTCAAGCAAGGATGCATAATTACTCAGTGAAAAAAAGGAGCATTTTTCTGATTTAAAATTTTCTTCAGCAATTTTAAAACCATAATCGAAAATAGACACTAAACCTTTCACATCGCACCCAATATTTTTTAATGCTTTTACCGCGTTTAAACTACTACCCCCAGTAGAAATCAAATCTTCTATAACTACTACAGACTGGCCGGAACTAATATCTCCCTCAATCTGATTTTTTAAGCCATGTCCTTTCATTTCCGAACGAACATAAACAAATGGTAAGCCTAAATCCTGAGCTACCAGCACGCCTTGAGCAATGCCTCCGGTGGCTACTCCGGCAATATAGTCTGGTTCACTAAAATTTTCTTGAATGGCATTTACCAATTGCTGTCTTATGTAGGTTCTTATTTTGGGGTACGACAAGGTTTTTCGATTATCACAATAAATGGGAGAAATCCAACCAGATGCCCATTGAAATGGTTGATTAGGCTGTAGTTTTATTGCTTTTATTTGTAAAAGGTGTTCGGCAATTTTTAATGCTGTATCTTTGTTAATTATCATTTCGCAAATGTATAAAGTTTTTGTTAAGGATAAACTGCTTTATCTTACATCGAACCCCAATTTTGAGGCAAGTTTGCAAAAAAACACTTTATTTTTAAAATATACTTCTTCTAGCGATTTTAAAATAGGTATTAATCTGCTTGAACATGACGTACCGTTAGCCGCTTTGGTTGTTTATCATCAAGAAATAAATTTTTTGTTACAGGAGCTTTTTAAGGCATATAAGGTAATACATGCAGCCGGAGGGCTTGTGGTAAATTCTCAAGGAAAAGTGTTGATGATTTACAGGCTAAAAAAATGGGATCTACCGAAAGGTAAAATGGAAAAATCAGAAACTCCGGAAGAAGCTGCAGTAAGAGAGGTGCAGGAGGAAACGGGCATTAGTGGTTTAACAGTAATGGAGAAACTACCCGATAGTTTTTATTTTTACGAACCCTCCAAAGGAGAAAGGGTGTTGAAACATATTTACTGGTATAAAATGCATTGCGAAAGAGTTGAAAAACTGGTGCCTCAAACAGAAGAAGGGATCAGCGATGTAAAATGGATGGATAAAACAGAACTTTCGGAAGCCATTAAAAATACCTTCCCTTCGGTAAAAGATTTGTTGCTTTCTATTTAGTTTTTGAAATGTGGTAAAGCACTTTTTCTAAACTCTCTTCGTTAGGACGTTCTGCATTTCCTGTTGGTCGGGGAGCCGGAGCTTTATAAATAGTTCCGTCCGGATTTATTAAAATATAGGAGGGAATGGTTTTAACCATGTAGGCTTCTTTTATTTCGTACGAGTTAGGTGAATATAAAAATGTCCACTTGAATGGATATTTGCTTAAAAATCGATTCAGTTTTTTAGCATCTCCATCGGTACAAAGGCTTATAAATTCTACTTTTTGGTTGTATTTTTTGTGCATCTGTTCTAAAATGGTCATTTCCTTGATGCTTGGAATGCTCCAAGTGGCCCAAAAACCAAGGTAAACGTATTTGTTTTTAAAAGTACTAATTTTTATGGGGCGGTTTTCTGTATCGTAAAGAGTAAAATCAGGGGCCATAATTCCAATGGCTAAACCAGGATTTTGTAAGCGGTGTTGAACCGTTGTGGCTATATTTCTTATTTCGGGACAAACGCCTTTTTGTATATAATGTTCCAGTAATTTTAAGAGGTATTTTTTGGGGGCATTTTTTTTGTTGTAGGTTTCGTTTATTCCTTTTAAAAAGAACAACTCCAGAAGAGTGTCGTTGGCAAAATAAGTGTAGTTTTTAAGGTATGAATTTATTTTTTGAAGAGGCATTTGTTCGTGTAATGCCCCTATTAAAAGAGTGCCTTTTTCTAAACGAATGCTCTCAAATTTTTCGTTGAATAAATTATGAAACAAGTTCATGTATTCCGGGTGGTTAAAGAGTACACGAGAATTTTTTAAATAATTTCTAAAAATGTATTCTTCACTGCTGGGGTGTTTAATGTCGTTTTCTTCTTTTTTTGTTATACCCAGCGATATTTCAATTTGAGCAAAGACAAAACTAGCGTAAGCATAAACATAGTTATTCTCTTTAAACTGTTTTTTTTCTAATTGTGTTTTTTTAAATACTTTCAGGTTTGAAGAGATTTTTTGCCTATCGCGTTTTACAAGATAAATAATATTGTTATTCATAAATTTATCATACTCGGAATTAAATTCCATGATAAGTATGTTCAGTTCGTTTTTTTGTGGAAACGGAAAAGTGAGTGATAGTTTTTTATCGTACACGTTACTTTTATTTAGTTCTTTATTAAAACTTAAAAGGATATTGTAAACCATGCCAGGTTCAGTATAAAGTGAAACCGACATATCTTCTATTTCTAATACGATTTTTGTGGTTTCCGATACATTGATGTTGGTCTCAAAAGAATCATCGTTGTTTATTTTTCCTGAGCCGAGTTTTTGCTTGGTAAATGTAATATAATCGGAGTATTGATAAATAGAAATTTCTTTTCCGGCAAATGTTTTTGCGGTTCCTTTTATTACTACATTTTTAGAAAATGAAAAAAAAGGGAGAGTGCAAAAAATCAGGGAGCATAAATAGCTAGGAAAGTTCATTGATTTATTTTTACAGCAACTGGCAGAAATTTAGAGGCATCGCCTCCGTTAATAATTATATCTCTTACAATGCTAGAACTGATGGAAGCGTATTCTTGCGAGGTGAGTAAAAATACGGTTTCTACGCTGGGTTCAAGGCAGTGATTAATATGGGCTATGGCCCTTTCAAAGTCAAAATCATTAGTGGTTCTTAACCCTCGAAGAATAAAATGAATATCGTGTTTTTTGCATACATCAACTGTAAGTCCACTGTAATGTACTATTTCTATTTGTGGGTTATTTTTAAAGCAGTCCTTTATCCATTGTTCTCTTTGGGGTAAAGAGAATAAATAGTTTTTAGAAGAATTAATACCAATCCCAATGATGATTTTATCAAAAAGAGGTAATGCTCGTTGAATGATATCGAAGTGTCCGAGTGTAATAGGGTCGAATGAACCTGGAAATAGGGCATTTTTTTTCATGATTTATTGATTTATGAAAATACTAAACTTTACGCTTCCATAATTTCTTTCTTCCGCGAATTTAGACAAATGAGAGTATTTTTTTTTGGTTGGGTGTTCCATAATAAGCCAACCTCCGGATTCCAATAAATGGTTTTCGAAAACAAGTTGGTGTACTTCTTCCAACATTTCGGCAACAAAGGGGGGGTCGGCAAAAATAATATGATACTTGCTTGTTTCTTTTTTAAGGTAACGAAGTACTTCCGATTTTATTATTTTTATGTTTTCGGCTTTTAGTTCGTTTGCTGTTTTTATAATAAATGAAAGGCAACCGTTATGCATTTCAACGCAGGTTATGTTTTTTGTGCCTCTCGAAAAAAATTCGAAAGTAATATTTCCTGTACCTGCAAATAAATCAAGCACTTTTGTTTTTTCTAACGTAAAATTATTATGCAGAATATTAAAAATAGATTCTTTTGCAAAATCGGTAGTTGGCCTTGCAGGTAAGTTGTTAGGAGGGTTTAGTTTTTTACCTCTGTGTTTCCCGGCTATTATTCGCATACCACTAAATTAAATAATAGGTAGTAATAATGGCTTGGTATTTCATTTAATACGTACGAATAGTTTAGTTCCTTAGGTCTTTGAGCTAGCTTTAGATGTTTTATATAAGTATACAAAATGGAATAGTAGTCCGATTTTTTTTCTATTTCTCCTGCCACTATTGCGTTTATTTCTTTAGGACTAATTTTTAATTGTTCCAATGTAAAAAGAGTGTAATATGCAATGTCTTCAGGAGTTTTGTAAGTAAACGAATTAAATAAAACCAGTTGGTGAGAACTAAAAATCAGTAGTTCAAAATGAGAATCTTGTATGTGAATGAGAGCTGATTTTGCTGTAGAATTTGGAAAATTGATGGCAAAACTTTCTAAGAGTGGGGTAGCAAAATGGTAGGTGCTAACATTTTTAAACAAGTGGCTTATTTCATACATCTCTGAGGGTACAGCGTAAATATTATAGGAGTGTAGGTGTGTGAGCTTATCGGAGAGGGCTGTTGCATTTTGGGGTAGAGTTGAAAAATTGAATGAGAGAAAAGTACTTATTTTATTGCTTTGGTAAAGGCTCTCCGGAACCAATGTAGAGTAGGGAGAAGTAAAGGCAATGCGGATTTGGTTTATGGGTATTTGTGAAAGTTTTTGCTGAAATAGGTAGTTGCATAAATGGTTTACCTTGCGATGTTGTGTGGAAAACGATTCCAAACAAAGAATTTTTTTTTGAGATTTATCGAATAGGGCATAGGTAAGGTTATTTTCTTTCAGTTGCACCAATACATCAAGTCCCGATGCGTTTTGGTTTCGCAGCAATGATTCATCTTGGAAGGAGGCAATAACAGATATGTCTTGATATGCCATGGGTTGCTACTCCCAGTTACCCGAGGTGGAAGCATCTGTCATAGAACCCACTTTTAGTCCGTCTTCGGGGTCTATGTTTGCAATAGAAAGATCCATGCCTTTCAAAAAGAATTTGTGAGGTGCAAATGCTTCAAATACCTTTACTTTAACAGAGCCTTTTTCTATTTCACCGGATTGTAATACAAATTTTTCTCCTTCGCTGAAAGGAATAATGGCTAAGTCATCAAACTGGGTGTAGTGTTTTAAAATAGTGTCTTTAACGGCAATCATTACCGTATCTTTTTTAACAATTCCGAGTTCTACTGCTTTCGCTTCTGTGAGTGTATCGGGTACTGTTCCTTCAATTTTAACTAAGGGAATAGAATCTTTTAAAAGAAATTGAATGAGTTGTTCAAAGTTGCCGGCAAATGCACCGGTTTTATTTCTAAAAGTAATTTGCACGGTGCGTATATCCTTTAATCTTTCCACCACTACATCTTTACGGGTTTTTACTTCATTATCAAAAGCAATTCGGCTATGAATACTATTGTAAACTGCATACGCCAATGCTATTACAATGACAGCTAAAGCGATTTGAATTCCTAATTTCATATCTGTTATTTTATAAAAAATTACTCAATTTGTTTTTGCCATTTTGCACAATAAAATCAATAGGGTAAAATCATTTATGTACAATGATGACAAATTTTGAAGCACAAATCTACCATTTTTTTTATGCTCATAAACACTTGCCCCGTTATATTTACTTTATCTTTACGGAAAATAAGTAAAGTCAATGCAAATAGAAAGGGGAGTGCTAAAAAATGCCATACTTGAACGCTTTGTTTATGATGCCACAGCCGATCAGATTGAAGCGATTGACCAATTAGACGCCTTTATTTCTTATACTGCTGAAAAAACAGCCTTTTTACTGAAGGGGTTTGCAGGAACCGGTAAAACATCCTTAATCGGAGCCTTGGTAAAAACATTGCCTTCTCTACCTTTTCAAACCGTGTTGTTGGCTCCTACAGGAAGAGCGGCTAAAGTGCTTTCAAATTATTCGGGAAAGCCGGCAATTACCATTCATAAACAAATATATCGCTTGCAAAGTTCGGCCGATGGCTTTATGATGTTTTTACTACAACCGAATAAATATACCGATACACTTTTTATTGTAGATGAGGCTTCTATGATTTCAAATTCGCAGGGTTTAGAAAATATGAATTGGGGTAAGGAACAAAATCTTCTCGATGATTTAATAAGCTACGTTTACAGCGGAAAAAACTGCAAACTCATTCTTATTGGCGATACCGCTCAGTTACCTCCGGTAGGGGCAGCCTATAGCCCGGCATTAGATGCAGACTTACTGAGGGCTTCGTATCATTTTACACTCTTTACCACCGAAATGAAAGAGGTAGTTCGCCAACCCGATGCCTCGGATATTTTGTTAAACGCAACTGCTATTCGCGAAAGTTTATTGAGCGAAAAAAAACAGGCTTTTAGGTTTAAACAAACTAAAAAAAACGAGGTGGTGAGGGTAGAGGGAAATGAATTAGAAGAATTATTAAACGATGCTTACCATAAGTACGGGGCAGAAGAAGTAATGGTAGTTTGCCGCAGTAACCAACGGGCAAATTTATTTAATGCACAAATACGGGTGCGTATTAAATGGCTCGATGAAGAAATTGCTGCAGGCGATTACATTATGGTGGTAAAAAACAATTATTTTTGGTTAGCCGATGATTCAAAGGCAGGGTTTATTGCCAATGGAGATATTTTGGAAATATTAAAAGTTAAACGAATAGAAGAACAATACCATTTTAGATTTGCAGATTGTACGGTTCGCTTATTAGATTATCCCGAAGAACCCGATTTAGAGGTGAAAATTCTACTCGATACCATCATGAGTAAAACTCCTGCATTAAGCAAAGAACAGTCGGGGGCATTATATTCGGCCATATTGGAAGATTATGCCGATATTCCTGAAAGAAAAAAAAAACGGGAAGAAATGCGTAAAAACCCTTACTATAATGCACTACAGGTAAAATTTGCATATGCCATTACCTGCCACAAATCGCAAGGGGGGCAATGGAAAGTAGTTTTTGTTGACCAAGGATATCTTACCGAAGATAGAGTAGATAAGGACTATTATCGCTGGCTTTATACAGCTTTAACGCGTGCAAGTGAAAAGTTATATCTAGTGGGTTTTAACGATTCTTTTTTTTAATGGTTATCTAACCAGAAAAAAATCTTTATTTATAATTTCTTCCGAGAGTTCCTTTATGGTTTTGGTACTAAATAACTGAAACAGATTATTGCGGGCTATTTTAAATGTGCCGTGAACGGGGCATGGTTTTTCTTCCGAACATTCCGAAAGACCTAATCCGCAGGAGTGGAAGAAGGCCATATCGTCCATGGCATTAATAATTTGAATGAGAGGAAGTCGTAAATTTTTTTCAGACAGAAAAAATCCGCCTCTGGGCCCTTTTACCGATGAAACAATATCTTTTTTTGCAAGTTCTTGTAGTATTTTATTGGTAAAAGCCGAAGGGATTTTTAATTCATCAGAGATTTCTTTACCTCCTTTTATCTTTTGGCTTTTTGCTTGTACCGAAAGATAAAGAACGGCTCTGAGGGCATATTTTGTTTTTTGTGATAACATGGTTTGTTTTTAAATAGAACCTAATGCTTTTTTTCCGGCTTCGCTTAGCATTTCTTTGTTCCATGCAGGTTCCCACACTAATAGTATTTCTACTTTAAAGTTTCTGAAATGGTTTTCAATGAGTTGTTTTGCATCTTCCATTATTACATCGCCCATGGGGCAACCCGGAGATGTAAGAGTAATTTCTATTTCAATTTTTTCATCAGCAGGTTTGTGCCGAATATCGTATACCAAACCTAGATCTATAATATTTACCATCAGTTCAGGGTCTATTACCCCTCTTAAAAGTTCAAAAATATTTTGTTCTTCATTATTTAGTTTTCTCATAGCTGTGTGGTTTGTGTAAAATAATTTTAAACGTGTTTATAGTGTATAGCAAAGCAGAAATAAATAAAAGAGTTCCAGCTATCGTAATTACAATATGGTGGCTTAGTATAATACCTAGTAAAAGAAAAAAGAAGCCTGCAAAAAACAGATATAATTGTATGGTTAAAAGTTTTTCGGAATAGAGTTCTTTTGGCAAGGGCATTTTTATTTTTCCTATAAGCTTTTTGTACACTTTCAGCCATATAATAAAAGGCAGGGTTTTAAAGGTTTGTCCTAATATTAGAGAGGAAATAAAACCAATAATAATTAGGCTGCCATACGCAATTGCCAAACGTGGGGAATGGCTTTCATGAGTATAAAAGAGTAGTAAAAGTGAAATGATACACGCTAACAAGAGCGAAGCAAAAGATAAAACAGATTGTTTCATGCCGGTATCAAAGTTCTTTTTTACTCTTTTGGTGTATGCATCTTTTAAATAATAAACAAAGTAAAATACTCCGGTAATTAGTAAAATAGCCACAATAATCATATCAATAATAGTATTCAAAAAGAAAGCACTGATGCTTAAAAGTAATCCAACATTGATACAATAGTAGGCTATTTGCAATTTTTTTTTATTCAGGTTATGGGCAACCATAAACATGGGTAGCAAGCGACTTCCTACTCCAATGATTAATTGTAAGAACCAACCTGCTAATCCTGTATGGGCGTGTATTCTAAGTAATTTTAAGTGTTCGGGTTTAAGAAAGGCATATTTTAAATTGAGGGCAAAAACAAAGCCGGATAGTACAGTGAAAAGTAGCCATAGAGTTGAAGTAAGAATAAAATCGCGTTCTATACTTATGTTTTTAGATATTTTAGCTGTTTTAAAAATATTAAAAGTAAACCCTAAGATGGCAGAAATAATAAGAGTAGCGGAAAGGTGTAAAGTGCCTCCAAGCATAAAGTTCCAAAATGAAAAACAAAGTAACGTAACACCTGCAGCAAGAGTAAAGAAAGAAAATATTGCTAGTTTCTCGCTAAAAAGTTTTGCGTCTAAAATAACCGGGATGAGTTGATAGAGAGCGCCAAAAATAATCATACTTATCCAGCCCAATACTAATAAATGGGTAATGGCCAGTAGTTTCGGATTAAAATAGTGAGTGGTAAAGGCATCGGGGGAGAGAGCAATAAACAAGGTTGCCGTAAGCCAAGCTAAGCTTCCAAATGCAAAGTGTGGTATAACAATGTTTGCAGAAGGTGCATTTTGACTGGCAATTTGCTGCATTATTTATGAATTAAAAGTTTTACATTTCCCTCTTCAATTTCTAAAATCAAAACAGTATAGTTTCTGTCTTCTATCTCCGGAAGTAAGTACTGCGGAATTTTTTTATGATGCACAAACAAGGCTTCTGCTTTTTCTAATTTTTCTAGTTCGCTTAGTATGCTAACCATAGGCATAGGCATTTCCATTTCGCGAACATCAATTTCTTTTAACTTTTTCAGAAACTTATTTTTTTCGGTTTCAAATTCTTCTGTACTTACTTTTTTAATAATTCCTTTTAGAGTGGTATCAGAAACAGGTTGATTGGTTTTAATAAAATAAGTGTAAACGATATCGTTAATTGTTTCTACAAAACTAAAGTAACCTTTGTGGTTTAAAATTTTAATGAGAGGAATGGGTTCAAATGTATTAATGATTTTTAGCGCGGTATCATCAGGTACTTCTTTTAGTGTTTGCATTATCAGATTAAACGGATCTGTTCCTTTGGCTAAGGAGGGGCGTACATCGAGTTCGTAAATCTTATTTTTTTCGATGGCGTTTTTTAGAATAGTCGGTATAGTGTGTGAAGAAGAATTTGAATTTATATTTTCAGAAATTTCTTCATGTTCAATTTCAAATCCCAGTGGCTTTAGTTTTTCGAAAAAATCGGAAATCTTGCATTTGCCTACTTTTGCTGCATCTTCTATGGTAATGCGGGGAGCTAGTACTGCTCGTAAAACAGGGTTTTTTAGTTTGTTAAAATGAGGGTTAATGGAAACAATAGCTTCTATGGCCGCTTTGTTGTGTTTTATAATTTTTGCAATGTTGGAGTGTTTATTTATTTTCATTACTTAATGGTTTTTAAACTTTCGGCAAGAGCTTTTTTTCTTTCCGGCCCAAGTTCTCGTTCTTTGTCTTCGAACAAAAAATAAATTCGCTTCAGTTCTTCTTCATCGTACAATGATTCGGCCATGCTAAAGAGTTCATCGTTTTCAACGGCTATGTGGTCTAATAAATCATTTATAAACGAAGCCAGTGTTTTTTGTGCTTTTTCGTACTCTTTATTTTGTATAGCTTCATCTATTTCTAGTACGGCTTCACGAAACATTTCGTGGTGATTTTCCAGTTCGGTTATAATATCTTTTAGCAAAAAATCAGGATTGTTCATCAGCTCCTTAAATAAAATATCTTCTTCTTTTTTATGGTGAAATTCATCGCTGTATTGACGAAAGAAAGTAATGAGTTTTTTTGCATTTTCGCAATAAAGCGCTTCGTTGTTTTGCCATGTATGGTTTAGTGATTTTATAATTTCTTCGGCTGTAACAATTACATCGTGTTCGTCTATTAATACTTGTATGGGGTTGGTGTTGTTCATCGTTTTTATTTTTTTATATAGAGCCTCCTCTGGAAAGAATAATTCCAATATAAACCATTGCCAGCGATAGCAACAGCATCATTCTTCCGCTCCAGCGGGCTATTAATTTAAAGTTTGTATTTGTATTTTTTTGCATTTCTTCTATTGTTTTTTTTCCCATCATTAAATCGTGAAATCCGCTTATAGCTATTATTCCTGCAAAGAGAAACAGTTTGTAGGTTACTAATATGTCGTAAGTGTTTTCGGTAAGTGCTTGCAGGGTAAGTGGTACTCCTCGTAAATACATATTTAGAACTCCTGTAATTACCAGAATAGCCATAGCAAACCAGCCATAAAATCGGAATTTTAGTCCGGTGCTATAAAGTATAGAAACTTTATCAGGATTATTTTTTATGCCGGGCAAAATTACCAGTGGCAAAAAAAGCATACCACCTACCCAAAAAGCAGCACTTACTACATGAAAGAAAACAGAGGTATAATACAATATTTGCATTTAATTAAGCACCCATTAATTTTTCTTCTAGTTTAATAGCTTTAGCAAATAGGATATTATTTTCTAAATGAATATGTTGGTGTAGGTCTTTTTCAAACTCTTCCAACTTGGCAAACAATACTCGGTACGAAGAGCAGGCATCTTGTGGAGGGGTATAGTTATTGCTTAGTTCACGAATTTTTTCGTAGTCGCTGCCCACTGCGGTATGTTCTGCTTCCATCATATTAATGGGGTTTTTAATGGTTCCAAACCCTGGTGTGCCAATGGCTTCGCCTGTTTTTTCGGCAAGGGCTAGTTGTTTAATGTATGGAAATAAAATCATTTCTTCTTTGTGCATGTGCATTTTTAGTTCTTGTGCAACGCCTTCAAAATAGTGAGCAATTTCTATTACTTCAGGGTGTGTGTTACCATGTACGGTAGCTACTTTATTACTAAATTCGTAAAGCAGGGGTAAGGAATCGTTCACATAGCTGTGGTGCGTATTTACGATGTAATCTGCCAAAAAATCGAGATTCCATTTATTAAAATCTTGTTGATGATTTACAGGCGATTTTTCTGTTTCTTCCAATGCTTTTTCTACTTCCGAAACCGATACTCCTTTACTTTCGCAGGCTTCTTTTAGAGATTTATGCCCACCGCAACAAAAGTCTAATCCAAATTTTCTAAATACTTCGGCTTTTCTGTAATCGCTGGCAACCAGTTCGCCTATGGTTTTCGATGTTTCGCCCGAGTTGAGCTTAGTAATTTTTACTTCCCAAATCTCGGGTCCTTTTAAAATATATTCCCACTCAAAAGTTTTTCCTCTTTCGGCAATCATTTGGTAGTATAGGGGCACGGGGTCGTGGTCGTTATGAATAACAAATGCTTCTCCACCTTTCAGTGTATCAAATGTTTCAAAAATAGTAGGGTGTTTAAGGCGGGGTTCAATTTTGGTTACATCTAAAGTTTCCATGGTTGTATTTTTAAAGTTTATATTGGCACAAAGGTAGGAATAAAATAATAAAAGATAAAAAAGTCTTTTATTATTTTTTGAGAGCAAAGGAAGAAAGTTGTTTCAATATTTTTTTTAGAGAATTGAAAAGCGAAAGAATAGAAAAAATTATTTTTTGGCTCGCATAAACACAACACTAAATTCTAATGCTCCCTTTCCTCCGGAGTATTTTTTTAATCCTGATGTGGTAATGTCGTAGCTTATTCTGTAAATAAATTCATTGTATCGCAATCCTAATCCGGCAATTACGGCATCGTTGAAACGGTAACCCACATCGGCCAATAGACTCACTTTTTCTTCCGGCCATTTGTATTCGCCCTTTATTCCGGCATTTATTTCTTTATTTTTTCCTTGCATCATTGATAGCACGCGTGGAGTTATCAGCACTTTATCGTTTGTTTTAATTTCGAATCCGGAGTAAAACATAAATCTTCTGGGTAAGGGTGTTTTTAAAGAAACAAACGATTCGTTGGGCGAAGAAATATGAAAAACAGAAAGACCGGCATAGGGGTTTATGCGGGCATTTTCATCTTTCATTTTGTAGGCCATACCCATATTTATTTCGGGCAAAAATTTTGATTGTGCCAGTTCGGTTTCTCCACTGCTGATGTTTTTATCAAATGTTCCTTCGGAATATTGGCTGTCGAAAATTAAATTATCTCGCATATCTTTTTGAATAACGCCCAATTGCAATCCGGCCGACAACACATGTTTATCTTGTCCCGGAGTGGTTATTCTGTATGCTCCCGACAAAACAAGGTGCTGATCGTTGTAGCCAACAGCTGCTTCATTAGCAATTAAATATCCTCCCACTCCCCAACGTTCGTTTAAGGGCATATCAAAGTTTGCCACCATGCTTACATAAGGGCGGGTGGTAAAAGCTCTCCATTGGTTTCGGCCTTGAATGGAAGCCCTGTAGGAACCTTCAATTATTCCAGTATTGGCTGCATTTAGAAATACGGCAGGTGCCTCGTATTGCGAAAGATGAAAATCTTGTGCCTGTATAATGCTAATGCAAGTAGTAAGCAGAATGATTATGATACTTCTTTTCATAAGATTTTATTTTTTCGGTTATCTTAAAAGTTTTACTTCGCCACTTATTTTGTAAGGTTTATTATCTAATGTTAGTGCATCAACGGTATAAACATAAATTCCAATTTGCGTGGGTTTTCCTTTGTAAGTGCCGTCCCATCCTATTTTTTGGTCGGTGCTATTAAACAGTCTTTCTCCCCATTCATTATAAATATTAAAATTCAATTCTAAAAAGGGGCCTCCTCTCACAAAAAGAGTATCGTTCAGCCCATCGCCATTAGGTGTAAAGCCTGTTGGTAATACGGGGGCATACACAAAGTCTTCTTTGGGTTTAATTGTTATATCATTCGATACGCTATCGGTGCATCCAAACTGATTGCTTACATAAAGTGTAACTGAATACGTTCCTTCGTTTTGGTATGAATAAATAGGGTGTGTGCTTCCGGATGTTCCTATACCATCGCCAAAATTCCACCAATTGGAGCTTTGCCCTGTAGATGTATTGGTGAATTTCACATCTTGATTGGGTTCAAAAATATTTCCATTTGTAGTGAAAGCTGCTATAGGGCTGGGGAAAATGTTGATTGTTTTTGAAATGGTATCAATACAACCTTTGTCTGTTTGTACTACCAACATTACATTGTACGAGCCTGTTTGTGTGTAAATATGGGTTACATCTTCTTGCTGAGAGTTAAAGCCATCGCCAAAATTCCACTGCCAGCCATTGGTTATTCCATTAGGGAAATAGGAGGAATCGTTGAAATTTATAGGTTGATTAACACAGGCATTTGAATAGTAGAAATCGGCTACCAAGGTGTTTTCCATATTCACAAAAATACTATCGGAAACAGGGTTGCAGGCCCCATTGTAATCGGAAGTTAATACAATGTAAAATTGCCCGATGGTACTATCTAGAGAACTTGGGATATAATTCGTGATAAGGTTGGTGTTGTTGGGTACAAAAAATCCGGTTCCGGTGCTGCTCCACGTTCCTCCGGGCGAGTTGATAACCTGTCCGATAAGCGAGATAGGTTTGGTGCTGGGGCAGGCTACTATATCATTTCCTGCAATTACAATATGCTCTTGTTGCACTGTAATTAAAAGTGTATCGTAGCCTGGCAAACAACTACCGTTATTGGTAGATTCTAATACCAATTGCACCTGTCCGGCTAAACTATCAGCCGAACTTAAAATGTAAATGGCATTTAAAGCCGAATCATTGGGCTGAAAAGTTCCGGAGCCCAAGGTTGTCCATTTACCTGTGGTAGAACCTCCGGTAACAAAACCATTCAACTGTGCTTGTAAATCATTTACGCAAACAGCTAAATCAGGTCCTGCCGAAACAAATGCCGAGGGGCCAAAGGTGATGAGTATCGTATCGGTTACTGCCGTACATTTTCCGTTGTTGGTAGAGGTAAGCACAAGTTTTACCCAACCATTGGCTGTATCGGAAGGGCTGTACACATAAAAACAATTAAGAATATTATTGTTAGGAATAAAAACACCGTTACCCAAAGTGGTCCATTGCCCTGTGGTGGTGCCACCCGAAACAATACCCTGCAATTGCGTTTGAATACTGAATTTACAAACATATTGATCTATTCCGGCATTTACAACCGGGGTTGGTGTAATCGTTATAACAATAGTATCGCTAACCGGATTGCAAGTGCCATTACCTGTTGTGGTAAGTACAAGAGTTACAAATCCGTTGTTTATTTCGGCTTGCGAAGGAATATACATAGGATTTAAAACGGTATTATTAGGAATATACGTTCCACTGCCTCCTGACCAAATTCCTCCGCTGGCAATCGTAACAGCACCATTTAGCTGATAGTTTGGTGCATTGGCACACACATCATCATCGGAGCCTGCATTGGCGGTTGGGGCAGGAGTAAAGCTAAGGGTTATGGTATCTTTCGATTGGTTACAACTATTGGCTGTTAGAATAAGCTGGATAAATCCCGCTGTCGTATCAGCAGGACTAGGCACATAAATAGCATTCAATGTATTAGCATTTGGAATAAATCCTCCTGAGCCGGTAGTAGTCCACGTACCTGTGGGAGCTCCGGTAATAGATCCATTTAATTGAGCGGTAGTATTTGCACAAATGGTAATATTATTTCCTGCATTAGCCACCCCTGCCGGAAGAATGGTAACTTTTACGGTATCGCTAACCGGCAAACAATTACCATTATTAGTAGAGGTTAAAATGAGGTAAACCACGCCATTGGCCGAATCTTGCGAACTAGCATGGTAAACAGCATTTAATGCATTCGGGTTAGGAGTAAAGTTTCCTGTTCCTAAGGTGGTCCACATTCCGGTAACAGTACCTCCCGTTACACTCCCATTTAATTGTAAGTTTAGGTTATTTACGCATAAACTAGTGTCGTTTCCTGCAAATACAAGAGGTGCAGGAGTTATAGTAAGGATAATACTGTCCGAAACAGGTAAACAAATGGTAGGCGTAGTGGTAGTAAGTTTTAGTTTTATCGTACCTGCGTTAATATCGGCCTGACTTGGAACATAGGTGGCGTTTAAGGTAATATTATTTGGAACAAATGTTCCCGTTCCGTTACTAGCCCAAATAGCTGATGAAGAGTTGGTGATGATACCGTTTAACAACACATTTGGATTATTTGCACATACTGTTGTATTAACACCTGCATCGGCTGTTGGAGCTTTTATAATGGTAACTTTTATTGAATCCTTAGCCGAAGGGCAACCTCCGTTATTTGTAGAGGTAAGTTTTAGCCAAATTATTCCGGCTGTTGTATCACCGTTACTGGGAACGTAGGTGGCATTTAACTGAAAAGGATTGGGAACAAAATTTCCTGTTCCGCTGGTAGTCCATTGTCCGAAGTTAGAACCGCCCCATACATTTCCATTAAGCACAAGTATGGCATTGTTGGCACAAACGGTTGTGTCGTTTCCGGCCGATGCAAAAATTTGCGGAGTAAAATAGAGAATTAAACTATCCATTTCAGGCAAACAATTTCCGTTGGCTGTAGAAACTAAATAAAGCGTAACCTGTCCTGCTGCGGTATCTGCATTGCTAGGAATATATTTGGCATTTAGTATGGCTGCGTTTGGGAAAAAAGTTCCTGTTCCGCTGGTTGACCATAACCCTGTTACTGAACCTCCTGTTACACTGCCCATAAGTTGTACCGAATCTTTAGCACAGGAGTAAATGGTAGGAGGTCCTGCATTGACAACCGGTGCAGGGGTAAAAGTAACCATCATATTATCGCTTACAGGAGTGCAATTGCCCGTAGAAGTGAGTGTAAATTGAATAAATCCAATGGTGGTATCAGCAGGTGAAGGGGTGTAAACTGCATTTAAAGTTGTGTTATTGGGCGTAAAAATTCCAGAACCTGTAGTTGTCCATATACCCGTAGTAGAACCACCTACTACCGAGCCATTCAGGTTTACTACGTTGTTGGCACAAACCAGCATATCCGGTCCAGCATCAACAAAAATTTTAGAGGCAAACTCAGAAAAGAAACCATACCGGCAACCGGTTGCAGCTCCTCCGTTAATAATACCTAGGGCAAATACATCGGTTGAGTTGGTAACTAAAAAAGTAGAATCGACTGGTATTTGTACGGTATTATACTGAATTCTTGCAGCCATCCATTGACCACCTGTTCCTGGCACTGCAACGAATGAAGCAGGATTTATTACCGCTGTACCTGAACCTATAATTGAAAAATTCCCTATAGAGGTCGACCTTACTAATAAGGTAAGAAAAAAGGTTTCGGCTGTAGAACGCACAAAACTTACTTGCTGAGAGCCTGCACAATTAAGAGGGGGTAATATGGCTTGCCCCATTTCGCAGCCAAATCCGGTAATGTGCATGGCATAAACAGGTTTCGAAGAGGTAATATATACACTGCTACCGGCCGGAGAGCCAAAAAGATTATCCATATCGTACCGATAGGTTTCTCCTGCAAACAAGGTGGCAATGGGTATGGGGTTTCCGTTTATAAAAATTTGAGTGTTATTCTGTACAGCAGTAATAATAACACTTTCATCGCCTGTGGCATTTAATTGTCCTTTAACGGCAACATATTCGGTACCTAAAATATCTACGGGAACTATTTGGTCTCCGGTTAAATCGTAGCAACCACCCGAAGGATTATGATTGGAATCGTCCTTAATGCTTACCGCAATAGGTTTATCCGCAATAACAACAGCCCCCGAAGGGTGAGTAGAGGGTTGTTGATAATTTAAGCCTGTCCAACCGCAGGAATATGTTTGGCCAATGTTTAATGTAACACTAAATTGCTGCAGGGCAGGGTGTCCGTCTACCTGAACGGGAGAATAAATGGTTACTACTGTATTATTTTCTGTAGCTACAATATCAAACGAGGCATACGCTTCGTGTGGAGAAGCAAAGGTGTGGTTAAAGAATGGGGCGTGTTTGTGTAGTGGAATGTAAAATTCTTTACCTAGTCCGTTGGCTCCTTTTAATGCAAAAATATCGGTGTTGTTGGTGTTGCTTATTTCGTAATAACAAGTAATAGTAGCAGTAGATTGAACTCTTAATCCGGTGTTTAAAACAACATTGGTAGGTTCTGTTTCCAAAATTGTTTTGAATGAAGTAAGATTTATTCTGGCGGTAGAATTTGCATTTAGGTTTACTACAATGGGTACACCTCCATTAAATCCAGGGTTGGCAGGCTGAGAAATGGTAACGGTTGCTGCCTGCCCAAAAGTAGATACTAAAAGATAGATGGGTTCTCCTCCGGGTGTGTTGTGTAAATCGGTAACTTCCGGTGGAGCAAACCAAAAATCGGTTCCGCTTTGGGCTTTGTTAATGAATGGAAATAAGAAAAGTAATGCTCCGAGTGTAAAAGCATAAAATTTTTTCATAGAGTAATATTTTGTAATAATGTTACGTACAAGTGGATAGATGGTTACATTTTGTTTGTAGTTATTGATTTATATCTATTTTACAAACAGTTAAACTTTTTACGCAATTACATTTTAATATAGATTTGAAGAAACAAAGGGAATTGCAAAAGAGCCTTGTTTTTTACTTGTAATTTAGCCGAAAAATAAAGTATGCGAGTTAAAATTGGAATTGTTACCACTTCAGACAGAGCTTCGGCCAATGTGTATGAAGATATTTCTGGCAAAGAAATTATGGGTACTTTGAGTTCATATTTACTTTCTGAATGGGAGCCTGTTTATAGGGTAATACCCGATGAGCAATCAATGATTGAGGCTACATTAACAGAGTTGTGCGATAATGAAAATTGTTGTTTGGTAGTTACTACAGGTGGAACAGGGCCTGCTTTACGCGATGTTACCACTGAAGCGACCGAAGCGGTTTGTCAAAAACTATTGCCGGGTTTTGGCGAATTAATGCGTAATGTAAGTTTGCAATATGTATCCACAGCTATTTTATCTAGGCAAACAGCCGGAATCCGAAACAAAAGTTTAATTGTAAACTTACCCGGAAAACCATCTGCCATTAGGCAATGTTTAGATGCTGTTTTTCCTGCTGTTCCTTACTGTATCGATTTAATTGAGGGCCCTTTTTTGGAATGTAATGCAGAGGTGGTAAAAGTGTTTAGGCCAAAGAAGTAGGGGATTTTTTTTCTCTTTCCTTGATAAAAATTGTTTTTAAAAACTACGCAGCTTACCTTCTCGATACGCCCTCATACTTCGGGCTACTCGAAGTGACAGAGGATGAAAAAACTCGCTTTGCTCAAACAGTTTTTCATCTTATTTTCCAGCCCTGCCTGTTTGTTTTTTACAAACCATTTTCTATGCAAGTGGTCCAACATTGATATTTCTGTTTTCAAAATGTTTAATTTAAGTAAATTGTAAAAAGTTTCTTCCTGAATGACAAACACACCCCCTAACCCCTCTCGAGAGGGGAGTTTACTCCCATTTCAACTTTCTACTTTTAACTTTTAACTTTCCACTTTCACCTCTTCAAAGTAACATTTCCTTTTTTGGTTATTACCTCTCCGTTGGTAAGTGTTGCCACAAGCGTATAAGCATACACCCCTGTGGGGGCTGGCTGCCCTTTAAAGGTGCCATCCCAGCCTTGTTCTTTTTGCTTGGTGTAAAACACCTGCTGCCCCCAGCGGTTAAATACGCGTAGTTCCATTTCGGCTACCGAATCTGCACCGAGCACCCGGAACAAATCATTTTCCCCATCTCCGTTAGGCGAAAAGGCATTGGGTAGGTTTACCTGCTGCTCCGGTGGTATGGGCGGTGGGGGTGGTAATGTATCGTTGCAGCGGTAAATGCTTACTTCGTCTAGGTAGTAGTAGGCGTAATTTCTTGGACCAGGGAAGCCATACTTTGTATTTGACTTATAGAGAGTGTCCACTTCATCAGATAATGCAAAATTTCCAATAATAAAATATTTTTCTCCACCTCTTGCTTTGTATTCTATTTTTAACTCCACCCACCCACTGTCATTTTCCA
>JABWCF010000008.1 GCA_013359255.1 Flavobacteriales bacterium
AAAGCGACTTACCGTATCAGACGAGCGGACACACAAATAATAGAAAAACAGAATACCATAACCCACAAAAAAAGGAGGCTTAAGCCTCCTTTTTTTGTGTTAGGAAATAAGAGAGGGATTGTTTTGTTTTTTCGTGGAACAGATTATGCCCAAGTTCTAATACTTTTAGAAAAATAAATTTTTCGCAGTTTTTCGTAAAACGATATGCAATCTTTGGGGGTATTATGGAGTCGTATTTCCCGTAAATCAGCAAACAATTGATTTCGGATTGTTGAATTAATTTTTTTATTTTGGGCAAATGAGGAATAATGTAAGGATAAACCATCCATACATTATAAACCATTTTTCTTTTTTGCAGAGAATCCATTTGCAATCGCATAAATTTATCGGTACTCTTTTTAATTATACCCAATTTGACCAAAAGGGAGCTAGTGAAAAATAAAATGGCAGGTTTTTTTATAATGAGCCTAAAAATTGCTTTGCAGAGTATGTTTTTAGTAGCTAAGTTGTACCAAGTATTTAATTTAATTCCATCGGGAGCAAGCAGAATAATTTTATCAATATTTTGAGAAAAAAGCTCTACTATTTTCAACGCAATTTTCCCTCCCAAACTATACCCGAATAAACTAAATTCTTTAAATTTTTCCTTTTCAGCAATACGCAACATTAAACAACGCAAATGCTCATCGTTTATAGCTTCTTCTTTTTTTGAAACAGGAAAACTATTTCCATGATAAAGCAGATTGATAGAAATTACTTTGTATTTTTTGAATGCATCGTTAAAGAAAAAAACTTCTTCTGCACCTTTTCCAAAGCCGTTAAAAGCTACTAGAACTTTATCGGATGAACCATTTACAAAGTATTCGTATTGGTATTCGTTAAGCCGAATGATATGTTGCGTAATATTATCCACAGTTGTTGAAAAGTAAGAAATTTTAATCGTCCATTTGTCTTTAACTTCGCAAGATTTTAGAATAAAGAAATACAATAAAATATGCCCAAAGATACAAGTATAAAACATGTGTTAATCATTGGAAGCGGACCTATTGTGATTGGTCAGGCTTGTGAATTTGATTACTCCGGCTCACAAGCAGCTCGCTCACTAAGGGAAGAGGGAATTAAAGTAACCCTTATAAATTCCAATCCTGCTACGATAATGACCGATAGCTTTGTGGCAGATAATATTTATCTTCAACCCTTAGAAGCAGGTTCTATTGAAAAAATATTAGAAGAACATAAAGATATAGATGCCGTATTGCCTACTATGGGAGGGCAAACCGCACTGAACCTTGCCATAAAGTGCGATGAGTTGGGAATTTGGAAAAAGTACAACATACGCTTAATTGGTGTAGATATTAACGCCATTGAAATAACAGAAGACAGAGAGAAATTCAGAAAGTTGTTAGAAGAAATAAAGATACCATACGCTCCGTCAAGAATTATCAAATCATTTTTAGAAGGGAAAGCCTACGCTCAGGAAATTGGATTTCCATTAGTGATTCGCCCATCCTTTACATTAGGCGGAACCGGAGCCTCTTTTGTGCACACCAAAGAAGAGTTTGATAAATTGCTAACGAGGGGTTTACATGCATCTCCCATTCACGAAGTGTTAATAGATAAAGCGGTTATTGGTTGGAAAGAGTTTGAGTTAGAATTATTGCGAGATAGTAACGACAATGTTGTTATAATTTGTACCGTAGAAAATATGGATCCCATGGGCATACATACTGGCGACTCTATTACGGTGGCTCCTGCAATGACTCTTTCCGATACTGTTTTTCAGCGTATGCGAGATATGGCTATAAAGATGATGCGTTCAATCGGAAATTTTGCAGGGGGCTGTAATGTTCAGTTCGCAGTTAGTCCCGATGAAAACGAAGATATTATTGCCATAGAAATAAATCCAAGGGTATCACGTTCCTCTGCCCTTGCATCGAAAGCAACCGGATATCCCATAGCCAAAATAGCTGCAAAATTGGCAATAGGATACCATTTAAACGAATTAAACAATAGAATAACAGGAAACACTTCCGCATTTTTTGAACCTACATTAGACTATGTAATAGTAAAAATACCCCGTTGGAATTTCAATAAATTTGAAGGTTCCGACCGTACACTAGGTTTGCAAATGAAATCGGTGGGTGAGGTAATGGGTATTGGTCGCTGTTTTCAGGAGGCCTTGCAAAAGGCTTGTCAGTCGTTAGAAATAAACAGAAATGGTTTAGGAGCCGATGGCAAAGAACTACACGACCATGACCAAATCATGAAAAGTCTTCAATATCCGAGTTGGAACAGAGTTTTTCATATTTATGATGCCATTAAAATGGGCATGTCGCCTAAAAGTATTTATAATGCCACTAAAATAGACAAGTGGTTTTTGCATCAAATAGAAGAGTTAGTTTCCCTTGAGAGAGAAATAGAAAAACATACGCTAGATACCATTCCATACGAACTAATGTATGAAGCAAAACAAAAGGGATATGCCGACAGGCAGATTGCTCACTTGTTGCGTTGCCTTGAAAGCGAGGTGTATAAGAAACGAACCGAAATGAGAATAAAACGGGTGTATAAGTTGGTAGATACTTGTGCCGCAGAATTTCCTGCACAAACACCCTACTACTATTCAAGCTTCGAAGATGAGAACGAATCTATGGTAAGCGATAAAAAGAAAATAGTAGTATTAGGCTCCGGTCCAAACCGTATTGGACAGGGCATAGAGTTCGATTACAGTTGTGTGCACGGAGTATTGGCCGCCAAAGAGGCCGGTTTCGAAACCATTATGATTAACTGTAACCCCGAAACGGTATCAACCGATTTTGATACCGCAGATAAACTTTATTTTGAACCGGTTTTTTGGGAACATATTTACGATATCATTCAACATGAAAAACCGGAAGGAGTAATTGTGCAGTTGGGTGGGCAAACCGCTTTAAAGTTGGCCGAGAAACTAAACCGCTATGGTATAAAAATTATTGGCACCAATTTCGAATCGTTAGATTTAGCCGAAGACAGAGGAAGGTTTTCAAGTCTTTTAAAAGAATTAAATATACCCTATCCAAAATTTGCCTCGGTAGAAACTGCCGAAGAAGCTGTGGAAATATGCAAAACACTAGGCTTTCCTCTTTTGGTAAGGCCATCATACGTTCTCGGAGGCCAAAGCATGAAAATTGTAATTAACGAAGAAGAATTAGAAAGGCAAGTGGTAGAAATTTTACGGCTGATGCCCGGAAATAAAATTCTACTCGACCACTTTTTGGAAGGAGCCATTGAAGCAGAAGCGGACGCCATTTGCGATGGAAAAGATGTTTACATTATAGGAGTAATGGAACATATAGAACCTGCAGGAATTCATTCAGGAGATTCTTATGCCGTACTTCCTGCATTTGATTTGTCGGAAAGTGTATTGAATCAGATTGATGAATATACAAAAAGAATTGCCGTAGCCCTTAACACGGTTGGTTTAATAAATATTCAGTATGCAATAAAAAATGAAACGGTTTATGTTATTGAAGCAAATCCAAGAGCATCTCGCACAGTACCGTTTATTGCTAAAGCTTACAACGAACCTTATGTAAATTATGCTACCAAAGTAATGCTAGGAGTAAATAAGGTAAAAGACTTTCATTTTAATCCTCGTAAAAAAGGGTATGCCATTAAAATTCCTGTATTTTCGTTTGATAAATTTCCGAATGTAAACAAAGAGCTTGGTCCCGAAATGAAATCAACCGGAGAAGCCATTCGGTTTATAGACGATTTAAATGATAACTTCTTTAAAGAAATTTATTCCGAACGAAACTTGTATCTAAGCAGGTAAATCATGAATCCAATAATAGCACTGTTACCCATGAAAGGTCACTCAGAAAGAGTGCCCAATAAAAACATGCGAACATTTTGCGGATTTCCTCTTTACCATGCTATTGTACAAACCCTTCTAAATGTGCCACAAATCCCGTTTATTGTAATTGATACCGATAGTGAAATAATTAAAAATGATGCACTCTCTAACTATGGAGAAAAAATAAAAATAATAAACAGACCTACAGAACTCCATGGTGATTTTGTTTCGATGAATGAAATTATTGCTCATGATATACAACAATTTAAAGAGTATGCATATTTTATTCAAACACATAGTACTAATCCGCTACTCACTTCAGATTCTATAGAAAAAGCGTGTTCCTTTTTTACTCAACAAAAAAATAACTACGATAGTGTATTTTCGGTAACACGCCTGCAAACTCGTTTATATGGTTCAAATGGAAATGCATTGAATCACAACCCAAATGAGTTGGTACGCACCCAAGATTTGCCTCCGGTGTTCGAAGAAAATTCAAACTTTTACATTTTCTCACATCATTCCTTTTTTGAAAATAACAAACAACGAATAGGCAAAAGACCATATATGTACGAAATCAATAAACTCGAAGCCGTAGATATTGATGAAGAGGAAGATTTTATTATTGCCGAAACACTTTATAAAACATTAAAAAAAGCATGAATGTTGCTTATTCGGAAAGAAACATTTCAAAAATTAAAAAATTAACTCGTTTTAATTTTTTATTTCAAAGTATAAAATTTGTTTTAAAGAAACTTCTTTTTAAAGAAAAGAAAATAATCAAAAAGATTAGCATATTTCCTGTTATTAAACGTAAAGAAGAACTCTGCGATGTGGTTAACCGCATATCGTGGGGGCTTCCCAATAATTGCGAAATTGCTATTCAGGTAATTCCGGAACTCTCTACTCTTAACATTCAAAACTTAGAAACTCCGGTTACTCAAAAAAAATACAATGCCGGTAGTAGCAATATTTCTCTTTATAGCAAAAAAAATAAAGAGCATTCAGACGCTTTGTTGGTACATCAGTTTAATATAAAAAATTTCATCAGGCTTTTTTTTAAACTTTATAAAACCGAGATAATAGACCCCCACTATTTTTCCGCCACCGAATCGATGGTGTGGCAATACCTCTATTATAGCACATTTTCAGAAGAAAAGAAAGAGGAATATAGTCTTTTATCCAAACGCAATTACTCGCAAATGCAGCAAATTAAAGCAGGAAAAGAGAAAGCGTATTGTTTTGTAACAGGTCCTAGTTTTGATCAATATAAACAGTTTCACTTTGAAAAAAACAGTTTTAAAATAATCTGCAATTCAATAGTAAAAAATACAGATTTTTTAGACTATATCGAAAAGCCCGATTTACTGGTTTTTGCCGACCCTGTATTTCATTACAGTCCTTGTTTGTATTCGGCAACTTTTCGTGAATACATGATTAAAGTAGTAAATAAATACGATTGCTTTGTAGCCACCAATATAGAAAGTATTCCACTTTTATTGCATCATTACCCCCAGTTAGAAACTAAAATAATAGGAATAAAAAAAGATAAGAAATACCCAATACATTTTCCCAAGTCGGATAATCTCATCGTTAAAAGTACGCATAACATACTTACACTTTTTATGCTTCCTATTGCATCGGCACTTTGCAATGAAATAGTAGTATTGGGAGCCGATGGCCGAAAGCCCGATGAAAAATATTTTTGGAAACATAGCTCTTCTGTTCAGCTCGATGAATTGATGCAAACCGCTTTTGATACCCACCCCTCGTTTTTTAGAGACCGAGATTATGCCGACTATTACTCTGAACATTGCACCTATTTAGAGAAATTAATTACATTTGGAGAAAAGCATGGAAAAAAATACTATTCACTTACCGAATCACATATTCCTGCTTTCGCAAAAAGATTAAAACAACCATGAAACTAAAAGAAAAACTAAAACAAAACAAATTAACCATAGGTTCTTGGGTTACCATTGGTCATCATTCTATTATAGAAATAATGGCATCGGCAGGTTTTGAATGGTTAACCATTGACATGGAACATAGTCCCATTAGTTTTGAAACAGCACAAAGTTTAATAGCCACCACAAAATCGTACGGATTATCTTCTTTGGTTCGAGTAGGAAAAAATGATGAACTGATTATAAAAAAAGTAATGGATTCCGGAGCCGATGGAGTTATTGTTCCCATGGTAAACTCTAAAGAAGATGCCATTAAAGTGGTACAATCGGTTTATTATCCACCCAAAGGCAAAAGAGGGGTGGGTTTGGCCCGTGCTCAAGAATACGGGATAGGTTTTGAAAAGTATAAAAATTGGTTAAATAATTCATCGGTAGTAATTGCCCAAATAGAGCATATTGATGCCGTAAATCAAATCGAAGAAATAATATCTGTAGAAGGAATAGATGGCATTATAATTGGCCCCTACGATTTATCTGCCTCTATGGGTATGCCTGGAGAGTTTGATATGCCGGAAGTAAAAGACGCAATAAACAAAGTAAAACAAGCGTGTGTAAAAAATAATTTTCCACTTGGTTTTCATGTAATTAAACCAGAAAAAAAATTACTTGACGAAAAAATTAATGATGGTTTTACATTTCTTGCTTTTAGTTTAGATTTTTTCTTCTTAGGCGAAAAAGCAAGAGAAGAAATGAATTCTTTTAAGTCTTTAGTTTCAGCAAAATAGCCTTAATAAATGAGCACAAGCCTTATTCTTACCACTACTTCTTCGTTCTCGTACACTACAGAAAACATTGTTCAGAACCCTTTTAAACGAAAATTAACCGAAGAAGAACTGATCGAACTTTTAAAAAAATATAATCCTGAAATATTAATTGCCGGAGTAGAACCGATTACAGAAAAAGCAATGAGTGCATCTCCTAACCTGAGAGTAATAGCCAGAGTGGGGGTGGGTTTAGATAATGTAGATTTAATAGCCGCTCAAAAGAAAAATATTGAAGTTTTAAATACCCCCGATGCTGTAACCGCTCCGGTAGCAGAACTTACGTTAGGGTTGATGCTTTCTTTACTTCGAAAAATTTATACTTCTCATGCTTCCATACTTCAAAAAAAGTGGGATAGACCCATGGGGAGTTTATTGAAAGGTAAAACAGTAGGCATTATGGGGGCAGGAAGAATAGGCAAATATGTGGCAAATCTTGTTAATGCCTTTGGTGCAGATGTATTGATTTATGACCCCTTTTCATCTATCTATTCTTATTCTACAGAGAATAACATAGAATCTTTTGCCTCAAAAGCCGATATAGTAACATTGCATATGCCACTTACAAGTGAAAATAAGGAAATACTAAATGAAAAGTTTTTCTCGATGTTAAAAAAAGGTAGTTACATTTTAAATACATCTAGAGGAGAACTAGTAAACGAAAACGATTTGTACAAAGCTCTTGTAAGTGGTAAAATTTCAGGTGCAGCATTAGATGTTTATAACCAAGAGCCATATACCGGAAAATTAACCGAGTTAGAGAATGTGTTACTTACGGCACACATCGGAAGCTACGCAAAAGAAGCAAGAAATGAAATGGAGAAACAGGCATTTGAGAATGCAATAAATTACCTAAAAAAAATACAAAAATGAAAAATGTAATTGTTTTTGGAGGGGCCGGATTCATTGGCTCGCATGTGGCAGATGAATTGTTAAAAAGAGGATTCAACGTAACCGTGTTTGATATTAAATCATCACCTTTTTTAAAAGACGGACAAGAAATGGTGATAGGAGATTTACTCGATTTAAAAACGATAGAAGAAGCAATAAAAGATAAGGATATTGTTTACAACTTTGCAGGAATAGCCGATATAGATGAATGTGCAAAACGCCCCATTGACACCATAAAATATAATGTTCTGGGAAACGCCCTTTTACTCGATGCGGCTGTACGAATGAATGTAAAAAGATTTGTTTTTGCCAGTTCTGTTTATGTGTACAGCGATTCCGGAGCCTTTTATAAAAATTCCAAACAAGCTTCAGAACTTTTCATAGAAAGCTATTGGCAACAATTTGGGCTAAAATACACCATACTTCGCTATGGCTCCTTGTATGGCCCACGGTCCGATGAACGAAACAGTATTTACCGCCTTGTAAAAAATGCACTTGAAAAAGGAGAAATTAATTACAATGGAACAGGCGATGAAATGAGAGAGTTTATCCATGTGTTAGATGCCGCAAAACTTTCGGTAGATATATTAACCGATGAATTTATAAATGAGTATGTGGTACTTACCGGAAATCAACGTATGAAGTACAATGATTTACTTCTGATGATTAAAGAAATATTGAATCAAAAAGTTGAGATTAAATATAATCCGAATAAAGCAAAAACACATTACACTATAACACCCTATAACTACACCCCTAAACTCGGAAAAAAAATGGTAAACAACCCTCATATTGATATGGGACAGGGGCTTTTGCAAATGTTAGAGATTCTTCAGAAAAATAAATAATGTCAAATTTTATTTCACTTTCGCATATACTATCGGAAAATACTCCTGCCTATGGAAACGGAGATAAGCCAACATTTGAAAAAGTAAACAGTATTAAAGAAGGGGCTAGTTCAAATAAAACCAGAATAAACACAGATAGCCATTTAGGCACCCATGTTGATTTTCCTTACCATTTTTTAGAAGAAGGAAAGAAAGGAGAAGAATTTTTACCCAATGATTTTGTGTTTTCTGCTCCCTTTTTAATCGAATTACCGGTACATCAGAATTTAATTACCAATCAGCATTTATCTACTTTTACAATACCCGTTCACACAGATTTGTTGCTTATAAAAACAGGTATGGAACAATTTAGAAACGAAAAAAAGTACTGGGAAAATGGGCCCGGAATGGCTTCGGAAACGGCACTTTTTTTTAAAAATAATTTTCCCCGATTAAGAGCAATAGGGTTCGATTTTTTGTCGCTTTCCTCATATCAACACAGAGAAGAGGGGCGTTTGGCACATAAAAATTATTTATCAAACCATATTCTGATTATTGAAGACATGAAGTTATTGCTGCTATCTAAAAGGAATAAAATAAACAAGGTTTTTGTGGCACCTCTATTGTTTGCAAATTGTGACGGAGCTCCGGTATATGTTTTAGCAGAAACAGAACAGAAATGAGAAAAGCATTATTTTTTGATTTTGACGGAGTAATACTCGATTCCGTAAACATAAAAACAGAAGCATTTTACGATATGTTTTTACCCTTCGGTAAAGAAATGGCCGAAAAAGTGGTTGCTCATCATTTGGCCCACGGAGGCATTTCTCGATTCGAAAAGTTTACATTTTATTATTCCGAGTATTTGGGAATAGAAATTAATCAGGATAAAATAAATGAACTCTCTAATGAGTTTTCAAACATTGTTTTCCAAAAGGTGTTATCGGCTGAATTTATTTCGGGAGTGCTTGAATTTTTGGAGTATTATCACAAAACACATGAGTGTTATATTATTTCAGGTACACCCGAGAATGAATTGAAAAACATTGTCTTTAAGAGAAATATTGCTCACTTTTTTAAAGGTATATACGGAAGCCCTAATACTAAAATTAAAATTCTAGAAAAATTATTTTATAATCAAGAAATAGACATTACCAACAGTTACTTTATTGGCGATGCCTCTACCGATTTAGAAGCCGCCCAACATTTTAATTTAAAATTTATATTGGTAAAAGCTCCACACAACAAAAACTTAGAATCTCAATCCGATTTTGTGGTAGATAATTTTCATTCTTTGCTAAATAAAATTTAACATGCCGCAACAACCAACAATATCTATTATAACGGTTGTATACAATGGAGAATCGCTTATAGAAAGAACAATGCAGAGCGTTTTACTTCAATCCTATTCTAATATTGAATATTTAATTATAGACGGAGTTTCTACTGATGGCACTCTTGAAAAAATTCAGCCATATAAAAGCAAAATAAATTATTTCGTTTCTGAACCAGATTCAGGTATTTATGATGCAATGAACAAGGGCTTAAAAGCTGCTACCGGAGAATATGTATGGTTTATGAATGCAGGTGATACAATTTATAATAAGGATACACTATCCACTATTTTTAAAAATGCTACTGATGCCGATATTTATTATGGAGATACAGAAGAAGTGGATGTTGATGGAAAAAAAGTGAGAATGAGAAGAATGAAATATCCCGAAAACCTTTCATTTGATAGTTTTAAAATGGGCATGGTAGTAAGTCATCAATCTATTATAATTAAAAAAGAAATAACGAGTTTATACAATTTAAAATATCTGATAAGTTCAGATATAGATTGGGTGATAAACGCTCTTAAAAAATCGCATAAAATTGTAAATACAAAGCAAACTTTATGCAAGTACCTCATTGGAGGGAAAGCCAGAAAAAACTTCATTAGAAGCAACACGGAACGTTTTTTTATTTTGGTTAAGCATTATGGGTTTTTACCCACCTTAATGAATCATTTTGTTTTTTTATTTCGTTTTGTCCGGTTTTACATTATAGCTAAAATAATTCCTTCTCTCGAAAGAAATTAGCCGAAATGGGTATTATTCAAGATCAGGCCATTAAAAGCACCCTGTACTCCTATTTAGGTACAGTACTTGGTTTTATCACAACCGGGGTATGGTTTCCACACATACTCACTACCGACCAAAATGGGTTAATAAAAGTATTGTTATCCATTTCTGTGTTGGCTGCTCAGTTTTCGAATGTTGGAATTTCTGGAGTTATTGTTCGTTTATTTCCCATATTTAGAAATAAAGAGAAAGGCCATTATGGTTTTTTATTTTATCCGCTTATTGTAACAGCACTTGGCTTTTCGGTTTGCGTTTCTTTATTTTTTATATTTAAAGGTAGTTTAATAGAAAATTATCAATCAAAGTCTTTGCTATTAGCAGAATATCTATATTTTTTAATTCCCCTTATTTTGTTTCAGGCCCTCTTTAATATACTTGATGTGTATGCCCGTTCTCTTTTTAATTCAGTTATAGGAGTGGTGCAAAAAGAATTTGTACAAAGATTAGTAATTCTTTTACTGGCCGTTTTTTATTCACTTAAGTGGATCGATTTTCGTTGGTTTATGGTGTATTATGTGCTTTGTTTTGCATTGCCGGTAGGCTGGGTAGTATTTTATTTATTTAAACAAGGAGATTTTACTCTAAAGGTTGATTTCTCTTTTCTTTCTCACTCGTTGAAAAAGGAAATGATGAGTGTAAGTATGTTTTATTTTATTTCAGGTTTTTCGGTTATTGCTGTTGCCAATATCGATAGTATTATGGTAAACGAATATTTGGGTTTAAGTGATGCCGGAATATATGGTATTGTTTTTTATTTTGGAACCTTAATAATAATTCCTTCGAGGGCTCTAATGCGTATTTCGTACACTATACTCGCAGAGGCATGGAAAAAGAACGACCTCAATGAAATTCGAACCATATATGAAAAAAGTTGCATCAACCAACTAATGATAGGTTTGCTTCTTTTTATTGGTTTATGGGCAAATATCGATACGGTTTTGCAGTTGTTGCCGAGCGAGTACCATGCCGGAAAATATGTTATATTTTTTATTGCACTGGGCAACTTGGTAGATATGGCAGCAGGTGTAAATGGTGCTATTTTAATCACCTCTCGCTATTATAAGTACGATTCATATTTTTTAATATTACTGGTAGCTTTAACCATTGTATCGAATATGATTTTTATACCTCTCTATCATATTACCGGAGCCGCAATTGCCACCTGCATTACACTGGTGTTGTATAATTTATTGCGTTTTTTATTTTTATACAAAACATTGAATTTACAGCCATTTTCGTATAAAATTTTATGGATTTTCTTAATAGGCTTAGTGGTGTATTTTGTTTCTACGTTATTACCCTCTTTTAAAAATTATTTAGCCGATTTGCTTGTGCGAGGAGGGTTTATTTTAATTACATATACAATAGCGGTATATATTTTTAATGTTTCCGATGATTTTAAAGCATTGATAAAAAAAGCATTCGGAAAAATTATACGTTTTTAATTTAATAGGAATTTTCTATTTTTAAACTGTACTTTTTAAGGGGATGCTTACGTTTTGCCGCTTTGCGAAGGCGGGGATTTTCAGCACTAAACTTCATTAGATGCACAAAGCTTGAATTTAGCACTTCACTGTCATAGAAGCACGAAACCCCCGCTTTTGCAAAACGGCTGTTAGCACCAGTATTTCTTATCATTTGTCAAAGGTCAAATTAATAAAGTCGTCAGTATTAAATCTTAAGTTTCGCATTTCTGGATTATTCAGAAGTTTGGAAATACCTTTAATCATCATTACTGCTACAATGGTTTTCATTTTCCAATAAATCATTTGAGCAAGTGTCTCTTTTCCTTCAAGTTTTACATAATCATAAGGATCATATGAACGTTCTCCGTGAGCAATGTCATTTCTTATTCGATAAGCAACATCTAATAAGCCTTTCATTTGTCGTGCATCTTTCCTTGTCTTACATAAACTTAGTATGCACATTGATTTAACAAAGTCAGAGGACGTGTTCTTTTCAAATAAACCTTCAAGGGCATAAATCAAATCTAGTAAATTGTCCATTGAAATTTGGTCTGATTCAACAGCATTGAGGTATCTCTTTAATGGCCATAAATCATAATGCCATACAGATGCAAGTCCCTTAAGATTTATATCAATATTCGATTTTTTACTTGTTTCAATAAGTATTTCGTGCATAAAGGCATTAGAAGCTACCTTAGTTGCATAACTTTTACTACCTGATTTTATTTGAAAAAATCCGTCATTTAAGGGTGTGTCATTCCGCATCATAATTGATTGAGTTGGAAAACTTAAATGAAGACCAGCGAGAAAAAAAGAAGCCAATTCCTTTAGGACTGCTAATTGTTGATGATACTTCTCAATGAATTCCATTTCATAATGCGGAATGTAATCATCAGTCAAATCTTTCTTTGAAGGGATATTTTTGGTTTTGGTATTGTATTCTATTTCAATTATTGAACAACCAATTTGATGAGACCATTCTTTGTAGCTCTTAACTTTTAAATGAGTCGCAATTTTTCCACAAACTTTATCAATTATTTCTGGGATTCGTTTTTCATTAATATATCCCGAAATAAAACGAGGATAAACTTTAATTACCGCACTTTTTATTTCTATTTGATTAGTGTTTTTTAGTCCCGTGCTAAAACCGTAATCAAATTTTCTATTCCAAACTTCATTCTTCAGCATAAGTTTCAAGTGGTCAGTCAAGTCGAAAATCAACTCGTCTGTTTTATGTTTTTCTTCCGTAAAATAACTCGGAACTACCCATCTTGAAATTGTTGTCATTCTCTATTTGTTGGTTCTGCAGTCCTTTAATATTGGTGCTAACGGTCAGGGCTTGTCGTTCCGTTTCAATGGCGACAAGCCATTGATAGACGCATCCCGCAGGGTTGCGGATATTCGGAACGAGAAGCCCTGACCGATAGAGATCCCGACCGGTGGGAGGGTCTGCTTTTCCGGAGTAAGGGTTGCGTTCTATCGTTTTGGCGCTTGGCGCAGTGGCGGATTTCGGAGCACAAAACTGTCAACACATCACAAATGTTGATGCGAGGTAGAATGTTCAATTAACCACGTCACCCGCCATTGAGCCAAACGCCTGTTACAAGCTGGCGTTCTGTCAGAAGTCTGTTGTCCCACCAAGTGCTTCATAAGCGGCCAATACATTTCTAAGGGCTAATTTTTGTTGTTCCGTTATGGTCTTGTCTTTATAATAATCTTTTCCATTAAACCTAATTTTTACATCTTTTCCATTGGCAACTGCTTTGATTATTTGATATTCTGAATATCCTACTTTTCTGTCAAGCCATTCCCATATTCCACCACTACCGTTGTCGGTCTTTATTTCACCGTAAGAGTCTTCGGTTATGTTGTAAGTTTGTCCGTCAACTTTAATGATATACTTTTCGATAAAAAGCCAGTCGTCTGCGGCATATTGAATTACTAACCTTAGCCAAGGCTTGCTAGCCTTACTTGTCCCGATATAAGCGTAAAAGCCATTGTAATTTGTATATTGAGGTGAAGTCTTGTCATAATACCAAGTGACGTCATTCATATCATCAACTTTCACTCTCATTTTCTTAGCGGCATTTGCAAGTCTTTCTTTTTCCGCTTTTTCTATTTCGAGTTTTGCTTTTTCTTCTGCTAATTGTTTTTCTTTTATTCCATTGTCAACAATACTTATGAGCTGTTTGGCTTCCGTTGCTTGTTGAGAAGTCGGGTGTTTTTCAATTAGGGTTTGAAGTTCGGTTTTGGCACTATTGAAATCCTTACTGTCTATATAATTTTTTGCTTGTGAAAGCAGTTTGTCAGGTCCAAATTTGAGGTCTTCAATTTCCTGTTTTAGTTTTTCATTTTCGGCTTTTAAAGTGTCGTATTCATTTTGTGAAACTCCGCCACATCCAATTAGCCCTGTCATAAGGAAACCAATTGTCAATATTTGTAATGTTCTTTTTTTCATTGTGTCTGTTTTTACGCTTGCTTGTAACGGTTTGCGGCTTGGCGAAGAAGCGGATTTCGGAGCACAAAACTGTCAACATAGCACAAAAGTTGATGCGAGGTAGAAGGTTCAATTAACCACTGAACCCGCTTTTTTGCAAAACCGCTGTTACCGGTTCGTGCTTTTGTCAAGTTCAAGTCTAAATATTATTTTTTAAAAAGTTCATATAAAGCAATTAGTCTTTGTCCTTCAATTTTTATGGTCTGTGAATTTTCTCTATAAAAGCAGTCTTTGTCAACAAAAGAAAGTGCTTTTTGACTTGGAATTTTAAGGCGTATTACTGTCAAACCATTATAATCAATTACATCAAGTTGTGATAACATTTGAGTTTTTAACGGCTCTGATAATTTCGATTTTTGAATACTTCCTAAAAGAAAATTAACATAGTTGTCCTCCTTACCACCAAAAAATTTGAATTCGCGGTCAACTCCTACAACATATCGGGCATTAATATTTAATGCAGTAATCCCGTCCAATTGTTCAACTCTATCCTTATCCGCTTTCTTGTCTGCTACACCCACAAAAATATAGCCTTCTGAGTTTGGTCCCAAGTTAGCAATACCACATATTGTCTCTATAATAACATTTTGAAGATTATTATCAATTTGTCTGTTGTCTGAGAGGTCAACGAAACCTTGCTTGCACTCATATCTATTTGTTTCTGATTTTGAACGTCTTATTGAGTTTTCAAAATCAATAGCAAGTCCAGCCCCATGTTTTAATAAGGCAGGCTCCTTCTTTATAAAGTATCGTTGTATTAAACCTGTTGTCTTGTCAATGTTTTTTATTCGATCGTCAGTTTTTGCATAATGCGCACTGCTTATCATTTCCTTTTGCAAGCCTGCAATAGCACTAATAATTTTATCATAATTGTCTGGGGATTTTTCCTCCTTAACAACAAGGTGATAAAATGCCATGAAGATGGAATAGAACGATGCTTTAATTGCGTTTGAATTTCCAGGATTAACAATTTTGTTTAATGGTTGAGCAGGTTTACTTTTTTCTAGGATATCTCTAATGACAGAAAAAGTGACTTTGATTTCATGTTTCAATCTTTCTTTTCCAAATTTGTTAAGTTGAAGCACTGCGTTTTTATGTAATTCTTCATCAGCCCTATAAATTTCGTCAAGGTATTCTCTGCTTTTGGGAATTGGAGTATTAAAAATAATTGAAGCAACTATATCTGCAATTATTTCTTCGTCTTCGCTATCTCTTAAATGAGTTTTCCAAATTACTCCTTGTTTGCACCAGAAAATTTCATCAGCTGAGAGTCCGTAACCAATTTTTTCCTTTTTCGAATCAATACTAATAGTTGGCATATCCTTTAGTAAAACAATATCGCCCGAAGAATCACCTCTGATTTCTGAAGAGATTTCTCTAACGATTGTTGAAAAATCATCTGTTGATCCTGCTTGTCGTCTTTCTTGGTAGCTTAACTGCTTTCCACTGGAGTTAATTCTTCCAAAAATTTCTGTAACTGTAGATTCCTCTTGAGCAACATAAGTTGTAACTGCCAATTGATAATCTAATAAATTTGCACAACTCTTTGAGTCTAATAAAAGGTTAGCTTCTGTTACAAATTCAAATTCACCTATCTCAGCTATTTGTTTTGCTCGAGCAAATTGATTTACATCAAAGTATTTGTCTGAAAATGAAAACCCATTTTCTATGAAGGAAAATAGAGCATTCAATCGTTGCAGTCCATCTACAATTTCAAATTTTTTGTCGCTGATTTGAGCAAGAAGAATCAAGGGAATAGGTAGTCCTTTTAAAATACTGTCAATTAAAAACTGCTTTTCCTCAACTGTCCAAACGAGTTTACGTTGATATTTTCTGTTTACAATAAAGCAGTCGTCACGATAAAGTCGGTAGGCTTCTTGTATGCTCATTCCTCTTGGTGTCAGGCTCATATTATAATATTTTAATGTTAGTTAATATCAATTTTTTTGGGTCGTTTCAGCATGACCGGTAACGTTATCGGGCTTTGCGTTCGGGCGGGTTTCGGAGCACAAAACTGTCAACCTGCACTGAACTTGAATAGAAGCACAAAGCTCCAAGTTTGCACGTCACCCCGCCTTCTGTGTTAATGTGTCCATATACTTTTTCTGCTGTTTGTGTCGGTGTCAGACCTGTCGTGTTAATTTGTAATTCATTGTCGGGCTTCCATTTTAATACATCATCATTTAATTTCTTACAAATTGAAAAGTCTTTGAACTCTGCATTTGTTCTTAACTCTAATCTTTTTCTTAATTCTTCGTCAGTTGTGTAAAGTCCAAATAACTTAATGTCAATATTTTCTTTTTGCTCATAAAGTGTTTGAAGGTAGCGATTGATTTTGTCGCCACTAAATGTGTCTATAACAATGACTGGTTTGTAACCGAAATTTAAAAACTCTAAAACCAATTTTGTTGATGCTTGCAACATGTCAATATGCTCTTGTTGATTTGTCCAGTCAACGGAAATTACCATTTGTCGAATGGTGTCAACTTCTAACCGCACACCTTTTGGAAAATACTTTGTAAGACTTTTCGCAGTCTGTGATTTTCCCGAACCAGGTGCTCCCCTTAAAATAATTATGTCCGTTGCAACGCTCATTAGTTAAATAATAAGGTTTGTGGTTTATTGCAAGACATATTCTTACATGGCAAATTACAAGTCTTCATTATTTTAGAAACTTCAGTTGAACGTTTAGTGCAAAGAATTTCAATTATGTCCTTCTTTGCAATGTTTCCTAATGGTTCCTTTGCTAATGGTATTCTTCTGTGGTCGAAACATTTTACCACATCACCATTTGGATAAATACAGATGTTTTTCCTTGCTGCACAAGGTGTATCGTTATCATAATTGACTTCTTCACTTATTGCATTTGTCCAAGTGCCACCAAAGTCCTGATTGTATTGAATATTAAATTGAATACCGTGTTGTTTGCACCAATCTCTCACTTTTGGAATTTCTTCTGCTGATTCTTTTGATAGAACAGATTGTATTCTCAATTGGTCGCCTAAAATTTCTTTTGCCAGCATGATTTTGGGCATTACTATATCAAAGTTTTTACGCCCCCTAAACTCATTCCATTTTTCTCTCTCAACCGAATCAACTGAAATTACAAGTATGTGTCCGAGTTCTTTGTATCTCGTTAAGAATGCTTCTTCAAGAAATCGTCCGTTCGTTATTGTTACCATTGGAACATTCAATTTCTTGGCTTCTTCTGCAATTAGCATTACATCTTTTTTGAAAATTAAGGGTTCACCGCCAGTCAAAGTAACCTGATACAAATTGTGGTGTAGTCTTTTCAAGCAGTTGATGAAATGCTCAATCATTAAATGTTGGTCTCTTGGTTCAGGTCTTTCCCAAATACCGCATTTCGGGCAACGGTCATTACAAGCATTTGTAATCATGTATATTAGTTCGTTGCCTTTTACTCCATAAAATCTCCTTATTGGTGTTTTATACCACCGATAGATTCCCCATTCAATAGATTTGAATAGAACCATTGGTAAAAGTAGGTGCGGTTTCCGCACCCGCTTTATAAATGGTTTCATTTCTCCGATGTAATCGTAGATTACATGAGTGAAGCTCGGGTCGTTTGATTTGCGTCTGTAAATTAAACTCATTGCATGTTGCCTTTATATATTGATTCAGAAGAGTCCCACATTAGAACGGTGTGACCTTCGTAAACTGTTGCACTTGAACTTTTGTATTTTTTGAACAACCTAACGAATTTACTAAAACCCGAAAAGGAATTTTTATAACCGTAATCATGCCACAACTTTGCTGTCGGACAAAATCCAATTTTGTATTTACTGCGAAGTCGTAAACACAAATCAACATCTTCTCCTGCTGCTGTCGGAAATCTTTCGTCAAAGGGAAACTCGTCTGCTGCAAATGCTTTCATTCCGAAATTGAGCGAAGGCATATACCATAATTCTTTTCTGTCGGGAAGCAACCACTTTCCAGCAAGCGTTCCGTTAATGTCGTGGTAATAGTCGTAAATGGTTTTGCCCCAAGAATAAGTCATGCCGCCAACTGCTGCAAATTCGGTGCGATCAAGGAACGATGTCATTTGCTCATTCCATTCTTTGTCAAGTATGCAGTCGTGGTCGGTAAAAAGTAAATGTTGAATGTTTAAAGCAAGTGCTTTGTCAATGCCAACATTTCTTGCTTTGGCAGGTCCGCCATTTTCTTTAAGAATAATGTGTTCTACAAAGTCATGTCTAAGTTTGTATGTCAACGGACTTGCATCATCAATTAGATAAACTTTGTCAAACTGCTTGGTCTGTGCTTGAACGCTGTCAAATAACCTGTTAAGGCAGTCAATGTCCCACTGCGTTTTGATGTAACAAGGAATTATTAAAGCACTCATATTTTCTGTCAAATTATTATTGTCTGTTTATGGTTTGTGTGGTCGTCAATGCTTGCCGGTAACGGTTTCGGGCTTGGCGAAGGTGGCGATTTTCACCACAAATGTTGATGCGGAGAACCAAAGTTTGATTAACCACAAATGTGTCTGCGGAGCACTGAACCGCCACTTTTGCCAAACCCGTGTTAGGTGCTGGCGTTCTTGTCTCAATAGGTCTGTTAACCAATATTCTCATTTATTTCGTTTAATTTTCTTTAATGTCGGTGTCAATAGCTGTTTTTTGTGATGTCTTTCTGAATAATTCTATAAAATAACCTATTTGAAAAAAGTCCCGACCAGTTTCATCATTTATTTTGTAGTCGAACTGATGTAAATAACCAATTTGTATGGTTGTCGCTTTTGATGGTTTGTAGTTAAATGCAAGTAACATTCTGTTTCGTTCAAAATAAGGTTCTTTGTCCGTAAAAAATATTTCATTACTTGCACTAACTTGAAAGGGTTTGTATTCATTTCGTTCTTTGCCAAAAGGATAAGAAACACCAAGCCTGTAACGAAAACGGTTGCGGTAGCCATTATTTGTAAATCTAAATTCTGCACGATAACGTTGTTCTATTTTTAGTTTACTGATTGATTGAAAAAGTATTAGTTGAGGCCAAAGCCTAAATTCATCATTGTTTTTTGGTAAAACAAAATCACCACCTTCTTTGTAAGTTTGATAACTACCGGCACCCAAGGTCAGCATAACGGCTTTGTGAACTTTGTAGTTAATACCGCCTTTATATTCATAGTAATGGAAGTTGCTGTAAAACTTCAATGAACGTAACTGTCCTTCACCAAAAAAACTTAGTTTGTCAGTATGGCTATATTTTAAATTTAGAATGTTCCAACTGCCTAAATCAAAAGTTTGTGCAACAGTAGTATTTGTCCATAGAATAATAACTATAATTGAGAACAATGTTTGTTTCATTCAATCTTTGATTTTATAGTGTTACTCTTTTCAATAACTGAAACCGACTTTTGCAATAAAAGCGAATTCGGTATTGTTGTTATTTCCCCTTCATCAGTTTTAATATGAACAAAAAAATAGGTCAAATCGGTAACTTCACCCTCAAATGGATAATCTTTATCCAAGACTTTTATTTTATCTCCAATTTTTACAGGATGATTGAAAAAAAGCAATAAACTTGATGTTACATTTGAGAGTAATGACCATTGAGCAAAAAAAGCTATGCCTAAAGCCGTTAGAATAGTTCCTACGAAAACAGCAATTTCATTTTGTTTAAGTCCCCAGATAGCGGATAATAAAACTATAACCGTCAGAAAAGACAATAGGTGAACAGCTTTGATAATCATTTTTCGTCTACCACGTTGTAGATGAGTTTGCTTTAAAGAATTATTAACGAATATTTTAGTGATATAGTGGGTGATAATGTAGCCTGCAATCACTACGATAGTCTCAATAATTTGAATTTTATATGGTTCCATTTGCTCCGTTATTTAATAGCTTTTTCTCTCTCTTGTCCAATTTTATTAACTGTTTCATATAGTAAAGTAGCATTAACTAATAAACGGTCAAGTTCTTGTTCAAAAAACGTTTCAGTATGCTCATTCCATTTTTTAGGTGAATTATCAAGTTCTCTAAAACTTTTTGAGAGGGTAGCAATGTATTCTCTTTTCTGTGTGGCATCATTAATAAATATTGGAGGATATAAATCATACATCAACATCCAGTTTTTCGCAATTCTTGTTACTCGCCCATTTCCGTCAACAAAGGGGTGAATTCTGATTAACTCGTGATGAAAATAAATAGCTCTGATAATTGGGTTTGTTATGGCTTGCATTTGGTAAAAAAGTTCTCCAACTAATTGAGGAACTATGTTTTGGTCTGGGCAAATATGACCTCCAATTTGCACTAATGTTTGTCTGTAACGATTTGGATGAATTGCATTGGTCTCCGGAGAAACTAATCGCAGAAGTTGAAATAGTTGTACTTCTTTTTGAAAATTATTGTGCAAAATTATTTCTTCAATCACAAAATCTAGTGACACTTTTAAATTTTTTAAATACACTGCAGCTTCCTCTTCGTTTTGGGCTTCCATTTGTGCATTTTTCAAACTAAGAAGTTCTTCGAGTTCTTGAACACTTGTCAAATAGGTGTCTAAAAGGTCGTCATCCAAATGGTGTCGGCTATAAATAATTAGTCTATAAATTGACTTTACAAGATGGTCAATCTTATCAATTTTGGCTTGATTAATTTTTATTTCTTTAACTGGTAATAATTCCATTTTGTCTTTGAATATATAATGTTGCTGTCGTCCGCCACGCTTGCACCTAACGGCTGAGGCTAAAAGCTGGCGGGCATTTAGGAGCACTTCACTGTCAACTTGCGATGAAGTTTATTAGATGCTCTGCCCTTCAATTTAGCACTTTCCGCCCGCTTGATTTTAGCCTTTGTTACCGTTTCGTGCTTTTTTTTTAATTCAGTCTGTTGAATATTCCATTTGTTTTAATACTGTCAATAAGAACCTGTATTTCTAATGGTTTGTTCCAATTTCTATGTATCATCCTATGACAATTTGAACAAACAGGAGTCAGATTTTGCAAAGCAATTTTTAACGTATTCTCAAGGTCTTCATCTTCATATTTAAAAATGGGCTTGGTATGATGTATTTCGATAAACCCCTTCCCAATCTGCTCTCCATAAAAATCATGAAAATTAAAATTACAACAATTACAAGAAATTTTCTCATTTTTAGTATAATATGCTATTGCATAATTTCTCAAAGTACTTGAACGTTCATAAACTGCAACTTCCGTCAATTTTTTTGTCCCTTCTTGAATTATTATATTTTCATCAAATGTTTCAATCTTTTTCTTGTTTTGATTTTTTTCAACTTTTCTGAGATTTTCAGTCAAGTCCGTATATGAAAAATCGTTGATTAACAAATATTTCAAAATATCTTGATTGTTTTTCAAATGTGCTTTTCCGTCATTTGTAATTCCTACCTGCCCTGCATCATATTCAGCATAACCAAATCGTTCAAAAGTCCTATGTGCTATTAAATTCCTAACTTTTTGAGAGAATTTATCATCATTTCTTCCAGCTAAAATCCTTAAATCTTCACCTGTAGGTTTCATTATATCTCGAAGTTTTTGAATTAATTCGCTTGTTGAAATTACACCATTGTTTAAACTCATCAAATATAAAGAAGGAAGTATCAATTCGGTTTCTGTAATTCTCTTTGCCATATTTTAATAATTTGTAATTAATAAATGCTCAACATCTTTGTCATTTCTATTCATAAAACTAACAAGATATTTTTTATCAAAAGATTGAATATTTAATCCTTTGTTTTTATAAAGTTCCAAAATGAAATCTGTATTTTTTATTATCATCATCCATTTTCCCTTACATTTTTTTATTAAATAATTTGCGAGTCTGACTTGGTCTTTTTTAGTAAATTCATTTTTGGCGTAGGTGCTAAATTCACTATCATAGGGAGGGTCTAAAAAAACAAAGTCATTGTTTTCAGGGATATATTGGTTAAAGAAATCTTCAAAATCTAAATTCTCTATCACAGTATTGTCAAGCAATGATTTTAGTTCCTTAGTTTTTAAATATTCAACTTTTTTAGAAAAGTTTTTGTTGTTGTATGCAATACCACCATAAGGAACATTAAAATCCCCATTTGAATTATAACGAAACATACCACTGTATGCAAAATTCCTTATAAATAAAAAAATGGCAGATTTAAAAGCAATGTCAATTTTATATTTTGCTGTATTGTTGTAAATATGACGAAAATGCATATAAAATGCACTTTTTAAAGCAGTTTCTATGTTATCTAAAATATCATTATCCGGCAAAAGATATTTTTCTTTTTCTAATTGCTTCATTCGCTTAATTTTGCGAATAAGATTTATTTTTATTTCTTTAATGAAATTTTCAATATTAAAATTGAATATTGATGAAAACATTCCATTAAATTGTTCCGCATGTTTTAATATAAACTCAAATAAAATATCTTTAAGTTTCGTTTCTTCAATTTTATCACTTGAGTATTTTTTGTATGTCTCAACGAAAAAAACATCATTTTTCTTTGCAACCAAAGTCAATAAATCCCAATTATGTATTATTTCATCTAATGCTTTAAAAAACAAAATTCTGTCGCCATTTGTTATGCTACGATATAAAGAAATAAGTTCTTCAGATTTATCATTAACAAAATATTTATCAGCTTGTAGTGCTGTATAAACTGCTCCGCCACCAACAAATGGCTCATAATAATTTTTGAACTTTTCAGGCAGATTGGGTACAATGTATTTTAATTCTTGTTCTTTACCACCAGCCCATTTTAAAATAGGGTATAGTTTTCTCGTTTCAACGTAATTACCAATACCAAGCCCAATTTGGTTATATGTTTCAATAGGTTCTTCTACAGTATTTTTCATACTACAAATTTAATCAAAATTTTTATACTCTATTCAACAGCGATAATTTTCTTAGCATGAACGGTAACGTTTGGCGGCTTGGCGTAGTGGCGGATTTTTAGCACAAAAGTTCAATCGAAGAACTGCACTTGAACCTGCCACAAAACTGTCATACGAAGGACTGCACCCGCCATTACGCCAAACCGCTGTTACCAGCTGGCGTTCTGTCTTCTGTGTCGTGAAAGTCAGGTCTGATAAGGGTTTCGCTGTCATTGTCAGGTTAGTGTTTTGGTTTTTATGTGTCGGTTGTGCGGTTGCGGTTTTAAAAATTTTTGAAGGGGTGGAAATTTTAAAAAATAATTTTTCTTGGGCAGGAGAGGTGGAAGCTCTTTTGCAAACTTTGGTCTGTGCGTTGGGCTTGTAGCGGTTTGCAAATGTGCTTACACCTGTGCGTGGATTAACTTTCTTGGTCATAGTAAATTTTATAGTATTTACGTCCGTCTTTGTCAACTCCTTGTTCTATCATGTCTCTATTGCCATGAATGTAAATGTGAAAGTTCTTGTCCAACTTTAGAACGCTTTTAAAAACTCGTGCCTGCTTTTTTACAGCTTGTGGCGAAATGTCGAAACTGTCTGTAATTTCTATTTCGTTTTCCAGTCTGTAAGAGTTGTCGAAGTTGCGGAATGATTTTATGATTCCTGAATCTTGGAAAACTTCTTGTTCAAACTCTTTCTTGTCAAAAGTTTCATGTGTCTTGAAATACTCTACGGAACGGTTAAGTAAGTCAATTTTGTCGGCTTTAGTTACTTCAAATTCTTCGTCAAGTTGTTTGGTTACAAAGTTCTTTGCAATGCCTAAAAACTGATTTGTTTGATGAAATTCATTTGCAATTGGTTTTAGTTTCAGAAAATCATCTTTCCAATATTGTGCCTCTACAGATTTATTTGAATTGTCAATGACCAAAACCTTGAAGCCTGTTCCCTGATTAGTATTAAAAATAATGCACCCTTTATCTACACCCTTTATCTCAAAACCAAATTCATGATTGATGTTATATTTTCCTTTTCCAATTTTCATTTTCAAAAATGGAACATCAGTTTCTGACTTGTAGATACCGATTGCATCAACAAGCTCATCATCTAATACAACATTTTTAAAGAAAGCTATATTTAATTCACCTCCCTTAATTTTAGGGTGCATTGAGTTTTCATAAAGTAACTTCGCTAAGTCTTTAGAATGAGTAATAAACTCTGTTGAATCATTGAACATGTCTTTTGAAATCGAATAAACATCATTCATTTCTAGTTTTACTGAATGAGTAAATTCGAAAAATTCTTCAGATTTTACAGGCAATAAAAAGTATCTCAACAAAAACTCTTTAGTGTCATTATTATAAAATGTTGCTTCATCAGTTAGTTGGATATTTTCATCTCTTAGTTTGTTGCCAACTTTATGAGTTATTAAATTTAGTAACTCAATTTGACTAAAATCGATTATATTCATTAGTTTTCAGTTGGATTGTACTGCTCACTCAGTTTGCTGTATGAAAACAGTTTATAATTCATCATCTTAATTTTTTCGAATTCCTGCAAAAGATGCATTCTAACCTTTTCCTTATTAGAATTTTTGTGATTTGATGAAAAATTAATTTCTGAGACATCAATTGAAAATTCAATATTTTGATTGTTTTTCTTACTCAGGTATCCCAAAAAACCAAACCAAACGGTACAATTTCCCTCAGCAGCATGATAAGAAAAATCGTAAACAACTTCCAATCCAGCTAATTCAACAAATTTGTGATTATTCTTATTTTTTAAGAAATAGTTCTCGTGTAAACTTTCTCCGTTGATTTTTAATTCCTTTACACCTCCAGACATGAAGTTATTTATTTCTGCTGGTAGGTCTAAAGTTTTATCAGGGCCTAAATCAATATTCTTAACTCCTTTAAATTTGAACGGGTCAGCATCATTTGTTAGATTTAGAAAAAAAGCAACACGTTCCTCGTTATTAAAGTTTCTGTATAGAATCCTTTCTATTACTGCATTTGGTTTTGTATACTTTTTCTCCTTAAAAACTTGTTCCAGATGCTTTACCCCCAAGTCAGCAACATTAAATGTCTCGGGAGAGGTATAGAAAATCTTCATAGCTATTTGATTATTATTTTCGATTTTCTCGACAATAATTTCGCTATCAAACTTTTCTTTATTTCTATACCAACTCGCATTGAAATTATTGGAAATGCAAGTGAATTTTATACCTACTTTATTTGGATTACCATCAATTGGAGCAAAGTTTGAACTACTGTCAATTTTAATTCTAGGGAATTTTTCAGTAATCAATTGTTTAAAGTCGATTTTTTCAGGAATTACTTTTATTAAATCTTCGGTATTATGCCATTCAAGCATTCTAGTAGATAATTTTCGGTTATCTTCCTTGGCTTTTAATGTTTGTCTGATATCTTCAAATTCAAATGGACTTAATATTGTTGATTGAATTATAGGAAATGTAACATTATCCTCAGTTTCTTCAAGAAAGATACCTCTTGATTTTAAGATTGAATTTAACTTTGGTTTTGTTATAGATGGGTGCTCTATAACTTCCTTAAGTTGAATGCCATAAGGCAAAAATTTGTTCACATTATGATTTTCCATTTCTTAATTATTTAAGTAAGCCATACGGAAATCTATCAACTTTTAAGTTTCTTGTAAAGTCTGAGTTTCCGAAACTCTGTTTTGCGTTTTCAACTAGTGGTAGATGCTCACTTTCTTTATAGTCATAAAAACATAATAAAGTGGAGCCTTGAGTATTGTTTCCAATTGTATTTGCTATGCCAAACAGTTTTAACAAATCATCTTTACTAAAACTATCAATAGAGAAAAGCACGACCGTAGTTTCATTTCCTTTTCTTGCGATAATTGGCAAGATGCTACCATTTATATATTCAATAGGAAGTATACTCCCACTTCTTAAGTTGCCATCACCTGCATTCAGACCTGATAGAAAATAAATGAACTCAACCTTATAATCGCCAACTGGGAAATTTATTTTCATGTAATTAATTGCGTCATATATGAATAATATACGCTTGTTATCAACCAGAAAAACACCATCATGTACTACACCAGTATTCAGTTCAATTTTATTTAATCTTGATATTAAATCGTCATTTTCACTTTCCGCATTGTTTAACCAAAATAAAATACCTCTATAGAAAAAAGTATCTATGTTGTCTGAGTTTGTTTGTAACTCTTGATTTTGCTCAGATTTTTTATACGACTCAATTGTTTTTACTAAATCTGTATAATGTCCTTTAAAATCTTTAACAAGGCTTGATGGATATGGATTTTTACTGTATTTAGATGAATAATGTACGACAACTACAGAATTACTAATCATTGGATTTACATAGTGAAATAGTCCATCTAAGCCATTTGAATTTTTCCTATGTTCTTCATCAATACTTACTATATCAATATTTCGCTGAGGGTCAAACCACCCAATAGATTTAAGAAAATCAATAATTACTTTTTCACCTATGTCACCTAATCTTTTTGAAAATTCTCCCATAGTTTATGTTTTTTAAATGTAGCTTTCTAAAAACTTGATACTGTCTTTCTTGTCCTTAAAACTCGCTTCAATTCTGTCGCCTGTGTTGTATTTGATAATGATTTCGTATTTGCTTAACGGAAGTTTTGGTTTGTCTTCCGAATACTTTTTCAGAAAGTCAATTGCTTCGGTTACGCTGTTTGAAATGTTCTCTTGTCCGTGAAGTGGTAAAATGATTATGCGTTCAATGAAACGAGAAACAGAATCGGAAAGTGAACTTAAAAATTCGTCAACGCCTTTTTTGTTCAGTTTCAATAATTCCTTGGCAACATCTTCTTTATTCGGCAACTTATTCCAACTCTCAATTTTCTTTCTGAAATCGGTTTCAGCTGTTTTCTCGTCAAACGCTGCATTGATTCCGAATTTTGCAAATGCTTTTACAACGGAATCATAAGGAAAATAAAGCACACCAAAACCAAGTGATTTCAATTGTGTCAATGCTCCTTCGGTAAACACACCTGCCAACACAACGCCAACAAATGGTGATGAACTTTTGTATTTGGTTGCCAATGGCAAAACTGCACTTTGTATTTCTTGTGCTTTGTTTCTTGAATGTTTAGTGTATCGTCTCCATGCGGATTCTATAAACGCAACAGGAACACCAATTTTGTTTTCTGTTCCGCCACGTTCAAGCACAAAGTCTAAATCGTGTTTGTTGTTGTTGGCATCAGTCCAAGAAACTTTCTTTCCTGAACGTGCTTTGCGTTCACCTTTCTTGTCAAGGTAAAGTTTATGTTTTCGTGCAAACTTCTGTAAATGTGGCTCCAATGCCAATTCTAAAAGGTCGCCAATTATTTGTCCGAATTTATGTGCTGGTGATTCTGCCATTTCTTAACTATTTATCCAAAGTCTGCCTTCGTGTAAAGGAACTGTGTGTTTTCTATTTTTCCATTTAATATTTCTGTCTCTCAATTTTTCAAAAGAGTAATCGCTGAAACCTGCTGAAATTGCCAACTCGCCAAGCCATTTGTCAACAGGAACATAAATTCCGTAAGGTGCTGAATCACCAATCACAAAACACATTTTGCAGTTTTCATTTGTTACTCGTCTTAAAGAATGAAACACATCTGCAAGGTCGTTGAAGTATGCTGCTATCATTAAATGATAATTCTTTTTACCACCATGTTTTAAGCGTTCTTCTTTAAGTGTTCCATACACTTCTAATAGTTCCGATTTAATTATGTCTAATCTCGGATTCTCTAGAATACTGTCAATGCTGTCACCAAGCCTTGAAACATGTTGTGTGCAAGCTCTCACTAAATGTTTTCTCACATTGTCTTGTAAGTCAGCCCAACCGCTAATGTCGCCCCAAAAAGTCATTTCAAGTCTTGTTGCATCAGCATAGTCGTAATTGTTAGCATAAGGAGGCGAAGTAATTACAAGGTCGCCCCAACCGTCAGGAATTGATTCAATGTTTCTTGCATCTTCATTTAAGATAATTGAATCAACTACATTCTTGAAACGGTTTTGAGTTCGTTTCATATCTAGGTACATGTCGTTAACTTTTGCTTCAAAAGCAACGAAAGGGTCAATTACTTTTGACTTAGTTTTGTTGGGCTGAATGTATTGCCATTGTGCCGTTCCAACTGGTGAGGTAGTTCTAAGAATTGCAGTAATGATAAACCAATTGAAGTTTTTAATTTCTTCATCTTGATTGGTGTCGAGCCAAGTTTGTTTAAGTGCTTCCAATTTTTGAATAGTTTCTAATGGATAGCAACTCATTATCAGTTTAGGAAATTCTGTTTTTGTTATCTTTTTACCCTTTGCTATTTTCAATAACGCAAGTGCTTCTTCTTTGAATTTATCGGCAGGATAATTCCAATTCAACTTTGCTTTTGCAATTCGATAAATATATGGGTGTGCTTCAACTCCATAAGATTCAACACCTGCAAATTCGCTTTCAATCAGAACAGTTCCTGAACCAGCAAATGGGTCTATAATTCTTGTCCGTCCGTTGCTTATTTCTTCTCGGATAAGTTCGCTTACCCAAGCTGCTGAAAATCCTGCTGTGTATCTATACCATTTGTGAATTGGCATTTTCATGTTGTCGGCAAAAGTGGCGGTGTAATCCTGCTCAACTTTTACTTCATCAGGAAATAAGTCCAAGGTTTGTGTCTGATATGCCATATTCGTTCTATTTAGCTTTTTTGAGGTATTTGATTTCTTCTTCTGCCGCAATTAAAATGTCTTTTGCGTATTTCTCGTCTGCCAGTTGATAAGCAACTTGTTTGCTCATAAATCTTATAACCAAATCTTTTTCATCCACCTTGAAAGTCTTGGCAATAAGTGGCAACATTTGTCGACTTACTGGTCGTTCTCCACGTTCCAATTTACTTAGTGTGCTTTGGTCTATGTCGAGTATTGCAGCAAGTTTGCGTAAAGGCATTTCTGCCTGTTCTCTTAACTGTCTGATGTAGTCGCCTAAATTTTCTGTTTGCATCTTGAAATATGTTTCTTGACAATGATGTCAAATATATGAAGATGTTTTTTATTGGTTTCCAAAAAAGTCAAATTGTTTTCAACATCTTATTGCGGGTCGGCAAAATTGGCTCTTTTGGGGTTTGCTCTGGGTAGGGTTGTGCGGTAGGGCAAACCCCAAATGTGCCAATGTGGGTGGGCATAAAATTATTTTTTAAAATGTGCGGTGGGAAAAATTTTTAAAACCTTTTGCGTTGGCATGAGAGTCGGGAAAGTCAGGTCAGTTTGTGTCAAAGAACAGCGAAAAAGTCTGTCGAGTTACTGTCGTTTGGTTGTGGTCGTGTCGGTCAAATACGCTTGCTGGTAACGGTCGAGTGTATGTGCCGTAAGGGATTGCGGGGCAGTATCCTGTCCACCGACACGAAAGTTTGAGCGGGCTACAATGCTTGAATACCCAATGAAACCCTTATGGCATATACACTTTGTTAGCGTTTCGTTGTTCATTTTATCATTATTTTTCTTTCATTTTTGCTGCATTGGCATTCTGTCCGTGCGTTGGCAAGACATACTCTTTTGCAATTTTTGGTCAAACGTTGGCTCGTGCGAATTGCAAATGTGTATGGCTTTAGGGCAGGGTTGCATATATTTTTAAGTCTTTCCATTCTGATAATTTATTTATATCGGTATGGTCAAATTTTCCATTTACAACAACAAATTTAGATTTCTTTCCTTTTTCTTCTTCAACTTCAATTACTTCAAATTTGTCTGCCCCATTGTCTTTGTATTTATTTGGCAAATCCTCAATCTCTGCTGTGAGTTTAACTTTCAAGGTTTTTGTCGAACTGTCTTTGATGTCAAACTTCTGATTAAAGAAAGAAAACAGGTCGGCAACTTTTACAATTTTTCTGCTATCCGTTTTCTTATCATCAAGTAAAACTTTCGTTGTGAGTTTTCTGTCTTTGAAAATCTGAATCTCTTTCAGGTCTTTCACATTAGCAACGTTAATTGCTTTTGACGGAAAATTTTCTTGCCAACTTTGATGAATCGTTGCAAGGTCTTTTGTCTGTTCGACATTTAACTTCACTCCAACTTCAAAACCATTTTCAAGTCCGCTTGCAATTAGGTTCGCAGTAAAAACAAAACCATCTTTGCCGTCAATCAGCAATGACTTAGAATGTGTGAGTGGATGAAAATAAATTTGAACACCTGCCTCCAAAAGTTCTTTCAGTTGTTCATTAAATTGCTTTTCAATAGGTCTGCAAAAAAGAGTTACGGAAATATTTTGTTTCGCTTTGTCAGCTATTGCTTTTACCAACTCAATGCTTTTGTCAATCTGAAAAGTAGAAAACGAAATTGTCAATTTCGCATTGTTCACAGCTGCTAACAAAGATTTATTAAGTGAATTGTTTTTGTTGTTTGGTGATGTCAGTAAAATGTTTTCAAGTTTCGGCAAACTGAATTTGTTTATTGGTTTCACTTTCGCAAACTCGTTGCTTGCTGATTGTTCGTCTGTTGAATGTTCCCAAAAATGATAAACGAATACTTTAAAAAGTTCTTCACATTGTTCGCTGGATAACTCAACCGCTAACTCTGGATTTTTTGTAAATCCGTTTTCAGTAAAGTTGTTTGTGCAAACAAAACCTTTTGGTTTTGTTGTTGGGTCAATGAGAATGTATTTGCCGTGAAAGTTTTCTGCTGTCCTATGAATAAAATGATTTCTGAATTTGTTATCTAGCAATGCAATGTAGTTTGCTTTTATAAAGTCCTCTTCTTCTTCAATGGTTTCTTTTAGTCTTGCTTCTGCTGAACTTAATACAAAAACTTTTACGTCCCTTTCTTCAACTGCTTTTATTAATGTATCAATTATTTCAGTGTCTTGGATTAAGAATGACTGCAAGCATACCATTTGCTTTGCACTGTCGACAGCCTTAATGATTTTTGACAACAAAACTTTTCCTTCTCCAGATTCAATCACCGATAGTTTTTCTTTTTCGGTAGATTTCCATCCCAAACCATTAGGTAATATTGGAAACTGAATTGTTCCTTCGTTAATAATATTTATTTCTTTAATTAAAGTTTTCATTTCTAATAATTGAGATAGTCAATAGTTTCAAGTTTGGCAATTTGGTAAAAAGCATCTTTTCTTTCATAAAATATTTCCGAAAGTTCTTTTCTTTTTGGAACTTTCACTTTATAATGTAAAAGAATTGGCTTTGCCAATTCGCTAGTATAATCTTTAAAAATATTTTCGTCAAGAAAATAGTCATTCATATTCTTATAAAGCAACTCCCAATACCACAAATCAGCGTTTTCTTGGTTGCTTGGAATATGAGAAATACTTTCAAGTTCAACTTGGTTAAATTGATTTCTCCGAAAAATAGGTTTTAAGATTTTTACTTTTCTGTTGAATGAAAGATTGTCTTTGTTAAATTCTGAAAGAATTGCTTTTTTGTCTTGGTCATATTCAAATTCTGAACAATTAAGAAGTAATTCCACTTGCAAAGAATTTTCCTCTATTTCAAAATCAGTTTGAAATAAAAGTTGATTCTCTTTGCTAATTTTCATTACTGACTCATTTCCATTGGATTGTATTTCCAAATTGCAATTAACTGATTTTAATTGAAAGCATTTTTCTTCAACATCTTCAATCAAAACTTCTGTTTTATTGATGGAAAGAATTTGATTTTCGTATTGTCTGATTTCTCTTGGTGTTACTAAAATGTTGTTGTTCCTGTTGTCCTCTGCTCGTTCAACTTTTTCTGTTCTGATAATTCTCTGTTCTATTAAATTAGTTTTTGAAATATAAACATTATAAACTCCTTTCTCTCCAATCCAAAATGATTTATCTGTTGCACTTTGCTGTCCTAAGTCAGTAAGAACATAATTAGCAAAAGTATTTTGATATGTTTGGCGGTAGCCAAACATATTGCTTTGCACTTTTTGCAAATATCCTTGTTGTTCTAAACGTTTCAATAAATTCTCACATGCTCTTACTGGTAATGAAGTCAAAAGATTTTGTTGCAATGAATTAGCAGTAACTTCTTCTTGCTCCTGAGCAAGGATTAAAACTGAAATAAAAGGACTTTGCTTTGTCTTTAGTTTTAATGCAAGTTCTACTTGAAAAACGTCTATGTCTTCGGTTCGTTTAAGTACAATCATATTTAATAGCGAATAGTTGATTCAAAATTAGTTGCTAAATCCCTTAGTGCTTTAAGTTTTGCTCTTTCTTTAAACCAAGGTCTGTTTCCAAACAATATAAGTTTATGCCTTGCTCTTGTAAGTGCAACATTCAGTCTATTCGGACTGTTGAAATGTGCATCACGGGTGTTTTTTGTAAATCCAAGCAAAACTAAATCTGCTTCTTGTCCTTGAAATTTGTCAACCGTATAAAGATAAATGTCAGCATTGTGCTTATGAAACTTTGAAAAGAAACCTTGCTTGGTAATTCTTCTGATTCTTCTTCTCAACTCTGTTTCCTGATTCAAGTAGAAAGTCAAAACAGCAACTTCATATTTTTCTCCGTTTGGTTTTGGATTGTCTTTCGCCCAATCTAAAAACTTTACAAGTTCTCTTTCAATGTCGTTTGCTTCTGTGGGGTTAATTATTTTTTCACCTCGCTTATTTCCTGTTGAATCGTTATTGTAAATCCATTTTACAATTGGTTCATTCAAAGCATATTTCCAACCTCTGTTTTCTAAAACAGTGTTTGCGGATTTTAAATTATTTTCGTAAAAATTCTCTTTTGATGTCTTTGCAATGTCAGGGTGCATCCTGTGTTGATAAGTGAGTGAAACAAACCTACTCGTTTTGTAATGAGGGTGAAACCCGTCACTCAAAACTCTGTTGCTTGCTTGTCCGCTACCTTTACCAATTCCGTTTTGCAAAAGTTCAAGTATGGAAGGAAATACAAGCCGCTTGATTTGATTGATGTCGTCAAGAATTTTATTTGGGATGAGATAGTTTAATTCTCTATCAATGTTTTCAAACTCTGTCCCTGCATTTCTGAAACTGAAACTTTGATTCAGTCGGCTTGAAACCATTTCACTCCATTCTTCTTGTCGGCTGTCAAACAAATAGGGTAGTGGATTTTTGTATGACTGCCTTGCATATTCTTGTCTGTATCGCTGTTGCAAACTGCTTGTTTCTCCATTGATGAAAATGCTTTTCACCTGAATGTTGTTTGAAAGAAGTTGTTTCACTCGGCTTTCATTTTTTGCAATTACAACATCAGCAGAATTTATTTTTGCAATGTTGATTTCGTTTACTTCCCAATTTTCTTCAACTGTTTCAACTACCAACTCTCTGCTTTCTACAAATTGTTTTTCGGTGTTTGGGTTTTGGTCTGTAAAAAAAACTTTGAGGCAATCTTCAAATTTCTTGTCGTCTAATTTTGATTTGAGTTCAAACTGTTTGACTATTGATTTTTGAATTTCAGCATCCAACATTGTTGCGATGTTTTCTGAAACATAATCGTTCTCTACATATGGCGAAAGTTGTTTTACATCACCAACCAAAATCCATTTCTTGGCATGAAGTGCTGGAACAATGAAGTCAGAGAAAGTAACCTTTGATGCTTCGTCAACAATAAGCACATCAAAACTTGCTCCTTGCTTATTGGCTCTGATGTCGGGGTGTTGCAAAATTCCAATCATTGTTCCTGCAACAAGATTTGCAGAATCAAGAATGATTTTTTCTATCGGGTCAATTTCTTTTTCCTCTTTCTTGTAAAGGTTTGTCAAAAGGAACTTTTGACTTTCAAGTTTCTGATTTTTTTTCAGATGCTTTTCAATATCTGCTTTATAAGTCGCAACAAGGTTGCGAAGTAAATATGGTCTTACATTTTCTTTAACTGGTTTTTCAAAACGACTTATTCTTACTGGCACAATTTCCTTATCGCAAATTTCTTTGTATCTCCCTTTTATTCTCTCAATCACATTGTCAATTGCTGCATGAGTTGCAGAACAAAGTAAAACTCGTTTGCCTTCTGCTGTGTACTGCATTATCAATTCTATAATTGTTGTTGTCTTGCCTGAACCTGGCGGTCCCTCCATTAATGCAAAATCTTTTGTCTGCAAACCTTTGAAAACAAATTCTCTTTGCTCCTCAACTCCGTCTTTTGTTTCGTCTGTGAGAATTGTCCAAGGTAATTCCTTCTCGTAAAAACTCTGTTGCCAAAACCTGTTTTCGGGAAAACCGAATAATTCTAAAAGCGGTTGATGCTCTTTAAGTGGTCGGTGACGAAGATTGTCAAGTGCTCTTTTCTGTTGTTCAAGTTGGTAAGTGTCGGGCTTTAAATAAATCGTGTCGCCTTGAATGTCGGTTTCAAGTGTTATGTAATTTTCATCTTCGTTTTGGTCTTCAATTTCAATAGTAACTTCTCGGTTAAAATTTCGCTTTTGGTCAAATATGCTTTTTGTATTTTCGTTGAAAAGCAATTCAATTGCTTTTTCAGATTTCTTGTTTGAAGGAATTTCTGGGATATATCTTGTTTCTCCTTCTACAACTGTTTTTGTTACTTTTATTGAAAGGGTTTCTCTTTTCAATAATTCAATAGATTTATTTATAAAGTCAGTATAACGCCTAATGTCATAATCTGCATTAAGTAAAACTTTGTTGTCAACGCCTGTATTTAAGTGAAACAAATTCATTTACATCATATCATTATTGAGGGTTGGCAAAATGAAGGCTCTTTTGGCTTTGCGAAGCGTTGGCTTTTGTGTCGGGCAAAGACAAATGTGCCTGAATGTGCGGTGGGTTTCCGTTTCCTTTTTTGTCTTTATGCAGCAAAAATACCTTTGTCATTCTGTCGTCTGTTTTGTCTTTTTACAATGAACGCTAACGTTTTGGCGCTTGGCGCAGTGGCGGATTTCGGAGCACAAAACTGTCAATACACCACATAAGTTGATGCGAGGTAGAATGTTCAATTAACCACGTCACCCGCCATTGAGCCAAACGCCTGTTAGCGGCTGCTTTTCTTTTTATCTGTCAACGTTTTATGAGTTTTTGTATGTAGTCATTAGGTAAATTTGTCGCTGTTGTTATGGGTCTCCATTCAAAATGTCTAAACCCACTTTCTTTTGCCCAAATTTTCCAAACTAGTCGTAAAATATTGTTGTCACTTAAATCTCCTGTATTCTTCAAAGTTCCTTTCTGAACATTAAACCCACGATCATCAGTTTCCAAAATATAAAGATTCACTAGCTTGTTATTTTCTGAAACAAGTGGTCTTATCTTGAATTGAGGATTGTTTCTAATTGCTTCTTCTGGAGAAACTTTATTTGTTCTGCAAAACTTTCTTAATGCTTCAATTTGCGGCTCTCCGTAATAGAAGTCTTTAGAACCCGCTGTGGTTGAAAATTCCAAATAGCCGTCAGTAAAAATGAATAAGTGATTATGAAAATAAAGGGTTGTTGTATCGGTTTCGCTAATTAAATATTCTGGCTTTTTAATGTGATTGCCTGTATTTACTTCTTGATAAATTAGAGAAAGTAAATCTAAACCACCTTTATCACGCTCGGCATAGTTACATCTTACAATATTTTTAAATTCTGAAATTGCATCTTTTAAATTTTTGTTGTGGCTTTTATTATTTACAAATTTTTGCTTTTCTTCTAAGTTTTTAAATTGTCCAATGTCAATTTTAGCTGTGGGACAATTTGAGCGTTGATAATTTGCTCTTGAAAATAAAATTGCTGACCTGTCATTGACTTTAATACCAGGCTTAACGCAACCCGATACAAAAAAGTCTACAATTTGATTTATAACCAAAGTGTCACTAGGTTTCTTGTTCATTCTACTTGATAAATCAGTATATATCATAATATTATCATACTCGATAATGTCAGGTTCGTCATTTGGTATGTCGAATTTGCAACCATAAACGAATATTAATATTGCTATGCTTAAAGCGGTTCTTAACTCTCTCATCTCTTATTCAAAATTTCTTTTTTCCCAATTTCTATGAGCTGTTTCAAGGCTCTCAATTTTGTTTGTGGCAACTTTGGTTGCGAAGTAATTATTTAGAAAGTTGTAGTATCCTGTTTTGAAGGCAGAAATTCTGCCATTGATAACATCTTTCAAGAACTGTCTATTTCCTGATTCTACACTTGATATAAATGAATTAAAAACTTCTCTAAGGTTTTTATTTTTTTTCTCGTTATCTTCTTTAAGTTCCAGTTTTTTATTGTTTTCGTAGGAGTTAATCTCGTTCTTCTCATCTTCATATTTTGTAATGTTAGTTTTGAACTCTTCTATTTCTGAAGTTAGAGTATCTAGCTTAACTTTGAACACTTCATATTCTTGTTGTTTCTCTGATAGCTTTCTTCTATTTGAGTTTCTTAACAACGTTTTTTCACGGTCTACTGATTCAGGATTTGATTTATTGTAAGCTAACCAAATGTTTTCAATTAATACTTTGGTTAGAAATAATGGTAATGCACCAAATATGAAAATCAACCAAAACTCACCGGTTGCAAATGCACTTCCCAATTCCCATTTTTCAGCACCACCTACAAGCAACCTTTTAATTTCAAAAGTGTGTTGACTTATTAGAATAGCTACAACAACGTCAATAGCAAAAATTCCTATTATCCAACCAACAGCAATCTCGATAAATTTATTTTTGTTGCTCAACAATTTAATGCTTGTTAATAAAACAGGAACAAGGAAAAATAACGCTGCAATAGCCCCATAGAAAACACCCTTTTTACTGAATATTTTCATCAATGCGTTTGCGTCAAATAGTGGTGGTGATTCGGGTGTTATACCACGTGATAAAAGTTTGATGACTTCAACTTCTTCAAAGAATATCTTCCATATTGCACTACTAAAAAACAATGATAGATATAGGAAAAATAATATTGTTAGAAATAGCTTTAATACTGTCGGGAATATCCAAAAACTTCTCACAACAATTTGTCTATCTAAGTTGTCTATTTCATCAGTTAATTCGGTAATAGTTGCCTTTAATTTGGAAGCTTCTGCATTTATTTTGTTGTAATCTTCTTGTTTTTCCTTAACTCGATTTTTTAAAGTGTCAATTTGAGCCTGAAGAATTGATTTCTTTTCATTGCAATAGTTGTTCAATAAGTTTAGGTTATATTCTAAGTCTTTAGAATTTGATTCAACTGCCTTTTTTAAAGAAGCAGTCATTTTGGTCTTTACAAGCGTTTTTGTATGGTCTTCCTGACTTAGTTTTGTGTTTACTCTTGATAACGAGGTATCAAGATATGTAAGAAATACACTTTCAGCTCCAAGATTTTCTTCCGCAAGTTTTCTTCCTTCTTCAACTATTTCGTTATAGTTAAAGTCGTCAAATATTTGTGATATGTGATTTTTTAATTGTTCCGTAAATTTTTCAAGGTAATTGTCGTCTTGGGTTGGCTGAAAAATTGGTTTTTCATTTAAATAGATATTTGTCACGGTCGCATCTTTAGTAAGTGTGTCAAAAATATTTGAATACTCCGATATTAAATTGTAAGAGTCTGTAATGTTTAATGATTCTTGGTTGTTTTTAGTTGCGTTGTAGGTGTAGTTATAAGAACCGTGTAGTAAAAGTGAGTTATCAATAATGCAAAATTTATGGTGCATTATCCCACGACCATTCGATTCAAAAATAACTAATGAAACTTTCCCTTTTAGTCGGTCTCTAATTTCATTATTAGTAATGTCATTGGATAAAACAATGTTTACTTCAACTCCTTTTTGTCTTGCAGATATTAGTTCGTCCGCAATATCTTTGTCAGTAAAGTAAGCCATTGCCACTTTAATTGTGGATTTAGCTTGTGAGATTGATTCAATAATCTTGGCTTTACACGCCTGTCCGTCAGTTATTACTTGTTCCATTTAGTTTTCTATTTCTTGTTGTTGTCGTTATTTAAAGTTGCCACTAACGGTTCACAGCTTGCCGCAGTGGCGGATTTACCACTACAAAACTGTCCCCATGCAACAAAGATAATAGAAAGCAGAAAACTTTCTGTTTGCACGAAAACCGCCATTGAGGCAAGGTGTTGTTATGCCCTGTGCTGTTGTCGTCCGTGTCTGCTGTCCAGTAAGTAAATGCGGACTTGTCTATCGAGATATTTTCTTTTGTTTTTTGTTGTGCGGTCGGGCATTTTTGAAAATTTCTTTGCTGGATGTGTCGGCAGGCACGCTCTTTTGCATTTGCCCGTTCCACTATAAAAATAAAAATCGGGCAAGTGCAAATGTGCGTGCCGTAGGTGGATTTGTCGGGAGTGACTGTCGGTTATGCAGGCGGTCGTCTCCTTTTGTCAGGCGGTAGATTCCTTTTTACAGGTCAAAGTTTCCACTTTGCAGGTGCATTTCTCTAACTTACAGGTCAAAGTTTCCAACTGTCAGGCGAGAGTTTCCACTTTACAGGCGTAATTGTCCAAAGTGAAGTTGCGTTTTTCCAACTGTCAGGCGGGAGAAACCTAAATGAACCTGCTTAGTTCTAATGTAATGTAGGGCGACTCCTGTATTTTATTTACCGACTTTGGTAAATTTCAGTCCGCTTACCTGTTTGTATTGAGGACTTGTCCCGCCAAAGACCGATTTTACATACTTTTTTACCTCCCCTGCTATGTCAACCAATCCTGTCCCGTCTGTATAGAGGATAGTGTTTCTTGCAATTCGGGCATTACTCAAAGGCGTGAGGGCGTTGATTGCTGCCGTGTTTTTTGTCCGCATATCGGCTAACAAAGTTGTGAGGGTGGCAACTTTTAAGGCTGTTTCGTTTGGTGCGTAGCCCGATTGGGATGCCAAAAGTTAAATGAGTTTGTCCATGTTTTCTATTCGCTGGTCAAAACTCATTTGCGAAGCAGAAATACTCTTTTGCGATTCATCTTCGGGCGTGTTCGGGTCGTCAATCACTGTGGGAAGTTTGTCGCTTCCTCTTTTTCCCTGAAGTTTTCTTGCGATTGTTTTTACATCGGCAACAACCTGTTTGGGAACATTGCTTGAAGCAACTGCATTGACAATTCTTGTGATTAGTTTGCTCAATGGTTTGAAAACAATTTCTCTTGCATTGATTGCATTGGTGGATGGGGGTAACAAAGTGTTGATTGTGGTGAGGGAATTTTTTGCACTTGTAAAAAGCGTGTTTAAAGCAGGCAGTTTGATTGATGCTTTGCTCGGATTGTATGCCGAGCCATAGCCAGTGCAGAATGAAATGAGGTCTTCAAAGTTGGCTACATTTTTTGCGTGCCCTGTTTCTGATGTTGATGCCATAGTGATAAAGTTTTATTGGTTAGTAATTTTAATTTGTGATGATATTTTCGGTTTTGTTTCTGGTTGATGATTTCCTGCCGTGCCTGTTTTTTTATAGTGCGTTAAATAGAGCAATACACCCGTAAAGAAAAATCCTCCGATGATATTTCCTACCGTTGCCGGAATTTGATTCCAGAGCCACCAATCGGAAACTGATATGGGTGCATCCAGCATAATGCCTGTGGGAACAACGAACATGTTCACTACGCAGTGTTCAAGGCCGAGTGCAAAAAAAGTGAAGATGGGTAACCAGATAGCAGAAATTTTTCCGATTGTAGATGAAGATACTAATCCCATTACTACTCCCATTGTAACCATCCAGTTGCAAAGCATGGCTTTGGTGAAACAAACGATAATCCCCTCTGTTCCGAGTTCTTTGTAGACAATAGTTTTGTCAGTTGCAACGGCAATAATTTTTTTGACAATATCTGTATCATAGGTATGTCCGCATTTGGTGGCGTAAATGAAAAACATTGCTCCAAAAAAAACACTGCCAATCAGATTCCCTATGAAGGCGAAAGTCCAATTATAAAATAGTTTTGGCAAGGATGTTTGGCGGCTCATTAATGCCATTGGCACCGTGGCAAAGTTTCCGGTAACGAGTTCTAATCCTATTAGAATTATCATCACAAATCCTACTGGAAACGCCAATGCTCCAAGTACGGCTATTCCGGTTTGGTTGGCTGTTATGAATGCAAGCACGGTGGCGAAACCGAGAAATGCGCCTGAAAGAAATCCGCGTATCAGAATATCTTTTACAGAAAGTGCGGATTTATAAGCACCCATTTGAGTGAGGTCGGAAACAATCTGAACGGGTTTTATATTGTCCATTTTATTTTATTGTAAATCGTATGAAAAAAGTTTGTGTCTCTCATCTGATTTGTTCAATTCATCCAGAAAGAAATTCATAAGATTATTTGAAAGTTCAGCGTTATGGAGACATACCTCATATAAAATATTTTTATTAAAGCAGCAGATTTGGGAATCTTCAAAGGCAATGGCGCTGAAGATGTGTTTGGTTGCGCTATAATCTCTGTGTCCGAAAATTTCTCCGCTTTTAGCCGTGTGTTTTATTATTTGCTTCCCCTCTTTATCTAAATAGAATTCCTTTACGATTCCTTTTTGCACAACATAAAGTCCGGTTACGGGCATATCTTCAAGAAAAATATGCTGACCGCTTTGAATAAAAAAGTTTTTCACCCATTTTGAAGAAAGACTATTTCTGAAAATGCAGGAGATATTTTTGCAGTTTATACAGTTTGCCTGTTTCATGGATTGCTTATGTTTCCTGACAGATGGCAGAGATTCTCTGTAAAATATTTCACTTCGTCTTTTTGCATGGATTTGAGCATTTGCTTGATTGCTATTGCTTGAAGAAACGGAAAAACTAACATGAATGCGCCAACTGCGAGCGTTATTAGTCGCGTTTCATTCATAAATACACCTGCTGCCATAATAAGCAGACCTAAAAAAATAAAGTAGGGATAACTCATTTTTTTTATGGTTGACATTTGTTCGTCAATATCAATCTTTATCATAATCGTTACTATGTTATCCTGCTCAGTAATTTGTCCTTTTACATAAGGGCCATTGCTATAAGGTCCGTATTTTTTGTTGCGAATATCAAATTCGCTGCCTGATATATTGCCGTAATATTTATACTCAGAATTTTTTATTGCATCGTGAAATTCTTCTGTAGTAATGCGATCGAGTCTGTCCAAAAGTTGTTTGGCAGTCAAATCTGCTGGAATGCTTATAATTTGTGGTTGTTTGATTTCCATGATATTTTCTTTTGTGGTATTAGATATGTAGTTTTTTTGTTTATGCAGAAATTATTTTACCGTTTATTTTTGTTGCGAAATTATTTAGCTCCCTTTTTTTCGTGCTGACAAGCGATGATTTTGTTAAAAAGACAACCAGAATGGCACAAACGATGAATGAACTTGAAAAAATAAAACCCTGAAGTTGATATTCGGTACCGCCAAGTACCAGAAAGCTGAGCAGCATAACAATAATACCTATTGGAAGAAGCGTGGTGTAATACATTGTTCGTGATATTTTGTAATTTTCCTCTATGTCCATTTTTATTTTTATAATGGTTTTGTTAACTCCTTCCTGAATTTCACCCCGAATGGGAGGGAAAGAACTCATTGGGCCATAACGCACATTCATAATATTAAAACTGTAGGATGTTATTTCTCCGTAATAAGAGGCTGGAGAGGGATTTTGAAGTTGTGAAAAATCAGTAACAGTCATTGATTGTAACTTCTCCGTTAACTCTTTGGGAGTTAAAGTGGTTTCGATGGTAGTTATTTCTGTATTCATGATGTAAGATTTTTAAATGTTTTGAATTGTTGTTTTTTGACAACCGAATAAAAATTGCCAATGATTTTATATACTAATCCTCCTAAGGTTACTGTCCACGCAAATAACGCTATGTAGACAAAAATCATAGGGATTTTAAATAGGAACTGAATATTTGTCGCATGCGCCAGACGATAAGTGCAAACGGTATACATACCAAGGGGAAAGACCATTCCCCAATATTGGGGGTGATATATTATTGGGATGAGTTGATAAAAATGTCGCCATGCACCAAGAAAAATAATGATGGGGATCCACCATGTTCCGGTAGCCCAAAACATAAGTGTAAGTCCTTTAATAAAATGTTGAAGCGAGCTGAGGAATTCCCATTTATCTATATTTAAAATAAGCACAGAGCCAGCAAGAGTTGTAATGGCGACTGCCCCCATATTAATCCAAAAAGGTGGAGCAAATTCTTCTGCGCGAAGTTCAAAAAAGGTAAGGCGGTAAAAAATCAGCGTGATGATGATGATGTAAAGCATACAACCTATGAGAAAAAGTGTAAGGGATAGAAAGAGAATTATTTCTTTCGGAATAGGAAGGTGTGAAACTAATTGTGCTCCAAGGATTGAAATAGACTGCGTTGCAACTACCATCAGCAGCCAGATTCCGTTCATTCCTTTTTCAAGAGACGGCTTGCCTCGCTTAACGGTTATTATAATAAAGAAAGAATAAATAAGAATTGTCCAAAGGATTAATCCGACATAATATAACAGGGCAGCAATGTGATAGTTTTGTTGAATGATAATGAATTGGCTGCCGAGCACATTTGTTCCTGCTACAATAGTGAGAAAGCCGGGACTGCGCGCGTGGTCGGAAAGGTCATTCAGAAAATTTTTGAAATAAAAAAATACTCGCAGTAACAGCATACTCCATAAAAGACAATACGCAACAATATTGAAGTAGAAAAGAGATTCACCCACAAAAGGAATTTTCAGCAAGTTGGCAGCAATGGAAACTATCCCTGTTGCCATCGTCAGGGCAAAATAACTTGGGAAAAGATTTGCAATTTCCTGTTTTAGGATGCTGAAAAATATTTTTGGGGCGGATTGTTTCATAACTGTACAAAGTTCAGTTACGAAACTTAAAGCGGAGTTATTCTTGACTTAAAAAGAATTAAAGTTTAAGGAAGAGAGTAAGATGAGAAGGAGCACAAACTTAAAACGGGATTAAAATACCTTAAAATTTTTTAAGCCGGATTAAAAACGGCTTAAATTCGGAATAACCAATTCAACGGTGGTGCCTTCGTTGAGTTTTGAGCGTATGAATATTTTTCCTGAATGTAGTTTGATAATTCTTTGCACAAGGGATAGGCCTATTCCATTACCGGGAATACCCATTGTGTTGTTTCCCCTGTAAAATGGTTCAAAAATATGTTGCAGATATGCTTCGGGCATCCCGATTCCTTTGTCTGTAAAAAATAAAATGATGTTTGTCTTTTCGGGTGTTATTTTTATTTCTACTGATTTATTGTTTGAAAACTTACATGCATTGTCAATGATATTCAGGAAAGCCGTCTTTAATAATTTTTCATCGCCTTTGCATATAAGATATTTTTCGCTGTCCGTGGGTTTTTCATAATTGATGAGCATGGCGCATTCGGGTTTTTGTTTAGCCATTTCGTCCCGAATGCTCCATAATATTTCATCAATTCTGACTTCTTCAAAGTGCTGAAGAAATGTTTCATCGTTATTTGCCAGTTCCAGTAAATTATTAGTAAGCGTTTTCAGATTTTTAATATCCTTGGAAATGACCTGCAATGTTTTTTTATACTCGTCTTTTTCCCTGTCTTTCATCAGGGCAACATCAATCTGCCCGTTTATGGCAGTTAAAGGATTTCGTAATTCATGAGAAGCATTGGAAACAAATCTTTTTTGAGCATTGAAAGAGGTTTCAAGCCGTTCGAGCATTTTGTTAAATGTGGAAGTTAATTGTCCGATCTCATCATTCGAATTGCCGTTGCTCAACCGCTGATTCATGTTGCTGTAAGTAATTTTGCCTGCTTGTTGAACAATTTTGGAAATCGGCTTCAGAAGTCGCCCTACATATAGCCATCCGCAAAGGAGTATTATGAGAAGAATAATAAAGCCCCTGAATAAGAGGATTTGTTTGAGATTGGCAATATAATTCATGCCATGTTTGTCATACCCAGAGGAGAAAATAAGATATGTGTTTTCTTTGTATGGATAGATGAAGCCGATACATTCCGCATTTGTCAGGGAACAGATATGCGGTTGATTAGGTTTAATGGAATTAATAATTTCAGGAGAAGGAACGGGAGCGGCAGTGTCGCGGTATAGAAGATTTTTATTCCTGTCATAAATAACAAAATTCTCGTTGCTGATGAAATGAATATCCTGGTTGAATGATAAATTATCTGTATCTTCCTCAGCCGTCAACAATAATTTTAGTTTGGCAATTCCCCTATCTTGCAGTCGTGAATGAAAATCATTTTGCCTGTAATCTTCTGATAAGTAATAAATGGCAAATGAAAACGAGAAAAGAATAATTCCAACAATTGCTGCAAATATCAGAGTAAACCGGGTTCTAATTTTCATGCTTCAATTATCTTTCAGAGTGTAGCCCATGCCTACCAATGTGTGCAACAACTTAATCGAAGAATCGGTATCAATTTTTTTTCTGAGAAAATTGATATATACTTCTATGACATTGGTTCCTGAATCAAAAGTTATATTCCATATTTTTTCTGCAATTTCCGCTTTACTTAATACCCTGTTTTTATTTAAGGCAAGCAGTTCCAACAAAGCATATTCTTTGGCCGTTAATCTGATTTCTTCTCCACCTCTTTTAACTCTTTTGGTATGGGTGTTCAGTTCCATATCGGCTACTCTGATAATGTGGTCTGTATTTTTGGAATCATCTGTCGTCTGTGTTGCTCTTTTAATAAGTGATTTTATTCTTGCGAGCAATTCGGGAAAATCAAATGGTTTCACGAGGTAATCATCAGCGCCTGCTTCAAAACCTTCCAGTTTATCGTTTAGCGTTCCGAGCGCGGTAAGCATCAGGATTTTTGTAGCCGAATCTATTTCCCTGATTTTTTTACATAATTCAATGCCGTTTAACTGTGGTATTATGATGTCCAGAATAATGACATCATATTTTTTTGATAGAGCCAGTTTCCTTCCGCATTCACCATCGTAGGCAAAATCAACCTCAAAGCCGTTTTCCTCCAAACCCTGTTTGATGAATTGCAGTACCCTGGATTCATCTTCAACTATAAGTATTTTCAGATTTTCTATGTCGGTCATAGTAGTAGTAAAAAACTAATGCAAAGTATCTGACTTTATTTTGTATAAAGTATGATATTAATCAATCTTAACAAATAGGTTTAGAAAATAGGGTGGGGAAAAGCAAGCTCTTTTGCCTTTGCCTATTCCGCTATTAAAAATAAAAAGCAGGCAAAGGCAAATGTGCTTGCTGTGGGATGGCAAAAGAAATTTTCAAAAATGCGAAGCGGAGATTTTCTGTTTTTTTCTTTTGTCCGCAGTCAATTACTTGCGCCATTGTCCGCGAAGCGCGGAACTGTTGTCCTGTTTTTTTGTTTGCTTGTTGCTTGCAGGGAGTGTCAGGTTACTGCGTCAAAGTCCACGGGGAACGGTCGGTTTTAGCATTGGGCATAACGGTTTGCAAATTGCCGCAGGTGGGCTTTTTAGCACTTATTTTGCTACGAAGAAGAAAGTTTGATTAAGCACTTTTCTGTCCTCCGAAGCACTGCACCCCCGCTTGAGGCAATTTGCTGTTAGCGTTTCGTTGTTCATTCTTGTCATTGTCGGTATGCATTACATTTATGTCTTGTTGTTAAATTATGCAGTCCCGGCAATGGCTCCAGACATAACTGCTATGTAATAGTTTGAAGCATAAACCCCAAGTAAAATAAATAAACTGTCTTGCGGTTTATTCTCATATGAAATGTCATAATTGTAATTGAATTTACCCCAATTAAATTTCGGGTCAAATTGAATTAATCTTTCTTCGTCTTTGTTTTCAATTACATATTTGTTGTGAAATGCACCCTTTGCCTTAAAAACAAATTCCTGTCCGTCTTGAAAGGTTATAACTATATGTCCTTTCCAATTCATTTTTAAATTGGCTACTTCTGTTTTATTTTTTGTCACGGTTATACTTGTCCCGAAAAAACCAACTGGTTTGATTTCGTAACTGTCGGAATTTGTCAATGTAATTTTAGCATTGTAAGAAAACAAATTCTTATAGGTCAGTTGTCCTAATGGTTGTCCTTTTTCGGTCAACTGAAATGTTCTTTTGTCGGTGCATTTTACTTCCATTTTATTTTACTTTTTTTGGTTTATTTTCAATTTTCTGTCGAGCAGTTTTGTCGTCCTACAATGAACGCTAACGTTTTCAGGCTACACGCAGTGCGGAATAAATAACCACAAAACTGTCTTGAGCGAAAACCTATATTAAATGTACTGAACTTAATCGCAAATGCAAAAAATAATGCGCAGAGCGCACCTTTAAAAAATGCATTTGCAACTTGCTGGAACTCCGCATTGCGTGTAGCCTGTGTTACCAGTATGGTGTCGGCACACAGGTTTGTCAGGATTTTTTTAGTTTGTCAGCTATTTTAAAGAGTAATTCTATTCTTCGAAGTCCAGTTTTTTTCTGATAATCAAATTCTTCAAGATGATAATTACAAAGTTCTGCTAAGTCTGGAAATTTCAATTTTACCTTTTCAAGTACCTTTATATTTTCTTCTCTGTCTTGTCTTGGGAACCAGTCTTGCCTTAAGAGAATAATTTGAACTTTTGTTTTGTTGTCAGACGTAATCCAGTCGTGCACTAATTCTTCAAGTCTCGTTCCATTGTCTGGAGTAGACCAAACAAGAACATCAAGAAGAGTTGCTACTTTTGATAAGTCCGTGTCTTTTGTTATTGAATTGTAAATTATTTCAGCGAAGTCCTCATTAAAGTAACGGTCAACAAAGATGTCGGTTTGGTCAAAGCCTTGCTGATTAGCTCGACTAACTCCCGAGTCTTCGTAATAAAAGCCGTCTAAAATTTTGTCTACAAGTTCAAAGTCTGAAGTCATGTTAAATTCTTTTATGTCGAGGTCTTGTCCGCCACTTACTGGTAACGTTTTGCAGCTACACGCAGGTGGCGATTTCGAAGCACTTCACTGTCATTCAAGCACAATCTTTGATAGAAGTACAAAGCTTGATTTAACCACTGAACCGCCACTTGCGTGTAGGTGCTGTTGGTGGCAGTTTTATTTTACTTTCTTTATGAAATAGTCCCAAGTTACTTTTGAAATATCAGAAATTATCTTTTCGTTTGTTTCATTGTTTTCGGTTGATTTCGTCACAAAAACACTAATAAAATAATGTTGTCCATTTGGCAAAAACACAACTCCAATGTCGTTTACGGCTTCTGTTAAACCTGCTTTGTTTGCTCCCGAAGTACCAGTTTTGTGTGCAACAATAGCGTTTTTGGGTAATTGTCCCTTTAGTCTTGCTTTACCCGTTTTGGTTCCCTTCATAGTTTTCCAAATAAAGTCGTAGCTTTTTTTAGACAGTAGTTTTGTTTTGTTATAATAAAACTTTGACAAGACTTCGTTTGCTGCTTTTGGTGTCGTCCAATTTTCAAATTGTAAATCCCAATTCGCCTGTTGTACCTCTTCATTAATTTTTATTGATACGTCTTTAATATTATTTTTAATGAAGTATTCTTCAACTACTTCAGGTCCGCCAATTAGTTTCAATAAAAGGTCACAGCCTACATTGTCACTTTGAGAAACAGTGTATTCCAGAATTTTTGAAATTGGCAAAATCGTTCCGTTAGGATATTTGTCTCTAATCGGACTATAAAGATTTGGTATCAAGTCTTTCTTTTCAATTTTAATTTTTTGATTTAGGGAAAAGTTTCCTTGGTCAATTTGTGATAAGACTGCAAGTGCAATATGAAACTTAAATACACTTTGCAATGGGAAATGTCTATCTCCATTTATTGTTAAAGTGTCTTTTCCATTGTCGCCAATAATTGCAACACCGACAATAGCGTTCTTTGTCGAAACAATTTGTTCTATTTTTTGTCTTAATGAATTTACCGTTTGAGCAGATGTCTGGCAAGAAATAAATAAAAATAGTAAAGTTGTTAAGTGTAATGTTTTAATCATTTTTGTCTGTTTGGTTATGTTTTAGGGTGTCCGCAAAAATTGCCACCAACTTGTTTATACCCGATTAAAAAAATCGGCAAGTATGTTCAATTTTAGATGTATTGCCGCCATACAAAAAATATTTTTTACATATTATTTCTCTTTTAATTCTTTATACAAAGCAAATCCAACAAAAGCAAAAAGCAATATGCTGCTTGCTAAGCCAATATTTTCTCCTGTACGGTACACTTTCGGTTCAAACCTAAATTCTATTTTATGGTTTCCGGCAGGTATTCGCATAGCCCGCAACACATAATTGGCTCTAAAGTATTCGGCAGGTTTATCGTTTATAAAAACATTCCAGCCTTTATCGTAGTGTATTTCTGAAAAAATAGCAATTTGCTCGTTAGCAGCACTAGATTGGTAAATGAGTTTGTTGGGAGCATACGAGGTTAAAACAATTTTTGCCATGCTATCTTCTTTAAAAGAAAATTCGGAAAGCATGCCCTCGAACCGTTTGTCTATAACAGCAGAATCTTTTAAATTAAATTTTTCCATGCCGGTAATTTCTTCATCGGCATTGGCTGCTACTTTATAACCCTTAATAAACCATGCATTTCCAAATGCTTCGGGGTTAAATTGTGCTACCGGTTGTTTGTTGTTATCGGGCACAATAAAGTATTTTGTATTCAGCATATTTAGCACTTGCATATTGTTTTTGGCAATATGAAAATCAATAAGTTCCTGATAGCGTTTTAATTTGGCTCCATGGTATCCTCCAATAGATTTATGAAAGTACGAAGTGCTGGCATCGGTAAAAGCATTACGGGTTACGTTATACACGCGGAAATTGGGATCGGTGTCTTCTAATATTTTAAGATTGGCACTGGTAAGCGGATAGGGTTTTTCCAGTTCCCTCTTCGATACGTAATTCTCTTTGTTAAGATAACGTGTATTTACCGACCATAAATCGATAAGCAAAAGAAGAGCTACCACATAAAAAGCGTGTGTAGTTTTAATTTTGTTTTTCCATATTAAAAACAAAAGTCCAATTCCTGCCACAATAAAAAATAAACTTCTCAACACATCGGCATTTAAAATAGCTCTACGTGCTTTTTCGAGTTCGGAAAACACTTCGGGTATGGCATTTTCCGGAAAGCCTGCCGATTTAAGCATTTGCGAATATTGTTCGGTTTGCCCTTCGCCAAAAAAATCGGTAAACAATCCGGGCATTAAGTAATATAAAATGCAAATGCCAAGCGAAATACCTGCTCCGTAGTATATTTTCTTTTTGTGTGTGTTAAACAAGGTGGGTTTATCGGCCAACTGTTGCAAGGTAAGTATGGCCATAAACGGAATGGTAAATTCGGCAATAATTAAAATCATAGAAACGGTGCGGAATTTATTATATCCCGGAACGTAGTCGAGAAAAAAATCGGTTAATGGCATAAAGTTTTTACCCCAAGCCAGCATTAGAGAAAGTACGGTAGATGCAATAAGCCACCATTTAAGTGGTCCTTCTAAAATAAATAACCCTATAAAAAATAAAAGCATCACAAAAGCTCCGGCATACACGGGTCCCGAGGTAAAGGGCTGGTCGCCCCAGTATTGGTCCATTTGGGCAATAACCTGCCTTTGTTGTGGTGCTATTTTTTCCAGCACATTTTCGTGCTCTTTTCCAATGGGTCCATTACCTCCTCCTTTTACATTGGGTATGATTAAAGAAAAGGTTTCGCTTATTCCATAGCTCCACGAGGTGGCATAATCTTTATCTAAGCCAGTGGTTTTATTTTCTTTGTTAAAGGTTAATTCAGAAGGTCCGCGTGTGGTATATTTCCCGTATTCGTAAGTAGCCAATATGTTTCCCATATTAGGGCCAATGGCTAATAGGGCTGCAATGGCAAGAAAACCGGAAGCTTTGGCAAAGTGTACCAGTTTTTTTTCTTTCCACGAAAAATAGAAATGGATACCACCAAAAATTAATAGTATTAAAAGCAAATAGTAAGTTATTTGCAAGTGATTGGCTGAAATTTGAAACGATAATGCTAGTGCGGTAAGGGCACCTCCCGATAAATAATTTCCTTTAAAGGTGTGTAGCACTCCGGCCACCACTAAAGGCAGATAGGCCATGGCGTAGGCTTTGGTAATATGCCCTGCTTCAATAATAATAAAAAAGTAACTGGAAAAAGCATAGGCAATGGCTCCTGCTACCGCCAACACAGGATGTACTCTGTGCATTACCAGTAAAATGTAAAAGCATAGCATGGCGGTAAAAATAATAGTAGATGGATACGGAACTATTTTTCGTATAAACAAACCTATGCGTTGTACCCAGTTATTGTAATATTTAACCGAAATTTGATAGGCCGGCATTCCGCCAAACATGGAGTTTGTCCAAAGGGCTTCTTCTCCGGTTTTCTCTCTAAAGTCGTTTATTTCTTTAGCCATTCCTTCGTAATTCAGCATATCGCCCATACGTATTTGTTTGCCTTGTAACAGAGGATTAAAATAGGCAATAGTGATGGCAAAAAATACCAATACGGCTACAAAGTGAGGTAGTAATTTTTTTAGAATATTCTTTTTCATACGATGGAAATTGGTTTGTATTTAGGTGTTGAATAATTTTTTTTTCAGATTGCGTTTTTCATTTTTTTCTCAATTATTTTAGAATGCCCTGCTGATGCCTAATACCCATCTGAATTGAAAATATTCTTCTACTGCGGGTGGGCGGTTTAAAAAGAAAGGCATATCAAAGCGAATGGTAAGTGGTTTAACTAAATCGAGTGGCCCCCAACGTTTAATTGTAAAAGTAGTTCCCAAACCAGCATCGGCTCTCACATCAGAAATCCATGTGTTATTAATGGCAGTTCCGTAATCAACCACCCCGGCATCGGCAAATAGGTACATATCAATTGCAAAATACTTGGAAAGTTTTTTAGGGCGGAAAGGAATGAGTTTTCCGAATGCTAATTCTGTACTTACCGAAGCCCCAGAATTAGTGCGATATGTATAAACGATGCTATCCTTATACATTTCTGGGTTCAGATATCCGGCATATCCGCGTAAATTGAGCCCGCCTCCATATTGCAGATGGTTGGTGGCAGTTCCATAGCCTAGCCATTCTTCTGGTATGGCTGTTTGCGAACGAAGGTATTTGTTTTCCATCATCTCTTCGGGGTTGGCTCCTGCCAAATACAACGATGATTCGTAGGGTACATTCTTTCCTGTACCATACTGCATAAAGAGGCGTGTGTTGAGACCTATTTTGCCAAAAGTGTTTTTATTGTCGGCACTAAAGCTAAGCTGGGCATAATCATAATCGCTGGCAATAGCCGATGTTTTAGAGAACAGACTAATGATTCCGTAGCCTTTTGTGTATTCGTAAATATGATTTAAGCCTAGGTTTAATGTGTTATTTAATTTATTGTATTGCCATTCGGAAGGATAGAGAAGGTAGTTTAAATCCTGACGGTCGTACCGCATCATAGACTTAAAATAGGCATATAGTATGTTTTTCTCTTTTCTATCGGAGAACGAAAATCCTATTTTGTAAAGATTTAGTCCATCTAAGATTCTGGTTGTACCAAAAATTTCGGAGCCTTTCAGAAATTTATGTGTAGAGGTTTTGTAATCGAAATGAAAAGAATATTTATCGAAGTTCCCGGCATCTTCTTTTATGTTGTATTGGCCAAGACCACTATTCATCCAAACACTTAAATTAAAAACATGAAATTTAGTAAGATAATTTCCGTTTAGGTGGGCACCGGCTTTTAAACCATCGTATGCATTGTACCAAAAGTCGGGGCGACCAAATAATTCGTAGTTTTTACGGTCGGGTGAATTGTAAATTCTATGGTCGTATTCCAAGAGATATGGAAATTTTTTGGAGTTGTTTAGCTGGTTTACATCAGCCAGGCGGTAAGTGGGGTCTATTTGTACATCTTTGATGCCGTTTGGAATACTAACGGTAGCAGTGTACGTAGGATTGAGATTATTATCCCATCCAATCCACCTTGGTAAAACAGATGCATTGGTTTCTTTTACAAACCAAGAGTTCGGTATATGAAAAGAATGAGAGGAGTCTTTTTTATCAATCACTACAAAATCTATAGGCATCTGCATATCGGCTTTCCGGTGAAAGGTAATTTGGTATTCGTTTTTATTTTCCGTTGGCCGTATTTTACCTACTTTGTAATCTATGTTTTTGGTGGTTTCGAACCATTGGTCGAAAAACCAGTTTAAATCTACTTTGGTGTATTGAATAATGGAATTTCTAAAATCTTCCATGTAAGGGTGTGCAATTTTCCATTGACTAACGTAGTGTTGCATTGCTTTCAAAAAAAGTTCATCGCCCAATACATATTGCAGGTTGTAGAGCATTACGGCTGTTTTGTAATATACATGGCGGTAGCCTCCACCGTGCCTTATCGCTCCATTAAAACCATCGGAATGAGTGTTTAGTGAGGCATCTTCTTTTAGTATAGCATCGCTCATGTATCCATTGTAAACATTAGATTCTCTTACTAATTGAGGGCGGGTAAATTCGTTTCGGTATTTCGATTTGTAATTTCTGGAAATAACGGTATCTCCGTCAATCTTTTCTAATCCCCACGATGTTAAAAATTGGGTAAACCCTTCGTCCATAGCGGCACGATAGGTTTCGTTGCTGCCTAGCATTCCAAAAAACCAGTTGTGAGCAATTTCATGAACAAAAAGCCCGTGATTACTGGGTTCTAGACCACCATCGAGGGTAATCATGGGGTATTCCATTCCATCTTGAGCATCGGCAGCTACCATTTTATTGTAGGCATACATTCCAAAATCTTCCGAAAAAGTTTTAATGATTTTTGCAACGTAAAGGGCTGAATTTTGCCATCGTGAGGCATGTGGTTCCTGAACCAAACCAATGCACTGAATATCGTTCCACCATACTTCGGCAATGCGGTAAGTGGGGTCGGCAGTAAATGCAAAATCGTGTACATTTTCGGCATGGTATTTCCATGTTTTTCGTTCGTTGGGGTTATAGGGTGTAATAATGGAGGGTTCAGAAAATAAAGGTTTGTTTTTAAAATTAGTTATATCAAGTTGTTGTCTCAGAGCATCGGGTAACACCTGATTTTTATTGAGAAGAAAGCCGGTTGCTTCTACCACAAAATCGGAGGAGAAGGTTAGTTCTACATCATACGTTCCAAAATCACCGTAAAATTCGTGCCCAAGATGTTGGTCGGTAGTCCACCCAAATTTGCGATCGTAAACCGAAATACGTGGATACCAATGTACTCCATCGTAATGTTTGTATCCGTAGGCATTAAACTGTTTCATTCTTCTGCGGGTGCCGCCCAACCCATCGAAATAGGTTTTAAATTCAATATCGAAAACAATGCTTTCTCCGCTTTTAAGAGGCTTTGGTAGCCAAACTTTCAGAATGGTATTATCGAGTTCTCTTTTTAAATTTTGACCATCAGCTTGAAGTTTCAGTATTTCGGTACCTTTTCCTTCCTTTTCGTATCGTCCCCATTTGGGTTTTATTCCGTTATGGTGTATTAGGTTTTCGTAGTAAGAGCCAGGCTGAAAGGCGTTTTGGTAAAGATGAAAAAATACAAATTCAAGTTCATCGGGCGAGTTGTTCCAGTATTCTAATTGCTGAGTTCCTGAAATAATATCGGTAAGCTCGTCAATATTGGCTTTTATGTTGTAGTGAACATCTTGCTGCCAGTATCCTTCAAAGGGTAATTTATTTTTCCAGTAATAGGGGTTGTCGGCATTTCTAAAAGTGTTTGGTGGTAATAAGGGGTTAAAGGGTTGTGCAGAAACGACTACACTAAGCAGCCACATCATAAGCCCGGAGAATATACTTTTCATTACGAGTAGATAAATAAAGTACGAATTTACAAATTTGGGCTTTATGCTTTGTTTAATAGCAGAAAATAGTTGTGTGTGAAAAATGAAAACTATTCTGTTTACTCTTTTTCAATCTTACCGTAATTTTCGGCAATAAGAATTAGTGCATTAAAATCGGATTCTTTAACGGCTATTATATTTCCCCATGCTTTAGGATTTACGTTAGTTGCCGATAGGCAAAAGCGTTTCCATTGATGCACTTGCCCGTATTCCACAATGGGATACCATTCGGAAATGAGTAATTTGTAGCCTTTATCGGAAAGAAATTGTACTTGCTCTTTAATAGAGTAATTTAGTTTTTCGGATTTCAGATTGTCGAATTCGCAAACAATAACACGAGGATGTGGGTTGTTCCAGTTGAAGCCTTTAAGTACAGGCAAGTCGTACCCTTCGGTGTCAGATTTTAAGAAACTAATGTGCTGTAGTTTCTTTTTTTCGCAGAAATTTTTTAATGTAATCACTTGTACTTTTTTTATTTCTGCATGCGAACTATGAAAATTTAATAACCCGCTGATGCCACTGGAAACATTGCTGGAATAATAAGGCATTTCTGATATTTCTTGTTCGCCAACGGCACTTTCTTCGAGGGTAACATTCGGGTATTTTTTTACGAGTGGTATTAGTTCAATTAGGTTTTTAGGGTCGGGTTCAAAAGCAAAAACATTCCATTTTTTTTTGGCAAAAATTTCTAATGATTCACCAAAATGGGCTCCCACATCAAGCATGGTTTGGTGTTTATCGCCCTTAAATAGAAGTTTTGCGGCAATCTCTACTTCGTCAATAATTCCCGGGTTTTTTAATTGATACCATTTTTTTTGCCAACTTATGGGGATATAACGTAGAAGTATTTTTTTCATTTTAACCGTTAAAACAAGTGCAGCGAAATTAAACAGAAATATTTTCTAAAATAAATAAGAAATGATTAGTCTCTAAACCTCTTTTTTTAGTTTAGCTTCTTTAATGCTGGCATTCAGTTCGTATCCTACAAGTAAAATCAAGGAGTTTAAATAAATCCACAACATTAAAACAATTAATATTCCTAAGGAACCGTAGAGCTTATTGTATGAGGCAAAATTATTTACGTAAAAGGCAAAACCTAAAGATACAATAATAGAAGCGAAACTTGCTAAAGAAGAGCCTGCCGAAATAAACCTGAATTTTTGTATGCGGTTGCTTCCAAAATAGTAAATGCAAGAGATACCCATAAAGTAGAAAGCCAGTATTACAATCCATTTGCCGGCCTGTATAAGGAATAGGGTCATTTGGTCTTCAATAATTCCGAAATTTTTTAATTCATTTATGGCAATACCGCTAAATACAATTAATCCAATGGATACCGTCATTAATAGAATAAGTATAAAGAGAAGAGTGATTGCTTTAATTTTTATTTTAAGAGGAGGGATTGGAACATGTACGTGGTATGATTGATTAAAAGACGAAATCATTGCTTCTATACCATTCGTGGCAAGGTAAAGAGCAAAAATAAAACCGAATGATAGTAAACCACCCCGTTGATTGGTAAGTAAGTCTTTAATCGTTTCGTGCAGAGTATCGGCCAACGATTCGGGTAGTACGCTTTCCAGCATTTCCAACAAATGTTCCTGAAAATTTTCTATAGGAATGTAAGGAATAAGGGTAAATAAAAAAATGATGGTAGGAAAAAGAGCCATAAAAAATTTAAAGGCCAGAGAGGAAGCCCGGGTAGTAAGGTATCCTTTTTGAAGCCCTTCTATAAAAAACAATACCACATCGTAAAGCGGAATTTTATCGAAGCCCGGTAAGACGGTTTTTTTCGACAAGGCAATGGCATTACAAACAATGGGCAGAGAGAGTAATATGGCAACAATCTTTTTCAATTTAAAAAGCTTTTAAACTTAAATCTAAACTCTTAATCTGATGTGTTAAAGCTCCTACCGAAATAAAGTCTACTCCGGTATTTGCATAGCTTACAATGTTATTTTCTGTAATACCTCCGGAGGCTTCGGTTTCCACTTTTTTATTTATAAAACTCACAGCCTTCGCCATTTCTTCAGGTGTAAAGTTATCGAGTAAAATACGATGAACGGAATGTAGGGTTAGAATTTCTTTTACTTCGTCTATATTTCTTGCTTCAACTACTATTTTCAGAGAAAGGTTTTTTTCTTTCAGATAATTTACCGCAGCATTTACGGCTTGGGTAATACTGCCTGCATAGTCTATATGATTATCTTTAATCATTATCATATCGAAAAGACCAAATCGATGATTTTGCCCACCGCCTATTTTAACTGCCCACTTTTCGAAATACCTGAAACAGGGAGTTGTTTTTCGGGTATCGAGTAATTGAGCTCCGGTTCCTTCTATTAATTTATTAAGTTTAGCAGTATAAGTAGCAATACCACTCATGCGTTGCATGCAATTTAGCACAAGCCTTTCGGTAGTAAGTATAGAGCGGGCTTTTCCTGTAACGGTAAAAACAATTTCTCCTTTATGAACAGGAGTTCCGTCCGGAATATTTTCTTCAAACTGTAAGGTGTTGTCAAATTGATTAAAAATATTTTTAGCCAGTTCCACTCCGGCAATCATGCCTTGTTCTTTTACAAGAAGTTTGGCTTTTTGTGTTGTATTTTCAGGAATGCAGGCTAAGGTCGTGTGGTCGCCATTGCCAATATCTTCTTTTAAAGCAAGAGTTATAAATTCTTTAAGATTCATGGAAAACAGGCTTATTCTTGCTCCAAGCGAAGTTCCTGAATGGTAATGTTTGCTCCCTCTTTTTTGTAAAGCACATAGGTTCTGAAGGTTCCTTTGGCAGTTATTAAACTGCCTATGGCGTAGTGCGAATCTTTCGATGTGCCGTTGTGGAGCGAATTGTAAGATTTTGTGGTATTCTTAGTAAAAAAGTCTTTTAAAATTTGTTCGGCCTGAGCTTTGCTGTAAACCCCTTCGCTGCCGGGTATATTTAAGTCTACACTATTGCCAAAATATTTTGCAATTTCTTTAGCATTGCCTGTTTTAAAGGCGGTTGAAAAAATATCGTTTTCTGGAAATGGATTAAAAAAGAAGGCAGAAATCGAAAGCAGAAATATGGTAATTGTTAGTTTCATTTTATTTTATTTGTTAGATTTTAAGCAAATACCGAGCCATAATTATGGTGTAAGCAATCGTAATGAATGGTGTAAAGGTAATTTTTTTATAAATTGCATAAAATATTATTTCTTAAATTATGAAGATTCATGTGTTAATGGCAGGGAAGCACGACTCTGTGTGTACCGAAAATAGTGTGAAAGAATATGAAAAAAGGATTAAACATTATATCCCTTTTTGTTTAGATATTATACCTGCTTCGAAAGAACAAAATATCTTACAGTATAAGGAAAAAGAAGGGATACGAATGTTGAGTAAGCTAAACAAAAGCGATTTTCTGATTTTACTCGATGAAAGAGGAGACGAATATACTTCTGTGCAGATGGCCGGGTATATTCAAAAACTGCAAAATCAAAATAAAGCCAACATTTTTTTTGTAATTGGAGGAGCTCATGGTTTTAGCGAAGAAGTGTACCAAAGGGCCGATGCCCGTATTTCCTTATCAAAACTTACTTTTCCGCATCAGTTGGCTCGCGTTATTTTTATGGAGCAACTTTATAGGGTGTTTACTATTTTAAAAGGAGAAAAATACCATCATTGAAGTATGTTTTCTTCTTTCATTTTACAAAGCCAACGCCATGCGGTTTTCATTGTTTCATCGAGGGAATAGAGAGGTTGCCATTGCAGTATTTTTTTTGCTTTGGAAATATCGGCATAAATTTGAGCTATATCACCAGTTCTTTTTTCGCCCACAGAATAATGGAGTTTTATACTGCTTGCTTTTTCAAAACTATGAATGAGTTCGAATACAGAATTTCCTGTTTCGGTACCAATGTTAAAAACATCGAGGCGATTTTCGGAATTCATTTTATCTAAAAATGCTAAGGCAGCCACATGAGCTTTGGCCACATCTGAAACGTGAATATAATCGCGAATACAAGTGCCATCGGGGGTAGGGTAGTGGTTGCCAAAAACGATAAAGGGCTTGTTTTTGATTACCGAATGCATAATAACCGGAAGCAGGTTGTTGGGAGTTTGTTGTATTTCGCCAATTAAACCAGAAGAGTGTGCCCCCACGGGGTTAAAATATCGGAGCGAAATGCATTTAGAAAGGGCTTGTGTTTTAATAAAACTTTGCAGCAGTATTTCCGAAATCTGCTTGGTGGCGGCATAGGGCGATTCCGGAAAACCAAAAGGTTCTTTTTCCGTAACGGGTATATGCGGAGAGTTTCCGTAAACAGAGCAGGAAGATGAGAAAATTAAATTTCTGCACGAATATTTCTCTATACATTGGAGTATATTAATGAGTGCATTGAGGTTGTTTCGGTAATATAAAGTGGGGTTTAAAACGGATTCGCCTACCAGTTTCAGAGCCGCAAAATGTATTACTGCATCAAACTGATGTTTATGAAAAATAGCCTCTGTTTCTTCGGGCGAAGTTAAATCGCACTGATAATGGAGTACTTCTTTTCCGGTAACGGATTTGATGCGTTTATAGGTATCGGGCGAAGAGGTGAGGTAATTATCAACAGAGACTACATGATGCCCATCGTTTTGTAATTCAATAATAGTGTGAGAACCAATGTAGCCGGCACCACCGGTAACTAAAATATTCATTCCTAAAGTTTTTGTTTAATTTGTGTTATAATATTTATATGTCTATTACCAAGCATATTGGAAGTACCATTGGTACAAATGTATTGAATTTGCTGTTTAATGTGGCAAATTCTGTGTTGTTGGCCCGTTTGCTTGGAGTTGAAGGAAGGGGAGAATATGCTTTTTTTATTGCTTCAGCTTCATTACTTGCATTGGTGTTAGGTTTTGGTTCGGCTTCCGGTAGCATTTATTTTTCGGCTAAAAATAAAACCGATGCTTATCCCTTATTGATTGCTTATTTTATTCAAATAGGGTTGGTGTCTTTGATTTTGTGTGCAGTGTTGTTTTTATTTCCCGGTCATTCATTGTATCGGCTTTTGTTGCCCGAAAATTTAATACACATGACAGCCGTATTCATTTTATCGACTTCCGTTTTTATTCAGTTACTGGGCAATGTTATTTCGGGCATCCTAACAGGAAATTTGGTCATTCATAAAGTAAATGCTATTAGGGTGGCACATATTATTATTACTTTTTTTGCTTATGTGTATTTGTATTTTTTGTACGGTAATACAGGCAATACCTTATTGCTGTTAAAAGTTTATTTGGCATTGCAGGTTGTACTTTTATTGGCTTATGCTTTTTTATTTTATCATTGTTTTGGAATGCCAATATTGCAAAAACTTTATAGTTTAAATGAGTATAAACACCTTGTTTTTTGGGGAGGCATTACTTATTTTGCCACTATATTTCAGTTTTTAAATTACCGTTTGGATTTTTGGTTTGTTGAGTATTATCAGGGAACACATGGGTTAGGGATATACTCCCTAAGTTCGGGTTTAGCCCAGTTACTTTGGGTATTGCCTGCAGCAGTTACCTCGGTACTATTTCCCTATGTTTCGGGTGGAAGCGAAAAATTTTCACCACAAAAGGCGGCTCTGATTGCTAGAGTAGTTTCTTTTTTATGTTTTATTATTTCTGTGTTTGCAGTTGTTAGTACTTACTGGCTTATTCCTATACTATACGGCAGAGAGTTTTTTTCATCGTATGGAGTTTTTGCCGTTTTGCTTTTAGGCACTATGCCCTTTTGTGTTACCAATGTAATTGCGGGGTATTTTTCAGGAAAAAACATGGTTAAAATAAATCTTTGGGCATCTTTATTTGGTTTTGTATTAACGGTTGCTTTTGATATGATTCTTATCCCTCTTTGGGGGTTGCAGGGAGCCGCCATAGCTTCGGTAATTTCGTATCTTGGCACTACCTTTTGGGTAGTGTATAAATTTTATAAAATATATACTATTCCTTTTTGGCAATTGTATTTTATTACATTTTCGGATATAAAGGAAGTGAAGCAAATAGTGAAACGATGAGCGATATAAAAAAATGGTACAACAATTATGCTCCTTTACAGCAAAAAATAGGAGTAAATGCACGTCACCACCACATTGTAAAATGGCTTAAGAAATTTGGTCTTAAAAAAGAACACCATGTGCTTGAAATTGGTTGTGGTATTGGCACGGTTACCGGTTTACTAGCCAAGCACCTTTTTTCCTCAACACAAATTACAGCAGCCGATATTAGCGATGAAAGTATACGTATTGCAAGAGAGCGATTAAAAAAATATAAGGGAATAAAATGGATAACAGGCGATATTCTTTTTTCCGAACTGAAAGATACCTTTGATGTGATATTTTTACCCGATGTATTAGAACATATTCCTGCAGAACGGCATGATGTTCTTTTTAATAAATTAAATTTTTTATTGAAAGAGGATGGTTTTATTCTCATTCATATTCCTTTTCCAAATTATTTAGAGTGGTGTAAAATACATACTCCCGAAACCCTTCAGGTAATAGATCAACCTCTGCATTTAAATCTTTTAACCGAAGCAATTTACCGAAATCATTTTTATATAAAACACATAGAAACATACAGTATTTGGATGAAACCAGCCGATTATCAGGTAATTGTATTGGAAAAGAAAATGGAAAAGGAGCATTTTTTTAAGGATACTTCTTTTGTAAAAAAAATTCGTGAAAAGACAATACGCTAATGTCACTTTTTAAAAGCATTTCCATATACACCGCCATAAGTTTTTTTACCGGTGGAATATCTTTTCTGCTCCTGCCTGTGCTTACTCAGTATCTTAGTCCGGCAGATTATGGACTGCTGGCTTTATTTAATGCAAGCGTAAACCTATTTTCGGTATTAATTCCATTGGGTATGGGATATTTATTGGGAGTTTATATAATTGAGAAAGAAGCATTATTTCCGATGATTTTAAGATCGTATATTCAAATCACATTTATTATTAGTTTGCTGCTTACCCTTGTATTATTTTTCCTTTCGCTGTTTTTTAAAAATTTCACTTCTTTGCCCAACTATGTTTTACTTGCATTACCATTGGTAGCTTTGTTGGTTGTTTATTTTGACACATGCACAACGTATTTTGTTTACAAGCGAACAATAAAGCAGTATAGTTTCTTTTTTCTGTCAAAGTTTTTTATTGAAATAGCTCTTATTTTATTACTTGTAGTTGTTTTTCCTTTTTCTTGGAAAGGAAGGGTGGCCTCTTTAGTTATTAGTTTACTTTTCATAAATAGTGTAGCTCTAATTTATTTTGTGAAGAGAAAAATAATGGCTAAACAGAAATCAAAAATTAAAATCTCTAAGGAGTTAATTAGTAAAGGTTACCCTTTGTTGTTTATGGGTATTTCCATTATGGTTATAAACCTCTCCGACCGATTTTTCTTAGAACAATTGGTTGGCTTATCTGAAACAGGAATTTACAATATAGCAAGTACAGTAGCGGGTATTATGTTAATTATTATTGGAGCCTCAGTAAATGTAGTACGCACAGCAATATTTGGTTTTTATAAGGAAAAGAAAGGTATTCGTGAATTAGTAGGTTTATTTGTAAAATACGCTTTAATTTTAATTTTGGTTATGGTGGTATTGTTGCTAACCACTCCGCTTATTTTTAAATATCTTATAAATGAGCGATACATAGAGGCAAAGCAATATGTCCCTATTTTAGTATTCGGGTTATTTTTTTGGGGACTCTATAACTTCTTAGTGTCGATGCCAATGTATTTTAAACAAAATAAACAGATAGGAATTATTTCTATTTTAGGGATAGTGGTAAATTTACTGCTAAACTATTTTTTTATTTCGTCATACAAAACAATAGGTGCTGCTTATTCTACACTTTGTACGTATGCTTTTATTTCTGTTTCGATGCTTTTACTTATTTTATTTAATCCTAAATTAAAACCCGATGTTCTTTAGAATGTATAGAAAAATAGTAGAGAAACTATATATTGCTTTGCTTCTTTTTGATACAGCATTCAATGGTATTATTTTATAGGTTTACCTAAAACATTAAACAAAGTTAAATTAGATGGGAATACAATTGCAAAGAAAAAAGCAGAAGCATTTATTGCTATCCATTTTTTATAGATTATCTAAAATTCCTTGGATTAGCAATAAATTCAAACTTAAACTGTTCTTGGATTTAGCTTGGATATTTGAAAGACTTGCACATTCTTCATCAGTAGTTTATTATAAAGCAATTAATCACCCTGGAAGACTTGGAACATGGAATTTTTTATCAAAATTTATTTCCGAAGATTATTTGGTTTTAGATTTAGGTTGCAGTTCTGGTGATTTGACCAATATTATTTCAAAAAAGGTTAAAAAAATTGATGGAATAGATCATGATATTACTTCGATTAATCATGCAAAAATGAAATATGCAGGAGGTAATATTTCGTTTATACATGATGATGCACTTCAATACTTACAAAATTTAAGCTTTAAGTACGATATGATAATTATGTCTCATGTTTTAGAGCATATAGATAATCCTAAGAATTTTATTAAGGGTTACACCCCATTTACTTCTTATTTTTACATAGAAGTACCTGATTTTGAAAAAACATATCATAATATTTACAGAAAAGATGTCGGATGTAAATTGATTCATACAGATGATGACCATGTAGCAGAATTTGATAGAGAAGAGATGGAAGAAATTTTTAATGAATTAAACCTTTCAATTATTGCTCAAGAACTTAGATTTGGTGTGATGAAATTTATACTCAAAACAAATAACGAACAATAATTTCTTGTGAAAAATATTTTTAAATTCATATATCGTATCATTCCTTTCAAGCTTTCTATTTTCAAAATAATTAGAATGTTTAATCTACCAGAGTCAATATACAAACATCTGTATTTCAAAGATGTCTTTAAGGTTAAAATAAAAGGGGGAAATACTTTTTTAATCCATCATTATGGATTTCAAGTAGAAAACGAAATATTTTGGTCAGGTTTATTTGGACGGTGGGAAAAGGATTCGTTGTTGTTATGGAATAAACTGTGTGAAAATTCAGATGTTATTTTTGATATTGGTGCCAACACAGGAATTTACGCTTTAATTGCCAAAACAGCAAAAAAAAATAATAATGTATATGCATTTGATCCTGTTTGTAGAGTTTATAAAAAGTTAGTAAAGAACATAGCATTGAATCATTATGATATTAAAGCATATCCAATTGCATTATCTAACCAGAGCGGAAAGGCGATTATATACGACACAGATACTGAACATACGTATTCTGTTACAGTAAATAAAAACCTAAACACTACAAAAAGTTTGGTTAAAGAGATCCCAATAGATACGCTTCGTTTAGATGAGTTTATAGTTTCCAATAACATTAAAAAAATAGACTTGATGAAAATTGATGTAGAAACTCATGAGCCTGAAGTATTAGAAGGTATGGGGAGATACTTAAAAGATTTCAAACCAACTCTTTTGATAGAAATACTAAATAACGAGATAGCTGTAAAGATAGAAAATCTTATTAAAGGGTTAGGTTATATATACTTTAATATAAATGAACAAGGTGCAATTAAAAAGGTGGATTGCTTAACCAAAAGCGATTATCATAATTTTTTAATTTGTTCAACAGATGTAGCATATAGTTTAAATCTCGAAAATTGAAAATAAAAGTTATTCAAATAATAGCTAACACGAATAAATCACTTGCTTTTGAAATAATAGCGAAAGGATTGATGGGAAATAATATAGAGTTACATTATATTTTACTTCAAAACGGGGAAACCGAGTTTTCTAAATATTTGGAATCTATTGGGGTAAAACATTACATCATTTCTATTAAAGGAAAGACAAATATTATAAAAGCATTTTTCAATTTATTCTCTTTGTTAATAAGCATCAAGCCAGATATTGTGCACACCCACATGAGGGAAGCAAACTTAATAGGATTGTTGGTTGCAAAAATAGTATTCATTAAAAATAGAATTTATACTAGACACCATTCTACTTCAAATTGGGAATACCATCCAAAAGCTGTAAAATGGGATAAGTTTACTAATTATTTATCAACGCACATTGTTTCCATTTCTCATAATGTTACAACTGTGTTAACCTTAAAAGAGGACGTAGTATCGGAAAAGATAACCTATATTCCGCACGGAATAAATATTAATAATTTTAAAAATACAGACGAAAAAAGAATTATTAATTTAAAAAACAAATACAATATAAAAGCAAACTCCCATCCTATTATTGGAGTTATTTCAAGGTATATACATTTAAAGGGCTTGCAATATATAATACCTGCTTTTTCAGATATAAAAAAAAAATACCCCGAAGCATTCTTTGTTTTTGCAAATGCTTTTGGTAACGACTCAGCTCATATAAAAAATATGTTATCTCAACATTTAAATCAAGAAGATTACGTTGAGATAACTTTTGAAAATGATTTATATTCTCTTTACGGAATGTTTGATTTTTTTGTTCATGCTCCAATTAACAAAGAGATAGAGGCTTTTGGACAAACTTATATTGAATCGTTAGCTGCTGGAGTTCCCTCTGTTTTTACTTTGTCAGGTATAGCAAACGAGATAATTGTAAACGAATATAATGCTCTTGTGGTAAACTACCAATCATCATCTGAGATATTAGAATCTCTACAAAGATTGATAACTGATGACAAGTTAAGAAAAAAAATTATAGAAAATGGTTTACAGACCTCGCAATATTTTTCTGATAAATCATATATTGAGAATCATTTAAATTTGTATAAAAATATATGTCTTCCGAAAGACAAGAAATAAATGTTGTGAGTCCTTGGTGGGGAGAACATGTTCATAGATATTATGAGGTGTTAAAGTACATTAAAGGAAATGAAGTAGTTTTAGATATTGCCTGCGGAACTGGATTTGGTTCTTATCTACTCTCAAAAGCTACTAAATCAGAAGTGATTGGTGGAGATTTGTCTCATGAGGCAATTGGTTTATGTAACTCAAAATGGAAAAATTCCAATTTGTATTTTCAAAATATTGATGGAGCTAATCTTTCTTTTGCAGACAATTATTTTGATGTAGTGGTTTCTTTTGAAACAATTGAACACACTGCTGAATTTAATAAAATGATTTCAGAATTTAAGCGTGTTTTAAAACCCAATGGGTTTGTTTTTTTATCAACGCCTAATTTTATTGTTAATAGCCCCACTGGTAGAGTTACAAATCCCTTTCATACACAAGAATGGGCTTATGAAGAGTTTGTAGAAATACTTCATTCGCATTTTAATGTTTTTTGTTTGTATGGCCAAAAGTATGATAGATATGGATTAAATAAACCAATGGGATATTATGTTGAAAAATTACTTTATAAAAGAGGACTAAGGAAAATACCAATTAACATTCAAGATGGTATAATGAAACTGTTTGGACAACCATCAATTTATCCATTACATTCTGAATTTATTTTAGTGAACGAATCCGAAGAAATTAAAAAATGTAAAACTTTCTTTGCTATATGTCAGAAATAGATTTTCCATTAGTTTCAATAGTTATACCTTGTTACAATGCTGAAAAGTTTATAGGGGAAACAATAAAATCAATTCTTAGTCAATCATATAAAAATATTGAAGTTATCATTGTTAATGACGGTTCTACAGATGATTCAATAAAAATTATAAAGAATTCTGAGGCAGAAAACATAAAAATTATCGAACAAAAAAATAGTGGAGTTTCTATAGCTAGAAATGTAGGTATGCAAGCATCTATAGGGGAATTCATCATTTTTTTCGATGCAGACGATAGAATGTCTCCTGAATTTATTGAAAAAAGAATGAAAATATTTTACAATCATAGCTCTATTGATTACGTATGCGGATTTATTCATTCTTTCGAAAAAGAAGGAGAATTTTTAACCCAACATATTAAAGGTGCTTCTGAAAACACAGAATTTGATGTTTTATTGTATAATCCCGATATTGCAACCTGCCCTTCTAATTATTTAATTAAAAAGAAATCTCTTGTTTTAAATAAAATAAATTTTAATCCTTTGTTGGAAAGTTCTGCAGATAGATTTTTTTTGTTGGAAATGGCTAAATATAATTTAAAAGGAGAAATGCTTACATCAGGTGGAGAATTATACTATCGTATTCACCCTAATAGCATGTCTCATAAACTATCAAATCGATTAGTTTCTGATACAGAAAAGTATTATTCAGAACTATTAAAACACAATATTATTCCAGATAAGCTAAGGCGGAAAGCTTTGTCGAAGGGATATTATATTATAAGTGGCTCTTATTTTAAATTAAAAAATATCAAATCCATAATCTATGCTTTACTATCAATTTACTATTCGCCCAAGTTGTTTTTAAGAAATATTTTAGATTCAATTAATTAATTAAACCATGTGTGGCATAGCCGGAATATATTCTAAAACTCAACCATTTTCTGAATCAGAAATAAGAGGAATGATTTCTGTTTTGAAACATCGAGGACCAGATGCGGACGGTATTTTTATAAGTGAAAATTGTGCGTTAGGTCATAAACGATTAAGTATTTTAGATTTATCCGACAATGCAAATCAACCCATGACATCTCATAATAGCCGGTTTGTGATGGTGTATAATGGCGAAGTATATAATTATCGTGAAATTGCGGCTGAACTAAAACAATCGTTTCAATGTGAATTTAAAACATCTTCCGATACGGAAGTAATTTTGGAGGCGTTTGTAAACTACGGTGTCGGTTTTGTTGATAAACTAAACGGCATGTTTGCTATTGCCATTTTTGATAAACAAACCAAGGAACTTTTTTTATTCAGAGACAGATTAGGAATTAAACCATTGTATTATGCTTCTATTGAAGGCACCATTTATTTTGCTTCAGAGTTAAAAGCCATAAAAAAAGGGGTTGGTAATAAATTAAAATTGAATTACGAAGCCATAGAATCTTTTTTACATGTAGGCTTTATATCCGCACCGTTTAGTATTTATAAAGAAGTTTCAAAATTGGAATCTGGGCATTACATAAAAATAAACACACAAGGAGTTGAAAAGCACAAGTACTGGTCATCATTTGATGTTATTACAGAAGGTACAATGACGAATGAGAAAGAGGCTTTGGTAAAATTTAGTGATTTACTTTCTAGTTCTGTTCAATATCAACTCAAAAGTGATGTGCCCTTTGGTGTGTTTTTATCCGGTGGCATCGACTCCAGTTTAATAACAGCTCAAGCGGCTGCTATATCAAGTGTTTCAGTAAATACTTTTTCGATTGGTTTTAAAGAAAATAGGTTTAACGAATCTATTTATGCCGAGCAGGTAGCAAAATATTTAAAAACAAATCATCATGAGTTTATTGTATCACAAAATGATGCGATTGAACTGATAGATGAATTAATGAACGTGTATGATGAACCTTTTGCAGACTCTTCGGCAATTCCCACCATGTTGGTTTCTAAGTTAGCAAGAAAACATGTTACGGTCTGTTTGTCGGGCGAAGGAGGCGATGAACTATTTTTAGGTTATGGAGCCTATCAATGGGCTAATAGATTGAATAATCCAATCGTTAGAAATTTTAAAAAACCCATTGCGTTTTTACTTGAAAATTCCGGAACTCGTTTTCAAAGACATGCGAGTTATTTCAAAAACAAGAACCAACAACTTCAGTATAGTCATATCCTTTCGCAAGAGCAATATTTTTTCTCATCTAGAGAAATTCAACAACTTTTCACTCCTTATGCCTTAGAGAAGATACCGAAGCAGCAGCTCTTATTTGTTGGCTTTAACGAAAAAATAAATCGGTTGCCCCGTACTTTAAACGACATGGAAAAACAAGCCATGTTCGATGTTAATTTTTATTTGCAAGAGGATTTGCTTACTAAGGTGGATAGAGCAAGCATGAAATATTCATTAGAAACACGGGTTCCTTTCTTAGACCATCGAATTGTAGAGTTTGCTCTAAACCTTTCTCCCAATTTGAAATACAAAAACGGAACTACCAAATATTTATTAAAGGAAATACTTTTCCAATATCTTCCAAAATCCTATTTCAACAGGTCCAAGCAGGGGTTTGCCATTCCTTTATCTAGCTGGTTGAAAACGGATTTATGTTTTTTAATAACGGATTATTTGAACGAATCGATTATTAATAAACTGGGTGTGGTTAAATACAGCGAAGTGGAACAATTAAAAAAACGATATTTATTGGGAGAAGATTATTTGTATAACAGAATCTGGATGTTGATAGTTTTGCATAAATTTTTAGAGAAAAATTAAACAAAAAATAAAAATAACTACACTATTTTATAAAGTTGAAGTGTTAATTAATAATACATCTGAGTATTTTTAGTAAAAGATAATAATGAATAAAAAACAAGTTTTATATCTCTCTTATGATGGTATGACGGATCCCTTAGGGCAAAGCCAGGTTTTACCTTATCTTATTGGATTGTCAAAACATGGTTATTCATTTACACTTATTTCATGTGAAAAAAAAGAAAGGTTTTATCAAAACAAAGCGGCTATTGAACAAATCTGTAGTGATAATAATATTGACTGGCAACCTATTTTTTATTCTAAAAAACCGCCCATTTTATCAACCGTTTGGGATGTGTATCAAATTAATAGAAAGGCAAAAAATCTTCATAAAAAAAAACAATTTCAACTTGTTCATTGTAGGAGTTACATTCCATCACTTATTGGTTTAGGGTTAAAAAAAATATATAATGTTAAATTTATATTTGACATGCGTGGATTTTGGGCGGATGAACGTGTTGATGGTGGACTTTGGAATTTGAATCATCCATTGTTTAAGATGGTTTATAATTTTTTTAAAACAAAAGAAAAAGAGTTTTTAACCCATGCCGACAAAGTCATTTCTTTAACTCAAAGTGGGAAACAAGAAATGTTAATGTGGAAGGTAAATGGATTAAGTGCTGAAAAAATAGAAGTTATTCCCTGTGCAGCAGATTATGACTTATTTGAGTTGATAAATCAAGAAAAAAGAACACAAGCAAAATTAAAACATGGATTACATTTCACACAATTTGTATTGGGATATGTTGGCTCTTTAGGTACTTGGTATTTAGTTGACGAAATGTTGCTTTTTTTCAGTGTGTTGAAACGAAAATATACAGATGCAAAGTTTTTATTTATAACACCAGACGATAAAGAACAATTGATTTCATTAGGAAAAAAATACCAATTAGATGCAGACGATTTTATTGTAAAATTTTCTGCACGAAAAGATATACCTTCTATAGCACATGCATTTGATTTTAGTATTTTTTTTATAGAAACCTCTTATTCTAAAAAATCAAGTTCACCAACCAAAATGGGGGAATTATTGGCAATGGGAATACCCTTAATTTGTAACAGCAATGTGGGCGATGTGGAAGAAATTATGACAAAAACAAAAGCAGGATTTTGTTTAAATACATTAATTGATTCTAAATTTGTTGAGGTCGTAGAACAACTTTCCGATTGGAATGTAAGTACTCCATTAGAAAGAAGAGAGGCTTCCAAACAGTATTATGATTTAAAATTAGGTGTAAAATCTTATCTGGCAGTTTATCGTCAACTATTATAAAATATTCATTTCATGGAATTTCTCGAATATAATCAATTACCACAACAACAAATTCCGATAAACGAAACCTCCTCTATAGCTTCTTTTATTATTGATAATGATAATAATATCGATGAAAAAACAATACAATCTTTTGGTGACGAATGGACGAAATTTAATTCATTTACCAAAGAAGAAATTTGTATTGCAGGAAGCCAATATTTTGACATTGTTAAGCAGGAACATTTGAATAAAAATACCAATGTGTTAGATTTAGGATGTGGGAGTGGAAGGTGGACCAAATTTATTGCAAGTCGAGTAAAATTAGTTGAGGCAATAGATCCAAGTGATGCGGTATTATCTGCATTTAACTTAAATCAGAACGAAAAAAATGTGAGAGTTACTCGTGCAAGCGTTGCAAATATACCTTTTGCTGATGAAAGCTTTGATTTTGTGGTTTGTTTGGGCGTTTTGCACCATATACCGGACACAAAAAAAGCATTATTGAATTTGGTGAAAAAAATGAAGATGGGCGGTTATGTTTTACTTTATATCTATTATAATTTAGATAACAGAGGAGTTTTATATAAATGGTTATATAAAGGTTCCGTTTACCCTCGGATATTTATCTCAAAAATGCCTAAAAACACTAAAAAATTAATATGCGACTTAATTGCAGTATTCATTTATTTACCACTTATTTGTATTGCGAAATCGATAAAATTTATTTTTCCAACAACAAAAATTTATAAGAAGTGGCCATTATCTTATTATATAGGTAAATCATTTAATATAATAAGAAATGATGCTTTAGATAGATTTGGAACACCTCTTGAACAACGATTTTCTAAAAATGAAATAGCAAATATGATGAAAAATTGTGGCTTGTCTGAAATCAAATTCTCCGAGAATGCACCGTTTTGGCATGTACTGGGTAAAAGAGTAATATAATTCAATGATGAAAAAAGTATTAATAATTACAAATCATAGAAAAAATAGATCACCGGGACAGAGATTTAGATTTGAGCAATACTTAGATTTTTTAACATCTAATCATATAAAGTTTGAATGGGACATATTGTTGTCGAAAGAAGATGATTTGATTTTTTATTCAGATAAAAGTATTGCTAAAATTTTATTATTAATAAAAATATTTTTCAAAAGATTAAATACTCTTAGAAAAGTAAAAAATTATGATGCTATTTTCATTTTTAGAGAAGCATTTGTTGTGGGTGGAGCATTTTTTGAAAGATGGATAAGTAAAAGAAATTCTAATATTATATTTGATTTTGACGATGCGATTTGGCTTAAGAATATTTCGAATCAGAATAAAAAATACGAATGGTTAAAAAAAACTAAAAAAACAAATGAAATTATCAAGATTTCAAAAGTAATTATTACAGGAAATAGTTACTTGGCAGATTATGCTAGAAAATTTAATTCAAATATTCACATAATCCCCACTACAATTGATACTTCCTACCATTTACCCTGCTCAAACAGAATAAATGATATAATAACAATAGGTTGGACAGGCTCATCTACAACATTGCCTTATTTTGAAGAGATTTTGCCCGAATTGGAGAAATTAAAACGAAGATTTGGTAATAGAATTTGTTTCAGAATTATTGTTGATGTAAATAAGTATTATCCTACCCTTGATACCCATACAACATTTTGGTCTATGAATACCGAGATTGAAGATTTGCAAAAAATAGATATAGGATTAATGCCTTTGCCACATACAGAATGGGCTAAAGGGAAATGTGGTTTAAAAGGATTACAATTTATGGCACTAGAAATACCAACTATAATGTCGGCAGTGGGTGTAAATATGGAGATTATAAAAGATGGACAAAATGGATTTCTCGCATCATCAAAAATTGAATGGATTGAAAAGCTCACATATTTAATTGAATCGAGAGACTTGCGTTATAAAATTGGCCAAGCAGGAAGATTAATGGTTCTTGAAAAATATTCTGTAGAAGTAAATAAAGAAAAATATTTATCTATTTTTAATTCGCTTCTCTCCCAAAGAAATACAATAAACTAAAATAAGACTAGTAATAAAAAACATCTCAGCAGGTATTTTATAGCGAGATAATGCCCCAAAATTATAAGAACTGATACCTACCACCACTCCAAAAATGAGGGCAAAAAGCATCATAAAATAGGCTTCCTTGTTTTTATAAATTTTTGTAAATAAACCCAGTCTTAATTTCACTAAAAGATATAAGCAAAACAGAAGTAAAACGAATCCCTCTATTGCACCAAGTAATGTGGGTAAGTTTCTTACCTCCCACAAATATGGCCTGAAATAAGTAACATTTAAAGAGGCCGGAACCTTAGATAATATACCAAGAGGAGTAAATTCAAATTCGCCAAAAGAATAACCCGATTGGTCTTGTGTTGCTGCCAAAAAGCCATGCCAGCTATGAAAACCCTCTAATGTTTTTCCTAGTTTATCGAAACCGTATTTTCCTGCATCTTTCGATAGATTTACAGAAATAAAATAGGATAATAAAATAAGCGAAATAAACAGTATAGGTAGTATGGTAACTTTAAAGAATATGCTTTTTATTTTTGCTTTATAAATAGATTGTATCCAAATAAGCAAACAGGGTATATAAACGTAAAGTAAATAGGGTTTTAAATTAAATATGGCCCAAGAGGCAAGAAAAATAATAATAAATGAAACAGATTTTCGTCTTTTAAAAACAAATATATTAGAAACAGAGTATAAAATCCAACCGATGGCTCCTTGAGTAATGGTATCTTTTAAAATACCAGAACTCCACATAATAGCGGTAGGCACTAGAAAAAAACCTATAAGTAAATATTTGGAGGCGTTTGGATACATTTTACACAAATTAGAATACCCCAGCCACAAACCAACAAATGATATAAACGAAAAAAGTATGGTACATACCAAATAACTTTTTAAGCCTAAAAAGGAGATTATAGTGGTATGATAAACAATGGTTAAAACATCTCTTGAACCATACATGTATTGGTGCAAAAAATCATGATTGTTTTTAAAAATATAGGGGTTTACAAAGAAGCCTATGTTTTCTGCCATATTTTCGGTAATATATTCATTACAGGCTTTGCCGGCTTCAAAATAGAAAAGAGTGTCGCCTCCTTTGTAGTAGAAAACACTAAAAATAGCAAAATAGATTCCGCCAATCATTTTAGCCAAAAGACCAATATAAAAATACTTGTAATGAGGCTGGGTTTTTATTTTAAGTAACCTAACGTAAATGCAAGCAGCCGAAATAGCTACAATGTACAAGAATGCCAGAGCAAAATCGAGTATATTTATTTCTGTTTGCAAATTATGGGTTAATTTGTCTATAAAGTTTAATGACCATGAATAGTCTTGTTTTTGCTACAAATAACAATAATAAAATTAAAGAAATTAATAGTTTGCTTAATAATCGAATTAAAATTATAAGTCTTCACGATATAAATTGCATAGAGGAAGTTCCCGAAACGGGTGCAACTATTAAGGAAAATGCCTTACAAAAAGCGAGGTATGTTTTTGAAAAATATAAATACAATTGCTTTGCCGATGACACAGGATTAGAGGTGGAAGCGTTAAATGGTATGCCGGGAGTATTCTCTGCAAGGTATGCAGGAGAAGAAAAAGATGCAAATAAAAATATTGAGAAATTACTTTTAGAATTAAAAAATCATCCAAACCGAAAAGCTCGTTTTGTTACTGTAATAGCATTAATAATTGATGGAAATGAATTTCTGTTTGAGGGGATAATTAAGGGTAACATCACCGAAAATAGATTTGGCAATAGTGGATTTGGATATGATCCTGTATTTATGCCCGATGGTTATAATTTAACTTTTGCTCAGATGAGTTTAGACCAAAAAAATAAAATAAGTCATAGGGGCATTGCTACCCAAAAAATGATACATTTTTTAAACGAAAAGTGGTAATTATTTCAACTCTTCTTTTACGAGTAAATCAAAAAAAGCGGATAATTCCATGCCCGATGCTTTTACCTGTTGCGGCACAATGCTTTGCTCAGAAAGACCTGGTACAGTATTTACTTCTAACAAAAAAGGGTTATTGTTAACTAATATAAAATCTATTCGGGCAAAACTTTTTAAGCCCAACAAATTAAAAGCGTTTACTGTAATATTTTGAATTTCGGAGTAAAGTTGTGTAGGGATATTTGCAGGAGTTATTTCTGCCGATTCTCCCTTGTATTTTGCCGCATAATCAAAAAATTCATTGTTGCTGATAATTTCTGTTATAGGCAAGGCCATCGTTTTTCCTTTGTGTTTGTATACTCCGCAGGTTACTTCTTTTCCTTCTAAAAATGATTCAATAATGGTTTCGCAGTCGTGTTCCAGTGCTTTATGAATAGCGGCATCCAATTCTTCGGTTTTTTTTACTTTGGTAACTCCAAAACTAGAGCCTCCATTATTGGGTTTAACAAAACAGGGTAAACCTGTTTTAGATAAAATATTTTCAGTTTTGTAGGCTTCTCCTTTTTTTACAATTACAGATGAGGCACAGCGTATTCCTGCTTGTTGCAAAAACGTATTGCAAAACCATTTATTAAAGGTTAGTGCAGCAGCAAGCGGAGAGGGGCCTGTGTACGGAATTCGCAACATTTCAAAATAAGAAGGAAGAAGTCCGTTCTCTCCGGGGCTTCCGTGTATAGCATTGAATACAATATCGAAAGTAATTTTATGCTTATTGATTGTAATCGAAAAATCATTTTTATCAACATTTATTTTCTGATTATCAACTTCGGCAATCCAATGGTTTTCGGTGATGTTAATGATGTAGCAATTATATAAATTGGGGTTTAAATATTTTTTTACTACGGCAGCACTTTTCAACGAAATTTCGGATTCTGAAGAGTAACCACCTGCAACAATGGCAATATTTTTTTTCATTTATATTTTATTTTTCTACAATTAAAAATTCAGTTCTTCTGTTTTTTGCACGGTTTATTTCGTTGATATTTGGAACGAGTGGGGCCGTTTTTCCAAAGCCTTTATAGTTTAAGCGTTGGCTGTCTATTCCTTTTTCTACAATGTATTCGTACACTACTCGTGCACGATTGTGAGATAGGGCCAAATTATCTTCCGCTTTACCTACATCATCGGTATGTCCTTGAATAGCAATTTTTATTTTAGGATTTAACTTAAGAAAATCTACAAACTCGTCAATCACAATTTTTGCACGGTGGTTTAATTCATACGAATTAGTTTCAAAGTTTATATCGTTTATTCGGTATGCTTTACCTACTTCAATAGGTTGTACCTCTAGTTTGGGTCGTTGCTGAGGTTTGCCTACTACATCTAAACCCGAAGATACTAACTGAGAGGAAAATGCGTATCCTTCTTTTTTGGCAGTAAGCAACACTTCTTCATCTTTTTTTACCGAAACTACAGCCACATATTTTCCTGTTTCACTATCTATTACACCCTCTGTTACTTTTCCTGTTTCGGTGTTTTTAAGTTCAATGGTAACATTGGCAGGTACTTCACCTTTTTCATTTGTAATTTCGCCTTCAACAAAAAGTACTTTTTCCGGACGTGCTTTTTCGGGTATTTCAAAGGAGTAAATATCAATACTGTTGCCATCAATGTTTGAGGCGAAATAACCCCTTTTTCCATCGGTACTTACAATAAATCCGTGTTCGTCTTTTTCTGTGTTAATGGGGTAACCGATGTTTACGGGTTTTGTAAACTTCATGGTGTTTTCGTCTATTTTTGAGTAGTAAATATCTTGTCCTCCTATTCCTATATGCCCATTCGATGAAAAATAGAGCGTGTAGCTGTCGGAATGAATAAATGGTGATTTTTCATCGTATTCGGTATTTATTACCGGGCCTAAATTAATAGGTTCTCCCCAAGTTCCGTTTGAGAGGCGTTCTGATTTGTAGATATCCATTCCTCCATAGTGTTCTTTATTTTTTGCATCGGCAGGTTGTGGGAAGTAGCGAATAAAGTAGAGGGTTTTGTTATCGGACGATACGCTGGGCTGTCCTTCCCAACTATGAGTACCATTTATTGCATCGCCAACACTTTTTAATTTGCTCCATTCTCCGTTTATTTGTTCGCTAAAATAAATATCGCCATTTGCATAAAGCGGAGCAGAACCATCAGGATAGCGGCTAATGGGGCGGTTATCGGGTATCATTTCTACTAGTGTAATAAAAAGGATTTTGTTATTTACCGAAACAGAAACACCTCCTTGATATTGCCCTTGGTTAAAAGGGGAACTCATAAATATTCCGGTGCTGAATGAGTCGATACGCATTCTTCTACTTTGGGTAAACATTTCTAAATCTACTTTTCCGAGAACTGATTTAGTATCTTCCTTTTTGATAGAGCGTGTATAAAACAGGTAACGATTATCTGGTGAGAGCATGGGTAAATATTCGTCCATTTCGGTAGAAGCTCCTTTTACTTTTTGAGGGTTGAACGGAATTGGGTTTTCTAAAATGGAGAAATAAGTTTCTACTTCATTTAGGTAATTGACAGCTTTTTCTAAATCGCTTTTGTTTTTTGTTCCGGAGTTTACAAATTGTTTTAAGTATGGACGGGCTTCGGTGTATTTTTTTTGCAAGAAGTAATATTCGCTAAGTTTAAAGAAGTAATAGTATTCTCTGTAAGATGGGCAGCGTTCAATAATTTCATTACAGTATTTTAAGGCTATATTTTCGTGCTGTTTTATTTTTGACGGCTCTACTTGATTTTTGGATTTGCGAAAATTTATCTCTACCAAATCATCATAAACATCAATAAAATCAGGATATTTTTTAGTAATGCCAATAAGTAGGGTGTATTGTTCATCGTTGGTAAGCCCTTTTTGTTGCGTGGCCTGATAGGCTTTCTTTGCTTTTTTGCTTGGCTCGTAACATTCATTTTGAGATGTAGCCTTATTTAGAGATAATAATATAAAACAAAACAGTAGCAGAAAAAGTCTGCTACTGTTTTTAGAAGTTGAAAAAGAACAAGTTTTATTGCAATTTATCGGCATTTTCTTTTGCTTTGTTTATTACATCATTGGCTTTTTTATCGGCCTCGTCAACAATTTGCTGTGCTTTTTTGTCGGTTTCTTTTCTCAGTTTATCGGCTGCTACTTTAGCTCCTGCTTTTTGTATTGGATTTTTGGCTTCGTCTTCTAATTTCTGAGCATTGGCATAACCTTCTTTTTTGGTTTGTTCGGAGAGTTTCTGAGCTTCGGCTCTAATTTGAGCTGCTTGTTTTTCGGCATCAGCAATTAGTTTTTGAGCTTGTTCTCTTGCTTTTTCTTTTGCCATGTCCTTAACCTCTTCTATTTTTTCTTCTATTTTCTCTTTTATTTGTTCCTTAACTTCATCAACGGCTTTACCTGCAGTTTCTTTTAAATCTACGGCCACTTTTGGGTCAGTAACGGTTCCTGTAACTTTTGCTTTAATATTTACCGTTTCGCCTAGGCTAAGGTTAAGACCTTGCTGAGATGCTTTTCCTAATAAACCGGCCACTGCAGCATTGGCATCGCTTCCAAATTCAGAACGTGGAATGGCAAAGTTCATATTGTAGTCTATGGTTTGATCGAAGCCATTTGAGCCAGAAATGGTGGCTAAACTTTTTCCAAATTTAACATCATAGGGGTCAACAAATACTCTGCCTTCTTTAAACTGATAGGTTACTTTGGTATTTCCCATGTTTAGATTTTTCAGTTCTTCTTTTTTAATGGCATCGGCTACTTTTACAAGGGGTTTAAAATCTTTTACTACAATATTGTTGGCAATCATTTCTCCTCCTCCGTTTAAAGATTCCATTATGGGTTCCATTTTGTCGTCTAAAAAGCCTATAACGGTAAGTTTTGTAGAAAATTTGCCGTATGAACTTTTAATGATGGGAGCCATTTTCTCTACGGTATTAAAAGTTTCTCCTGTTTGCTGAACATCGAAATCTTTAATATCTAAAGCGAAGTCTATTCCTGGTTTTTTAGGATTTGTTGTTTCGTAGCTTCCATTCATGCGCATGTTTCCGCCCATTAAATTCATGGAGAGGTTTTCCATATCTACTTTTTGATTTCGCATGGAAATTTTTCCGGTTACGTTTTCCATGGTAATGTTATCGTAAATAAGTTTTTGAAAATTGGAAGTGAGAACAAAATCAATATTTTTAGGTATTTCAAAAACTTCTAAAGGTTCTTCTTCAGCTGCTTCTCCTGTAGATGCAGTGGCAGAGGAATCTTCGGTCATAAATTCATTTAAATTCATGTAATTCGATACCATGTTGAAAGTTCCCGTAAGCACAACCGAATCGCTGAGGGCATATTCTATGAAATTCTCAAATTTTCCGTTTGCTTTTAAATCGGCACTTCCTATTTTAGAGTCGAATTTGGCAAGTTCCACGGCCTTCGGATTAAATAATAAAAGCATTTCGTTTAATGCCACATCATAGCCAAGGTCTTTTGATTTATATAGCATTTGATTGATGGCTAATTGTCCTTCGGCTTTAAATTCTTCGTATTTTTCGTTTTCTAGAGAAGACATTCTTCCTTTTACTGCTACATCGCTTGTAATGATTCCGTTCATTTCTTCTCCTTCTTCGCTTGGGATAATGTCTTTTACAGAAGCAAGGTCAATTTTTCCTTTAAACGAGGCATCGATATCCGGATCGGAAATGGGTGTTTTAAGTAAAAGAGTAATATCGAATGGATTTTTGGCCATTTCCATGTGAAATTTCTTTAGGTCTATCACAGTTAGGTCTTCGTTGCCCCCGGGGTTTTTTATATGTAAATCAATTTGAATATTATCTACCGATTTGGGTAAATCGGGATATTTAAAATTTGCATTTTCTACCACTAAATCAAGAGCAAAGGCAGGCAAGGCGGTATCGGTATACTTTCCTTTGGCAAATCCGTTAAGAGCTAGTTTTCCAGATGTTTTTACATTGGCAAAATCGGTCATATAAACGGCCGGAACTAAAGATAAGATGTTTTTAAAGTCTGTTTTTTTTGCATCAAAGGTTAAATCCATATCCATGGTGCTATCGGGCATGGCAAACCATCCGTTTAGGCCAAGTTCCAGTTCGTTTAATTTAAAATTATTTTCTTTAAAGGTGTATTTGCTGTTGGCTAAGTCGGCATCTAGGTTTGATAAAATTTCAACCTTTGCTTTTTTCATATAGGGAATTCCCTCCATGGTATAGTCGAGGGTATCAATAGTTAAAGAAGTTTCAATGGAAGTAGTTTCTGCGGTAAAATCACCGCTTAGGTTGAAGTTGAAATTTTTAATATTTGCATACATTTTCCCTTCTCGGTCGTCATAAATTACATTGGCATTTTCTATTTTAAATTCTTTTAATGCCAAACTAAAAGCAGTAGCTGCGGTATCGGGTTCCTCGGTGGTGGTGGTATCTTCGCTGGGTTTGGCAATATCCCAGTTTGCTTTTCCGTTTTCTAAAACAATAACGTGCATGTCGGGTTTAAGTATGGCTATGCGTTTAATTTTAATTTGGTCTCCGCTAATTACGCTCATTAAATCTACTACCAAATCTAGTTTTCCGATATGGGCAAGGGTAATGTCTTCGAATTCATCTACGCCTTCTACTTTAACATTATCTATGCTGAACATAAAGTTGGGGAATGTTTTAATGATGCTTAAGTCAAATTCGCCCCAATCTACTTTAGCATTAAGATTTTTATTGGCTTCTTCTTTTGCTATTTCTATTATTTTTCCTTTAAACAAAAAGGGCAAACTGATTAGTACAATCAGTAAAAGGATGATGGAAATACCTGAAATTTTGAGTATTTTTTTCATAAAAAATATTTAAGATACGAAATTATAAAAATTAAGGGCTATCATGTAAAGTGTGTAAAACTATTCTTTAGATGCAATCATTGCATAAATGGAATAAAAAATTATTCTTCTTTAGTAATTACTTTAAGATGAGAATATTCTTTTATAATGGCTTCTATTTTTGCTGTATTCCATTCCGGAATTTCCAAAATTTTTAATTCTTTCAGATTTGGAATTTCTTTTACAACCGGTGGAATATTTTTCATTCTTCGGCAGCCCGAAATGTCTAGCACACGAAGTTTCTTAAGTGTTACTAGTTCGGCAGGGAGGTCGGTAAGGTGGTTAAAAGAAAGTTCTAAAATTTCGAGGTTCACAAATTTTTCAATTTCGGGAGGAAGTGTTTTTAGTTGCTTTAACGATAAGTCGAGGTGTTGTACTTTTTCGGGTTCTTTCATAGCTTCGTCCCAATAACTATACACTTTAAGGGTTTGAGTAAAAGCCGAAATGCTTATAGCCAGAGCAAATAAAGTGGTGGCGATTTTTTTCATAGTGGTTGTAGTTTTTATTTTGATAATATTTTAAATTCTGTTCTGCGGTTTTGTTGATGGGCTTCTTCCTTTTCTTCTTCCGATTTTATTTTGGCTATTTGAGCATCACTGATTAGTAATTGTTGTTTGCCGTATCCTTTGGCAATAAGGCGGTCTTTGCTTATACCTTTTTGAGTAAGGTAATCAACACAAGACTGGGCTCTTTCTTCAGATAATTTATTGTTGTAAGCATCGCCTCCTCTGGAGTCGGTATGGGCAGAAAGTTCAACTTTTAAGGAAGGGTTTTTAACCAATAGGTTGTACAAACGGTCTAATTCGTTCATTGAAGAGGGGCGAAGCGTAGCTTTATTGTAATCGTAAAAAATGTTTTTAAGAATAATCTTACTTCCCACCTCGAGTTTTTGAAGTAGAATATCTTTTTCAATTTCTTTAAAAGCGTGGTCATCGGGAATATTAAAATTTTCGGAATGGAAAAGGTATCCTTCGGCTTTTACGGCTAATCCGTAGTTTTTACCGGAGGGGAGAGATACTAAGTATTTACCGGAGGAGGAGTTTGATTCGAAGGTAGCAAGGATGGTATTCTCTTCCACATCGATTAGTTCTATTTCGGCTTTGATAGGTTTAAGCGAGCCCATTTCTTTTATGGCTCCTTTAAGAATGGTAATTTTTTTAGAGGAAGATTCTACCGGTTTTTCTATAATTTTTTCGGTTACCGGAGCTGTTCTGCTGGCAAGTAAATTGTCTTCGTTGCTTAGTAAGTAGGGTTTTTCGGGTCCAAGAAAAGTGATAACATAAACATCTTTTTCGCCATAAGTGTCTTTTTTTACAGACGAGTAGTACCCTCTTCGACCGCTGCCCGAAATAACAAAGAATACATCATCATCGGGTGTATTAATAGGGTAGCCTATATTTTCAGGTTTTTGCCAAGAACCGTTTTTTAGTTCTGATTTAAAGATATCGTATCCGCCAGAACTACTGTGCCCTTCGGAACTAAAGTAAAGTGTTTTTCCATCGGGGTGAATAACAACACTTTCTTCGTTATATTTGGTGTTAATGGTGGCTCCCATATTGATGGCGGCTCCCCATTTTTGGTTTTTATCGTCCCATCTCGAATACCAAATGTCTCTACCTCCTAATCCGCCTTGGCGGTTACTTACAAAATAAAGTGTTTTTCCATCGGCTGCATACGAAGCTGATGATTCGTGTTCCTTCGTGTTAATGGTGTTGTTATCGAGTTTTTTTGGTTTCGACCATGTCGCTCCTTCTAATCTACATTCATATAAATTGCCGTCTCCCTTGTCGTCAATATAAATAATTAATTTCTGCCCATCGGGTGCAAGGGCAACCGATGCATCGTGCCCTTCGGTATTTACAGGTTTGCCAATGTTTTGTGCGGGCAGCCATTTTCCTTTTTCCTTGTATGCAATGTAAATATCTTCAAAGTATTCATTGATGAAAGGGTCTTGTTGTCCTCCGGTTGTATTAGGTCTTCTGGAAGTAAAAATCATCATAGATTCATCGGCCGAAATAATGGCACCATATTCAGGGCCATCGGTATTTATATCTTTTCCGATGTTATCAATAAAAACACGGTCATCGGTTTTCTCTTCATATTTTTTACCATAGCCACATTCTTCAATGCGTTTATCTACTTCAGCAAAGCGTTCGGGGGCATTTATGCCGCTAATGGTATTTCTGTATTTTTTGTATTCGGAAATGGCTTTATCCCATTGTTTTTCTAGGTGATAGGCACGACCAAGAAAGTAGCGAATATCTTGTGCTACATTTGGGTTTAGTTCTAGTGCTTTTTCTAAATATGGAGTGGCTTTTGTTTTGTAACTAGAGTATAAGTAACACTTGCCTACTTTGTAGTTTACTTCTGCATTGTTGGGATTAAAATTCTGAGCTTTCAGAAAAAGCGAAAGTGCTACTTTGTAGGCCTGATAACCTTGTTCGTATAGAGTGTTAGCCTCATCTAAAGCCGATTTGGCGTCTTTAAATTCATCTTTACGGTCTTTAAAGTAGCTTTTTTCAAAAGGAATATCTTGTGCTTTTATTATGAAAGAAGTGATAAAAAAGAGAGTAATGATTGTACTTATTTTTTTCATTTTAGTAAAAGTTAATCGTTCGTTGAAGTGATAAAGTTATTTTTATTCATTGCAGCTTTGTTCTACAAAAAGTTTGGCATTTTTAAGTGCACCAAATTCGTATGCTTTGTTCCAATCTTCGCAGGCCCCTTTGTCATCTCTCAGCATTTCCTTTGCAATGCCTCTGTTTAAGTAGGCGGCTGCATATTCTCGGTCAATGGCAATGGCTTTGGTGCAGGCCTCAACAGAGCCTTTGTAATCTTTTAATTTATATTTTGCAATGGCAATATTATTGTGGGCAAAGGCATATTCTTTATTTATTTGAATTACTTTTTCAAAATCCTGAATAGCCCCTTTAAAATCGCCCATTTCTAATTTAGCCGAACCTCTGTTGTTGTAGGCTATATAATAATCGGGTTTTAGTTTAATGGCTTCGTTATAGTTTTGAATGGCCTCTTTGTTTTTTCCTAATTTTCGATAAGCACTACCCATATTATTGTAAACAAACGAAAGCTTAGGGTCTAGATTCAGTGCTTTTTGGTAATCATTTATGGCTCCGTTGTAGTCTTCTTTTTGTTTTTTGGTGCTCCCTCTGTCATTGTAAGCATAGGCATAATCGGGTTTTAATTTTAGAGCTTCATTAAAGTCAAATAAGGCATCATCGAAATTACCTAGTTCAAAATGTACATTTCCTCTGTAATAAAAAGCAAATGCATTGCTTGGGCTGGTAAGTATTGCTTTGTTAAGGTCTTCTATGGAAGTTAAAAAATCATTTTTTAGGTAATGTGCCTTACCTCGCATAAAATAATAGGTTGCATTGGTTTCTTTGTTCAGTTGTATAGCTTTATTTAAGTCACTAATCGCTTCATCGGTATTTGATTTTTCCAGCTTAATTACTCCTCTGTTATAGTATGCCTGGTGGAATTCAGGCGCAAGAGAGATGGCCTGATTAAAGAAATCTAATGCACTATTATAGTTCTGGACATTGTAAAATTCAATGGCTTTATTGTATGCCTCCATGGCTTGTGCATTACTTATAATGGTAGAATCGCCAATAATTACATCGCCTTTTTGTGCCGATGAATAAAGAATAGTACTAAAAAGAAAAGAGGTTAGAATAATTTTTTTACGCATATATCGGGTTTTAAAACATGGCACAAGTTACAAAAAAATATACTTTATAAGGAATGTTTTTTCTTCCTTCATCAAAGGTCTTGCCATACCCGTCTAAAATATATTTAATTACATTTATTTTTTTCTACCTTCGCCTAATAAAAAAGAAATATGAGTGCAAAAAAAAATAAAAAAAACGAAAAAAAAGACAAAAGCATATTAGATACCAAGTCTCTTAATTTTTTAGAGAAATATATAAATAATCCATCGCCAACAGGATTTGAATCAGATGGCCAAAAAATTTGGTTAGACTATATAAAGCCTTGTGTTGACGAATATTTTGTAGATACCTATGGTTCGGTGGTGGGAGTAATAAACCCAAAGGCCGCCTATAAAGTGGTAATAGAAGCCCATGCTGATGAAATATCTTGGTTTGTACATTATATAAACGAAAAGGGATTTATTTATTTACGCAGAAATGGTGGTTCCGACCACCAAATAGCACCCTCTAAGAGAGTAAATATTCATACCGAAAAAGGCATTGTTAAAGCTGTTTTTGGTTGGCCCGCTATACATACCCGTTCGGCTAAAGAGGAGACACCTCAGTTAAACAATATTTTTTTAGATTGTGGTTGTACCTCTCGCGAAGAAGTTGAAAAACTAGGAATTCATGTAGGTTGTGTAATTACTTACGAGGACGAATTTATGGTGCTGAACAACCGTTACTATGTGGGTAGAGCCTTAGACAACCGCATGGGTGGATTTATGATAGCACAGGTAGCCCGATTACTTAAAGAAAATAAAATTAAATTACCTTTTGGTTTGTATATTACCAATTCTGTTCAGGAAGAGGTGGGTTTGCGGGGTGCTGAAATGATTGTGCAAACCATAAAACCCAATGTAGCTATTTGTACCGATGTTTGCCACGATACACAAACACCACTTATTAATAAAGTGGAACAAGGCGATAATTATTGTGGAAAAGGTCCGGTGTTAACATATGGTCCAGCGGTTCAGAATAATTTACTGAAGCTAATTATTGAAACAGCCAATAAAAATAAAATTTCTTTTCAGCGAGCAGCCGCTTCCAGAGCTACCGGTACCGATACTGATGCATTTGCCTACGCTACCGGAGGCGTTGCTTCGGCCCTTATCTCGTTGCCGCTTCGATATATGCACACTACCGTAGAAATGGTGCATAAAGAAGATGTAGAAAGTGTAATCAAATTAATTTATCACGCACTTCAGAATATTAAAAACAACCAAGATTTTAGGTATTTAAAATAAAATGTTTTTTAGTGCAGCATTTTATAGGGATTAATCGGGTTTAGAAAATTTTGGATTGGTTATAAAAGAGGTGTCGTTCAACATCATTAGAAAGGCTTTTAACGCTTGTTTCTCTTGTGGACTAAGTTGAACTCCATTGTCGTTTATGTTTTTCATAAGTGGGTCAATGGTAGAAGAATGTTGTAATCCGGAACTGTAAAAATTAATTACTTCGTCTATGGTTTGGAAACGGCTATCGTGCATGTAAGGAGCAGAAAATGCCCAATTACGTAAAGTGGGTGTTCTGAATTTTCCAAAATCCGAAGGGTTTCCGGTAAGTTCTCCTAGTCCATTATCGGCAAAGGGTTCGTTATCTAATCCGTTGTTGTGTAATAAAAAATCAGTAAACATTCCATTAGAGTGGGGGTGACAGTGAAAGCAGTCTGCTCCCGAAATTCCGGCATTTACGTTACGGTCGGTAATAAATAAATTAAACCCTTGTAATTCGAGAGCGGTGGGAATAATTTCTTGTTTAATCCACCTATCGAAACGGGAGTTTCCACTTATCAGTGTTCTTTCAAACTGAGCAATGGCTTTTACCACTAAATTAGAATCTATATTGGCAGTTCCAAAAGCCTCGTAAAAAAGCCGTGGGTATTGCGTGTGTAACTGAAGTTTATTGCTTGCATTTTTCCATGTATTATGCATTTCAATGGGGTTTACAACAGGTCCCAATGCCTGATGTTCGAGCGAATGGGCTCTGCCGTCCCAAAACAAAGAGTGAGGTGCCCAAGCTAAATTAATGAGGGTCATTGCGTTTCTGTTTCCCTGAAGTCCGTCTATTCCGGTGCTAAATGGGGATGGGTCAGTAAATGCATTGGCTTGCTTGTGGCAATCGGCACAGGCTTGTGTGCCATCTCCCGAAAGAATGGGGTCGTAAAATAATTTTCGTCCTAATTCTACTCCTTGCATGGTGAGAGGATTATCTATAGGAAAACTGATGGGAGGAAAATGCTGTGGGTAACTTAGATTAAAAGGAACGGGATTGTACTCCCATTCCGGTGGGGTGGAAGGAATATTCAGTTTAGGCTTTTCCGGTTTGCAATTCCATATACTTAGAACGACAAACAAAAGAATGGGTATGTATATCTTTTTTTTGTACACGAACACTAAGTTAAGAATCATTTTTTATTTAGACATTAATCATGAATATTTATGATATAAATTAGTTTATTTAAATTCTTTAACTTTGGTAGGTTTCGTTTAAAAAAAATAAATTCTTGATACATGAGAACAGTTCAAAATGCTCTTTTGTTTTTTTTGCTTCTACTATCCTTTGCCTCGTGTGAAAAGAAACTAAAGCCACCAACGGGGGAGGGAAATGCATCTTTCATTCCTGCCTATATTAAGCTTAGGGCATCGTTTCATTATTCGGGAAACCATTTTTCATTAAATCAGGTAGTAAACGACCAATTGGGAAGAGCTATTAAAATAGAGCTCTTAAAATTTTATATTTCTAATATTCATCTGCATTTTTTGCAAGGCGGAACGGTTAAAATAGAAGATGTTTTACTGATTAACTTTAATCAATCTGCCGGAGCCGAATTTTTAATAAAGGCACCAATAGGAACTTTTAATGGAATTTCTTTTGGTCTTGGTTTAGATGCTCAGCAAAATGCATCAGATCCCTCTACTTTTCCGGCTACCCATCCTTTAAGTGTTTTACAAAATACGTATTGGACATGGGCTACTAAATATCGTTTTATTATGTTAGATGGAAAAGGAGATGGTAACGGAGATGGCAACTTAAATAATTTATTCTCCTACCATGCAGGTGATGATTTGTTGTATAACACGCTTCAGTTTAGTACTGCTTCCTTTCAGGTAAAAACAAAGCAAATACCTTCCATAGAAATAAAATTAGATATAGATAAAGTTTTCTTTGGTTCTAATGGTTCTATAGATTTCGTTACCGAATCATCTACACATGCCACCAATCCTACTGCTTTTAAGTTTGCCGGTAATTTTGCCGATGCACTTAGTGTGAGTACTTACTAATAATGAAATGGCTATTAACCATATTGATTTTATTTACGGCTTGTAAAAAAGCAGTCGAAAAAAAAACTTTTATAGAATCTGAAAGCGATTATCAATACCATTTAATCATACCAAATGGCTTTCCTCTTCCTCTTATTCCGGTTGATAATGAACTTACAGAGAGTAGGGTGTTATTAGGCAAAACTCTTTTTTACGACCCTATTTTATCCTCTGATTCTTCAGTTTCTTGTGCCACTTGTCACCGTTTAAATTTAGCTTTTACCGATGGACTAGAGCTAAGTAAAGGTGTAGAAAATCGCACGGGTATGCGAAATACCCCTACGTTAACCAATATAGCGTATGCTTATTTGTTGATGTTTGACGGAGGTGCTGAAACGCTGGAACTTCAGGCATTAGCTCCTATTGCCGACCATAACGAGATGAACTCGGATATGAAGTTGGTGATTGAACGGTTAAAGAAAAATAAAAAATATATTTCACTTTTCAAAAAAGCATACCAAAGAGACCTCGATGCCTTTGGTATAACACGTTCTATCGCTGCATTTCAGCGAACACTGATAAGCGGAAATTCGCCTTTTGATAAGTATTATTTTCGAGGAGATACAACGGCTCTTTCCGCATCTGAACAGCGAGGAATGAAATTATTTTTTTCTGAATCATTGTCCTGCTCGGAATGCCACGGTGGTTTTAATTTTACGAATAATCATTTTGAGAACAATGGTTTATATACTGTTTATGCCGATACAGGCAGAGCAAGAATAACAAACCTTAGCAGCGATGTAGGAAAGTTTAAAGTGCCTACTCTGCGAAACGTGGAATACACTTCTCCATATATGCACGATGGCAGTTTCTCGTCTTTAGAAGAAGTAATAGCACACTATGCTTTAGGAGGTAAGAACCATGTAAATAAAAGTGTGCTAGTAAAAGGGTTTAACATTTCTGAAGCAGAAAAACAAGATTTGATAAATTTCTTAAAATCCTTAAGCGATAAGGAATTTCTTAACAATAAAAATTTTATTCCGTAGCCTTTTCTTGTATAGCTTGCGTAAGTAGACGATACATTTTTTTTGCTTTTTTGTTTTTTTCAAGCACTTGAAGGTGTTTTCTTATGGTGCTGTAATCTTTACGAATAGCTGGTCCTGTTTGCAACGTAAATACCTTTTCTTTCTTTGCATTTTCGGCTGTTTGTTTAATGAGAGGGTAAAGAAGGTTTATTTTAAAATGGCTTTGATTTAAAATATCTTCAGAAACCGAGTAAAGGTAGTTAGTAAAGTTACATGCCAGTACAGCCGCAAGGTGTATGTTTAAACGTTGTTTGGAATTGGCCCGCAGCCTATTGGCAGAAACTGCCAATGCCAGTTTTTCAAGTTTTGAGTAGAATTTCGTGTCATTTGCTTCGAGCAGGATAGGAAAGTTGCTTACACCCAACTTATTTTTTTTCGAAAAAGTTTGTAAGGGATAAAAGCAACCGAATGTTTTAAACTTGTTTTTATAAAACACTTCTGTGCTTACCGTTCCTGATGTGTGTACAATGGGAATGTTTTTATTTTTTATTTTTTTAGATACAGTTTCTATTACATCATCTTTAAGAGCAATAATGTATAAATCGGCATCAGCTATATTTTGTATATGGTTTGTGGCTTTTGCTTTTACTTTTTTTGCCAGTACTTGGGCATTGTGGAGGTTTTTGCTATACACCTGAGAGATGGTATATTTTTTCTTAAAAAGATGTATGGCTAAAGCAGTTGCCACGTTTCCCGATCCGATAAACGATATGGTTTTTATTTCTTGCATAAGGCGATTACCTTGTTTTTTTTAATCTGTCTAACTGGCGATTTACGTCTTTGGCTTTAATAGACTCGCGTTTATCGAAAAGTTTTTTCCCTTTTGCCAGAGCAATTTCTACTTTTGCCAACCCTTTTTCGTTTATAAATAAGCGTAAAGGGATAAGTGTAATCCCTTTGTCTTTAAGTTTTTTCTTTAGTTTATCAATTTCCTGTCGGTTTAGTAATAATTTGCGTTTGCGTTTAGGTTCATGATTTGTATGTGAGCCGTGAGTATATTCGGCAATAAGCGTGTTTATCATCCATATTTCGTTGTGTAAAACAGTGCAAAATCCATCGGTTAAATTTGCTTTTCCTTCTCTGAGTGATTTAATTTCGGTGCCGGTTAATTGTATTCCGGCAATATATTTGTCTAATAGTTCGTATTCGAACCAAGCCTTTTTGTTTTTAATATTTATATTGGAAAGCGACATGCTTGCAAATATAGGTAGTAAACGTGGTATATGATATATAGAAACGAATTAACCTAATGCCACGTCTAATATCATCATTACTACAAAGCCTGCAATTAATCCAAGTGTAGCATTGTCTGTATATTTGTCTCTTTGTGTTTCAGGAACTACTTCTTCAATAACAACATATACCATGGCTCCGGCTGCAAACGAAAGTGCATAAGGAAGTATAGGTTCCATAAATATAACAGCAGCAGCTCCTATAACTCCTGCAACTGGCTCTACAATAGCTGATAATTGCCCCCACCAGAAACTTTTAAATTTGCTCACTCCTTGTCTTCTTAAAGGCATGGCAACGGCAATACCTTCCGGAAAGTTTTGTAATCCAATACCAATGGCAAGAGCGATGGCAGCACCTATATCGGCATGTGGTAAACCTGCACCAACGGCACCAAAAGCAACTCCAACAGCTAGGCCTTCCGGAATATTGTGCAGCGTTATGGCAAGTACAAGAAGAATGGTTTTATTCCAATCGGTTTTTACACCTTCTTGTTCTTTTTTATCGGCATAAATATGTAAATGAGGAAGATATTTATCTAAAAAAAATAAAAATAAAGCTCCTGCAATAAAGCCTATTGCTGCAGGAAACCAAGAGGGAACACTCCTGCCTTCCGACATCTCTATGGCTGGGTTTAATAATGACCAAAAGCTTGCGGCAAGCATTACTCCTCCTGTAAATCCAAGCATTGTATCGAGCAATCTTCTGCTCATTTCTTTAAAAAGAAATACGAGAGAGGCTCCTGATGCGGTTATTAACCATGTAAATGTTGTGGCTAAAAGTGCTTGAATAATGGGGTTTAAAGATAAAAACCAATGTAAGTGTTGTTCCATTCTATTTTTTAATTTTTACAAGTACGTTTTTACTAATTTGCTGAGATACTAAAACTTTTGTTTTTTTTGAAGGGATAGCAATTTTTAAGGAATGGTCAAATTCAAATATTTCTTCTACTTTAATAAGAGTTCCAATGGTAAGACCTATATTTTCGATGAGTTTAAGAAATGAAACAGAACTATCAATAACTCCGCAAACGGTAACGGTTTCGCCTATAGGTATTGCAAATAGAGTTAGAAAAGGAATTTCTTCAAAGTAGCCATCGGCATCAGGTATAGGATCACCGTGCGGATCGTATTTAGGAAAACCTAGGAGTTTATCTATTCTGTTGATTAGTTCGTCCGACTGTATGTGTTCTAGTTGTTCGGCTATCTCGTGTACCTCGTCCCATCTGAAGTTTAATTTTTCTACCAAAAAATATTCCCATAGCCTGTGTTTTCTTATTACCTGTAATGCTTTTTGTTTTCCTTTTTTTGAAAGAATTACACCTTGGTATTTTTTGTAATGTACTAATTTTTTTGATGATAATTTTTTGAGCATATCGGTAACAGATGATGCTTTGGTTTGCAAGTAGGCAGCAATGTCGTTGGTGTATGCTCCTTCCGGTGCTTGCACGGTAAGGTGGTAAAGGGCTTTTAGATAATTCTCTTCAGCTAAAGTATTCATGGGTACAAATGTACTATTTGTTTTAATAAAAAATAATATTTAGATAAGTCTAAAAAATAATTTAGATTTGTAAAATGAAATATTTGTGTTTGTTTTCTTTTTGTTTTTTACACCTTACTTTAAGTTCTCAAAGCAATGTAACAGTTGAAGTTTTTGTTACAAATCAATATGGTAAGCCATTAGAAAAAGCACATGTTTATATAAATAATAGTGTTTTATTAACCGATTCATCTGGTTTTGTAGCAATAAAAAATATCGAAAAATCAGAACTGAAATTAAAAGTAAGCTATATTGGGTTCGGGACACAAGAGAGGCTCCTTTCTTTAAAGGATAGTACGAATAAAATTACAAGTATTTTTAAACTATCTCCCTTATCTGTTCAGCTAGGAGAGTGGATTGTTGTAGAAAAATATATTGAAGATAGTATTCGCTATAGAATGATTCATACTTATATGATAGATAAGAAAACAATATCGAAGTTGCCCAATACTTCCTCTTTGATGGATTTAGTGTATTATGTGAATGGTATAAATGAAACGGTGGCTTGCGGAGTTTGTGGCACTAATTCGATAAGCACGAGGGGTTTGCCTGGAAGTCACACTTTGCTGCTGATTGATGGCATTCCGGTGTATGGCAGTTTAGCGGCCACGTATAGTTTAAACGGCATTCCGGTAACAATGATAGAGTCAGTTGAGGTTACAAAAGGCTCTCATTCTGCCTTATATGGCTCAGGAGCAGTGGCTGGTGTTGTAAATGTAACAACAAAAAAGAATGAAGATATGCCCATGTTCTCAGTGAATACAAACTATAACTCTTTAAAACAAAAAGACATTAATTTTTCTAGTGGTTATGAAAATTACGTTATTAAATTTATGCTAGGCATCAGTAGTGGAAGTGCTCATCACTTTGCCGATAAGAATCATGATGGATTTGGTGATAATATAAATTTTAGTAAGTATAACTTGTTTTCAAAGCTTAGCGTAAAAAGAAAATCAAAAAAACAATTCGAGTTTTTTGCAAAATATTTATTAGAAGACAGAAGAAACGGGGTAGAAGCCTATTTACAAAATAACGCTTATTCTTACTTGAGGGGTAGCGACTTTATTTATGGAGAAAGCATTTACACCAACCGATTTGAAATATCAGGAATTTATCAATTTCCCTTTTCCTTTTATTCTTCGGTAGATTTTTCTTTTTCTTCTCATGCTCAGGATAGTTACTATGGAAATTATTTTTTTTACGCAAAACAAAATATGTTTACCTTAAACTCCATTGAAAAAATTAAGTATAAAAAAAGCATTTTTAAATATGGAAAATCGATTCGAATTTCTTATTACGATGACAATACATTTCTTACAAAAAAGAGGATAAACTCAACCGAATTAAATGAGCCTGTTTATATAGTAAACCCTGCACTGTTTATTCAGAATGATTTATTGTTATCTGATAAAATATCCTTTTTAATGGGAGCAAGGGCAGATTTCTATAAAACGCATAAATTCATTTACTCTTCACAATTTAACTTAAAGTATTCTCCATTTATAATGTTAGATATTCGTTTGCATGCGGGAACCGGATTTAATGTTGTAAACCTTTTTGCCGAAGAACATGCCTTTGTAAATGGACAAAGAAAATTGCTTTTAACCGATAATCTTTTACCTGAAAAGGCGAGAACAATTTCTCTGTCGAGTACCTACTATTATAAACTGTTTAAAAATATAAATCAATTTGAAATCGATTTTTATAGTACTTCATTTTCTCAAAAAATCTTACCCGATTATTCACAACCCGGTTTGGTTATTTATTCAAACACAAAAAATAAAGTATTTTCCAAAGGGGTAGAAATAAATGTTAATCAGAAAGTGGCCGATATACTTGAGTTTAACGCAGGCGGAAATTTTCAAAATGTTTTTGAGTATAATGCGGATAGTTTAGGTAAAAAGGTTCTATCCTATTTGCCTTATAGCACGAAATTCAACACTCAATTTATTTGTATACTTTATTTGTTTAATAAAAAGATTAATGTAAGTTACACATGGAAATACACTGGAACTACTCAAATGCCAGAGGTTTATAATGTAAGCAACGAGGGAGTAATACTAAATAAAAGAAATGAAACAGCGCCCGCCTTTCATCTTCATAATGTAGAGTGTAAATATAACTATTCTAAGCAGGGACAATTTTATTTTGGGGTTAAAAATATATTCCATTTTTTTCCTTCCGACTCGCCCATAAGTGGGTTTAATGATAAAAATTATCCGGCAGGATTTAGCCCCTTTTTTGATACTTCGTACAATTATGCACCTTTAGCAGGGAGAATGTTTTATTTAGGAGTAAAATGGAACTTAGATAAAATAAAAAAATAATTTATTCATTTCTCTACAAGTTCGTTTTACAAAAGTATTTTTGCCCATAGTATGTATAAAATTATCAGGCTTATCTTATTTTGTTTTTCTCCGGAAACGGCTCATCGTATAGCTATGGAATGGATAAAAGTGTTGTGTTATATTCCGGGTGGGGACTGTTTTTTGAAAAATATATTTACCACCTCAAATAATACGTTGGAAAAAGTAGTTTCCGGTTTAAAATTTAAGAATCCGGTTGGGCTTGCTGCGGGTTTCGATAAAGATGCAAAATACCTGAAAGAATTAGCCGTACTTGGCTTTGGGTTTATAGAAATAGGAACCCTAACTCCGAAACCTCAAAGTGGAAATGAAAAGCCACGATTATTTCGTTTGTCCAAAGATAAAGCATTAATAAACCGCATGGGTTTTAATAATGAAGGGGTACTTGTTGCAAAGGAACGATTGAAAAAGAAACCTGAAAATATAATTGTTGGCGGAAATATTGGTAAAAATAAAACCACTTCAAACGAAGACGCGGTAAACGATTATATTTTCTGTTTTAATGAATTGTTCGAGGTGGTAGATTATTTTGCCGTAAATGTAAGTTCGCCCAACACCCCTAATCTACGTGAGTTACAAGAAAAAGAGCCTTTAAAAAAAATATTGCAGGCATTACAAGAAATAAATAAAAACAAGGAAAAACCAAAACCTGTTTTTTTAAAAATAGCACCCGATTTAAGCAATTCTCAGCTAGATGATGTGGTAGATATTATTTTAGAAACAGGAATAGCAGGAGTTATAGCTACCAATACAACCATTTCGAGAGAGAATTTAAAAGCAAATAAACAAGAAATACAAGAAATAGGAAATGGAGGGCTAAGCGGAAAACCACTTTCTAAAAGAGCCACAGATGTAATTGGCTATATTTCGAAAAAATCGAACAACGCTTTTCCTATTATTGGAGTGGGAGGTATTCATTCGCCCGAAGAGGCTTTAGAAAAACTGAATGCAGGAGCCGATTTAGTGCAGATTTATACCGGTTTCATTTACGAAGGACCTTCACTTGTAAAAAAAATAAATCAATTTATTTTAAAAAGCAAAGCATGATAAAGTTAATTGAATGTCCGCGTGACGCCATGCAAGGAATTAAGCATTTTATTCCAACTTCCCAAAAAATTGAATATTTGAATCGTTTGCTTAAAATAGGGTTTGATACTCTCGATTTTGGCAGTTTTGTTTCGCCCAAAGCTATTCCGCAAATGGCCGATACGCAAGAGGTGCTAGAAAAATTAGACGAAAGTAAAACCCAATTGTTAGCTATCGTAGCCAATCTAAGAGGAGCGGAGCAAGCCTGTAATTTCGGCCGGATTTCTTTTCTTGGATATCCGTTTTCTATTTCCGAAACTTTTCAGTTGCGAAACACTAATTCGAGCATAGCAGACTCTCTTAAAAATGTAAACGAAATGAATGAATTATGCGAAAAGCATAAAAAAAAACTAGTGGTTTATTTATCTATGGCATTCGGAAATCCTTATGGCGATGAATGGCACAAAGACATTGCTTTGGAGTGGTGCAGTAAACTAGCAAAGGTAGGAGTAAAAACCATCGCTTTATCTGACACTGTGGGTGTGTCCAATCCTCAAAATATAAACGAAATATTTTCTCTTCTTCAAAAGAATTTACCCGAAATAGAGTTGGGGGCCCACCTGCATACCACACCCGATACATGGGAAGAAAAAATGAGTGCTGCGTACTTTGCGGGTTGCCGTAGATTTGATGGTGCCTTGGGCGGATACGGAGGTTGCCCCATGGCTAAAGATGAGTTAACGGGAAATATGCCTACCGAAAAAATGGTGCAGTGGCTACTAAAAACAAAAGAAAATTTAGAAATAGACTTCGAAAAACTAGAAGAGGCCGCCATTTATTCCGGTCATCTTATGAATTAAAAAAGCCCCGAAATTTTGGGGCTTTTTTAGTTAGTAGTAAATTAAGCGGGTAACCTTTGCAAAATATTTAGCAAGACGAATTACTTGCTTGGTGTATCCGAATTCGTTGTCGTACCAAACATAGAGTACAATATTTTTTTTATCGTTAGAAACTATGGTTGCCGGGCTATCAAAAACCGAGCAACAAGAATTACCTATAATATCACTCGAAACCAATTCTTCTTCGTATGAATAGTGAATTTGATTTACTAAATCGCCTTCCAGAGAAGCCTTTCTTAGAATAAAATTTACATCTTCTTTAGTGGTTTCTTTTTTTACTGTTAGGCTTAAAATAGCCAAAGAGCCATTTGGTACAGGTACTCTAACCGCATTGGCTGTAAGTTTATCCTTGAGTTCTGGTATTACTTTAGTAACGGCTTTTCCTGCACCTGTTTCGGTGATTACCATATTAATGGCAGCAGAACGGCCTCTGCGGGCTTTTTTGTGCATATTATCCAGCAAATTCTGATCGTTGGTGTAAGCATGCACGGTTTCAATATGTCCTTTTTCTATACCTAGTGTGTCGTTAATGGCTTTTAAAACAGGTACAATAGCATTGGTAGTACACGATGCAGCCGAAACTATTTTTTCTGCTTCTTTATCGAATGATTTCTGATTTACACCGTACACAATATTAGGAACTTCCTTTCCTGGAGCGGTAAGCAGAACCCTGCTTACACCTTTTGCCTTTAAATGGCGGCTTAGGGCTTCTTTGTCTTTAAATACTCCGGTATTATCAATTACCAATGCATTTTTAATTTCGTATTTTTCGTAATCTACTTCTTCAGGGTTATTTGCATTAATCATATGCACAATTTGCCCGTTTATAATTAACGCTTTATTTTCTAAATCTTCAATAACGGAACCTTGAAAAGGCCCATGAACAGAGTCCATACGAAGCAAAGCAGCTCTTTTTACAATATCACTGTCAGAATTACCTCGGGTAACAATGGCTCGAAGTCTTAGTTGTTGGCCTTTTCCGGCTTGTTTAATTAGTTCGCGGGCACAAAGGCGACCAATACGGCCAAATCCGAATAAAACAATGTCTCGTGGAATGAGTGGGTGGGTATCTTGCCCTATAAAATCTTTTAAAATAGTGGTTAAAAATTCAGTTTTCGATGGGTGTTTTTCCTTACTCTCTGTCCAGTCGGCAGTTAGTTTGCCTACATCTAGTTTTGATGCGGCTAAATCCATACTATTTAATGCCTGAGCAATTTCGCAGGTATCGTAAATCGAAATATTTTTCTTCACTACTTCTTTGGCGTATTTATGTAAGTTCAGTATTTCCGAAACATTGCGATCTACCATATGATTTCTGAAAAAAACCAATTCAACTCCTTTATTGTATAATAACTGTCCGGTACAACTAATTAAATCTACTGCGGCTTTTTCAAGTTCAATCCAGTTTTTTAATTCGGTATCGTAAGTGGTTACGGCTTTGTTTACTAAATCAGTTCCCATATTTATGTATTTATTGTTGCGGCAAATTTAGCCTATTTTTAAAACAGAGGTATGATTTTTATTAGTTTTGAAATTCAAATTTCAACAGTTCGATAAAATTAAAGCTTTGATAAATCAAGGCTTTAAAAGGCTTTAAGTTCTTCTGTTTATAAATTTTTATACGCCTAATCCGAAATACGCTTTTACTCCGTTTGGATAAATCCCCTCTAATAATAATCCTCCTTTTTTATTTTGAATAATCTTAGAAAAATGTTCTACATCTTTTACTGGAATATTATCTACTTTGGTAATGATAAATCCTTCCTTTACGCCCATGTTTTTTAGTTTTCCTGAAAATAATTTAGAAACCTTTATGCCATTAGTAATTTTTAGTTTGCTCGCTTCTTCTCTGTTTATTTCTTCTAATTCTGCTCCCAACAGTTTTACTTTAGAAGCAGAATAACGATTGCTTAGAAGTTCTGTTTTTCCTTCAATGTTTCTTAGCACCAATTCGAATTCCATCTCTTTACCGCCTCTGAGTACGGTGGTCATTACTTTGTTTCCCGGTCTGTATTGACCAATTTTTTCTTGCAATTCGGCTACATCATTTACCGGAGTTCCGTCTATGTGGGTAATAATATCGCCCTTTTTTATTCCGGCTTTTTCTGCTGCTCCGTTATTTGAAAGGTCATTGATATACACTCCATTTAATGAGTTCAGGTTGTTTTCGGCAGAAATTTTTTCGTCAACATCGCTAATATTCACTCCAATAAAAGCTCTTTGAACGCTTCCAAATTCAATAATATCGGCAATAGTTTTCTTCACTATATTTACAGGAACCGCAAAAGAATAGCCTGCATACGAACCGGTGTTTGATTTAATAGCCGTATTAATTCCAATCAGTTCGCCCTTGGTGTTTACTAAAGCCCCTCCACTATTTCCGGGGTTTACGGCTGCATCGGTTTGTATAAACGATTCGATGGGAGAAATACCACTTGAGGGATCTCGGTTGAGTATATTAATATTTCTTCCTTTAGCACTTATTATTCCTGCTGTTACGGTAGAGGTAAGATTAAATGGATTTCCTACTGCCAGCACCCATTCTCCTACTTTTGCTTCGTTCGAATTACCATATGTTAGGTAAGGCAGATTTTCGGTTTCTATTTTTAAGAGAGCAATATCGGTTTGGGGGTCGGTTCCTACAAGCGTTGCCTTGTATGTTTTTTTGTTATTCAGAATAATTTCTATTTCATCAGATCCTTCTATTACATGGTTATTGGTAACAATATGCCCATTTGAACTGACTATTACGCCTGAGCCGGCACTTTGTAGCTCAAATTCCTTGGGGTTATTGGGCCCATAAAAAAACTGATAAAATGGATTTTGATAGTTTGGATTTTCTGCTGTAGCGGTAGTTTTTATATGCACTACGGCATTTACAGATTTTTCGGCAGCTAAAGTAAAATCGGTATAGGCTTCTGCGGAAGGTTGGTAGCTCACTAATTTAGACTCTTTATCCTTTTTTTGTTCTACTACATATTTTATAGGATCGTTTTCTATTGCCTTAAAAATACCTAAGGAAATAAAGCCGCCAAGCATTGCATAAACAATTGGAAGAATTATCTTTTTCATAAGTTAAGGGTTTTAAAATTTGCAACAAATTTTTTATCAAAATTAATGCCTTATGAACTTTTGTCAGCCCTTATTATTACTGTTTTCCTGTTAAAAAATGTTAAGCTATTGGTAAATTATATGTGCATTACAATGCTAAAGTTTAAAAATCGTCCCAGTTGTAATCTTCTAGGCAAACAGCACTAACAATGCTGCCATTTTTTAACTTAAATAAGTGCGGAAGTCCAATATTTGTCTCATATTTAATAATATTATTTTTTTCATCGGACACCACTTTATAACCATTTTTTATTAGATGTCTAATTTGATATGAATGTCGATTTGAAATTAATCCAGTGATTATAACAATTTTTTTTGTTGCATCTTTATTTTTTTGTAAGAGATGATGAATGGTTTCATTAACGCAGGGTTCACATGAATTAATCGGTAATATGATCATTAACTCGATGTCTTCTAAAGTACTTATATTAAAAGTGTCTTTTATATATTCACGAATTCCTTCTTCATATTTATAGGAATTACAAGAGAGAATAAGGGTGATAAAAAAATATTTTATAATGCGAACACTCATAATATTTAGATTGGCTTTCTTTAAGCTAGTTTAGGTTTAAGATTTCAAATTTTAAATTTCTGTCATCTGCAACTTGTATGAATAAACCTCTTTTGGAAACGAAAGAAAATAAGTAGTTATATCTATTTTTGGGCATTAATATTTCATATTTTGTATTTAAAACAGAGTCTAATACGATAATTGACCAACTTCCATCAAATCGTCCATTTAGCAAACCGTTCTCATTCTTTAGATTTTGAGGATGTTTTACAATTCTGTAATATAAATTTTTATATGGATCTTTTAATAGCTTTAAGTAAAATCCAGTAGTAATTAAATAATTGGCAACTTCTTGATAATCCGCGTCAAAATCAACACCATTATTAGATTCATTAATAAATGCCGATTTAATTATTTTTTTTTCATAAACATTGTTAGAATAATTTGTGTAAGTATATACAAATGGGTCAAAGCCAAAAGAAATGTAACATTTTTTATTATCTATTACGAAAGATGGCTCAGAAAAAACTGGAAAGTATTTGTTTTCATTGAATAAATCTATTTGTTTCTTAGGCCAATTTCCAAATGTTAAAATTAGTTTTTGTTGATTTAGGGAATATTCGCCAATTAAATGTGTGTTGTATGGTTTATTGTTATTTTCGATATCCTTAGGAGAAAGTTTTATAAAGATATTATTATTATCTAAAATTAATCTCTGTTCGATGAATTGATCGGAACAAAAAGAATACTTGTCTATGTTTATATAATTTGTAGTTAATACACTATCGTTGAAATTAAGTTTTGTGAGCTGAAAATTTTTATCAAGAAAAATCAACGAGTCCTTAAATAAAATAAAATCCCTTATTCTATTTATTCGTCCTTTCTCTTTGTAAATTATATCGCCCATCACAACAGAGCTACTATCGAGACTATATTTTTCGATTTTATAATATTCGTTATTGAGATGACAGACTACCAAATGTGTAGAATCAAAAAGATTAAAGGAGATTTTATCAATATTATCGATTGTAATTCCTTTTAAAATTATACTATCAACATTTTCAATATTAGTATAGGGGATTATATTTTTATTTTTTATATCAATCGTTTCGATACAAGAGTTTAAAAAACAAAGAAGGAAACAAAAGATAATTGACAAAGTGATTTTCTTTATCAAACCCACTTGAGCATATAATAACAAAAGAGGAGATTTTTCTCCTCTTTTGTTATTATATGAGACTCTAAATAATCTCATGGACATAATATCCATGGTGCAGAACAATTTGGAATAGCTTCTTCAAGCTCACTACCATTACATTGTGGGGGAAGACAATTACCTCCAATACAATCCCAATTAGTGCCGTTGCAACATATTCTCTTGTGGTAACAATATTTTTTTGTTTTTTCTTCCGCTTTTGAATTAGAGCTAAAAACAAAAAAAGCACTAATTGCCAACATTGTAATAATTCCTGATGATAAAATTAATTTTTTCATAAGAGTATAATTTTTAGTTTATGAGCAAATGTCTGATGAAAAATTAAACAAACAATAACGTAAATGCCTATTTTTGATAGGTAAAATTACGTAAAAATCAAGATGGTTATGTTCAAGTCTATACAAGAAATGCAAATTTATACGAACTGGGATAAGTAAAAAATAAAACAGTGAAAAAATAGAGGGTTATTTTTTATATAAATATCTTCATAGGATAATTGAAATACCTAAACTATTTTTAAGGAATAGTTAAAACTATTGAAGAGTGTTTTTCATTTGAAAAATATCTTATAAAGAAATATTGTTAGTTCTTGGTTTTTTTGCTTAAATCACACCATCTGTCCGTAGTTTGAAGCGAAGGTAAAGAGCGAAGGCAACTACGGACATAAACCTACAAAGCCAACAATAATTATTACTTTTGAAACATGTCGGCAGGAGGTCACAAAATACGAAACCAACAAGGATTGCATTTTATAACATTTGCGGTAGTTGAATGGGTTGATATGTTTACAAGACAACAATACCGAGAAATAATAATAGAAAGTTTGGAGTATTGTATTAAGCAAAAGGGGGTAAATTTACATGCATGGGTAATAACGAGTAATCATGTTCATTTTATAATTTCGGCAAAAGACGAAAATAAAATAAGTGATATTTTAAGAGATTTTAAAAAATTTACCTCAATTAAAATTTTAAATTCAATTAAAAATACTCCATCAGAAAGTAGAAAGGAATGGATGTTATCAATATTTAAAGCCAAAGGGCAAGAGAATAGTAGGAACTCAACTTATCAATTTTGGAGGCAAGATAATCGACCAATTGAACTTGTAGTTAATATGATGATAGACCAACGGTTAAATTATATTCAACAATCCGGTGGAAGCCGGTATTGTTGAAAATGCTGAAAAATATATTTACAGTAGTGCAAAAGATTACTGTGGAGAGCAGGGTTTGATAAAAATTGAGTTGTTATGAAGTCCGTAGTTGCCATTACACACAACGGCTTTGCTTCAAACTACGGACAGATGGAGAACTTTTGTCGGTCTTAATTATTGCAGGTTTGTTGTTAAAAAATGTTAAGTGTTTTTGCAAAAAAAAGCCCCGAAATCTTCGGGGCTTTTTTTCTTTTTTAAAAGTTGATTATTGTTTCACAAATTTTTGTGTTTTTACTTTTCCGTTTTCGTTTATGTTAAGGAAATAAATTCCGCTTTGTAAAGCGGAAATATCCATGCTTATATTATTGTATCCTGTATTGTGCAAGGTGTTTGTAAACACAGCTACATTTTCGCCAAGTATATTGGAAACAGAAAGTTCTATGTTTCCTGAGGTAGTAGATTCAAAACCTACTTGAATGTAATCGTTGGCAGGGTTTGGGTAAACGCTTATTTTGCTTTCGTTTTTACTTACTTCGGTAACACCTACAGAAGAAATTCCGGCAGTATCTGCACGCATATAAACAATGTCGTTAGAACCAAAAGCATCTTCATCGCCTCTAACGGCTAAGCCGGGCTCGGTATCTCTTTGGTAAACCACATGTATTTTAGTATCTACGTTTCTGGCTAAGGAACCGAAAACACATTCTTCGAAATCGTTTCCGTAGTTCAAATCAATAGGGTCCGACCAATTATTTCCATTATCGTTTGAGTAGATGGTGTAAATATGGCGATAATGCTGGCTACCATTGTCTTTATTTTCCATAAAAGCCGAGTAAGTAACAAAGATGGCTCCGTTAGAACCAATGCCTACGCTTGGCATACTGGAAAGTGAGGCAAAGTATTTTGCAATGCTGGCAACGTCATTGTTTAAAATGTCAATACCTCCACTGTTGTCAATGTCTAATGCTCCGGTAATAGTTACAGCTGAGTTTACATTCATCGATTCGTTCCAGTAGTCTAATCCGTTTGTTCCGGGGAAATAACTTGTATTAGCATCTACTGCAGGGTCATCATCTAAAATTCTCATTCTTCCGTACCAAACATGTACCTGATTGCTGTTATCTATTAAAACGGCACCGTAATTATCGGTAGTAGCAATGGTATCTGCTTGCAAATCATTGTTTACATCGGAAATAGCGTTTGCCGCTTGTGGATTATAAGCCATAAAACCGGTGGTAATGAAATTTGTTTTAGTCCAATTAGAACCATTATCGGTAGATTTTAAAATAAAAGAATTTTCAAAATCGCTAAAAACGGCAATGGTTACTACATCACCTTTAGAATCTATGGCGTAGGAGTCTCCACCAAAACCGTAAAATTCGGCAGGGGTAACCGGGGTAGGAGTAACTGCATTGATATCCCAGGTATTTCCACCGTCTGTAGAGCGGTAATAAAGGAGTGCTCCATCGAACCCGTTGTAAATAGTCCCATTCAGGGGTGCGGGCGTTGGAGTTGTAATTGCTATTAAGTGTATAGTGTTTCCATTAGAACCACCGGAAACTGCTCTTGGCCATAAAATACCTTGTCCCGGAGGGTTTGGCACGGCAACTTCAGTCCATGCTCCCGAACCTGCAGGGGTTCTATGCATTAACCAAAGGCCATCTGCACCTTTGTGGCTAATTACACATTCTCTTCCGTTTGCAAGTCGCATAAGATTTGACCAGCCTGTACGTGTTGCCGCTTCTTCTCTAACACTGGGATTTGCATTCCAAACGCCTGCAACGCCACGATTGTAGCCTGTTCCACGGTCGGCAGCCGCTAAATCTCCGCTTTGGCTAAATGTCCAAGTTGCACCAACATTACCCGAACCTTGGTTTATCGTTCTTGGAGCAATAGCAGCATTCGATTGAAGGTCGTAAGTGGTAGTGCCAATTACATCTTCGTTTAAGGCTTTATTGCCTTGGGCAACTACCGTTTTGTTTGGTTTTTGAACCAGCTGTTGTTGTAATTCCATACCTGTATGTTTGTAAGTAGGCTTTATAGCACTTACGTTTGATAAAGCAGGCTGGTACACTTTTACAGGTGAGGTAGGCTGTGTTTGGGCCACCAATCCTGTGATGGCCGCAACAGAAGCGACACTAAGTAACAGTTTTTTCATGATGTTTTTTTTTAGTTTATAATATGATTATTTTTTCAATGGCTCAAAGTTAATTAATTATGGTATTACTTCCAATAGTTTTTAAATTGGTTCAAAAGGTAAGTAAAATAAGGCTTTTTCAGATTATTGTTTGCATTTCTGATAAATCATAAAATATTCTTTTCCTATTTGTTGTATTCCATATTTTTTAAGGGCATTGAATCTAATGATTTCCGAAGAGTTTTTTTTATTTATTCTGGTAAAGCTAAGCAAGGCTTCAGTTAGTTGGGTTTCGTTTCCTGGTTCTACCAGTATTCCATTTTCTTCGTTTATCATTTCCGGAATACCTCCAACATTAGTTGCAATAACAGGAATACCCACCATGTGGGCTTCGCTTATTACACAGGGTAAATTTTCGTAGTGGCTGAATAATACAAAAACATCGGCTTTTTGCATAGAATACGCAATTTCTTGTAATGTTTTTTCTCCTTCAATATGGAGTAAAGAGGGGTGTATGTGCATATCATCGGCTATTTTCTGATAAGGAGCAGGGTTGCCATCGCCCATAATGGTAAAATGAAAATGTGTGGTAATTTTTGAAAGTGATTGAATGGCTCTTATTATTCCGGATACATTTTTATGTTCATCGTTTAAATTCGATACGTGTAGGAAGTGAGTCTTTTCATTTTGTTTTTTTTCTTTTGGCGGAACAAATAGAGATTCGTCAACAACGTTTGCTATTACCTTATAATTACCCTGTAAGCCTAATTTCTGCATGCATTGTTTCAGGTTAAAAGATACAGGACAAATAAATGTTGCTTTGGCGATAGCATATTTTGCCAACTGTTTTTGAATCCAAGGAAGCTGGTCTTGTCGGTTTTTTAAAAAGCCGGTCCAGTGTTCGGTTAAAATATAGGGAATATTAAGTTTTTCGGAAAGTCTTCGAACCATAAGTCCTGCCGGTAAAATTATGTTTCCGTGCAATACATCAGGTTTTCCAAATTGGGCTTCTATTTTTTTATATCCGAAAAGAATGGCTTTTTTGTAATTAAAATATTTTTTTAAAAATGAGAATAAAGTGTTCTTTGTTTTTGGATAGTACACAATTACAGTGTACACTCCGTTAATGGTTTCTTCAGTTATTTCGTACCCACTTTTAACATTCGAATCTGAAATAACAAATAATGAAGCTGTGTTGCAGTAACGGGCCACAGTTTCGGCATGACGTTGAATAAAATTTCCGTTAGTGGGTGTAACCCTGCACGGATACCACGATGAAATAAAGAGTACTTTTATTTCGGAATTCATTGGGCTAAAATACTATTTTGCAGGAATGAAATCATTTTATAGCTTGGTAGAAGTAGGTAACATTTGGGCTAGTTCGTTTTTTTTATTTTTAACCACAAAGAATTTCCTACTACAATTACATCGGAAAAAGCCATGGAAAGGGCTGCAACAATAGGGCTTAAAAAACCGGCAGCCGCTACAGGAATAGCCAACGTGTTATAAAAAAAAGCCCAAAATAAATTTTGTTTAATGGTTTGCAATGTTTTTTGGCTTACCGTAAAAGTTTCGTAAACAGGATATAAACTTTGATTTGAGAGTAAAATAATGTTGGCACTTTGTATAGCAACCTCGGTGGCGTTGCTTAATGAAATACCAATGTGTGCTTTAGAAAGGGCAGGGGCATCGTTAATGCCATCGCCTACCATTACTGTAATGCCTTTTTGAGAATACGATTCGATGATTTGCAATTTTTCTTCGGGCGATTTTTCATAGTACACTTTTTCTATTCCGGATAGAGCAGCTACTTCTTTGCACTTGCTTTCGGTGTCGCCACTTAGTAAAATAGGCGTAATGCCTTTTTTTATCAGGGCGGAAATAGTTTCTTTTACCTCCTTTTTTAATTCATCGGTAATGTATATTTCTGAAATAAGAACATGGTTTTTAAAAAGAAGAATTTTATTTTTTTCGTTTTGATTTATTCCTGATAAAGAAGAAGACCCTAGCAGGTAATTGTTGTTTTTGCTATCGGAAAAGGATAAACCCTTGCCTTTTATTTCAATTATTTTCTGCAAAGGAAGTTGTACGGCTGTTTCTATTAACTCTTCTACGATTGATTTGGCTATGGGGTGAGAGGAATGTTTTTCGGCAGAGTATAGAATATTCCTTACATCGTTTTCCGAAATGCCTTCGTATGTTTTAATGGTATTTATTTTAAACTTTCCGGTAGTAATGGTTCCTGTTTTATCAAAAACAAAATATTGGGCTTTGGCCAGTGTTTCAATGGTATCTCCTCCTTTAATTAATATTCCTTCTTTTGCCAGTCGCCCTACGCCTACCATTACAGCCGTGGGAGTAGCAAGCCCCATAGCACAAGGGCAAGAAATAACCAAAACGGCTATGGCACTCATTAATGCCTGTTGAATGCTTACGGAGAAAAAAACAACCGAAAGAATAAAAGTTAAAAAAGAAATTAGAATAACAATGGGTACAAAAACGGCACTTACCTTATCGCCCAATTTTTGAATATTAGGCTGATTTTGTTGTGCCGATTTTACAAGCGAAATAATTTTTGAAAGCGTGGTATCGCTCCCAATTTTTTCTGCTTTTATTTTTATACTTCCGTTATCTACTATGGTTCCACCTATAACATTTGCATTTATTCCTTTTCTATTCGGAATACTTTCCCCGGTAAGCATAGCCTCGTTTATATAAGCTTCGCCCCAAATTATTTTTCCGTCAACCGGAATTTTATCGCCTGAATTAACAAGCAATACATCGCCAATACAAATACTCTCAGCTTCAATTTCTAAAATGGTTTCTGTGTGGTTGAGCGTTTGTATTTTTTTTGCTTTTACTTTTTGTAAAGCGGTTAGTTCTTTAATGGCACTAGTGGTTTTACGAACCGAACGGTGCTCCATTAAATTACCTAGTAATACAAGCGTAATAATAGATGCAGCTGTTTCGAAAAAAAGATAATTGCTTACTTCGGGCGAATGGCGGTATAATATGTAGCCCGCTATACTGTAAATGAATGCCGATGAGGAGCCTATACTAATCAGAACATCCATATTGGGAATTCCGTTTTTTAGGGAGTTCCATGCACTTTTGGCAAAGTGCGGAAAACCAACCAGCATTACAGGTAATGTAAGAGCAAATTGTACCAACGGATGATGAAGAATGTGCCAATGAATGAACATGTGTAAGAGCAAAGGAAGAGTAAAGATGAAACAAAACAAAAATTTGCGTTCCGGTGTAAAAAAGTTTTTTTCAGATTGAGTATTAACTACTTTATATCCGGCATCTTCGATGCTTTTTATATAAAGAGATAAAGTTTGTTGCGGAGGTTTAAAAAAAATAGTTTCACCACTGGAAAAGTCAACCGAAATATTTTCTGCCCCTTGTTTTTCCAATGTTTTTTTTACACTCAACGCACAGTTGGTACAACTCATACCCTGAACATTCAGTTCTATTTTTTCATTTTTATTCATCACACAAAGGTACATTCATTTACAGTATGATATGGCAGAATTTAGAGCGCATTATTGCATTTTAAAAAAAATGTATATTTGCAGCCTTAAATGGTAGCCGTAGCTCAGCTGGTTAGAGCACTAGATTGTGGTTCTAGGGGTCGTGGGTTCAAGTCCCATCGGTTACCCTACTATTTATTTAAAGCCCTCGTACTAAACGAGGGCTTTTTACGTTTTATAAATCAAATACCAACTCCATGAAAAAGCTGTTTGTAACCTGTGCTGTATTTGCCTTTACCTGTTCATGTACTGAAACTGACGAGATGCAATATGTGAAAAAACTGGGCGGAAAGTGGGCTTCAGAAGAAAATGAGAATTCACGCTTTTTTGAAGAGTGGGATGTATTGGCAGAAGGGAATTTAATAGGAAAAGGATTTTTGCTTACCGATGGTGTTGATACCACTGTTTCGGAAGAATTAAAAATTGAAAAAATAAAGAATGAAATATTTTATGTGGCCACAGTAAAAAACGAAAACGACAACAAACCCGTAAAATTTCTTTTGGTAGAAAACGATTCTCAACACTTAGTTTTTGAAAATAAATTGCACGATTTTCCGCAACGAATAAAGTACTTTTTTTTAAACGACAGAGAATTAAAAGTGGTAGTAGAAGGAGAGTATAAAGGGCAAAATGAAAGCAACGAAATGTTGCTGAGTAAATGGTAATGGGGTTAGCAATTAATTAAATTCCCTAAGCCCCAAAATACAGCTAACCAAACCAATCCTTTAATAAAGAAAAATAAAAAACCAGCCCAACCAAAGCGTTTAAGCCATTTTCTAACTTTTCCCTTTGTTTCGGTATTACTTTCCGTCATTATTGTTTTACCATTTTTTCTTTCAGCAAATTAGTCTGGTTATTATCTATTCGCAGAATATAGGTGCCACTGCTTACATTGTGGGTAGAGAAGGAAAATAAGTTTCTGCCTTTTTTGGCTGTTCCTTCGTAAAGAGTTTTTACCAGTTTTCCGGTTCGGTCGTATAGTTTTACACTAACATTATCGGTAGCGGGCATTTCAAAAAATACAGAAAATTCGTTCAATACCGGATTTGGAAAAACCGAGTTTACAGGATTTCCTTGTCCAACAAAAAGAGTGTCGGATTTTTTACAATTGTATTTGTCCCATGCCGAAACCGTATAATTTCCGGTGCATAAATTTTCAATAGTAGTTGATGTGGAAGAATTAAAATCCCACAAATAGGTATAAGGTTGGTAACCAAATAGGGGAACTAAATTTGAAATCATTCCATCGCATGCACCATAGCTGGAAGTAGGAGTAGAGGTGTAGGCAAACAAAGAATCCGGGTTACTCGCAGAGGTGCTAGGACTCAATATTTCGGCAAGCCAAGTGCCGTTGGTATTATTTGTTTTACCGAAAGAACCGGCCATAAAAACTTTGCCGGGGTGATTGTAAATTCGTTGAGAGCCGGAGTAATCGCCCCAACGTTCGTACACACCGCTTAGTACGTTTACATAATTATCGCCAGTTTTAATGGTAAGACGGTTGGAATATTCCAACTCGTTTGAAAAGAAAATAGCCGAGGCTCCAGAAAATACGGTGCTATCGGTATGGTTAAAAGTAATAAGGGCTTCGTTATCACAAAGTTTTTTGCCGGTATAAGAAATATTCGGATAGCCGTAATCCAAGCCATTTTCAGAAATAATGTTTCCTGTACATGAAATTGGATTTAAGGTGGTATTTATAAATCCGTGATAAATGGCCGATCTTCCGTTAGAGGTATCGGTAGTGCTTTGCACAAACTGAATTCTTCCGTCTTCGTAAAGACCGCCTAATATACGAGAGTCGTTGGTATCAAAAGTGTGCCCATTGGCTTGAATGGCACTCACGGGTAAAAAATATTTTTTATCTGTTTTGAGGGTGGTAATTTTCATTTCGGTATTCGCATCGTTTACTTTTCCTGTAATTTCTAAAAGGTAAAAGGTATCATTTTCCAATTTTAGGTTTTTGTTAGAAAGGCAGTACATATTGGGGCCGTACGATGTTGAGCCACCTTTAATGGGGGTAATGTTAAAAATGGAATCGTTAGTAGGTTTTAAAATATCATGGTAGTATTTTGTGCTAAGAGTGGTATCGCCAGAAAATCCGGCTGTTTTATCTATTTGCCACAGGCAAGATTCTTTAAAGCCAGAATTATTTTGAGAGCCGTTGTAAAATGTATTGATGCCAATAAATAATTCGTTTTGATTGATGCCAATTACGGGATAATCGCTCCATGTGTTGTTGTTTAAGGGATTTCCTTTCAGTTTATAAAAATGCCAGGGGTCGGCCGGGTTGCTGGTAGATGAGAATGCCACAATAATCCACGAACTCTGGTAGGTATAGCCTCTTAAAATAACCACTATAAACCGGTTATTTTCGGGGTCGTAAACCACCTTTGGGTCGTATTGCGTACCTCCTAAACTAAGAGGTTGAGTAAAATTGGCAAGAGTTTTTTGGAAAATAAGGCTATTGGTATTTAAGTTATAAGCCCATACATTGGTGTTTTTAACCGAGACCAAATACCCGTCATTAGAAACAGCGATGTCATTATCATTTGGAACGCTGTTATTATAAGTATTTCCCTCAAAGTTTGCCCCCAGTGTAGGACTGTCTGCGGAATGAATACGGTTTGCAGAAGTTGTATTTTTTATCGGAAAATTTTCTCTTTGTTGTTTTTTTAGAATTTGCAAATTACCTCTTGGAGTTCCGGGCTTAGGTAGTTCAAGGTGTTGAATAGTAGCATTCCAGTCCTCTTCTATATTTTGCACCGAAAAAGTGGCCGCTTTTTTGAACTGAAAATACTCTGCTTTATACAGGGTGTTTTGCTGTTGCGAAAAAATAGAAAGTGGGAGAATTATAAAAAGGAGTAGAAGTTTATTCATAGGCAATTTTGCATAAAATTACGAAAAAAATTACATGGTTTCTATATAGTTTAGGTCTTTCGCAAAAGTTTCCTTTAGTTTGGAGGCCGATAAAAATGCAACAATTATTACTATGCAACCTACTAGAAAAGCGCTTCCAATATTTCCTCCGGCTGTGCTTAAGAGCAATCCAAACGATATGGTAATAAGGGGAACAGAACCTCTTACAAAATTGGGTACCGTATTGGTAACCGTAGAGCGTATGTTTGTGCCAAATTGTTCCGAAGCAATGGTTACAAAAATAGCCCAATAGCCTGCTGATGTTCCCAGTAAGAAGCAAGTAAAATAATATTCACCGGAACTTCCTCCGTTTAGGCCAAACAGAAAGAAAATGATTAACAGAAGCGAAAAGCATAAATAGAGATAAACAATTTTTTTTCTGCTTCTAAACCATTGACTGAGTATGCCGCTAATTAAATCGCCAAAGGACAAACCTAGATAGGCGTACATTAAAGCAGTTCCGTTTATTACTTCACCCTTAATATTTAATTCTACGGCAAAAATTTCTTGAGAGTTGGCCACCAGCAAACCTATGATGTACCAAATGGGTACGCCTATTAAAATGCAGTTTAAATATTTAAAAAAGCGTTCTTTGTTGTTAAATAAAATGCGAATGTCGCCTTTGCTCACTTCCGATTTTTTTATGTTTTTAAACATACCCGATTCTATGGTTCCAATGCGTAAGAAGAGCAATAGTAGGCCTAAGGTTCCGCCAATAATATAGGCTACCTGCCAGTTGGCAAAATGAGTGCCTGTAATACTTTTTAGAAAAATTCCGATTACTTCGCCTTCGGCTCCTACTAGAGCAGCTACTACGGCACCTAAAGCTCCAAAGGTTACAATAATCATGGTGCCATAGCCTCTGTTTTCTTTGCTCATGGTTTCGGCTACCAAAGTAATTCCTGCTCCTAATTCACCGGCTAAGCCTATGCCTGCTATTACTCGTATTACGGCATATAAAGGAATATCCGTAACAAAGGCATTAGCTAAATTAGCCGCAGAATACAACATAATGGAACCAAATAATACGGAAAGCCTTCCTTTTTTATCGCCCCAAATGCCCCATAAAATTCCACCTATCAGCATACCTGTCATTTGCATATTAAATAAAAAGATTCCTGTATTTTTTATGGTGTCGGCACTTGCTTGGGGAAGTAATTGGAGCAAGCTTTCTTTTTTTACTACATTAAACAACACTAAATCGTAGATGTCTACAAAGTAGCCTAATGCCGCAACAATAATAATGAGAACATGCGGACCTTTAAAAGGGTGTTGTTTATTCATACAATTAGTTTAAGTAAAGGTCTAAAGTAACAAAAATTGAATACACCACACTCGCTATTCCGTTTGATGTAAAAAAAGCAAGATTTACTTTGCTTAAATCATTGGGTTTAACGAGTGTGTGCTGGTAAAATAAGAGGGTAATAAACAACGTAGCACCAATGTAATAAAGAGCACCAAAATGCCCTAATATTCCGGCCAATATAATACCTATAGCAGTTAAAAAGTGTAGACCCACTGATAAACGAAGTGCTTTCTTTTTTCCCAACAGAACGGGAATGGAATAGAGTTTTTGTTCTCTGTCAAATTCTTCGTCTTGCAAGGCATAAATAATATCGAAGCCACTTACCCAACATAAAACTAAAAACGAAAAAAGAACCGGAAGGAAATGAAACTGGGCAGTAATGGCAAGGTAGGCTCCAATAGGAGCTAATGCCAACCCTACGCCCAATACAAAGTGGCAAAGTGGTGTAAATCGTTTGGTATAGCTGTAGCCTAAAATAACCAGTAATGCTAGGGGAGATAAATAAAAACACATTGTATTTATAAACCAAGATGAAGTAATAAATAAAAACACATTTATTATTACAAACCACAACGCATTGTTGGCAGAAATTACACCTCTTGGAATTTCTCTTACGTTTGCCGTTCTTGGGTTAGAGGCATCAATGTTGCGATCTAAATACCGGTTGAATGCCATGGCTGCCGAGCGAGCAAACACCATGCAAGCGATTACCAACAAAAGTAGTTTTACATCGAAAGAAGAAGAGGTTGTTTTTATAGCTAAAAAAAAACCAATGAATGCAAAAGGTAGAGCAAAAAGAGTATGACTGAATTTTACCAGAGAAAGATAATCGCTGAATACTGCTTTATTTTTGGGCATAGTGCTGCAAAGATAATTTGAAAACAGAAACTGACCCCATTTTTATTTTTCTCCATATGGTTCTGAAATTATCTGTCGGATTTTTTAACTGTTTCCTTGCGGATTTACAGTCTTTATTATTTTATAGTTACCCGTTGTGCATTTGGAAAAAAAAGTGTGTTCTCGATACTTTTTTTGCGAAAAAACTCGAACTGACACTTTTTTATTGAAAATTACACCTAAACGCACAAGGGGTTATAGTTTTATTTATTTAAAATCTTTCAAAGTATGTTGGTCTCTTATAAAAAACTGAGTGAAATATAGCAGAAGAATTAGGAGGTTACTTTATGCGGCCTATTCCATAGCCGCCACCCGCTCTACTTTGCAAGAGGGTGGTGGTGGAAAAGTTTAAAATCCAAGTGTAAACAAATAAAAAAACGCTCCAGCAAAATATCCTATTAGAGCCCATAAACTTATGTTTTTTATGTACCAAAAAAAATCAATTTTTACCAATCCCATTGCAGCAACACCGGCAGCAGAACCGATTATTAAAATACTGCCACCTGTTCCTGCACAATAAGCAATGAGTTCCCAAAAATAATGATCCATAGGATAGGTTTGCATATCGTACATGCCCATTGCTGCGGCAACCAAGGGTACATTGTCTATTATAGCAGAAAGAAGACCTAAAGAAATGGAAATTATTTTTATGTTTCCTACTGCATCATTCATAGCTGCAGCAAGACTTGTAAGCAGCCCGGTAGATTCTAGAGATGCAACCGCAACTAAAATACCTAGAAAGAATAATATGCTAGGAGTATCAATTTTTTGTAAAGCATGCGAAACAGAAATTTTATTTTCTTCTTCTTTATTTTTGTGCAAAAGTTCCGTAACCACCCACAATACGGCTAAACCTGCAAGAATTCCCAAAAAGGGTGGCAAATGAGTTATTGTTTTAAAAATAGGAGCAAAAATTAATGCCGACATCCCTAAAATAAAAACAACCTTTTTTTCAGAAGAAGAAACCTTTGATTTAGATTCTATTTTGTTTGGTTTTTCTAACTCTCCTTTTATTTTAAATGAGATTAATGCTAAAGGCACCACCATACTTATAAGTGATGGAAGAAATAATTTTAACATAATGTTTGCGGTAGAAATTTGACCTCCAATCCACAACATGGTAGTGGTTACATCTCCAATGGGTGTCCATGCCCCTCCTGCATTTGCTGAAATTACAATTATTCCAACAAACAACAATAGATCTTTTTTATTTTTCAATAATTTACGAATAATTGTAATCATTACTATTGTTGTAGTAAGGTTATCTAGTAATGCAGAAAGAAAAAATGTAATAAAACAGATTACCCAAAGTAATACTACTGTTTTATTGGTTGTTAAAAATTTAGTAATCACATCAAATCCATGGTATGAATCGATTAGTTCTACAATGGTCATTGCTCCTATTAAGAAAAATATAATTTGCGAGATGCTTCCTACATGTTCAACTAGTTGAGAAATTACAATTTCTGAACCGGTTGATGTTTGTATAACATAAATTGTCCAACAAATTACTCCTGTAAGTATGGCTATAGCTGCTTTATTTACATGAATTTTGTTTTCAATGGTAATAAAAAAGTAGCCTATAACAAAAGCGATAATAATAAGGGTATCCATAATTTTAAATATTAAACCGTTTGATTTATTCGTTGATTGTTATGTTTTAGTAATTCGTTTATTTTTTTTTCCCATCGTTCAACTAGTAGTAAGTCGTCACCCAACTGCATTCTGTTATCTGAACTATATAGTTCTAGTATAGTGTCTGGATTTTTTTTTGTTTTAGATAGAAAATGCAATTCAAGCCTATCAATTTTTTTTATGCTGCCGTTTGTTCTGCTAATGTTGATTGTTTTACAACTTTGAATTTCAGAAAGATTAAGAAATTGACTAAATTCTGTGTCCTTAATCTGCTTGAAAAAGAGAAGAAAATTTGAGGTTTCGTCTATTCCTATAATATAATCATCAGAACATTCGTATTGAGTTATTTTACAATTTTGTTTAGTAGCAATGTTTGAAAGAGATTGAAAAAGTTTTCTTTCTCGTTTTCTTCTGTTTCTTTGTGCTAATACAAATGGCAGAATACTTAATACAATTAATATAATTCCTACTATAATGATTCCTGTATCCATTTTAAGTTTTTTTAGTTAAACTGTAATAAATAAAAATTCTTTAGAACATTTAAAGTTCTAAGAAACGGCAATTGCAATACGGGAAGATGTTTGCAATGGCTTATTTAAAATGGATTACCAGAAATAATGGAAAGGAAAAATAATGTCAACCTTCCTAAATCGATAAAGAAAGTTTCTTGAAAAAAAAGAGTATTGCGAAAATGCATTTACAATAATCTCATCGGTTGACTTTAAAAGGAGAGAAAATTCGTTAAAAGGGTTTTTAATGATTGGAAGTGGGGGGCAGTTGGTTTGAATAGCTCCTTCTGACTGTGATGTAACAGGATTAAAATTGCCAGAAAAAAAAGCAACAGTTTTGTTATTTTCTAACGTGGGCTCGTTAGAAGTATTAGATTCTCTGTTGTATAACGTGCTTATCGTAAAACAATAAACAACAACTGCCAATGCTATCCCTAAAACATTAAAGTTTTTTTTCACACCACAAAGGTAAATGGTTAATCAATTCGTTTGTTTTAATATTCAATATTTTTTATGGATTGTTAGTTTCCATTACCTTTCTAACACTACCATATTTTAGCAGTAGTTTTTCTGCTTTGGTATAAGGGATATTCAGTTCTTTCATAAGCATTTTGCAGCCCCTATCTACCAGTTTATTATTGCTTAGCTGCATATCTACCATCTTATTTCCCTTTACTCTGCCCAATTTTATCATTAGCGATGTGCTAATCATATTCAGAATAAGTTTTTGGGCAGTGCCAGATTTCATGCGGGTGCTGCCGGTAACAAATTCAGGGCCAACCACTACTTCGATAGGATATTGGCTAACCTCAGCCAATGGACTGCCTGTGTTACAGGTAATGCAGGCCGTAAGTATTTTTCTTTTATTACATTCTTTCAAAGCACCAATTACATAGGGTGTAGTTCCTGAAGCAGCAATGCCAATTACGGTATCGTTACCGGTAATTTTATATTTTTGTAAATCTTTCCAACCTTGAGTGGTGCTGTCTTCAGCAAACTCCACCGCCTTGCGTATGGCGGCATCTCCACCGGCTATTAAGCCAATTACTAAACCTTGTGGCACACCAAAAGTAGGCGGGCATTCCGAAGCATCTACAATGCCTAATCTTCCGCTGGTACCCGCACCCATATAAAATAACCTTCCGCCTTTTTTTATGCGTTTTAAAATTTCAGGAATTAGTTTTTCTATTTTAGGAATACACTTTTCTACTGCCGTAGCCACCTTCTTATCTTCTTTGTTTATATTCTTCAGAAGTTCCAAAACACTCATTTTTTCCAGATGCTTGTATTTCGAATCCGATTCGGTAATTTTTTTCATGCACCAAAGGTAAGAAAGAACCCCATTTCGTTTTTTTATGATTTGTGTTTATAATGCTAAACATTTCTCTTGGAGGTTTAAATTTAATTTTATAAATTAGCCTCATAAACTTTTAGAACCAAAAACCATGGAAACAAAAAACTTAAAAAAGATGGCGTTCAGATGGTTGAATAGTCTATCTATCTATCTATCTATCTATTAGTCTTACCCATTCGTTCTAATGGGCAAGTAAACGAGACCAATGTAGTAATGCTTGAACCGGCAAAATCACAGGGTTATTTAGTAATTAACTATCCGCAGTACGAAAATATGGCGAGATGGGAAATTGAAATTTATAAAAATACAGGAGTAGATACCCTTGATTACAAACTCGAAGAAACAATTGTAAAACGGAATACTACATACCATCATTTTGACTCCACCTATTTTCTAGTTCCAGGTCAATACCAATATACCGTTAAATTATATGGCAACAACAACCAGTTGTTAGCTTTGCAGGGCAATACAAATATGTCATTTGATGACCCCTTAAAATGCGATGGCTGCGGTACTTTTAATAAACTATGTGTACACAAATGTGTGGGTTCAGATCATGCCTACGAATTGCAACGATGGTTTCACCCCAACAATGGCAGCCTGAGCCTGAGTTGCGAGTAAAAATAGAGCAATACAATTCCTTAAAAAAGAGGGTAAAAAATAAAATAGACGAACGATATTATTAATGTTTTTCTAAATACTTAAGCCAATGCAGTACCGCCAAATCTACAATTTAAAAAGATTCATAAAAGCAAGTACGATTATTCTGCCATGCTTCATTTTTTTGTTTGGCATTGCCCATGCACAAGAGCCCTTAAAAAAAGAAAGCAGAAAAAAAATAATTCACCAAATAAAAAAAGAAAAGGAAGCATATTATAGCAATACTGTTTTTAACTGCTCCGTGCAGCAACTGAAAGAAGGCATACAAAAGTATTTTGAAAACAGAAAAGGATTTAGTTATAATTACGATACATATAACAGCGTTTGTTATACCACCTATTACACCCGCAGAGTTAGAGAGTATGTTGTTTGTGGTAATAATACAAACCCTAACGAGCCGGCTTTATGCCTTTTAAGAGGAAGCGACAATCTTCGTTACTTTCTTTATATTGATATTGTTAAAGAGGGTGATTCCTTATTAAAAGTAGAAGTAGATGAGATGGGCGACCGAATGGAATTATATCGCAGTGGCACTACTATCAGCAACTTTAAATACTGGAATCTAATACATTTTTTAAATAGATATATTTATTCTAAATGGCAACCAGCACAAGAATTACAGACCAAAATAGACAGGTACAATGATAGTACATTGCGTACAAAAAGAAAAATAACAGAAGGAAAAGACTATTGATTTTATTTCCGACTTTTCAAAATTTCGCTTTTCAAAATTTAGCCTTTCTTCCATCAACTTTCCTTAAGTTTGCCGCCAAATTTATAAAAAGTAAGAGCATGTTAGGAAACAGAACATTTACCATGATTAAGCCCGATGCCGTGGCAAAAAACAACATAGGCAATATTTTGGCTATGATAAACAATGCCGGGTTTAAAATTATTGCCCTAAAATACACACAACTTAGTAGGGAGCAAGCCGGAACGTTTTACGAAGTACACAAGGAACGCCCTTTTTATACCGAGTTGGTAGAATTTATGAGCAGTGGGCCCATTGTAGCAGCCATACTTGAAAAAAATAATGCCGTAGCTGATTTCAGAACCCTTATTGGAGCTACCGACCCTGCCGAAGCAGCCGAAAATACCATTCGTAAAAAATATGCCGAAAGCAAAGGCAAAAATGCAGTACATGGCTCCGATAGCGATGAAAATGCCCAAATAGAAGGAAGTTTTTTCTTTTCGGGCTTGGAAAGATTTTAACATTCTCTTTGCCATTTATTAATTCGATAAACCCCTTGTGCATTTTAGAAGAATTTTTAATAAAAAAAGGTGTCAGTTCGAGTTTTTCTGAAAGAAAAATATCGAGAACACACTTTTTTTATTGAGAATTTGTATTCTCGATACATTCCGCAATGCTGTGGAACACTAGAATTGACAAATTTTCTTTCAAATGCACAGCGGGTTTCGATAAAATAATAGTTTTTAACTATTGTTAATAATTATTTTTCGATGAATTTGGTAATTGAAAAGAATTATTGCAGTTTTGGAAAATAAACCAATCTAAGTTAAACTAAAACTAAAAAATTATGGCAGCAGTAATGATTATTTATTTAGCAATTATTGTATTAATGATTGCATCAATGTGGAAAGTATTTACAAAAGCAGGTAAACCGGGCTGGGCAGCCATTGTGCCTATCTACAACATTATCGTGCTTTTACAAATTGTAGGTCGCCCAACTTGGTGGATTATTCTTTTTCTTATCCCCATCGTAAGTTTTATCATTATGATTATGGTAATGATAGACGTAGCTAAATCTTTCGGAAAAGGCGGAGGATTTGCCGCAGGTCTTATTTTATTAGGCATTATTTTCTGGCCTATTTTAGCTTTTGGCGATGCACAGTATGTTGGTCCTGCTGCTGCACCTAAAGCATAATTAAAAAAAAGAATTATAATAAAAGCCCTTCCTTTTTTTTGGAAGGGCTTTTTTATCAAAAATAAAATGGAACCAAGCTCACAACACCCAAACCCGCATCAACCACCTTTTTTTCAATTACCGGCTGTGCCAAACTCTACGGCCGTATTAGTATTAGGAATTTTATCTATTGTATTTTTTTGCTGTTGCTACGGCTTTTTAGGATTGGCATTAGGTATCATTGCTATAGTGCTGGCTTCTCAGGGACTAAAAAAATATTCTGAAAATCCATCTGCTTATTCCCAAGGTTCTTTTAATAATTTAAAGGGTGGCAGAATTTGTGCAATTATTGGGGTTATTCTTTCGGCCCTTATTTTTGTGGTATACTTAGCCATTATTATTTTTAGCGGCACTTCCTGGATGTACGATACCACTTACTGGCAAGAAATTTTGCAAGAAATAAATAAGTAAACAAGGCTGCTTAAAATTAACAAGCCGCATCGTTTTTTATTTTTACTGTAAGTTTGCCAAAATAATTGTGCATGGTTTATTCAATGACGGGTTTTGGCAAAGCCACCGAAATATTTCAAAATAAAAAAATTACGGTAGAAATACGTTGTCTTAACAGCAAACAACTCGATTTAAGTTTGCGTTTACCCTCTTTGTACCGCGAAAAGGAAAATACGATCCGCCAACTAATAGCTGCCAAAATAATAAGAGGGAAAACCGATTTTTCTGTTTATTCAGAAAGTAGCGTACAAGAAGAGATAAAAGGGATAAACAAAGAAATATTTAAACAGCATTATGCAGAACTGAAAAAACTGGCCGAAGAACTCCATGCCGATTCTTCCGATGTGTTTTCACAAACCTTTAAAATGCCCGATATCTTTAAAACTTCGGAAGAAACACTCTGTGATGAAGAATGGATTCTTTTGCAGCAGATTATCAACAAGGCTGTGAACGAAGTATGTGTTTTTAGAAAACAAGAAGGGCAGAGTACCAAAAACGATTTAAAGCAAAGAATAAAAGCCATAGAGAATTGCCTGAAAGAAATTGAAACCTTTGAGTCGGAAAGAAAATCCGCTATCATAGAACGTCTTAAGCAATCTTTATCTGATTTACTAAACGATAGCAGTTTTGATAAGGCCAGGTTTGAACAAGAACTGATTTACTATCTGGAAAAAATAGATATTAACGAAGAAAAAGTGCGGTTGCAAAATCATTTAGTCTATTTCCTTGAAACCATTTCTACCGAAGAAGAACATGGCCGGAAATTAGGTTTCATTGCTCAAGAAATGGGCCGAGAAATAAATACCATGGGCTCTAAAGCAAACCATACAGGTATGCAAAAAGTGGTAGTACAAATGAAAGACGAATTAGAGAAAATAAAAGAACAAGTGTTAAATATTCTTTAGCATGCCTAAATGTATTATAATATGTGCCCCCTCCGGAGCAGGAAAAACAACCATTGTACACTATCTGCTTAAACAGAATAAAAATTTACAATTTTCAGTATCGGCTACAACCCGCCAAAAGCGAGAAAACGAGCAGCACGGAAAAGATTATTATTTTATAACGGTTGAAGAATTTAAAAAAAATATTTCCGAAAATAAATTTGTGGAATGGGAAGAGGTGTACGAAGGAACCTATTACGGAACACTGAAAAAAGAAATTGAAAGATGCTGGAACAACGGTCATCACGTAGTATTTGATGTAGATGTAGAAGGCGGGTTGAATCTAAAAAAATATTTTGGAGAAAAAGCCATCGCTCTGTTTATTCACCCCCCCTCGTTGGAAGTGCTGAAACAACGCTTGCAAAAACGAGGCACAGAAACCTCCGAAAAAATAGAAAGTCGCATTGTCAAAGCCGAAAAAGAACTGGCATACGCTCCTCTTTTTACTCATGTTATTATGAATAATCAATTAGAAGTGGCATGCGAGGAAACTCTTGCTATTATTGATAAATTTTTAAACGAATGAAAATCGGGCTGTTTTTTGGCACATTTAACCCAATACACACAGGGCATTTGGTAATAGCCAATTACATGGCTAACTACACCGATTTAAATAAAGTTTGGCTGGTCGTTACACCTCATAATCCGCTCAAACAAAAGGAAACATTGCTCAAAGATCATCATCGGCTAATGCTTACCAAATTAGCCACAGAAGATAACCCGAAATTAAAAGTAAGTGATATTGAATTTAAGCTAACACAGCCTTCTTTCACCATTAATACATTATTACATCTAAAAGAAAAATACCCGGTTAAAGAGTTTGTATTAATAATGGGCGAAGACAATTTAAAAACACTGCATAAATGGAAAAACTACGAGGAAATTATAAACCAATTTTCTATTTATGTTTATCCTCGTATTCAGTGTGGCATTTCAGAACAGGAAGTGTTAGAAAATAAAAAATATCCGAATGTTAAAATATTTCCCGATGTACCAATGATGAATATTTCCTCTACCTTTATTCGCCAGGCTATTAAGGAAAAAAAAGATATTACCTACCTTGTGCCTGAGAAAGTTAGGAATTATATAATAGAAATGAATTTTTACAGGTAGTACAACTAATTTTTAGTTTTTTTCGTCATTCTTGAGCTTTTAAAGTTAAATTTGTTACAATCAATTATTAAAATCTTTCTTTTATGAAGATATATTACAAGCTCATTTATTTGTCCTTATTTTTTATCCCCTCTCTTGCGTATACTCAGGTTGTCATCAATGAATACTCTTGTTCCAATATCAGTGGACCTACTGATGGTTCAGGCCGAAGAGAAGACTGGATAGAGTTATATAATAAAACAGCATCGCCTATTAACTTAGCGGGTTATTACATGAGCGATAAGAAGAACGATTTTCAGAAATGGCAATTCCCTGCAGGAATAAGTATTCCGGCAAATGGCAGAATAGTAGTGTGGGCATCGGGTAGGGATTCTATTTTACCGGGAAGCGAACCCCATACCAACTTTAAACTTACCCAAACACAAAACAGCGAATGGATTATTTTAGCGAATCCATCGGGAACACTGGTAGATAGTATTAAAGTAAAACCCGCACAGCAAGACCATAGCAGAGGTAGAACAACCGATGGAGCCAACACTTGGAGCGTATTTACCACCCCAACATCCAATGCGGCCAATACCGGAGCAAAAAAAGAATATGCCAAACGGCCTGTGTTTAGCCAAGCTGCCGGATTTTTTACATCTTCCGTTTCTCTAACATTAACTACATCAGAACCTAATACCACTATTTATTACACCACCAATGGTTCAACACCCACTACAGGTTCAACCTTATATGCCGGAGCAATTGCAATTTCGGCAACCACAGTAGTAAGAGCAAGAGCCTTTAGCGGAGACCCCGATGTGCCTGCCAGTTTTATAGAAACAAACACTTATTTCATCAATGCAAACCATACCGTACCGGTAGTTTCTGTGTGTGGAGACCAAATTGCCACGCTTTTAGGCGGAAACAGTGGACTACAACCTCAAGGGCATTTCGAATTCTTTGACCGAAACAAAACGCTGAAAGACGAAGCTCTTGGACAATACAACAAACATGGGAACGACTCTTGGGCTTATCAGCAAAGAGGGTTCGATTACGTTGTACGCGACCAGTATGGTTATAACTATGCTATAAACGATAAATTGTTTCCAAATAAAGACCGCAAAAGTTTTCAACGATTAATTTTTAAACCGGCAGCCAATGATAACTATCCTTTTGCTCCAGGGCAAGGGGCTCATATCAGAGATGCCTATGTTCATGCCATTTCTCAAATTGCAGAATTACGAGTAGACGAGCGTACCAACGATGCCTGTGTAATGTATGTAAACGGGCAATATTGGGGTGTTTACGAAACAAGAGAAAAGGTTGACGATGACGATTTCTTAGACTACTACTATAACCAATACGAAAGGCACCCCGATTCGCCTTATTATATTCAATTCCTTAAAACGTGGGGTGGCACATGGGCAGAGTACGGTGGTGCACAGGCCACAGCCGATTGGAACACATTTAAAAATTGGGTGGGTGCAACCAACATGGCCTTAATGCCAAACTACGATTCCTTGCGTAAAGTTTATAATGTGGGCAGTTTAATAGATTACATTGTGCTAAACTCTTATGTAGTTTGCTCCGACTGGCTAAACTGGAATACCGCATGGTGGAGAGGGTTGAATCCTAATGGAGATAAAAGAAAGTGGAGATATGTGCTTTGGGATATGGATGCCACTTTTGGTCACTATATTGATTATACAGGGGTAGGAAATAAAGGCCCTAATGCAGACCCCTGTAAGCCCGAAGCCCTAAATGATCCGGGCGGACAAGGGCATATTCCTATTCTGAACAAACTCTTGCAAAACGATACCTTTAAGCAGGAATACATTTCTCGATTCATTGATTTATCAAACACAACTTTCAGCTGCACCAGCATGCTGCATATACTCGATAGTATGATAACCCAAATAGACCCCGAAATGCCTGGACAAATTACCAGATGGGGTGTTGGTTCATACAACGGTTGGCAAAACAATGTAACCTCACTTCGCAACTGGATTTCTGCACGCTGCGATTCTTTGGCCAAAGGATTGAAAAGCTGTTATAATTTGAAAGGCCCTTACGATTTTGTGGTTGATGTGCAACCTGCCAATGCAGGTAAAGTAAAAGTGAATAGTATTTGGGCTCCCGTTTATCCATGGACAGCTAAATATTATGGTAATCTCGATATTATTTTTCAGGCAAAAGCTAATTCAGGGTATGTTTTCGACCATTGGACTTTTGATAACCATACTCCAGCACCCAGTGATACCACTATTATTGTAAAAATTAAGTGCGATACCACCGACAATGTTACCGCACATTTTATTGCCATTGAAAACATTACTCCCGAAGATTCTCTCTTTACCGGTGAATTAGCAATACCTACCGCTTTCTCACCAAACGGTGATGGGTTTAATGACTTGTTCCGCCTATTAGGTGGAAAAGGAGTACAAGAAGTAGAACTTTCCATTTTTAACCGTTGGGGCGAAAGAGTTTTTCATACTACCGATTTAAGAGGGGCATGGGATGGAACATACAAAGGAAAGTTACAAAACTCCGGTGTGTTTGCCTACACCCTGAAAGCTGTTTTTACTAATGGAGAGGTGTTGAATAAAAAAGGGAATATAACCATGTTGAAGTAAGGAATCGAGTAACAAATCAATGTGTAATCTACTCCACATAATTTAGACTGTTCATTGAGTTAAAATAGTAGATAAATTAAACCATAAAAACAGTTAAATTCATAAAAGAATAATAATTAGCTTTGCAAGTGTACCGCTTTATGAAAAAGATTATTGCCATACTGTTTTCTGTTTATACCGTGTTTGCTTATGCACAAGATGTACATTACTCGCAAATGCACATGGCTCCCTTGTTAGCCAATCCTGCCAATGCAGGTTTGTTTACAGGAAATTTTAGGGGCATAATCAATTATCGCGACCAATGGACAAGCTTCGGCAGCCCTTATAAAACTTTTGGAGGCTCATTCGATATGAATTTCTTTAAAGACCCTAAAAAGCCAATTCAAAAAGCACATCTGGGAACGGGTTTACATATTATCAAAGATGTGGCCGGTGATGCCAATTACGGATTAACGAATGTAAGCTTATCTACCTCAGCCATTCTTCCTTTAAATGAAACCAGTCGTTTGGCAATGGGTATTAACACCGGTTTTGCTCAGGTAACAGCCGATATCACTAAGTTGCAATGGGAAAGCCAATACAACGGAAAGGAATTTGATTTAACAAAACCCTCTAATGAGTACGATAATTTATCTCGCCCTTTATTTGCCGATGTAGGTACAGGTATTATTTACGATTATGCCAACAAAATAGACAATTTTACCGATGATGATATTACAAAGTTTTCGATTGGACTTTCCGGGTTTCATTTAATAAAACCTCGGCAGAGCATCTTAATTTCAGGAGTTGATAGGCTAGAAAGAAAAATAATCGCTCATACTTCTTTTTATTATGATTTGCCCAATACAAAAATGGCATTAATTTTTAATGCTTACCATTTTATACAGGCAAGAGCCTCTCAAACATTGGTGGGAGCAATGGCTAGGTTTAAATTTAAAGGCAATTCAAAACTTACCAATGTGTTTACCGAATCTTCTTTGTATCTTGGAGTAAATGCACGCATAGGCGATGCGTTGATTCCACAGCTCATGTTTGAATTTTTTAATATAGCTCTTGGGGTTTCGTATGATGCCACCATGATGTCGAAGTTGGGCAAAACCAATGGAATGAGTGGAGGGTACGAAATATCCTTACGTTATACGAATGTGAGCAGTTTGTTTAAAGGTTTTAAAGACTAATTTTTACACAGCCACGGCATCTAAAATAGAGCGGAAAATTTCTTTTCCGTCTGTATTGCCGAGTTCTACGTCTGCAGCTCGTTCAGGGTGGGGCATCATTCCAAAAATATTTTTCTTTTCGTTGCAAATACCGGCAATATTTTGCAAAGATCCGTTGGGATTAGATTCAGGTGTTACATCGCCTCTTGCATCGCAGTATCGAAACAGAATTTGTTTTTTTTCATTTAAATTTTTAAGCGTTTCTTGATCGGTGTAAAATTTTCCTTCGCCATGTGCAATGGGAATCTTATAAGCCTTCGTGGTATTCAAGGAAGCCGTAATAAGAGAATTTGCATGTTCGGGCTTAATAAAAACATTTTTACAAATAAATTTTCTGGAAGAGTTGTGCAAAAGGGCTCCGGGTAATAATCCGGCTTCGCACAAAATCTGAAATCCGTTGCAAACACCTAACACAAAACCTCCTTCAGAAGCAAAACCAGCTACTTGCTGCATAATGGGTGAAAAGCGAGCAATGGCTCCTGAACGCAAGTAATCGCCATAAGAAAATCCACCGGGTAAAATAACCAAGTTACAGTTTTGTAAATTATTGCTTTTGTGCCAAAGATTTACAACCTCTTGTTCTAAAAGTTGCTCCCAAACATAAATCATATCTCTATCGCAGTTAGAACCCGGAAATGTAATTACGCCAATTTTCATTTTTTAAATAATTTAAAGCCTGCACAAAAGTACATGCTTTCTTAAAACGAAAACCAGTTGTTGATAGAAATATGATTAAACAAAAAAAAGACTAAAAGCAGAACCATTATTAATTCGGGTAGCCATTTTCTTTTTTCAAGCACAAAAAGAAAATCGGTAAGTAAAATACTGAAGGGTATGGCAAATAATCCAGTGGTAGTTCTTATGTTTCCGTTAAAGGATAGAATTGAAAGAAAAATAATAATGAATAACCAAAGGTAGGAGAGATATAGATTTCTTACTCTTACCGATTTGCGTTGCAAGTTCATGAAATATGTTAGCAATGCAGCAGCAATTAGTGCAAAAATAAACCCAAAAGAAATCATATCGGAAGCAGAGAGAACAATAAGAGCGTTGAAAAATGATACCAATTGAATGGATGAATCTATAGATTTGTCGAAATAGAAAAGAAAAAAAGTATAAAATAGGTAGGGGGTTATAAAACCTGCAATAGGAATAAAAAAATCTCGCCACGTAATAGGTTTAAAAATAAGAGTAGTGATGTAAATCCAAATTAATAAAAAGCCGGAAGGTAAATAAAACAAGGAAGATAATGATAGGAGTAATCCACAATCGAATAGTATGGAGTAGGGTTTTTCAACCATATATAGATTGCTAATTCTAATTAAAACCAGTAAAACAAAAAATGAGCTGATGTGTAGTTGCAATAAGCCCGATATTTTGGGTGAAATAGCAATTAAAAGGATGTAAATAACGGAGGTAATATGATTTGATTTTACAAAAATACTTTGCTTGTCGGTAAGTTGATGAATTAACACACTATTTACCGATAGAATAAAAAAGCTTATTAAATAGATTACCCAATTCGAATTAGAAATAGCTATAAAAAGTTCTGATATAAATACAGTTTGCTGGTAAAAAACTGTGGGTGTTGGGCCAAATCCAATTGGTAGTAATAATGCAACTGCCAGCAATGGTACAAAAAATAAAACGTAAGGCTGGTTGGAACTAAAAAACCGAAACATAAAAAACTTTACTTACGATTGTTTTAACTTAAAAATATAAATTACATTTGCCATCAATAAAACCTAAAAGCTATGTTAAATAAGTTTTTTTCTTCTATTGGTCATTTTTTCGAATGGTTGTTTATATATATCCAAAAACTAGAAAATTTACCAAATATACTTTTTATTATTATAGGCTTTGTTGCTCTTGCATTCTGGCTTTCGGAGCAGGCTCGTTATAACAAGCAAGCTAAAGAAAGCGGAGGTTTAAAATAATTTTATAAATCAAATCCTATGTCTTTTCGGAAGTACATTTTTTCGAAATGTATTTTCGAGAGTGAGTTGTACGACTTTTCAAGTGCTTCGTTTTTGTTTTTCCCAAGAGAGGTGACCGCTAATACTCTTCCTCCGTTGCTTTGTATTTTTTGGTTTACAAGTGTAGTTCCCGAATGAAATACTATACTTTCGGTTACGGAATTTAAACCTATAATTTCTTTATTTTTTTCATATTCTTCAGGATAACCGCCTGAAACGGCAATTACGGTGGTAGCAATCCGTTCGTCAGTATCTATTGTGCATAAATCTAGTGTATTGTTCGCTAATGCAAGAAACAATTCTAGTATATCGTTTTTAATGCGAGGTATCACAACTTCAGTTTCGGGGTCGCCCATGCGACAGTTGTATTCTATAACATAAGGCTCACCTTTTACATTAATTAATCCAAAAAAAACAAAGCCATTGTAATCAATGTTTTCTTTTTGTAAACCAAATATAGTGGGTATAATTACTTGTTCTTCAACTTTTTTTAGAAAGGTTTTATCTGCAAAAGAAACAGGAGAAACGGCACCCATGCCTCCGGTGTTTAGGCCGGTATCGCCTTCCCCAATTCTTTTATAGTCTTTTGCTTCTGGTAACAATAGGTGATTTTTTCCATCGGTAAGCACAAAAACAGAAAGTTCTATACCATCTAGAAATTCTTCTATAACAACAGTATTTCCGGCCTCTCCGAATTTGCCATGCAGCATATTTTTTAGTTCATTTTTTGCCTCATCTAAATGGGTAAGAATTAATACTCCTTTACCTGCGGCAAGTCCATCTGCTTTTAAAACATATGGAGGAGTAGAATTTTCCAGAAATGAGTATGCTTCGGTTAAATCATTGGCGGTAAAACTTTTATAATTTGCCGTGGGGATATTATGCCTTTGCATAAAGGCTTTCGCAAAATCTTTACTGCCTTCTAACTGAGCCCCCACTTTAGAAGGGCCTATCAGAACAATATTTTTTAATAAAATATCATTCTGAAAATAATCGTAAATGCCATTGACTAATGGATCTTCGGGCCCAACCAACACCATTTGAATATTTTGATCGATTACGAGCTTTTTTATTTTTTCAAACTCGTTTACAGAAATAGGAACATTTTCGGCAATCATTGCTGTGCCTGCATTTCCTGGGGCTACATATAGTTTTGTAAGTCTTTTACTTTGTGCTATTTTCCAAGCAAAAGCATGCTCTCTGCCACCCGAACCTAAAATAAGTACATTCATTTATTCTTTTTTGTGCACCAAAATTTAGAAACATTACTACAGTATGCAAATAAAAAAGCCGACTTTTATTAAGGTAGGCTTTTTTATTAGTTTATAAATTTTTTAGTTATTGGTAGAAATTCTTTTAATGCTGCACCCTTTTGCAGGAGATTGGTCGGGAGAGGCAGATAAACCTTGGGCAGTTTGTTTGATGGCATTGGGTAGAAAATGTTCTCTAACGGCTATAGGGTCTTTATGGTTATCGTCAATAGAGCCGGAGTAAGCTAGTTTCATCTCTTTATTAAAAAGGAAAACGTGTGGTGTGGTTTTTGCTCCAAAGGCATCTGCTAAATGGTGATTTTCATCAACCAAATAGAAATAGGAATAATTTTTTTCTTGAGCGTGTTTTATCATGTTTTCGAATGAGTCTTCTCCGGTTCGTTTGGCTTCGTTAGAATTTACCAATACAAACCCCATGTTGTTTTCTTTGCAAAGATTAGCGGCTAATAAATATCGATCTTCCCAGTCGAGTACAAACGGACAGGTGTTGCACGAAAAAATTACGCATAAGCCATTTTCTTTTTTAATATCATTCAATGAAAGCATTTTACCAGAGATGTCTTTCATTTTTACTTCGGTTAACGGGGCTTTATCTCCTGTTTTAATTCCTTTAAATGGATTGTTTATGGTAAATGCAAAAAGTGAAAATGTGGCGATACTTAATAAAACTATTTTTTTCATAAAATAAGGGTTTGTAACAAGACTAATTTATTTCTATTTGGTTGCTTTAAAGAGGAATATTTCCATGCTTTTTTTTGGGTAATTTGTCTACTTTATTTTCTAGCATTTTAAAAGCTCTTATTAGTTTTATTCGAGTTTTTTCAGGTTTAATAACTTCATCAACGTACCCTCTGGAAGCGGCTTCGTATGGATTAGCAAAGAGATTGGCGTATTCTTGTTCTTTTTCTTTCCATTTTTCATTAGGGTTTTTAGCTTCCTGAATTTCTTTTTTAAAAATAATTTCGGCCGCTCCTTTTGCTCCCATTACAGCAATTTCGGCTGTGGGCCACGCAAAATTCATGTCGGCACCAATGTGTTTCGAGTTCATTACATCATAAGCTCCTCCGTATGCTTTACGTGTAATAACGGTAATTCGAGGTACAGTAGCTTCGCTAAATGCATAAAGTAATTTAGCTCCATTGGTTATAATCGCGTTCCACTCTTGATCGGTTCCAGGTAAAAAGCCGGGCACATCTTCAAATACCAACAGAGGAATATTAAAACAATCGCAAAAACGAACAAAACGAGCACCTTTTTTAGACGAATTGATATCGAGTACTCCTGCTAAAAATGCGGGTTGGTTGGCTACAATACCTATGCTTTTTCCTGTCAGGCGGGCAAATCCTACTACAATGTTTTCGGCATAGTCTTTATGCACTTCAAAAAACGAATCGGAGTCTGCTACATTGTTTATTACCTCGCGTATATCGTAAGGTTGATTTGCATTTTCGGGTATAATGTTATTCAACATAGGTCTAAGCTCGTCTGCTTCGGTATTATACTCTGTGGGTAATGTAATTTCTTCGCAATTTTGCGGAATATACGAAAGGAGTTTTTTGATTCCTTCTATACAGGCTATTTCGTTGGCATAGGTAAAGTGTGTAACGCCTGATTTGGAGGCGTGAGTGGAGGCTCCACCCAGTTCTTCTGAATTCACTTCTTCGTGTGTTACTGTTTTAACTACGTTGGGTCCGGTAACAAACATATAGGAAGTGTTTTCTACCATCATAATAAAATCGGTTAGGGCAGGAGAATATACAGCTCCACCGGCACAAGGCCCCATAATAGCCGAAATTTGAGGAATTACCCCACTGGCTAGTGTATTTCTGTAAAAAATATCGGCATATCCACCCAAAGAAACAACCCCCTCTTGAATACGTGCTCCTCCCGAATCATTAAGGCCAATAACCGGAGCTCCGTTTTTCATAGCCATGTCCATTATTTTACAAATTTTTTCGGCATGAGCTTCGGCCAGCGAGCCTCCCATAACGGTAAAATCCTGAGCAAATACATATACCAAGCGGCCGTGTATGGTGCCATATCCGGTTATCACGCCATCGCCCAGAAATTGTTGTTTGTCTAATCCAAAGTTTTTGGAACGGTGTGTTACCAACATTCCAATCTCTTCAAACGAACCTTCGTCTAATAAAAAATGAATTCTTTCGTGTGCCGTAAGTTTTGATTTTTTGTGTTGTGCCTCAATTTTATCTTTTCCGCCACCGAGTTTGGCTTCGTTTGTTTTTTGTTCCAGTATTTTTATTTTATCACTCATATATCAAGATTTATGGATAAATTAATCTAACTTAAGTACGGCAAGAAATGCTTGTTGTGGGATTTCTACTCGTCCTACCTGCCGCATTTTTTTCTTTCCTTCTTTTTGTTTTTCTAGTAGTTTCCTTTTTCTGGAAATATCTCCACCATAACATTTGGCGGTAACATCTTTGCGAAGGGCACGAATGGTTTCGCGGGCAATGATTTTGGCTCCAATGGCAGCTTGTATAGGAACTTCAAATTGTTGGCGAGGAATTAGTTCTTTTAATTTTTCGCACATTTTTTTTCCCAGCTCAAATGCGTGGCTTCTGTGTACTAATGCCGATAAGGCATCTACTTGTTCGGCATTTAGTAAAATATCCATTTTTACTAAATCCGATTCTAGGTAGCCAATAGGTTGGTAATCGAAAGAGGCGTATCCTTTAGAAATACTTTTTAGTTTATCGTAGAAATCGAAAACAATTTCTCCCAAAGGCATTTCAAAAACCATTTCAATCCTGTCTGTGGTAAGGAAATGTTGGGAGGTTACAATTCCTCGTTTATTGATACACAACGTCATAACCGGACCAATAAATTCCGATTTGGTTATTATTTGTGCTTTAATGTAGGGCTCTTCAACATGCTCGAGCACATTGGGGCCGGGCAGTTCGGAAGGATTATGCACGTCTAGAACATCTCCTTTGGTTAAGTAGGCTTTATAAAGTACATTGGGAACGGTAGTGATTACGCTCATATTAAATTCGCGTTCTAATCGCTCTTGCACAATTTCCATGTGCAGCAGACCCAAAAAACCGCAACGGAAACCAAAGCCTAATGCGGCTGATGATTCAGGTTCAAAAACCAAAGAAGCATCATTTAATTGAAGTTTTTCTATAGATGCACGCAGTTCTTCGTATTCATCAGTATCTACAGGGTAAATACCCGCCCATACCATGGGTTTTACTTCTTCAAATCCCTGAATAGGAGCAGAAGCGGGGTTTTTTACATGGGTTATGGTATCGCCTACTTTTACTTCCGAGGCTTTTTTAATTCCGGAAAAAAGATATCCTACATTGCCTGTGCTAACGAATTCTTTTGGGCTGTCTTGTAGTTTTAAAATACCTATTTCATCGGCATTATACTCCTTTTCGGTAGCCATAAATTTCACTTTATCTCCTTTTCTTATTTCTCCGTTTATTACTTTAAAGTAAGCTTTAATTCCTCGGAAAGAATCAAATACAGAATCAAAAATAAGAGCTTGTAAGGGGGCGTTTACGTTTCCAATCGGGTGGGGAATTCGTTCAATAATGGCTTTTAAAATTTCTTCAATGCCAAGCCCGGTTTTACCGCTGGCAGGAATAATATCTTCGTGTTTACACCCTACTAAATCTACTATTTGATCTTTTACTTCTTCGGGCATGGCACTAGGCAAATCTATTTTATTGAGAACCGGAATAATTTCCAAATTGTTTTCTAATGCAAGGTATAAATTAGAGATAGTTTGTGCCTGTATACCTTGTGCGGCATCTACAATAAGTAGGGCGCCTTCGCATGCAGCAATTGAACGGGAAACTTCGTAAGAAAAATCGACATGCCCTGGTGTGTCTATTAAGTTTAGAATATATTTTTTTCCGTTCAGTTCATAGTCCATTTGTATGGCATGGCTTTTAATGGTAATACCTCTTTCTCGCTCTAAATCCATGTCATCTAAGGTTTGCTCGGTAAGTTCCCTAACGGAAACCGTATTGGTAAATTGTAAAAGCCTATCTGCTAGCGTGCTTTTGCCGTGGTCTATGTGTGCAATAATGCAAAAATTTCTAATATTCTCCATACTGTAAAAATGAGGACAAAGTTAGGGTAAATAAAGATTTAAAAGAACCGCTACTTATTATAGTTGTTTTATATATACAATAGCTCTATTTTTGCCCCTTGTTTTAATAAATTAGATGCGTGTAATAGACCGAATAAGCAAGAGTAAAAGCACACTTTTCTCTTTTGAAATTCTTCCACCTCTTAAGGGAAAGGGTATCGAATATATATATGAAGGAATAGACCCTTTGATGGAATTTAAGCCGGCTTTTATTAATGTAACCTACCATCGTGAAGAATTTGCATACAAAAAAAGAGAAAAAGGGTATTTAGAAAAAATTGCAATAAAGAAAAGGCCCGGTACAGTTGGAATTTGTGCCGCCATTAAAAGCAAATATGATGTAATAACGGTGCCTCATCTTATTTGTGGAGGATTTAATAAAGAAGAAACTGAAAATGCCCTAATTGATTTACACTTTTTGGGGATAAAAAATGTATTGGCTCTGAGGGGTGACGCCATTAAAACAGAAGTGGCTTTTGTTCCCGAAGAGGGTGGGCATGCTCATGCGGTAGACTTAGTAAAGCAAATTGTAGATTTAAACAAAGGGATTTATCTAGACGAGGAAATTGTGAGTCCGCATCCTACCGACTTTTGTATTGGCGTTGCGGGATATCCAGAAAAACATTTTGAATCGCCCAATATTTTAAATGATATAAAATACCTAAAACAGAAAATTGAAGCAGGAGCGGAGTATATTGTTACCCAACTTTTCTTCGATAATCAGAAGTTTTTCGACTTCGTAAAATTATGCCGCAATAACGATATTCATGTGCCTATTATTCCGGGTTTAAAACCCATAACAACCAAACACCATTTAAGCTTTATGCCTAAGTTTTTTCATGTAGATTTACCCGGAGTATTGGTAGAAGAAATTGAAAAGTGTAAATCGGAAGAAGAGGTAAGGCAGATTGGTATCGAATGGACAATAGCTCAGTCCAAAGAGTTAATTAAATTTGGAGTTCCTTGTATACATTACTATACCATGGGTAAATCGGAAGCGGTTAAGAAAATTGCCTCTCACGCGTTTTAAGTTGTTTCTTTTTATTTTTTAAAACAAAAAATCCCTTCCTCAAGGAAGGGATTTTTATAAACCTATTTTAATCTTAATTTATTTGGCGGCCACAGCTCCAAAGTTTAGTTTAATTTCAAAATCATCATAAATCATTTTATCGCCTAATCCTTCAAAAAATTTGCCAGAGCCGTATTTAATGTCATAGTCTGTTCTGTTTATAATAATATCAGCTATGGCTACGAGTTTACTATCTTTAACCGTAACTTTTGCCGGAAAACTTAATGGTTTGGTTATTCCCTTAATGGTAAGATTTCCTTTAATTACGTGAGTGTTTCCTTTTTCGTCTGCTTTTGCTTCGCTACCTGTAATAGTAAAAGAAGCGGTGTTATGTTTTTCTACGTCAAAAAAATCAGCCGACTTTAAATGACCTTCTAGCTTCTCTTTCCATTCGCCTTGTAAATCTAGAGTTACAATGCTTTGCATATCTATGGTAAAGTTACCTTTCACAATATTCCCTTTTTTTAAAGTCAGTTCTCCATTTTTAACATTTATTTCGCCATTATGCTGGCCGGTAACTTTTTTGCCTACCCATTCCATTTTACTGGTTTTGGTATCGGCTTTAAATTGTTGTGCAAATAGCTGCACACCTGTGGCTATTATTAGAGAAGCCATTAAAATCATTTTTTTCATAGTGTTTAGTTTTTAAATTGAATACCACAAAAGTATGTAATAACAAAATATGTTGCAACAAATAAATGTTAAATTTTTATAAAATAGAATAAAAGCAGGAAAATAAATATAGAAGATACAATCTTTCTTTAATTTGTAAAACAAAATAAGTAAACAAAAACACCATTGTATGTCGGTAGAGATTAGAGAAGTAAAAACCAAACAAGATGCAAAAGAATTTGTAGAAGTGGTTTATAAGATATATAAAGGGAATAAGTATTGGGTGCCTGCCATGAAAAGTGATGAGGCAAAATCATTATTTCCCGAAACAAATCCTGCATTTGAATTTTGTAATGCAAGGTTTTGGATAGCATTCAAAAACGGACAGTGTGTAGGTAGAATAGGAGCGATTGTAAATCACATGCATAACCAAAAAACCGGAGAAAAAACAGGGCGAATTACAAGAGTTGAATTTATGAACGATATAGAAGTGCTTAAATTACTTATTAATACGGCCGAAGCATGGCTTAAAGAGCAGGAAATGAACGCAGTACAGGGTCCTTTAGGCTTTTCTAATCTAGATTTGCAAGGAATGTTGGTCGAAGGATTTGAATACTTACCCTCTATCGCTTCTGTTTATCATCAGCCTTATTATCACAAATTAATAGAACAGTTGGGATATACCAAAGAAATAGACTGGATTGAGTTTCGTTTAACCATAGGAGAAGCAGCTGTAAGTAAAGCATCACGTGGGGCTCAACTCATTGCAAAAAGGTATGGAATCAGTGTGCTTCATTTTAAATCTACAGCGGAGTTATTACCCTATTCAACAACTATTTTTTCCATATTAAATGATTCTTTTGATGATTTGCCTTTTGTAACCAAGTTTACAGAACCCATGATGGATTTTTATAAAGAAAAATATATAAAACTTTTAAATCCTGAATTTGTAAAATTGGTGCAAATGAAAGAGGAAGTCATTGGCTTTGTAATCGGATTACCCAGTCTTTCCAAAGCAATGCAAAAAGCAAAAGGAAGTCTACTCCCATTCGGTTTTTGGCATATTCTAAAGGCAAGAAGCGGAAAAAATAACGATACCCTAGATCAGATGCTAACCGGTGTAAAAAAAGAGCATCAATCAACAGGAGCAGCCGTAATTCTTATGGCTGAGCTGCAGAATACCATGCTCCAGAAAGGAATGAAGTATATAGAAACAACCGGAATTTTTGAAACCAATGCCAGTGCCATTGCTAATTGGAAAAATTATGAAAATATACAACATAAACGTAAACGCTGTTATAGAAAAGATCTTTTCTAATTCAGGATTTTTTTTAATGATGTTGTTTTCTTGTAGTTCGCCTATATCTAGCAATGATTCTGAAAAAATACAGGCGGTAATGCAACAGCAAGAAAAAGCATGGAATCGAGGAGATATAGACGAGTTTATGGAAGGATATTGGAAATCGGATTCGCTAATCTTTATAGGAAAAAGCGGTATAAAATATGGTTGGAAAAATACCCTCAATAATTACAAAAAATCATATCCCAGTCGGAGCAAAATGGGTATGCTTAAATTCAAGAATTTAAAAATAGAATTATTAGATGGTAAAAATGCTTATGTAATTGGAAATTGGACACTTTCTAGAGAAACAGATACCATAGGAGGACACTACAGTTTACGGTGGAAAAAGATGGGTGGAAATTGGTTTATTGTTGCAGACCATTCTAGTTAGTTTAAAGAAATGCATTATTATACAAAGCATTAGCAAAATTATTTTTAGGAAATTTAGAAACCATGTCTCCAAAAAAAGGGTTACTTCACTTTTTCTTTTATTGTTTACTTTTACCTTCTAACGCCTTTTCGCAGCATAACGTGGAGGTGCATTTTGTAAATCCCGATTCGGCTTTAGCCGGTAACGAAATTAAATTGGAAGCAATTATTAAATGCAATGAAATAATCAGTTTTGCCCGGTTGCAGATAAATATACCCGAAGGATTTGTGCCGATTAATAATAAAAAAGGCACGGCACAATTTATACACAGCAAAAATACCATCAAGTGGATTTGGGTTTCTTTTGGAGAAAGCGAACAAAGAGTGGAGGTAACTCTTGCTACCAGCAAAAATATTTTGGGAGAAAAAAACTTTGAGTCTATTTTTTCATTTGCCGATGAAGACAGTAGTGTGCACCTAAAACTACCTCCTGTTTTAATGTATATTTTACCATATGTGGAACCTGTAGCGGAAGTAAAACCAACAGAGGAAGTGAAATTTACAACAAAAGCAGACAAATACACCATTCAGATTGTTGCTAAACGTGAAGACAATCCAATAGCAGTTAAAAATTATTTAAAACAAAATGGACTTAAAGAAAAAGCATTCTCATTTAAAGAAAATGAGTTGTACAAGTTTTGTATTGGTAGGTTTAAAGAACTAGAAGATGCCGAAATTTTTAGAAAAAAATTAGCCGAAAAGCACAATATGAAAGATGCTTTTGTAAGAGTAATTCCCGGCAATGAATAGCTTCACTTTCTATCGGCAGATTTTCTTTTGCTTATAGCAAAAATCCATACTACCACACCGGCTAATAAAACCGTGGTAATAAAAGCGGCTATTACATTTTCATTTAGTAAATCCTCGGTTGAAAATTGCATGGCTTTATATTTTTTGTTTACTTTACGCCTCAACCCTTTAATTACATTCTATTAAAGAACACTTGCTACATATAAACGTATACATCGGAAAAAAGTTGCCCCTAGTCGAAAAAATATTATTATTTAACGATAATCATAGAAATATTTTGCAATGAAACTAACAAGTAAAGATTATATAAAAGGGATACTCGGCAGAGATATAGGCATATTAAGCAAAGCAATAACCCTCATTGAGAGTGAAAGGGAAGAACATCAGCTCCTTGCACGTGAAATTTTAGCAGAATGTATCAAAGTAAAATCAACTACTATTCGCGTGGGAATAACAGGAGTTCCCGGTGCAGGAAAGAGTACATTTATAGAAGCTCTTGGAACCTATCTGGTAAAAGAAAAAGGAGCTAAAATTGCAGTTTTAGCCATTGACCCTAGCAGTAAACGCACGAAAGGTAGTATTTTAGGCGATAAAACCCGAATGAGTAATTTGTCTACCATGAAAGAGGTTTATATCAGGCCAACCGCATCATCTGGAATGTTAGGGGGAGTGGCTAAAGCCACCCGCGAAACTCTTATTTTATGTGAGGCAGCGGGTTTTGAAATTATACTGATAGAAACCGTTGGTGTTGGTCAAAGTGAAATAGAGGTTAAGGATATGGTGGACTTCTTTTTGCTATTGGCTATTGCCGGAGCCGGAGATGAATTGCAGGGAATAAAACGCGGGATTATGGAAATGGTTGATGCGATAGTGGTAAATAAAGCCGATGGGGTAAATGTTGGAAATGCAGAAAAAACGGTTCGAGATATTAAGAATGCCTTACACTTATTTCCACTAGGCGACTCGGCTTGGAAGCCTCAGGTAACCACCTGCTCTTCAATAGAAAATAAAGGTATAGAAACGGTTTGGGAAATAATCGAAAGCCACGCAACCCTTACTCGGTCTAATGGGTATTTTCAGGAAAATAGAAAAAAACAAGATGTTCAAGCATTTCAAAATTTCTTGAGAAAAAAAATTCTTCAATTTTTTCTGGGAAATGAAAAAACAACCGAGATGATAAACCAATACGAAAAACGTATAGCAGATAATACAGAAAACCCTTATACTGCTGCGTATAAAATATTCAAGCGAATAGTAAAGGAATAGTACAAATAGTAAAGAGATTAATAATCTCTTTACTACAAAAAACTAGTCTTCTTCTCTTGGAATAGCTTTATTTACTCTAAGTTCTCGGCCCTTAATTTCCTGACCGTTTAGAGCAGCAATGGCGTTTTCAGCCTCTTCGTCTTTACTCATTTCTACAAAACCATACCCTTTAGAACGCCCTGTTCTTTTATCAATAATAATTTTGGCAGAAATTACGTTTCCGTATGCCCCAAACGCATTTTGTAACTCTTGTTCGCTCATAGAGTACGCAATGTTACCTACATAAATATTCATGAATAATTAATTTTAATACGGTGTAAAAGTATAATAAAAAAGTGATGAAACAAAACGCTGCAAAAAAAACGATACTCTTACCAAGTAAGAACTTCATCTGTTCTAAATTCTCCTTTATCCAATTTGTCTTTAATTTTTGCAAATGAATTTACCGTGTACTCTACATCTTCTAATGAGTGCATTGCAGTGGGTATAAGCCTAAGGATAATGGTGCCTTTGGGTACTATAGGATAAATTACCACAGAGCAGAATATATTATATCCCTCTCTTAATTCTAGGGCTAAGTTTTTTCCTTCCGAAACATCTCCGTTTAGTACTACCGGGGTTACTGGAGAGTTTGTTTTTCCGATATTAAAACCGTGTTCTCTTAGTCCTTTTTGTAAAGCATTTACAATTGTCCAGGTTTTTTCTCTTAAATCCGTACGAGTTCTTATCATATCCAATCTTTTCAATGCTCCAATAACGATAGGCATAGGCAATGCTTTAGCGTATATTTGCGAACGTACATTGTAACGTAAATATTGGCATATATTTTCAGTACTAGCAACTAAGCCTCCAATAAGGGCCATTGATTTAGCGAAGGTGGCGCAGTATATATCCACTCCATCTTGTACTCCCTGATGTTCGCCTGTTCCTCTTCCATTTGGCCCCATAATGCCGAATCCATGGGCATCATCAACCAACAATCGAAAAGTGTATTTTTTCTTTAATTCTACAATTCCTTTAAGATTACCTTGATTTCCACTCATTCCAAATACCCCTTCAGTAATTACTAAAATGCATCCTCCTGTTTCGTCAGCCACTTTGGTTGCATGTATTAATTGCTTTTCAAGACTTTCCATATTGTTGTGTAGGTACACAAAGCGTTTTCCTTGGTGTAGTCTCACTCCATCAATAATACATGCGTGCGATTCTGCATCGTATACGATTACATCTTTTCTGTCTACTAGGGCATCAATAGTGGACATAATGCCCATGTATCCGTAGTTAAAAAGGATTGCATCTTGCTTTTGTTCAAACTCAGCAAGTTCTGCTTCTAATTGTTCGTGATAATTGGTGTTTCCAGTCATCATTCTTGCTCCCATCGGGTAGGCTAATCCCCATTCTTTTGCGGCCTCCGCATCTACTTTGCGTATTTCGGGCTCATTGGCTAAGCCTAAGTAGTTATTTAAGCTCCATTGAAGCACTTTTTTTCCTCTAAAATACATGTGAGATCCAATTTCGCCTTCTAGCTTAGGAAAGGCAAAATATCCGTGTGCAATTTTTGCGTACTGTCCTAGCGGACCACGTTTCTTTTCTATTTTGTCAAATAAATCTAATGCCATAGTTTTTCTATTTAATAGCGGCAAATTTATACTAAATATTTACTTTCCATAAATCTATTTTTAAACAGTAGGTTGTTTGCTTCAATGTTTGAATATCTTAATCATTTAAATGTTACTTTTGTGTCGTGAAAAAAGGTATATATATTCATCTACTCTTTACCATTTTTGTGTTACAAGCTTGCAGTAAGTATCAAAAATTGTTGAAAAGTAACGATAATAACGCCAAATACGAGGGGGCTGTGAAGTATTATGAGAAAAAGGATTATCAGCGGGCTTTTCCTCTGTTGGAGGAGTTGATGCCACTGTATAGGGGAGTAGAAAAGGGCGAATTAATTTATTACTATTACTGCAATGCAAATTATTTTTTGAACGACTTTTATGTAGCGGCATACCATTATAAAAAATTTTACCAAACGTACCCAACGAGTAAATATGCTGAGGAATGCTTGTATATGGCTGCTTATTGTAATTATATTATTTCCCCACCATACAGTTTAGATCAAGAATCAACTGTAAAAGCAATAGAAGAATTTCAGGTTTTTACAGCAGCTTTTCCTAACAGTACACGTATAGATACTTGTAATCAACTCTTGGATGAGCTTGAAAATAAGATAGAAACCAAGCATATTGAATATGCCAAATTGTATTACAAAACCGAAAACTACAAAGCTGCAATAGTATCTTTTCAAAATTTTTTAAAAGATTTTCCGGTTTCGGAATATAAAGAAGAAGCCTTGTTTTTGTCTTTTAAATCATGGTATTTTTTAACAAAAAATAGTGTGCCGGAAAAAAAAACAGAGCGAATTAAAGAAACTATCGAGGCTTATTATAACTTTGTGGACGCTTTTCCAAACAGCAAGAAAATAAAAGAAGCAGAATCTCTTTATAAAAACGTAACTTTGGAAAAACAAAAGACTGAACAAAAAAAAATATAGCAATGTCTCAAACCTACAAAAAATCAAATGCAAATTCAACCACGGTAACGATGGATTTAAGCAGTTTAATTACTGATACCAATAACATCTACGAATCAACCGTAATTATTGCAAAAAGGGCTAATCAGATTTCTTCAGATATTAAAGAGGAATTAACCCAGAAATTGAATGAGTTTGCCTCGCATACGGACAATCTTGAAGAAGTGTTCGAAAACAGAGAGCAAATAGAAATTTCCAAGTTCTACGAAAGAATGCCAAAACCTTCGGCCATTGCTTTGCACGAGTTTGTAGAAGGAAAAGTGTATTACAGAAATCCTGATGCCGAGAATCTTTAAGCACTTGTAAAATGCTAAAAGGCAAGAATATCCTGCTGGGTATAACGGGAAGTATTGCCGCCTATAAATCACTTTTTTTAATCAGGCTTTTAGTTAAAGAAGGAGCCAACGTAAAGGTTTTACTCACTCCTTCTGCAAAAGAATTTGTTACGCCTTTAACAGTGTCTACTCTTTCGCAAAACCCTGTATATGCCGATTTTTATAACCTAGAAACAGGTGAGTGGAATAGCCATGTAGAACTTGGTTTATGGGCAGATATGATGCTGATTGCCCCGGTTACAGCCTCTACCCTTTCCAAAATGGCTTACGGGGCAGCCGATAATCTACTTATTACCACCTATCTTTCTGCCCGCTGCCCTGTATTTTTTGCTCCGGCTATGGATTTAGATATGTATAAACACCCTTCTACCATAGCAAACATAAGTTCTCTTGAGCGGTTTGGAAATATATTCATAAAACCAACGAGTGGAGATTTGGCAAGCGGACTGGTTGGAGAGGGCCGTATGGCCGAACCCGAAGAAATAATTGATATTTTAAGAAAATACAAAAATAGTGGAGCTCTTAGCGGAAAAAAAGTAATGGTTTCGGCCGGTCCAACATACGAAAAGCTAGACCCGGTCCGTTTCATTGGTAACTTTTCATCGGGATTAATGGGAATAGAATTGGCAAAAGAAGCAGAAGCCCTAGGAGCGGAAGTAACACTTGTTTGCGGCCCCACTCACTTAGAAATGCCCGAACATATTCAGGTTATCAGCGTAGTATCGGCCGAAGAAATGGCAAAGGCTTGTTTCGAACATTACAAAGAAGCCGACATCGCTATTATGGCTGCAGCAGTAGCTGATTACACCGTAAAAGAAAAAAGCAATACCAAAATAAAGAAAAAAGCCAACTCTTTATCTTTAACTCTTATTCCTACAACCGATATTTTATTTGAAATGGGAAAAAGAAAAAAAAACAATCAATTTTTAGTTGGTTTTGCCCTAGAAACCGAAAATGAACTTGAAAATGCAGAGAAAAAACGCATCGAAAAAAATGCCGATATGATTGTGCTCAATTCATTAAATACTCCGGGAGCAGGTTTTTCTAAGCCAACCAATCAAGTGGTTATGTTAACAAAAAACGGAGAGCAAGTATCCACTCAATTAAAAAACAAAAAAGAAATAGCGAAAGAAATTTGGCAAACTGTAGTAAATTTGGTAAAATAATGAGAAAAAGATTAACATACTTCTTGCTACTTTTTTGTGTAAATAGTTTGTATGCTCAAGAGTTAAATTGTGTGGTGCAAGTAAATTCTACTCAGGTTGCTAACGTAGAAAAAAGAGTTTTTGAAACTTTACAAAAGGCAATATTCGAATTTGTGAATAACCGGAAATGGACTACCGATATTTATAAAAACGATGAGCGAATACAGTGTAATATTCTTTTAAATATTACAGAAGTAGTGAGCCAAAACGAATTTAAAGCCACAATTAGTGTACAATCCTCTCGGCCTGTTTATGCCAGTTCGTACTCCTCAACCATTATTAATCATATTGATAAGGATTTTCAGTTCAAATATGTAGAATACGAGCCCTTAGAATTTTCCGACAATGTATTTATTAGCAACCTTACAGCAGTTCTTGGGTATTACGCATATATTATTTTGGGAGCCGACTACGATACTTTTTCGCAGAATGGAGGTACGCCTTATTTTCAAAAAGCCTTAGCCATAGTAAACTTAGCCCAGTCTGCCCCGGAGCAAGGTTGGAAGGCATTCGAAAACATAAATAATCGTTACTGGATAGCAGAAAACTATACTAACCAAATTTTTTCTCCTTTGCGTGAATTTATGTACAAATACCACCGGTTAGCTTTTGATATAATGGCTACCGATGTAGACAAGGGAAGAAAAGTGGCCTTTGAAGCATTAAAACTACTGGAAAAAGTACACATTCAACGTCCTGGAAATTTTCAGTTAAGTTTTTTATTTAATGCAAAAGCAGATGAAATAATTAATCTTTTTCAAGGCTCAACCGATGCCAACGAAAAACAGGAAGTGTTGCAACTCTTAGGGAAGATAAATCCGCAGAACATTAACCGTTACCAAAAAATTTTACAGAACAATTAATCAAAATGCAGTATGCTGAAAAAACTTCTGGTAAGCAACTACGCATTAATTGATTCGCTGGAGATTACTTGGGATAAAGGTTTAACAATAATTACAGGAGAAACAGGAGCCGGAAAGTCTATTTTGCTAGGAGCATTAGGCTTGGTAGTGGGGCAGCGTGCCGATTCAAATACGCTTAAAAACAAGGAAATTAAGTGCATTGTAGAAGCCGAATTTGATTTAAGCCGTTTTGATTTAGTTCCATTCTTTGAAACAAAAGATTGGGAATATTCTAAAAACACCATTATTCGAAGAGAAATAGCACCCACCGGAAAATCGAGAGCCTTTGTAAATGATTCGCCTGTGGGAGTTTCTGATTTAAAAGAGTTGGGCGAGAAATTAATAGATATCCACTCCCAACACGAAACATTGCTGCTTACCGAAAATTTGTTTCAACTAAAAACACTTGATGTTTTTGCAAAAAACAATACACTTCTTATTCAATACAAACAAAATTATGCTCAGTACAAAGAATTAACTGAAGCGGTAGAAGAATTAAAACAAAGAAACCAAAAAGCACTGTTAGATATAGATTACCTGAGTTTTCAGTTTAAAGAATTAAACGAAGCTAAACTGAAAGAAAACGAAACGGATGAGCTAGAGATAGAACAAAAAATTCTTACCCATGCCGAAGAAATTAAACAAGCTTTAGCTTCTGTGCTTCACCTCTTGCAAGATTCAGAAAATAATGTCATTTCTGTTTTAGCCCAATCAAAAAATATATTCTCTACCATTGAAAATAAACTTACAGAAACAGCGGCACTTACCGAACGTTTAAAAAGCACTATTGTAGAATTACAAGATATAGCCTTCGAAACCGAAAAACTTTCAGAGAAAGTACAATTTAATCCTCAACGATTAGAAGAAATTAACGAACGCGTTAGTTTATTGTTTGGCCTTTTACAAAAGCACCGCTTTAAAACTATAGAAGAACTGATTCAGCTTAAAGAGAAATTACAGAATGATATTCTCGGTATTTCCTCCTTAGAAAATGAAATTTTTGAAAAAGAAATGGCCTTAAATAAGTGTACCTCCGAGTTAAACAACGTAGCCAATGCTTTAAGCAAAAGTCGCAGTAAGGCTATTAATGAACTAGAAAATGCGATATCGAAAATTCTTTTACAGATAGGTTTGGTAAATGCAACATTTACCATTTATATGGAAGCAAGTACAGAGTTTTTGCCAAATGGTTTAGATAAAGTAACCTTCTTTTTTTCTGCAAACAAAGGAGTAGAACAGTCACCGCTACAAAAAGTAGCATCGGGAGGAGAACTCAGCAGAGTAATGTTGGCCATAAAATCGGTAATTGCACAAAGTAGTTTGCTTCCTACAATTATTTTCGATGAAATAGACACAGGTATTTCTGGAGAAACAGCTGATAAAACTGGAAATATCTTAAAGGAGATGGCAAATAATATTCAAGTAATTGCCATTACACATCAGGCTCAGATTGCCGCCAAAGGCAATACGCATCTTTTTGTTTACAAAGAAACCACTGAAAGTAGCACACGCTCATTAATCCGAAAACTGAATAGTCAGGAAAGAATAGAGGAGATTGCTAAAATGTTGAGTGGAGAAAAAGTTAGCAAAGCGGCTATTGAAAATGCAAAGCAATTATTGAAAAATTAAGTCCCGTTTAACCTTTAAGAAATATAGATATTCTGATTAAGAGTGCCAGCTTTTAGTAATGCAACTTAATTATTCAAAGAGTCGTCATTGTGCTAAACTTTTATAATTGATATTATGAGAAAAATTTTATTTTCAACGCTTGTTGTTTGTACTTCGTTTTTTTTAAATGCTCAATCTAACGGATATTTTAAAGTAAATAACGATGGTTTGTTTACACATATTAAAAAATTAGAAACAACCTTAGGGTTTGTTACAATTGGCACTAATAGTAAAGATGGAGTAAAAGATTTGCAAATAACAAAGTGGGACGAAAGTTTTAACCCAGTTTGGAATTTTAAAACAATGGATAATAATATAATGAGTGCTGGTGGTAATTCTGAAATTGTGGAAGCAAATGATGGTGCTTTTTTTGTAAAAGCAATGTCAGTTACTGGAGATCAGATAGTTTTTAAATTGTCAAACAATGGTAGTTTATTATGGCAAAAAAAATATACTGGCTCCGGTTCGCTTATAGCATATGCATTTCAAAAAGCCGCACCTGGTGATAATGGATTTCTTATGGGTACTGGAGCTTGCAGCTATTCAAATACACTTATAAAATGTGATGCTAATGGAGCTATAGAGTGGGTAAAGGCATATCCACATACTTTAGGGCAAGGAGTTACTACAATGTGGAATATAATGAATGATGGACAAAATTATATTTTAGGCTCAAATATGAATGTAAATTCTATTATTTCTACTCGTATTGATGCTGCCGGAAATATTCAATCATACACCACTTACAAGCACCCTACAAAACAATTCGTTAATGGCCAAGCAGTAAAAACAAACAATGGTTATGTTATGATGTGTGCCTATAACGGATTTGACAATAAGCGTATTGGCGTTTGCTACTTCGACAATTCTTTAAATTTAAGCACATATACAGAAGTTGTTAGCACTTCTAACGAAGATGTATATGGTATGTCTATTAGTACAAATGATAATGGACAAAGTGTATTTTTGAATGGTATGACTTATACAGGTAATTACAATTTATTTATTTGTAAAGTAAATGCAAATGCCAGTATAGCATGGAAACACAGGGCACAGGCGGCAAACAGCACGCCTTATAAAGGTGTTCAATTTAATTCTCATGCATTATGGGGAAATAAAATAGTGAACGTAGGAGATGGTTATAATGAAGGTCCTTTTTTTAGTATTATGGATATTAATGGAGATGGCTTGTGTACTCCACTTACACTTAGCATTTCTGCATCTAACACTTCATTAAATCTATTGAGCGGTAGTTTATCTACCTACACCGTTACAGATATAGTAGCTTCTACAACAACATATACTACAATCAATACAATTTCCTACACAAAATCATTATACTGCGGAGTGTTACCAAATGAAGTAGATGAGATGAATTTAAGAGAAAAGGTTTCCATATATCCGAACCCTGCAAATGATGTGCTGAATATTGTATTTGATGAAATTATAACCGAGCCAACATCTGTAGATATTTACGATGCTTTCGGAAGAACTGTTTTATCTGAAAATATAGTTAGAAATATTTACTCAATTGATATTTCGGGTCTTCCCAAAGGAATATATTTGACCAAAGTAAAGAATTTTAAAAATGAAATAGTAAAAAAAATAATAATAGAATAGAGAGGTAAACTATATTATTTATATTTAAAAATTTAGTATGAAAAAATTGATCTTAAGCATTTTACTAGTTTCAATATCAATGTTGATGTATGCCCAAACCAATGCATTCTTTAATGTTAACAACAGAGGCTCTTTTCAAAAAATTATAACATTATCATCATCCGAAGGTTATGTAACACTTGGCGCAGATAGTTCCAATATAAATGGAACATTAACATTGATTGTAACAAAGTGGGATAATTATTATAATCCGGTGTGGGTATTTCATGCAGATGTAGGTTTAAATACTGGTGCTGGAGATATAGTAGAAGCAAATGATGGCAACTTTTTTATTTTAAATCATTCATCATCTCATCCATATTTACCCTTAATTATAAAGCTTTCTAGTTCCGGAAACCTGATATTTCAGAAGAAGTATGATATAACAGGAGGTAGTGGAGGTAGCTCTAATTTTGTTCCAACTGTAATTCAAAAGGCGGCACCGGGTGATAACGGCTTTTTGTTTGGTACAGGCGGGTGTAACTTCAGTAATATCTTGGTTAAATGTAATCAAAACGGAAATGTAGATTGGGCGAAAAGATATGATTATAGCTTAAATCCATTGGGAACCTCACTTTATTCAATTATCAACGATAACCAAAATTATATTCTTACTAGTCTTATTTCTGTTAATTCTATAATGAATATTAGAATTGATGCACTAGGGAATGTTCTTTCTTATAAAGCATACTCGAATGCCATTGATTATATGACTGTTCGCGGTAACAATATTAAAACAAGTACAGGTTTTGTTGTAAAAGCAGATAATACGCTCAATTTTCAAATGTTTGGAGTGGCCTATTTCAAGAATGATTTATCTATTGAAACATATACAGAAGTAATTTATAACGGACCTTATTACATTCAGCCATATTCTATGGTTACCAATAACGATGGTCAAAATATTATTTTCAATGGGGCAATTAATAATCCCAATCCTAATTTATGGTATCTATTTATTCTAAATTTAGACAAAGGCGGAAATATTATTTGGAGTCGAATGGCAGAGGGACAGAATCAAGGCCTTTATAAGCACACAAGATTAACCTCTTCAGTTATTTCTAATAACAAAATTATAAATGTTGGAGATGGTGTATTAAATCATGATGGCCCAATTTTTAGTATTATGGACTTAAATGGAAATGGCTTATGCAATGAATTGCCTATTTCCATTACAACTACCGACCGTAGTTTAGATACTTTATCGGGTACACTTATATCTTGGGCAGTAAATATTAGCGAATATACTACTAATTATGCTGTAAGTTACAATTATACATTTACAAAAAAAATATATTGCGGAGTGATACCAAACGAAGTAGATGAAATGGATTTAAGGGAAGGGATTTCCATCTATCCGAACCCTGTAAATGATATGCTGAATATTAAATTTAATGAAACAACAGAGCCAAGTACAATAGAAATTCATGATACTTTTGGTAAAAAAGTATTATTTGAAAGGATTAATAAAAATGTTAAATCTATTGATATTTCTGCTTTTTCAAGAGGAATGTACTTGCTGAAAGTAAAAAATAATACAAACGAGTTCTTTAAGAAATTTATAAAAGAGTAAGGCGATACAAACAAGCCAATAAAATATTTTATGTTTTTTGGGCAAAAACTTTTTCCAAAAAGTTTTTCAATTCATCAATCCCTATTCCGTAATTCGTTTCCCCATCTTTTACAAAAGTAAGTGAGCCGGTTTCTTCAGAAACAACAATACTTATCGCATCGGATATCTCACTAATTCCAATAGCAGCTCTGTGTCTTAATCCGAAATGCCCCGGTAAATCTTCCTTTTCGGTTATAGGAAGTACGCAACGTGCTGCAACTACACGATTTTCATTTATTATTACTGCTCCATCGTGCAGTGGGCTGTTTTTAAAAAAAATAGATTCCAGCAGGGCAGAACTTAAACGAGCATCTAATTGCTGTCCGCTTAGGGTATACTGAGAGATATCGGCTTCTCTGGAAATAATGATTAACGCTCCGGTTTTAGACTGCATCATATTTTTACAGGCCTTCAGAATAGATTTTATGTAAATGGCTTCTACATTTCTTACTTGCATCTTCCAGTTAAAGATATTCCATTTCCCTTTTCCTCTGCGAAGCAACCGGGTATTTCCTATCATAATTAGGAACCTACGAATTTCTTGTTGAAATACAATAATTAAAGCCAATACCCCAACCCCAATAAATTTTCCTAAAATTTCACTAAGTAATTCCATTTGCAGCAGATCTACCACTTTCCATAAAAGGTAAATGGCCGCAATTCCAATAAATATACGAATGGCATTAGTGCCTTTTATAAGCATATATAACTGGTACAGCAACAAAGCCACAAGTAAAATATCTACCAGTTTAATAAGACTAAAGGGAATAAAACCAAAAATATCGAATAGTAAAATCATAAAGCAATATTAATTTTTTTGCATGTATTTGACTATTTTTATGGCTTCAGCTGCTTCTTTAACATCGTGTACCCTTAGTATTTTAGCTCCTTTTATAAGAGATAATGTGTGAATAATGCTTGTGCCGTTTAACGCATTTTTGGGTTGTGTGTAAAGCAACTTATTAATCATAGATTTTCTTGAAACACCAATTAAAATAGGTTTTTCAAGTATGTTAAAATGCTCTAGATGATGAAGCAAAGCATAATTGTGTTCTATTTTTTTTCCAAATCCAAATCCGGGGTCAATTAACACATCGTTAATTCCGAGTAATTTCATTTTTTCTATTTTAGAAGCCAAGCTAAAACAAACCTCTTTTACCACATCGGTATAAACAGGGTTTAACTGCATATTTTCGGGAGAGCCTTGCGTGTGCATAACAATATAAGGCACTTTTAGTTTTGCAACAGTATCAAGCATTTTGTGGTCAAATTCTCCTCCAGAAATGTCGTTGATTATTGCGGCTCCTGATTCAATGGCACTTTCGGCAACATCAGACCAAAAGGTATCTACAGAAATAGTATATTTTGGAAATTTCTGTATTATTTTTTCGATGGCAGGTAAGATGCGTTTTTTTTCCTCATCAGGGTTTAATTTTATGGCCCCCGGTCGGGTAGATTGCCCCCCCACATCAATAATAGATGCCCCCTCTGTAATCATTTTTTCAACCTGCCGAAGATAGTTGTCGGAGTGCAACCCTCCGTCATAAAATGAGTCGGGCGTAAGGTTTAATATTCCCATAATCAGGGGTTCGTCTAAATTCAGTAATGTTCCCCTGCAGCAAATGCTAATTTTTTCTGAAAAAAATGTATCTTTCGGCACTTTATTTTTTGGTGTGAAGTTACAAATGAATACTACTTCTGAGCAATATAATAACACAATAAAAGAGTGCCGCGAAATTTTTGTGAAAAAACTAAAAGATTATGGTACCGCATGGCGTGCGTTTCGAAGCAGTTCCTTAACCGATCAAATTTATATAAAAGCTAAACGGATTCGAAGCATACAAGAACGCGGATTTTCAAAAGTAGATGAAGGTATTAAACCCGAATTTATGGGTATTGTAAATTATTCTGTAATGGCCTTGGTGCAACTAGAATTGGGTTATGCCGATGAATCAGGTATGGAAGCAACTAAAGCCGAATTTTATTATGATACATTTATACAAAAGGCCAAAAGCTTAATGGAAGATAAAAACCATGATTATGACGAAGCATGGCGTGAAATGAGAATCAGTTCATTAACCGATATGATATTGGTAAAATTGCAGCGAATAAAACAAATAGAAAATAACCAAGGAAAAACAATAGCCTCTGAAGGTATTGATTCAAACTACTACGACATTATTAATTATGCAGTTTTTGCACTAATACGTTTAGCAGAAGAAAACACATGAAACAGATTAAATCGTTACACGGAATCTTGGGTTTACTCTACATCACACTGAGTATCGTTTTTATTGTCTTAGCAAAACTTACCCCCGGTGTGGTAGATGCTTTTTCTATCTACTGGATGTTTACATTCGCAGCATTGGTTTTAGGTATTATTATTCTAATACACCCAAATGGAATAACGGTTGCAACCTACATTTCAAGAATTTTTACCGGCTCATTGTTTATGGTATCCGGTCTTATCAAATCGAATGACCCTCTGGGCTTTTCATATAAACTCGAAGAGTATTTCGATGAACGCTCACTCGGAACTTTTTTTGCTTCTTTTCATGAAGTGGCATTACCTTTAGCCATCATCATTTCCTCAGCTGAAGTATTATTAGGGCTTGCTGTACTAGTTGGCGGAAAAGCAAAAATTACCAATTGGATATTATTAGCAATGACACTTTTTTTTGCATGGCTTACTTGGTATACGGCTTCTTGTAACGATGCACAACAAGAAGCCCTGAATGCAGGCATTTCATTTAACAAATTATGCGTAAACGATTGCGGATGTTTTGGCGATGCCTTAAAAGGTTCGGTAGGTCGTTCGTTAACCCCTTGGGAATCGTTCTACAAAGATATTACACTGCTTTTCTTTGTATTGGTTTTACTGTTACAAAACAAAAAAATAAAACTAAATACCCTCAAAGACGATCTGATTATTTTACCCATTTCGCTCATTTTAATTTTTGCTTTTTCCGGGGGATTATTTCATTGGAATTTCCCTTTTTACTTTACCCTTGTTACCGTACTAATTTATGCAATTATAAAATTATTGCCACTTATAAATGCTTATAAAGAATGGCTAACAGCCATCGTGTTGGGTAGTGTTTGTCTTGTTTTTACCATCTACTGCCTTAAGAAATTACCCATAAAAGATTTTAGACCATACGCTGTGGGTAAAAACATTCTACAGCAAATGAAGTTACCCGAAGGAGCTCAGCCAGATGTGTACGAAACATTACTTACCTATAAAAACACACAAACAGGCGAGATAAAAGAATTTACACAACAAAGCTATCCATGGGACGATAGTACTTGGGTATGGGTAAGCACAAACAATAAACTCATTAAACAAGGCGATAAAGCAACAATAACAGATTTTACTATTATTGCCGATGATGGAAATGATTATGCCGAAGATTATTTATCTGATACAGAGCCCGTTTTTATGCTCATTGTTTACAATGTATCAAAAACCAATAAAGCAGCTTTTGAAAAAATTAACAAACTTGCCAACGATTGCAATTCTGAAGGAAAAACCTTTATAGCTCTTACGGCTTCAGGTTACGAAGAGGTAGAAAAACTACGGCATGATACCCAAGCTATGTACGATTTTTATACCTGCGATGAAATTACACTGAAAACCATTATTCGTTCTAATCCCGGTTTATTACTTCTAAAAGAAGGAACGGTGTTGGCAAAATGGAATGATGCGAATATTCCCGATTACAAAACGGTAAAAGAAAAATATTTAAACAATAACTAAAAATAAATCAAATTGACTATCTTTTTTCTACGAAGAGCATTTTACGGTCTGTTAGTATTAGCAGGAGTAATTACCGTGGTTTTTTTATTGTTTAACGTACTTCCTGGCGACCCGGCTCGTATGATGTTAGGCCAACGTGCCGACCAAGCCTCTATTGACGCTATTAATCGCGATTTAGGCTTAGATAAACCTCTTTCGGCACAATACATTATGTACATCAACGATTTAATGCCTCTTTCGTTACACGAAACCCAAAACGAAAATCATTATTTGTTTCTAGACCCGGCCAAGTACGATTACATTAAATTATTCAGTATCTCACAGTCAAAAGCAATGGTGCTTAAATATCCCTATCTGAGACGATCGTACCAATCAAAAAGAAAGGTATCGGAAATAATTATAGAAACTCTCCCCGAAACGGCTGTGTTAGCATTTGCCTCCATTATACTCGCAGCTTTTTTAGGTATTATTGGAGGCATCATTACAGCCATTTATAAAAATACTTGGGTAGATCATTTATCGCTCTTTTTGGCATCATTAGGAATGTCAGGCCCTTCTTTTTACATTGGCGTTATTATATCTTGGGTTTTTGGATACATGCTTTCGGAATACACCGGTTTAAATGCAATAGGTAGTTTGTATACTATAGATGATTATGGAGACGGTGAATATCTCGACTTAAAAAATCTGATACTTCCTGCAGTAGCATTAGGCATTAGGCCATTGGCGGTGGTGATACAATTAATGCGAAATTCTTTATTAGAAGTGCTATCTTCCGATTATATTAGAACCGCTAATGCAAAAGGGCTTCGCTTTAGAACCGTAATATTTAAACACGCCTTAAAAAACGCATTAAACCCAGTGGTTACTGCTCTATCTGGTATGTTTGCTAGTTTATTAGCTGGAGCTTTATTTGTAGAAATTATTTTCTCTTGGAAAGGTGTTGGATGGGAATTATACAATGCGTTGGTAAAATACGATTTGCCGGTTGTAATGGGTGGTGTGCTTATTACCTCAACCGCCTTTGTGGTAATTAATGTATTAGTAGATATATCGTATGCCATTTTAGATCCTCGTGTAAGAATCAGATAGATTTATATGAGAAAAAAAATAGTTGCAGGAAATTGGAAAATGAACAAGAGCAGGGATGAGGCCTGCGATTTTTTTAATCTGATTCAGAAATCTTTTTTACCCGAAGAGGTACAATTAATGGTCTTTCCTTCGGCACTTTATCTTACCGAAGCAGTTGGTATTGTAAATAACAAAGTGATAATAGGGGCACAAAACTGTCATTTTGAAACAAAAGGAGCGTTTACAGGAGAAATATCCTCATCAATGATTGCTTCGGTTGGTGCAAATGCGGTAATTGTAGGGCATTCTGAACGAAGGAACTTATTCAACGAAACCAATACGATGTTAGCAAAAAAAGCGAGCGATGTAGTTCAATCCGGTCTTACCCTTATATTCTGTTGTGGCGAAATGTTGCACGAAAGAGAAAATCAACAACATTTTAAGGTGGTTGAAGAACAACTTAAAAACGGGTTGTTTCATTTGTCTTTAGAGCAATTTGCTAAAGTTATTATAGCCTACGAACCTGTGTGGGCTATAGGCACAGGAAAAACAGCCTCTGCCTCCGATGCACAGGATATGCACTGTTTTATACGTTCTCTTCTTTCACAAATTCACCCATCAGTAGCCCATCAAACAAGCATCTTATATGGCGGAAGTTGTACTCCTGCAAATGCTAAGGAACTCTTTAAACAACCGGATATAGACGGAGGACTTATTGGCGGAGCTTCGTTGAATGTAAGCGACTTTTTAGCCATTGCCAACTCCTTTTAAAATGCCATATCTTAAAGTATCTTTTTTGTTAAAGAGTAATAAAATTCTTTCGGAAATATTAATAGCAGAGCTATATGAACAACAATTCGATAGTTTCGAAGAAACACAAGAAACACTTAATGCCTATATCTGTAAAAGCTTTTTTAATGAAAAGAATTTGACAGAGCTATTGAATATCAATCCTCTTTTTTCAGGTCTAAATTATACGATAGAAGAAATACCCGATAAAAACTGGAATGAACTTTGGGAGAAAAGTTTTGAACCTATTGTGGTAGCCGAAAAATGCATTATAAAAGCACCTTTTCATCAACTAAAAAAGAGTTATCCTATAGAGTTGATAATAGAGCCAAAAATGTCGTTCGGAACAGGGCATCACCAAACCACAGCATTAATGATAGAACAAATGTTAGGAATAAACTTTAAAAATAAGAAAGTGCTCGATATGGGTTGTGGCACCGGAGTACTGGCTTTTTTGGCCGAAAAATTGGGGGCTGCACAAATTATGGCTATCGATAACGATGAATGGGCGTACTATAACTCTTTAGATAATAAGGCGTTAAATAATTCAGAGAAAGTACAAGTCGAATTGGGAAATGCCACTTATTTGATTGATAAAACATTTAATACGATATTAGCAAATATAAACCGAAATATTTTGTTGCTAGATATGCATTTGTATGCCAACTGTTTAACATTAAACGACCAACTACTAATAAGCGGTTTTTTTAAAACCGATAGCCCTGTGCTTATCGAAAAAGCAAAAGAATATGGATTTTGTTTACAAAATGCATCATATCAAGAGGAGTGGGCGTGTTTATTACTAAAAAAAGAATAGCAATGAAAAACATCAAAAAATATTTTCTGTTTGTGTTTCTGCTTCCTCTCTATTCTTTGGCACAACAATCTTCTATTAAGGTATTTTCAAGCGATTCGGTTAAATACGTTGAAGAAATGAAAATCTTTTTAAGTGAAGCCAGAAAAGACGAAGCAAAAGATTTTATGAAAGAATTTCAGAAAAGTTGGTATGGAGGAAAGTTCAGCCAAAAACAAAGAATGGGGGTTTATCATATTTCCAACGTGATGTTAGAAAAAAAAATGAGACCCTTTCCCGATTTTGTAAATTACTTAAATACCGTAGTAAGTTTTGTACTTAGTCCTTACCAAAATCAGGAAAGTTTCGATGTATGGCAAGAAATAGTTGAAAAACTGATTGGAGGAAAAAGCAGAAAGAGTAAACAAATGTATGCCGATTACATTGAGGTGTGCAATAATTTGTTTAGCGAAAATTTAATGTATAAATCGGAGGCTGTTTCCTGGACAGCTAGTAACAGCAACTACATTTTCGAGTTCGACACCGTTCCGGTTATGATATTCCCTTCACTGAATTTAATTTGCTTTGCCAAAGGCGATAGTGCAATTATTTACAACACAAAGGGCGTTTTTTATCCTACCGAAAATCTTTGGGTAGGCGAGGGTGGAAAAGTGGATTGGAGAAGAGCCGGTCTTAATTCGAATGAAGTGTATGCAGAGATAGGAAAGTATAAAATCAGAATGAAATCTTCCGACTTTAGTGTAGATTCCGTTACTTTCTTCAACACACATTATTTTAAAAAACCTCTTGTCGGAAAACTTACCGAAAAAGTAATGGCCAATATAACCGAAGAAAGTGCCACCTACCCTCGTTTCGATTCGTACAGTAAACGAATACAAATTAAAAATATTGCCGAAAATGTAGATTACGAAGGCGGTTTTTCTATGCAGGGAGCAAAGTTTGTGGGTAGAGGCAACAGCGAACAAGATGCCTATCTATACTTCTACCGAGATAAAAAGAAATTTATTACTATCGCATCTAAAGCCTTAGGTATAAGAAACACAAAGTTTGCCTCCGATTTAGCCTCAGTAACAATTTATTTAGAAGGAGATTCTATTTACCACCCCGGATTAGACTTTAAATATTTAATAGATAAAAAAGAATTAACCCTTTTTAGAGATAATAAGGGGATTTCCATTTCACCTTATTTCAACTCATTTCATAAACTCGATATGGAATTTGAAGAACTATCTTGGAAAATAGACGAACCCTTTATTCGCTTCGGGCACATCAGCACAAAATCCGATGCACACTTTGAATCCTCTAATTACTTTAAATTACAACGCTACGAACAGTTACAAGCATTAGACGATATACACCCTCTCGTAAAAGTAAGAGATTTGGCCAACAAGTTAAAAACAAATTCTCTTTCGGTAGATCAACTTTCTTCTCATCTCCGTTTATCCGAAAATCAAACCGAATTATTCCTTATTCTGCTTTCCAACAAAGGCTACGTAATGTACGATTATAAAAATAAAATGTTTACCGTAAAAGATAAACTACATAACAGTGTAATGGCTCGCTCAGCCAAGGTAGATTACGATGTAATTGAATTCAATTCTGATATTTCTACCGAAAATGCCAAACTAAATCTGCTCAATTTCGACTTAACTATTTACGGTATTAAATCTATCCTTTTAAGTGATTCGCAACAGGTTTATATTTTTCCGCTCAACGATAAAATTGTAGTAAAGAAAAACAGAGATTTTACCTTTTCAGGGATTATTCGTGCAGGTAAGTTCGATTTTTACGGAAAAGAATTTGCCTTTGAATACGACAACTTTAAAATAGAGCTTATCAATGTTGACTCACTTAAAATGTGGGCTACCACAGGCAAAAAAGACGAATATGGAAACAATATTTTAACACCGGTAAGAACCGTTATTGAAAAAATACAAGGAAATTTATTAATCGATAACCCCTTCAATAAATCGGGTAAAAAAGATTATCCCGAATTCCCTGTGTTAAACAGCTTTAAAGAATCGTTTGTGTTTTACGATAAAAAAAATGTACAAAATGGAGTGTATAAGCGAGATAATTTCTACTTCAAAGTGTATCCCTTTAAAATCGATAGCTTAGATAATATGACCAACGAGCAACTACGCTTTAATGGTTTATTTGCATCGGCCGGAGTATTTCCCGATTTCGAAGAAACATTAACCCTTCAACCCGACTATTCTCTCGGATTTATCAGAAAAACACCACCCGATGGGTATGCTATGTACGGTGGAAAAGGGACATTTTACAACAACATAAACCTTAGTAATAAAGGATTAAGAGGCGATGGAAAGTTAGAATACATTACCTCCACCACGTATTCTAACGATTTTGTTTTTCACCCCGATTCGATGTTTACCCGTGCACAGGCATTTGATATTGCCGAACAACAAACCGGAGTGGAATTTCCTCCTGTAAGAGGTGATGATGTTAATGTGCGTTGGTATCCCAAAAACGACCACATGAACACTTTCAGCATAGATAAGCCGATTACCATGTACGAAAACAAATCGAACCTTTCAGGAAAATTGCGTTTAGCCCCGAATGGTTTAACCGGTAAAGGTTTATTTAGTTTCGATAAGGCTGAAATGACTGCCGATTTGTACAAATTCAAACATGTAGAATTTGAATCGGATACAGCTGATTTTAGATTGAAAGATGAGGTAAGTACCGATGCCATCACTTTTGCTACCAAAAATGTTCAGGCATACATTACTTTTAAAGAACGTTACGGGCAGTTTCGTTCCAATGGAGGCGGTTCTTTTATAGAATTTCCGCAAAACCAGTACATCTGCTTTATGGAAGAATTTAAATGGTTTATGGATAACGATGATATAGAATTGTCTGCCTCTAAGGCATCGGCCGAAGATGCCTCTGGGGTAAAACTTGAAGGCTCACAATTTATATCTACTCACCCTAAACAAGATTCTCTATCTTTCTTCGCTCCATCGGCTCGTTACGATTTGCGTAAACATATTATCTATGCCAAAAAAGTGCGTTTTATGCAAGTGGGCGATGCCATGATTTACCCCGATAGTGGAAAAGTAACCATTTACGAAAAAGCAAAAATGGAAACTCTAAACAACGCCAGAGTGGTAGCAAGTTACGTAACGCAAAATCATAAAATGTACAATGTTACTGCCGATGTATTTGGTAAAAGGAGCTTTTCTGGAAACGGTTACATCGATTATATTGATGAAACCGGAGGCAAACAAACCATCTATTTAGCTACTATTGGAGTAGATACAACTGGACAAACCTACGCATCTGGGGCTATTGAAAAAGAAACCAATTTCTCATTAAGTCCGCAGTACGATTACCATGGAAGAGTCTTTATCAATTCAAACAACGAATTTATGACTTTCAGAGGGTTTACCCGTATCAAGCATGATTGTGATTTGCTAAACAAAAACTGGTTCTATTTCAATTCGGAAATTAATCCCAATGAAATTTTTATTCCTATAGATTCTGTACTTACCGATGAAGATGATAATAAACTTACAGCTAGTGTTATGCTAAGCAAAGACTCTGTGGGCATCTATTCGGCCTTTGCAAATAGAATACTAAAATATAGCGATGCTAAAGTGTTGCCCGCATTTGGGTATATGTTTTACGATAAAGAATTAAAGGAATATAAAATATCGAACAAGCTAAAAATAAACTCAATTTCCTATCCGGGAAACTATCTTAGCTTAAATACAGAAACCTGTAAAATATATGGAGAGGGCAAAATGGATTTAGGTGTAAAAACAGGACAATTAAAGATAGAGACCTCTGGGAATGTGGTACACAGCCAGCTTGATAATACAGCCGTTTTTGACATGGTTATGATAATCGATTTCTTCTTTCATAACAACGCCATGGAAAAAATGGCTTCTCAAATAAACGAAAAAACATCGTTAGACCCTGTGGAATACGAACGACCTGTTTTTGAGAGAGCATTAAGAGAGCTGATGCCTAAAGAAGAGGCGGATAAAGTCATTTCGCAATTAAGTCTAAACGGTACCCTAAAAAGAACTCCCGATGTGCTAAACAAAAGCATTGTAATAACTGATGTGAAATTTAAATGGATTAAAGAAAAAAATTCTTATAAATCAATAAGCCGAATTGGTGTGGCAAATATTTTAAAAGAACAAGTTAATAAATACGTAGAAGGAACAATAGAAATAGTAAAAAAACGCAGTGGAGATATTGTAAATATTTATTTAGAAATTGACCCAAATAATTGGTACTTCTTTTCATATACCAGAGGAGTTATGCAAGCCATTTCCTCAAACGATCCTTTTAACAATTACATACAGGAACTTAAACCCGATAAACGAAAAATGGAAGTAACAAAAGGGCAGGAGCCCTATCAGTTTATGCTTTCTACGGTACGTAAAAAAACAGATTTTTTAAAAGGAATAGACAACGAATAAAAGATGCAAGACATAATGAGCATACAAAACCTTTTACTACTGCTATTAGCCTATTTGCTGGGTTCTATACCTACGGCAGTGTGGGTAGGAAAGGGCATTTACAATATCGATGTAAGAGAACACGGAAGCAAAAATGCCGGAGCAACCAATACAATGCGGGTGCTTGGTAAGAAGCCAGGAATATTTGTGTTGATTATTGATGTATTCAAAGGTTTTTTAGCAGTTCAAACGCTACGCTATTTCGATACATTGCAGCCTGATACAGTTCCTTTTGTAAATATGCAACTTTTGCTTTGTTTGGCAGCCCTTGTCGGACATATATTTCCTGTTTTTGCACAATTTAATGGAGGAAAAGGAATTGCAACTCTGCTAGGGGCAATGCTGGCCATGAACAGCGAAGCGGCTCTTATTTCTTTAGCTATATTCCTTATGGTATTACTGGTTTTTCGCTATGTTTCTTTGGGCAGTATGATAGGCGCTTTATTTTACCCAATATACATCATCTTTATTCAAGAATCTACCGTACCTTCTCTTATTGCCTTTTCTATTTTTATTGCCATAGCGGTATTGTTTACACACCAAAAAAATATAGAAAGACTATTAAAACACGAGGAAAAAAAAGTTTTTAGTTATAGCAAAAAGGAGCAAAACGAAAAAGGCAAAAAATAAAAAATAAGTGGTACTTAAAAAAACATACACACTCATTTTTCTCTTGTACTTATGCGTACCCGTAATCACTATTGCTCAGTTTAACTCGGAAATAGAATTAAAAAAAGAAGCTGAAAAACTCTTTGCAGAAAAAAAATATACTGAAGCCATGCCACTTTTCGGCCAACTAGCCAGTTTATATCCTAAAGATGCCAACTACAATTTTAAGTACGGAGCATGCCTTATTTTTGGCGATAAAGACAAAGAAAAACCCTTACGTTTTTTACGTTTTGCCGTTTCTAAACCCGAGGTAGATCCATTGTCTCATTATTTTATGGGTAAAGCATTGCACCTAAATTATTATTTTAAAGATGCGATAGAAAGCTATTCAAAATTTATTGCAAAAGTTCCGGCTAAAAACCGTGCAGACTATAATGCAGAACGAGAAATAGAAATGTGTCGGAATGGTATTAAATTACTAAGCGATATTAAAGACGTTGATGTGGTAGGGAAAAAAGAAACACGCAAAGACGAGTTTTACCGCACTTACGATTTAAAAGGTGTTGGCGGAAAAATAGTGGCCAAGCCAGATGATTTTCGTTCTAAATACGATAAAAAACTAAACGATTATTCTGTAATATACTTGCCCAAAAATTTAAAAAATGAAGTTTTTTTTGCCAGCTACGGAGAAGATGGAAAAAGCGGAAAAGATATTTATAAGGTACTGCGATTGCCCAATGGAGAATGGGGGAAGCCTGTTAGTATTGGTGCTCCCATAAATACACCTTACGATGAGGATTTTCCGTTTATGCACCCCGATGGAAAAACTCTCTACTTCTCTTCCAAAGGGCACAATAGCATGGGAGGATACGATATTTTTAAAACCGTATTTAACGAGAATACCAATACATGGTCCACTCCTCAAAATTTAGACTTTGCATACTCATCTCCCGATGACGACTTTTTTTTCGTTACCGATGAAGACATGACACTGGCTTATTTTGCCTCTTCTCGTGCCAGCAAAGAAGGAGAAATTACCGTTTACCGTGTAAAGGTTCAGCCGAAATCGGCCGATTTTGTAATTATAAAAGGCGAATTTATAAACGAAGGAAACCCGCCCATGCGTACAGCCAAAATTACAGTCACCGATTTATCGAACAACCAAAATATGGGCGAGTATTTTACAAATACCAGTTCCGGAAAATACGCTATTTTGCTTCCAGGAAAGGGTGGAAAATACAAGTTTGCTATTGAAACTACCGAAACAGCACCCATTCACAGCGGAATGGTTGAAGTACCCAGGCAGCAAGATGAGGTGGTAGCTCTTAAACAAGAGCTAAGATTAGTGGGTAAAGGCGACAATGAAAAATTAGTTATTAAAAACTTATTCGACCAAACAGAAGCCTTTGATATAAACGACCCATTGTTGGTAGAAAGCATTATTCGACAAAAAGCCAAACTCGATATTAACGCTACCGAAGCGCAAGTGCTTGCATCGGTACAGGAATTGCAAGAAGATAAAAACAAAAATACCGAAACGAAAGAAGCTCCTCGAGCGGATGAGTTTAAAAACTTTTCGAACAACGATATTGCAGAGAAAGCAAAAATGATTGAAAAAGAACTGAAACAAAAAATTGATACACTGCAAAACGAGTCGAACTATGCGTATTCTGTTTCTAACGGAAAAAGCAGACAAGCCAAAGAAAATTCAGATAAGGCAGATAAAATACTGAATTCATTAGCCAGCTACAGTGCTACCGACAGATCTATGAAAGAAAATGAAGCTCAGCTTTTAAAAGAAGAGGCTCGCAAACTTAGCAGAGAAGCTTTAGCTGCTAAAAAAATAGCCGCTTCCTTAGATAACGATATTGCAGAGCTTACCTCAGAGTTTAATACAGTATCGCAGTTGGCTTCAGCCATACAGTACGATATTTCGGCTAACAATAGAACAGCGGCTATTGATAAATTAAAAAAACAACAAGAACTAATAGCTTCAATAAACCAAACCCCTACTTCTAAAACCATAGAAAAAAACTCGTTGGCAGAAAAGGCGAAACAATCTAAAGCAGAAACTGAAAAAGTTGAAAATAACTTGAGCGAATTAGCCGAACGTAAAAACGATATTGAAAAAGAAATAATGCAGTTAAACTCGCAACTTTCAACCGCTAAAAAGAAAGATAAAGAAGAGATTGAAGCAAAACTAAAAGCGTTGGAAATAGATAAAGAAGATATTACATACCAATACGAAGATGAGCAAAAAAGAGCGAGTGTATTAAAAGAAGAGTCTAATAAGTTAGAGGCCGAATTAGCACAATTCGAAGCTGTTTCTAAGCAAGTAGAAGAAAATAAAACCGTAGTTTCTCCGCCAACGCTACAACAAAAAACGGAAACAGAAACCACCATTGCCCGATTAGAAGAAAAAGGATTAACCACCTTACCGGCAGAATCTAAATCTGAGCAAAAATCAACTGAAACAAAATCAGACAAGATTGATTTGCTTACCTTAAAAAATGATTATGATATTATTTCCGATGAAGGAAAAATTAAAAATTATAACAATGATTTTTCTAATCAGTTGGCAGATGTCGATAAAATTGCCGATTCTAATTTGCGTAACAATAAAATAGCCGAAATAAATAAAAAATGGGCAAATGCCATTCAACAAGAAATAGAAATTACACAAAAGCAAATTGAGGTTTCAGAAACTCTAAACGATAAAACCCAATTAACCTCTAAGCGGAATAAGTTAATAGATTTTAAAGAACAAAAAGAGAAAGATGCAAACTCGGCTACAAATCTTGTTGTGTCAAATCCGAATCTCTCTGAGAAATCTAATAAATCGGAAACATATACCAAAGAATTTAATCAAAAGATAAGTGAAATTCAATCAAATAAAAACTTAAACACAATCGAAAAAGAAAAAAATAAAATAAATGTTTTAAAAGAATGGAACCAGAAAATAGAAGAAGAATTGAAGCAGAAAAAGTCATTGGTAAGTTCAACAAAATTTGAAGAAGAAAAAATTGAAACCGAAAGAGAAATAATACAATTAGAAGAACAATACACGCAAAATCTGAAGCAAATAGAAAATTCTGAAAATGCCATTGCTCAGGTAAGTAACGAATCTGCTAGTGAAAATAATGTACAAAAAACGGAAGTTAAATCGTCAACATTTGAGGAAGTTTCAGCTATAAAATATAATCAAACTCTGGCGTACAAAAACGAAAATGCAAAACAATGGTTAGCTGAAACCAATACACTAAAACAAGAGGCTGCTTCATTAATGGCTCAGTCGGAAGTATTGCGTGAAAAAAGCGATCAAACCAATAATCCGCAAGAAAAAAATAATCTGAGTGCTCAGGCCGATGAATTAGAACAGAAATCGGAAACAACTCAATTGCAAATTGCAGAAAAATATGCCAAAGCCAACCAAGAAGAATACCAGCGAAATAAAAATGTATTAAATAGCAATTCATTTATTAATGCCGCCAACAAATCCGATGATGCTACTATGGCAAATATGCTTAAAGAGGAAGCTGATTTTTATTTTATCGAAGCCCAAAAAATTAGAGAAGAAATAAACGACAATATGTACTTTGCAGCGAAGAAAACAGCTTTACAAAAGGCCTACGATTACGAAACAAAAGCATTGCAAAAACAACAACAAGCCTTTGCTATTGCAAATTATAGCGCAAGTGAAACAGAATTGGCAAATAATAATGTTTCAGAATCGAAAAATAATACAAACAATCAATCCTCATCATCTGTTGATACAAACGAAAAATCAAATAACAACACTACCTCACAAAACAACTTAAGTGAAGTTAAAACAGAGTTAGAAGAGCAAACAGTTCCTCTAAATAAAGAAAACACCTTGCAAACAAATAATGAAGAACAGAAAAATGTAATAGAAAATACAAGTAAAGAAGGTTTCGAAAAGTATGCAATTACAACTTCCGAAATAGCCGAAAACAAACGTGCCGAGCGATTACTGAAAGAAGCAGAAGTATTAGAACAAAAATCTGCCACACTTACCACACAAGCCTCTACTACCCGTAAAAAGAAAGAAAAAGAAGCCTTGGTTTTAGAAGCACAAAGAGCTAGTGCCGAGGCTAATTCAAAACGTAGCGAGGCTGCCGAATTGAAAGAGAGTTCAGAAGAAAAAGTGGAAGAAAATAAATCGCTTGTTGCTGCTTCCAAAATATTGCAACAGAAGAATACCGATGCTGTGGCATCAAATAACGAAAGGCAGATGGCTTCCGGCTTATCCGATTCAGAACTTCGTGCCATCAACAATAACAGTACATATACTCAGTATGCAAAAGAAAAACAGGATGCCCGAAGATTAGCAAAGGAGGCCGAAGTAGAATACCTCCAATCGCTTCGTTTAATGAATGAAGCAAATGAATCACAACTTAAAGCCGATGAGTTAAAACGTAAAGCCGAAGATGAATCCGATGATGTCAAAAAAGAAGAGTTGCTAAACGAGGCTGATGAGCAGGAAAATATCGCTATAAACAAAGAAAAAGAATCCACAAAACTTGCAGAAAATGCCAGAGCTAAAGAAAAACAAATCGTTTTTCATGAAAATCAGGCACAATTTGCCATAGCCGATTTAGCCCCGGAACAGGCCGACAAAATTGAAGTAGTAGAAAAAACAGCATTCTTCGATGTTGCATTTAAAAACAGACTGGAAAAAATAGCCGAAGTACAAACAACCATTGCAGAGAATAACTCTTCTACCAATCAAAGTCAAACCACAAACGAAAATACCTCAACCTCTTCGCAACTCAATGCTACTAATTCAACCAATACAAATCTAGTTGTACCGGGCACTCTTAGTGAAATAGCGAAAATAAAAATACCACAAAAATTAGAAACGAATATTTTTGCAAAATCAAATTCTAATCAGGCGGCATATAACAATACCAATCCTATTCCGGCAAACACGGTAGAACCGGAAGGACTTGTATTTAAGGTGCAGGTAGGAGCATTCCGAAACCCTATACCTCAGGATCACTTTAAAGGTTTTGCTCCTATAGTTACCGAACAAGGCCCAAATGGAATAACACGCTACACTGCCGGATATTTCAAAGACTTTTCAGTGGCCGATAATGCCAAAACCGATATTAGAGGTTTAGGTTATTCCGATGCTTTTGTGGTGGCCTTTTTAAACGGAAAAAGAATAAATATAGATCAGGCAAGGGCTATGCTTACAGGAAACCAAACATTAGCAGCCAACACAAAAGCACCGGAAAATAACAGAACAAACTCAAATGCCACAAATACCGGTGCAAATGCCAATAATTCTGCATCGGCCAATACCAACCGTCCGCAACCCAATGTAAATAATACAAACGATGGATTTTCTACCAATGTACAATCTATTAAAGGCTTTTTTTATACCATTCAGGTGGGTGTATATTCCGGTACTATTAAACCAACTATTTTAAATAACATCGAAAATATAAACAGCGACAGATTGCCAAATAATCTGGTACGGTATTCTTCCGGACAATACAAAACACCAGAAGAAGCAATGACCACACGTCAGCAGATTATTGCCAAAGGAATTAGCGATGCCTTTGTAACTGCCTACATAGATGGGCAACGCTATACGGTTGACCAGGCAAGACGAATGTTAGAGCAAAATAGAACAAATGCTTTTTTAAATACAAACAACTCGGTCAACAATACGTCTTCCTCTGTTTCAAATACATCAAATACATCAAATACATCAAATACATCAAATACATCAAATACATCAAATACATCAAATACATCAAATACATCAAATACATCAAATACACTATTAACAATACCATTTCTTCAGGCACAGCCGAAGTGAAAGAGTATAGGGTAAACATTGGAGAATATGCCGATGATATACCTAATGATGTAGCAGGAGTATATTTGCAGTTAACCGGAAGAGGAATTAAATCGTACGAGAAAGGAGACAAAACAGTATATCTTATTGGTTCTTTTGATAATTTTGAAGACGCAGAAAAATTGAAAAAGGAAATGCAGGAGATGGGTATAAAAGGAGCTAAGGTAGTAACATACGTTAACGACAAAGAAACCGACTCAAAATAGAAATAATGAATACTCAAACAGCAGAACATATAAAAACAAAAAATAAAGAAGAATTAACTTCTGCCTTAATTTTGTTTAACGATGAAGTAAATACTTTCGATTATGTAATAGAACAGTTAATAGAGTTCTGTCATCACGATGAGTTGCAGGCGGAACAATGTGCATTGATAGCCCATTTTAATAACCAATGCATAATAAAACAAGGTAAATTCACCGATATAAAAAAGTTATTTGGCATATTATCTGATAAAGGATTAACACTTGAAATTAAATATTAAAAAGTATGAAAAGAATTCTTTTAAAATCAATCATTGCATTTCTCTTTCTTAGTGTAGTTGCTTGTTCTAAGGTACCTATATCGAACCGTAGGCAGTTAAACATGTTGCCGGAAATGACTCTAATGAGTTTGAGTCTTACCAATTATAACCAGTTTTTCGACCAAAACCCCCGTTTACCGGACAATAGGGAAGAAGTAAAAATGGTGCGAAAAGTAGGTAATCGCATAGCCGTATCTTGCGAAAAATTTTTAAAAATTGAAGGCAAAACAAAGCGAATAAAAAACTTTCGTTGGGAGTTTAATGTGGTAGATCAACCGGTGGTAAATGCATGGTGTATGCCGGGAGGCAAAGTGTGCGTGTATACGGGTTTGTTGCCTGTTACTTCAGACGAAGATGGCCTGGCGGTTGTAATGAGCCATGAAATTGCCCATGCCATTGCCCGCCACGGAAACGAAAGAATGAGCCAACGCCTTTTGGCAGTAATGGGAGGAGTATCTCTAGCGGTAGCTTTGCGAGATAAACCACAAGAAACACAACTTTTATTCTTAGCGGCATATGGAGTAGGTGCGGGGCTTACCATTTTAGCCTATTCCCGTCAGCACGAAACAGAAGCCGATAAACTAGGGCTTTGTTTTATGGCTAAGGCAGGGTACAACCCTGAGTCTGCCGTGCCTTTTTGGGAAAGAATGAAAGGAGCAGGAGGGTCTAAAATACCTCAGTTTATCAGTACTCATCCCAGCCACGATAAGCGAATAAACGATTTAACCGAATTTATGCCTGTTGCCTTAAGTTATTTTGAAGCAAATTCCGGAGAATAATTTTATTATATTTGCAGCCAATTTTTGGCTCCGTAGCTTAATTGGATAGAGCACCTGACTACGGATCAGGAGGTTCGGGGTTCGACTCCCTGCGGAGTCACTTAATAAACAAAGGGGTTCAGGTTCTGAATCCCTTTGTTCATTTTATTTTAATTACTCGCCCTAAAAAATGTTTACACAATTAGAATTCTAATAGGAGTTTGCACTTTTATATAAGCATTCATTTATTTTATTAAAATCGTCTTGGCTATCAGCAAGAACCATTAAAACGTCTTTCGCTTCTAAAACCGTTGAGCCGCCTGGACGAATATATTCTCCGTTTCTTTTTATCATCACGATAAATGCAGATTTAGGAAAATTCAAATCCACAATTCTTTTGTTTACTGCGTGAAAATCGGACAAAATTTCAAATTCCTGTAAGGAGGATTTTGGTAGGTCTAAAATGAGTTTATCTATTTCTGAAATCGGCTTTACTTTTTCAGGCAAAGCAACATTTAGCCATTTTGCAACAACAGATAAAGTTGTTCCTTGAATGAGAACCGATGTTACAGAAATAAAAAAAACAATATTGAAAATTATATTAGATTTTTCTATTCCTGCCAAAAGTGGATAAGTTGCAAATACAATAGGAACCGCACCACGCAATCCAACCCAAGAAATATAAAACCTTCTTCGCATTTTCATTTTGAAAAAAATTAAACTAAGAAATACTCCAATTGGTCTTGCAACAAGAATTAAAAAAAGAGAAATCAATAGCCCTATTCCGATGTAGGGCACGATTTGAGTAGGGAAAACTAATAAACCCAAAGTGAGAAAGAGCACAATTTGCATTAGCCAAGCCAAACCGTCATACATTTTAAATATGGTTTTCTTGTGTATCAAATCTTGATTACCTAGGTAAACAGCACAAATGTATATGGCAAGAAAACCATTTCCCCCAACAAAGTCGGTAGCTGAAAATGTGATAAACATTAAAGCGATTACCAATACAGGGTAAAGCCCTTCAAAATCGAGTTTGATTTTGTTGATGATGAATTTGCTTAGTTTGCCAAAAGCAAAACCTGCAATACCGCCAAAAATCATTTGTTGAAGGAATAGAGGAATGATTGAAGCGATACTTTGGTCTTGATTAATTACCAACGTCAAAAAAGCAATTGTCAGAACATAAGCCATTGGGTCGTTGCTCCCACTTTCTAATTCTAATGTTGGGCGCAAATTGGTCTTTAACGCAAGGCTTTTTGAACGTAAAATGGAAAATACCGCTGCTGCGTCTGTAGATGAAACAATAGAACCCAAAAGCATACTTTCATAAATAGTAAAGTCAGTTACATACCACACAAATGTTCCAAGAGAGAGAGCTGTCAGTAATACGCCTAAAGTTGAGAGAGCAATACCTTCTTTTAAAATAGGCTTTACAGAAGTCCAATTGGTGTCAAGACCGCCTGAAAATAGTATAAAATTGAGTGCTACGATGCCAATAAACTGTGCTATTTGTGGATTGTTGAAATGAATACCACCAATTCCGTCAGATCCTGCTAACATTCCGATTGCCAAAAAGAGTAATAAGGTCGGAACACCAAATTTATATGATGTTTTACCTACAATAATGCTTACAAAGAGTAATAGAGAGCCAACGAATAGTATATTTTCAATTGTTAAATTCATTCTTTTTTATCTCTTATTTCTGTCTGCACGAAATTACTTTTTCTGCTTGGTTTAGTTGTCAAGTAGTTTTGTTTTTTACATTATGCAGAATAGAACGTGGTTTTATAGCACGTTGTCATTTCGTTATTTGTTGGCTTTACAGTAAACAGTTTGCTTACAGATTTATGATGGGCGATCTTTATTACAAATGTTTATGCGGAGCACAAAACTTTCGGCTGCCACATAAACTGTGCGAGGAGAACAAAACCCTGCTTACTTCAAATATGCTGTTATGCATATTGCTATTGACTATTTTGTATTTCATAGTCGAATTCCTATTACTAAGATGTCGTCCACTTGTTCAGTGCCAGATTTCCAATCTTCTACATAATCGTCTAAGTACTTTTCTTGTTCGTGCATTGTTTTCGATTGAATATGAAGCAAGATATCTTTGAATTTCTTAGTTGTAATCTTTTTGTTTTTTTGTCCACCAAAGGTGTCTGCAAAGCCGTCTGTGTGAATATAAAGGGTATCGCCCTTTTCCAACTTTATTTCGTGTGAAATAAAGTGTTGGTCGTTAACAGTAAAACCACCAATGGCTTTTTTTGTTGCTTTTATTTCTTCTAAGGTATTTTGATTCTTTCGAATAATCCAAAGCGGACGGTTTGCCCCAGCAAATTTTACTATTCGATTTTCGGTATCTATACAACAAAGAGCAATGTCCATACCATCTCTTGTAGATTCGTTGTTACTAGACTGTTTTAGAGAAGTTTTAATAGTATTGTTTAGTATTTTTAAAATTTCGGAAGTGTCTGTATTTTGCAAAATGGCGTATTCTAATTTTTCAGAGCCAATCATACTCATAATAGCCCCGGGCACTCCGTGGCCTGTGCAGTCGGCTGCAGCAATATAAATAGATTTTTCAGTATTCATTTGAAAGAAATAAAAATCTCCACTTACAATATCTTTAGGTTTAAAAAGAATGAAACTGTTAGGCAGCAAGGAATAAATATCTTTTTTCTCAGGGAGTTTAGCTTGTTGTATTCGTTTGGCATAGTTTATAGAAGAGAGTATTTCATTTTTCTGTGCTTCTAATTTTCTTTTTTGTTCACGCATCAAATTTTCTGCGGTAATACTCGTGTTTATGAAAACGGTAATTATATAAATATTTAAAAGAAAAGGGAATATGATAAATAGAGATTCTGTTGGTAAAATTTGATTTTGTGGAACTCCGAAGTTTAGTATAGAGAGACCGTTTTCTATTGGAATACAACCAATGTAAAGCAGCGTAATGAATAGTACTATGGTAAATCCCCATTTTTTTCCTAGAACAAAAAAAGCATAGATTATTAATAACATACTCCATAAGCCAGCTTGTATTTCAAAATACCCGTTTTGAAATAGTAAACTACCGGCAGACATTATACAATCCATAATAACAAAAAGTACCCCAATATATTTGAGAGAGGTATTTGTTTTGAATAAAATGAATATTATAGTAAGTACAAGAATTTCAAAAATATTAATTGAAAGGTGATACCAAAATCCGTTAATATAGAGTTGAATTATGAAAGGAATAGCTAGCAGAGACATGAATAAAGTGAAATTATACACCAGATTAATCTTTGCTTTTTCAAAAACATCTTCTGTTTTGTTAAGCCTATAACCTATAAAGTATTCTTTAATTCCTTTCATCATTTATATAAAAAATAAAATCCTCCAAAATAAACGGTTTCTGACTTTGCGTTGGCAGGTATTTAAAACAGTAAAAATCTGTCTGTACCAAAGGTATTAAATTTATCAAAGATATCAATTTGCACTGTCAGTCTTCTGTAAACGTACTATTAATATCTGAACTTAAAATTCATTGCTTTTAGATGCACAAAATTTTGCTTTATAAGTTGCGTTTTAAGCTTGGCATTTTGGCGGGCTTTATATTACTGCACTCTATGAGAAAAATCATACTTCAATCATACATAAAATTGTCAATAGAAGTGTGCCACCTAGCCTGAACGTAGAACCCGTGTTAGTTGTTTACAATTAAATAAGTATAATAATTATCTTCTTCTACATCAATTTTAATAAGGTATATTCCATTTTTGATATAGGATAATGAATAATTATTATTATCAATACTTTGATGGTTATAGGTTTTAATTTCATGCCCGTTTATTGTAAGAAGACTAACTGATTTAATGTTGTTTGGTGGAATTGAAAGGTGAAATAAATCCCCCGATGGATTTGGGAAGACCAGATTCTTCATCTTTTGAATATTGGAATGAGTCCCCACATATTGTAAATTAAAATTGATATGATACGTAATTGTATCAAATTCATTTTGTATATAAATATTTAATGAGTCTTGATTGCAAAGGTCAAGTGTCAATAAAGTATCTGTTTTTATCTATCTGTATTTCATGTTTTTAATTTGTATTTTTGCTTATAATTCGTTGCAATAGAATTTATGAATGAATTATAGAACTATCACAGGCTTCGTCAGTAAAGAGAATTCAGAATATTTCAAAAGCCAAAACAGATACGATAAAACAACGAAAGCATTGAAAACACTGCATTTTATTTGGCTCATTTCAGGGGTTTAAAAGAGGTAGAAATTACCTATTATAGGTAAAAGCAAATCTTAAATAGCGTTTTAGATAGTTTAAATAAATAACTAACCCGTAGTGCATTTCGAAGAATTTTTCATAAAAAGGATATCAGTTTGAGTTTTTTCTGAAGGAAAAAGTAAAGTTTATACTGAGTTTAATCGAAGTAAGAACACATCTTTTTTATCGGAAATTCGCATTCTCGATACAAATTTAACTCATTTTAATTGTGAAATTTACTCGAATTGACAATTTTTTTACAAATGCAGTACGATTATAACTACTGTAAAAACATACTGCTTTAAAAATTAACTTTGCCGCTTTATTACGGCAGGAATACACAAATGAATGCAGAAAAAAATGTAGAAGAAAAACTAGAGGTATATGGGGCCAAAGTGCACAATCTTAAAAACATTGATGTGGTTATACCCCGAAACAAACTAGTTGTTATTACGGGGTTAAGCGGAAGTGGAAAGTCGTCCTTAGCGTTCGACACTATTTTTGCCGAAGGACAAAGGCGGTACATGGAAAGTTTTGCCGCTTATGCTCGACAGTTTTTGGGTAATTACGAAAGACCCGATGTAGATAAAATTACAGGACTCTCGCCTGTTATTTCCATAGAACAAAAAACCGTTAGTAAAAATCCGCGTTCTACCGTAGGCACGATTACCGAAGTGTACGATTTTTTACGATTGTTGTTTGCTCGCTCGTCCGAAGCATACTCGTACGTTACGGGCGAAAAAATGGTAAAATATTCTGAACCACAAATTTTAGAATACATATTAAATGATTACTCCGATAAAAAAATATATCTGCTCGCACCTATAGTAAAAGGAAGAAAAGGGCATTATCGCGAGTTGATACAGAATATTCGAAAACAAGGCTATTTAAGGCTAAGAATTGATGGAGAAATTTTTGAGGTTACAGATAAAATTCAGTTAGATCGCTATAAAGTTCATGATATTGATGTGGTAGTAGATCGGTTACAGATACATGCCGACCACAAGGATCGAATTGCAGAATCGTTAAAAACGGCATTAAAACTGGGAAAAGGAGTAATCATGATTGCCGAGATGGAGAATCCTATCCAAATCAGGTATTTTAGTAAACATTTAATGTGTCCCACTTCGGGTATTGCCTATGCCGAGCCCGAACCCAATCTTTTTTCCTTTAATTCACCATACGGAGCTTGCCCCAAATGTAGCGGGCTGGGGCTAGTTCCCGAGGTGGATATAAAAAAAATTATCCCTAACCCTAAAAAAAATATTTACAACGGAGGCATTGCTCCTTTAGGCGATTTTAAAAATAATTGGATTTACAAGCAAATAGAAGCCATTGGAGAAAAATATGGTTTTACAATAAAAACACCTATAGAGAATATTTCGCAACAGGGCCTGAATACCATTCTTTATGGTACCGATGAAGTGCTGAAAATAAAAACGATGTATGGCGGAGAATCGCATACCTATTCCTCAAATTTCGAAGGTGTAATAAACTTTATCATTCGTCAGCACGAAGAAAATCCAAGTAAGGCAATAGAAAAGTGGGTAGAAAATTTTATGAATAATATTACCTGCAAAGAATGTAACGGAAGCCGATTAAAAAAAGAGGCCTTGTATTTTAAAATTGGAGATAAAAATATTGCCGATTTGGCCCAACTAGATATACAAAATTTATATCACTGGAGTAGCCACGTTGAAAAAACATTGGAAAAAAATAAAAAAATAATTGCACACGAAATTTTAAAAGAAATAAATTCCAGATTACAGTTTTTATTAAACGTAGGATTAGATTACCTTCATTTAAACAGAACGGCAAAAACCCTTTCGGGGGGCGAAGCACAACGCATAAGACTAGCTACACAAATAGGCTCTCAATTGGTAAATGTGTTGTATATTTTAGACGAACCCAGTATTGGCTTACACCCAAGAGATAATAATAAACTCATTCAGTCTCTCTGTAGTTTGCGAGATATGGGGAACTCCGTTATTGTGGTAGAACACGATAAAGAAATTATGCTGGCCTCCGACTGGATTGTAGATATTGGTCCTAAAGCAGGAGTTCATGGAGGTAAAATTGTTGGAGAAGGTAATCCTAAGCAATTTCTAAAACAACACTCTCTTACTGCAAAATACCTGAGAAATGAATTGAAAATTGAAATTCCTGAAAAGAGAAGAAGCGGGAATGGAAAAAAAATAATTCTGCACAAAGCACAGGGGCACAACCTTAAAAACATTACCGTAGAATTTCCTCTCGGCAAAATGATTTGTGTAACGGGAGTTTCCGGTAGTGGCAAATCATCACTCATTCACGGAACCCTTTATCCGTTATTAAAAAACAATTTGTATTTTACAAAAAGTGCAGCCCTGCCATATGAAAAACTTACAGGAATTGAACACATTGATAAGGTTATTGAAGTAGACCAATCACCCATAGGCAGAACCCCTCGCTCTAATCCGGCAACTTACACGGGCGTTTTTTCCGATATACGCATTTTGTTTACAATGTTGCCCGAAGCAAAAATTAGAGGATATAAACCCGGGCGTTTTTCCTTTAATGTAAAAGGAGGCCGTTGCGAATCTTGTATGGGGGCAGGTATTAAAACCATCGAAATGAATTTTTTACCCGATGTGTATGTAGAGTGTACGGAATGTAACGGAAAACGGTATAATCGCGAAACACAAGAGGTTCGCTACAAAGGAAAATCGATTAGCGATGTGTTGGATATGACCATTGATGTAGCCGTAATTTTTTTCGAAAATATACCTGCTATTTTAAACAAAATAAAAACACTGCAAGAGGTTGGATTAGGATACATTAAACTCGGTCAACCCTCTACCACCCTTTCGGGAGGTGAGGCACAACGCATAAAACTGGCCACCGAACTTTCTAAAAGGGCTACAGGAAAAACGCTTTACATTATGGATGAACCCACTACTGGCCTGCATTTCGAAGACATCAGAATTCTAATGAACGTATTAAATAAACTAGCCGATACAGGAAATACCATTTTAATTATTGAGCATAATCTTGATATTATTAAATGTGCAGACCACATTATAGACTTGGGTCCGGAAGGAGGAGAAAAAGGCGGAAACCTCCTTTACGAAGGCTTGCCTGAAAACATACCCAATCACCCCAAAAGTTTTACAGCTCAGTATTTGAAAAACGAAATAAATTCCAAGAGAAATGGGTAAGATTCCACTTAGTTCTCTTTTTGTTTGTAAATAATTTTATTCTGTAGGCATTAAAAATAACACACATTTAGTTTATTAACAAGCAAAGTGTTAATAGAAAAATTTATACAAAACAAAAAGCCCTTTCAATTATTTTAGTTTTGGTTTGTCGAATAAAATCTTTTCGGCAAAGAAATGAGAATACTTAGAAATTATTCAAGAAAAAAATATCTTACCTTAGTCGATAAAACATTAAACTTTACGGCTATGGAAACGAATTTTTATTCTCGCCTTTCTTTCTTTTTTTTACTTATCATTAGCATGCCTCTATTGGCACAAGAAGAAAATACTAAAAAGTTTTATCCACCGGCTATCGGAGCAAATATTGGAGCTCTTACTTTTTCCGGTGATATTGGAAAAAACAATAAATCTTCTTTATACACCAATACTCGATGGGGGTATGGATTCTTTTTAGAACAAAAGTTCGGAAATATTTTCGGAGTTCAATTAAATGGGCTAATGGGAAAGCTTTCCAAAAACGAAACCGATACCAATTTGTATAGGAATTTTGAAACTCCTATCATGCAGTTTGATTTAAGCTTGCTATTAGATTTCGATAACGGTAAAATTATCAATAACACTTCAGGTTTTGCTCCCTTTCTTTCATTAGGTTTCGGTTATATGCAGTTCGATTCGCATACCGATGCCCTCGATGAGAACGGTAAACCCTATTACGTATGGAATGACGGATCGTTGCGAGATCTTCCGCAAAGCGACACCACGTTGGGCATCGCTAAATTTGTAAAAAGAGATTACAAATATGAAACCCAGTTAACCGATAGCCTTGTAAACTACCAACGAAACACATTTACCATACCTCTTCGGTTTGGATTGAAATATAAATTTTCAGAAGCACTTCACGCTAGATTAACGGCAGCGTATTTTATTACCATGTCCGATTATATTGATAATACAGCATTGAGTGGAAAAGATAAGTTCTTATACACCTCCCTTTCATTACAGTATAACATAGGCAGAAAATCTAAAACAGAAAAAATAAAAGAAGACACCGAACGCTACAAAAATGTAGATTTTAATTCTCTAATGGTTGAAGATACAGATAAAGATGGGGTAATAGATTGGAACGATAAATGTTCTAATACTCCGCAGGGAGTGAAAGTAGATAAAGACGGTTGCCCCTTAGATGATGACGGAGACGGAGTACCTAACTATTTAGATGAAGAGCCGAACACTCCTCAGGGAAACTATGTAGATGATAGAGGGCGAACCATAAAGTTTGAAGAGATTAAAAATAATGAAGATGCTATCGAAACACAAAAAACTATTTTTTATCAGGAAAACAGAGAAGATAAAAGTATAGAAGAAATAAAATCGAATGCTCCGGCTCCTATTGATATACCTAAAGAATTTAAAACTATTGATTTTGATAGTGACGGGTTTATTTCTTCCCAAGAAGTAACAAAAGCAATAGACGATTATTTTGACGGAAAAAATAATATGTCGGTTGAGCTATTACATAAACTAGTCGACTTCTTCTTTGAACAATAAATAAAAAACCATGATAAAACAACTCATCCTTTTATTAAACCTTTTCGCAGTAATCATTTATAACACCTTCTTCCCCTCCGGAGTAACCATCGAAAACAAAACACCTCAAAGCCTTAAACCGGGAGAAGAAACCACTGTAGAAATAATCATTAACAAAGGAGAAGTGAGTAGCTTTGCAAAGCTAGAACAAATTATACCGGCCGGCTTTACCGTAACGCAACTCGAAAATGCGGGAGCCACCTTCTCTTTTACCGATCAAAAAGTAAAGTTTATCTGGATGTCCTTACCAGCCGATGCTCAATTTAAGGTTAGTTACAAACTAAAAGCAGCAGCCGATGTAAAAGGCTCTTACAGTATTACCGGAAAGTTTTCTTTCATATTAAATAACGAACGAAGCTCTATAGATATTCCCAACGCCAACATTACCATTAATACCGGAGAAGTGGTTAAAGTGGAAGAACCAAAAGAAGAACCCAAAAAAGAAGAGCCCAAAGAAACCCCACCTACAGTAAACGAAGTAAAGTCTATTCCTTCTGTTTCTTGTAAAAGAACTGTTTCTTCACAAAACAATAGCGAGTATACCATAAATATTAAAATAGAAAAAGAAAACATAGAAGGATTTGTAAAAATAGAAGAACTCGTTCCTTCCGGATTCTCTGTATCAGAAATACAATCGGCAGGAGCTACTTTTTCTTTTTCCGAAGACAAAGTAAAATTTATGTGGGTAGCTGTACCATCGACAAAAAACATGGAAGTATCGTATAAGCTTACAGCCAATAATGCAACTACCGGAAATTATACACTCTCCGGTGTATTCTCGTATATGCAAGGAGAAGAAAACAAAAAGTATTTGTTAGATAATTCGCTATTTACATACAAAGCCATCGAAGTGATTACTCAAAAAATAGAAGAGCCAAAAAAAGAGGAAACAATAAAAGAAGAGCCTGTAAAAACTACGGTTAAAGAAGAACCCACTAAAACAAAAGAAGAACAAAACAGCCGTAGTACCACCTCCAATATTCCATTACCCGATAAAAGTGTAAAATATAGAGTACAGATTGCGGCCACTCACCAAAACATCTCTGATAATCACTTTAAAAACAAATTTAGTTTAAACGAAAAAATTGCCCGCGAAATGCACGAAGGATGGAATAAATTTACCATTGGAGGATACACTACATACAAAGAAGCTCGCGATAAAAGGAATGTTGTTTGGAACAACCATAAAATTACCGATGCGTTTGTTACGGCATATAATAATGGAGTAAGGGTTACCGTTCAAGAAGCCTTAATGATTTCTAATCAAAAATGGATTCAATAGTATTGTAAGTTTTACTACTTTTACGGAGTTGTTAAATGATTAATGAAACTAACCCCTCCATATATACTTCTTCTAATATTACTTTTACCCACACATTTACTTTTGGCACAAACTTCAGACTCCTTAGAAGTAGAAGTTGAAAAATCAAATGAAGAAACATTTATTCTAAAACCAACCATTGGGCTAGGAGCAGGCTCTCTTAAATTTTATGGCGATGTGTTGGATATGAAATACGGAAACCCCATTATTGGCCGTTTTGCATACGAGCTAAGTATAGCCAACGATTTAACCGATTTTTTAAAATTAAAACTATACGTTTTGTGGGGACAAACCAGTGCCAACGAACGCAATACAGACAGAAACCTTAACTTTAAATCGAGAATATCTACCGGAGGCGTAATTCTTAACTACAACTTTCATCATCTGCTTAATAAAAACCGAACACTCAGCCCATTTATTGGTTTAGGAATTGAATCATTAGAATTTCATTCTAAAACAGACTTATACGACCAGTACGGTAATCAGTACCATTATTGGAGCGATGGCTCGATACGCAATTTACCCGAAGATGCCCCAAACGCATCCGATGCCATACGTATACAACGCGATTATTTTTATGAAACCGACCTGAGAGAAAGTAATTACGATGGATACGGTAAATACCCAGAAAGAACATGGGCTGTGCCTATAGGTACAGGATTTATCATGCACCTTAGCAAACATCTCGATTTTGTACTTTCCAGTTTCTTACATCTTTCATTTTCCGATTTAATAGACAACATTACCAAAGAAAGCGAAGGCGATAGAATGGGCCTACACTTAGGAAACAAAGGAAAAGATAAACTTCTTTTTACCTCCGTGTCATTACACTATAACTTTCAAATAGAAGAAGCAAAAAGAATAGAAAAATTAAATCAAAAAAATATAGACTACCTTGCTATTGATGGAGGAGACTATGACCAAGACGGAGTAAACGACTTTATAGACGAGTGTCATGTTACACCACCAAATGTGAAAGTAAACGAAAAAGGCTGCCCCCTTGATTCAGACAAAGATGGCATTCCGGATTATGCCGATGTAGAACTTAACACCTCTTTTGGTGTGCCCGTTTTACCCGATGGAAGTACCTTTACCGATCAACTCATCTTGAAAGATTATCTTGATTATATGGATTCTACCGGCCTTAGCAATGCCGAAACCATTTACCGTAAAATGGGAAACAACAACTACAAATCTAAAAAATATATGGTGCAGGTAGGTAGTTTTAAAACTGGCATAGACAATGAGGATATTAACCGCTTTTTAAGTATTGCCGATGTAAAAATTACTACCTATGGTGACACTCTTACGGTAATAACGGTAGGAAATTATGATAATTTACCCGATGCTCTTAAACGAAAAATTCAACTTACAGAACAAGGTTACGCAACTGCCGAAATTGTAAGTCAAAACGATAAAGGCATTATAGAAACCGTAGGAGATGAAGACAATAATAAGCCGGTTAACAATAAACAACCGCTTGCGAATAAAGACGATGAAACATTTTACAGAGTTCAGCTTGGTGCATTCAACAAAAAACAACCTTTATCTGATTTTACAGGAGTATCCGATTTACTCGAAATAAAAACAGATGATGGTTTGTTCCGCTATTTCTCCGGTTCTTTTAAAGATAAAAACAATGCCGAACAACACAAAAACGAGATGAAGCAGAAAGGATTTCAGGACTCATTTGTTGCCGAATATAAAGGTGGTAACAGAGTAGCAATTTATGGTTCCGGAAATGATATTAATGTTACGAATCCTCCCGGTTCCAAGTACAAAAAAGAAAATATTTCGTACCGTGTACAATTGGGTATTTTCAGAAACCAGTTACCTAAAGAGATTTTAGGAGAATATCTAAAACTAGGAACCGTGGAAACGATTAAAGAAGGCGAACTTACAAGGTATGTGTCGGGAAATTTTAAATCGTACACCGAAGCGGAAAATTTAAAAAATGAACTGATTGTAAAGGGTTTTGAAACAGCCTTTGTAATTTCTTTTCACAATCAGGAAATGATTTCGGTTAAAGAAGCTAAAGCACTTACCGAATAAATATTGGCATATTAATTGTTTTATAGGCACAAACTTATAAACTATGAAAAAAATAATTTTTAGCTTTATAATCGCCATAATAGTTGGCATTACAAGCACTTCGGCTCAAAGCAAATCAAACAATGCTTCCCATCAAACCACAACTCAAAACCGATTAAAACAAAAACCGGTAAAAAGAACCATATCTGCAAACGCTGTTTCTATGGAATCGTCTGCTGCAAAACAAAGCAAACCAACGAACACCCCACCGCAAAATGGAGGTAGTTTTGGCCGAAAAGAAATAAAAGCACAACCTGCTCCGGTAAACACTTTACCTAAAAAATAATACGTTCAATAACTTAGAGTATACAAAGCCCTTCGGTAGCAGGGCTTTTGCTTTATCACACAACTAAATTTTGTATTGCAAAGAATATTTTACACCTTTGTGTAAAGCGAATATTTATCTTATTATCATTTATTTATGAAATGTTTTACACCCTTGTTTTCAAAACCAGTTAAACTCTTTTTGTGTTTTGTTATTTTGCCTTTTCTTTTATTCTATAGTTCCTGTAAAAAGAAGGCCGATGAATTAATTACGATAGATCCGGCTTTTCAAAGTTATATTTCGGCATTTACTTCGGGTGTCATTTCAAAAGAGTCGTCCATTCGAATTAGACTGGCACAGGAAAATGCAAGCTTTACCGAATCCGGACAGGAACTTGATAAAGGTAATTTATTTTCTTTTTCGCCCAATATTAGTGGAAAAATATATTGGATAGATAACCGAACCATAGAATTTATTCCAGAAAAAAACTTTACCTCGAGCCAGTTATACACCTGCACTTTTCAACTGGGTAAAGTTTGCGATGTAAAAGAAAATAAACTCAAAGAATTTATCTTCCAGTTTCAGATTATTCGCCAACATTTTAATGTGGAAACATACACCCACAAAACCTACGTGAAAACCGATTTAAAAAGAAATAAAATTCCCGGTTTGCTTACTACTGCCGATGTAGCTACACCCGAAGAAGTAGAAAAAATACTTCAAGCCTCACAGCAACTTAAAAATCTTTCTATTACTTGGCAACACGAAAGCGACCGAAAACTACACTATTTCGAAATTGAAAATGTAATCCGAAAAGAAACTCCCGAAAAAGTTCTCTTAAAATGGAATGGAAAAGACCTAGGCCTAGAGATTACCGGAGAATCTGAAATAGAAATACCGGCTTTAGGAGATTTTAAAGTAATGGATGTAAAAGTGGTACAACAACCTGAACAGCATATTCAAATTGATTTTTCAGACCCCTTAGACGAACAGCAAGATTTAGAAGGGTTGGTGCAAATAAAAAATAACACCCAATTTCGTTTTATTATCGATAACAATACCCTAAAGGCTTTTCCGGTTGTTAGGCAAACGGGTACAACCATACTTACGGTGCACAAGGGCATCAAAAATATTTTGTTTTATAAAATGCCTAAAACTTTTTCGCAAGAAATAATTTTTGAAGAAATAAAACCGGCTGTTCGTCTTGTGGGAGAAGGTGTAATTATTCCTTCTTCAAATGGTTTGATTTTTCCGTTTGAAGCGGTAAACCTGAGTGCCGTTGATGTTTCTGTGGTACAAATTTATGAAGATAATATTGCACAATTTTTACAAGTAAATGAGCTAGATGGAAACTACGAAATGAAACGTGTAGGTAGGCAAATCCTTAAAACTACCATTAAATTAGGAACCGATAAACCATTAGACTTAGGCAAGTGGAATACGTTCTCTTTCGATTTGGCAAAACTGATGCAAACCAACCCGGGTGCTATTTATCGTATAGAACTTAGTTTTAAAAAAGCATATTCGCTTTATGCCTGCCAAAATACAGAAACCTCTACCAACGAAAATGAAAGCAATGAACTTTCTGATAACTGGGACGAAAACGATGAAAAGGACCAAAGTAATTGGGACTATACGGAAGATTATTACAGCGACTATTATGATGATTACTATTACTACGATGATTACAGTTGGCAGGAGAGAGATAATCCATGCAGTAAATCATACTATACCAAAAATAAAAATGTAAGCAGAAACATTTTAGCAAGTAATCTAGGTATAATGGCAAAAGGTTTCGGAAAAAATTCCTTTCAATTTTACGTAAACGATATGCTAACAGCACAACCCATGCAAGGGGTTATTTTAGAAGTATTAAACTATCAGCAGCAAGTATTAGCAAAGGGAACCACCAACAGCAATGGAATGGTACAAATTACTACCGAGGCAAAACCATTTTTATTGATTGCAAAAAAAGATAGCCAGCGAGGTTATCTTCGTTTAAACGAAGGTCAAGCTCTTTCCACATCTAGTTTTGATGTAAGTGGAAATACCATAGAAAAAGGATTAAAAGGATTTATTTATGGCGAACGTGGAGTATGGAGGCCTGGCGATTCTCTTTTTCTTTCTTTTATGCTCGAAGACGAAAACAATATATTACCCCAAAACCATCCGGTTATATTGGAACTCATTAATCCCAAAGGCCAACTTAACAGCAGAATAGTAAAAACATCTGGATTAAATGGCGTTTACGATTTCCGTACCGCAACAGAAGAAGATGCCCCTACCGGAAATTGGAGTGCTAAAATTAAAGTAGGAGGAACCACCTTTCAAAAAACACTGAAAATAGAAACTATAAAACCCAACCGACTTAAAATAAACATCAACTTCGGAACAGACGTATTATCCGCATCTAATTCAACACTCAAAGGAAATATGCAGGTAAACTGGCTGCATGGTGCTGTTGCAAAAAACTTAAAAACTCAAATCAATGCTTCGCTTTCTACTACTAAAACAACTTTTAAAAAATACGAAGACTATAATTTCGATGACCCTACTAAGTCTTTCTACAGCGAAGAGTTTTCTTTATTTGAAGGTAAAATAGATGCTGAAGGAAAAGCCTCATTCTCTTCCAATATGGGAGTTCAAGAATCAGCTCCCGGTATGCTAAAAGCGAATTTTATTACCCGCGTATTTGAAGAAGGTGGAGACTTTAGTATAGATCGCTTCAGTATTCCATACTCGCCTTACGATACATACGTAGGTATTAAAACCCCAAAAGGAGATAAAGCTAGAGGCATGTTGTTAACCGATACCAATCATATCATTTCTGTTGTTACACTCAATGAATTTGGTGAGCCCGTTTCCAGAAATAATTTAGAAGTTGAAGTATATAAAGTAGAATGGCGTTGGTGGTGGGATGCCACAGCCGAAAGCAATTTGGCTTCGTATGTTGGCAATTCCTATCATCAGCCTATTTTTAGAAAAACAATTTCTACCGTAAACGGTAAAGGAAATTTTATTTTCAGAATCAATTACCCCGATTGGGGGCGCTATCTTATACGTATTTACGACCCCCAAGGCAAACACAGTACCGCCAAAACAGTTTATGCCGATTGGCCAGGATGGGCTGGTAGAGCACAGAAAGATAATCCTGCAGGAGCTTCTCTGCTCTCTTTTTCGGCCAACAAAGAAAAATACAAGGTAGGAGAAACAGCTACCATTACCGTACCATCGCCAGCTAAAGGGAAAATATTACTGAGTATAGAAAATGGTTCGAAAATTATTGACAGTTGGTGGAATGAGGCACAACAAGGCGAAACAAAACTTAGCTTTAAAATTACTGAAGAGATGTGCCCTAATGTGTATGTACATGTTACCCTGCTTCAGCCACACGGGCAAACCACCAATGATTTGCCCATACGAATGTACGGCATCATTCCGCTTTTTGCCGATAATCCGGAAACTATTTTACAACCCGAAATAATTGCTCCTCCTGTGCTAGTACCTGAAGAAATAGCCACTGTTTCGGTAAAAGAAAAAAATGGAAACTCCATGACATACACCTTAGCGATTGTTGATGAAGGATTACTAGACTTAACACGCTTCAAAACCCCCGACCCTTGGCAACACTTTTATGCACGCGAAGCTTTAGGTGTTAAAACATGGGATATGTACGATTATGTGATGGGAGCATACGGAGGAAAAATTGAACAGATATTTGGCTTAGGTGGTGATGGAGAGATAAATCCCGCCAAAGACGGAAAAAAAATTCACCGATTTAAACCCATGGTCAGGTTTATTGGCCCCTTTAAACTAGAAAAAGGAAAAACAAACAAACACCAAATAGATATTCCTCAATACGTAGGTTCGGTAAGAATAATGGTAGTGGCCAAAGAAGACGATGCGTACGGAAATGCCGAAAAAACAGTGCCAGTACGCAAACCTTTGATGCTTTTAGCAACCTTACCAAGGGTGGTAGGTACAAGTGAAATAGTAAAACTTCCTGTGAGCGTTTTTGCCATGGAAAAAAATATTAAGAATGTAACTATTGAAGTAGAAACCAATACTCTTTTCACTGTTGATGGGTCAAAAAATAAATCTCTCGTATTTAGTAGCATAGGAGATGAAATGGTTTTATTCAATTTAAAAGTAGCCAATAAAACAGGAAAAGGAAAGATAAAAATAAATGCCAAAAGCGGAAACGAGAAAGCTACTTATGAAATAGAAATAGAAGTTCGAAACGCTAACACCGAAATAACCGATTTTATCGAAGCAGCTATTGAGCCCGGTAAAACATGGGAGGGAGAATTCTTGCCCCCCGGAATGCCTGGAACTAACAAGGCCACTCTCGAAGTATCTTCCATTCCTGCCATAGATTTAAGCAGAAGACTTAAATTTTTAATTTCCTATCCGCATGGATGCGTAGAACAAACCACTTCATCTGCATTTCCTCAATTATTCTTAAGCGATGTAATGGAAATTAGTGCAGAAACCAAACAACGCATCAGTGAAAATATTAAATCGGCCATTAACCGCTTACGAAGTTTTCAACTCAATAATGGAGGATTGGCCTATTGGTCGGGCAATTCAGAAGTTGATGACTGGGGTACATCTTATGCCGGCCATTTTATGTTAGAAGCCGAAGCGAAAGGATATAATTTACCTTTAGGATTTAAAGAAAACTGGCTGAAATATCAAAAAAATGCAGCACGTAACTGGTCAGAAAATAAAAAGAAAAATACCCCAAACGATTACCTCTTACAAGCCTATAGGCTTTACACCCTTTCTTTAGCCAAACAACCCGAAATGGGAGCCATGAACCGAATGAGAGAGATAACGAATTTGCCCATTACAGCTAAATGGCGACTAGCTGCGGCATACGCAATCTCAGGGCAAACCGAAGCCGCTCAAAAACTAGTTGCAAATACCGACACAGAAATAAAACCCTATAGCGAATCTGAATATTCTTATGGTTCTGCCGAACGAGATTATGCCATGATATTAGAAACCATGATTTTGTTAAACCAAAAAGCCAGTGCCTTTAAACTGCTTAAAATAGTATCAGCAGCACTCAGTGCAGAACAATGGATGAGTACACAAAGTACAGCCTACAGCTTAATTGCCGTGAGTAAATTTGCCGGAAAATCCGATAAAAAAGGGTTGTCATTTACCTATTCTATAAACAGCGGCAACGAAACAAATGCTCAAACTCAATTAGCTGTTTCGCAAATAGCCATTGATGTAAAAGGAAAGAAACAAGGTCTCGTAAAGATTTCAAATACGGGAAAATCAACCATTTTTGCAAGAATTGTAATGAGCGGAATTCCTGAAGCCGGAAGCGAAACCGCTTTCGAGTCGAATCTAAAAACAGAAGTTGTTTTTAAATCGATGAAGGGTGAAATGATAGATGTAAATAGTTTAGAACAGGGTACTGATTTTATGGCCGAAGTAACGGTTACAAATACCGGCATTTTGGGGAATTATAAAAACTTGGCTCTTTCTCAAATTTTTCCGTCTGGATGGGAAATACGCAATATGCGAATGGATGGGACAGATAATCTTTATAAAGAAGACGAATATGATTACCGAGATATAAGAGACGATAGGGTGTACACTTATTTCAGCTTAAATAAAAATCAGAAAAAAATATTTAAAGTGATTTTAAATGCCTCATACCTTGGTAAATTTTATATGCCGGGAATGGTGTGTGAAGCAATGTATGAGCGTACGGTTCAATCGAGAAAAAAAGGCTTTTGGGTAGCGGTGTACACTCCAGAAAATACACTTAGCAACAAGTAGGCCTGATATTTGGTTATGATTTAATCGTTTATTAACTATTGAAGTTTATTAATTTAGCAATATAAAAATTTCCGAATGAAAAAAATCGTTCTACCCATTTTGTTCCTATTGATGATTCTACTCACAGCATGCCCTTACCAAAGTATAGTACCCCTTGGCAGTTCGGATAATGCAGAAAAATACGATAAGCTGCTTGTGGGCGAATGGTCGTGTAAGAACGATGACGGCACTTTTATAGAACTCACTTTTAGTGTCGAATCCAAAAAAACATTACATACGTATTTAGCGAATATTGATAAAAGTAAAACAAAGTCTCAGCCCGAATATTTTAAAACATGGGCCACTAATATTAGTAATAACCTTATATTTAATGCACAGTCTAAAGATAGTTTGTTTACTTTTTTTAAAGCGGAATTAGCCGGCAATGATAAATTTTATCTTACCTACGTGAATGAAAAATTTGTTAAAGAGAATTTTCCTCAACACGAAAACCCCAGTACCGAAAGCATTCACCAATTTATAGAAAAGAACCTATCTAACGAAAGTCTTTTTTCGAACCGTTTAATGTTTGTACGTATTGGTTCTTCGCTACATAAACTACAGCAAAGTAAAAAAGGGTTCTAAAAAGATGTTTTCTATTTTTTCAGAAATATTTTTTCTTATAAAAAATGTTAAAATTCTATATGCTCAAGAACTTGATGTGCTCTTTTAAATGGGGTTTTAAATAAGATATGATAAAAATCATGCTTTAAATTACCTTTTGTCATAATCCTTAAACCGAAAGAATTAACATCTTTGTGGTAAGGAAAAAGTAAACCATGAAAAATATTTTAATACCAACCGATTTTTCACCTAATTCGAGAAGGGCAGCCGAGTACGCCATTCTTCTGTTTCATAATAGCGATACTTGCCTTTATTTAATGAATTCATACGAAATGCCGCAAGCCGGGGCCAGTATGCTTATTTCAATGGAAGATATTTTGAAAAAAAACAGCGAAGAGGAATTGTGTAATTTGCAGGTAGAGTTAAAACAAGAATTTTCGGGGCATAAACCCAACTTAAAAACACTAAGCATATACGGAGATCCTGTATTTTCGGTATCTAAAGTAGTTGAAGATTATAACATCGATTTTGTGGTTATGGGCACACAAGGGGCAAGCGGTATAAAAGAAAAATTGATAGGCAGTAATACGGCAAGTGTTGTGAAAAAAGCAAATTGCCCTGTTTTAGTGGTTCCTGAAAAATCTCCGCTAAACGTGCCTAAAAGAATTTTATTGGCTGTAGATCCGGCTCATTTTGATTCAGAGGCAGTAATTCCTTTACAAAAATTAGCTCACCTTTTCCAGTCTACTATATATCTGGTTTATGTTGCAGCCGAAGAATCGTCTATATCCGATAACGACCTATTGTTGCTTACTAAATTAGATACTCACTTTAAAGGATTAAAGGTTATTCCAAGAGTTTCAGTTTCTTCTAATGCCGTTGATGCAATTGATTCTTATGCAGAGCAGATAGACGCAAACCTAGTGGTAATGCTACCCCGAAAGACTAACTTTTTCGAAAATCTTTTCTTTAAAAGCCACTCTAAAAAAATGGCTATGCATACGAATATTCCATTACTCACTTTGCCTGTTTGAAATTATTTGCTTTCGCTTTTCTCTATGGCTTTGTAAATTTCTTCCTGTATTCGGGTTCGAATGTTTAGGTTCAGCAGTTTTTTATTTTCTCCATCGGGGTATACGCGGTTAGACAAGAAAATGTAAACCACCTGCTTTTCAGGATCGGCCCAGGCCATGGTTCCGGTAAATCCGGTATGCCCAAAACTTAAATACGAAACGCAGTTACAAGTAGGGCCATTGCTTCCATCTCTTGTGGGCTTATCAAATCCGGCACCTCTTCTTATTTCAGGTTTATCGTTTTTTTTGTCATCAATACAAAATTGACAATCGATATATTCGGAAAGCGTAGTGCTGCTTATATAATGTTCGTTGGCATACATTCCTCCGTATAAATACATCTGCATTATTTTTGCTAAATCGTTGGCATTTGAAAATAATCCGGCATGTCCACCCACTCCGCCTAGCATAGCGGCTCCCGGGTCGTGCACATATCCATGTATAAGTTGGTTTCTGAAGTAATGGTCTTTCTCGGTGGGTATAATATCTTTTTTCGGTATTTTTTGAAGGGGTAGATAGGTGGTGCGATTCATGCCAAGAGGTTTGTAGAAATGAGTTTGTGTATAATCTTGTAATAGTTGGTGAGTTTCATGCTCTACAATTTCTTTCAAAAAATAATATCCGATATCACTATAGCGGTATTCCTTTTTCTTTAAAGGAATATTGTACAAACGCTTTAGCATGGTATCCGGATAATAATTTTTTATGTAAATAGAATCGGCTACTTTTACGGAATAATGATGAGAAGAGTCTTTACTGTAGATATTGGGGTCTAGTTTTCCATTTATTAGGGTACGCGTATAAAAGGGTACCCAAGCAGGCAAACCCGCCTGATGAGCCAACATTTCTCTCATATTAATTTCTTTATACTCTTTATTTTTGATGTGTTTTCCAAGGTAATGACCGAGATGGTCATTCAGGCTGAATTTTTTCTCGTCTTGCAACTTCATTACGGAGGGTAAGGTTGCCGTAATTTTTGTTACCGAAGCAATATCGTACACATCAAATAGCTCCACTTTTTTTGAGGTGCTATCGTAAGTATGAGTACCAAAAGCTTTATGATATATAACGGCTCCATTTTTTGCCACTAATACCTGGCATCCCGGATATGCCTTTTCGCGGATACCTTCCAATGCAATAGAATCTATTTGCGATAAGTGTGTAGATTCTATTCCTACTGCTTCGGGGTAGGTGTATCGCAAACGGTGAATGGAATTTATATTTATACCGAATCCTTCTTTGTATTTTTTTGAGAGGCTAATAGGCAAAGTGCCTTCTGCTCCAATGGCTCCGTAAAGCAACTGAGCTGATGCACGCTGCGATTCGGGTGTGTTTTGATAGGCTATTACGATTGCTTCAGATTTGTCTATACTTGTTAAATTAAGGGCTAAATAAGGATTAGCAAACCATACTAGAATAGTTCTATTAGACCCTATTATTTTTTCTAAAAGTTCTTTCTCTTTTGTATTTAATGGATTTCGTTTTATTGGGTTAGCTTCTGCTCTGTGAAAGGCGAGTACTAAAGTAGACGCATTCGCTAATTCCTCTTTTATTTTTAAATAATTGGAGTCATTTAACGAAGGAATGTTTATATTTTTTATGTTGCCGTATAAAGCTAATGTTTTTTGAAACTCCGACACGCTGTCGCTGCCAATGGAAAGACAAGTGATGTTTATTTTTTCTATATTCTTGAAAGGGATTATTTCGTCTGTATTTTTTAAAACGGTTAATGATTTTTCAAACAATTCCTGTATGCGGTAGTTGTATATGGGTTTCATTAGTTCATCTGTCAGGCTCTCTGTTTTTATGGGTTGATAATGATTTAAACCCATCCATTCTTTAGCAAATAAAATTTTTCGGCAGCGGGTATTTATTTCACTTTCAGAAACTAGGCCGCTATCTACAGCTTCCTTTATGCTTTTTATTGTTTTGGGTACATTTTCGCAATAAAGCATCACATCGTTACCAGCCATAAATGCTTTTAAATCTACTTCTCCGGGTTTGTTGTATTTGCTTACTCCTTTCATGTTAAGGGCATCGGTAAAAACCAATCCTTTAAAACCTAAAGAGTCTTTTAGAATTTTTGTAACTAAGTTATGGCTTAAGGTAGTGGCGGTATTTTCCGTTTTTTCTATGGAAGGAATAAATAAATGGGCAACCATAATACTTCCTAATCCCTCTTTAATTAATTGTGTAAAAGGATACATTTCTACACTGTCAATCCGCGAACGGTTATGTTTTAGAATAGGTAAAGTTTTGTGCGAATCGGTATCGGTATCTCCATGGCCAGGAAAGTGTTTTGCATTGGCTAATACTCCTCCTGCTTGTAAGCCTTTCATATAGGCTATTCCTTTGTTAGATACGTTGTATTTATTTTCGCCAAAGGAACGGGCGTATATAATGGGGTTGTTTGGATTTACGTTTACATCTACCACCGGAGCAAAGTTGATGTGTATGCCTAATCGCTTGCATTGTTCGGCTATATCTTTCCCCATTTGATAGATGAGATCGTTATCTTGTATAGCTCCAAGAGTCATTTGCCAAGGGTATTTAAGGGTGCTGTCTAAACGCATGGCAAGGCCCCATTCTCCATCAATAGCAATAGCAAGAGGAACTTTGCTTTTGCTTTGGTAACGGTTGGTTAGTACAGCTTGACGTACAGGGCCTCCCTGAAAAAAAATAAGCCCGCCAATTTTATATTTTTCTACTAAAGAATCTATTTCTATGGCGTGTTTTTCGTCTTTATTCGACCATGCCGCTACCATAATCATTTGAGCAATTTTTTCTTCTAAACTTAAAGTAGATAGCACCGAGTCTGCCCATTTACCTTCTGACTGAAGAGTAGGGGGTAATAGTGCTATATTGGATTTGTTTTTGCCGGCCCAAAATAACAATAACAGTAAAATTAAAATCAGCGTTTCTTTTCTTTCTATTCTAATCATCGGATTTTTTTTGAAAAAATAAAGGTATTGCTTAATCTATAGAGTAAGTGTAAAACGCATTTTTGTTTTTAACAAACTCCTTATTAATAACTATTATTCATTAGAAACATATTATTAATTTTGAAAAAATACAATTCAATGATTGTGCCTAAAATTCCTTCATTCTTTAAAACACGAAAACCTAAGGCATTTGAATATATTCCGCGTTATTATAATGAGAATAAAGAAAACATGGACGAGCGATATAAACGTATCGCATCAGAACTTAATGTTAGTTGGGAAGGAAAAGAATTTTCTGAGAAATATGATATACATCGAGCTACAGCACTAAGGCATACCATTAAAAAAACTTGGAGAAACGAGGGTAAAAAGGTTAAAGGAAATACTACTTTTCGTTTGGTAATAATAATGGTTGGCTTATGCCTATTGGCATACTGGCTGCTCAAATAAAATCAGATCTTTTCTTTTTCCTTTGCTTCAAATTCTCTGATGAGTTCTTCGGGCGATTTTCCTAAATTCTGCAAGGCCATTTCAGCATCTTTAGTCATTTCGTGTTGAGGATATTTGGCTAAATATTCTTCATATTTTCTTTTGGCATTCTCTATATCGTTAAGGTAATTTTCAAAGATAAAACCTTGCAAAAAGATGGCTAAAGGCACTCGCTCGTTTTCCGGAAATTGGCTTGCAAATTTTTCAAAATATTCTACCGATTCCATAGGCCTTTCTATTCCCATACAAAGTTTAGCCGCTTCAAATAGGCAGTAAGGTGTTTTCTCGTGTTGCGGAAATTCTTTTTGAAATTTTATATAGTTATTTGCCAATGCATTTGCTGTAACCAAATCAAGTGATTCGGAACTCCCTTTTAATTTGGTTTCTAACTGGCTAATAAATTCGAGCATTTGTTCCGGAGTTTCCGTTTTGTTATTTTCTTCATTTTTATTGCTTCCGCAAAAACAGAAAACAAGAACGAATGCTGTACTGTAAAGTATTTTTTTCATAATTTATCTTGAGTATTTATTTCACTTTCAACGGAAATCTCATTTTGTACTTTACTTCTGCATTGCCTTTTGCAATTTCAGAAAGTTTTTTCTTCAGCAACTGTCGTTTCAGTGGGTTAATGCGGTCGGTAAACAATACGCCTTCAATATGGTCGTACTCGTGTTGAATAATGCGAGCTGCAATACCCTCGTATGTTTCTTCTTTCAGTTTAAATTTTTCGTCAAAATACTCGATGGTAATTTTAGGTTTTCTGCTTACATCTTCACGAATTCCGGGAATACTTAAACACCCTTCGTTAAACTTCCACTCTTGGCCCTGCTCTTCTAGAATAATGGGATTGATAAATACTTTTTTAAAGTTTTTGAGTTGAGGTTCATCTTCTTCAAAAGGAGCGGCATCTACTACAAACAAACGTATGCTTTTGCCTACTTGTGGAGCAGCTAAACCAACCCCTCCGGCATTATACATGGTTTCGTACATGTTGGCAATAAACTCTTTTAAATCCGGATAGTCGACATCTATTTCTTCGGCCATCTTACGCAAAACAGGAGTTCCGTAAGCTACAATTGGTAAAATCATGAAAGCAAAGTTAGCTAAAAATGTTTTTTGTTTTAAAAGAAGCAAAACAGGGGGCAAGAATTTATTTTTTATTCAGCATCTCTAAATATTCTTGCAAAATAATAGTAGCAGAAATTTGGTCTATTAATTCTTTGTTTCTTCTTTGCTTTTTACTGGCTCCACCATCAATCATTGCTTGCAAAGCCATCTTAGAGGTAAACCGCTCATCGAAACGTACTATTTTTAAGTATGGAATTTCTTTCTGAAGTTTTCGAACAAAGCCCACGATGTGTTTTTCTACCTCAGAGGGTGAGTTATCAGCTCTTTTAGGTTCTCCAACCACAATCGTTTCAACCTTTTCTTTTTGCGAATATTCTTTTATAAATTTTATGGCCTCGTTTGGGTGTACCGTTGTTAAGGCACTGGCAATAAGTTGTAATGTATCGGTTACTGCTATGCCCACCCGCTTTGTGCCATAATCTATCGCCATAATTCTTGCCATTTGTACATTCAATAATATTGCTCAAAAGTACGATAAGCCGTATTAAAAAAGTAAATTTGCCCCGTTGTTATTTTACTAAATAAATGGAAAGCAAGTTAAATACTATAGAAGAAGCCCTTATTGATTTAAAAGAAGGAAAAGTAATTATTGTGGTAGATGATGAAGACCGTGAAAATGAAGGTGATTTTTTAGCCGTAGCTCGTCATACAACGCCCGAAATGATTAACTTTATGGCCACGCATGGGCGAGGGCTTATCTGTGCCCCCCTAGTAGAAGATCGATGTGATGAGTTGCAATTATACCCCATGGTTAGCTCCAATACTTCATTACACGAAACCGCTTTTACCGTTTCGGTAGATTTAATAGGGCAGGGTTGTACTACCGGCATTTCGGCTTCCGATAGGGCAAAAACAATATTGGCGTTAATAAACCCCAATACCAAACCAGAAGAGTTAGGTAAGCCGGGACATATTTTTCCGCTTAGAGCCAAACGAGGAGGCGTATTAAGGCGAGCAGGGCATACCGAAGCAGCCATAGACCTTGCACGCCTTTGTGGTTATGAACCGGCCGGTGTAATTGTAGAAATAATGAACGAAGACGGTAGTATGGCTCGTTTACCTCAGCTTTTACAAATTGCACAAAAGTTTAATCTTAAAATTATTTCTATTGCCGACCTCATTGCTTACCGTTTAAAACACGAATCGTTGATAAAAAAAGAAGCGGAAGCTGAATTGCCCACGGTTTACGGAAACTTTGCTATAAAAGCATATACTCAAACTACCAACGATAAAGAACATCTTGCCCTAATAAAAGGTACTTGGAATAAAGATGAAGCAGTGTTGGTGCGTGTTCATTCATCGTGTATTACCGGAGATATTTTTGGCTCATGCAGGTGCGATTGTGGCCCGCAATTACACGCAGCCTTACAAATGATTGAAAAGGAAGGAAAAGGAGTATTAGTGTACATGAATCAGGAAGGAAGAGGGATTGGCCTGGTAAATAAACTTAAAGCCTATAAATTACAAGAACAAGGACGCGATACGGTAGAAGCCAATTTAGAATTAGGATTTAAAATGGATGAAAGAGATTACGGAGTGGGAGCCCAAATATTAAGAGATTTGGGAATTTCTAAAATCAAACTCCTTACTAATAACCCTAAAAAAAGAACAGGATTAATAGGCTACGGATTAGAAATTGTTGAAAATATTCCGATTGAAATTTCTGCGAATCCACACAACAAAAAATATCTTGAAACCAAGCGAGATAAAATGGGGCATAATTTAAAACTTAAATAATTTTTCAGCTACTTATTTTATGCGAAAACCCTTGCTTATAGGACATAGAGGAGCTGCAGGATTGGCTCCCGAAAATACTCTTGTTTCTATTAAAAAGGCAATGGAACTTAGGGTAAACCGCATTGAAATAGATGTACATCTTACAAAAGACAATGTACCCGTGGTGATACACGATAATACATTAAGTAGAACTACCAACGGAAGTGGTTTTATTAAACGCAAAGCATTTGAAGATTTACAAAAACTAAGTGCCGGTATAAAATTTTCTAGCGAGTTCAACGAAGAAAAAATTCCTTCACTGCAACAAGTGCTTGAATGTATTAACGGAAAAGTAGAATTGCAAATAGAAGTAAAACATGGCAGTAAACGCTATCCGGGTATAGAGAAAGCTGTGCTCGATTTAATAGATCGCTTCAACGGAAAAAAATGGTGTTTTATAAACTCCTTCGATACTCGCGTTCTTAAAGAATTCTATTCTTTAGATAGTACATGTATTTTACACAAACTTTTTGTGCTTAGAATACCGGTTGTAAATGCACACATAGACCGTACTCTTAGCTCAGGCACGCTTAATCGCTACCATTATGTGAGTGAATTTGGTGTAAACTACAAATACGTTACCCGCAGCCTAATAGAAGATATTCACAATATGGGAAAGAGAATTAATGTGTGGACACCCAATGATATAGATAGCTTTAAACGGCTAGCAGAGATGGGCGTTGACGGAATAATAACCGACCGCCCCGATGTTTTTAACTCTCTATTTTCTTAGGTTCGATCTAAATTTCTGTAAATACATAGCAATTCGGGAATCATTTTGCTTTCTGTTAAAACGCCTTTGCTCATAAGTAATTCTTTTGCTGCCGCACTTATCGGAACATCAGTAAAGAAAGATTCGCGTGCAAAATGCAGAAATTTTAATACCTTAAAAGCATCAAACCAAAGGTAAAATCGTTTTAAAAAGAGTTCTTGCGAACCCGAATTTTTTTCGAATTCATAGAGTTTATTTTGCCACTCTTTTTCCGGTATAAATTTTTGAACACTTATCGGTAATGTGGAAAAAGAAAAACAAGAGTCATTTACTTGTTTAAAGAAAAATTTTAAATCAGAAAAAGAAAGAAGGTTATAAGTACTTAGCTCATTTGGTTGCAATAATTGCCTGCCAATGGTTTTTCCGGTGCCAAAAGGAACCCTGTGTGAGGGGCGGGGAGAAGGGTATACGCATGTAGTATTTATTTCGCCAAAATTTCCGAGCGGAATGTGTTTGTGTAAAAAATAAAAATCTTCTCCTGCTTTTCTTTTGTTCATTCCGCCTTGTTGCATGTAAGCTTCTGCACGCACAGCCATGCACGAACCAATAGTGTGAAAAGCAAATGGAAATCCCGCCCACTTTAGTGCTTGTTTGTAATACCGTAAATGCAATTCATATTCTGCAATGACTTTATATATTCGATTTTCAAAATCGGTGCCATTTAACGGATGTTCGAAGTATAACGAGGCCGCATGGCACTTAGGCTGTTCTTTAAAATATTGATAGATTTCTAAGAAGTAATTTTTTTTACAAGTACAATCGGCATCTAGGCAAACTATTAACCCACTTAAATTATGAACAAATGCAAATCGGTAAGCCGCTTCGTCCATTCCTATTTTACGTGCTAAGCCTACTCCTGCATGTTTTTGTGGAAGGTTGTAATTTTCTATGAAATAAAATCGAAGATGTGAATTTGAATATTTTTCCGAAAACTCTTTTGCAACAGAAAGCGACTTATTGTTTTGTTCTAATACCTCTTTTGTTGCATTTGCCGGAGCGTTTATTACCACCAGCACTTCTACAGCTACAGGAGGTAAAGTGCAAGATAGCAAACTAAATAATGTATTTTCTAAATGAGGTTCATCGTAGCATGGAATTACCACAACGATTCCAATATTTTTAGTTGGGATATCCGTAATAACCGGAGGCAAAAAGCCAAATCGCTTAAAATAGTTTTCGAACAATTAAATAAAATCAAGGATTTAAACGATAAATCTCCCAAAGGGAGTGTTTTTTTTCGTACACAATACGATCGTGCAAACGGTTAGGTCTGCCTTGCCAAAACTCAAAATATTCGGGCTTTATAATGTATCCACCCCAGTGCGGAGGGCGAGGTACTTCTTTTCCTTCAAATTGTTGCGAGTATTCTTTTTGCTTCTTTTCTAATTCTTCTCTTGATTTTATTTTTTCGCTTTGTTGCGATGCCCAAGCACCTATTTGGCTTTCTCTAGGTCGTGATGCGAAATACGCATCTGAAATTTCTTCAGCTACTTTTTCAGCCTTGCCCTCAATGCGTATTTGTCGCTCTACCTCTTCCCACAAAAACAAAACAGAGCAGTCAACATTTTCGGCAAGTTCTTTTCCTTTCCGACTGTTAAAATTGGTATAAAAAATGATTCCGCTCTCATTAAAATCTCTGATATAAACTGTACGAACCGATGGTTTTCCATTGCTGTTTGCCGTTGCAATTACCATTGCATGCGGATCTAATATTTGTGCATCAACGGCTTCTGCCATCCATTGGGCAAATTGTTTTATTGGCATTTTCTCAACTGAACTTTCGTTTAGTTCGCGTTGCATAAAATCTCTTCTGATGGAGTTTATGTAATTACGCAGTTCTTCCATACTTTGAGTGCTATTAACGAAACAAAGGTAAGTGTTCCATAATGAATTACGAATGAAAAAAATAGTTAACTTTGGTAGAGTGTATGCAAAACCCTTTAGAAATACGATTTTCGAAGCTAAATAAACTGGAACCGGATAAAGGCAGGCTGCTTATTTCAGATCCTTACTTGCCAGACCCTAGCTTTAGAAGGGCTGTGGTACTTCTTTGTGAGCACAATCAAAAGGGTTCGTTTGGATTAATATTAAACAAGCCTCTTGGTATTTCAATAAACGATACCTTAATAGATTTCCCGGTTTTTAATGCAGAAGTATATATGGGTGGACCTGTAGAACCCGATAAATTATTTTTTATACATACCTTGGGAAATATACTACCCGAGTCAATTCATATTACACATAATTTATATTGGTCGGGGAATTTCGATGCACTTAAAAATCTTATAAAAAAAGGAGAAGTAACGCAAAACAACATTCGTTTTTTTATTGGATACTCAGGTTGGGATAAAGGGCAGTTAGAAGAAGAACTGAAAGGTGACTCCTGGATAATATCCAACACCGATGTTTCTGCCATTTTTGAATCTAAAGGAACTTTACTTTGGCATAATATTTTAAAAAAAATGGGAGGGCAGTTTGCGGTACTTGCTAATTTTCCGGAAGACCCAACAATGAACTAAAACCGTAGTCGTATTTACAAACCCAACAAGCAGGTAGCCGTATGCTGTTTAACACCAACGGAGCCATTAACTGCATGCTTATTGTAGATGGAAATACAGCATCAGCCGCAGGTCGCATAGCCATAGGCAACAACCTGCCCAATAACTTTGCTCCACAGGCACGCTTACATTTGCACCAAACCGATTCGGTAAACACCATTCGGTTTACTACCGATAATATGCTTGGTGGCAATGGCTTTGAAATAGGCTACGATGCCTCCAGCAACATACAAAACCAACAATATGCCGAAATACACAACAGAGAAAATACGGCTATTAAGTTTTTTACAATCGGTAACTCTCGAACATTTTTTTGGCTCAACGAATAGAAGCAGCACAAGAGCGTTCCTAGTCCTTTTGCCGAAAACACAAGTATAAACTACTATATTCCCGAAAACATTGGCTACGCCCAAATTATTTTTACCGACATGCAGGGGCATCAAAACCCTTGATATTAAACAAAGCGGAAAAAGTCAATTAAAAGTATATGCTGTCCATCTTTCTCAGGGCATTTACCAATACAGCATTGTGGTAGATGGTAAAGTAATTGACACTAAAAAAATGGTAGTGGAGAAGTAAGTTTCTCTAATAAAAAAGAGGCAGCTTAAAGCTGCCTCTTTTTTGAGTGTTCTCTAAATTAAGTGTTTTCCATATTTTCTTGCAACACTACTCCGTTGGGCAGATAAAAGTGAGCAGTAGTGGTCATTAACCCAAATTGTAAATCAGCTAGTTTGGTAATTTCACCTTTACAGTGCAAATACCAAGCATTTTGCTGCGGTTGCCAAACAAAGGTAAGCTCTTGCCCGGCATTTGCTCCTTGCAGTTGTTTTACATGCATTTGATTTTTAGTGGCAGTTAATTTGTATAACTCATTGTCTTTTCGTACCAATTGTATTTCTTGTTCGCCCTCTGCCATAGCAATTGGGTTAGAACCTGTCCAGAACTCAATAAGATTTAAAATAATAGAATCAATGAGTCCGGCCAATTCATAAACAGGTACAATTATCATAACCATATATAATAATTGTTTTACAAAGCGGCCGCCTAAATCTTTTCCACCCACACTATCGTTAAATTCATACACCTTTTTTACCAATGCAAAGCGACCAAAACAACCGGTTTGTACCATTAAAAACCACGATGCTAAAAAGAGGGCTACTGTTACTTTTAAATTTTTCATAATATTTCATATTTAAAGTTTATGCTGTAAAGATATAGTTTACAAGACTAATTCGTAATACAAAAATTGCAAACAAATAAAATCTGTTTGTTTTTATTTAAAACACTAACATTCAGGCATAAATTTTTTTAAACTTGTTAATAAAACCAATATTTTCGACATAAACAGACATTTAGATTTTAGTAATTTCGCCACTTTAATAGTGGCATTATGGCCAAAAAGACAGAAGAAGTAAGTTATACAGAAGAAAACATCCGATCGCTCGATTGGAAGGAACACATCCGTTTGCGGCCCGGAATGTACATAGGAAAGTTGGGCGATGGTTCTACTGCCGATGATGGTATATACATTTTACTGAAAGAAACCATAGATAATTCCATAGATGAATTTGTAATGGGCTACGGAAAAACTATAGATATCAGCATAAAAGACAATGTGGTAAAGGTTAGAGATTACGGACGAGGCATTCCGTTGGGAAAAGTGGTAGATTGTGTTTCTCAAATAAATACCGGAGCCAAGTACGATAGCAAGGCATTCAAAAAATCAGTAGGGCTCAATGGAGTGGGAACAAAGGCCGTAAATGCTCTCTCTGGTTATTTTTGTGTAGAAAGCTACCGTGATGGGAAATGCAAAAAAGCTGAATTTGAAAAAGGTGTTCTTGTAAACGATGCTCCTATATTGCCCGATGATGCCTCAAGACACGGCACTAAAATTTCTTTTGTTCCCGATGATACTATTTTTTCTAAATATCAATTTCGTTCGCAGTTTATAGAACGCTTGTTATGGAATTATGCATTTTTAAACAGAGGCCTAACCATCCATTTTAATGGGCAGAAATTTTATTCCGAAAACGGACTCAAAGATTTACTAGAGCTAAATATTTCAGGCGAGCCTATTTACCCTATAATACATTTAAGAGACGAAGATATTGAGGTGGCCATTACTCATACCAATTCTTACGGTGAAGAATATTATTCCTTTGTAAACGGACAACACACCACGCAAGGCGGAACACATCAAGGAGCTTTCCGCGAAGCATACGTAAAAGTAATTCGCGATTTTTATAAAAAAGAATACGATGCCTCTGACATACGCACTGCTATTTGTGCAGCCATTAGCGTTAAAGTAATAGAGCCTGTTTTTGAATCGCAAACCAAAACAAAACTAGGCTCAAACGAAATAGAACCCAATGGGCAAAGTATGCGAGCTTTTGTATACGAATTTTTAAAAAAACATTTAGACAACTACCTACATAAAAACCCAGAAACGGCACAAGAATTACAAAAAAGAATATTACAATCTGAACGCGAAAGAAAAGAATTATCGGGCATTAGGAAATTGGCAAAAGAAAGAGCTAAAAAAGCAAATCTGCACAACAAAAAACTACGAGATTGCAGAATAAAATTTACCGATAAAAACGAAAGAAACATTGAAACCACCCTTTTTATAACCGAGGGAGATTCTGCTTCCGGATCTATCACAAAATCGCGAGATGTAAATACTCAAGCTGTTTTTAGCTTAAAAGGAAAACCCCTCAATTGTTTCGGCTTAACCAAAAAAATAGTTTACGAAAACGAAGAATTTAACTTATTGCAATCAGCTCTGGGAGTAGAAGATGGTTTGGAAAATCTAAGATACAATAATATTGTTTTAGCTACCGATGCCGATGTAGACGGCATGCATATTCGCTTGCTTCTCATTACCTTTTTTCTTCAGTTTTTTCCCGATTTGGTAAAAAATGGTCATTTGTATGTATTGCAAACGCCCTTGTTTCGAGTTAGAAATAAAAAGGAAACCATTTATTCATACAATGAAAACGAAAAGATGCAAGCTGTAAAAAAACTTGGCAGTAAGCCCGAAATAACCCGTTTTAAAGGCTTAGGCGAAATATCGCCAGAAGAATTTAAAATGTTTATAGGAAAAGATATTCGCTTAGACCCCGTTGTAATTGGAAAAGACACCCCAATTGCAGAGTTGTTGGAATATTACATGGGAAAAAATACCCCCGAACGACAAGATTTTATTATAGAAAACCTGAAAATAGAAAAAGACCTTTTAGAAGAAGCATAAATGGACGAAGAAAGCAATATAGAACACGATGCCGAATTTGAGGGTGAATCGGGAGGTATGGACGAAAATATTATTCGTGTTTCCGGTATGTACCGCGAATGGTTTCTAGATTATGCTTCGTACGTAATATTAGAAAGAGCAATTCCTCATTTAAACGATGGTTTAAAGCCGGTTCAAAGGCGCATTCTTCATTCCATGTTCGACATGGAAGACGGACGTTACCATAAAGTAGCAAACATTATTGGTAATACCATGAAGTTTCACCCGCATGGCGATGCGGCTATTGGCGATGCCCTAGTGCAATTGGGACAAAAAGATCTTTTAATTGATACCCAAGGTAACTGGGGAAATGTATACACGGGCGATAGTGCTGCCGCTCCTCGTTACATAGAAGCCCGTTTAAGCAAATTTGCTTTAGAGGTCGTATTTAATCCGAAAACTACCGAATGGCAATCCTCATACGATGGCAGATCCAAAGAGCCCGTAACCTTTCCTGTAAAATTTCCATTGCTTCTTGCACAAGGGGTAGAAGGTATTGCAGTAGGCATGGCCTGTAAAATATTGCCCCATAATTTCAATGAATTGATAGAAGCCTCTATTGCCGTTCTGAAAGGAAAAACTACTCATATATTACCCGATTTCCCTACCGGTGGCACGGCCGATTTTTCTAATTACAACGATGGTTTAAGAGGTGGAAGAATAAGGGTAAGAGCAAGAATTAAAAAAGCGGATACCAAAACTCTTTTAATTACCGAAATACCTTTTGGCACCAACACAGGTAGCCTAATCGACTCTATTATCAAGGCAAACGATAAAGGCAAAATTAAAATTAAAAAGGTAGAAGATAATACGGCAGAGAACGTAGAAATAGCAATCTACCTTACTCCCGGAGTTTCGCCAGATAAAACCATAGATGCACTTTACGCATTTACCGATTGCGAAGTATCCATTTCTCCTAATGCAGCCGTAATAGAAAGTGACAAGCCAAGGTTTTTAGGAGTAAATGAATTACTGAAATACTCTACTCATCAAACGTTAAATCTGCTTCGTACAGAACTTGAAATAAAAAAAGCCGAGCTTCAGGAACAATGGCACTTCTCATCACTTGAAAAAATATTTATAGAAAAACGAATTTATCGAAAAATTGAAGAGTGCGAAACATGGGAAGAAATTATAGATACCATTCACAAAGGATTAAAACCCTATGCTAAACAATTCTATAGAGCCATTACAGATGAAGATATAGCAAAACTTACCGAAATACGAATTAAGAGAATTTCAAAGTTTGATAGCTTTAAAGCCGATGAACTGATTAAAAAGATAGAAGAAGACATTGCTCAGGTTCAGCACCATTTGGATTACCTAATCGATTACGCCATAGAATTTTTTAAAAACTTAAAGAAAAAATATGGCGAAGGCAGAGAACGCAAAACCGAAGTAAAATCGTTTGAAACGATTGATGCTGCAAAGGTGGCTGTTAATAATGTGAAACTTTATGCAAATCTTACCGAAGGTTTTATTGGTTATGGAATGAGAAATGAAGGAGAGTTTGTATGCGATTGTTCCGACATAGACGATATTATTGTTTTTAGAAAAGATGGAACCATGCTGGTAAGTAAAATTAGTGCCAAAGCATTTCTGGGTAAAGACTTGCTCTATGTTTCCGTTTGGCGAAAAGGAGATAAACGCACCATTTATCATTTGGTTTATCAAGATGGAAAAGCTGGAGCTTCTTATATTAAGAGATTTCCGGTTACGGCTATTACTCGCGATAAGGAGTATCCGATTACCAAAGGAAGCGATGGTTCAAAAGTGCTCTATTTTACAGCTAACCCCAATGGAGAAGCCGAAATTATAACCATTATTCACAAGCCAAAACCTGGTTTAAAAAAACTGAAATTCGATTTCGATTTTTCTACTCTTGCCATAAAAGGCCGAGATGCGCAGGGAAATATTTTAACCAAAGTGCCGATACAAAAAATTATTCAAAAAGAAAAAGGAGCCTCAACACTTTCTGCCCGCAAAATATGGTTCGATGATTCGGTTCAGCGTTTAAATGCCGATGCCAGAGGCCTCTTTTTAGGAGAGTTTAAGGCGGACGATAAAATTTTAACCATTATGCAAACCGGAGAATACCTGCTAACCGGTTACGATTTATCTACGCATTTTGAAGAGGATATGATTTTAATTGAAAAATGGAATCCTCAGAAACCTTTGTCGGTAGTTTATTTTGAAGGAGAGAAAAAGCAATATTTTATAAAAAGATTTTTAATAGAACCTTCCGATAAGAAAGTAAAGTTTATTTCAGAGCAGCCCGAATCAAGAATTGAAGTTGTAACCACCGATTATATTCCAAAAATCAGTATTCATTTTTCTAAAGAAAAAGGAAAAGAAAAAGAGCCGGAAATCATTAATGTTACTGAATTTATTGCCGTAAAAGGATTAAAAGCTATTGGAAATCGTTTAAGTTCTTTTAAAATTAAACATATCGATTTACTTGAGCCTATACAAAAAGAACCGATTCTGGAAATTCAACAATCTTTAACCGCTCATTTTGAAGAGGAAGACGACCCTACTCAAGAAATAAAATCTATTCTTAATAAAAGGAATTCTCCCAATAAAAATTCCGATGGGAATACACAAATTACATTAGATTTTGATTAAGCTTTTTATCCTTTTACATTATACAAATAAAAGCGTATGCTTACCATTCTAATAATTGCAGTTACCATTATTGTTTCAGCTATATCTTTTAATAAAAGAGAACTTTTTCATAAACTGTTATTTAATCCTTATCAGATTTATCAACGTAAAGAGTGGCACCGATTTGTTACGCACGGTTTTGTACATGCCGATTGGATGCACCTTATTGTAAATATGATGGTACTGTTTTTCTTTGGCGACCATGTAAATAAATACTTCGAACATTTTTTGGGCATAAAAGGAATTTTATTTTTTATTTTATTGTACATAGGAGGAATAGCCTTTGCCGTATTACCCAGCTACAAAAAGCACCGAGATAATTATTTATATAACGGAGTAGGAGCAAGTGGAGCGGTTTCGGCCATTCTGTTTTCGGCTATTGTTTTTGATCCAGCAAGTAAAATTTGTTTATACGGGGTGTTATGCTTTCCCGGAATATTGTGGGGAATTTTTTATTTAGCTTACGAATATTACATGGGCAAAAAGTCGAATGATAATATAAACCACGATGCACACTTTTGGGGAGCTTTATTTGGTGTAGTATTTACTGTAATAACAGTACCCGATTCGGTACTTCTTTTTTATAACCGATTACTTGTATTGTTTCAATGAAAAAAGTTGTTTTTTTAGATAGAGATGGAGTTATAAACGTAGATGTTAATGACTACACTTGGGAATGGGGGAAATTTATTTTTACGCCTCAATTATTTAATCATCTTAAATTACTTGTAAATAAAGGCTTCCATTTTATTATCATAACCAACCAGGGAGGAATATCAAAAAAGATATACACCAAAAATGATGTATTTGTACTACACAACCTCATGCAAAAGCAATTTGAATTTAACGGAATACCCTTACTAGATATCTACTTTTGCCCACATCACTCGTCAATTGAAAAGTGCCTATGCAGAAAGCCAGAAAGCCTTTTGTTGGAAAAAGCCGTAGCAAAATATAACATTTCTTTAAAACATTCGTATTTTATAGGCGATAACGAGCGTGATATGCTTGCCGCAAAAGGTGCCGGAGTAGAAGGAATTAAAATAAATACAAACGAGGGGATAGAAAGAGCCGTTCGCCTTATACTGCAACAAAGCGCTGTATAAGCAGGAAATTGAAAAATCTATACATTAATTTAAACGGAGAGTTTTTCTTGGCAGATTCACCGGTTCTGCATGCTTCGAACCGAGCTTTCCGCTACGGAGATTCTGTATTCGAAAGCATTCGTATCATTAACGGGGAACCTGTTTTTGTCAACGAACATTTCGAACGTTTAAAAAACAGTATGCACATATTAGGATTTGAGGCTTCTGCTCAATTTACATATCGGCATTTAGCCGAACAAATTGCCGCATTGATAGAAAGAAATAAAATAAAAGAGGGAGGGAGAATAAGGCTTACGGTTTTTAGAAATGACGGGGGGTACTATACACCAGATACCAATCAGAAATCATATTTAATAGAATGCACACCACTTTCGGAAAACGTATATACTTTAAATCAGACTGGATATCATATAGACCTATACACAAAAATTAAAAAGCACCAAAACGTTTACGCCTCTTTAAAAACAGGAAATGCCTTGATGTATGTGATGGCTGCAAAATATAAAAAAGAAGCAAAGCTTGATGAATGTGTTATCCTTAATCAGAACGATAGAATTTGCGAAGCCATTAGTTCTAATATTTTTTTATATAAAAGTGGCTCTCTTTATACTCCGGCACTATCTGAAGGTTGCTTAGATGGTATTATGCGTTTAAAGATAATTGAGCTAGCCAAACAGCTTAACATAAGAATTATTGAGGAGGCTTTTACACCCACTAATTTATTACAAGCCGATGAGGTTTTTTTAACCAATGCCGTAAGCGGTTTACGCTGGGTAATTTCTTATAAACAAAAGAGATATTTTAATACTTTTTCAAAAAAAATGATTGAAGAACTAAATAAACAAGTTGCAGAAAATGTAAGTTCGGAAACTAAATTCTAATTCTCTTTCTTTATTTCCAACCAGTGTGTGTTTGGATTGGCGTTGCTAAGCAGTTTTATTTTACTTCCAAGAAAGCCTTCTGGTAGAGAAGAAGGTAGCAATACTTTTATTTTATCTTTTTGCATAGGCTCAATGGGCTGGTTGGGTAGAGTAATTTTTATCAACCCGTTATCCGGTTCGGCAGAAAATAATTTTAATGCATTCTTGCCATTATTTTGAATAGTAAACTCAATTTCAGTATCTGTGTTTGGTGTTTTTTGGGGAAGTATGTAGATAGGATTTTCTATAAATAAAATGGGATCTCTTGTTTCTGAACCATCTAAGCCTTTTGTTTCTTTCCCTTTTTCAGTTAGGCGAATGGCCATAATTTCTATTTTTCTTTCTAATGCAGCTTTGCGACTGTAAACGGAATTTTTTAAATCGTTTATATTGTCGCTTACCTCTTCTTTTGACTGGTACTCTCCGAAAGGAATTTTTATAAAATTGAGTGATGCTCCATTGGTTGCAGTTCCATTTAAATAGGGTTTAAAGATGCCTTGATTATATTCTATGATAAAATTTATTAAACTAGAAATTCGCCTAAGGGTTAAATTTACGTTGTAGTCGGTTTTTGAAAGAGGGCTGGCGTACCCTTTTATCGTTAATTCTATTTTGCTGCCTTTTTCTAATTCTTTTATCAGCAACGGCATAAACTGGTTTAAATCAGAAACGCCCTTTTTTACATATTCTTCAAAGAAGTCTTCAATATCAAGTATAGCATCGTCTCGTTCTTCGCCTTTTAGTCCTGAGGAATATTCTTTTTTGTATTTGTCGGTCTGTTTTAAATATTCGGTGTATGTACTCAAATAGTTATACTGAGTTAGCGTATCTCTAGAGCGAGGATTCGGTTCATCGTTATGAAAGTATAGGGTTACAGGCAGATATTTTTGTAGTTCTTCTAACGAAGTATAAATTTTGGGTTTAATTACTTCGGGAAGTTTTATGGAATATAAATCGTTGCAACAAGTTGCTCCTTTTTTAGTAATAGAGCCTTTACGATTTGAGGTTACAAATGCGGTGCTTCCAAATTTGGAGAAGTAAGTTTCGTTAGTACTTGTGTTTATCGGAGATTTCATATTTTCGAGTTTCTGCCAAATACCGGGTTCTCCTTTGCTTTTAAAAACATCAAATCCGCCAAGTCCTTCATGCCAATTAGAACTAAAGTAAAGCGAGCTATCTTCTGGTGTATAAAAAGGTGTTATTTCATCTTCAATGGTATTGATATTGCTTCCGGCATTAATGGGCTCTGAAAATGTGAAATCGCCTTTGTGCCAGGCAAACCAAATATCCATCATACCCATACTGCCCGCTCGGTTCGAAGAGAAAAATAAAATTTCCTTTCCATTATATTCTGTAAACATTGGATGTGTTGTAGTGCTCGCTTCGTTATTAATGTTGGGAGGAAGTGCTTTTGCTTTTTGCCATTCATTATTTTTATAGGTTGAATAATAAATTTTACAGTTGTAGTTTAAATCACAGGCTGTAAAAAAAACACTTTTTTTGTCTTTGCTAAAACAAGCATTGGCTGCATGCATTTCGGACAAGTTAATTTGCTGAGGAAGTTCTAAGGGGGCTTTCCAATTTCCGTTTTGCTGCTTTGCTTTGTAAATTTTCACCACATACACACTATCTAATACCACATTATTTTCAGTAATAGCTTTTCCTCTAAGCGATGAAAAATAGAGCATAGAATCGTATACAAAGGCTCCAAATTCAGAGTCGGTGGTATTGATGTTGTTTCCTAAATTTTTTACTTCGAAAGGAAGAGTGTCTTTTTTTAAAATTTCTGCAACATCACATGATTTTTGCTCTTGTAAAACTTTCTTATAATGAAAGCCATTTTTGTCTTTCTTAAAATATCGTTCGCAGCGTTTAAAATTTTTCTTGGCATTTTTATAATCACCCATGTGTTTAAGCATTACAGATTGCCAATACAATGCAAGGGGATAAGTTGTGCCTCGGTCTAATTTATAAACGGCTGCATAATATTTTTCAGCTTTTGGATATTCGTTATAATTGCGAAGTGCCTCGGCATATTTGTATATTAAATCTACATTGTTAGAGTCGAGTAACATGGCTCTATGGTAATAGATGGCTGCTCCGTAAAAATCGCGATCTACAAAATAAGTGTCGGCTACTTTAATAAGTTGTTTTTGCGTTTGAGCAACCGAACTAAGGAAAGAAAATAGGCAAATAAAACCGATGAGTAAGCGAAATTTTTTCATTAAATGTAGTTCGGGCAAATTTTATGTTTTACAAATTTGGGGCGAAATTGTTTAAAAATGTACACTATTCCAACTTCAATTCCTCCCCTGCTGTTGCTTGCAGGGCGTAAAGAAGATGTATTAAAATCATAAGTAACACTTGCGTGTATATTATCATAATCAACACCAACTCTTAAGTACCCGGCATCTTTATTTCTGTAGTAAAATCCTCCATAAAGGGCAAGATCAGAAGTATAAAAATAACGGGCTGCTCCTCCTAAATTCAACTCTCTGAACTTTCCTTGCAGTTGAAATTGAATAGCCGGCAATGCATCGAATTTTTGAGAAATAAAAATGCCCGCTTCTCCATGCAATAGAATTCTTCTGTCTAGTTTTATAGCATTATCGGTAAAAAAAGTTTGTTTAGGGGTCGTTAAATTACTAAAACTTAGCCCGCTTGTAATGGTATTTCGGCTCGAAATAAAATAAGTGTAAGCAATACCTGTATTTAGATTAAGCCAGGTTCTTCCGTCATTTGAAAATTCCTCAGCATTGGATAAACTTGGGTCGTAGGCAATGCCGTTGTATTGTTTATCAAAATGGAGAGCAGAGTAATTGATGCTGCGTTGTGTAAATCCGGTTTGAATGCCGGCTGTTATAAATTGGTTAGAATCGGACGATACAGAGATGCTATATGCCCCAGAAATATTCAAAAGAAATGTGCCAAAGCGAGAATCTCCTGTTTTATCATTGTAAATTGCTATTCCGGAATGAATGTTATTTTTTTGAAAAAGATTATGAACATCAGCCGTTAGGCCGATAGTACGGTATGGGGTAGTTACTGATTGCCATTGATTTCTATAGTTACCAACAAAACGGTAGTCTCCATTAAACTGTCCGGTAAGAGCGGGGTTTAAGTTAATCGGACTGTTAAAAAATTGAGAAAAATGGATATCCTGAGCCGAACTTTTTAAGGCAATTAAAATGAGAGCGAGCAGTATAGCGGGTCGTACAAGCAATGGCTATCGAATTACAGTTACATTTCCCTTTTTAAAATACTCTTGCCCATCGCCACACTTAACAGTTAGATGATAAACAAAAACAGCCGGATCTACTTCTTTTCCTTTAAAGGTTCCGTCCCATCCTGTTTTTTGGTCGGTGGTTTCAAATACTTTTTCACCCCAACGGTTAAACACCACAAAATGCATTTCAGTAATATTTCTTCCTCTTACAAATAAAATATCATTATTCCCGTCTTTATTGGGTGTAAAGGCATTCGGAATATAAACATTGGGTTCTCCGCAAACAAGTTCAAATACATAAATTATTTTTTCGCGAGTAATGGAACAACCGTTGGAGTCGGTAATCATTACAATAAAGGTAGTTGTTTGTGGCGGATTGGCGTATGTGTTGGGGAGGTTAGGGTGGGTTACATGTTGAGGAGGAATCCATTGGTACGTATAATTTCCTGTTTGAGGGTAGGCATGCAAATAGGTTCCTTTTTGCCCGAATAAAGTGTCTTCATCGGCAATAATGTATCCATTGGCAGTATTAGCACCAAAAGAGGCAAGGTATAAAGAATCGGTAGCTGAACAGCCGAATTGGTTGGTAACTGTAACATAAAACCATACAGAAGAGCTGCTGTTTACGGTTGGTGAGCTTGTTCCTTGCCCACTAATAATTAAGTTAGTTGGCGTCCATGTGTAAGTTAAAATTTGCCCGGGCATATTATTGTAAGCATGAATTTGAGCCTCGTTACTGCCACAAACAATTGTGTCGTTTGTAGAAATTTTAACTCCTGCCATGGTAACCGTAATACTATCAATTTCAGAACAATCTCCATTGCTTATATTCACATAATAAGTAGTGGTAGGTTGAGTAGGGTAAACCCAAACTTGCCCAATGTTTATATTCGGATTGATAGTATCGGTAAATTGATTGTTGGTAGACCATGTGTAGGTAATGTTCTGCCCTGGAGCAAATGCCCACAGAAAGGCACTATCGCACACAGTGGTGTCATTGCCAATAATTTGGTTAATGGGCGGGAACACCGTAATTACTTTCATAGCGGTATCTTTTACGTTACAAATGGAATCGGTTACAATTAAATATACAACGTATGTTCCCGGATTGTTATATGTTTTAATAGGATTTACAATTTGAGAGGTGGTATCGTTGTTCCCGAAGTCCCACAAATAATCGAAGGTGCTGCTACCATTTGTAAACTGAATGGTAAGGGGTGCACATCCGCTTAGATGAGAAATGGTAAAATCAGCAATCGGAAAAATTTCAAAATCGAATTTAAATACACCCAAATTGCAATTATTGCTTCCATTTATTTGAGACCAAGACCCAGGGGTGGTGGGAAAATCATCATTACTTCCGCATCCGGCACATACGGCTTGGTAAACCACACCTTTTTTATCGAAACGACTAGTTCCTCCGTCAACGTGTTCCTGACTTTGCCCGCCCCCAAAGTATGAGCCATACAACAAGGATTGAACATCTCTTTCAAAAACAATTAAATAAAAGTCGTACCCATTAGCAGGGTTAGGTTGAAATGCATTAGGACTAACGGGCATTCCGCTAAGGGGTGTATTTTGCAAAATATTTGCTCCCCAGCCTGAAACATACACGTTTTCACAATCATCAATCAAAAAAGCAGAAGGTGAAATATTAATAGAGCCATTTCCATTTCCAAAAATGCTAGAATAATAAAAAGCACTTAAATTATTTTGCAACTTACATACAAATTGTTTACTGTTTGCATTGAAATATGGGGCATTTACGATTGGAAAATTTCCTAGTGATTGACCAACGACATAGACATTTTCAAACCGGTCTAATTCTACAAAAAAAGCTTGATCGTATAAGGTGGTTCCAAGAAATGTAGAAGCTAATAAATTGTTCCCGTTTGCACTTATCTTACAAACGTATGCATCAACTTTTCCTCCCTGATAGGTCGTTTGTATGGTTCCTCCGGTAGTAGGGAAGTTTGATGAAGCTGTTCCTCCGGCCACATATACATTAAAATTGGAATCTACTTTTAGGGAGTATCCTGCGTCTTTATCGTTTCCGCCAAGAAAGGTGCTCCACATTAGCGAAGTTAAATTGCTGTTGAGTTTAAATACCACCGCATCTTGCACCCCTTGAAAGACGGGCTGAAATCCATTCACAATAGGAAAGTCGGCCGAACGGGTTGAGGTGGCTATATAGCAGTTTCCTAGAGTATCCAGCATAACTTCTCCTCTAAACTGATCGCCATAATTTGATGTAAGCGAGTCATAGGCTCCCACATTATTATAATTACCCGACCAAATATTATAGTTTACCCCATCGTTACCACTGCCACCCATGTATGTTGAACCCAATAAGGCGGAACCTGTAGAATTGAATTTAGTAACATAAATGTCGGTGCCTCCGTTGAATGTAGTTCCGTTAAAATTAAAACTGAGTGTAGTGCCACCGTTAAAAGTGGGGTCATAAGCTCCTGGAGTAGTAGGAAAATCGGCCGAACTAGTGGCTCCGTATAAATAGAGTTCGTTGTTTTTATTTACAATAAGGCTATGTGCCGTTTCGGTGCCTGCTCCTCCCAAATACGTAGAATAAATAAGGGTTGAACCAACAGCATTGAATTTACTAATGGTAACATCGGAAATGCTGGGCCCGGGAGTACCGTTAAATGTCCCATCGTATGCTCCTAAAGTGACAGGATATCCGTTGTTATAACTGATGCCTCCACCATACAGATTGCCATCGTTGTCGTAAGTGGCTGTCATACCAAAATTATCAGCAGTAGAACCTGAGTAGCTGGCAAAAATTAGTACAGGATCTATAATGAGGTTATATTTTTTATTGTATCCTTTTGGAAACACAAATTGAACATAGGAATCCATTACTTTAAAACGACATTCAACTTCTTTTTTAGTGCCATTTATTTCTTGATAGGCATAGGGTTTTTGTTCGGTAATTGTGTTAACTGAAGTTTTTACAATAAGATTACCTTCTTTATCAATAGAAATTCCATTGGTGCCTTCGTAAAAAAGCTTTATTTTATAAGGAGAATTTCCGGGTGATATAACAAAATCGTATTTCATGTAGTTGCCTATAGAATAGGCTTTCAGTACTGTGCCCGGGTAAATATTGTGGTAGGTTATTTCTCTGAAAGCATATACATTACTAGCCCATTTTTTAGGGTTGTTACCAATAAAATAATTGTAATAATGGGTGCTCTTGTGCCTGTGTTCTACCGTTAAATCCGAATTAGCATTTATAAAATGCATTTTATAAGCATGAAAACGTATCAGTGTATCTAAGTTTTCTGCTGTATTGGCATAATGCAGGTTTTGGTGGTTGTATTTGTAGGTATCTCTATTATAAAAATTGAATGTAAAACATGTTTTTTCTAAAAATAAAGCACCTCCGTGTAGGTCGGTTTTATAAAGTACCTGAACCGGCCATTGATTTTTGTTTTCTATAAACTGCAATGAGTTGTTTTCTATTGCAAATGAAGCAAAGTAAGCGAACAGAAAAAAGAGAAATAGATATAGAAATCTCATTTACTTTATAGTTTGAATAGAAACGTAAATTTAAGCAAAACAGTTGAATATTTTTGTAAAAAAACATCACATTTGGTTTTTTGACAATTTGTACATAGCTTTGTTTTTATTTAGAATAATTCTAAATAGTAATATGAAAAAAATAAGAGTACTGATTGCTGATGGAAGCTATGTTTTTAGCGAGGGCCTGAAAAATATTTTGAATGCCGAAAAAAATATTGAGGTACTAGCGTGTATCTCCGAATTTAATAAATTAGAAAACTTGCTTTCTGAAACTGAAGCAGAGTTGTTGATGATTGATTATTCATCGCGTTTTTTTGATGAGAACAAGCTTTCAGAAGTTTGTTTAAAATTTCCGAACATAAAAGTGATTGCCATTACTTCTGAACTTCCGCGTATTCGAATCGTTACAGCTATCAGAAGTGGAATAACTGGTTATTTGTTAAAAGATTGTTGTAAAGAGGAAATTATAGAAGCGGTAAACGAAACAATAAACGGAAAGCAATTTTTTTGCGGCAATGTTTTTGGTATTTTACAAGAAACTGAAGAAGAAAAAACGGATAAATGTGAGGGAGTAGCTTTATCAAAACGTGAAATAGAAATTATTCAGCTTATAGCAGAAGGTTTAACCAACAGGGAAATTGCCGATAGGTTGTTTTTAAGTAGTCATACGGTAAATACACATCGCAAAAACATAATGCATAAATTAAGACTGAAGAATACAGCCGGTATCGTTATTTATGCTTTAAAAGAAAATTTAATTCATGCGGATTAGCCAAACCGTTTAACTCTTTTTTTAATCGGAGGTTATACACGCTTTTATACGGTTTGCCTTCCAAAAGGTATTTGTCCAATTGTTCTTTTGTTTTTTGATCCATAAATGGAAGCAAGGGCTGTTCCACTTTCTTTAAAAAGGAAAGAGATTGTTTTATCCTGCTATCCCATTCTTTATAGAAAATATCAAAATCATTTTTTCTTATTGTTTTACGACAATTGGATTCCCCGCACTCACAATGCATATCGGCTATCAGGTTAAAAATACCATATTCATCGGTAAGTTGCTCTCCCGCCTCAATATCTCTTAACGCAATTTCGAAATCATATCCTGTACTCATTGTATTGGCATTGCAAGAATGGTTTACGTACTTAGATAAATCCCAGCTTAGAATTCGGTTTCCTTTATTATCGATATAAGAGAATCGCTCTATGATATCGAAATACTTTTTATCTTGTAGGCGAACATCGGTAGGTTTAAAAACTAGTTCAAGTTCATCTTTAATGTAAGTTATTGTGCCTTTAGGAATACGTTTGCTGGTAAAAATGCCGTATCCAACAGTCTCGCTGATGATACGAAGTTCAGTGTGTGGGTGTATCATTTAAAATGATTTGATGAAGCAAATGTATTTTTTAGTTTCAATGTTTTATTATTTCATTAAAAATAATTTTATGTGCTGTTAACAATCTTGTTTAAAAACCAAATCACACCTTGTATTAAAGCCTTTTAATATTGAGTATCATTGAAAAATTAAAAGAATTGGATATGCGTACATTTTTAAACATGAAGTACTTTTTGTTAGTCTGTGTATTATTTACAACAGCATGTGGGGGAGGCCATAAAGAAAAAAATGATGACGATTCTAAATTGTTTCGCTATAACGAATCATCTGGAATTACTTCTCTCGATCCCGCCTTTGCCAGAGGATTGGAAAATATATGGCCCGTAAACCAGTTATACAATGGCTTATTGCAAATGGATAATAACTTGTACGTGCAACCCTGCATCGCTAAAAAATGGGAAGTATCTGATGACGGTACTGTTTATACGTTTTATCTAAGAGATGATGTTTTTTTTCATGACTCTCCGGTTTTTCAAAATGGAAAAGGGCGGAAAGTGGTAGCCTCCGATTTTGTTCACAGTTTTTTACGCATTATAGACGATAAAGTGGCCTCTCCGGGCCGGTGGATATTTAACAATATTGACCGTTCCAAAAGAAGTAATAACATAGGTTTTGTGGCTGAAAACGACACCCTTTTAAAAATATATTTAAAATTTCCGTTTCCTCCATTTCCTGGCTTACTTACCATGCAATATTGTTCGGTAGTACCCCACGAAGTAGTAGAAAAATATGGCGATGATTTTCGTAAAAATCCAATAGGTACCGGCCCTTTTGTCTTTAAAATGTGGGAAGAAAACGTAAAACTAATTTTAACTAAAAATGAGAAGTATTTTGAGAAAGATGATGAAGGTAATGCATTACCTTATTTAGACGCAATTTCTATAACTTTCGGAAAAGATGAAGAAGTGGAATTTTTTGAATTTATGAAAGGAAATTTAGATTTTATTTCAGGGTTAGATGGTAGCTATAAGCAACAAATACTCGATTCAAAAGGAAAGCTAAAACCGGATTACTCGGACAAAATAAAAATGCTAACACAACCTTTTCTAAATACCGAATATCTTGGTTTTTTGGTTGATGATGAGGTGGAAATTATGAAAAATAGTCCTTTGCGTAAGAAAGAAGTTCGCCAAGCCATAAATTATGGATTCGACCGTAAACAAATGATTATGTATTTACGTAATAATGTGGGAACTCCGGCTACATCGGGATTTGTGCCAAAAGGAATGGCTTCGTTTAGCGAAGAGGAAGTGCCCGGTTATTCCTACAATCCGCAAAAAGCACACGAGTTGTTGGCAAAAGCTGGATATCCCAATGGTAAAGGAATGCCCGAGATTGTACTAAGTACCACCTCTCAATATCTAGACTTGTGTGAGTTTATTCAACATCAGTTACAAGAGTTAGGTATAAAAATGAAAATAGATTTAAATCCGGCCGCCACTCATTCCGAGTTAGTAGCCAGACAGGGAACCGTTTTTTTTAGAAAATCTTGGGTAGCTGATTACCCTGATGCAGAAAATTATTTGGCTCTTTTTTACAGCAAAAATTTTGCACCCGATGGCCCCAATTATACTCATTTTAAAAATTCAGAGTACGATAGGCTTTATGAACTTGCCCACAAAACAAATTCTGAAAAAGAACGATACGAGATTTATCGAAAAATGGATAGAATTATTATAGAAGAAGCTCCTGTAGTTCCGCTGTACTACGATGAAGTAGTTCGATTTGTAAGTCCGCGTGTACAAAACTTAGGAGTTAATCCTATGAATTTATTAACCCTTAAGTATGTTAAGAAAATTTCTAAGGAAGAGAAAAAATAACTTCGCTATAATTTTATTCTTCACTTAAAAAAGGATAACGGTAATCGGTAGGAGGTATAAAGGTTTCTTTTATTGTACGCGGAGAAACCCAACGCAATAAATTTATTTTAGCTCCGGCTTTATCGTTTGTGCCCGAACCTCTAGCTCCCCCAAAAGGTTGTTGTCCCACTACTGCACCTGTAGGTTTATCGTTTATATAAAAATTTCCGGCACAATTTTTAAGTTTTTTAGTAGCCAGTTCTATGGCATAACGGTCATGAGCTATGATAGCACCGGTTAATGCATACGGAGAACTTTGGTCAACTAGATTTAGTGTTTCTTCAAATTTATTTTCATCATAAATGTAAACCGAAAGAATAGGACCAAAGAGCTCTTCGCACATGGTTACATAATGAGGGTCTTTACAAAGCAGTACGGTGGGTTCAATAAAATAACCTTCCGATTTATCGTATTTTCCACCTGCAATAATTTCTACATTTGAGTCTTTTTTTGCATTTTCGATATAGGCAGATAATTTATCAAATGATTTTTCATCAATTACTGCGTTAATGAAATTCGAAAAATCCTCAGTAGTTCCCATTTTCATACTTTTTAAATCAGTTAAAACCAATTGTTTTACTTCACTCCATAAATTAGAAGGAATATAGGCTCTGGAAGCTGCGGAACATTTTTGCCCTTGGTATTCAAAGGCTCCACGCGAAATGGCAGTAGCCACCACAGAGGCTTCGGCTGTAGGGTGTGCTACAATAAAGTCTTTTCCGCCTGTTTCGCCTACAATGCGGGGGTATGAACGGTAGGTGTGTATGTTATTTCCAATGGTTTTCCAAATGTTCTGAAATACTTCGGTAGAACCTGTAAAGTGTATTCCTGCAAAATGGGGATGCGAAAAAATAACATCGGCCGCATCGGGCCCTGATGGGTAAATAAGATTTATTACTCCATCTGGTACCCCTGCCTTTCTAAAAATTTCCATTAACACATTAGCAGAATATACTTGTGTATTGCTGGGTTTCCATACAACTGTATTTCCCATCATGGCACAAGAGGTAGGTAAATTTCCTGCGATGGCTGTAAAGTTAAAAGGGGTAAGAGCATATATAAAACCTTCTAAAGGCCTCCATTCTATGCGGTTCCATATCCCGGGCGATGAAATGGGTTGCTCGCTATAAATTTCCTGCATAAAATGAACATTAAAACGAAGGAAGTCTATTATTTCACAGGCACTGTCAATCTCGGCCTGAAAAGCACTTTTGCTTTGACCTAACATAGTAGCTGCATTTAATTTAGCGCGGTATGGTCCTGCAATTAAATCGGCTGCTTTTAAAAAAATAGATGCTCTGTGTTCCCACGAAAGATTTGCCCATTTTTCTTTTGCCTCCAGTGCCGCATCAATGGCTTGTTTTACGTGTATTTTATCACTTTTATAAAAATATCCAAGGGTATGTTTGTGGTTATGCGGAGGGGCTAATCGTACTTTTTTATCGCTGCGAATTTCCTTGCCTCCAATGTACATAGGAATATCGACTTCAGAACTGCGAAGCTGCAAAAGCATATTTTTAAGTTCTTTTTTTTCAGTAGTTCCGGGAGCGTACGTTTTTACGGGTTCGTTAATGGGGGTTGGTACTTTATATATTCCTTTAGGCATGGTTATTTGTTTTAAATTTGCTGGGCGAAGTTACTAAGTTTGGAGAGAATGAAACAATGCTTTTTATTTTTAGGAAATGTCTAATAGGGTTGCATTAAATAAGAAAAAGGTTTATTTAGCAGTTTGTGCAGTGCTGTTATGCAGTTTTAGTTTTGCACAGCAACATTGTTCTATAACCGATATTCCTTTTGAAGGAGGAGAAAAGATAACCTACGATATCTACTATAATTGGCATTTTGTATGGACCCATGCGGGCGAGGTTTATTTTAAAGCTGATTCCACTACATTTTATAAAAAAAAAGTTTTTCATTTTTACAGCTACGGTACTACGTATAAAAAATACGATTGGATTTTTAAGGTTCGCGATACTTACCAGTCCTATGCCGATTTTTATTCCTTAAAACCTTACTGGTTTAAGCGTGTGGTAAACGAAGGCTCCGATTATTTGTTTAATGAGTATTGGTTTAATTATTATAACGGGAAAGCATATACTTTTTCTAAAAAAAATAAATTGCCTTTGCAAAAAGATAGTTCATCTTTTACGCCCTGCACCTTTGATGTACTAACTATGGTTTATTACGCCCGCACGATTGATTTTGAAAAATGTAAACACAATGATACAATCCCTATTAAGCTTTTTATAGAAGAGAAAGAATATCAAACATATATCCGTTATTTAGGAAAAGAAGAAATTAAAACCCGTTCTAAAGAAGTTTATTTATGCTACAAGTTTAAACCATTATTAATAGAAGGTACATTGTTTAAAGGAGGAGAAGGAATGACCGTATGGGTTACGGCCGATAAAAATAAAATTCCGGTTTTGATAGAATCCGAAATTTTAGTAGGCTCTATTAAGGCATACTTAAAACACACAGAGGGGTTGAAATATCAAATGGCACGTTAAAATTAAAATTCGAAATGGAGTTTTATATTGAGTTGGCGAGATGTAAGGTAATTAGGTACAGCATACGTGCGGTTAGAAATATCTTTTACCCATAAGTACGATATAGTATTATTAATTTGTAATAAATTAAACACCTCTACACTAGCCCATATCGATTTAAATTTTCTGAAGGGACTTTTGCTGCCTTCTTTCCACTTTTTGCCTTCTTTCAACAAATCGTACGAAAATCCTAAATCTACTCTGCGGTAAGGAGGCATACGCAATGTATCTTTATATCTTTCGTAGCTGGGAGGGCCAAAGGGTAATCCGCTGCCAAAGAAAAGGGTAAGATACATTTTCAAACTAGGCAGGCCCGGTAAATAATCTTGAAAAAACAAACTAAAATTTACACGTTGGTCGGTGGGGCGTGGTATGTATCCAGGTTTGGTTATTACGCTATCGGTTACAACATTGTTTAGTGTGTAACCTTTAATAATTTTTTCTCCATCGCTATTGTAGTAATCTACATAATAGTCATCGGTAATATCTTCTTGAGTTTTCATAACAGAAAGACTTGCCCAAGAATCAACCCCTTTCACAAACTCTCCGTTTATTTTAAAATCAATACCAGTAGCATATGCTTTGGCGTTATTTTTGGCGTAATATCGAATACGCACATTGTCTAACTCGTATGGTATAACATTGTTCAGTAATTTATAATAAAGTTCGGTGGTCCATTTAAAGGGGCGGTTCCACGCCTTAAAATTTTGATCGCTTCCCAATACAAAGTGAATGGATTGTTGTGCTTTTATTTCTTTGTTTAATGTGCCGTCAAAGTTTCGTAGTTCGCGGTAAAAAGGGGGTTGATAGTAAAATCCTGTAGAAAACCTGAAAAGAAAATCTTTTTTCCAGTTTGGTTTTAACGATAGAGTAGAGCGAGGACTAAATACGGCTTCGTTATTAAAATCCCAGTAATTAGCTCGCACACCGGCAGTGAGGGTTATTTTAGCCGAATCGGTAGTCTCCCACCACCAAGCCTGTTGAAGGTAAGCAATAGCACGGTTGGATTGCATCGTAATATTGGTTTTTAAAACATAAGGGAAAATAATTTCTTGTTCGGGCTGTAATTCAGGCTTTGTGTATCCGGCCGAATCGGGAGGATGTGGAATAGAAAACCCTGCCGAGTCGAGCATATTCCACTCGTTTAATTCATCGTGTATTTGCTCGTGCTGAAATTTTATTCCCCAATCGAGAGTGCGATTTCTTTTGTTTAGTTTCCCTTTGTGTTCTACATTGCCAACGCGGGCATCGAGGTAATTACGGGCATGTTGTAGAAAACCTCCTACTCCTCGGTTAAAGGCCACATCACCAAAGTTATCCTTACTTAAATCGCGTTCTAGTTCATCTATCAGATAATATCCATCAATGTCAAATGTTTCTTCTTCAAAAGAAACAAAGGCCGATGTAATTAATTTTAGTGTAAGTTCTTTGTTGGGTTTCCAGGTGTTGGTTATAGCACCAAAATAGGTTTCAAAGCGGTCGAACTCTTGTCCTTCAAAGTAAATACTTAAACGCAAGGCCTGATTAATAGTACCAAACTCTGTTTGCCTGCTTTTAGGTATAAACTTGTAATGATTACGGGCAGCATTTCCTAAAAAAGAGATTTCCCATTTTTCGCTAATATCGTAGGTAAGGTAGGTTTGTAAATCGAAAAAAGAGGGTTTATAATCTCCATCGGTATCCAAGCTTTTTAAAATGTATTGGTTGCTTCGGTATCTTATTCCGGTAATGTGTGTAAAGCGGTGATTGCCTGGAGAACCTTCAAAGTGGAAACTTCCACCTTGCAGAGTAAGGGTTGCCGAACCTGCAGTTTCTAGTGGTTCTTTATATTTTACATCGAGAACAGAAGATAGCTTATCGCCATATTTTGCATCAAAACCTCCGGCCGAGAAACTTACGGATTCTACCATGCCCGGATTAATAAAACTAAGGCCTTCTTGTTGTCCGGAGCGGACTAAAAAGGGCCGGTAAATTTCTACATCATTCACATAAATCAGGTTTTCATCGAAATTTCCTCCACGCACCGAATATTGAGAACTAAGTTCGTTGTTAGAAGAAACTCCCGGAAGGGTTTTTAATATCGCTTCAAAACTACCCGAAGGAGAAGCTATTTTATTTACCAACTTTGGATTGATGGTTTGCATATTGGTGCCACGATTTTTTTCTTCCTCAATGGTAAGTTCGGGCAGTATAATATTTGATTTTTCCATTTCAAAAGTCAGTTGTTTTTTTGTGCCAGAGGGCAAATTAATAGTTTCTTTTATGGGGTTAAATCCTATAAAACTTAAAACAATAGTAATATCGGTATTGGCCGGAATAGAAAGGCTGAAGTATCCATTGGCATCGCTTGTGGTGCCACCCGGTTTTCCGAATACTGAAACGGAAGCTCCTTCTATAGGTTCTCCACTTTTTGTTTTTATTGTTCCGCTAATGTTGGCCTTTTGCTGTGCCGATAAAACAGAGGGTAACAAAGCGAACAGTAAAATGTATTTTTGAAAAAAAACGGGCATGGCTGCCAAAAGTACCTAAATTTAAAAATGTATATGCAATTAAAAAGAATAGTATATAAAACAACAAATGCATCGTATTATTGTGCTTGTAAACAATTAGCACTGATTAAATGAGCGGAATTTTTAATGTAAGGGTGTACGCCATTATAATAAACAAGGCCAACGAAGTATTGCTTACCGATGAGCATCGTTTTGGTACATCTTTCACAAAATTTCCCGGAGGAGGTTTAGAATATGGTGAGGGATTAAAAGATGGATTAATTAGAGAAATAAGAGAGGAGTTGAATACAGAGGTTTGTTCTATGCAACATTTCTATACCACCGATTTTTTTCAGCCTTCGGCTTTTCACGAAAACCAACAAATAATAAGTGTATATTACCGTGTTAATTTGAATAATTATTCACATATTCAAACACAAGAAGAACCCTTTCATTTTCAACAAGGAACAAAAGAATTTGCACAAGAATTTCGCTGGAAAAAAATAACGGAGTTTTCACCAAATGATGTAAGTTTTCCGATAGATAAGTATGTGGCAAATCTTATTGTAAAAAATAACATACACCGCCCGTAAAAGAATAACACCATTGGTGTATTATCTCTATCCGTTTTATTTTTATTTTATATATTCGCAGAAAACTAATGAATATGTATAAAAACTCCGCACTGTTCTTTGCATTCTTTTTTTTAGGGCTTATTGCCTTTTCGCAAAAGAAGAATGAAATTAAATTTATTCGCTATAAACTAGATAATGGGTTACAGGTTATTTTACATCAGGATAATACCACCCCGATTGTAGCTGTATCCATCATGTACCACGTAGGTTCTAAAAACGAAAATTCAAATAGGACCGGATTTGCTCATTTTTTTGAACATTTGCTTTTTGAAGGCTCAGAAAATATTGCCAGAGGCGAATTTTCTAAAATAGTGGAAAATGCAGGAGGTACTTTAAATGCGAACACTTCGAGCGACCGAACTTATTATTATGAAATTCTTCCATCGAACCAGTTGGAATTAGGTTTGTGGCTGGAATCAGAAAGACTGATGCATGCTAAAGTAGAGAAAGAAGGTATAGAAACCCAACGTCAGGTAGTAAAAGAAGAAAAAAGAATGCGTGTAGATAACCAGCCCTACGGAAGTGTATTTGCCGAAGTAATGAAAAGAGCTTACACCGTACATTCGTATCATTGGGTTCCCATTGGTTCTATGGAACACTTAGATGCTGCAGCCGAAGAAGACTATGTGAATTTTTACAAAACTTACTATGTACCCAATAACGCCATTCTTTCCATTGCCGGAGATATAAACATTGAAAATGCCCAAAAACTAATACAAGCCTATTTCGGACCAATACCTAAGGGGGGCGAAGTGCCCAGACCAAGTATTGTTGAACCGGAAAAAACAGCGGAAGTGCGTGATGTGGTGCACGATAATATTCAACTCCCTGCTGTTATTCAAGCTTATCATATACCGGCTATGGGAACAAAAGATGCTTATGCAGTGGAAATGCTTAGTACACTTCTCGCTAATGGGCAAAGTTCTCGTTTACATAAATCGTTGGTAGACGAGCAGCAAAAAGCTCTTTATGCCGCCAATTTTCCAATGAATTTAGAGCAACCCGGCTTAATGTTAAATATGGCAATCTGTAATATGGGAGTTACCCCCGAAGATTTGGAAGCTTCTTTAAATGCAGAAGTTGAAAAAGTGAAAAACGAATTAATTAGCGATTTGGAATTTCAGAAATTAAAAAATCAAATAGAAAATGATTTTGTTTCCGGGTATTCTACCATGGCTGGCATTGCCGAAGCCCTTGCTAATTACCAAATGTATTATGGCGATGCCAATTTAATTAATACCGAAATAGAGCGGTATAACCAGGTTACCAAAGAAGATATTCAGAAAGTAGCTAAAAAATATCTAACAGAAAAAAATAGGGTAGTGCTTTATTATTTGCCACACCCCGCCAACTAAAATAATTTTTAAAAAGATAGTGTATGAAAAATATATCAAAGATTGCATTCTTGTTTTTTCTTTTCATTTGTACAGCATACTCTTATAGCCAAAAGACAATATCTGCCGGCAAAACAGGTGCATTAAAAATAGACCGAAGTAAAGCTCCCGCTCCGGGTTCAGCACCAAAAATTCAAATCGGAAACTATGAAACCTTTATGTTAGATAACGGCTTAAAAGTAATCGTAGTAGAAAATCATAAATTGCCAAAGGTTTCATTTCAGCTAAGTTTAGATATAGATCCTGTTAGGCAAGGCAATGCTGCCGGGTTATTAAGTGCAACCGGAGAGTTGCTTGCAACCGGAACTACTACCCGAACGAAGGAGCAGATAGATGAAGAAACCGATTTTATAGGAGCCAATTTTTCTACCAACAGCGAAGGTTTTTTTGCATCGGCTCTTTCTAAGCATACTGAAAAATTACTCGATTTAGTCTCTGATGTAATTTTAAATCCCGCTTTTTCGGCCGAACAATTAGAAAAAATAAATATGAGAACCCTTTCTGGTTTATCTACAGCAAAAACCGATGCCAGTGCTATGTCAGCCAATGTAGCTAAGGTGTTACGTTACGGAAAACAGCATCCTTATGGGGAAATTACTACCGAAGAAACAGTGAAAAATATTACGGTTGAATTATGTAAGGAATACTATAAAAACTATTTTAAACCCAACGCATCATACCTTGTAATAGTAGGAGATATCACTCCTTCCGAAGCAAAAAAAATGGTAGAAAAATATTTTGGAAAATGGCCCAAAGGCAGTGTGCCAAAAAATAATTACGAAACACCCAATGTGCCTTCTTTAAGCAAGGCGGCATTTGTAAACAAGCCCGGAGCGGTTCAGTCTGTCATTACTATTACTTACCCTGTGGAGTATAAAGTTGGTCAGGAAGATTATATTGCAGCCTCCGTTATGAATAGCATTTTAGGTGGAGGGGGTTTTTCGGCTCGTTTGTTTCAGAATATAAGAGAAGATAAAGGATATACTTACGGAGCATACTCACAATTATCCAACGATCCGGTAATTGGTTATTTCTCTGCTTCTGCCAGTGTGCGTAATGGAGTAACCGATAGTGCCATTGTAGAATTTTTAAAGGAAATGAAAAGAATGCGAGATGAACCTGTAACCGAAAAGGAATTGCAGTCTACCAAAAATTTTATAACTGGGAGTTTTGCCAGAGGCTTAGAGCAACCGCAAACGATTGCCCGATTTGCCTTGCAAACAGAAAAATATAAATTACCTAAAGATTATTACGCTACTTATTTAGAAAAACTAAATGCATTAACAGTGGGGGATATACAAAGGATAGCACAAAAATATATGAAACCGGATAATGCCTATATCTTGGTAGTGGGTAATAAAGATGAGGTGGCAACAAAGCTTAAACCATTCAGTGCTTCTGGTAAGATTGAGTATTTCGATCATTTTGGAAATGCTGTTTCCGATAGTAAACCTTTACCCAAAGAGGTAACCGCACAATTTGTAATTGATAATTATATACGCTCTATCGGAGGTTTAAAAGCAATTAATAAAGTAAAAGATATAACAACCAAGTTAGAAGGTTCTGTACAAGGCATGGATTTACAAATGACTGTGCAACGTAAACAACCCAACAAATCGCTTACTTCTATCACTGCCGGGGTAATGGTAATTCAAAAACAAGTTTTTGACGGAGCAAAAGCTTCTGCCAATGGTATGCAGGGAAACAGAGAAATTACGGGCGAAGAATTAGAAGAACTTCGCTTAGAGTCTCAAATGTTCTTAGAAACCAAGTATAACACATTAGGGTATAAACTAAATTTAATTTCAATTGAAGAAGTGAATGGTGCCGATGCTTATAAATTGGAAGTTATATCGCCAAAGGGTAATAAAACATACGATTATTTTGATATGAAAACAGGCTTTAAAATAATGAGTGTAAAAACTAAAAATGTGCCGCAAGCCGGAGGCGAAATAACAGTGAATTCATATTTTTCCGAATATAAAGAGGTTAAAGGCATTAAATTCCCATATCAACTTTCACAAAGTATGGGTAAGCAAGATTTAAAGTGGCAGGTTACATCGATAGAATTAAATACAAAGTTAAAAGACGAAATTTTTAAGTAGGTGCCTACTAAGCATCTACTTTTTTAATCGTTTTATTTTATTTTCTATTATTTTAATTCTAGGTAGCATAGCGTCCTGTATACGTTTGGCGTAGCGAATGCTATCTATAATTTCTTTTTGTTTCGCTTCAATTAACTCTTTTTGTTTTACAATTTCTTCGGTTCGTTCTTTTACCTGAGTTTCTAGTACGGTGTTTTGTTCTTCTAAAATCTTCTTTTTTTCAATTTCCTGCTTTATATTTTCAGCCGAAAGTTTTTCTACATTTTTAATTTGTAGTTTCAAGTCTTTATTTACCAAAGAAAAATGATAGGCGAGGTAAACCGACATGGATATAGGAATACTAACCAAAGAAAATAAAACAAGCAAAATAATGCTAATGCTTAACCATGTTCCCTCAATATGTAGGGTAGTTGTGTTTGATAAAATGGAAATAATAAAAATAGTAAGCAAAAGAGCTGCAAACACGAATAATCCAAAACCCAAAATTTTTGCTCCGCGAATTCTCTTTTTTATGGCTAAATAAATAACTCGTAAACATTCTACTACAGATACCAATATGCAAACAATAAAAAAAGTTTTTGTAAATTCTGTGCTGAGGTTCAAGATATAGAGTATTCCGTAAAGGGTAAAAAGAAAAACGAGCAACTTAAAACGTTTAGGAAAAAAGTTATTGTAGTATATAGAATAAAAGAAAGCATTAAGCGTAATAAAAAACGGAATAAGAAGCATTAATAAATATTCTTTTACAAAAAGAGTAATGGGGGTATAAGAAATAATCTCTGATAGGATAGAAAGTATTATAATGAGGCCATAAGAGAAAATATGTAAACTGTAGTACAAATTCGTTTTCTGCTCTTTATAAAAGAGAAACAGCAACAGATGTATAAAACAAAGAGAAAAAAGAAAACTGCTTAACAGAGCCCCCAGTATTGAAAGCATATTTTGCTCACCCTCAACTATATCTGTTTGAGAGAAAGATGCCATAATTCCTTTTAAAGGTTGCTTTCTATAACAAGTATATTCATGGTAAAGATTGTTAGAGTACCTGATAGCTAACACATTTGTTTCGGCTTTTCGGTTGGGCATAATTGTTACTACTTTCTTATCTAAAAAAAAAGGAGTTTCATGGTTTGCGTTTGTGCCAATTCTTCCAAAAGTATAGATACGATTTCCGTTTAAGTAAATCTCTGAAGCTCCTAATTGAGAAAGGGTAAGATAACAGGGAATGTTCTTTATTAATTTTTCGGAAGAAAATACAAATCTAAACCAACCAATTCCCTGGTAGCTAACTGTATCTGTTTTAACGTCTATCCAGCTACTGTCGTTGTAATTTGTTTGTGAATATTCGGGTTGGTCATCGAGGATAAATTTTGCTTTCGAAAAATCAAGAACCAAAACCGAGTCTTGCGTTACATCAACATGAAAAGCTACTCCTCTTCTTTGTGAGTACGAAATTAAGTAAGAGCAAACGAAGAAGAGAATGAGCAGACGTTTTTGCATTTAATTTTTATTTACGTAAATGTAAACAGAAATCTATTAATGCAGTAACACACCATTTTCATCAGCCTTTATCTCTAAAGTATTGAGCAGTTGCAAAGCTTCTTTTATCAGTATGTGCATTTCGATATCCTGAGTTAAAAAAGGAATTTTTTCTCTAACTTTCAAAACAAAGTCCTCGATATATGCCGAACTTTTTAAAGGTTTTCTGTATCCGAGAGCTTGTGTAGAAACAAGAATTTCTATGGCTAAGAGTTTTTTAAAATTTTCTAAAATACGAAAAGCTTTGGTTGCGGCATTGGCACCCATACTCACATGGTCTTCTTGCCCGTTTGAAGAATCTATGGAATCAATACTTGCCGGTGTGCATAATTGCTTGTTTTGGCTAACAATGGATGCTGCTGTGTATTGAAGAATCATCATACCACTATTTAAGCCCGGGTTAGTGGCAAGAAAGGGAGGCAGGCCTCTTTGTCCGGATATGAGTTTATATACTCTCCTTTCAGATATACTACCCAGTTCGGCCATGGCGAGGCATAAAAAATCTAATGCAAGAGCAAGGGGCTGACCATGAAAGTTTCCGCCCGAAATTATTTTTTCTTCATTTGCAAATAAGGTAGGGTTATCGGTAACAGAGTTAATTTCGGTTTCAAAAACTTTTTTTATATACATTATGGCATCTTTGCTAGCACCGTGTACTTGCGGTATACAGCGAAAGCTATAGGGGTCCTGAACATGTTCTTTTTGTCGGTTAAAGAGAGCACTTCCGTTTAGTATTTTCTGAATATTTCTGGAGGTTATAAATTGCCCGTTGTGTGGACGTACTTTGTGTATTAAATCATCAAATGGTTCCGGTCTGGCATCGAATGCTTCAATAGAAATGCAGGAAATTACATCGGAAAATGCACTTAGTTTATTTAATTGCATTAGGAGGTAGGTGCCGTAAGCACTCATAAACTGTGTGCCATTTAATAAGGCTAAGCCTTCTTTTGCTTGAAGTTCTACAGGGTTCCAACCCATGCGTTTGTTTAATTCGCTGCCACTTATTTTTTTATTTTGGTAATATACTTCCCCTATTCCAATAAGTGGAAGTGAAAGGTGTGCCAAGGGAGCCAAATCGCCCGATGCACCTAACGAACCTTGTTGATATACCAAGGGTGTAATGTCGTTATTGTAAAAGTCAATCAGGCGTTGTACGGTAGCTAATTGTACTCCAGAATGCCCTTGTGCCAAGCCTTTTATTTTTAAAAATAGCATGAGTTTTACAATTTCTTTGGGTACCTCTTCTCCGGTTCCGCAGGCATGCGACATGACTAAATTTTTTTGTAAAATAGCCAAATCCGATGCAGGAATACGCGTGTTGCACAAAGCTCCAAAGCCTGTATTCACTCCGTACACCGATATGTTTTCGTTTAGTTTTTTTTGTAAAAAACGATAACATCTTTCTGTTTTTTCTTTCGCAATTTCCGACAGTGTGAGGGCGGCATTATTCTCTACCATTTCTGTTAAATCAGAAATCTTTATCCAGTTGTGGTTTATTTCAATTTCTTTTTTCATACTGTTGTGAACAGATTTATCAATTCGGTTTCGCTAAGGGATTTTTGCTCTCCGGTGTCCATTTTTTTTAAAATGAATGCTTGTTCCTTCATTTCGTCTTCTCCGGCAATAACTACATAGGGGATGTTTTTATCATTAGCGTATTTCATTTGTTTTTTTAGCTTGGCTATATCTGGGTATATTTCGGAGTTAACCCCCTTTTCTCGCAATTTAAATACTGTTGGAAGACAATAGTTGGTTTCATTTTTGCCAAAATTGGTAAATAACACAAGGGTGCTTTCGCTGAGCAGGTTTGCTTTTTCGAAAAGTCCGAGTTCGTTCATTGCATCGTAAATACGGTCAATGCCAAAAGAGATACCTACGCCTGAAACATTCTTTAATCCAAATATTCCGGTTAAATCATCATAGCGACCTCCACCGCAGATGCTTCCTATTTGCACATTTTTAGCTTTTACTTCAATGATAGCCCCTGTGTAGTAGTTTAATCCGCGGGCGAGGGTTATATCAAAATCTACTTCAGATTGAATGTTGGCAAGATGCTTTAATGTTTCAAAAACATATTCTATTTCTTTTATTCCTTTTTTTCCAATTTCGGACGATTCAAAAAGATTGGAAAGCAGGCTTATCTTTTCCTGAAAATCTCCTTTAAAATGAAGCAACGGCTTAATGGCCTGAATAGCTTCATCGGAGATTCCTTTACTTTGCATTTCTTCTATCACTTTTTCTTGCCCAATTTTATCAAGTTTATCTATAGCTACAGTAATATCGGTTATTTTTTCTGGCTGACCGGCAATTTCTGCAATTCCTCCAAGTATTTTTCGGTTGTTTATTTTAATGGTAATAGGCATGGAGATTTTAGTAAAAACATCATCTATTAATTTTACCAATTCTACTTCGTTGAGTAATGCATCAGAGCCAATGATATCGGCATCGCACTGGTAAAATTCGCGGTATCGGCCTTTTTGTGGCCTATCGGCTCGCCATACAGGCTGTATTTGGTATCGTTTAAACGGAAAGGTAATTTCGTTTTGATGTTGCACAACGTATCTTGCAAAGGGTACGGTTAGATCGTAGCGAAGAGCTTTTTCGCTTATTTCGGAAAGGTGTTTGGTAAAGTCTACCTTATGATCGAATAAAAACCATTCGTTGGCAAGGCTTTTCTCTTTTGTAATTTCATCAATTTCTTTTTTTGATAAAGAGAATTTTTCGAGATAATTGCCACTGTTCAGTATTTTAAAAATGAGGCGGTCGCCTTCTTCTCCATATTTACCCATCAGAGTATCCATATTTTCCATGGCAGGTGTTTCAATAGGAAGAAATCCGTAAAGTTTAAAAGTGTTTTTGATTATGGTAAAAAGATAATTTCTTCTGCTCATTTCGGTGGGGCCAAAATCTCGAGTACCTTTAGGAGTAGTTGGTTTGTAACTCATGCGTAAGATAATAAGCCGCTAAGTTATGAAATAGAATGAAACAGAAAGTAAACCAAAATGCTTGTTCGAAATAGTGGTTATTATAATGTAACTTCGTATATGGGCAATAGGAAATATCCTTTTTCGCACCATATAGCTTAATCATCGTAACTTTGTGTAAACATTTATACAACCAAAATTGTTACATCTTAAATACAATGCATAACTTTAGGAATTAACTTTAAAAAACATTTAACATTGAAAAAGAAAAACAGTATACTCATTTTTGCTTTTTTTATTTCGTTGAACTGTATTTTTGGTAATACGATGGTTAAAACAATTGGTTTTGTCGAAAACAAAGGGCAAATTTTAAATCAGTTTGAAACTCCAAACCAAGAAGTAAAATATCTGCTGCATGGAAACGGAATGAATGTACAACTGAAAAAAAATAGCTTCAGTTATGATACATATAAAATTGAGAGAAAAAGTGCAGAATCAGCAATTTTAAATGAATTAGAAGATTCGGAAAAATTATATTATAAAGAGGCTGCTAATAACAATAGCTATCTCTTTAACCGAATAGATATAGCGTTTTTAGGAGCTAACCCTAATCCGGAAATTGTTTCAGCGCAAGTCTTAGAAGCGTATTATAACTTTTATACCTATAATACAAAAGAAGAGGGGGTAACACATGTAAGATCCTATTCCAAAATTACATACAAAAACATATATGATGGTATTGACATTGAGTTTGTGAGTCATCCATCAAAAAATAAATTTTTTGAATACAATTTTATAATTCATCCGGGTGCCGATTTATCACAAATTTCAATAAGATATAACGGGGTAGATTTTTCTGAAATTAAGAATAATAGTGTAAGACTATATGTGCACAATGGAACCATAGAAGAGCAAATTCCGTTTACGTATATCTCTGAATCGAAGAGACCATGCGTTGCACTATACGAGGAGAAAGGAATAAATACCTACGGAATAAAAGTAAAAGGTGTAGTAAAAGGTAAAACATTAGTAATAGACCCCATGCCTGTTTTAAGTTGGGGAACTTATTTTGGGCACACCGAGTACGATGAAATACTCAATGTACATGCTGATAATTACGAAAATGTATATTCTGTAGGCCGAACTAAATCCTTAATGAATATTGCTACCAATAATGCTTTTAGTAGTGTTTACAATGGAGGAAGCAGTGATGCCCTGCTTGCAAAATTTAATTTAAGCGGGCAGCTTTTATGGTGTACATACTATGGTGGTTCTGAGTTTGACTATGGTTGGGATGTTACCACCGTAGATACGAATGTGTTTATTTTAGGAGAAACCCGTTCTGCTACCAATATTTCCACAATGGGTACTCATCAACCAGCATTTGCAGGAGGCAACAGTGATGCCTTTGTTTGCCGGTTTACCCAGTCTGGTTTGCGTATTTGGGGCACCTATTATGGTGGAGGGTCTACTGAATATACTAGAGGAATCGCAAGCAATGGAAATGCCCTTTTTATCACCGGAAGAACATCTTCTTTAAATAATATTTCCACACCAGGGGCTCATAAAACAACTTACTCGGATTTAAGCGATATGTTTTTAGCTTCTCTTTCTCTTAATGGAGGGCTTAATTGGGCTACCTATTTTGGTGGAAATGAAATGGACTTAGGTAGAGATATATTGGTAGATAATGCCGGAAGAATTGTTGTAATAGGTTCTACCAAATCGGCTACAGGAATAGCTACGGTGGGTTCTTATAAAACTTATTTATCAGGCATTATGGACGCATTTATAGCAAAATTCACAAGCTCGGGTAATCTTATTTGGGCAACCTACTACGGAGGTAACGATACAGATGATGCGGTTAGCATAAGCAGTGACTCCCAACAAAATATTTATATAGTAGGAAACACAGCTTCTTTAAACGGTATTAGCACTTCTACTGCTCACCAGTTTTTTTATGCAGGAGGAGGTACCGATGCTTTTTTGGCCAAGTTTTCAAAAAATGGAAACCTTATGTTTGGAACTTACTACGGAGGAAGCAATAACGATAGAGGGTATGGAGTAACGACTAATTTAAACGATGATGTAATTATTGTAGGATCTACAATTTCTACTAATAATATTTCTACCAGTGGTGCATTACAGCAAAATATAGCTGGCGGATACGATGCTTATTTGGCTATGTTTAATAAATTTGGGCAAAGGCTGTGGGGGTCATACTATGGTGGAGCAAACGATGATATTCCACATAGTATTTCGGTAGTTCCAATTGCTGCATTCTGCGATTTTTTTGTGGGAGGTTGGACCTTTTCGTCTTCCGGAATATCCACTCCTTTTTCTCATCAACCTATTTTTTCGGGAGGGGCATTTTCCGATGCTTTTTTAACACATTTTAAAACTTGTGTTCCTAATAATATTTCTATTCCTCATTTTACTCATCAAAACATTATGCCCTCACAAGTTAAAAATAGCTTAGTAAGAGGCTTGCAAAATGAAGAAAAGAGTGCCGAAACAAATAAAATAGAAATTATAGAATACGCATCTTTTGTTGAGATTCAAGCAATCTCAACCATTCGCATGGTTCAGATAGTAGATTTAACAGGCAAAGTGCTTTCAGAATTTTTACCCTTGCAAGATAAAGCAATTGTGTCAACGCAATATATATCTACGGGAGTGTATCTTCTAAAGGTATATACCGAAGCGGAAATACCCCTAGTAAAAAAGATTTTTTTAAATTCTTCATCAAACTAGTCGGATATCTAGTATTAGGTTAAATAAACCACACTTTTCCCTTTTTCTTTAAACTCTACGTGCACCAAATCTTTGAGTGTGGTAGATAATGATAAACCAACGTATTCGGCCGAAACAGGGTACGAAGGGTGGTCTCGGTTAACTAACACGGCACAAGCTAATTTTTTAAGTGGAGTGTTAAGAAAGAATTTACTTGTGTATGCTAATATTTTACCCGAGTTTAAAACATCATCAAAAATAATAACCACTTTGTTTTTGTATTCGCTTTCTTTTAAACTAAAATTCAATTCTTTCGATAGTGGATTTTTTTTGTCAATTTCAATTTTTCCCAGTGTAATTTTTAACTCAGATATTTTCTTTAAAACCTGTGCTACTTTTTGGGCAAAAGTATATCCGGAGTTTGCAATGCCTGCAATAATAATTTCTTTTTCACCAATATTATTTTCTGTAATTTGGTACGCAATGCGGTTAATTTTTTGTTCAATTTGCTCCGCATTAAGTATAATAGATTTTGTGCTCATTTGTTCTTTCTTTTCATTGTATAAATATGGTAGTTGTATGTGTTTTCAATTTTAACTAATTCCCAATTATTATCGTAAAAGTAATTTAAAAATGCGGGGTGCGAATTGAATCTCATTTTTTTCCCTGCAATAGTTCTTAATTTTATTTTCTTTTGGAAAACATTTCGTCTAATGCCATAGTCTATTTCTAAATGAATCCCACCCCTTAAAAAAGGGCCTTTTGGTATTAATTCAATATACGTAATATCCATTTTATTTAAATCATCTAACTCGCATTGTTTTTTGCAACGCTGTGGTTTATTTACCCATACCTGCGATTGAGAGTATGCAAGAGTATAAACGAAGTAGATGAGTAAGAAAATACATTTTTTCATTATGCCATGTTACGAAAAAATAGAAAAAAAGTTATGGCAATCGACCTGCTTTGTAGAAGTATTTTAGATAATAAGGTTCATTTAAATCGCTTATAATTACACCTAGTTTTACAGATGCATGAATAAACTTATTGTTCGAAAGGTAAATGCCTATATGTGAAATTCTGTTTTTTGCAATTTTAAAAAATACTAAATCACCTTCTTGCAGATTTGCTTTTTCAATAGGGGTGGTAAACAAGAAAAGGTTGGCAGAACCACCGGAAAGAGACAAATTATAAATTTTGTAAAAGATACTTTTAACTAAGCCAGAACAATCAATTCCCTTTTCACTGTTTCCTGCATAATGGTAAGAAGTGCCCATCCATAAGCACATTTCGTGGTATAAAGGACTATAACTACAGGAGTCTATTTGCAAGCCCATTTGGTAAAAGTAGCGGATATCGTTGCTATCTAACAAATATTCGATATGGAATTGTTTATATAGATTAGTTGTATCAGTTTGAGAAAATAAATGCATGGAAATAACGGAGAGAAAAAAAATACATACAATGTATTTTATCCATATATGCCCATAAAAACTCATTCTTTTTTTTCGAAAAGGATAAATAATTCTCTGTTTTGGCGTGGTTTAATTGAATTAAAGCTAGTTGCGAAAACCTTAAAATGAAAGTAGGGTAAAAAATATTTTTTATACTCCTCTTTGTTTCCACCAAAAGGAGGGTGGTTTGTATTTAACGTATCGTTAAATAATAATCCCACCAATTTACCATTAGGGTTTAGTAACTTATGAGATTGCTTGGCGTAATTTTTTCGTAATTCAGGATTGATAGCACAAAAAAAAGTTTGTTCAATTATTAAATCAAATGATAGGTTGGAGAGGGTAAAGAAATCTCCCGTTAAAAGGTGCTCTGAAGGGAAGTTCGGAACTCTTTTTTTTAAATTTTTTAAAGGAGCATTGGAAAGGTCGATAATATAAACATTTTCAAATCCTTTTTTATGAAGATACTCTGCTTCGTACGCATTACCACAACCGGGTATAAGTATTTTAATTTTTTTATCGGATAATTGGTCGAAGTATTCTTTTAGAGGAGTACTTACACCACCAATATCCCAACCTGTTTCGCCTTTTAGCCAACGCTGGTGCCAATAATCGGTATTTAATTCAGGAATCATTTTTTTTCGAGTAAAATTACGTTTTCTACATGATGGGTGTGAGGAAACATATCTACAGGCTGTACTTTTGCAACCTTGTAGGTGTTATCGAGCATGGCAATATCTCTGGCCTGTGAAGCCGGATTACAACTTACGTATACTATTTTTTCTGCACCACATGTAATAAGTTGTTGTACTACATCGGGGTGCATACCTGCACGCGGTGGATCGGTAATTATCACATCGGGTTTTCCATTGTTTTCTATAAAACTGGGCAGAAAAACATCTTTTAAATCTCCTGCAAAAAAGGACGTATTTTCAATCTGGTTTAGTTGGGCGTTTATGGTTGCATCGGTAATGGCATCTTCTATGTATTCTATTCCTATTACTTTTTTTGCCTTATGTGCAATATAGTTTGCTATAGTTCCTGTGCCGGTGTATAAATCGTACACGTTTTCAATACCCTTTAAATGGGCAAATTGCAGCACTATATCGTATAGTTTTTTTGCCTGCAACGTATTGGTTTGAAAAAACGACTTGGGAGAAATACGATAATGAAGCGTTCCTATTTTTTCGGTTATATACGGAGAGCCTTTAAAAACAATTACTTCCTGATCGTAAATAGTATCATTTCGCTTTGTGTTGATAATATATAAAAGAGAATTTATTTGTGCAAAATGAATATGAATTTCATTCATTAAACGGATTATTTCTTTTTCGTTTGCCTGAGCTACTACGAGCATTAGCATCCATTTGTTTTGAGTAGTATTTCGTATAATCAGGTTACGCAAAAAGCCGGTATGGTTGCGAACATCGTAGAAAGAGAGGTTGTTTTTAAGAGCGTATTCACGTATAAAATTTCGAATTTGGTTAGAAAAATCGGCCTGCAATAAACATTCATCAATATTTAATATTTTATCGAATCTGCCAGGTATATGAAAACCAAGAGCATTGGGTTCATTGATGGGGTGGCCTTCTTGTACTTCTTTTTTGGTAATCCAACGCTTGTTCGAAAAAGTAAATTCTAATTTATTACGGTAAAAATATTCGTTATCGGAACCAATAATGGGGAATATTTCAGGTAAGGGTACTTTGGCCAGCCGGGTAAGGGTCTCTGTAACTTGTTTCTGCTTAAACCGTAGTTGCTCATTGTAGCTCATGTGCTGCCATTTGCAGCCTCCACATTCGCCAAAATGTTTGCATTTGGGTGCAGTGCGTAAGGAAGAGTAGGTACGTATATTTACCGGAAAAGCCTCGGCATAATTTTTTTTCTTTTTATATACCTGAACATCGGCTATATCTCCTGGAACAAGGTTTTCAACAAAATACACCTTCTCGTTTTTTTTACCAATGGCTTTGCCTTGCGAACCAATATCACATATTTCTAAATTTTCTATTACCACATTTGCCATGCAAGGTTTATTTTTGCCAAAGTTACTTTTAAGAATGAATATAAAGAGGCATTTGCTTATAGGGTTATTTTTTCTGCTATTATTCTGTAATATCAGGGCTTCTCATATTACCGGTGGAGAAATTATACTAAAACAGGTGGGTATAAATACATATCAGGCCGAAGTAACTCTTTACCGAAGTTGCGGATGGTTATCTTCGGCATTTGGAGATAGTATTCAGCTGGGTATTTACGAAAGAGGCACCTTATTACCCGTTTTATTCCCCTATTTAACATTGCAACATGAAACGAATGTACAGTGGGCATCAACTGGTTGTACCCCTCCGAATAATGTATGTGGAAAAAGAGGATTGTATAAAGGCATATTTACCGTTCCGATAAACATTAGTGGATATATCGTTATGGCTGAGGGGTGTTGCAGAGAAGGAGGCATAAATAATATAAAAAATTCGGCTACAGAGGGAATCGTCATTTATTCTGAAATTTCTTCTCCGCTTATAGTCAATAGCACCCCCGAATTTTTAAGACCAAGTTTAATTTATGCTTGCCCAAACGATTCTCTTCAGTATAATTTTTCGGCTACTGATAGTGACGGAGATTCGCTGGTGTATTCATTGGTTACTCCTCTTGCAGGTGTTTCTAACGGATTTACAAATTGGTTTAATCCTTCTATACCGCCCTATGCATCTATTATTTGGGAAACGGGGTTTAGTTTACTTAACCCTTCGAACAGTAATTATCCTTTAAAAATAGATAGCTTGAGTGGTGTTTTGTTCGGGAGTTTTAATACTTCCGGAAACTATGCCATTGCCATTAAAGTAGATGAAATAAGAAACGGACTCGTTATTTCAAGCACTATAAAAGAAATTGAGGTAATTGTTCCCAACTCCTGCACACCTAATTATATTCCAACTGGAAATAATTTGCCTGCAGGAAAAACGTATACCATTAATGCCACTGATGAGATTTGTATAGAATTTGAAATAAGTGATCAAAATAATGATTCTATTTTTGTGCATTTTGAGAGTGAAACACTTCTGGGGGGTAATATCAATGCCCCTTATGCAGTAGCTCCTCCTGTAGCAGGAAAAACAAAAATAGAGGCTTCTTATTGTTGGAAAACTACCTGTGAACACGCCTCTCAAATTCCCTATAAAGTGAATTATTTTATAAGCGATAATGGTTGCCCTTATCCTAAAACCAATAATCATTCGTTTGAAATTATTGTAAATCCTGCTCCACTTGTATCTGCTCCCAATATGGTATGTTATGCACTTTTAAACAATCATGCGGTGCAAGTCAGCTGGAGGGATACAGCCAATCAAAAATATTTTTCGCACTATCAGATATATCGAGGGGTAAACGGAAACAATTATTTTCTTATAGACTCTATTACAGATCGCAACCAACAAAACTATATCGATACACTGGCTTTTGGCTGCGATTCATTAAATTATTCTTATTTTATAATACCCGTAAATGTATGTGGAGTTGAGGGAAATTCGTCCGATACAATATCTGCCGATTTTCTTAAGCTGGTTTTTGAAAGTTATATAAAAACAGTAAGTGTCGAAGATGAAAATAAAATTTTGATTGACTGGGAAGATATGCCTGATGCTTATTTTTCTACTCATTATTTATACAAAACAGATAGGGGAAATAATCAGATAACTCTATTCAAAACACTTGCCCAGTACGATTTGGGATATTACATAGACGAAGAAACTAATACGGCAGAGAATAGCAATTGTTATACTATAGAAATTGAAAACGCATGTGGCATTACAACACCCAAAAGCAACCTTTCGTGTAGTATATTGCTAAACGGCAATGATGATAATTCCGAAGTGCTTTTTTTTAATAGAGTAAATTGGTTGGAATACATTAATTGGCAGGGAAATGTAAAAGAATATCAACTTTGGCGAAAGCATAACCGAGATTCGGATTTTAGTTTTTATGCCACTTTTAAAAATAAACAATTAGCTTCTACCGATTCCTCCCTTCAAGTTGAAGGAGGAGAGTTTACATATTTGATAATTGCAGTTGAGGATACAGCCGGAAGAAATGCCATCAGTAAATCTAATCAATTAACCTTAAATCAGCATCCCTCTGTATACATTCCTAACTCTTTTACACCCAATAATGATGGGATTAACGATAGTTGGAAACCGGAATGGGCTTATGTTGAAAATTATAAACTTGAAATTTTCGACCGTTGGGGAAATAAAATATTTATTACAGAAGACCCTTATGAAGGTTGGGATGGAACCTCTAATAACATTCCCTATAATAGCGGAGTATATGTGTATACTATTTATTATACTTCGTTTAAAAGTGAAAAAGTGTATATTCTCACAAACTCATTTGTATTAATCCGATAATCGTTATTTGCTTAGCTGCTGCAATATAATTAACTTTGCATCAAAAGTGCTATGATGCAAAATAATGAAGTTTTATTAACCATGAACTCTGCCGAATACATTGCCTTAGAAGAAAAATACGGGGCACATAATTATCACCCCATTCCGGTTGTACTTACCAAAGGAAAAGGGGTATATGTATGGGATGTAGAGGGAAAAAAATATTTCGATTTTTTAAGTGCCTATTCTGCCGTAAACCAAGGGCATTGTCATCCGAAAATCATTGAAGCTTTGGTAGATCAGGCCAAGCAGTTAACACTCACTTCAAGAGCCTTTCATAACGATGTGCTAGGTGTATTTGAAAAATACATTACCAAGCTTTTCGGCTATGATAAACTATTGCCCATGAATACCGGTGCCGAGGCCGTAGAAACTGCTATTAAACTTTGCCGCAAATGGGCTTATGAAGTAAAAGGAATTAAAGCCAATAATGCAAAAATTGTGGTTTGCGAAAATAATTTTCATGGCAGAACCACAACGATTGTTTCATTTTCGTCCGACCCCGAATCGTACGGAAACTTTGGCCCACAAACACCCGGGTTTATAAAAATACCTTATAACGACACAAATGCTTTAAAAAAAGCCTTAGAAGATATTGATGTAGCCGGATTTTTAGTGGAACCCATTCAAGGAGAGGCCGGAGTAATTGTGCCTAACGAAGGGTACCTTAAGCAGTGTGCCATACTTTGCAAAGAAAAAAATGTGCTGTTTATTGCCGATGAAATTCAAACCGGAATCGCCCGAACAGGAAAGATGTTGGCCTGCGACCATGAAGAGGTAAAACCTGATATTTTAATTTTAGGCAAGGCTTTATCAGGTGGAGTATTACCACTTTCTTTAGTGCTTGCCAATAACGAAATAATGTTGCGTATTAAGCCCGGTCAGCATGGTTCCACCTACGGAGGAAATCCTCTAGCCTGCAAGGTAGGTTTAGCAGCAATGCAGGTAGTTTTAGATGAAAATCTTTGCGAAAATGCACACCGTTTAGGATTGCTATTTAGAGAAAGAATGCAACATCTTATCTCTAAAACAGAACATATTCAATTGGTAAGAGGGAAAGGATTACTCAATGCCATTGTAGTAAATGATACTCCAGAAAGTACAACAGCATTCGATATTTGTGTGGTCTTAAAAGAAAACGGTTTACTCGCCAAACCCACTCACGGAAACATTATTCGTTTTGCTCCACCATTAGTGATGAATGAAGTTCAGCTAATGCAATGTTGCGACATTATTGAAAAAACAATTCTTCATTTTTCAAAATAAAGGCAGAATCAATGCAACTGCTTACTCCCGCTAACTGGCAAGAATACGAACTTATTGATAGCGGAGAATTTCAAAAGTTAGAGCGATTCGGAAAATACTATACCATTCGTCCTGAACCACAGGCCGTTTGGGATAAGCAGCTGCCAGAAAAGGAATGGGGAAAATGGGCACATGTATCTTTTATTCAAAGCGGAAGTAATTCAGGTACATGGAAAAAACACAAAGAAATGCCCGACCGATGGTATATACATTATACTTTACCCAATCAATCGAAAATACAATTTAAACTGGCTCTAACGGCTTTTAAACATGTAGGGGTTTTCCCAGAACAAGCTGTAAACTGGGATTATATTTTTCAATCTATAAAAAATTCCGGTACTCAAACGCCCCGGTTTTTAAATTTGTTTGCTTATACGGGAGGAGCATCGTTAGCGGCTAAAGCAGCAGGAGCCGATGTGGTACATGTTGATTCTATAAAACAAGTGGTTTCTTGGGCAAAAGAAAATATGGACAGAAGTAATTTGGCAAACATTCGATGGGTGGTAGAAGATGCCTTAAAATTTGTGAAGAGAGAAGTGGGCAGAGGAAACCATTATCAAGGAATAATATTAGACCCTCCTGCCTTTGGGCATGGTCCTAACGGAGAGAAATGGAAACTCGAAGATAATATTAACGAAATGATGAAATATGTAGTGGATTTGCTGGATTCCAAACAGCATTTTTTGATTCTAAATGCCTATTCACTCGGTTTTTCTTCGTTAATTATTGAAAATTTGCTCTCTAAAAATAAAAAAAACTTAACAATAGGCGAACTGTTCTTAGAGTCTAAAACTCAACAAAAGTTGCCATTAGGCGTATTCGGTAGAATTCTAAAACAATAAAAATAAATAGAGATGATTGTGAAAGATAGCAACGGCACATTATTAAATGAAGGCGATTCTGTAACTCTTATTAAGGACTTAAAGGTAAGAGGTAGTTCTGAAGTGCTTAAGCGAGGTACCATGGTTAAAAATATTCGCTTAAGCAACAATGAGGAAGAAATTGAGTGCAAAATTAATAAAGTGCAAATGGTTTTAAAAACCTGTTTTTTAAAGAAAGCCTAACAAACTAATTCATTACAAAAGGAGCTTCTAGGTGAAATTCTGGAATTTTAGCTTCTATCACCCGGTGGTCAGATTTGTTTTCAAAGGTATAAGTTCCCCACATTCTGCCAATAGGGGTAGTTAGTTCGCAATATGAGTGGTATTCGTATTCATCTCCCGGGGCAATAATAGGTTGTTCTCCCACTACACCGTTTCCTGCCACTTGGTTATATTCTCCCGATGAATCAAAAATATGCCAATGCCTTTTTAGCAGTTGTACCGCATCGGGTGTATTATTTTCGATTATAATATGGTAGGAGAAAATAAAGAAACCTTCCGAAGGTTTTGATTCTTCATCAAGATAACGTGCCTGTACGGTAATTCGAATTCCTTGTGTTGTTTCGGTAACTATCATAATGGTTTGCCTATACAATATTATACCAAAACTGCAATTTCAGTTTAAAATGTTAAAAACTTCTGCTTTAAAAAAATGTTAAATTATTTATAAAGCCTTTTTATTTAAAGGAATTTATGAGTGTATGAGCTTATGAAAAGGACGTGTTATTAACAAGATTACCAAAATTTTATTTTTCCGGCAGCATAAATACACATACGTAGCAATAGTATGCCATGTTTAAATCTACTGATATTTGTATCTCCATAGGTGCGTTCGTGATAACGAATGGGTAAATCTGTAATTTTTAAGTTTAATTTATATGCTCCAAAAAGTAAGTCGAAGTCGCCAAAGGGGTCGAAATCTCCAAAGAACTTTCTGTTTTTTATAAGCCGTTGATAATCTTCCCTAAACATTACCTTAGTGCCACAAAGCGAGTCTTTAATAGGTTGTTCGAGCAACCAGCTAAACATCATACTGAAAAATTTATTTCCAAGGGTATTTAAAAATCGCATGGCATTTTTTTCCATAGGGTACACCAAGCGAGAACCATTAATGAAATCAGCTTTTCCGGAAGCTATCGCGTTGTAAAATTTTGGAATATCTTCCGGTGGTACGGTAAGATCGGCATCTAAAATCATTAGGATATCACCGGTGGCCATATCATATCCTTTACGAACGGCATCGCCTTTTCCTTTTCCGTTTTGTTTAGCAATTTTTATGTCGTGAGTATGTTGGTATTTTTCCTGCACTTGCTGTATAGCTTCCCATGTATTATCTGTTGAATTTCCTTCAATAAAAATAATTTCCACGTGTTTACCAAATGTTGGTAAACGTAAAATGGCGTTTTCAATGTTGCCGCTTTCGTTGCGTGCAGGAATTACTACAGAGGTAGAATAGCGGGTTTCGAAATTTTCTTTACTAAAAAAAACAGGGCGTGCAATGATAAACTGGTTAAGGCAAAATGTATTGAAAAGTGGCAGACGTGCGATGTATTTATTCAATAGCCACGAAAGCAAAGGAATATTGAAGGGTAGAAGTAACCTGCGGGTAGAACGATAAGCCTCGTAATCGGATAGGTAAAGTATGTTTTCTATGTCCTTCTTTGAAAGCCAGCTTTGTGGTGGTAGCTTACGCTTTAGGCCTATGTGTTCGCCTAGTTTTATTATCGGCTCCCATAAGTAGTTGTAATACGAAATAATAATCCTTGTTTTTTCATGGCAAAGAGGTTTTAGCGAGTTTAATACATCGTTTACGTTATTGAAAAAACCAATTACATTAGAAAGAATAATTACATCATAAGTGGTGTTTAATGTAATATTCTCAGCCTCCATCACATGAAATTCGAGCTGAGGATAGCGTTGCTTTGCCATTTCTATCATCGAAGGGCTGTAGTCTATTCCTATTTTTGTTTTTCCATTTAGTTTCGATAGTGTTTCGCCTGTTCCACATCCTATTTCTAATACTGACGAATCTTCATGAATGTAAAAATTGCAATATTTAATGATATCATTCCAATAGTAAGCAAAACGTTTTCTATAGGCAGGGTAGGTAGGAGCTGCTTTTTCAAAGTAGCTAAAAAAGCGTTGTTTACTTTTATTTTGAATGGAGTTATTGTGCATTGCTTTTAACCAACTTTATGGTTTGGAACATTCCTAATTTAGGAAACAAAGGTGTAAATAATTTTTCAAAGCTTGTTACGGGGCTGAACATAAAACCGGGAAACAGAGAGTAAAAACTTAATCCACCGCTCAGTAAATAACGAAAAGGGGTATGGGGTTTAAATAGTGTGAGTTTTAATAACGGGAAAAGATGTTCAAATTTTTTTATATCGCGTTTAAAAACTAACCAAGGAATTGCTCCATTGGCACCCGAAAGAGGGCCTGTGGTGGCAAAATGCCAGTCCTTTGCTTTGGTATTAAAAGGTTCGTGATGAATGGTGGTATAAATAATTCGACTAAACCAAGTATTGGCTGGTTCTATCATGTATATGATGCCATTGGGTTTAAGAACTCGTTGTGCTTCTGAAAAAAATAATTCAACATCGGGTATATGGTGTAGTACATTAAGCATAAAAATAGCCGAAACGGAATCGTTTGGAAATTCAATTTTATCGGCCGACATGCACATGTCGCAGGTAGAAAGGGGTAAAATATCGGAGGTAGTTACCTGAGGAACAACCTCTTTTAAAAAACCACCACCCGAGCCAATTTCAAGTATTACGCCTTCCGGTATGTTAGATAAATCGTTTTTAAAATTAGAGTACCACTCGGTGTATAACTTTTTTAAAAAGGCTTTTCCGAGTATAATTTCTCTGTGTTTAAGAGTGGTTTCGGGGTCGTCTAAATCTTTACTTGTTTTCTTCACCTTGTATTTCCTCTTTTGTAGCAACCGAATCGGGCTTATTCGGTATTTCCGGATAGTTAATTTTGAACAAGTTTACTTCTTCTGAATTTCCAATACGGTGTACAGGGGTTAAAAAATTGGGGTATTTCTGTTGAATAGTATTTAAATACCGATGAACTGTGTTAATAATATAACCGTCTTTTTTATTAGGGTTTCTGCGAAGATTGGCAACCATAACATGTGTAACTTTTTTTTCGTGTAAGTTCATTACCAAACTGTCTGCATCTTCGGAGGGAATGGTATAGATACCTGCAAATAATTTCCCTCCGGAATGTACGAACGAAACAGGTGGTTTACGGCAGGCCACAAGAACAGAATCCGATTTTAAATTTTCGCCAATCCATTCACTCATTTTTATATAATTTTCCCAATCAGGCGTGTAGCCGGCATATTTATTTCCTTTAAAATTTTTAATAGTATTAGGAAAATTGGCTGCTAAAAATTTAAAAGAGCGGTTTATGTTTACAATAATTAAAATAGCAAATATAAAGGTTAGTAAAAGTTGGAGTACGTAGTTGTTGCGAGATTTAAAGAAGGAATACAGTCCGTAAAACGATAAGATAAGATAAAAAGGAAGGAATATTAAGATAATACGTAACTGATCCCAGTTTTTTTGGAGTGCTAAGAAAGATACTGCCGTTAGGCCCATGCTGTATAGAGCAATATGCCAAAGGTGTTTATTTTTGTTTTTAAACAGTGTGTAAAGAGTAAACAGAGAGAGTAATAGAAAGGCAAAGCCTAACATGTTTTTTGGCTCAGTGGCATCGGGTATTAATCCAATTATATCGAACCATCTTTTGGAAATATATAATTCGTAGTTATCAAAAAAACGTTGTATCAACTCACTAAAACTGTCGTTTCCAAGTTCAGGCTTATAGGGGTCTTTTCTGAGTAAAACGTCTAGCTGAGAGTATTCCAGCGTAGATAAGTATTTTCCCCAAATTGTTTTTTTAATAAGGTGAAAAAGACCAAAGCAAAACGCAAAACCGGCACCCACCGATAAACCTTCTTTCCATCTTTTAAAAAAGAGAGCGTAGAGTAATATGGCCGGAATAGCTCCTATAGCGGCAGTTTTAGCAAGTACCAGCAAAAAAATAAGAAAACCGCATAAGAGGCCTCCTTTCCACGAAATGCCGCTTTCGTTTGCGGTATCTGTAAAGCGGAAAAGAGTAAAGAAAAAGATTCCTTGAAGCATAATGTAAAAGGCTTCGGTAAAAGAGTGATGAGAAAAATAAATGATATGCACATTAATCGCAAACATCAATGTGCAAAAAGCTAGGAAGAATGCAGAGATACGGCTTTGCATCGCTTTGTGTGTAAAGTAAATGGCAAGAGCCGTAAATAGCACGGAAAAAGCCTTAAACAATATGAATTTAAACCCAAAAATCATGTATAAAAGAGAAAGAACAAATGGGTACAGTGGTGCGTTTGCGGTGTGAAAGAAATCGGGAAATTCTTTTACCATACGTAAACCTGATTCAATGTATAGAGCATCATCGTGAGCTATACTAAGCTTTGCATCGAAACTGAATATGCTTAGAAATAAAAATAATCCGATAGAAAAATAAAGAATAGCATTATTTCTTTTTTCGCACCATGTATCAAGTGAGTTAAATAAAGAATCGGTCGTAGCTGCAGTAGGTTTAGTGGTACGGGAGGGCTCGCTATGTTCTTTATGAACGGTTTTGTTTTTTTTACTCATGTTATACTAATTCAACTTATTTTTAGATAAAACAAAGTTGCAAAATTTATTTTCAGGCCAAGAGTAATACTTAGATATTTCTTTCTCTGTAGTGAGAATAAGTTTGGAATGCTTAATGGTGTATATTAAAAATTCTGATTGAATCCATAAAGAAATGAGTTCCTTAGCCGAGTATCCTGCTTTATTAAGGGCAAATGGCCAAAACTCTGTAAATACAATGAGATTAGGGTTATTCTTTATGGTATTTTCCATACCTACAAAGGCTTGATATTCGTATCCCTGAATGTCTATTTTAATAAAATTGGGCTTGAGTTGGTTTTGCATAACATAATCGTCAATTGAAATACATTCAATTTCGGTAACAGAGGCATATTCATTAACCTTGTATGCCCTATGGTCAACATTTAAATGGGGCGATGTGTAAAATGTTAAAACACCCGATTGGTTTGAGATGGCTTTATTTATTAGCGAAACATTTTTTAAATTCTTTTCTTCTACCAAGTTTTTTAGGTGTTTAAAATTAGTTGTATCTGGTTCGAATGAGATTGTTTTACCACTATAACCAACCTTTTTAGAGAATATCAAAGTGGTAAAACCAATGTTAGCTCCAATATCTAACACGGTATTTCCTTCGTGTATGTAGTTTTTAAAGAAAAGGATATTTTCTTTATCGGTTACATTTTTATATATCCAATAGAGAGGTTGGTAAAGAGTGAAAAAATTTTTAAAAAGGAACTGGGCAATTCTTTGCATATTGATGGCAAGATAAAAAGTTAGAACAATGAGTGCAAAGTAATAGATTTAATTAGTGTTTTAAAAATTCAGTTCGATGGTAAAGTTTTTGAAAAAATCAGTTGATATTTGGTTTTATTAAAGTTCGGTACAAAATAGACATCTATTTGGTATTGATTGTTGGTTTGCCAGTGACTACCTTCAAAATAGGTAAAATCAAACTCTTTTTTATTATTTTCCAAAACTCCATACATATAGTTGTAATAACCTTGTTTTAAAAGAACAGTACACTCATATTGCTGTTTATCGTAATTATATTTCATTTTAAAATCATCTTTAGCTTGCCAGTCGCTCAGCGTTCCTAGCACATACACTTGCCCGTTTGTAATAGGAAAGTCATTTTTTAGTATAAAATGTACATACGCATAATCTGCTTCGGTATTTTTATCTCTAAGGGCATTTTCTCGGTTTACTACAAAGTTTCCGTTTATATCGGGCTTACTAGTGTATTTTAAAAAAGATCGGGAATATTGGGGTTTAAGAAATACGTGGTACAAACTCGAATCATCGAGAGATATTTTTTCTGTATAATCGTAATAGTTTCTATGATTTGTAATATTTAAATCCCTAAACTCATTGTTTCCCCAAAAAAGGTTTAATCGTTCTTGGTCGTAAACCAATTCATTACCTTTTACAAATATGGGTTTTAGTTCCATTACCTTATTATCGGTTCTATTATTCTGTTGCACGGCAATTTTAAGTTCATTGTAAGGGTCGGTTACGTTTAGGTTTCCTAAAAAAAGAGAAAAGTCAACCTCTTGTTTAAAATCCATAAACTCTACGATGGTAGCTTGGTGGATATTTGCTTTTAAATCGGCTATAGGCTCACAAATACTGAATCTTCTGGTAAGAATAGGATTTTCTTTGTTTTTCTCATATACAATCAACACATAGTTTCCCGATAACTTCAACTGCATGTTTTCAGTTGGGAATTTTAATTCGTAATGAGTGTATGGAATAGATGTATTAACCGAAAAAGAGTAATCGTAAATATAATCTTCGGTATAACCATTAAGGTATTCCATTGGCAATTGGTCTACCGGAAACCATTTCCAATCACAGCGAATAAGAGTATACGCATACTGGGTAAACTGGTGTTCTGCCTCATCAAAATGCAGGTGTAATTGTTCGCTGCTTCCAAGATGAATAACAGGAGCCCCTAGTTCGTTATTTACCGGAAATAATTGCACCGTTTTAATTTTATTGCTGTAGGTGTAATTATCGTACCTAAAATAATCGGGATTATAATACTCCTCTTTGAAATCTAATGCCGCTTCTCGGGTTTTAAACTGAGCCCACAAATTGAGTTGTGTGGCAAGTACCGTAATCAAAGCGGGAAAGAAAATTTTTATTCCATTCATCTAGCTAAAAGATTGATTTATCATAGAAAACAAAAAGCTTGCCGAAGCGAAAGTACGTAATAACTAAAAAAATGAATAAAAAAAAAGGCTTATTACCACAAATTTATATATTTGCCAACTCATTGAACATTTAAAAAAATGTCGAATCAAGTTAAAATTAAAAAAGGGATTGATTTAAAATTAAAAGGCACTCCCGAAAAGGTACTGGCTACTGCTCATCAGCCTTCATCTGTAAGCCTTAAACCAACCGAATTTTTAGGAGTAACGCCAAAGTTGGTCGTAAAGCAAGGCGATAAAGTAAAAGCGGGTTCTCCTGTTTTTACAGATAAGCACAATGAAAGAATAACTTTTACTTCTCCTGTTAGCGGAGAAATCATCGAAATTAAAAGAGGCGAAAAAAGGAAGTTGCTCGAAATTATTATAAAGACAGATACAGAAATGGTGTATGAAAACTTTTCAGTTTCTGATCCTAAAACCATTTCTAGAGAGCAAGTGATAGACGCCTTACTTAAAAGCGGAGTATGGCCCTTTATGAAACAAAGACCGTTCGATATTGTTGCCAATCCAACAGACTTACCCAAAGCAATATTTATTTCTTCTTTCGATTCGGCACCATTGGCTCCGGACAATGATTTTGTATTGCACGGTCAGGGTGATGTTTTTCAAACCGGATTAGATGCCATTTGTAAACTTACCGAAGGTAAAGTACACCTAAATGTACGAGGCGATGAAAAGCCAACGGGAGTATTTACTAATTCAAAAGGAGTACAAATTAATAAAATATACGGTCCTCACCCTGCTGGTAATGTAGGAGTTCAAATACACCACATTGCTCCAATAAACAAAGGAGAGGTGGTGTGGACAATAAAGCCCCAAGATATATTAACCATTGGGCGTTTGTTTAAAACCGGAAAATATGATGCTTCCCGCATTGTTGCAGTTTCAGGAGCTTGTGTAAAAACACCTAAATATTTTAAAACCATTCAAGGCGTTAAGCTATCGGACTTACTAAAAGATAATTGTAAATCCGAAGATGCTGCACGTTTTATAAGTGGCAATGTTCTTACCGGATCAAACGTGGGATTAGAAGGCTACTTAGGTTTTTATGATTATCAAGTTACTCTAATTCCGGAAGGAGGCAACGATGAGTTTTTCGGGTGGTTAGCCCCCGGATTTAATAAATTCAGTCTTTCCAGAACCTTTTTTTCATGGTTAACGCCATCAAAGGAATATAACCTCAACACCAATCTTAATGGTGAAGCAAGAGCCTTTGTAATGAGCGGAGAGTATGAAAAAGTATTTCCTATGGATGTGTACCCCGTACACCTTCTGAAGTCTATTCTTATAGAAGATGTGGAAGCCATGGAAAAATTAGGTATTTACGAAGTAGCACCCGAAGATTTTGCCCTTTGCGAAGTAGTATGTACTTCAAAAATACCCGTACAATCTATTGTTCGCAAAGGATTAGATGTCGTTAAAAAAGAATGTAGTTAACCTATAAATTTTCAAAAAATTGAAACCGCTAAGAAATATTTTAAACAGCATCAAGCCTCACTTCGAAAAGGGAGGAAAGCTCGAAAAGTTTTGGCCCGTATACGATGGTTTCGAAACATTCCTATTCGTGCCGGGGCATACCACACATTCGGGAGCTCATATCCGAGATGGTATAGACTTAAAGAGAGTAATGATAACTGTTGTGTTTGCAATGATTCCTGCTTTGATTTTTGGAATGTGGAACACTGGATACCAACACTATTTAGCACAGGGAATAACCGATAGCACACATATGCAAAACTTCTTATTCGGTTTGGTTAAAGTAATGCCCATAGTGGTGATTTCTTATGCTGTAGGACTGGGAGTAGAATTTTTATTTTGTATTATTAAGAAGCATACTATAAATGAAGGTTTCCTAGTTTCAGGAATGCTTATTCCGCTGGCGTTACCTGCCGATATTCCTTTGTGGATGGTTGCCGTTGCTACTGTATTTGCCGTAGTAATAGGAAAAGAGGTATTTGGAGGAACCGGAATGAACATATTAAATGTAGCATTAACCGCAAGAGCATTTTTGTTTTTTGCATACCCTACCATGATGTCAGGTAATTCTGTATGGCATGCCGATACCGCTTTTAGCGGAAAAGTAGATGCAGTTACCGGAGCAACTGCACTTGGCGATGCCGCTTCAAAAATGCCAATAGAAGAGTTTACTTCCAAATATTCTACACTCGATTCCTTTATTGGCACGATACCCGGTTCTATTGGCGAAACTTCTACATTAGCCTGTTTAATAGGAGCTGCGATTCTCCTTTATGCCGGAGTAGCCAGTTGGAGGGTAATGCTTTCTGTGTTTGCAGGGGGGTATGTTATGGGTGTTATCTTTAATTTATTTGGAGTAAATACACTTATGCAAATTTCTCCTTTACAACACTTGTTTCTAGGAGGCTTTGCCTTTGGTGCCGTATTTATGGCAACAGATCCTGTAACCGCTGCACAAACCAATACGGGAAAATATATTTACGGTTTTTTTGCCGGATTTTTTGCTATTCTTATTCGTGTGTTTAATCCTGCATATCCAGAGGGCGTAATGATGGCTATTTTATTCATGAATGTAATGGCACCATTGATAGATCACTACGTAATACAAGCCAACATAAGCCGAAGACTTAAAAGAGTAAATATAAAAGCATAAAAAAAATAACAGTATGTCATTCGATGTAAATAGTAACAAATATACTTTCATATTCTCTGCCATAATGGTTGTGGTGGTAGCGGCTTTGCTTGCATTTGCCGCAGAAAGTTTAAAACCTATGCAGCAAAAGAATATCCGAAGTGAAAAAATGCAAAACATATTATCATCGGTAGGAATTGAAGTGGAAGCAGCACAAGCAGAAGAAACTTTTAATAAGTTTATTACCGAACAAGTTGTGTTAGATCATTCTGGAAATGAAAAAGCAGGTACCGTTGCATTTAATGTAGATATTCTAAAAGAGTATAAATCGGGTGGTCAGCAAAATTTTCCTATATTCATTTACACCGCAGAGTCGGGTGAAAAGAAATACATTATTCCCATGGTTGGAAAGGGCTTATGGGGACCTATTTGGGGGTATGTAGCACTTGATGGAGATTTAAATACGGTGGCCGGAGCATCATTCGACCACAAGTCGGAAACACCGGGCTTAGGAGCCGAAATAAAAGAAAAATGGTTTCAAACTCCATTTAAAGGTAAAAAAATATTCGATGCATCCGGAAACTATGTTTCAGTTAAAGTAATCAAAGGAGGGGCAGGAGAAAATAACGAACATGGAGTAGATGCCATTTCAGGAGGAACTATTACTAGTGTGGGCGTTTCCGAAATGGTTGAACGAACGTTGAAAACATACGAGAACTATTTTAAAAGCAATAAAAATTAGGCAACATGAGTACAACAGCCGCAGAACCGCTTTTTTCCAAAAAAAATAAAAAACTATTAAGTGATCCTTTAAATGACAACAACCCCATTACCGTGCAGGTATTGGGTATATGTTCGGCATTAGCAATTACAGTACAACTAAAGCAGGCTGTAGTGATGGCTCTATCAGTAATTGCGGTAGTAGCTTGTTCAAATGTAATTATATCATTGATTAGAAATATGGTGCCCAATAGGGTACGTATCATTGTTCAACTGGTTATTGTGGCTGCATTAGTTATTTTGGTAGACCAAATTTTAAAAGCCTTTGTGTATGATGTAAGCAAGCAACTTTCCGTTTTTGTGGGTTTAATTATAACTAATTGCATAGTAATGGGACGTTTAGAAGCCTTTGCATTAGGCAATAAGCCATGGCCATCTTTTTTAGATGGAATAGGAAACGGACTTGGATACGGTGTTATTCTAGTAATAGTGGCTTTTTTCAGAGAATTACTTGGTTCCGGAAAAATTTGGGGATTTAAATTAATTCCAAACTCATTCTACGAGGCAGGTTATTTTAACAATGGGTTAATGATATTACCTCCAATGGCTCTTATCACTGTGGGTATTATTATTTGGGTGCAACGCTCTCGGAATAAAAAATTAATTGAAAAGTAAACATCATTAAAAATACAGTATGGAATACATCAATATATTCGTAAAGGGCATATTTATAGAGAATATGATATTTGCCTATTTCTTAGGCATGTGTTCTTATTTAGCCGTATCAAAAACAGTTAAAACAGCTACAGGCTTGGGGGCTGCCGTTATCTTTGTGTTAGGAATTACAGTGCCTATAAATTATTTGTTAGAGAATTATATTTTAAAAGAGGGAGCTCTATCTTGGCTGGGATCTGAATATGCAACGATTGATTTGAGTTTTTTAAGTTTTATTATGTTCATTGCCGTTATTGCAGCCATTGTTCAGTTGGTAGAAATGAGTGTAGAAAAGTTTGCACCGGCTCTTTATGGAGCATTGGGAATATTTCTTCCACTTATAGCGGTAAATTGTGCCATTTTAGGTGGAGCCTTATTTATGCAGGAAAGACAGTATGCCAATGTTGGTGAAGCTACCGTATTTGGCTTAGGTTCCGGAGTGGGTTGGTTTTTAGCTATTGTAGCTATTGCAGCCATTCGCGAAAAAATTCGCTACTCTAATGTGCCAGCTCCCTTAAAAGGATTAGGAATTACATTTATTATTACCGGACTTATGGGCATTGCATTTATGAGTTTTATGGGAATTGAGTTATAAACGAATAATTAAAGTAAAATGATACTGTTGCTGAGCACAAAAATTGTACTAATCGCTATTGCGGTATTTTTAATAGTAATACTACTTTTAGTAGCTATGTTACTTTGGGCTAAATCAAAACTTACCGCTTCAGGTTTGGTCAAAATTACCATCAATAAAGATAAAGTGATAGAAGTAGAGGCAGGAAGTTCTCTCCTTTCTACGTTGGGAAATCAGAAAATATTTTTACCTTCAGCATGTGGTGGTGGTGGAACATGTATTCAATGCAAGTGTCAGGTAATAAGTGGAGGAGGAAGCATTTTACCCACTGAAGAGCCTAATTTTACTCGTAAAGAAATTGCTGATAATTGGAGATTAGGCTGTCAGGTAAAAGTTAAACAAGACATGGAAATTAAAATACACGATGAAATATTGGGTATTAAAGAATGGGAGGCAACAGTAGTATCTAATTACAATGTAGCTACTTTTATAAAAGAATTTATTGTAGAAATACCGGAAGATATGGACTACAAGGCGGGTGGATATATACAAATAAAAATACCGGCTTGTACCATTAAATATTCCGATATGGATATTTCGGCACATCCTCAAGACCATCCCGGAGAACCAGATAAGTTTAAACCCGATTGGGATAAGTTTGGCTTGTGGCCTTTGGTTATGAAAAATGACGAAGAAGTGGTAAGAGCCTACTCAATGGCGTCTTATCCGGCCGAAGGCAGAAGAGTTATGTTAAATGTGCGTTGTGCAACTCCACCATTTGACAGAGCTAAAGGTGGCTGGATGGATGTAAATCCAGGTGTCGCTTCTTCGTACATTTTTAGCAGAAAACCGGGCGATAAGGTAATTGTTTCAGGCCCTTACGGAGAATTTTTTATTAACGAATCGAATGCCGAAATGCTTTATATTGGTGGTGGAGCTGGTATGGCTCCGATGCGTTCTCATATTTACCACTTATTTAAAACATTAAGAACAGGAAGAAAGGTAACCTATTGGTATGGAGGTCGTTCTAGAGGAGAGTTGTTTTATATTCATTACTTCCGTGAAATTGAAAAAGAGTTTCCAAACTTTAAATTTTACATGGCACTTTCTGAACCCTTAGAAAGCGATAACTGGAAAATAAAGAAAGATGTGAACGACATAGAGGGTGATGGATTTGTTGGTTTTATACACAATGTGGTTATCGAACAATACCTTAAAAAACACGATGCTCCGGAAGATATTGAGTTTTACTTCTGCGGCCCTCCAATGATGAATAAAGCTGTTGTTCAGATGTGCGAAGATTGGGGTGTTCCTAAAGAGAATGTAAGGTTCGATGATTTTGGGGGATAATTAAAATCTTGATTTTTTTCGACCGATTGTCTATGTTAAAGAGATAGAAATTACACGAGTTCAAACACTGTTATTTCTGGCTCAATGCCCACTCTTCCGGGGTATCCGATAAATCCTACACCCGGATTAACATAAATTTGCTGAGAACCGTTTTGGTACAATCCGCTCCATTGTGGGTATAGGTATTTTACGGGGCTCCACTTTACAAAAGGAATATCGATTCCAAACTGCATTCCGTGCGTATGGCCGGAAAAGGTTACACTAATGTCCGGTCTTTTAGGGCGAATTTCAGCATCCCAGTGAGAAGGGTCATGCGAGAGAAGAAGTTTAACACCAACTTCTTCGCAGCCAATACAAGCCTTTTCTAAATTACCATATTTTTGAAAGCGGGCTGCGTTTCCCCAGTTTTCTACTCCTATGATAGCAAGTTTTTCTTCATTTATTTCTAATATTCTGTTTTCATTTAGTAAAATATCCCAACCCATTTTTCGGTGCAATTCTACCATTCGTTTTTTATTTTTTTCTTTATTCTCAAAATCATCTTTTGGGTAGAAATAATCGCCATAATCATGATTCCCTAGTACCGAGAATTTACCTATACGAGCGTGTATTGTACTTAGTATATTAGCAAAAGGAAAAGCTTCTTCGGTTACTTCATTTACCAAATCACCTGTAAAAAAGAAAATATCGGGTTTTTGTTCATTTACCAACTGAGCAATTTCTTTTAATGGATGATTGGTTAAAAAACTTCCGGCATGAATATCTGAAAGTTGTACAATTTTAAGTCCTACTAATTTTTGTGGAAGATTAGGAACTTTCAGATAAACCTTTTTTACTTTATAACTATAGGCCGTTTTAAACATTCCGTATAATAAACTGGCAAAAGGTAAGGAGGCTGCAACTAATGCTGTTTTTTTTAAAAAATCTTTACGGGTAATTCTTGATTCTAAGCGGTTTCCTGCTTTTACATTCTTAGTGCCAGCGATTTTATGTTGTACATATTTTACGAAGTTTAAAGTATCGTGAGCAAGTAGAAATAAAGAACCTATAAACTTTGATACAAGAGTAATAAATATAAAGCCTGTTACATAAATCCTCATAAAACGGGGAGGCATAATTTTTTGAATGTAATAGTATGATGCAAAAATAAAAAAGAATACAGAAAGCAATGTGAATATCCAGTATGCCTTAAATACCCATTTTCTTAGAGCAATTCTTTTTTCGGAAAGCAAGCTTTTTACCGCTCTGAAGAAATAAAAATCGATTATCAATAAAATCACTAAACCAAAAAATATAAATTGTAGGTACATAAAGTTTAATGATTGCTAGTGTTGAATAGAAATTCTTTTTCTTCTTTGGTTAAACTTTCGTAGCCCGATTTAGAAATTTTATCTAATATACTATCTATACGAGCTTGATCGTTTTTAGAAGTGGAGTTTGTTTTTTTGTTTATAGAAAAATGTACAGTTTTCATTTTTTGTTTTGCTTTAAATAATCCCCAAAGTTTGTTTATAAAATTACTTATGCTCACGCTCCAGTCGTTCCCGTTTTGTGTGCTTTTTATGTATAAATAACCATAAATGGCTCCACCTAAATGGGCAATATGCCCGCCAGAGTTACTTCCGCTAATGCTTAATAAGTCTATTAAAATATAAAAAAGAGCAATGTGTTTTAATTTAACAGCTCCCAGAAATAACAAATGAACAGCATAGTGAGGTATGTAGGTGGCAATAGAGATAAGGATGGCCATCACTGCAGCCGAAGCACCTATAGCAGTAGAAACATTTAGTACAGGTTTAAATACAGGAAATAAGTTGAACGTAAGAATATACAGAATTGCTCCAGCCAAACCACCTAAAATGTAAGTAACAGAAAATCTTCTTTCGCCTAAGTATTCTAAAAAGATGCTTCCTGAAAAGTAAAGCACCAACATATTAAATAATATATGCCAAATATTTTCGTGCAGAAACATGTAGGAAAAAATACCCCAAGGTTGTTGCAGTAATTTGGGTAATGATGCAGGAACCCCTAACACAGAAACCAAAGAAAATCCCTGCGTATTTCCAAGCCAGAAAAGTAGATTCAGAATATTTACAAGTAAAAAAATAACAGAATTTATGTAAATGAACTTTACGAGAATATTGCCGCTTTTAAAAGTTGTTCTAATATCGTTCCACATAGTTTCCTAGTAATAACGGGTGTTATTTTTTTTCCAAACCAAAATAAAAATAAAGCCAAATAGCATACCTCCTAAATGAGCAAAGTGTGCTACGTTATCGGTAGGATTATTTTGTAACCCGGCAAACAATTCAAACAAACCATAAATACCTACAAAATATTTTGCTTTTATAGGTATGGGTGGAAAAAGAAGCATTAATTCGGTATTAGGAAAAAGCATTCCAAAAGCCAATAGTACTCCAAATACAATTCCCGATGCTCCTACCACCGGAATATCCCGTTTAAATTCTACAAACATCTCCATATGCTTTATAGCTTCTTCGCTGTATAAAACATTGTTGGGGTTGGCTGTCCACTGAACGATTAATTCCCTTACTCTAGTACCAAATTCTGGATTTAGGTTTGCAAGAGGAACAAAACGGTCCATAAATTCTTCGTAAAAATCAACATTCGGATTTTGGCGGAATTCAGTAATTACCGTGGTAATTTTGTGAAGCGTATAAGATTCGTATAAAATATAAGTAGCCGCAGAGCCTATTCCGGTAACAAATATAAACAACAGAAAACGCTTTGCCCCCCAATAAGTTTCTAAAATTCGGCCAAACATCCAAAAGGCAAACATATTAAAGAAAATATGCATTAGGTTGCCATGCATAAACATATAAGTAATAAATTGCAGAGGCATAAATTTTTTCGATGAATAATGGTAAAGAGCTAACCAATCTTCGAGTGTTACGCCAACTATATTTTGTGCAGCAATAGTAGCTGCAAAAAGCAGAATATTTATAATTAATATATTTTTTACTACCGGGGGAATATTTTGCAGCATGAAGTTGTTTTAAAATTTATTTTCAAGTTCTTCGTTAGATAAGGTTACAAATATGGTTTTTCCAGAAGGAGTATAATTTGGTTGTTCGCAGGCAAATAATTTATCTAATAAATTTTTCATTTCTTCAGCCAAAAGAGAGGTGTTTCGTTTAATGCACAATACCTTTGCTGAGGTTCTGGCAATTTTTTCTGAAGCATTATTTTTATCTGTGCCAGCATTCATTTTTATCTCTTCGAGTAATTTTTCAATAAAAGAATGGATGCTGTTAAGTTCCATCTCAGTGGGTAGCCCATTAATAACAAAAGTGTTTTTACCGAATTCGGAAATATCGAATCCTTTTGCATTTAATTCAGGCAGAATTGTATTAAGCATAGTGGCATCAATAGCTGATAATTCTAAGGTTTCCGGAAACATGAGTTGTTGGCAACAGTACGAATGTTGAGTGTTTGAGTTTAAAAAATACTCGTATAAAATTCTTTCATGAGCCCTTTGTTGGTCAATTAGAATTAAGCCCGACCGAAGTGTAGTAACAATGTAAGAATGATTGAGTTGTAAAACAGAAAATGCTTCTTTGATATGGTCTTGTTCTTGAGAAGGGATTAAGGCTTCGTTCTCAATTTCTTTAGAGGAGTTTGCTTTTAAATCAGTAAGTAAAACGTCCCAATTATTTCGGTTTCTTTCTGTATGCGTCTGAAAAGCATTTTTTAATGAGGTTTTTTCTTTAAAGGGATTGTATTCAGGATTTACTTTAATGGTAGGTTGTTTTAGCTCTCTGTTTTCATCTATTGGTAAATCGAATCCCGTTTCTCTTTCGAAATCAAGTACTGGTGAAATTTGGTATTTGCCAAGAGCCTGTTTTACCGCGGTACGTATGATGGCATAAACCGATTTTTCATCATCAAACTTTATTTCTGTTTTGGTTGGGTTTATATTGATATCGATTTTGTCCGGTGCAATAGTTACCTGTAAAAAGTAAGAGGGAAATTCGTGGGTGGGTAATAAATCCTCATATGCCTTTTGTATAGCATGGTTTAAGTAATTATTGCGAATAAATCGTTGATTTACAAAAACATATTGTTCGCCCCTTGTTTTTTTTGCAAATTCTGGTTTCCCCACAAAGCCTTCAATAAATAATATACTTGTTTCTTCTTTAACAGGAACTAATCTTTCATTGTATTTATCGCCAAAAACAGAAATAATTCGTTGACGAAAAGTACCTGCAGTAAGGTGAAAAATTTCTTGTTCGTTGTGAAAAAAATAAAAATGAGTAGAGGGATGCACTAATGCAACACGTTGAAATTCCTCTATGACATGTTTTAACTCAATGGAATCGGTTTTTAAAAATTTTCTGCGGGCTGGAATATTATAAAATAAATTTTTAACTGAAATTGAGGTTCCCTCTGCACATGCATCGGGCTCATGAGCAATAAGCGAGGAACCTTCCATTGTTACACATGTACCAACATCATTATTTCTGAGACGGGTTTTTAGTTCTAAATGAGATACAGCGGCTATAGAGGCCAATGCTTCTCCCCTAAATCCTTTTGTTTTGAGAGAAAATAAATCTTCTGCCAATTTTATTTTAGAAGTGGCATGGCGTTCAAAACACATACGTGCATCTGCTTCGCTCATACCCTTTCCATTGTCTATTACCTGAATAAGTGTACGCCCCGAATCTTTAATGTTTAGGGTTATTTTAGATGCTCCGGCATCTATGGCGTTTTCTAATAATTCTTTTACTACCGATGCCGGCCTTTGCACCACTTCTCCTGCCGCAATTTGGTTGGCTACAGAATCGGGTAATATTTCTATGATGTCCGACATTTTAAATTTTAACTGCGAAGTTACGAAAATAGGAGGGGTAAAGAAATGCAGAGATTGTTTTATCTAAGGTTTTATTATATTTATTTAACAAGTTTTTTATCTATGCAACTTTTTTTATGAATTCGAAGTCTTGTAAATGATTTTGAATAAATTTACTGACTCTTAATTTAAAAACCATATGAAAAACAAATTTTTAATTATCATTATCAGCCTTACTGTTTTCTTTTCAGGAAGCTCAAATTGCGTACAAGCACAATACTCTACTCAGGGGCAAGATTTTTGGTTTTCTTTTATGCCAAACCTTGGAACTCCCACTGCAATGGTTTCTATTACCTGTGATGTAAATACATCGGGAGTCATTTCTATGCCCGGACAAGGTTGGACACAAAATTTTACGGTTACACAAAATTCTACCACTCAAATAACTGTACCTAACATGTATAACCCGGTAATCACTACCAATCAGGTTATTCAGCCGCAGGCCATACATATTGTAGCCAACGACCCGGTAAGTGTTTATGCTTTTAACGATGTGCCGTATACCACAGACGCTTCTATTATTCTGCCTACACCTGTATTAGGGAATGAGTATTATATAACAACTTACGAACCATTAAATTCTGTTCGCTCAGGCTTGCTTATTGTAGGGGCAGAAAATAATTCCATTATATCTATTACCCCCTCACAAACCACACAAGGCGGAAACCCGCCCGGAGTACCCTTTAAC
>JABWCF010000023.1 GCA_013359255.1 Flavobacteriales bacterium
CCTGTATCGGGCAGGGTGTTGGGCAGGTTTTGGCTAATGGCCGAAAAGGTAAATATGCTCATAAAAAAGCATAATAAACTAATTTTTAGATAATTGGGGGGGGGGGGGGGAAATGTACCCTTGTTGTTTTTGCGTACTTGCATCATAGTTTTAGGGTTTGGTGCAGCTAAAGGTAAAGAAATATTTTTATTTCCAAAATCACTTGGTAGAGAAATGAGATGATTATAGAATGTAAAAAATAATTACTCCTAATAACTAATTGCCAACGACTATTTTCTAATAACTAATGACTTTTTCCTTAAGCACAGAGAATACAATAAAAAGATAAGGGCAGAAATTATTTTTTAATTTCCGTTAGTTCAGTTTTGCCCATGTATTTTCCATTCTCTTTATACGTTTCGGTTTTAACAACACCTGCTTCAAAACTAAACCATTGCACCGATTTCATTTTTATTCCAACAATGGATTTTGTTTCTACCCACTCCGAAATTTTATAACATTCAAAAGTTCCTGCCGAAGTAGTGATGGATTCTTTAGCCTCCACCTTTCTTTCTGTAATTCTCACGCTCATATTCATCATAGGCATGGGAGCTCCGCCTTTTGCACTTACTTTAATATTTACGTGGGCATCTTTTAGCGTATTGCCAACTTGTAAGTTTGATGGCATTTCCAGGTCCGTTCCATCCATTGTCATTTCCATATCTTTATAGGCTTCTTGTTGTTGCTGCGGCACCATCATTTTCATATCAAATACTAAATTTCCTCCGGCACATTTTACCGTAAATTCACTATTAAAAGTTGATTTACCTTTTTTATCAAAACTTTCCTGAAAAGCCGATACCGAGGTTTCTGTTGGCGTTTTCGTAGTTTTGGTATAAGAGGTTTTGGTGCTGCCGGTTACTTTTCCGTCATCGGTGAATGAAGTCATCGTAAGTATAGTGCCTTCTTTAAAAAAGATTAGATTATCGCATACATCGGCTGGTGTAAATGCGGTGAATAATAAAAGAATTGCTTGTGTAAAGAAAATAAGAATTAACTTTTTCATATTATTTTTTTTAATACGTAAATATAAATTATTTTCAAAAATAAACTAAGTGTTCCCTTCAGAAAAATATTTTCTCAATACTACTTTTTGAAGTTCTCGTTTTAGCACTTCATCAACTATGCAGCGTATTTTTTGGTTAAAAGGTAAGGGTTTAATCTTTTTGTAAAGACTTGCTTCGTCAATATCTATACGGTATAAAATGCCGGATAGCCCATGTAAATGATTATTGTAGTAGTTGTTAAAATGAGGGGTAAGTTGTTCCACTAATTCTTCGTATGCATTTTCGGAAACACCTGAAATTTCAACGTGTAATCCAAACATTGAAAAATCTTTTATAACTTGCTGAACGACCTGCTGAATTAAATCGAGGTGTAATTTATATTTTTCGATATCTGAAATATCAGGAATCATGAAATTAATTTTCTCTTTTCATTAAATATTCCGAGAAAACCAGTAATGTTTTTTTCTTTATAGAATCAGCATTAACCATCAATAAATCGTTTTTGGCATTTTCAAAATATCTTTTCATTTCCATTTCAGCTTTTTCTTTTATTTTTAGTTTTTCGTAAATGTTTTTAAATGCCTCTACTTTATCTTTTGCCGAAAATTCTTTTTGTTCTATCCATTTTTTCATCTCTGCTTTATCAGATGGAGAAGCGTCTTGCATGGCTCTAATCAGTAGCCATGTTTTCTTATTACAGATAATATCACCACCCACTTGTTTTCCAAACTTTTCGGCACTTCCAAACACATCTAATAAATCGTCTTGAATTTGAAATGCAATACCAATATTTTTTCCGAAATGATACAATGCATCGGCATCTTTCTCATTGGCATTGGCAATAACAGCTCCCATTTTTAATGCGGCTCCTAAAAGAACGGCTGTTTTCAAAGTAATCATATAAACATACTCATCGATTGAAATTGTTTTTCTTTTTTCAAAATCCATATCCAGTTGTTGGCCTTCGCAAACCTCGGCTGCCGTTTTATTGAATATTGATAGTAATGAAATGATTTTTTCCGTTTTTACCTTTTCGAATTGCTGATATGCTGTAACCAACAGTGCATCTCCGCTTAATATCGCTACGTTGTTGTTCCACTTTTCGTGTATTGTGGTTTTCCCTCTGCGTAACGGGGCCTTATCCATAATGTCATCGTGTATCAGCGAAAAATTATGAAATATTTCTACCGCTAAGGCAATGGGTGTTGCATTTTCTGTTTTCCCGTTAAATAAATCATTAGCTATATATACTAGTAAAGGGCGAATACGTTTTCCTCCCAAAGAAAATATATAACGCATTGGCTGATATAGCGAGGCAGGATTTTTATCGATGGACAGAAGAAAATCATTTAATTTTTCATCGAATAAGGTTTGATATGCAAAATATGGATTCAAACTAAACTATAAATGTTGGATTTTCTAAAACTCTTTTTAATCCCGTTTCCAATGGTATTAGTTCGCGATTTAATATACCTTTCATTTTTGAAATATCGGGGCAACGCCTGCTCATATCGCCTTCTTCGAGAGGTGGTAAAAATTGTATTTCGGATTTAGATTGGGTTAATTCTAAAATTATTTTTGCCAATTCCAGTATAGAAGTTTCTTTATCGTTTCCTATATTAATTACTTCGTTTATATTCAGGTTTTCGTAAAATAGTTTGGTAGTAGCTTCTATATTATCGCTAATGTAGCAGAAGGTGCGGGTTTGACTTCCGTTGCCGTAAATGGTAATAGGTTCATTTTTTAGTGCTGATTGAATGAATTTCGATACCACAAAATCTTTGCTCTGCTTTGGACCATAGGTATTAAAAAAACGAAATATTGTATAATCTAAATCAAACTCTGTTTTATATGCTTTCAAAAATGCTTCGCCTACATTTTTTACAATCGCGTAAGGCAAACGCGAGTTTAATGGAGTAGTGAGTTCATTTTGCGGTATTTCCACCGGTTCGCCATACACTTCAGAAGAAGAAGAATAATACACCCTTTTCACTCCCGTATTTTTTGAAAGATTAAGAATATTCTTAATTCCGGAAATGTCTCTAAGCACTCTTACCGGATTTTGCAATGTTCTTTTTACTCCTACCAATGCAGCATAATGAAAAACATAATCGAAAGAAAAAGCGTGAAATACACTAGTAATATCGGAAAGTTTGTTTACATCGCACTTTATAAATTTTATGTTATTGTGTTTAGAAAAAGGGATTTTTTCTCTTCCTCCTGTGCTTAAATTATCAGCAATTACAATGAAATTTGCGACATCTTCCGAAAGTTTTTCGGCTAATGCACTGGCAATAAAACCAGCCCCTCCTGTTATTAATATTTTATTCATTGCCTGAGCAGATTCATAAGGTAATTTCCATAACCACTTTTTAATAATGGGGTTGCCAGTTTTTCTAATTGAAAGGCATCAATAAATCCCATATTATAGGCTACTTCTTCAATGCAGCCAATTTTTAATCCTTGTCGTTCTTCAATTACTTCTACGTATTGTGCCGCTTGCATAAGAGATTTAAATGTTCCGGTATCGAGCCAAGCAGTGCCTCTATCCATAATCAGTACATTTAATTTATCTTGTTGAAGATATATTTTGTTTACATCGGTAATTTCATATTCTCCTCTAGAACTAGGCTTAAGATTTTTAGCTATTTCAATTACGTTGTTATCGTAAAAATACAATCCGGGTACCGCAAAATTTGATTTTGGTTTGGCTGGTTTTTCTTCTATAGAAATGGCCTTACCTTCTTTATTAAACTCTACCACACCATATCTTTTGGGGTCAGATACGTGATATGCAAATACAAAACCACCCTGAGGATTTTTAGCTCTAAGAAGGGTTTCATGAAGACCTGTTCCGTAAAATATATTATCTCCTAATATTAAGGAAACACTTTCTTTTCCTATAAAATCGGAACCAATGACAAAGGCCTGAGCAAGTCCGTTGGGAACTTCTTGTATTGCATACTGAAAATTGCAACCTAACTGAGAGCCATCGCCCAGTAGTTTGGTAAAAAAAGGATTATCGTGCGGAGTGGTAATAATTAATATATCTTTAATCCCTGCACTCATTAAAGTGGAGAGTGGGTAATAAATCATGGGTTTATCGTAAACAGGCATTAGTTGTTTACTTACGGTTATTGTGAGTGGGTGTAAGCGAGTACCGGACCCTCCGGCTAAAATAATTCCTTTCATAAAAATATTATTAAGGGTTACCGTTTTCTAATTCTTTTATTTCTAGTTCATCTAATTCAATGTCTTCTTCTTCATCTATTATTTGAAGAAGAGGTTCGCTTTTAAAACTTTTTGTAATTACAGCCCTATCGAGCGAAAGAAGTAAAGAGGGCAGAATAATAAGGTTGGAAAACATGGCGAATAATAGAGTTAAAGAAACTAACAGTCCGAGGGCTTGCGTACCTCCAAAATCGGAAGCCGTAAACACTCCGAAACCAAAAAACAAAATAATGGAAGTATATATCATGCTTACTCCGGTTTCCCTCATAGCCACTATGGTTGCTTCTTTAATATTCCAGTTATGATGTTTTAATTCTTGACGGTATTTAGCAAGATAGTGAATGGTGTCATCTATGCTAATTCCAAATGCAATACTAAAAATAAGCAGAGTAGATGGTTTTAAAGGAATATTAAAATATCCCATCAGGCCTGCCGTGGTAATTAATGGCAATAAATTAGGCACTAAAGAAATGAGCACCATTTTAAAAGAATTAAACAGCAGGGCCATGATACATGCAATTAATACAATAGCAATTAAAATGCTTATAAAAAGATTTTTTACTAAATACGTAGTGCCCTTAAAAAACACCACACTGCTTCCGGTTAGTTGTACATGGTATTTGTCGGGTTCAAAAATGGAATCAATTTTGGGTTTTAAATCTTGTACTAACAAATCCATTTTACTGGTTCCTACATCAGCCATACGAACTGAGACACGGGTAATTTGTTTGGTACTGTCTAAAAATGCCTTCAGTTGGTCTTGATTTCCTTTTGCCGCTTTAAGGTAAGGGGCTAAAAAACTTTTTTCGTTATTGTTAAACAACTGGTATTTGTTGGGATTTCCATTATAAAAGGCTTGCTTGGCAAATTTTACTCCATCTACCACCGAAATGGGCTTCGAGAGCTCGGGATATTCTTCGAGCAATTTTTCCAATTCATCAATTCTTTTAAGTGTAGGTAACTGAAGGGCTCCGTTTTTCTTTTTTGTGTCGATAATAATTTCTAAAGGCAGAACCCCATTAAATGTGTTTTCGAAAAATTTTAAATCGGTATAAACCTTGTCTTTGTGCGGCACATCATCAGCTACTCTTCCGGTAGTTTTTATACGTGTTATACCATATATACTTAATGCAAATACTAACAGTGCAGAAACATACACCCATCTTCTTTTTTTACTGATTAAATGTATGAGCGATTCAACCGCTTTAAACATCCATTTACGATCGAGATGTTTGGTATGGCGAATTTCCGGACGAGGGAGGTAGCTGAATATTAAAGGAATTAAAACCAGAGATAATATAAAGAGCATCATTACACATGATGATGCTACCACTCCAAATTCAAATAATATTTTACTGTCGGTAAAAATAAATGTTGCAAAACCAAGAGCAGTAGTAGCGTTAGTCATAAAAAGAGCGGTTCCTACCTTACTTATTACTCTTGCTAAAGCTTTTATTTTATTTCCGTGGGCTTTAAATTCCTGATGGTATTTGTTGATTAGGTATACACAATTGGGTATTCCAATTACAATAATGAGGGGGGGAACCAAGCCCAATAAAATAGTTATTTCGTAACCTATTAACCCTATAAAACCTACGCCCCATAATACTCCAATGCCTACTACCACCATAGAGAAAAGCATGGCCTTAAAAGAACGAAAAAATAAAAGCAACACCACTGCGGTAACTAAGGCTGCCAAGAGGCAAAAAAGTTTAATTTCTTTAGAAATTTTATTGCTTGTAACCGCTCTGATATAGGGCAAACCCGATGCATGAATTTCTATGCCACTTTGTTTTTCGAACTGCTGAATTTGTTTTTGCAGATTAGAAAAAAGTTCTACTCTTTCCGATGAGCCAAACACTTTTTCGTTTAAAGTAATTGCCATAATGGTTGCCAACGATGAATCGGCATACAGAAACCCCTTATAAAACGGCAAATTAAGTGCAATGTGTTTAATGCTATCTACTTGTTGTTGCGATGTGGCTGGTGTTGAAACGATGGGCTCTAACCTGAATTTTTTTACAGAATCTTCTTTTGTAAGATTATAAGCATTGGCTAATGAAATAACATTATCTACTCCTTCTATGGTTTCAATGGCTTTTGTAAACTGGTACCATTTATTAAACTGTTCTAATGTCCAAAAATCGGGAGTATTGATAGCTAACACCACCACGCTACCTTCTTTTCCAAAAGTTTGCTGAAATTGTGCAAAAGCCTGAAAAGTAGAATCGGTTTTGGGTAACACCTGAGCCATTTGATAACTCATGCGTGCAAATTGTGCGTAATAACCCATTATAGCAGTAATGACTGCCACACAAATTAGCATTACTAAACGATTTCGTAGGAGTAATGTTGCTAGTTTAGCCCACATATCTTTTTTCTCGATTTATAGTAAGCAAATATCGAATTTAATCGGCAAAAAGTAATGAAAAAAACGAAATCATTCGTTTAACCGAAAATTACAATTCCTTAATAAGAAGACTATAAATAAGAGTAAGTTGTTTTTCGGTTTCGTTAGCTACTGCTATAATTTCCGCTATATCTACGGGTTTTAGTGTTTCAGGATAACACTCATCGGTAAGCACAGAGATGGCACAACAAGGCAGGTTCATGTGGTTGGCTACAATGCATTCGGGTACAGTACTCATGCCTACAGCATCGGCTCCAATACGCTGCATAAAGCGATATTCGGCACGTGTTTCTAAGTTTGGTCCACTTACCACTGCATACACCCCTTGGTGCAGTGTAATATTGTTTTGGGCAGCTATTTTTTCTAATTTTTTGTTCAATTCTAATGAGTAAGGTTGACTCATATCGGGAAAACGGGGACCTAGCTCGTTTAAATTTTTTCCTCTCAGCGGATTATCGGGCAATAGATTAATATGGTCGTTTAACAACATCAATGAACCCTTTCGGAATTTTTCGTTTACGGTACCTGCCGCATTAGAAATAAGTAAATATTTTATCCCTAAATGATGCATTACCCTAACCGGAAAGGTAACTTGGGCAAGGCTGTACCCTTCGTAATAATGGAAGCGTCCTTGCATGGCTAATACTTTTTTACCATGCAGAGTGCCGTATATTAGTTTTCCGCTATGCGATTCTACTGTTGAAACAGGAAAATGGGGAATATCAGAGTAACTGATTTCTGTAATGATTTCAATTTCTTTTACCATTCCTCCCAAGCCGGTTCCTAAAATAATGCCCGCCAAAGGGGCGGAGATTCCTTTCAACTGAAGATAGGATGCCGCTTCTTTTATTTCCTTCATTTTTCTATTTTTTTTCGAAAGTAAGAAAACTTGATGGAATGGATTTTTTTGTTGAATGAAATTAGTACCGCTTTTCTATTTCTTATAATGGAAATCGGGGAGCCAATCATTTTGAATGGCGTATTTGGTAAGCCCTACTAAATTTTTAATGCCTGTTTTTCGGAGTATGTTTTTTCGGTGTGTATCTACCGTTCTTATACTTAAACGGAGCGTATTGGATATTTCAACGCTGGTTTTTTCTTGCATAATCAATTTTACTATTTCTGTTTCTCTTGAGGTTAATTTTATTGGTTTCATGTGTACTCAATTTAAATGCAAGTACACTATTTTTTCGTTTCGTTTCTCTACGTAACAGTACGTATTTAAATAGAAGCCAATTTGTTTCGAAGAGCGAATTTTATAAGTCCCACAAGGGTATGAATTCCGGTTTTATCGATAATATTTTTACGGTGGGTATCTACCGTACGCTTGCTTATAAAAAGCTTGTCGGCTATTTGTTCGCTGGTTAGCTCCAAGCAAATAAGTTTTAATATTTCCAATTCCCTTTCAGTTAAAACATCTATGCGAATATCTGCTTCTGCTTGCTGAATGGCTGAATTTTCCATCATAATATTTACCACCTCATTTGAAAAAAAGGTTCCATTATCGGCAATTTTTTCTAATGCATGTATCAATTCTTGTTTGCCTGTATTTTTTAGAATATATCCTTCAGCTTCGGCCATAATTATTTCGCTAATTACCTGCCTATCGTTAAACATGGTTAGCACCAATATTTTTACATCGGGTTTGCTTTTTTTTACTTTTTTAGTTAGTTCCACTCCCGATATGCCCGGCATACTGATATCGGTAATTAAAATGTCTATTTCATTATTTATAATAAAAGAGAGAGCTTGTTCTCCATTTAATGCTTCGCCAACGATTTCAAATTTTTTTTCTTTTCTTAAAAGAGCTTTTACTCCATCTATAAACATTTGATGATCATCTACCAATACTATTTTTATAGGTTCTTTTTTTTCCATTTTTTATATTAAAAAATCAATATCTACTTGGGTTCCTTTATCTGTTGCCGAAATTACATTAATGGTTGCATTAATAATGGCTGCTCTTGAATAAATATTTTTCCATCCTATTCCTTTGCTTTGCTCTATCAGTTTTGTATCAAAACCTTTTCCGTTATCAGAAATAACAAGTTTTCCCTTTGTATCTTGCTGGCTAAGTAAAATTTTTATTGTATTTGCCTGAGAGTGCTTAATCATATTGTTTACTACTTCCTGAACGATACGGTATAATGCCACTTCTATGGTTTCGTTAATTCTGTTTTTTACATTATTCTCAAAATTTATTTCTACTTTATTCGATGAATTTATTTTTCTTACTTGCTCTTCTATTGCTTTTACTAGGCCATAGCGTGTTAATGTGGCAGGCATTAAATTATGTGAGATGTTTCTTACCTCATGAACGGCTTCGTCTATTAGGTTTAAAGCGTTTCCAAAAATTTCTTTGTCATCGGGTTCAATATCTTCTTCCAAACTAGAAACATTTAATTTTGCCGAGGACAGTAGTTGACCCAATCCATCGTGCAGTTCTTGAGCAATGCGCTTGCGTTCTTTTTCTTCTGCTTCAATCACTTCTTTAAGTCTCAAGGCTTGTTGTTCGCTTATTTTCAATTCCAATTCCGATTTTTTCTTAATGTTATTGCGACTGATAAGCAGGGCAAAAAATATAATGAGGAAAAGAAAACCGGCACCTGAAAAAAGAAAAATGCTTTTTCTTTGTTTTTGCTCTTGCTGAATTCTTAAATCTTTTATTTTGTTTTCCGAAAGCAATTTTAAATTTTCTTTTTCTTTTTTTTCGGTTTCATATTTAGTACTCATCTCGGTAATTTTCTCTATCAGATTTTCGTTTACAAGAGAGTCTCTATAAATGGTTAATAAACGTTGTGCTTCTAAGGCTTCTTTGTATTTTCCCAATTTTTCGTAAACCAAAGAAAGATTACTGTATAGGCCGGGTAATTCTGTTTTTGCATCTATTTGTTTAGAGAGGTTTTCGGCTTGTTTTAATTTAATAATGGCTTCATTATATTGATTGAAATAAATATGCAAAGAGGCAATATTTACAAGAGTGGCAATCATTCCCCTTCGGTCGTTTAGTTTTTCTCTTAATTCAAAAGCTTCTAGTAAGTATGGAAAGGCTTTTTGTTTTTTTTCGGTTTCTTTGTAGAGGGCTCCAATATTGTTTAATATAATTGAAAGAGCCTCAATATCGTTATTTTCTCTGCTTTGTTTTTCTGCAAGTAGAAAATAATCTTCTGCCTTATTATATTCCTTTTGGGTATAATACACATTCCCAATATTCAAATAACTTCGGGTTAATGCGGTTGTAAAATTTATTTCTTTGCATATCGCTACTGATTTGTTATACCACTTAAGAGCCTCGTTGTAATTGCGTATGTCGTAATGTAAAATACCAATGTTGCTAAGAACAAGAGCGAGCTCTCTTTTCATGTTTAGTTTTTCGTATAAATCGAGTGCGAGTTTTTGGTAATCGAAGGAATTTACCCAATCGGCTTTTCGTTGGTAAATTAATGCCATTTTGTTGTATAGTGCGGCAATACCAACCGAGTCGTTTAATTGTTTTCTAATTTGCAATGCCGCCTTGTAGTTGTAAAGACATCTTTCATATTCTTGCACATCGTAGAAAATAATTCCCTGATCATTGTAGGCTTGTGCCAACCCTTTTTTATAGTTGATTTGTTTAGCCAACGAAATGGCTTTATTTCCGTACTCTATTGCTTTTTCGCTTGAAACAAATCGGTATTGCCAGCATAGTTCGCAATACATTTCAACTAAAACGGAATCTTTGAGATATGGTATTTTCTTTTCTAAACTATCTATAACGGTGTTAGCCTTTACGCTATTCAATGAACAGAATAGTATGCAACACACAATTTTTATCAGAGAAATATATATATCTTTTAAATTCATTGAAACAAAAATGTTATTATAAATTGTGTTGAATGGAAAGTCGTGTTCCCATGTCTATTGCCGGTTCTTCTTTAGTAAAGGTAAAAACCGGAACGGGTGTGGAGTTAAATATGGTATAAAAATCAGCCAGTATTTTTTGTATTTTCGATTTTATTACATAAATTTCTTTCAGGGAATATTGGGTTAGTTCTTCGGAAAAAATAATTTTCCTTGCTTCTGTGTTAATGTCTGTATCTTCTTTAAGGATAACCACTACTACGCTTTTAATTTTGCCGGTTAGTTTTATTTGTGCATCGAGTATTTCGCGTAAATCAGAAGCCTCTAACATGCCCGGTTGCGTAATTCGAATAACCACTAACTTGCTTTGATGCAGTTCTAAAATTGCTTTAGAAGTAGTTGCGGTGGTTATTATTTTTCTTTCCATTTTAATATGAAAGTAATTGATTGATTGCGGAAGCCACTTTTTCTTCGTTTGGAAGATAGGCTTCTTCTAAAATAGAATTTAAAGGTGGGGCGGGAATATTCAATGCTCCTACTATTTCAATCGGAGCATCGAGCCACTCGAAACAGTTTTTTTGTACAAGTCCTGCCAGTGCCATGGCAAAAGAGTTGGAAACAGGTTCTTCGGTAAGTATTAAGCATCTTCCGTGTTTTTTTACGGAGTTAAAAATTGTTTCTTCATCGAGTGGAACCAAGGTTCTCAGATCTATTATTTCTACTTTACCCGGAAAAAATTTTGCTGCACTTTTGCTCCAGTATACTCCTCGGCCGTACGTAATTACGCACAATGAGTTTCCTTTTTCTATATTAGGCTGCTCGGCTGTTTGCACTATACGAGCTTTACCAAAGGGCAATATATAATTTTCATCGGGTTCAATGGTTTTGGCTTCTTCGGTTCCTTTAATTTTACTCCAGTATAAGCCTTTGTGTTCAAGCATTACTACCGGATTGGGGTCGTAATAAGCAGCTTTCATCAATCCTTTTAAATCGGCACCGGTAGAAGGATATGCCACTTTTATTCCTTTAATATTTGTTAATACACTTTCTACACTGGAAGAGTGGTAAGGGCCACCGCTTCCGTAAGCTCCAATGGGCACACGTAGTATCATACTTACCGGCCATTTTCCGTTCGAGAGGTAACACGAACGACTTACTTCGGTAAACAGTTGATTCAGTCCGGGCCAAATATAATCTGCAAACTGAACTTCAACAATAGGCTTTAAACCAACAGCACTCATGCCTACTGTGCTGCCTATTATAAAGGCTTCTTGTATGGGGGTATTGAATACTCTTGTATTACCAAACTGTTGGGCTAGTGTAGCTGCCTCACGAAATACTCCTCCTAAGCGGGCTCCTACATCTTGCCCATATAATAAACACTCGGGGTGTTTTTCCATTAATTCGCGAATGGCAAATAGGGCCGAATCTACCATTACGGTTGGTTGCTTATGAGCCGGAGCACGTTCGCCTGTTTCTTCGGTAATGGGAGTGGGAGCAAAAATATGATGGCTTACCTCTTCGGGTTTGGGGTTTTCCTCTTCTATTGCTTTGTTATAATCATTTTGTACATTTTCTCTAGCCTCTGCTTCTATTTGCTGTAGTGTGGATGTTTTAAATCCTTGTTTTGTAAGTGAACGGAAAAACAAATGATAAGGGTCTCTGCTTTGCTGTTCTGACAAATCATCTCTATACCATTCTTTTCTTACACCCGAAGTATGGTGGTTTAGAAGGGGTACCTTGGCATGAACTAAAAATGGTCTTCGTTCTTTTCTTACTATCTCTATTACCTCTTTAATAGTATTATATGATTCGAAAAAATCGCTTCCGTTAATGGTACGTGTTTCTATTCCACTAAACGCTTTGGCGTACTGTGTGGCATCTTGTGCTCGTATTTCTTTTGCATGTGCCGAGATATCCCACTCGTTATCCTGCACCAGATAAATAATAGGAAGTTTTTTAAGTGCGGCCATCTGAAATGCTTCTGCCACCTCTCCTTCGGTAATGGAGGCATCGCCAAAAGAGCATACCACAACCGGTTTTTCGCTTTGCTTTTCTTGGTTTAAGTTTAATTTTTCTTTATACTGAATACCCATTGCCACTCCGGTAGTAGGTATGGCTTGCATTCCGGTGGCTGAAGATTGATGAGGAATTTTTGGAAACTCCGATGCATTTAAAGAAGGATGACAATAGTATGTTCTTCCGCCTGAAAAAGGGTCTTTGCGTTTTGCTAAAAGTTGCAACATTAAATCAAATGGCTTTAAGCCTATTGCCAACAACATAGCATCATCACGATAATATGGAGCAACCCAATCGCATGGTTTTAACTGCATACCTACAGCCATTTGTATAGCCTCGTGCCCACGGGAGGTTGCGTGTACATATTTAGATGTTACCGATTTATTCTCTTCAAATAGTTCACTCATCGCTTTGGCGGTGCATATCAACCGCCATGCTTTAAGCAATGTATTTTCCGATATGGCAAAAGACTCTTTCAAAGGCAAAACTTTTTCTTCCATTGATGCAATTTGTGGAAGTGCTAAACTACTGAAAAAAATATGTAGTTTAAAAAAATAATTGCCTATTTGCTTTATGTAATTTTGCCTATGCCAACCAATATAAAAGACCTTAAACAGAAGGCTCTTTTGAATAAAAAAGAGAACAATCGCTTTTTTGAAAAATTAAAAAAAGAAAATAATCGTGTGTTAGATGATGCTTTTCGCTCTTTTCATCAAGAAGTTTTTTCGGTTACAAACTGCTTAAATTGTGCCAATTGCTGTAAAACAACAGGCCCTCTTTTTACCGTAAAAGATATTGAACGCATTGCTAAGCACCTAAAAATGAAAGCCGGTGATTTTGTTCAAAACTATTTGCATAAAGACGAAGATGATGATATGGTGCTAAATCAATTGCCTTGTGTATTTTTACAATCCGATAACACCTGCCGTATTTACGAAGTAAGACCTAAAGCCTGCGAAGAGTACCCACATACCAATCGAAAAAACATGAAAGAAATACTAAACATTACCTACCTTAATATTTCTGTTTGCCCTGCTGTATTTGATATTGTAGACAAAATGAAAAAACAAATTAAAATATAATCTGCTATGAAAATTTTTCTTTTTTGCACCCTTTTTTCCGTTTTACTTTTTTCTTGTAAAACCGAAACTCTACACGAGAATGAAACTCCTTTAACTCCGGAAACATCTTTAGAAGAAGAAAACCTACAACTGAATAATGGAAACAAATGGAAAGTAACCGAAAACATGATTGTTTTTATTAGAAATATGGAAACTTCTGTAAATGAATTTGAAAACTCGGAAAATAAAGATTATTCTCAGCTGGCACAAATCATCGACAAAAATATACGCGACCTAACCTCTAACTGCACCATGGAAGGGCAAGCACATGACGAGCTTCACAAATGGCTTGTTCCGTTCATTGAGTTATCCGAAAAATTTGATGTGGCTACAGAACCATCCGAACAAGAAGAAATTTATAAAAATTTTAAAGCAATGTTTGTAGAATTTAATATTTATTTCGAATGAATCCCTGTATAAGGTTTTTAGGCTTCTCTGTTCTCGTTGTTGGATTTCTAATCTCTTGTTCTTATTCAGAAAATCAAACCGAGAAAACTGATTTGATTACAAATGAGCAAATGGTTGAAGATAATGATAAAGCTCTACTATTAATAAAAACAAACTGTTTTACATGTCATAATCCTGATTTAAAAATCGCTAACCGGGTAGCTCCACCTTTGTTTCAAATTAGAGAGCATTATTTGGGTAATGAAACTACCCAAAATGGATTTATAACAGCAATCATCAACTTTTTAAGCAATCCTACTGAAGAGAATTCAATAATGCCCGAAGCCGTTCGAAATTTTGGATTAATGCCCAAAATGACTTTTAAAGACGAAGATATTAAGTTAATAGCAACATATTTGTACAATAATGACATCTCTTCTGATGAATGGTATAAAAAATGGGAAGCTTTTGAAAAGAAAACTCTTCAAACTCCACCTGAAATAAATTACGAAGATTTAGGAAGAAATATTGCCAATGAAACCAAAGCCAATTTAGGAAAAAACTTAATGGCAGCAGTTAAAAAAAAGGGAGCTGCAGGAGCAGTAGAGTTTTGCAACACTAGAGCTATTCCTATTACAGATAGTATGGCAGTAGTATTAAATGCCACTATTAAAAGAGTTTCTGATAAACCACGTAATCCTATTAATCAGGCAAACGAAAATGAACTTGAATATATTGAAAATTGGAGAATAGCTAAAACAAAAGGCGAAAAATATTCGCCCAAAATTTTTGAACTCAACAGCAAAATAGTAGGGTATTACCCTATTGAGACAAATGAAATGTGCATGAAATGTCACGGCATTCCAAAAAAACAAATAAATACACAAACATTAAGTGCCATAAAAAAATTATACCCAAACGATAAAGCTTTCGGATACGCAGAAAATGAAATTCGGGGAATTTTTATTGTAATTATGGAAAAAAAATAAATCTTTTAAAAAAGTATATAAAAATTGGAAATTCTGTTACTACTACGGGGCTAACTTTAAATTCAAATTCTTTAAATCGCTGCTAAATTAAACAGCAGACAACTTAAAAAACCCGTTTCTCTTCTCTAGCAAATCCAAACATTTAATGTTGTACTTTTAAATAATTTTAACGTAACATATGTTACAGTCTATTCGTTCTGTTCAACATACATTTGTAAAAATTTAAATACTATATAATATGAACTATTTTAACTCAAAAAGATTTAGCGGAACCAACATAGAAAGTATCCGCCCAAAAGTTGAAGAAGCATTAAAAACTGAAGGCTTTGGCGTGTTAACAGAGATTGACATACAGGCCACCATGAAAAAAAAGCTAGATAAAGATTATTTGCCTCATGTAATTTTAGGAGCTTGCAACCCGGTTTATGCCGACAAAGTATTAAGCATAGAACCCACCATAAGCACTATGCTACCTTGTAACGTAACGCTTCGCCAATTGGAAACTGGTGATATTGAAGTAGCTATAATAAACCCTGTTGCCGCTATGGGTGCCATTGGTAATTCGAATATTGAAACTCATGCTAAAGATGTGAATGATAAACTTCTTCGCGTATTAGACTTAATTTAATTATTAAAAATGGATAAACACACTTACAATGTTTCCCTAAAATGGGAAGAAGGAAGAAAGGGCATTGTGTCCTCGCCAGAACTACCTAGTAAAATAGAGGTGGCTACCCCTCCTGAATTTGAAAAAGGTGTACCCGGCATTTGGAGTCCTGAGCATCTTTTTACGGCTTCGGTGTTGAGTTGCTTTATGACCACCTTTTTGGCTATTGCCGAATACTCAAAATTTGAATTTAACGATTTTAGCTGCTCGGCTCAAGGTACTTTAGAAAAAGTAGATGGTAAATTTTTAATGACCGAAATTATACTAAAACCTATTTTGGTAGTTGCTGATATTACTCAAAAAGAAAAAGCTGAACGCATTTTACAAAAATCGGAAGTTGCCTGCTTAATATCTAATTCTATTAAAACAAGAGTGCATTTAGAAACAGAAATAACAGCCTGAAAATTTAATTTTTAAGTAACCAAGCAGAAGCGTTATTTTCACGAATGGCTTGTAGTTGTTCGGCAGCTTCTTTACGGGTTGAATAAGTGCCATAAACCACCGTAAATAAATTTTTGCGTTTACCTATAATAGAGGCATTGTGCCCTTCGGATTGTAGTTTGTTTAAGAAATTTTGGGCATTTTCATACACCGAAAAACATCCACCTACAATATAATAACTATTTAGAGGCATTCGCTCTGTCTTTTTAACAAATGTAGTTACTGCTTCTGCCTCTTTTAAACAAACTACCATAGAATCTCCTCCTTCGTATAGCGGAAGTAAAACATAGCGAATCGTATCCGGCATATTCGCTAACTCATTTTTAAATTCAAATGAAACAGAAGATTCTGCGGTTTCAGTTTCAGGTATTTCTCTTTCAACGTAGGTAGCTTTCTTTAAAAAAGTAAAAGGAAGCATATCTGAATAGTGTGAAGAATCAACTCCTTTTGGTATAAGAAAGGGTATTACTACTAATAAAATAAGTAAGGGTATTAAAACGGCAGCCATTCGATACCTCTTTGCTGTGTTTGTGTTTCTTTGCACCTCAATGTTGGCAGCTTTTACCTCCCTCTTCACTTTTTCTGGCAATTTTTCGTGCTCAACGGGAATTGCTAAAACAGGAGATAAGCCGAATGATTCGGTTAGAAAATTAAACTCTTTGCTTTGACTAAAAATAAGCTTGTCGTTACTGTCTATATGAAAAAAACCAAGTCCATCTATTTCTACTTTTTTATTTCCTTTTAAGTTGTTTTGAGTTGTTTTTACCCAGTCTTTTATTTGTGCTAATGCCTCTGCATACGATATCTTCTCGGTTTCTGAAATATAATTTGCAAGTAACCCATCATTGTTCTGAAGGTTTTTATTGAAAGTAATTCTTGCAGCAGGCGGATATAATGTAAGGTTAAATGGATTCAACTCGGCACTGCATGGGTTTTTAACAAATCCTCCAAAACCGGGAATAATAACACAATCGTACTGATACAATAATTTTTGTATGTTTATACTAGGTTTCATTTTGAAATGCTAAAGTACGAAAAACACTACTATATCGTATTAAATATTGATTTCATCTAAAAAAATTTATTTGCTGCGTTTTATGATTTCTCTCATACATTCAATTCCTGAATACTCTTTAATTTTGGAATGTTATGAGGACTATAATTGGGATTGTTTTGCTTCTAATTTATACGAGTGTATTAGTAAGACCTATCGTACCCTACATAGAATATTCTATTTACAAGGAATTTATCGTTAAAAAAAAATGCGAAAACAATGATAAGCCTAAAATGCAGTGTAATGGAAAATGCTTTTTGGCAAAGCAAATAAAGAAACTTATTGCCGATGATGAACACCCATCTCCCAAACCAAAACCCATAAAAACCGAAAACAAAGAAGTGTTTTTTTTCCCTATTATAAATTGCTGTTCAAAAAAATTCTTTCGAACAGCGTCAACTTTTGAATACACTCTTTTCAAAGATTCTAAAGTAAGTGAACATTTTAAAACTCCCATAACACCTCCTCCTCAACACATTTCTTGTTAATTCCTTCTGCTTTATTTTATAGATAATTCGCTTTTAAAGCAGTGTAAAATATCCAAAAATAACTTTTAAATGGCACTGAGGGAATTCAAATCCTTTCGGTTAAGTTTTAAATTTAAAAATTATGAAATTAGTACTTGTACTTATTGTATCGGTATTTTCTGTAATGCAAAATTTACATGTAAATATCGATAATACAAAATGGAAAGCACCAGAGAGTGTAGATAAAGTGGCAAACCCAATACCTGTTGATATAGCCTCTATTAGTGCGGGAAAGCAGCTTTTTAATAAATTATGCTGGACCTGCCATGGCCAAACAGGAAAAGGAAATGGACCTGCTTCAACTAATTTAAACGCAAAACCGACTGATTTCTCATCTGTGGAATTTAACGAACAAACAGATGGAGCAATTTTTTGGAAAATATCAGAAGGAAGAGGATCCATGGCTTCATTCAAAACAAGTTTAAGTGCAAAACAACGCTGGCAACTTGTAAATTATTTACGAACCCTAAAATAAATTTTATGAAAAAAAAATACCTGAGTATTCTGCTTTTGTTGGCATATACATTACCCTTTATCACATATGCACAAGAAACAGATACCATAACAAAAAAAGAGTTTTCGGAAAATGCTTTTACCGGAACTCAACTCATTAATTCACAAACTTCCACAATAATGCCTTCTAATTCTTGGGCATTTGAGGTTCAGCACCGTTTTGGAAAAATTGGAATTGATTCCAGTTTAACTCAACAATTCTTGGGATTAGACTTGCCGGCTGTAATGCGAATTGCCTTTGCATGGAACATTACCGATCGTTTTTATTTCAAAATTGGAAGAACCAATATTTTTAAAACTTATGATATTGAAGGAAAATACTTATTGGCAAAACAAACGGTTGATTTTAAAATGCCTGTTTCCATTTCTCTATTTTTCAACTCTTCCATACGTAGTGAAAAATTTCCTGCTGTGCCTAAAAATTCATTTTTCGAAAACGATTCAACAGCATTCTTTTACAAACCATCGCATCGTTTTGCTTATAATACACAATTCATTATCTCATCGAGAATAAGTGAAAATTTTTCGATGCAAGTAAATCCAATTTTTATTTACCAAAACTTAGCCGCCCCTTATACAGATAATTTTACGCTGGCTCTATCGAGTGGGGCTAGGTATAAATTGGGTTTTAGCTCTGCATTTATAATTGAATATGCTCACGTTTTTAACAATAGGGGTGCTCGATTTTACGACCCTGTTTCTATTGGTTTTGAATTTGGAACGCCCGGACATACCTTTCAACTTTTCGCAAGTACTGCTTCAAAAATTTTAGAAACACAAATTTATACGGTAAGTTCTGTAAATGCAGCAAACGCTGAATTCATGATAGGATTTAATCTACAACGAAGTTTTTGGAGAAAAAATAAATCAAACTAAATCTTCTGATTATGAAAAATAATGTAACTAAAATAATAAATCTTTTGGTATTTATAGGTTTACTTTCCTTAATTACTTTTTCTTGTGCCAAAGATGAAGGGCCATTTGTAAAGAAAACTATTCTGCCAGATCCAAAGCCGCAAGATACTGTTCCCACACCAACCGATACTACCCCTACAACTATTCCTGAGCCAACGATTTTCCCTTATACTATTCTTTTTAATGTCGATGTAAAACCTATCTTCCCTGCTAACTGTGTGCAAGGGTGTCATAACCCCCAACATCCCAAGTTAGACCTTAGATCCAATGTTGCTTACAAACAATTATTAACCGATGGTTTTAGTGCCCCTTACGTTAATGTTGCGGTTCCTAAACAAAGCATTTTGTATTTGCATTTGGTTGGAATTTATCCATTGATGCCAAAAAATGGCCAGAAACTTTCGCAAGGTAAAATAGATACCGTTTATACTTGGATAAGCCAAGGTGCACTAGATAACTAAACTTTAATTTTATGAGAAATTACTTGAAAATATTTCTATCGGTATGCATCATGGCTTTTTTCGTGTTTCAAGGATGTAATAAAGATGAAGGGCCTTTTGTTTTAACCGGGCCTATTCCGCAAGATACTGCACAAAATGATACAAATAGGATAAGCTATTCTAAAGAAATACAACCTATTTTTAATTCAAATTGTACCACATGTCATTCAGAACTACATGCAAAACTAAATTTACTTCCTTGTTGTTCTTACGACCAGTTGCTAAATACAGGCTTTAATGCCTCTTATATTGATACCGTTACACCCGAAAACAGCCGATTATACAAACACCTAACAGGTACTCTTTCTATGATGCCTCCTTCCGGAAAAATATCTGACGAACAAATAAGTAAAATAAAAAACTGGATGAAAGAAGGAGGAAGAAATAACTAATTATTAAACAACTAAAATTATTTAACCATGAAAAATCTTTTAATTTTTACCATTCTCTCAGTACTCGTGTTTACCATTATTTCTTGTGCCAAGAAAAAAACAGATGATGAAACGATGAACCCAAAACTCAAAACAGACCCCGACAAAGAATTGCCTGTTATTTCCTACTTAACCAATTTGAATTCCCTTTATAGTATTGGGGCTAAGGTTAAAATTAATTTTAAGGTAACCGATAATGTCAAACTAAAAAATGTGCTTCTGAAGGTTACTAATACAACGATTGATTCGGTTTATCTAAACAGAAGTGAGAATACAACACTAAAAGAAATGACTATTTTAGATTCTGTAATTACCAATTTAACCACAAATATGGCCGATTTTGAAGTTTTTATTCAGGCAGAAGATTCAACCGGAAACATAACAACTTCCACAAAAGGGTTTCATGTAATGAATTAATTATTAACGGGTTCATCACTTTAGTTTGATGAACCCGTTTTCTTTTTCGGAAAAATATCTCTGTATAACTCTCCAAAGTACACTCTGCTAATAATCATCCATACCGGTGCGGTAAATACTTCTTGTTTTCTTAACTCATTATAAAATGCAAACCTATATCCAATACCCAGCCCAATACCAATATATTTTATCGGCTTATACTCGGCTGTTATGGCCGGTTCATAAGTTAAAATTATCGCCTCGTATAATTTATTTTTTTTATTGGTAAGAGTAGAGTGTTCGTAGTATGTTTTTCCAATCCCTATTTGCACCGGAATACTAAAAACCCATTTCTTGCTTTTATAAAATGTATAGTTTAAAAAGGGCGAAATGTATTGGTATTTTAAATATCCTGCTATGGTATCGGTTCCTGAATGTTGAAAAATAAAATCGCGTTTTATTGAAGTGTTCAGCCAATTATACCCGATGCCAAACTGCAAGGTTTTATTAAACTCTATTCCCACCTTAACGCCAATGGTTCTTACACTAATATTGGTAACAAAAGCATTTTTAGAATCTAGTTTTAAAACGGGTTTTGGTTTTTGTTTTAAACTGTATTTAATAGAATCTTCGAAATGCTGGGCACTTAAAGATTGGCTCAGAAGGAATAACAGTAAAACAAAAATGCCCTTAGTGTAAAGACTAAAGGCATTTCTATAAGAAATAAATCTCAATGCATTAATGCCCTTCGTCTTTTTCATATTCCGACAAAGGTACGGTTTGCGGAATAAAATCAGAGGCAGCACCCGGTTTGCTATAATCGTAGGGCCATCTATGTACCGCAGGTATGTCGCCCGGCCAGTTACCATGAATATGTTCCACTGGGGTTGTCCATTCTAGTGTATTAGAATCCCAAGGATTTTGAGTGGCTTTTGGACCGCGTAATGCACTATACACAAAGTTTATAAAAAATAAAACCTGTGCAAATGCTGCTAAAATGGCAAAGGCACTCACAATTTCATTCAGGTCAATAAAACTATCAAACAGAGGAAATGCAGAATTTGAATAATACCTTCTGGGAACACCTGCTAAACCAATAAAATGCATGGGTAAGAATACTCCGTATACACTTGTTATGGTTAGCCAAAAGTGGGCTTTCCCTAAATTATGATTCATCATGCGTCCAAAAAGTTTTGGAAACCAATGATATGCTCCTGCATACATACCAAATACAGCCGATAAACCCATTACAATATGAAAGTGCCCCACCACAAAATAGGTATCATGAACATTTATATCTAAAGCCGAGTCTCCCAAAATTAAACCGGTTAAACCGCCCGAAATAAAAGTAGAAATCAAGCCTACTGCAAAAAGCATGGCAGGAGTAAATCGAATATTTCCCTTCCATAAAGTGGTAAGGTAATTAAACACTTTTACAGCCGAAGGTATTGCTACCAATAATGTAGTGAATGTAAACACGGCACCTAGAAACGGATTCATCCCTGTAACAAACATGTGGTGACCCCAAACAATAATAGAAATGAAGGCTATCGTTAACATAGAACCAATCATGGCACGGTAGCCAAAAATGGGTTTACGTGCATTTACCGAAATAATTTCCGAGGTTAGCCCTAAAGATGGCAACAAAACAATATATACTTCGGGGTGACCAAGAAACCAAAACAAGTGTTCGAAAAGTATGGGACTACCCCCGTTAAAATCTAATGCAGTACCTGCTACTACAATATCAGAAAGGTAAAAACTTGTTTCAAACGAACGGTCGAAAATAAGCAACAATGCTGCCGATAATAAAACAGGAAAAGTAAGTACTCCTAAAATAGCGGTAATTAAAAATGCCCAAATGGTAAGCGGCATTCTTGTCATTTTCATTCCTTTTGTACGAAGGTTTAAAATGGTTACGATATAATTTAAACTACCTAAAAGAGATGAAACAATAAATATGGCCATACTTACTAACCAAAGTGTCATACCTAATCCGGAACCCGGAATAGCTTGTGGTAAGGCACTAAGTGGTGGATAAATAGTCCAACCCGCTGAAGCTGGCCCTCCTTCCACTCCCAAAGAAACAAGCATAATAATTGAAGAGAGAAAGAAAAACCAATAAGATAACATATTCAAAAAGCCGGAGGCCATATCTCTAGCACCCAATTGTAAAGGAATTAGCAGGTTGCTGAATGTTCCACTTAAACCTGCCGTAAGCAAAAAGAAAACCATTATAGTACCGTGAATAGTAACAAGGGCTAAGTATTTATCGGGAGTAAGTACTCCATCGGGAGCCCAGTTTTCGCCCAATAAAAAGGTTAATATCGGAAAACTTTCACCAGGCCACCCCAATTGTAAACGAAATAATACAGACATCATCATACCAATAAACCCCATTAAAAATCCGGTTATCAGAAATTGCTTTGCAATCATTTTATGATCCTGACTGAATACATATTTTGTAATAAAACTTTGCTCGTGGTGAGAATGTTCTGCGTGTGTAGTGCTCATTTCTACTTGTTTTGTATTAATAAAACTTTTATTCTTTGTTTAATTAGATGCTAAAAATCTCTTTTGAGATGAAAGCCACTTATTGTAGTCTTCTTCGCTTTCAACAATTATTTTCATTTGCATGTTGTAGTGTGCTGCTCCACATATTTTGTTGCAGAGTAAGATGTAATCAAAATTTTCATTACTTGTTTTCTGTTTCATTTCGGCTGTTGTATATCTGGGAATAAAATTAAACAAGGTGGCCATGCCAGGCACACAATTCATTTGAGCCCTAAAATGCGGCATATACGCACTATGAATAACATCTTGCGAACGAAAAACAAACTCAACAGGCTTATTTACCGGAAGATGAAATTCTCCTTTTACTAAAATATCATCGTGTGCATTTGCATCAGATGAGTCTACGCCCAGAGCGTTAAAACCTTTAATTAATCGAAAATGAGAGCGCCCTAATTTTTCATCCTCTCCTGCATAACGTGCAGTCCAGTCAAACTGTCTGGCAAAAAGTTCAATGGTTACTTTATCTGCTTCATCAGGAATGGGGCTCATTACTGAATTCCATGTTTTTAAGCCATACAAGATAAGTGTCGCTAATGTTAAAGAAGGTATTACGGTCCAAGCTAACTCCAATTTGTTGTTGTGTGCAAAGAAAGAGGCTTTTCTGTCTTTATTATACACATATTTAAAACAAAAATATGCCAGTAAAGAATGAGTAATGATAAAAACAGGAATAATAATTAACCAGGTGGTTGCAAAAAGTCCATCAATTTTTTCTCCGTGAACCGAAGCTGATTCGGGAAGCATATATTTTCCCCAAACCAAATACTGCCAAAGAATAAAGATAAAATACGAAGGAACAAATATGAGCCATAAAAAGGCCTGCATTTTATTTTCTCTTTCAGTAACTTCAAAAGCTTTTCGCCCTTTTATGGCACTTGTTAAATCATATATACTGAGCATTTGCACAATAGCCGTAACTGCTAATAAAATGGCCAAAAAAATTAGAAATGTAATCATGAAACTGTGTTTTAAATTTATTTTTTCTTAGTTGTTATTTTTTGATGTTGCTACTTGATATAGCGACTTGTAAACCATATTAAGCATTACAATAATAAATAGCAACACTACAATGGCCAATATAGGTACCCAAAGCGGGGTTTCTTTTACTACAGGAATCGAATTATCAGAAGTACCATTACCACTTGGCACAGCAGAAACAGGAGGGTTTGCAATGTACTCCAACATCAGGTCTATTTCTTCATTTGTTACCGCTTGTGCCGGCATTACAATTTTGCTATACTCTTCAAAAATAGCAATCGCATCTTTATCTCCCGATGCAATCAATTCTTGCGAATTTTGAATCCATTTGTACAACCACTCTTTGCTCCTTTTGGTTTGTATGCCCTCTAAACCGGGTCCAACTAATTTCTTAGACGTGGTGGAATGGCAAGCTGCACAGTTGGCCTTAAATAAGGATTCTCCATTATTTTGAGCAAACAATGTAGTGGCGGAATACCCCAAAGCAAGTAAAAAAAATACAAAGGATTTTAATCCGATATTAACTTTTGATACACGTAATTTCATTTTTGAATCATTTTGTTTATTAAAAGATAGAATGAGTGCGAACAAATTTAGAAAATTCTTCTATTTTCAAAATATTTATCATATAAATTAAATACACTTATGTTTATTTATATTCGTTCTAAATTAGAAATAGTCTTTTACATTGAATTTTAAATAATTATAATTTCTCTTGTTTCTAATAAATTGAATAAATGATTTAAAAATAACAAGCGAATTCCGTTAATTTGCTGTTCGGCCTTCTTCACTATTGACTATTTTTTCCTATTATTCCTCAAAAACGGTGTATGGAGCTATAACAAGCATGGCAAGAATTTTGTTTACCTTTGTTCTATATTTTACGCCATGAAATATTTATCTGTACTGCTCTTTTTTTCTTCTGCTCTGCTTTGCCACCTTGCTGTATCGCAAACCAACTCTTCTGAATACATTATGGTAGACGCAAAAATTAATCATTATTTAGAACGCTACAGAACAACCTATAAACTTTCTGGTTTTCGAATCCAAATTCACTCGGGTTCCAAAAAAGAAGATGCTCGAAAAGTTAAAACGTCCTTTTTACAACATTACCCTAAAACAAAAGCCTACGAAATTTATCAGCAACCCAATTTCAGAGTACGGGTGGGGAATTTTACCTCTCGCTTAGAAGCTACAAAGTTTTTAATGGAAATTCAAAAACATTATCCGAATGCATACATTGTTCCGGAAGACAAAATTGATATTCAGATTTCTGAATAGTTTTCTTTATTTCTCTTTTCTCCTATATTTTTTTTAATCAATTGAAATGAATTCTTTTTTTAGCCATTTCTTTTCTTACCATACCCCAACTATTATTAGTGGCCCCTGCAGTGCCGAAACCGAAGAACAAGTAATGGAAACCGCCATCCAGCTTGCTCAAACTCAAAAAGTACATATACTACGTGCCGGTATTTGGAAACCAAGAACAAAACCCGGAAGTTTTGAAGGAGTAGGAAGTATCGGGCTTACATGGCTGCAACGTGCAAAAAAAGAAACCGGTTTAAAAACTGCGGTAGAAGTGGCCAGTCCTGTCCACGTTGAGCTAGCATTAAAACATGAGGTAGATGTTTTGTGGATTGGAGCTAGAACCACTGCAAACCCTTTTGCTGTACAAGAAATTGCCAACTCACTAAAAAAGGTAGATGTTATTGTTTTAGTTAAAAACCCGGTAAACCCCGATATTAACTTGTGGGAAGGAGGGATTGAACGAATAGCTAAAGCAGGAATCAACAAATTAGGAGCTATTCACAGAGGCTTCTCTACCTACGGAAATTCAGATTTCAGAAACCCCCCGCAGTGGCAAATACCCATTGAGTTAAAACAACACCTCCCCCATATTCCTTTATTTTGCGACCCTAGCCATATTTGTGGAAAAACGGATTCCCTCTTACAAATTGCACAAAAAGCTCTTGATTTGAATTTTAACGGGTTAATGATTGAATCCCACATTAATCCGGGCAAAGCTTGGAGTGACGCCCAACAACAAATTACACCCAATGCCCTTTCCACACTCATTAGCCACCTTGTAATAAGAGAATATAATCCTGCCCTACATAACAAGGAAGCGGAACTCATTAAACTACGCGAAAAAATAAATATGCTCGATAATGAATTATTTGATATACTCGGTAAAAGAATGCAAACCATCATCGAATTAGGAATCTACAAAAAACAAAATAATATAAAAATTCTTCAGCCCGAACGGTGGGAAGAGGTAGTAAAAATCTGCATGGAAGAAGGCCTCAGCAATGGCTTAAGTAAAGAGTTTGTTTCTCTCATTCTTTCGGCCATACATATAGAATCAATAAACAAGCAAAGCAGCGTTATGAATAAAGAAGAACTTAAAAAACTTCTGTAATACCGTTTTTTTTATTTGCATACCTTTGAGAACGAAATCCTTTTTTCTATGCATAGCTATAAACTTTTAGAAGAACTTATTGCCATCGATTCGCCCACAGGATATACTCATAATGCCTGCGAATACCTTTTTAAAAAACTGAAATTACTTGGCTTGAACCCTGAATACACCAATAAAGGAGCTGTTAAATGTGCATTGGGGAAAAACCCGCGTTTAGCTATTGCTGCCCATCTCGATACGTTGGGAGCAATAGTAAGTGGAATAAAGACCGATGGAACCCTCTCTTTTTCCCTGCTCGGTGGCCTTTCGCTTACCAATGCCGAAGGCGAATACGTGCGAATACACACCATGAAAGGAAAAACCTACACAGGAACCATTCTCTTAAATAATCCCTCTTCGCACGCTAACCAACAAAAAGAAACAATAAAGCGAGAAATGGCTACCATGCATATTCGTATTGACGAAGAAGTGCACAATAAAAAAGACACTCAAAAATTAGGCATACAGCCGGGAGATATTATTTGTTTAGAACCTCGCTACCGAGAACTTCCTAGCGGATACATCAAATCTAGATTTTTAGATAATAAAGCCGGTTGCTTTGTACTCCTTAAACTGGCCGAACAATTTAAAAACAAAAATACTCCTGTAGAACTTTTTTTCTCAAATTACGAAGAAGTTGGACATGGAGGAGCTGTAGGTTATTCGGATTCTGTGAAAGAACTACTGGTTATTGATATGGGTGTGCTGGGTGATGACTGTCAGGGTAACGAAACCTCTTGCTCTATCTGTGCAAAAGACAGTTCCGGACCTTACGATTATCATTTCAGAAAACAGTTGATTGCATTGAGCGAAAAAAAGAAAATTCCCTACAAAGTAGATGTGTATCCATTTTACGGATCTGATGGATCTGCTGCACTGCGTGCGGGAAACGACTTACGCGTGGCTCTGATTGGAATGGGAGTTGCCGCTTCGCACGGAACCGAAAGAACTCATAAAAAAGGAATACAAGCCACGATTGACTTGTGTTCCGCATACATCCACTCAATTAAATAACCGCCTTTGAACTTTTTCATTAAAAAAAAGTTTTTTCTTTTTATTATTCCTGTTTTGCTTTACCTGCTTGGTAATTTGCAGTTATACGACACATACAGGTTTTATATGTCGTGGAGCGACCCGCAATATTGCTACCTTTTAAACGGACTTAACATTGCCAATGGCACCGGAGATATTGGCCATGTGGACCACCCGGGCACTCCTGTTCAGTTGTTTGCTGCCCTGATTATCAAAATCACTTCGTTTTTCAGAAATTCTAATAATATAACAAGCGATGTGCTTCAGCACCCGGAAACGTATTTATTCATAATCAGTCAGTGTATTTTACTAGTGATTTCGCTGCTAATTTTTATTTTGGGAAAAGTTGTTTTTATTAAAACCACCCAGCCTGTTTCCGCCTTATTTTTTCAAACCAGCACTCTGTTTTCTTTTGTTATTAGTATGTATTTACCCAATTTAATGACAGAACCTTTTATTGTAATGTGTGGGTTAGCCATGCTCATCTTTTATATTAAATTTATATTTGAACAAAAAACGAACGAAACTCCTTTTGCCATTATTTTTGGATTAATTGCGGGTCTTTCAATAGCCGTAAAATTTTCTTCTTTTCCTGCTCTTGTTATTCCTCTAATTCTTTTAACCCAATGGAAAGGTAGAATATTTTATGGCATTACAAGCGTTGTATCTTTTATTTTTTGTACGCTACCCATTTTTAATAAGTATGTATATTTTTTGGATTTTATTAAGGGCATTTTTACACATACGGGTAAATACGGAACAGGGAAAAACCAGTTTATAGAAAGTTCTCTTTTTTCTGAGAATTTATACAAAATATTTTCTGCCGGACCTACATTTACAGCGGTATTGTGTTTATCTTTTTTTGTTCTGCTACTTACACTTTTCAACAAATTAAAATTTTCGGAAAAAGAAAAACCCTTTTTGAGATTGCTGTTAGGAATATTTTTTGCCTGCATTATTCAAATACTCGTAGTTGCAAAACATTATTCTTACCACTACCTTATTCCGGTACATATTTACAGTATTGCTTCTTTGTACTTAATTTTTATGCTGACTAAAAAATATTTTTCAATTACAAAATTTTCATTTTTACATTCTTACTCCAAAACCAGAATTCTTTTTACTTTGTTTTTTGTTTTGCTCTTTTTAAAGACTATTTTCATTTACGGGTATTTCGAAAATGCCTATAATCCACGCAGAATTACTCATGCTTTTTTAGAAAAATATAAACAGATTCCTCGACTTATTGTAGCCGAAAATACAGGAGCTACACCCGAACCGGCTTTGTATTTCGGATATATTTACAGTGGCAACGGAAAATCGAATTATGCAGCCTATTTATCTAATTTGTACAAAAACTCCTTCTTGTATCTTTTATACGATTCTAAAATCAGAAATTTTACAGAGGAACTAACGATTCGTGAACTTGCACAGAAAAAGCCGGCATGGCTTATCTATTTTTCTCAGCATAATGATTCTATTGTAGAATCGGTACTGAACCAATTTTACATACTAAATAAAAACAGCAAAATAATTACCCCCCAACTTCTCTTTACCCATTCGGGAAACAAAGAAAAAATTTATTTATTGCAGGTAGATACAATGGCTCTTAGGCAATCTATCAAAATAGTGCGTTCCATTACCTGTACAATGGAATGGGCAAAAAATGATATTTTTCTTTCAACCGATTCTCTCTACACCTTTAAAGGAGCCTTTCTCCAATCGAACGAAAAAGCCTACCATGGCAAGTATTCTGCAAAATTTACTTCCGAACTTATGTTTGGTTTGGATATTCCGTTGCAAGTAAAATCCGGACGAACATACGAAATATCGGTTTTAAGAAACTCGGCCAATGGAAAAGGAGCCTTAGTGGCGAGTGCAAAAAACACCCAACATTTTTATATGCATACCGATTTACCTTCCGATGCCAACAAAGAATGGAGAACCTTAAGATTAAACTTTACCATTCCACCAAGTTTGAATGATAGCACCCTTAGTATTTACTTGTGGAACAATGGCAATGGAGATGTGTGGTTTGACGATTTACGTATCATTGAAACCGAATAAAAATATACAACCAACCTTTTAGGTTTCGTAACTTAGCCCTATGCATTTTGATTCAATTGACGGTTGGAAAGTATTGGCAGGCTTAGGTTTGTTTTTATTTGGAATGTTTATGCTCGAAGAAGCCCTAAAAAAATTGTCGGGCAGAGCCTTTAAAAAATTTCTACGAAAACAAACCGGAAACCCTGTAAGAGCAGTATTAGCCGGTTTTTTTTCTACTGCTATTTTACAAAGCAGTTCTTTAGTATCGCTAATGGTACTTGCTTTTTGTGGTGCAGGTATTATACAACTTAAAAACGGTATTGGGATTATTATTGGCAGCAATTTAGGAACCACATTAACCGGGTGGATAGTAGCCACATTTGGATTTAAATTCAATATCGAATCGTTTGTAATGCCTTTTTTAGCAATAGGAGGTTTGGGGCTTATCTTCTTCTCAAAATCCGAAAAACTCTCTAATGTAAGCAAACTTATTGCCGGATTTGGATTTTTATTTTTAGGCCTTGAATATATGAAAAGCGGCATCAGCGATTTTTCTTCTGCTTTTGATATTTCTACATTTCAAGGCAAACCACTCATTATTTTTTTGCTGCTTGGTTTTATATTATCGGGCATTATTCAATCCAGTTCTGCGGTGATGGTTATTGTGCTTTCGGCCTTAGATGCGGGTATTTTACCTTTTACATCGGCAGTGGCTATGGTAATAGGTTCCGACCTTGGCACTACTTTAACGGCTCTCATAGGAAGCATAGGCGGCAACACCATTAAAAAACGAGCAGGATTCAGTCATTTTTTCTTTAACCTTTTTACCTCGGTTATTGCCTTTATTTTTATTCATCCTCTCCTCTATTTTGTAAATAATATATTAGGTTTTGAGGAAAAATTAATAGCATTAGTAGCCTTTCATAGCACCTTTAATTTACTTGGAGTGCTTATTTTTACACTCTTGTTGGCACAATTTGCAAAACTTATCACTATACTAATTAAAGAAAAGAGAACAGGTTTTTCAACTTATCTAAAAACTGCCACACCCTCCGTAAGTGAAGCCTCGGTAGAAGCTCTTAAAATGGAATCGCATTTGTTTATAGAATTTGTATTGCGGTTTAATAAACAAGTAATATGCAATGAAGAAAAAAATGGAACCCTATTCGGTTCAGATTTTTCATATCTGGAGGAGTACGAAAAAATTAAAAAATACGAATCTGAGATTGCCTCATTTTATGCAAAAACTCAGCAAGGAGAACTAATAGAAAGCGAATCGAAAATTTTAAGTATGGTTATTCTTTCGGTACGAAACGCTTCTCTTTCGGCAAAATATTTAAAAGATATTGAACATAATTTAAATGAATTAAAAAATTTAACCGAAGAATATTTACAAGAGCTGTACAGTGAAATCGTATTTTACCAAAAAACTTTTTATACACACATTGATGCCGTATTAAATGTAAACGAGGTATTTACTGACGAAGATGAAATTCCCGACCTGATTGCTAAGAACAAAGAATTTAGCAATAAAGAAATGGAGTTGATTTATAAAAAATCGGCAAAATTTAAAACCGAAGGAATTGAAATTTCATCAGTTTTAAATATGTTGATGGAAATTTACAATTCAAATCGCTCTATGATAAGAGCTCTTTCGGAAATAAGACAAATTAATGCTCTCGCAAAACCAGCTTAGCCGAAAGGGCAATCGCTTCTAGTTCTCGCAAATACTCCCTCTTATCGAACTGTGGGGCAAACACGTAAACATCAATACAAACTACCCGGGCATTTTTTTCATCTACAAAAGTATAATTTACGAAAGGGCCGCCCATAAAATCGTTTACCATACTCCACAATCCCCGAGCTTCTACGGCATATATTCCATTCAGGTTTATTTCATTTTTAAGAGCCGGCAACTCTTTGTACACCTCCATATAAGCGTTTTTGGCCGCACTTAGTTGATACCTTTTTGTAACTGAATCGCGTACAGTTATTATGTTGGATAACGTAAACGTACTATCACTTACAAAGGGATAATGCCACATGGAAATACATTGTGTAATGATGTGCTCGCCTACTCTTTTATCTTGCCTTAAGGATAAATAGTTTTCTTTTTTTAGCATGGGCAAATAACCCGTGGGCAATGCCAATGTAAATCCTAAAAAATCTTCTATTTCTTTTATTTTTTTTGTATCGGGGACCTTAGCAAAATGTTGCTGCCATCGTTCCACTTCTGCTTTTTGCAAATAAGAAACGGTTTTGGCTCCGTTTGCGTTTATGATTTTTGAAGCGGTAACATCATCGGGAGCAAACACATTGATAACTACCTGCCCTCTTGCCCACACCTCTTTTTGAATTGAAAACCCGGGAGAATATTTGGAATTTATATTTACAGAAAGTACATTTCTACTGCTTTGCAGAATTTTTGTAAACGCCTTATGCGGCACCATCACTACATTGAAAAATGGTTCTCGTTGGGGCAAGCCGTATTGTTCCGATGCAAATTGTTTCATTACCGCCTCTCCGCTTTGAGTGTTTTTGTAGGCGGTATCTATAACCACCAGTAAATCTCCAGGCCTTCCGGTTATATCGGGTAATACCTTGAAATTACCGTTTCCACAAGAAACAAATAAAATACTTATCAAAAAAAGAATAAGGTAAAGGGGAAGTAAAAGCGTAACTTTTTGCAAAACGAATAGTTATTTAACTTACCGAAGCAATTTTTATTTTCATGCCTACTTTCAATGAATTTTCTTTAATCCCCGAATTGAGTTCTTTGATTTTATCAATGCTTACTCCATTCTGTTGTGCTATTTTATACAAGGTATCTCCGGCTTGTACAATATGGTATTTGTCTTTGCTTGTGGATTGTGGTTTATTAGATACCAATACAGTCGCTTTATTGTTTACGTTTATTTTTTGCCCTACCTGTAAATTAGTGCTTTTTAAATTGTTCCAATCTTTTAGTTGGGTTACAGAACACCCGTATTTATGAGCTATTCCGGCCAAGGTTTCTCCTTTTCTAACGGAATGTACACTGTTGGCTGAAGCGGAACTATGATGTGGTGAAACATTTTTAAATTCTTTTGCTTGTGCATACAACGTTTGTTCGTTGGTAATAAACTCGCCTGTTTTGTTGAAAGGAAGATACAATGTATAGTATTGTCCATCGGAGGGAATTATTCCTTTTTTAAAATGAGGATTAAACCACTTTAATTCTTCTAATGGAATTTGCAGAGAAGTGGCCAGCATGGGTAATGAAACCCCGCCTTTTAAGCAAACCGTATCTAACAGATAACCTGAAAAAACAGGCTCTGCAGGAACTATTTGGTGTTCGGCAGCGTAACGCATTACATAGTTTACGGCTATAAAAGCAGGAACATATCCTCTTGTTTCGCGTGGTAAGTGGGGCATTATTTCCCAAAAGGTTGATTTTCCGCCAGCTCTGCGTATGGCTTTGTTTACATTTCCGGGGCCACAATTGTAGGCAGCCAATACTAATTCCCAATCATTAAATTGTTTGTATAAATCGCTCATAAAACGACAGGCAGCTTCGGTTGATTTGTATAAGTCCATACGAGCATCGTACAAGTAATTATTGTCTAAATCGTACATCTTACCCGTGCCTGGAATAAATTGCCATAAACCCACTGCCTTGGCAGGAGATACTGCCTGTGCATTTAATGCAGATTCTACTATGGCTAAATACTTTATTTCTAAGGGCATATTGTATTTGTCTAACATTTCTTCAAACACAGGAAAATAAAGAGGGGCTAAACCAAACATGCGAGAGGTTAGCCCTTTTCTGCGTTTGGCGTACAAATCGAGCCATTGCTTTACTTCTTCGTTATACACAAAATGAAAAGAAGAGTTTTCGTTCATCTTTTCGAAGCGTTCTTTATACACCCACTCTGGCGTATTATCTGTACTTTCGCTTGCTGTAAAAACTGTTTTGTAGTTGTATGAAGTGTGTGATTTTCCTAAGTTTTTATACATCTTCGAAGCTATCATACTGTCTATGTTCGCCAATATAGGATTGTCTTTAAGAAGTGGCCCGGCAGGTTGTTGCGAAAAAACAGATACTCCCCACGCAAAGAACACTATAAATAGTATATGACTTCTTTTTTTCATTTTCTTTAACTACTACGCAATGATTTAGCGTTTATTTTAAGAGGCGTAAATATCCGTTTTTTTTTGAAAATGAAAAATTAATGAGATGATGTAATGAAATAACTAATAATGAATGAAGGGGACTAAAATGAACAATGGTTATTTTTTACCACAAAAAAATTTACTCCACCATTACTTTTTGGCTGTATGTTCCAATTTTAATAAAGTACATTCCTTTGGCATTACCGGTTAAATTTAGGATTAAGGCATTGGCCTTTTGGTTTATGATTGGCTGTACGCGTTTGCCGAAAATATCGTACACCTCTATTTGTTGTGGGTTGATGGATTCTTGGCTTTCTATGGTAAAAAGGCCGGTAGAGGGATTGGGGTTTATCAAAATATTGTTATTATCTGTTTTTGTTCTTTCTTCTTCAATTAAATTCTCAGTTTCATTTTCAACAGAGTCTTT
>JABWCF010000001.1 GCA_013359255.1 Flavobacteriales bacterium
TAAAAGGTACTCCGGGGATAACAGGCTGATCTCCCCCAAGAGCTCACATCGACGGGGAGGTTTGGCACCTCGATGTCGGCTCGTCACATCCTGGGGCTGAAGAAGGTCCCAAGGGTTCGGCTGTTCGCCGATTAAAGTGGCACGCGAGCTGGGTTCAGAACGTCGAGAGACAGTTCGGTCCCTATCTGTTGTGGGCGCAGGAAAATTGAGAGGAGCTGACCTTAGTACGAGAGGACCGGGTCGGACGTACCTCTGGTGTACCAGTTGTAACGCCAGTTGCACCGCTGGGTAGCTATGTACGGATGGGATAAGCGCTGAAAGCATCTAAGTGCGAAGCCCACCTCAAGATGAGTTTTCCCTTAAGGGTCGTCAGAGACTATGACGTTGATAGGCAGCAAGTGTAAAGACAGTAATGTCAAAGCTGAGCTGTACTAATTACCCGATTGCCTTTCTTGTGTTCCCTAAAATTTTTTTTCTTGGTTTTTCTTTCTTTTGATGTCTTTTAAAGTATTTAAGACTTATGGTGACTATAGCGGTGGGGATCACCTCTTTCCATTCCGAACAGAGAAGTTAAGCCCATCAGCGCAGATGGTACTAGGGTAACACCTGGAAGAGTATGTCGTTGCCAGTTTTAGCCCTAACTATTTCTAGTTAGGGCTTTTTTATTTATCATTGTATTCAACTTTTTAACTTAAGATAGTGAAAAATAGAATTTTTTCTTTTTTTCTTGTTTTGCTGATAAACACGCTCAGCCTTTCATCGCAAGTAGTTTATGATACCATTCTAAAAGGAGATTCTCTTTTGGTGAAAAAGATATCTGAAGAAGGGAGATTATTAGATTTGGATGAGGAGAAATGGGAAAGTGATACGTTTCTTTTCTCGTTAGATAATTTTCAGAGATATAAATTTTTTAATAATGAGTTTCCTTTTATAAGTTTAGGTAATATTGGTTCACCTGCTTATAATTTTAATTTTTTTACTGGAAATTTTATACAATCTTCTTTTTTGTCTGCTTTTGATGTTTACACATCTAAGCGATGTGGTTTTTATTCAGTGAGTAGGCCATTTACTTCTATTCAGTATACAAATGGGTACAAGGCGGAGCAGACTTTGAATGTTTTTCATAGTCAAAATTTTTTACCTCTTTTTAATATTGCTTTTGGTTTCAATAAAATAAATTCTACTGGATTTTATTCCGGACAAAAAACAGATGTTACTGGATTTTTTATTTCCTCTCACTATACGACTAAAAATAAGAGATATGCTTCGAGATTAATTATTGATGCAGATAATTTAAAATCTTCTGAAAATGGGGGTATTAGGTATTTAGATGATTTCTATGACGATATTTTTGAAAATAAAGAGTTGCTAGAAACAAGATTAGACGTTGATTTAAATAAGGCAATAACTACTGGTATTAAGAGAAATTTGAAAATGATACAACAGTTAGGTGTTTTTAAAATTCGTTCCGATTCTTTATCAACTCCTTTATATAGATTAAAATTTGTTTATGAATTTACTTACAATAAGAGTATAAGGCGTTATGAGGATTTATATCCGAACAGTGGTTATTACGATGCGGTATTTATTGATTCAATAAAGACTAATGATTTTATTTCTGTAAATCCGTTGAATAATAATCTAAAAACCAATATTTATCTTGGAGGTGGGAATAGTATTGTATTTATGGGAGGACATGAATTATGGAAACATAAGCAAAATGGGATTATTGATACAAACTTCAATAATATTTATACTGGAGTAACATGGAGCACACATCGGGATTATTTTGTTTTTAATGCAAACGCTAAAACTGTTATTGATGGGTATAATAAAGGAGATTTTGAAGTAAAATCTAATATGGAGATTAGGAATAATATAGGAAAGGGGTATATTAATTTAGAAATTAGAAACGAGGAGGCTCCTTTTTTTTTGAAGAGGTATTATTCTAATCATTTTGATTGGGAGTACAATGATTTTAGTAAGAGAAATTTTCATTCGGGTTGTTTAGGGTATTTGTTAAATCGGTTTTCGCTTAATACGTATGTGCAGGGAATTTCAATGAGAAATATTTTTTACATAGATGCGTATGGTTACCCTAAGCAATATTTGTATGATTTGTATTCTTTTAAAGTGGGTATTTCGGGCAAATTGAAGTGGTGGAGATTTAATTTGTTCCCGCATGTATACTATCAATCTATCAGTGAAAAGAATATTGTACCAGTTCCAGATGTGGTTAGCGTAACCAGTTTGTTTTATAGCAGCAAATTATTTAAGTCGGCTTTATTACTGCAGGTTGGTGCAGATGTGTTTTATTATTCAAAGTATTATGGATATGGATATATGCCTGCTACAGGCATGTTTTATTTGCAAAATGAAATGGAAGTTGGTAATTATCCTTATGTAGATTTGTTTATGAATGTTAAAATTAAGAGGGTGAAATGTTTTATAAAGTATGAACATGCTAATGCCGGCATGAATGGATATAATTTTATGTCAGTTCCCTATTATCCAAATTCAGGAAGGGCTTTGAGGGTTGGATTATGGTGGGGTTTTTTGAATTAACGACAAGAAATTTTAATAGCATGAAAAACAAAAAGCCAACATCAATTTGTTGGCTTTTTGTTTTAACTTTTGTTTTTATTAGTTAGTGAACTTTTACTAATTCAACATCAAAGATTAAAGTAGCTTTTGGTGGAATGGCTCCTGGATAACCTTGTTCTCCGTAGGCTAATTGGTAAGGTATGATAAGTCTAGCTTTTTCTCCCACTCTAAGTAAGGAAATTCCTTCGTCCCAACCAGGAATTACTCTGCCTACACCCAAAGGGAAAGCAATAGGTTCGCCACGTTCAACGGAAGAATCAAATATTTTTCCATCTTCGAAGTAGCCAGTATAATGTACACTAACGGTTTTTCCTTTTTCGGCCTTAGGGCCTTGTTCATTTGTATTTACCATAATGTATTTTAGCCCAGAATGGGTAGATAAGGTGTCTTTTCCTTTTACCTCAAAGGGTTTTGGAGGTTCAATAATACTGATAAGTTCCACTTCAAAAATAAGAGTAGCATTTGGAGGAATTGTTCCCGCACCTCTTTCTCCGTAGCCAAGTTCTGAGGGGATAGTAAGAACGGCTTTGTCTCCAATATTCAAAAGTGCAATACCCTCGTCCCACCCTTTTATCACTTGTCCTGCACCTAATTTAAATTTAAAGGGTTGCCCTCGCTTTACCGAACTGTCGAAAATAGTATCGTTTGTTAGTTTTCCGGTGTAATGAACAAGTACATTATCTCCGGCCTTTGCTCTTTGGCCTGTTCCATTCTGAATAATTTTGTATTTCAGACCGCTTTCGGTTGTGAATTCCTTTTCCACTTTGGTGTTGTTTTTATTGTTATTTTTTTTCTGTGCCATGGTAGTTGATATAATACACAAAGCAAGCAGAGATAAAATTATTTTTTTCTTCATATATCGTTTATTTTACTTCTAGTAGTTCTACCTCGAACACCAAAGTGGAGAACGGTTTAATGACCGGTCCGCGTTGTTGTTCTCCGTAGGCTAAAAACGAAGGGATAATGAGTTTGGCTTTTCCTCCAGCTTGCATGTATCCTATTCCTTCTTCCCAACCTCTAATCACTCCTCCTTGCCCAAGAATAAATTCAAAGGGTTCATTACGGTCTACAGAAGAATCAAATTTGGTGCCATCTAGTATGGTTCCGGTGTAATGTACTTTTACAGATTTTCCGGGTTCTGCTTTTGCTCCTTTTCCTTTTTGTAGTTCAATATAGTAAAGGCCACTTTGTGTGGGCGGAGTGCTAATTTTATTTTCAGTAATGTAGTTTTTGATATTTTCATTTTCCACGACAGCCATTTTTTCTGCTTCTTGTTGTGCTTTCGCTTGTAATTCTTCAATGGTGCTAATATCGGTAAGTCTTAGTTCGAACGTAAGGTTTGTGGCAGGTTTAATAAATGGGGGCAATTCTGCCATCACTACTTTTTTAAAAAAGGAATCGGCACTGGTAATAAAGGTAGCACTATCTCCTAAGGAGAGCATTAAAAAGCCTTCTGCAATATCACCTTTGTAGAGGGGTTTGTCAACTTTTAATTGCATACCGCCACCTCTTTCAGAGGTATTGAATACAATGGAGTCGTCAGAATTTTTGTATATTAGATTTAAAGTAATGATGTCGCCCTCTTTTACTTTACGAGCGTCTGGTTTTGTTTCATGAATTTTAAAGTATAATCCGTTTTCGGTTTTTGTGAAACCCGGGTATGGTGTTTTTTCTCCGCATGAGGTTATAAGCAGGAGAGTGGTAGGGATAAGAGCAAGTAAGATTTGTTTTCTCATAAATTGGTTTTTAGTTTTTAATGTTTACTATTTCTAAATCGTAAATAAGTGTGGTATAAGGAGGAATTATTTCCGGAGAACCAACGCTGCCAAATGCCAACTGCGAAGGTATGATAATTTTTGATTTTTCGCCTTTTTTCATTCCTTTTAAGGCTATTTCGAGTCCTTTTATAATTTGCAGGGGTTTTCCGTAAACGATTTCTAATGGTTGATTTCGGGCATAAGTAGAGTCGAAAATTTTTCCGTTAAGAAAAACACCTTTGATATGAATAGAAACAATGCTTCCTGCAACAACAGAATCAGTTTCTATTACATTATTTACAGGTAGAATATATATTCCGGATTTGAAATATTGGCTTCCATTGATATTATTTTCTTTGAGAAAAAGATTTAGCAGTTCTCTTTCTTTCATTTCAGGGTCCTCTTGCTCCCAAATTTTTTCGTATTCGTAGGCTTCTGCGGTTCTAATTTTTTTAATGGAAATCTGTACGAGCAGTTCTACATTATCTATGGGTATTTTTAAATCTATTCCGGTGGAATTATTCCTAAATTTTTCACTGTTAAGTATAAATTCTGCACTATCTCCTTCATTTAGCATGGAAATAAATTCATCGGCATAGGGTTTGGCTTCGTATAAAAAGGTAATTGGTTTTTGAGAATGAAAAACCGTGTCTTTATCTCTGCTGAATATAGTAATGAGGGCTGTTATTATTTCTCCTTTTTGGGGTTTATTCCCTTCGCCCATTATGAGTAGACGGTAATATAAGCCTGTTGGGGTTTGGGTAAAATCCTTGTATTTATTGTTTACGCAGGCAAGCTGAATTAGAAATATATAAAAGAAAAGAATGTATGCTTTTTTCATTTTAGCGAAACGAGTTCTAAGTCGTAAACAAGAGTTGAACGAGGAGGAATTTTATTCATATCACCGGCCAATCCGAATGCAAGATGTATAGGGATTATTACTTTGGCTTTATCTCCTATTTTTAAATAGGTAAGTGCTTCGTGTAATCCGCTTTCTACATTGTCGTGACCAATGGTAAATGCTTCAGGTTTGTTGTTGCTACTGTACACAGTAGTGCCATTTAATAGGCTTATTTCAAAATTAATTTGAGCAATGTTGCCTGTTTTTGCTTGTACTCCATTTCCGTTTTGATATATCATGTATCTCAGGCCGGTTCCGGTTTCTTGCATATTCCAATTTCTACGTTTTATATATTTATCAATTTGCTCGGATTCGGTTTCAGAAATTTCTTTATTAAGTTTTATTAAAGGTTCTTTTAATTTATTTGCTTCGTTTTTGTTTTCCTTTTCGGGTGTATTTGAGCAGGCCACCAGTATAAATAAAAAAATTATGTAAGCCGTAATTTTCATTTTAGTATTTCTTCTGCGTATTGTTTAAACAAGTTCTTTAAAAGTTGTATGGTTTCATTGTAAGATAAAGTAGAGATAGCCCCTGCTGCGTTAGCATGTCCTCCTCCGGTAAAATGTTTTCGGGCCATATCGTTTACCGAGAATTTTCCCTTCGAGCGGAGCGATAATTTTATTACACCGTCTTTTTCTAATACTAAAACAGAAAGTTTTATTCCTTCAATACTGAGTGGATAGTTTACTATACCTTCGGTATCGCCTTTCGTAAAAGCGAATTGGTTAAGTTCGTTATTAGAAAGACAAATAAGAGCTGCTCCCGATTCTTTATATACTTCCATTTTGTGTTGTAAGGTATACCCTAACAATCGTAAACGGTTTTCAGAATAATTATCATAAATAGATTCATAAATAAGGGCATTTTCGGCACCACATTCTATTAAATGGGCGGCTATTCGGAGAGTATCGGCTGTGGTAGATGGAAATCTGAAAGAACCAGTATCAGTTACTATTCCAGCATACAAACAAGTTGCAATGTGTTTGTTTATCAAATCAATTTTTTCCATCGATGCGATAAATTCATATATCAGTTGTGAGGTAGAACAGGCATTTATATCAACGTAAGAGTAGGCTGTAAAGTTTTCGGGTTGTCTATGGTGATCTATTAATATTTTGGTAGAATTAGATTTTTGAATAAGATCTCCAAGTTGTTTAATTCGGCTCAGGGCATTAAAATCTAGGCAAAAAATAATGGCACTTTCGGAAATGTATTTTTGTGCAATATCAGGTTGGTCTGAAAAATTAATAATGGTGCTATTTCCTGGCATCCATTGTAAAAACGGAGGATACGCATCGGGTACTATTACATTTACCTTGTGTTTCATTTGTAAAAGAAAGTGCATTAAACCAAGCGATGAGCCAATGGCATCTCCATCGGGCGACTGATGAGTGGTTATTACAATATTGGCGGGCGAATTTAATATTGATTTAAGCGTATCGTGTATTTGAAGCATATTCTTTAAATTAAAACGCCCCGATGTTTTTCATCAGGGCGTTTTTATACAAATAGATATTTTTTTAAAACCCTTTTTTAGGGGTAGGCATGTGCTGAATTAATACGCCTATGCATCCCATTTCTCCAGCTCCTGCACTTGGAGTAAGTTCTAAAACTAATTTTTTAGAGGCTACCATACTAAATTCTACTTCCATGGCATTATTATCTTTAGAGTTATCATAAAGAACTTCTACCTTTTCTTCGTAGGTTGTTTCTGTAATGGTATTCACTACTTCTTTGGTTTCACCCGTGGGATTTCCATCGCTGTCGTATACATCTTCCACTACTTTTTCCTGACGCTTTTTTTCTACAGGTACTTTTTTGGTTTCGAGAATTCTCACTTTTACATCGCCAAGAACCTTGTCGGCACAGATGGTTACTCTGTAATCTTGCCCTTTATAGGTAACAATTCGCAATTCAGAGGTTTGTCCACCCTCAAATAAGGCACTTCTAGATTGCCCGTTGTAGGTAAACACATCGTCTTTTTTTGTTTTACAGAATTTTTTATGGTAATTCATGCAATAGTTCTGCGTATTTCCGGTAAATGGAACGACAAAGAGCATGCACACAATAATTATTTTAACGGCTATTTTCATTGTAAGAATTTTTAACTTAATTGGTTAGATGTAATTTTATTACGTAGCTCGGTAATGGCTTTTTTTATCGCTTCATATTGCTCGGCAGTAATGGTGGTTGATGGTTCACTAGAACCAAAAATTAATTTGTTTTCTTTTTTTTCAGAAGTAGATGTTCCCTCTGTTTGTTTTAACTGGTCGAAGGCATTTTTAATACCACTAAAGTCTTCTATGGTGGAGACTACAGAATTGTCCGAAGTATATTTGTTCATGTACTCAATAAGATTATCTAATGTTAGCTTTTGATCTGCTAAGCGTTCTATGGCAGGGCTACTGGCATCAAACTTATTAATAGAATTTACCACTATATACATGCTTTCTAACCATCCTCCAGCGGCCATTAAGGCTAATGTTTTACCGCGTCCGTTTTGTTCCAGATAATCAACAATAGTAAAATAAGAATCACCGGTTATAGAAACCAACGAGTCGGAACTGCTTAGGTTATTTTGAATACGGGCAACCATCGACTCATCAAAAGCAGAGGCAATACCTAACTGATCGGCTAGTTTTCGAACTGCTCCAAAGTATTTTATTGTGCTTTGGTATTCCTCGAATGCTGCGGTGTATGCTAAATCTCCTGTGTAAATGCCAAAATTTAAAGCCTGACTTTTTGGAGAAACGTACTTGTTTAATTCTTCGGTAGGGTTTATTAAGGATTTGTTGTATTTAAAGCCTCCTTGTTTTATAAACGCAAACATTTCATCGGGTGCTGGAATTTGATAAAATTTTTCTACTTCGGGTTTAACTTCTGTTGTAGTATCAACAGGAGTATCGGTTGGAATTTCATCATCAGATCCTCCGCATGCAGGAGCCAATAGAACAGCACAGCAAATGCATGCTACAGAAAAATATCGGGTTGTTTTATTCATTGGAATAGTTTTTACTTTAGTTGCAAAAATAACAATATTTTTAAGGCTTAAAAGTAATTGTTTTTTTGAAAGGACAGAAATTTGGATTAAAAAAAAAGTATTTAAAGAAAGTTGTTTGCGCAAATATTTGATAATTAGATTTTTATTCCAATTACACAGATGTCGTCAACCTGTTCAATATTCCCTTTCCAGTTTTCGAGAGTTTGAATTAAAATTTCTTTCTGCTGAGGGATAGACTTGTCTTGAACGGAAAGCAAGAGTTCCTTGAGTTTAGGGGTTTTAAATTTTTTGCCTTTTTCGCCACCAAATTGGTCGGCAAAGCCATCGGAGAAGATATAAATGGTATCGTTTTTTTGAAGTTGTACCACATGGGTATGGTAAGGTTGGAGTTTGTCAAATTTTCCGATGGGCTGTTTGTCGGCATAAATTTCAATAAGCTCATTGTTTCGAATAATCCAAAGGGGGTTGTTTGCTCCTGCATATAAAAGTTCGTTGTTAGAGAGTGCACATAAAGCAATGTCCATACCGTCTTTTACTTCGTTATCACTTTTTTCAAATTCCTGAATGATAATTTCTCTTGTTTTGTCGAGTATTCTACCTGGATTGGCTAATCCGTATTCTCTTACAGCTCGGTTTAGCGCGTTGTTGCAGATAACACTTACCATTGCTCCAGGCACTCCATGTCCGGTACAGTCGGCAACAGCAAATAGAATAGAGGTTTGGGTGGGCTCTATCCAGTAAAAATCTCCTGCAACAATATCTTTCGGCAAATAAAGAATAAAAGAATTTTTGAGGTGTTCTAATACTGTTTTTTGTGGTGGAAGAATGGCTGTTTGAATGCGTTTTGCATAGTTGATTGAGTCGGTTATTTCTCTGTTTTTTTGCTCTACAATTTTGTGTTGTAATTCTAAATAGTTTTTTTGAAGTTGAATGGTATTTTGTTGTTGCTGGCTTATTTTAAAACGATTGTAAATAAAACCGGCAAATACTAATAAAAAAAGAATGCTTCCATATAGCATAATACGCTGGGTTTTTTCTTTTGCCAGTTGTTCTTTTTGTGTTTGTAGGCGAGCCTCTGTAACTTTAATAGCTTCGGAAGCTTTTATGCTGTCGGCATGTGTTTTTTTCTCGAAATCGTATTTAAACTGAAGTTTCAATAATTCGTCTAAGTTGTTTTTTTCTAATTGTTGTTCTTTTAGTCGGGTAGATAATTCTAACATTTTCATTGCCTCATTTATTTTTCCCAGTTTTTTATAAGCACTGTAAAGAGTTCTAGATGCGTTTACTTCTTCGTAGATAATTTCGAATTCGTTTGCAATTTGTAAGGATTTGCTTGCAAAGGCTATTGCCTCATTATATTTTTTTAGATTTAGATACGAGTATGCGATACCGCTGTAGGCATTTGCTAAACCTTCTTTGTCGCCCAACTCCTCAAAAATTTCTATACAGCGTAGAAAGAATTCTACGGCCTTTTCAAATTCATTTTTAAAATTACGGGTGTAAGCGATATTTCCCAATGCTCGGGCTGCTCCACTTTTATCCTTTAGTTCATTTCTAATAGATAAGCACTGGTTATAATATTCAATGGCTTTGTCATAATCGCGTTCTTCGCTATAAACTCTTCCTAAGTTATTATACATACGGGCAATGCCATTTTTATCATTGTTATCCACGTAATACTTTAAGTTTTTAGAGTAATACTCCATGGCTTTTTTTGTATTATGTTGTTGTACGTATATGTTTCCAATTCCAATTTGAACATCTGCAATACCATTTTTATCTGCAATTTCTTCGTATAGTTCTAGACTTTCGATGTATAATTTTAAGGAAGATGCATAACTGCTTTTCAGGTAGTGTATATAGGCTTTGGCAGATAAAGCGGAGGCCATATATTTTTTTAGCTTTTTTTCGGAAGCAAAATCAAACTGCAATTCGGCATAATAAAGGGCACTGTCAGGCACTCTGCGAAGGTAGATGTCTTTTGCAATGGTGTTAATGGCATTGAGGCGAACGGTATCCGGAAGAGATTTATTTAGCCAAGTATTGAGGAGGGCGTTTAAATTGTTTTCGTTTGAGTTATTGGCTTGCGTGTTCCCTTTTCCAAAAAGAGGATAAAGGCCGCAAACGAGCAGTAAGAGATATGTAAAATATTTTTTCAGTTTTTTAAAGGATTACATGTTTCTTCTGTACTGTCCGCCTACTTCAAAGAGAGCTTTGGTAATTTGCCCTAACGAGCAGTATTTAGCGGCAGTCATTAACTGTTCAAAAATATTTTTATTTAGAATGGCCGCTTGCTGTAACAGCAGAAGTTGTTTTTTGCTTTCTTCTGTGTATTGTTTATGCAGAGAAACAATGGTGTTTATTTGTTGTTGTTTTTCTTCTTCTGTGGCACGTATTACTTCAGCAGGAATAATTGTGGGAGAGCCTTTGGAGCTTAAGAAAGTATTTACTCCTATGATTGGGTATTCTCCGGTATGCTTTAAAGTTTCGTAATAGAGGCTTTCTTCTTGAATGCGGCTTCGTTGATACATGGTTTCCATGGCTCCTAACACACCTCCTCTTTCGGTAATTCTATCGAATTCGGCTAATACAGCGGCTTCTACAAGATCGGTAAGTTCTTCAATAATAAACGAGCCTTGCAGTGGGTTTTCATTTTTAGCCAAACCTAGTTCTCGATTTATAATAAGCTGAATAGCCATGGCTCTTCGAACGCTTTCTTCGGTGGGAGTAGTAATAGCTTCATCGTAGGCGTTGGTATGAAGTGAGTTGCAGTTGTCGTAAATGGCATAGAGGGCTTGTAGGGTGGTACGTATATCGTTAAAGTCTATTTCTTGAGCATGGAGCGAACGCCCAGATGTTTGAATGTGGTATTTTAGCATTTGTGAACGAGCATCGGCTCCATATTTTTCGCGCATGGCTTTGGCCCATATTCTTCGGGCTACTCTTCCAATTACGGCATATTCAGGGTCGATACCGTTGCTGAAGAAGAAAGAAAGGTTAGGTCCAAAGTCGTTTATATTCATTCCTCTGCTCAGATAATATTCTACATACGTAAATCCATTAGCAAGCGTAAAGGCTAGTTGTGTTATGGGATTGGCTCCCGCTTCGGCAATATGGTAGCCGCTGATGGATACTGAGTAGAAGTTTCTGACATTGTTCTGAATAAAATATTCTTGTACATCACCCATCATACGAAGTGCAAATTCGGTAGAAAATATGCAGGTGTTTTGAGCCTGATCTTCTTTTAATATGTCGGCCTGAATAGTGCCCCGAACCTGAGAAATAGTGTCGGATTTAATTTTTTCGTACACTTCAGGGGGAAGTACTTCGTCTCCGGTTATGCCGAGTAGGAGTAGGCCTAACCCATCATTGCCTTCGGGTTGTTCTGCGTTGTATTTTGGGCGATTATTGTTTTTGTATTTTTCTTTTAGTCGTTTTTCAACATCAGCTTCTAAGCCATTAGTCCTAATATATTTTTCACAATTTTGATCAATAGCCGCATTCATAAAAAAGGCAAGCATCATGGGTGCAGGGCCGTTAATGGTCATAGATACCGATGTTTTAGGGTTGCATAAATCGAAACCGCTGTAAAGTTTTTTTGCGTCATCGAGGCTGCAAATGCTAACGCCAGAATTTCCGATTTTTCCGTAAATATCAGGTCTGAAATCGGGATCGTTTCCGTAAAGGGTTACACTATCAAATGCGGTAGAAAGGCGTTTTGCAGGCATTCCTTTACTAACATAATGAAATCGTTTGTTGGTTCTTTCCGGCCCGCCTTCACCGGCAAACATGCGGGTAGGGTCTTCTCCTTCTCTTTTGAATGGGTAGATTCCGGCTGTGTAGGGGAATTCTCCCGGAACATTTTCTTGTAAACTCCATCGTAGTATTTCGCCCCATGCTTTGGCACGGGGAGTGGCTACTTTCGGAATTTGTGTATGAGAGAGAGATTCGGAATGTGTTTCTATTTTTAATTCTTTATTGCGAACTTTAAACGCATAATATGTATCCTTGTACAGTTTAATTTTTTCCGGCCACTTTTCAATTATTTCCCAATTCAGTGGGTGTAAATATTTTCTTAGTTTGTTAAATTCTAATTGTAACGTGTTTATTACAAGTTCGTTTTCGGAGCCAATTAAAGTACTTTCTGTAATAATTTTAAGAGCATAGAGTTGGTCCGCTATTTCGGTTTGCTTGGCTGCCCAAGCATCGTATTTACGGTTATTTTCGGCAATTTCTGAGAGATAACGGGTGCGTGCCGGAGGAATGATGAATATTTTTTCGAAAGATTCGTTTGAAGCTGAAACGTTTGAAGTTAAGTCGGCTTTTGTTTTTTGAACAATGGTATTTATAATGGCTTTGTAAAGTCTGTTCATTCCCGGATCATTGAACTGCGAGGCAATGGTTCCGAAAACGGGAAGTAACTCCTCATTAGTATCAAAAATCTTATGATTGCGTTTGTATTGTTTTTTTACATCGCGTAGTGCATCTTGAGCCCCTTTTTTATCGAATTTATTGATGGCAATTACATCTGCAAAATCGAGCATGTCAATTTTTTCTAACTGAGTGGCAGCTCCGAATTCGGGAGTCATTACGTATAAAGCTACATCGCAGTAATCCATTATTTCGGTATCGCTTTGGCCAATTCCGGAAGTTTCTAAAATAATTAAATCGAAGTAGGCGGCTTTTAGGATTTCAACGGCTTCGCCAATGTGTTTAGAAACGGCCATATTGGCTTGACGGGTAGCTAGCGAACGCATATAAACTCGTGGGTTGTTTATGGAGTTCATGCGAATTCTATCGCCAAGCAGTGCACCTCCCGTTTTTCTTTTAGAGGGGTCAACCGATACGATGGCTATTTTTTTGTTTTCGAAATCCAGTAAAAATCTTCTTACTAATTCATCCACTAATGATGATTTTCCTGCACCGCCTGTGCCTGTAATGCCGAGTACTGGAATACTTGTGTTGGCAGCAACTTTTTTTATTTTATCTAATTCGTTCTGGGTTTCTGAAGGAAAATTTTCGGCCGCAGATATAAGGCGAGCAATAGCATTAGTATTGGAGTTTTTAATTGCTTGCTCTGTTTCGTTGGTTAATGTGTTTCCGATAGGGAAATCGCATTTTTGCAGCATATCATTTATCATTCCCTGCAAACCTAACACTCGCCCGTCATCGGGATGGTAAATTTTACAAATACCATATGTTTCTAATTCTTTTATTTCATCGGGCAAAATGGTGCCACCACCACCACCAAAAATTTTTATATGCGAAGCCTTTTTTTCTTTCAGTAAGTCGTACATATATTTAAAATATTCAATATGGCCTCCTTGATAACTGGTTAGTGCAATAGCATGAGCATCTTCCTGAATGGCACAGTTTACTACTTCTTCTACGCTTCGGTCGTGCCCCAAATGAATTACTTCGGCTCCGGTAGATTGAATAATTCTTCGCATAATGTTAATGGCGGCATCGTGCCCATCAAACAATGATGCGGCTGTAACTACTCGTATTTTATTTTCGGGCTGATATGCTTTTACTTCCTCCATTTGTTAGCGTCTTTAATGAACTCACAAATATAGGGTTTTGATAGCAAAAAGGGGAAAAGACAAAAAAAGAGGGCTGAAATTTCAGCCCTCTTTTTTTGTCTTGGTTCTATTTTATTCTACTACTATTTTGCCACTTAGCAAAGTAGTAGTATCTTGTTTTATTGTGAAATGATACAAACCCGAAGGGATATTGTCTTTTTCTATTTGAAGAGAAGATTGATTGGTTGTAATTTGTTTTATAACTGCTCCAATAGAGTTTATAATGGTAATAGTAACATTGCCCTCAACACCTTTTGTTTCAATATTTAAACTTTGTTGCATTGGATTTGGATATACTTTTATGCTGAAATTTTCATTTTGATGGGTAATAGCTCCTGCACAAACTTCTACGGTAACATTGTATTCGCAGGTATCGGAATTATTTGCAAGGTCGGAGGCTTTTAACTTAATCGTATAAGTGCCGGCTGTTAAAGAAGTGCCGGAACTTGGCCCGGAAATTTGTGTTACGGTAGCTCCGGGACAGTTATCATTTGCTGCAGGGAGATTAAAATGGAATGGGCCTTCGCATACCGTTGTATCGTTAGGGCAGATTGCAAAAGTTGGCTTCTCGTTGTCTGTTACAGTAATTGTAAATGAGCAAAAAATGGAATCGCCATTTTGACTAACAGCTTTATACGTTTCGGTAGTAGTACCAACCGGAAAGTTGGCTCCGGTTCCTAAACCAGATACTAAAGAAGTAGTAACAGTGGGATTTCCTTTGTATAATAAAATAATTTTTCCGTGTCCAATTTGAACACCATTGCTCATGGTTACGTTTTGTAAGCCGGGTAAAACATAGCCGCTACCTCCTCCTCCTCCTCTGCAATTGCCACTTCCGGCTCCACCCCACCAACCTCCTCCACCGCCATATCCTTCACATCCGCACGAAGAAGGTGCTCCTCCGTAGCCAAACCCTCCTGCACACACAGGGTTATTAAGACTAACACAGGTTCCGTTTCCGCTTGATACTTGTGTGCCGGGGTCTCCTCCGGGGGTGCCCGGATTATCTCTGTAACCGGGGCCTCCACTTAATCCGCCTCCGTAGCCACCCACTACATGCAACCCTGACCAGTATCCTGCACCTCCTGCACCTCCTGCTACAATAACCCTATCGTTTAATGAAGTTCCTCCTTTTCTGATATCTGAGGCCCCGCCTCCGCCTTTTCCTCCTGTTTCTCCATTTCCTCCTCCATTCCAGCCTCCGGTTAATCCGGTTGGTTTTTCACCTACATAGAGATAAAGTGTATTTCCCTGAGTAACGGGGATATCGGCTTGCACAAAGCCCCCATAATTCGTATTGTTTATCCAGTTTGCACCTCCTTGTGCTCCATACACTTTTGCGGTAATAGTGTCTACTCCTTGGGGTACAATAAATGTTTGAACACTACCTGTAAAATTAAAAGTATCGGTATAAAAGAAAATACAAGTGTCTGTACCTACTGGTGGAGTATAAGAAATAGGTGCTTCGCATGTCCCGGGCAATGCCGGTATGGTAATGTTGGGTGGGCAATTTAATTTTACACATTGTGCAAAAGATAAAGATTCTTTAAGAAAAGAAAAAAGGAAGATGACGGAAGAAAAAAGGTAAATTTTTTTCATAATAAATATTTTAAATATACGTAAGGCGAAGATAGTCAATCTTTATTCGAAATCTTCGTAAAGAAGGTATTTTTTTCGAATTAATTTATACTTATCAATAGCAGGTTTCCATTCTTTTTTTATTTCATCCTCGGCTTTTCCTTCTAGTATAGCCAAACGTATTTGCGATGTTCCGGCCAGTTTGTCGAAAAATGAATTAAAAAAAGTATCGTGGTTTGGGTACAGCAAATATGCCATTAGCAACCAGCGGAGGGTAAAACCTACCTTAGGCGTACCCGCTCTTTTTACATTGTATCCATAACAAATTTGCCCTTTGAGTAGAGGGTCTTTGGCTCCTTCTCTGCTTTCTGGAGTAAAGGAATGTGAGGATCCTTTTATGGCAGGATGTCCAAATTGTTGAAATGGAAAATCGGTGCCTCTGCCCACACTCATTACAGTTCCTTCAAACAAACAAAGAGAGGGGTATAAATAAATGGCTTCTTGATTTGGCAAGTTCGGAGAAGGGGGTATGGGTAGCGTGTAGAGAGTGGTGTGTGAATAGTTTTGGCATGGAACAATCGTAAGCGAACATTTCTTTTTTCCGGTAAGCCAGGCTTCTCCGTTTATCATTTGGGCGTATTCTCCAATGGTTAGTCCATGCACAATGGGCACAGGGTGCATTCCAACAAATGATTTAAATTTTATATCGAGCACCGGACCATCAATGTAGTGGCCATTTGGATTAGGCCTGTCTAACACAATTACTTGTTTGTTGTTTTCTGCAGCAGCTTCCATAACGTAGTGCAATGTAGAAATGTAGGTGTAAAAACGTACCCCCACATCTTGGATATCGAACAAAAGAATCTCTACATTTTTAAGTTGCTCGGCATTGGGTTTTTTGTTTTTTCCGTAAAGTGAAATCACTTCGATTCCGGTTTGCTTGTCGATGTGTGAAGGTACAGATTCGCCAGCATCGGAGGTTCCTCTAAATCCGTGTTCGGGAGTAAATATTTTTACAACTTTCATATTCAATGAACGCAGCGTATCTAGCAGGTGCACATTTTTAATGACAGAAGTTTGATTAACCACTAAGGCTATATTTTTATTTTCTATTAGCGAAATATATTCAGCGGTATTCTCGGCTCCTGTGATTACCTGAGCATTAGAATAAAGCGAAGAAAGAAAAAATGAGAGAAGAATACAAAGGTTTAGCTTTTTCATAACACGGTTAAAATAATTACTTTTGTTTGCAAATAACACTCCAAAGATACGTGAATACCGAATTTTTTATTGCAAAAAGAATTATTAAAGGAGAAAAGGGAGTGAGTCGTTTTTCAAAACCCATTATCCGTATATCTATTTTAGCTATTGCATTGGGTATTTCGGTAATGATATTATCGGTAAGTATTGTTCAGGGGTTCCAAAAAGAAATACGAAATAAAGTAATTGGTTTTGGTTCGCATATCGTAGTGCAAAATTTTGACTCGGGAAATTCTTTTGAAAATTTACCCATTAGCAAAGAGCAAGATTTTTATCATACTATTCATAAAATTAAAGGAGTAAGGCACATTCAGGTATTTGCTACAAAAGCCGGCATTATTAAAACGAACAATGAAATGCATGGCGTAATTCTAAAGGGTATAGATAAAGATTTTGACTGGATTTTTTTTAAAAATAAAATGATTGAAGGTCGAAATTTTACCGTTACCGATACAGGGAAAAGCAATGAGATGGTGGTATCTAAAGTGATTGCAAAAAAGCTTCATTTAAAAGTGGGCGATGAACTTGTTATGTATTTTATTCAGCAACCGCCACGTGTAAGAAAGTTTACCATTTGTGGTATTTACGAAACCGGTTTGGCACAGGCCGATGAATTGTATGTACTTGCCGACATTCATCATGTTCAGAAATTAAACGACTGGAGCGAAGAACAAATAAGTGGCTTCGAGATTTTATTGGATAAGTACGATGATTTGGATAAAATGGACGAAATAATTTATAATTACATTCCATACAATTTAAATTCGGTTACCATTGCAGAAAAAAATCAAGATGTTTTTAACTGGTTGGAGTTACAAGATTTAAATGTAATTGTAATTATTGTACTCATGGTATTAGTAGCAGGAATTAATATTATATCGGCTCTGCTTATTTTAATTTTAGAGAGAACCAACATGATAGGAATCTTAAAGGCTTTAGGAACCAGTAACAAGAGCATTCGAAAAATTTTTATGTATAATGCCGCTTATTTAATAGGCTTGGGTTTAATGTGGGGTAATTTATTTGGTATAGGGTTATCACTTCTTCAAAAACATTTTAAACTGATTACCTTGCCTCAGGAGTCCTACTACTTATCGCATGTGCCTATTGAAATGAGTGTGTGGACGATTATGGCGTTAAATCTTAGTACATTCGTGGTGTGTTTACTTATGTTAGTATTGCCATCGTATGTGGTAACTAAAATATCTCCTGTAAAAGCCATTCGGTTTGATTAGTAAAACAGAAAAAACATTGAACTATTTTCTTAATTCAAAGTTTTTTCCCAAATATACTTTTCGTACTTGTTCGTCAGCTGCCAGTTCTTCGGAAGTTCCTGCTTTAAGAATGCTGCCTTCAAAAAGCAGATAGGCACGGTCGGTAATGGTAAGGGTTTCGTGTACGTTGTGGTCTGTAATTAATATACCTATGTTTTTATTTTTTAATCCGTATACAATTTGCTGGATGTCTTCAACGGCAATTGGGTCTACACCGGCAAAAGGTTCATCGAGTAAAATAAATTTAGGGTCGGCAGCAAGAGCTCTAGCAATTTCTGTTCTGCGTCTTTCGCCACCCGAAAGCAAATCTCCTCTGTTTTTCCGAATATGTTGCAAACCAAATTCGTTCAGTAATTCTTCTACACGTTGAGTTTGTTCTTCTTTGCTTTTTTTACTCATTTCTAACACCGCTTTTATGTTATCTTCTACACTGAGTTTCCGAAACACCGATGCCTCTTGTGCAAGATAACCTATGCCATTTTGTGCTCTTTTGTACATAGGCATATCGGTAATGTCTAAATCATCGAGAAAAATATGTCCGGAGTTTGGTTTTATCAGTCCGGTAATCATATAAAAAGAAGTGGTTTTTCCTGCACCATTAGGGCCAAGTAAGCCTACTATTTCTCCTTGATTTACTTCAACCGAAACGCCTTTTACAACCGTTCTTTTTTTATATTTTTTTACAATATTTTCAGCTCTTAAACGCATATATAGCGGTTAGAATTTTATTTCAAAAGTGCCACGGATACCATATTTTGCAATATCGGGATGATCGTGGTGGGTTAATCTCCAAAGCAAATCTACTCTAAAAATACGGAATATGTTTTCTACTCCGGCAGCCACCTCTATATAGGGTTCGGTAAGTTGAAACATATTTGCAGGGAGTGTTAATTCTTGCGAATGTTTGTTTACATCAAGCGAGCCGATTACGGCTTTTCCACTGGCCACCTCTCGCCACTTTAACTTTCTGAAGAGAGGCATTTTATTTAAAAAATATCCATCGAAGTGGTGGGTTAGCATGAGTGATGCGTATTGGTCACTGGCAAATTCAAAGTAATTCATCAGGTTAAAAGCTTGCACATCGTAAAAATAGGTTTCGTTTCCTTGGTGCAATTCCAAAAGAGGGTAGGGGAGAGAACCGAAAATTTTTCCACCTAGCAGTTTCCAGTCGGTATAGCCTTTGGTTCCAAAGCGAATACGGTCTTTTACGGAGGCTTCAATTTTGTCGTAATTATATTGGCCACTTAAAAAGTTTTTTATTCCTTTGGTGTATTGTGCTTCTAATATAGGAAATTTAGTTCCCATACTAACTCTAGAAAATTCACCGGTTACGTATTTTTCTTTGTAGGCAAAACGCAAGTAATATGAAAATTCAGAAACCTGCAGGTGGCTTACTTCAACGGATTCTGTGTTACTATTTTTGTGGTAGTGTAATTTACCTCTTGCACTCAGTTTTCGGTTTGAATAAATAAATTGATTGTTGAACCCCTGAAACCAGTCCCTATCATAGTACGCATAATATTTTTCAATCATGGTTAATTTAATATTAGGAGAACGCCTTAGGAAAGAAGCCAAAAAGTTATCGGCCTGAAATGCATTTTGGCTTTGCCCCAGTTGTTCCAAATCTTTTTTGTAATTAAAGCCGACTATTTGTCTGGGTTCCTTAGAAATTCGCATTCTAAATCCTCCTTCATATTTCATTTCTTCGTCTTCTACTCCATAGGCGGCATAGCCCGAAAATTCGAGCCATTTGGCAAATTGATTACTAGTTCTGCCTCCAAACTTAAAACGGGTTCCTTCTATTTGGTTGTAGCTTAAAAAGGTAAAATATTGTCCTAATTCCACATAACCATACTCTTTGTAACCCGAAAGAATCATTGAGACTAAATCGATAACGGTTTTAACTGCCGGAACCTCTTTTAACGTATCAATCATGTGGTAAATTTCTTTTTCTTGTTCGCTAAGTTTTTCGAAGCGGTTTTCGTCCCAGAATTCGTTGTTGTATTGATTGGAATTTTGCTCTACAATTATATCATCTACTCCTGAAAATATTTTTTCGGGTATGGTGTCGTTTACGCGAATATCTTTATACATGGTGGTTTTACGTCCGTATAGCCCCATGGTTTTGTTGCTAATTACAAAATCTACAACTAGCTTATCTTTGCTTAGCATCCAGTATTTACCGTCTACCATTTTGTATTCTTGTTCAACAGAAAAATCATTTACGAAATTGATATTGGTTTTTTCGGCAATATTCATTTTAATCGATTTGATGGCGTATGTAGTATCGTGTATCCACATATGCCCATCAAAAACGGGTTCTTGGCGATGTCGGGGTTTAAATTCTAATTTATAGCACCATTGGTTGTCAATCAATGTGCTATCAGTTAAATAGTATTTATAAAAGCGTAAACCCGAGTTAGAAATAGGGCTTACAAAGGTTTTTCCGAAAACCAAAATGTTATTTTCGTAAATATTTACGTTTTGGTACATATCACCTAAAAATTGCGAAACGCTTTCGTTATTTATCCCAGAAACTTTAGATGCTTTAATAAATTCTCGTTGTGTTTTTGGGTTTTGTCTGTAAAAATATTCTGAAAGCGATTCGGTTATAAACATAGGTAAATAAGGTTTTTCGGCAGTAGTGTCAATGTTGTCGAAAATAAACTGAATGGGTTTAAATACTTTTTTATTTCTAAATTCTTCATCGATATTGTTTAAATCGAATTCTACTTTGTTGTAAACATTGTATTTGTAGTAGCTGTATTTTTTGCGGTTGTTTACTTTTTTGTAATCAATAATTTTTTCCAGTAAATCTTCGGCAGGGTTTCCTTTATATTTTACCACAAATTCTTCCATTATGATAGAAGAAGTAGAAAGTTCGAAGTTGACTATTTGTTTTATTTCTTTTTTAATTTTTTTTGCTTGGGGTGTATATCCAATAAAGGAAGCCACCAGACTGTCAGAAGCATAATAAGTTTCAATTTTATAGTTGCCATTAATATCAGTAGTGGTTCCTGTTTTGGTGCCCTTAAACTGAATATTGGCAAAGGGCATTGGTTCTTTGGTTTCTTTGTCTATTACTTTTCCACTCACAATAGTCATTTGGGCTTGGCCAAAATGAAAGGCAAATAATAAAAAAAGGATAAGTAGTAAACGGTATTGCTTCATGGTTGGTAAAGAGCCAAGGTAATCTTTTTTTAAAAATTAGAATTTTCTAGTTCTTCCCAAAATTCTAAAGCTCTTCGGGTATGGGGAATTACAATGGTACCACCCACTAAATTAGCAATGGCAAAAATTTCAAAGAGTTCGGTTTTAGAAACATTTTGCAGGTAACATTTTTCTAAGTGGTATCGAATACAATCATCGCAGCGTAGTACCATAGAAGCTACTAAGCCCAACATTTCTTTGGTTTTTGCAGGCAATGTTCCATCGGAGTATGCATGGGTGTCGATGTTAAAAATTCGCTTTAATATTAGGTTGTTTTCTGCCAAAATTTTATCGTTCATTTTTTTACGATAATCATTAAATTCGTTTACCTTGTTACTCATTTTCTAATTGTTTTTTTATTTACCGATGCAGAAATAAAAATACTTATTTCGTATAATACCAAAAGGGGTAGGGAAACTAAAATTTGGCTGGTTACATCGGGTGGGGTAATAATAGCCGATACAATTAAAACCACTACCACTGCATGTTTGCGAAACTTACGCATAAACTGCGGAGTAAGCAAACCCAGTTTAGAGAGAAAAAAAACCAATAAAGGTAATTCAAATACAAAAGCACACGATAGCGTTACCAAGGTAACCGTAGAGATATACGAAGATAAATTAATGCGGTTGCTTACCAAATCACTTACCTGATAGTTTCCTAAAAATTGAACAGAAAGGGGGGCAATGAGGAAATAACCGAATAATGTTCCCATGCCGAAAAGCAGGGAACCCCAAAACACAGTTCCTTTGGCATAGTTTGATTCTTTATTGGTTAAGGCGGGTTTAATAAATGTCCAAAATTCAAACAAAATATAGGGGAAGGCAAAAACAATTCCTGCAATAATTGAAGTAGAAACGTGTGTGGTAAATTGCCCGGACATATCGGTGTTTATTAATTCAAACTGCAAATCTTTTCCAATACAAAGAGCATCTCCAAAATTTAGAAAATAAGATAATTTGCAAAACATACGATATGTCCAAAAATCAGCGTTTTTAGGGCCAAGTAAAATAGAATCAAAAATAATATTTTTAAAAACAAAAGCCAATACAGCGAACAATAATATGGCAATGGCCGAACGAACCAAATGCCAACGAAGCACTTCCAGATGCTCTAAAAACGACATTTCTTTTTCCGCCTTCGACATATTTATTGCTTTGGGCGAAAATACGCTTTTAGCATCAATTTTAGTAAGCAAATGCCGAATATTAATTTTTATATAAAAACCCCTTTTGGTTTGTGTCCAAGCTCCTTTTCCTATTGAATACGCTGGAAAGAAAAATTATTTCTTTTGTAGTTCGGTATTTTCGGAGTGTTTACCCGGCTTTACAATACCAAAAAGAATAATAAATTTTGTTTAGTGTAAGCATTTTAAAATGAGGAAGTATTACCTTCGCAAAAAAAATAAGAAATGAAAAGAAAATTATTCATTGTCGGAACATTATTTGTGTCTCTGTTTATTATTTCATGCAAAAACGAAGTAGAAAAACAAGTAGAGGTTGAAGAAAAAGAAGAACCGAGCGAATTGTGGCAAAAGGCAAAAACTTTTTTTGGCGAGTTTCCCGTTATAGCAGAGAATCCTGAAAATACTATAACAGAAGAAAAAGCGTATTTAGGAAAAGTGTTGTTTTTTGATAAGCGACTTTCCAAAGACAATACTATCAGTTGTAATAGTTGTCATAATCTCTCAACGTATGGAGTCGATAATTTATCTTTTTCATCCGGAAACGATGGTGCCTTAGGAGGTAGAAATTCGCCAACGGTACTTAATGCAGCACTTCATATTGCCCAGTTTTGGGATGGCAGGGCAAAAGATGTAGAAGAACAGGCAGGAGGGCCTATATTAAACCCGGTAGAAATGGCCATGCCGAATGAAAAAGCAGTTGTCGAAAGGCTTTCTAAAATAGAAGAATATAAAACCCTTTTTGCAAAAGCGTATCCTAATGAAACGAGCCCAATTACATACTCCAACTTACAAAATGCAATTGGTGCATTTGAACGTAAATTAATTTTTCCTTCAAAATTTGATGTGTATTTAAGTGGAGAGGAAAAGGCGTTGAATGAACAAGAGAAAAGAGGATTAGAAACTTTTTTATCGGTGGGCTGTGTTTCCTGTCATTCAGGAAATATATTGGGCGGGCAGATGTTTCAGAAATTTGGATTGTTTGGAAATTACTGGGAGCTAACCGGAAGTAAAAAGATAGATGAGGGGAAGTTTGATGCAACGAAAAATGAATCTGATAAATATGTTTTCAAAACACCTTCATTGCGAAATATAGAAAAAACATATCCTTATTTTCACGATGGTAGTGTTGAAAAACTGGAAGATGCCGTAAAAATTATGGCAAAAGCACAGTTAAACAAAGAACTTACAGAAAATGAAATTTCCGACATCGTGGTATTTTTAAAAACATTAACTAGCGAGGTGCCGGAAGAGTACAAAAAATAATTTTTTACTCACTAACGTAGTCGGAAAGATAGCTAAAATTGGCGGTTAACAGACCCTTTTCAGCTATGGTCGCGTTTTTAATAATATCTTCTGCATCGCTGTTTAGCAAATGAGGTAAAACATTTTGTATAATTTCTTCTCCAAAACCATACGAGGCATCTTTGGGTAACTCACAGGGAAGGTTATCTACAGCCATTACGGTAATAGCCGCAGAATCATCGTAGTTTACCTCTTTTTCGGTAATAGGATTATATCCATACAAAGGTTGCTGAATGGTAGAGGCACGAATGGTAGAAGCAATAGGGCCATTTACATCGCAACTTATATCTGCAATTACTTTTATCTGGAAGTTTTCTGAGCGGGCATCTTCCTTCGTAAAAAGAACAGGGGCTTTATTATCCCAGAAGTGGCAGGCCAAATAGAGATCGGCTACCTTTGCATAGGGCATAAAGTTAGATTCGTATCCTTCCGGATTTTTAAAAAAATCGGTTTCCTTCCAGTTTGTTTCATCGCTGCGTTTTACATATTCTTTTACATCTAATTGGGTAAACACCGGCTCGCTATACGTTTGAGTTAAAAAGTCGGAAGGCGAAACTTTTTTTATTTTCATGGCATCGAGTATTTCTGTGGCCCCTTTTGCTACACGACCACTACCGGTTAAGGCAATTTTTATGGGTGGAAGTGTAATGCGGCTAAGTTCTTTAATGAGTTCCTGCCGGTCGTTACATAAATAAGCTCTCTTTAGTGTAAAAGTTTTATGTTTCATTCCCCATGCGTACATAGCGTTGTAGCAGCCAACTATTCCTGCATAGAAGCCGAAACCAATTAGGCGTATTCCGTTTTTATTTTTTAGCGTTTCCCAGTCTACCAGAGTTATGTTTTTTTTTAATATGGCCTGCAATAATTTTTTGTTGTACGGTTGTTTTTTTATAGTGTGCGAAAAGAAAAAATAGGTTTTATTTTCTATCAACATTTCTAGGGGAATTTCTTTTACTCCCAACAGAATATCGCAATCGGAGAGGTCTGTTTTTACTTCTATACCTTCAGAAATATAGTCTTCATTTTTAAATCTGCGAACCATACTTTCTTGTACATAAATTTTTATTTGAGGAAATAGGTGCATTATTTTTTTACATTGAATGGGAGCAAGGGGAACACGTTCATCGGGAGGGTTTTTGCCTTCTTTTATAATTCCAATCTTTAGCATGGAGTGTAACATTTTATTTTACGAGCAAACTTACGCTTTCTGTAAGAACTAAAAAAGGCGAGATGTTTCCTCGCCTTTTTTTAAAGGGTAAAAAAATTATTTTTCTAAAGAGCCTATCATTTTACCGGGGTCAACCCATTGGTCAAACTGTTCATTGGTAAGCAGTCCTAATTCAATAGAAACGTCTCTTAGTGTTTTATTTTGTTTGTGAGCTGTTTTGGCAATTTTAGCGGCATTTTCGTAACCAATGTGAGGATTTAACGCAGTGACTAACATTAAAGAATTTTCCAAATGTTTTTTTATTACATCGTGGTTGGGTTCAATACCAAGGGCACATTTATCATTAAAAGAAACGCAGGCATCGCCTATTAATCGTGCCGATTGCAGCACATTGGCCGCAATGAGAGGTTTAAAAACATTAAGTTCAAAATGGCCCATGCTTCCACCTACGGAAACCGCCACATCATTTCCGATGGCTTGTGCACATACCATGGTTAATGCTTCGGGCTGTGTGGGATTTACTTTTCCGGGCATTATAGACGATCCTGGTTCATTATCGGGAATTACAATTTCACCAATTCCGCACCGTGGGCCCGAGCTGAGCATACGAATATCGTTTGCAATTTTCATAAGAGCAACGGCTGTTCTTTTAAGAGCTCCCGAAAGTTCTACCATGGCATCGTGTGCGGCAAGAGCCTCGAATTTGTTGGGAGCAGAAACAAATGGCAATCCGGTAAACTCGGCTATTTTTTTGGCTACCAACACATCGTATCCTTTGGGAGTATTTAGGCCTGTGCCAACGGCTGTTCCGCCCAATGCAAGTTCTTTAACAGCGTTTAGAGCGTTATGGAGGCAGCGAATGCTGTTATCTATTTGTTGTACATAGCCCGAAAATTCTTGCCCAAGCGAAAGTGGGGTGGCGTCCATAAAATGAGTTCGCCCGGTTTTTATAATGGAGGAGTATTCTGTGGATTTTTGATGCAGCGTGTTACGTAGTTTTTGAAGCCCCGGAATAGTAATGTCGTTTACTTGCTTGTAAGCGGCAATGTGCATGGCGGTGGGGTAGGTGTCGTTTGATGATTGAGATTTGTTTACATCATCATTGGGGTGTAATATTTTTTTTTCGTCAGTCAATTTTCCTCCCGAAAGTACGTGGGCACGGTAGGCAATTACTTCGTTTGCATTCATATTACTTTGTGTACCTGAGCCAGTTTGCCAAATAACAAGGGGAAACTGATCGTTAAGTTTCCCGTCTAAAATTTCTTCGCACACAGTTGATATCAGGTCGCGTTTTTCGGCACTTAATACGCCTAGTTCGCAATTGGCATGTGCAGCAGCTTTTTTAAGATAGGCAAAGGCATGTATTATTTCTATAGGCATCGATGCTTCCGGACCAATTTTAAAATTATTTCTGGAGCGTTCGGTTTGGGCTCCCCAGTATTTGTTGGCGGGTACTTTTACTTCACCCATGGTGTCTTTCTCAATTCGGTGTTCCATTTTTTTATTTTTAAGAATTTAACATGATATATTTGGTTAGAGCAATTCTACTATTTTTTCGGTAGGGCGAGCGATAAGGGCTTTATAATTTTTTTCAACAATAGGTCTTTCTAATAAAATGGGGTGTTGAACAATAATATCAATCCATTCTTCATCGGTAAAGTTTTTGTTTTTGAAATGAGTTTTAAAAAGTTCTTCGTTTTTCCGGATTACGTCTATGGGTTTGCAATGGAGTTTATTCAATAGTGTTTTTAGTGTGTTTTTATCGGGAGTTTGTTTTAGGTATTCTACTATTTTGTAGGGTACCTTTTTTTCATCGAGAAATTTAATAGCTTCTCTGCTCTTGCTGCATCGGGGGTTATGGTAAATGGTTATCATTATAAGGTGTTTTTGGGTTTATTTCCTTCTCCATATAGCATTAAAAAGGCTTTCAGAAAGGGGTCTATTTCTCCGTTCATTACGGCATCTACGTTTGATGTTTCTATGTTGGTTCTAACATCTTTTACTAATTTATAGGGATGCATAACGTAGTTTCGTATTTGAGACCCCCATTCTATTTTCTTTTTATTTCCTTCTATTTCGGCACGTTTTTCTAGTTTTTTGCGCATTTCTACTTCGTACAATCTTGATTTTAATAACTGCATGGCCTTGTCTCGGTTGGCGTGTTGCGAACGCGATTCGGTGTTTTCTACTACGATACCACTAGGTAGATGCCGAACCCGTACTCCGGTTTCTACTTTGTTTACATTTTGCCCTCCGGCTCCGCTGGAACGAAAAGTATCCCATTCTAAATCGGCAGGATTCACCGTTATTTCTATGCTATCGTCTACCAAAGGATAAACATAAACCGAGGCAAAAGAGGTGTGGCGTTTTGCATTCGAATCGAAAGGAGAAATGCGTACCAGCCGATGTACTCCGTTTTCTCCTTTCAGATAACCGAACGCAAACTCTCCATTTACTTCAAAGGTTACAGATTTTATTCCTGCTACATCTCCGTTTTGTAAATCGAGCAATTCGGTTTTAAAATTATTTTTTTGTGCCCACATAAGGTACATGCGGTGTAGCATGGAAGCCCAGTCGCAGCTTTCTGTTCCTCCTGCTCCTGCGGTAATTTGTACTACAGCGTTTAGGGGGTCCTCTTCTTCGCTGAGCATGTTTTTAAACTCAAGATTTTCTAGGTGGGTACAAATTTTAAAGAATTCGGTTTCAATTTCCTGCTCAGTCGTTTCGCCTTCTTTAAGAAAGTCTTGTAACACAAGAAGGTCTTCATATTGTCTCACAAGAGAATCATACTCATTTACCCAACTTTTTAAAGCCCGAAGTTTTTTCATTATTTTTTCGGCTTCTGTGGTATTATCCCAAAAATTAGGGGCTTGTGTTTTTATTTCTTCTTCTTCAGATTCAATTCTTTTTCGGTCAATGTCAAAGATACCTCCTTAGAGACTCTATTCTTCCCTTTAAATCCTTTAGCTGTTCTTGTGTAATCATTACGGAATTATAATTTTAAGAGCAAAAATACGTATAAGAAACATATGCTTATGTAAATTAGCCGGATGAATTGTACTCCTTCTGAAAACAATCCAATCAAACCGAAGTTTCGTTCGCCTTCCGCCACTCATGCTGAACGCATTTCTGTTAAGTATGTTATGATGGTATTTGTGTTTTTTGGAGGATTTATTTCTATTGCTTATGTAGGGCATTATACTTTAATTTCTGTTTTTTTTATCTCTAAAGTAATAGCGTTTTTTTTAGTTGTTTTTATGCTTTTTCCTTTTAGGTGGTACAAGCGTTTTTTAAGTTTCAATATTTATGAAATACTCTTGTTTAATGTATTAACCGTTGGGCCCGGAATGACGGCATTATTACTCTGGATTAATTTTTTAATATGTACCGAAATTAAAACCGAAGTGTACTTTATTCGTTCTAAACAGCTAGAAACCGTAGGAACATTTAATGCCAATAAACATACCATAATACTTGAAAATAATGCTTACGAAGAGTATCCTGAAATAAGAATTTTTGAAAACAGCAATTACCCGTTGCTTGCAAAGGCTACTGCAATTCGCTATAAAATGGGTAATGGAATATTGGGGTATAAGGTGGTATTGGAGTACGAGTTTTTAGAATAATGATTTTCCTTGAATTGATTATAAAACAACCGAAGGAGTTATTATACATTTCGTATTTTTGGCCACATGCCTAATCTAACCAAGTACAAGTTTTTTATTTATTCTGTTTTAAGCGGAGTAATGTTGGGTGTTTCATTTCCGGCTTCAGGAGGTTTCTATGGGCTTGTTTTTTTTGGTTTTGTGCCTCTTCTTTTGCTCGAATATGAAATAGCAAGAAGCGAGCAAAAACCCTACAAATTGTTATTGTACTCTTTTTTTAGCTTTTTAATTTTCAACTTTATTTCTACCTGGTGGATTTACTACGCTTCGTTTGGTGGCATGTTAATGGCGGTTTTATTCAACTCTCTTTTTATGGCCTTGGTATTTCAGTTTTTTTATTTTTCCAAAAAATACCTAGGCAAAAAGGTGGGGCATATCTGTTTCGTTATTTTTTGGTTAGGTTTTGAATGGTTGCATTTAAACTGGGAATTATCTTGGACTTGGCTTACTCTGGGAAACTTTTTTGCAAATGAAACATACCTTATTCAATGGTACGAGTATACTGGAGTATTGGGCGGTTCGCTATGGATTTTAACCCTAAATATTTTATTTTTTACGATGATTAAAAGTCGTATAAACAAACGTAATATAAGTATTTTAAGAGGGGGAGTAATACTCTCTCTTTTTATTTTCCCTTCGCTTGTATCCGTCTTAATTAGAAAAAATTTTGTGGAAGAAGAAAATTCTATCAATATATTAATTGTGCAACCCAACATAGATCCTTACAACGATAAGTTTGGAGGAATGGAAGACCGAGAGCAGGTACGAAAAATGTTACAATTAGCTGAAGAAAAAATGGACTCTGCAGTTCGTTTTGTTGTATTGCCCGAAACCGCTTTACCTAATGGATACTGGGAAGAAGAGTTAGATAGCATAGATTTGATTTTAATGCTGAAAGATTTTGTATCACGCTACCCAAAGGTACGTTTAGTGGCAGGAATGTCATCTTTTAAAGAATATAAAAACGGAGAAGTAATTCCTTCTACAGCAAAACCTTTTAGTGATAACAGCGGCTGGTATGATGCTTTTAATACCGCCATACAAATAGACGCAAGCCCTAAAATACAAATTTATCATAAATCGAAATTAGTGCTTGGCGTAGAAAAACTGCCTTTTCCATGGTTATTAAAACCATTAGAAAAATTTGCCATAGACCTTGGAGGTACGGTTGGCAGTTTGGGAACACAACCCATTCGTTCTGTTTTTACCCAAAATGCAGGAGAAACAGAAAAGAATTTGCCCAATGTAGCACAGATAGCTCCCGTTATCTGTTACGAATCGATTTACGGAGAATTTTGCACAGAATATGTACAAAATGGAGCCAACGTAATATTTATAATTACCAACGATGGGTGGTGGGAGGATACGCCCGGATATAAACAACACCTTGCATTTGCCCGCCTCAGAGCCATTGAAAATCGCAGAAGCATTGCTCGATGTGCCAATACAGGCACATCGGCTTTTATTAATCAAATGGGCGATGTGTTTAATGAAACCCCTTGGTGGACTCCCACCGTAATAAAAAATACCATTAACCTAAATAATAAAAATACATTCTATACTGTTCATGGAGATTTTTTGGGTCGCATAGCGGCTTCTCTCTCTGTATTGTTATTGTTTTGGGCATTTTCAAAAAAAATTATAAAAACAAAGAGATTGTCTTAGTTGTTAGCTTTATTTTTAAAACTTAAATAGATATGACCATTTATGATGTAGTAATTGTTGGTTCTGGCCCCGGAGGCTACGTGTGTGCTATACGTTGTGCACAACTTGGATTAAAAACAGCCTTAGTTGAAAAATACAAAACACTGGGAGGAACTTGTTTAAATGTGGGTTGTATACCGTCTAAAACGCTGCTCGATTCTTCCGAACATTTTTATAATGCCAAACATCACTTTGCAGAACACGGCATTGAACTTTCGGAACTAAAACCCAACCTTTCACAAATGATTAAACGAAAAAATACTGTAGTTTCTCAAACCTGTGCAGGTATTGATTTTTTGATGAAAAAAAATAAAATAGATGTTTACAATGGCATCGGAAGTTTTGATTCTCCCAATATCGTTTCTGTTAAAACCGAAAAAGAAACAACTAAAATAGAAGGAAAGAACATTGTGATTGCCACCGGTTCTAAACCTTCTACATTACCCGGTATAGAAATAGATAAAAAAAGAATAATCACTTCTACCGAAGCTCTTAGTCTAAACGAAATACCTAAACATTTAGTGGTAATTGGTGGTGGTGTAATAGGTTTGGAGTTAGGCTCGGTATACATGCGTTTGGGAGCCAAAGTAAGTGTGGTAGAATATGCAGACTCTCTCATTCCGGCCATGGATAAAGCATTAGGAAAAGAACTTCAGCGAGTGCTGAAAAAACAGGGCATGGAATTTATTATGCAATGTAAGGTAAAAGAAGTAAAAAATACAGGTAAAGAGGTAGTGCTGAAAGCCGAAGATAAAAATGGAAAAGAAATACAACTGCTTGGCGACTATTGCTTGGTTTGCGTAGGAAGAAAACCTTTTACTGAAGGTTTGCAATTAGAAAAAGCAGGAGTAAAAATTACTGAAAAGGGAATAATAGAAACCAACGAACATTTACAAACCAACGTGGCAACTATCTACGCAATTGGCGATGTAGTAAAAGGCCCCATGTTGGCCCATAAAGCCGAAGAAGAAGGTGTTTTTGTAGCCGAAACCATTGCCGGACAAAAACCGCATATCCATTATCATTTAATACCCGGAGTGGTTTACACTTGGCCCGAAGTATCGGCTGTAGGATATTCCGAAGAACAACTAAAAGAAAAAAACATTTCGTACAACGTAGGCAATTTCCCTTTTCGTGCTTTAGGCAGAGCCAGAGCCAGTATGGATATTGATGGTTTTGCAAAAATATTGTCCGATTCAACCACCGATGAAGTATTAGGAGTGCATATTATTGGCCCTCGTGCAGCCGATTTAATAATGGAAGCCGTTGTAGCAATGGAATACAAAGCAAGTGCCGAAGACATTGCACGCATGTGTCATCCGCACCCAACCTTTACCGAAGCACTTAAAGAAGCGGCTTTAGATGCTACCTCTAAACGTGCATTACATATGTAGTATGAAGGAAAAAACAGTCATACTGCTGGTAAATTTAGGTACACCGGATAGCCCTTCAGTATCGGATGTGCGGAAATATCTTTCAGAATTTCTGAACGATCCTCGTGTAATTGACATCGCCTGGTTGCCAAGAAAGTTGTTGGTTAATGGTATCATTGTTCCGTTTCGTTCTCCGAAATCAGCAAAAATATATAAGCAACTTTGGACAAGCAATGGTTCCCCTCTTCTATACTATAGTCTAAGAGTAAAAGAACTTTTACAGCAAAGGTTTTTAAATCAAAACGTAAAAGTAGAATTGGCTATGCGATATCAACATCCTTCTATTTCATCAGTGTTAAAAAAAATGAAAAAAGAAGGATACACTAAAGTAATCGTATTTCCGATGTTTCCACAGTATGCCTCATCTACCACCGGAACGGCTTTTCAGAAAATAATGGAAGAAATGGGCAAATGGTGGGTTATTCCCTCACTACATTTCGTTGCACAATACTACAATAACGAAACATTTGTTAAAGCCTTTGCAGAACAAGGAAAAAAATACCTTCCAGAAAAATTTGAACACATTTTATTTAGTTTTCATGGATTACCCATAAGGCATTTAAATAAAAACTACGAAGACGGAAAACCATGTTCCGAACACAATTGTGATGTTGAAATAAACGAAAATAATGCGTTTTGCTATAAAGCTACTTGCTACGAAACCGCAAAACTTATAGCTCTCTACCTTAATATTCCAAAAGAAAAATACTCCGTTGCATTTCAATCTAGATTAGGTAAAGACCCATGGATAGAGCCATATGCCGACCAACTGATTGTGGAAAAAGCTAAACAGGGTATCAAAAAAATGCTTGTCTTTAGTCCTGCATTTACAGCCGATTGTTTAGAAACAAATATTGAAATTGGAGTAGAATACAAGGAGTTATTTATACAACATGGCGGAACTTCGTTTCAGCTCGTAGAAAGTTTAAATGACAGCTTATTGTGGATAGATACCATAGAAAAGATGGTCCGAAAATTTCTTTAATATTCAGTACATTTGTTTCATTAAATCGAAAAATGTATAAAAAAGTTTTATTTGTATTTCTACTTTTTCCGTTCATTCTTCATGCCGAAAATGGTTTTGTGAAGAATACAGGTTTTGTGCTAAATACAAACATTGAGTACGCTACAGAAGTGCTGGCTTTTGCTTCTATTCCCGAAGGAAAAGTATTTTTTTTAAAAGATAGATTCAGTTATGTTTTTTATCAAAACGATTCTATTACAGATTCAGAATTAATGCCCCATATCAAAAGAAAAAGAATTACTCGCTCGCAGCGTTTGGATTTTGTATTTCATAACGCCAATTTAAATGGAAAAACAGAGTTATTATTACCATCAGAAGAAAATTTACATTTCATAAAACAAAGCAATGAGTTTGCTACATCATCTTATAATGCCATTAAATACACCAATATTTGGAATGGCATAGATATTATTTTTTATTTTTCCGAAACTGGAAGTATTAAATATGATATTTTGGTAAAACCAGGAGCAGAGGTGAATAAAATACAATTTTTAATAGATGGAGCAAATAATATAGAATTAAAAGACAATACTCTTCAAATAAAAACATCCTTAACGGAGATAAAAGAAACATTGCCGATTTCTTACCAAGATGGAATTACGAAAAGAAAAAAAGTGCGAAAAGAATTAGAGGTAGATTATGTATTTGAAGAAAATATTTTAACCTTCCGTGTTCATAAATACAATCCACAATTACCCTTGATTATTGACCCTTGGGCAACATTTATAGGGACCCCCGACAGCGACCAGGCAGAAGATGTGGCAATGGATAATTTTGGCAATGCCTATGTAACGGGTTATACCCAATCACTCAATTTTCCGGTTAGTCCGGGTGCTTTTCAAGGAAATTCGGCAGGCGATTACGATGCTTTTGTATTTAAACTCAATGCCACCGGACAAAGAGAGTGGGCAACCTATTACGGTGGTAGTGCCTACGATTTTGGCTATCAGATAAAAGTAGATTCAAAGGGTAATCCCTTTATTTCTGGATACTCTTATAGCAATAATTTATTTGTTAGCAACGGAACATTTTCTGGGGTTTTTGATACCTACATTTTAAAATTAAAAAATGATGGAACCTTTAAATGGGCACGCTATTTTGGAGGTTCCGGTGGTGAATTTACAGTAGGAATGGGAGTAAGTAAAACGGATAGAATAGTTATTGCAGGATTTACTTCTAGTCAAGATATTCAAACTACTCCGGGAGCCTTTCAGGCTGCACATGCAGGAGCATTAGATATTTTTATTTCTGTTTTCGATTCTTCGGGAAATGTATTATGGACTACCTATTATGGAGGCTCTGCCACCGATGATGCTCATGCCGTAAACTTCGATGCAAATGAAAATGTGATTGTGGGAGGTGAAACGTATAGCACTAATTTTCCGGTTAGTCAGGGGGCATATCAGTCTAATAACAATGGTAATTCCGATGTGTATGTGCTAAAGTTTGATTCTCTCGGAAACCGCTTGTGGGCCACATTATTAGGGGGCACTGCCAATGAAGATATTAACGGTATTGCTGCCGATACATTGGGGAATATATATGTTGCCGGATTTTCACAAGGAACCGATTTTCCAATGATTGGAACGCCTTTTCAGCCGGTAAAAAAAGCATCGAGAGATGTTATACTCGTTAAATTTTTACCGAGTGGATTACCTGAATGGAGTACTTTTTTTGGTGGTGACAGCACCGATGTGGCAAGGGCTTTAACGATAACTCCCGATCAGTTTATTCTGATTGGAGGAGAAACGGTAAGCTCTGATTTCCCCATTTTTGGTAATGCTTTTCAAAACACGAAAGCCGGAGGCTCCGATGTTTTTTATGCCGCTTTTGATACGACTGGCACACCCGTTTTTTCCTCTTACAGAGGAGGTACTTCTTCGGAAATTTTACTGGGAATAAGTGCCGATACGAATTACCGGGTAACGATGTGTGGTTATACTTATAGCAATAATTTTCCTGTAACTCCTGGTGTTTTCCAAACAACTTATTCCGGCAACGAAGATGTGTTTGTATGGCAAATAGACAGTACACAAGGTGTTCCGGTAGACACTACAAATAAAGGGAGTGGAGATGGAATAATAAATATTAAAAACAAAAGCGATATCCAAGTAGTATATCCGAATCCTGCTACAAACCATATTGCAATAAAACAAGACGTATCTGCACTAAAAATATTTAATATAAATGGAGAGATAGTACATATCTACAATAAGGTTCTTTATAAGAATGAATTACTGGATATTTCTTTTTTAACTCCCGGCATATATCACCTAGAGGTTGTCCAATCCGGAGTACCTAATTTTTACCGAATGATAGTTATAAAATAAAATAATCTTTTTATATAAGCAATTGTAGAAAATGGTTACATTTATGCTGTTAATTCGCTGATTAATAGCATAAATATGATTTGTGTCGAAAAAATACTACTAATGTTTTTGCTTGGAATGTGTACTCTTTTTGGCATTCATGCACAAATACTGCAGAAAAAAGACTTAAATCAGCAATTAAATACCAAGGTTGTTTACTTTGGAATTCCGGGTATTAATTCTTCACAACAAACGCTAGTAAAAAATGCACTAAATCAAAATACTTGTGTAACAGGCAATAAATTTTGCGAGGCACAATTTGTTTTTCGAATTAGTTTTAATCCGAACACCTGTACCACAAATGATTTAAAAATTATTTTAGAGAACTCTGTCCCTTTGCCTGTTTACGAAAAAGTAGTTCAAAACCACTGGGAAATTAATAACTATTGCAAATTTGAATAAAGTATAACATGAGAAAGGCTTTTAAATACTTTCTTTTTGTTTCAGCAACAATAAATCATGTTTTTGCTACGGTACTAATTAATCCTACTACACAAGGCGGGTTTGAAGCAGGTACTTCTTTTGCTGCGAATGGCTGGACAGAGGTAAACGGGGCACAAACCAACAAGTGGTGGAGCAAAACACCCGGAAATCCGGCAACCCCATTTGCAGGAAGCAATTGTGCCTATGTATCCGATCATGCAAGTGGAAACACTTACAATTACAATATAGGTACTTCGTCAGTGGTTCATTTTTATAGAGATATTACCATTCCTGCCGGAGAACCCTATCTTTCTCTTTCTTTTTACTATAAGGGGCAGGGAGAATCTTCGTATGATTATATAAGAGTATATAATGTTTCTACCGGAGTTACGCCCGTTGCAGGAACTCAAGTAGGAAGCGGGCAAATTGGGGGCGATTATAACTTGGTTGGAAATAGTTGGACTTTAGTAACCCAAACCTTTTGTGCAATCCCAGGAACCACTATTCGTTTAGTTTTTTCGTGGATAAATGACGGATCAGTTGGAACACAATTTCCAGGAGCCATTGATAATATTTCTCTACAATCTTCTTCCGTTGCTCCTCCCTGTAATTTAGGAACAGGGGTTACCAATGTAGTTGCTCTACCCTATGCCTCGGGTGCGGGCACTACTTGTGGTGCAATAAATGATTTAACACCCGGAAATACTTCAGTATGCGGAAGTTCATTATACCTTGATGGCGAAGACAGAGTATGGATTTTTACTCCACTTACTTCGGGAACTATTACCATTAATCTAACTTCTTCAGGAACCTATACCGGCTTAATGTTGTACGATGGCTGCCCCTTATTAGGGGTTTGTACTCCCGGAGGAACGGCTGTCTGTTGTGCCGGTAATGCAACGAGTAGTTCTGGAGATAAAACCATCTCGTTTTGTGCCAAAGCAAATCAAACGTATTATCTTATCTTAGATTCGTGGCCGGCACCAAACTGTAACCCATACTCTAATTTAACTATATCAGCACCCACGGGCTCATGTGTTACAAATACCGATTGCACTCAGGGAACTACAGTTTGTAATAGTTCTCCTTTTACAGGAAATGCTTCAGGATACGGTTGTAACCAAGAACTAAACGCAGGCAACCAAGGTTGCCTATCACTAGAACACCAATCTTCTTGGTATTTATTTTCTCCTGCAACCAGTGGTAATTTGGGTTTAACTATTGCACCTAATTCCGGAATTGATTATGATTTTGCCATTTGGTGACCGTATCCTCCAGGTTCTAATTCAGGAACTATTTGCCCGCCAGCTGTTCCTCCTATTCGTTGTTCTTATGCTTCCGGTGGTGCAACCTTTGGTCAAACAGGCTCATACGATACGGGTATTGGACATTCAGTTCATTCAGTTCCGCAATTTGCCCCTCCAGCTCCGGCATTTACCGATGGTGTAGGAAATACATTAAATGGCTGGGTGCCCGGAATTCAAGCAACGGCCGGACAGGTTTATATTTTACTGATTGATAATTTTACTGCCAATACTACACCATTTAATTTAACATGGTCGCTTTCGGGAGGTGTTACTCTCAGTTGTGTACCACTATCTGTTGAAATGCTCAGTTTTACAGGAGTAAATATGGGAAGTAAAAATATGTTAGACTGGGTAACGGTAAGTGAAAAAGAGTTTAATTATTTCGAAATTCAACGTTCGGCCGATGCGGAAAACTTTGTCACTCTTGGCAGAATGAAAGCGATGAATAATAAGAATATTCATTTTACCTATGTGTTTAATGACGATTCTCCTGCGGAAGGTGTTAATTACTACCGGCTGAAACAGGTTGATTTAGAGGGTAAGTTTGAGTATTCTGAAATTATTTCAATCCAAATGGGGAGTAACGAGAAACTAAGTGTTAAAAATATTTATCCGAATCCAACATCAGGACAGATAAACATTGATGTTTTTTCCGATGCTGAAACGGCATTAGAAATTAAGTTAACTGATTTATTAGGCAAGACGGTATATACAGAAATGGTACAAACTGCAAAAGGATTGAATGTGTTTCGCATTTCGGAAGAAAAGATACCTGACGGAATGTTTTTTTTGAGCCTCGTTTCTTCCGATGAAGAAGGATTTAAATACACCCAAAAAATAATCAGAAAGTAGTTATCTGTTTAAAAAAAACTTTTTTGAAACCTTTTGGAAATCGTTTTGTACACTAAAAAAATATACCCCGCCTGAAATTTTAGAAATATCTAATGGCAGAGGAAGCACGCCCTTTTGCAAATAAAGTGTTTTCTCGAAAAGAAGAGAGCCTTTTAAATCGTATATATTAATGGTGTAATTGCCGATAGTCGGAATTTGCAGATAGGCAATAACCTGCTGATTAGAATTATAATTGACCGTAATAATTTCGAGTGGCAGGTATTCTTCGCAAGAAGCCAACACTAAATCATACGATGTTGTTTTTCCGTCAAAATCGGTTTGAGAGAGTTGGTAATATGCTTTTTCCTGATAGGCTTTATCTACAAATAAATAATTTCTAATTGTGTTGGAATTTCCATTTCCAAGCACCGTTCCAATGGGAGAAAAAGTATACCCATCAAAAGATTTCATAACCGTAAAATAATGGTTGTTTTGTTCCGAAAGAGTAGTCCATTTTAATAATATGTTGTTTTTTTCGCAACTTGCATTGAAAGAAAGTAAGGAAACAGGGAGTGGGTCGTTCGAATCGGATAAAGTCCATGCAGCAAAAAAGTTGGCGGCAGAAATAGCGGGAGTAGTAACTGTGTTAGAAAGAGTGTTTACAAGACCAATGGGCAGCATATCGCCCCACTGATTGGTGCCATTATTAAAGCGTTGAGCTCCTAAAACAGACTCAGTAATGCTGTTACCTCCGGCCGTATGTTCGTTGTCTATGTATGTAAAAACCATAGAACTTGGGGTAGGTTTGGTAACATACCCTTGTGCATTTAAAAGCCAAAAGCGGTCAATTGCTTTCTGAGAATTATTGGGTGCGTTGGGAGATAAGTATTGTCCCATGTGAGTAACCATGCTGGGCATATACAAGGCATTGTTCCATGTGGCTCCGTCATAGGTAGAAAAATCTACGAATCCAGCACCTGTACCCGAAGTGCCTATGGTAAGGGTTAATGGAATTTTTGTTCCGCCTTCCGCCAGGTTATCGGCAAAGGGTAGCGTATAGGTTCCAGTAGAAGTTCCTATGTTCCACCTGATTTTGTTGTTTTCGGCTTCCGAAACAATTCTGCCACCAAAACCTGCAAGAGTTATTGCATTTGCATTACTGTTGCCAAGTACAATGTAGGCATTGTTGTTCATTACAATCCAAGGGTCGTTGTTTAATACAAGGCGAGATTGAGAGTATAGGTAGTTTGTAGATAAAATAATTACTAACATGATTATATAAACACTCCTATTGCTATATTTATCTCGCTTCATTATTTTAAACAAGGATAAAAAAATTATTTCTTTCTTTTTGATTCAACTATATTTTCAATTCTGCTAGGTGCTTTATCAAATCTTGAATTATATTTTGCAATTCTTTTTGTTCCATCTTGTCCGTAGTACTCCTCATTTCCTCTAGTAGCAATTAATGAGTAAGAGAAACTAACATTAGAGGTTCCTCCATTAAGTTCAATAACTTCAAATCCTTCCGATGTTTTATTTTTCACATATACTCCATTACATTCACCTTCTAACTGTATAAAAACTTTTAGGGGGTGTTCCTCATTTACTATTATATTCTTTGATAGAATAGGGTCAATCTTAATAGAGGTTCTGCCATTTTCTAATTTTCCTATACCAAAATCTTGGAATAAATTTTCGGGAGTTTCTATGCAATTCAATACAACATATTCATCATTTAAGTCCTTAATTATAGTGGACACAGTGCCGTTGCCTATTATTTTACGATATTGTGTGCCAGACCAATATCCAACTAGCCACTGTGCACCAAAGCCGTCTTGCAGCACTTCTGCTTGCCCAACTCCAGGTGTGGTATAATAAACGTAAAGACCATTTGTTACAGCTGTTATAGCACCTCCACTTCCTGCTACTAAGCCGTTTAATATAGCGTTTTGACCTGTAGCCAAAAATCCCGTGCCTGTGGCGTTTGTATTAATTTGCAGACTTGTAGCATAATTGCCTATACTTGAGGCAAAATTATCACGAGTATCAATTGTTCCCTCAATAGTTAATGTATTAACACCAATTCTTCCCGTGCCCAAAACCCGTATCCTTTCTGTATTGTTTGTTCTCAATACTAATGCCTGATTGTCTGTGGTACCTAAAAAATTTGTAGCCGGATTTGTTCCTGTATTTCCGGTTATGCTCCAGCCTGTATTATTAGAAAACAAGGGAACCCAAGTAGATCCATTGTAGTAGTAATAACCACTTGTTCCATCGGTTTGGTAAATTAATAAACTCGTGGCGGGAGTACCAATGGCGTTTCTTTGTGCTTGTGTCATTCGGGGAATTAATACTCCGCTTGTGGTTGATGTAACATCAAGCATAGCACTGGTATTTGCAGTTGCACCGGTAGCGTTAATAGCTACATTTTGCGAATATAAAATACTTGATGTGAGCAGTGCCAAAAAAGTGCCGAAAATCTTTTTCATACTTTTGAATTAAAATTATTTTTATATAGAAAAAAACACCTAGCCAAAGGTAGGTAAAAAAGTGGAATTTGCAAAAAAAAATAATGAGATAAATAGCTGGAAATACGCTGTTTGGCTATCTTCGGAATTTAATTGCGGAATTTATTCCCCAAACATATATTATTCTAATTCTTCAACAAAAAAGTATCAAGTAGAAAATAATATTTTGTTCCCAATTTTAGGGTATAATCTAAAAAATAATTTTGAAGCGTTAACTACTTATCGGGCAGATTTTATTGGGTTCCCCAATCAACTGTTTATACAGCCCGAAACAAGCGAAAAGTTTAACCCTTTGGATTTTACGGGAAAAATAAATAAGCTAGTTAAGTTAAAAGTGCGAACAACTAAAAAGCAATACATCGAAAAGGTAAACGCACTGAAACAGCATATAAAACGTGGCGATGTTTACGAAATAAATTATTGTATAGAGTTTTTTGCCGAAAATGTTTTAATAAATCCCATGGAGGTTTTCTGTAAACTGTACCAAAAAACCAAGGCTCCCTTTTCATGCTTTGTAAAGTGCAACGATTCGTATTTGATGTGTGCCAGTCCGGAGCGATTTTTAAAAAAAGACAACAATAAACTAACCTCTCAACCCATAAAGGGTACAATAAAAAGAGGAGAAAATTTAGCAGAAGATTTGCTACTAAAAAAGTTGCTTCTGCATAATATTAAAGAACAGTCAGAAAACGCTATGATTGTAGATTTGGTTCGAAACGACTTGTCTCGCTTAGCGAAAAAAGCAAGTGTAAATGTTGAAGAACTTTTTGGAATTTACACATTTGAAACGCTGCATCAAATGATTTCTACTATAAGCTGCGAACTAAAGGAAAATATCAACTTTGACGATATTTTAAAAGCCACTTTTCCGATGGGTTCTATGACAGGAGCTCCTAAAATACGAGCCATGCAATTAATAGAACAATACGAAGAAATAAACAGGGGAATATATTCCGGGTCGGTAGGTTGCATTTTGCCAAACGGTAATTTCGATTTAAATGTAGTGATACGCAGCATTCAGTATAATGCCGCAAACCGATACCTTTCTATAATGGTAGGAAGTGCCATTACCGATATGTGTAATGCCGAAGATGAATACAACGAGTGCCTGCTTAAAGCCCAAGCACTTTTAGAAACACTGAATGCAGAACTAGTATGCTAAAAGAAACCGAAAAATATATTTCGCAAAATAGCCTTTTTGAAAAAAAGAGCAACATTTTGGTTGCATTAAGTGGCGGAATAGACTCAATGGTTCTATTGCATATACTCAAAGAATTAGGGTATAATATATCGGCAGCTCATTGTAATTTTAAATTAAGAAATAGCGAATCGGACGATGATGAGAAGTTTGTAACCAATATTTGTAAACAGTGGAATATCGCGCTGTTTGTGAAACAAGGGGATGCCAAAATCTATTCTCAGAAACACAAATGCGGCATTCAAGAAGCTGCCCGAGAAGTACGCTATGCATGGTTTAACGACCTATCAAAAAAGAAATTATTTGATGCGGTAGCCGTTGCCCATAATGCCAACGATAATATTGAAACCTTTTTAATAAACTTGATAAGAGGAAGTGGAATAAAAGGCCTAACCGGCATACCTATTAAGAATCAAAAAGTGGTACGCCCTCTTTTGTTTGCCTTTCGCAATGAAATAGAAGAATACGCTAAAAAAAACAAAATTCCGTACCGAACGGATAGTAGCAATGCCTCATTAAAATATACCCGAAACAAAATCCGTTTACAAATTATTCCGCAATTAAAAGAACTAAATCCTGCTTTTGAAGAAGTGGTGTTGAGAGAAATAAACCTGATGCAGCAAGCTGATGCATTTATTGAAAAACACATTAACCGGAAATTAAAAACATTTTGTATTCAAAAAAACAACGCATTAAAAATCGATATAGCCTCAATAAAAAAAACTCAATCATCCCAACTCGTGCTATTTCATTTGCTAAGTAAATATCATTTTTCCTCCTCAACCATTAACGATGTAAATGAAGCGTTGTCATCACAATCGGGTACAATATTTTTCTCGCCTACACACGAACTGCTTAAGGATAGGAGCAGCCTGATATTAACAGAAAGAAAACAATCAGAAAAAAAAGCAGAGAAAAAAATAAGCTATACACCCCAACGTATAAGTAATCCGCTAGCTCTTCAATTTTCTGTACACAAGAAGCCTCTCAATATTTCAAGAGATTCCCATGTGGCGGAAATGGACGCAGAAAAAATATCTTTTCCTCTTACGGTTAGAAAATGGAAAGCTGGCGATCGTTTTGTGCCACTTGGTATGAAAGGGAAAAAAAAGGTAAGCGATTTTTTAGTAGATTATAAAACACCGCTGAACGAAAAACACAGTGTATATGTTATGGAATCGGGAGGAGAAATAGTGTGGCTTATAGGCTATCGAATCTCAGAAAAGGTTAAAATTACCGACCAAACAAAAAACATACTTAGGGTTGTTTTAAAAAAATAACCAAAGTTTATGTAACTCAAAAACAAAGGTTTCGTACAACCTATAAGTTGCTAAAAAAAATCCCAAAGTATGTTATCTAATAGTTCGCCTCAACCAGTGGTTTGCTTGGTAGAAAAAGAGCAAATACCACAATTTAAATTTCCCGCAAAAGAAGTGATAAGTGATGAAGCAGCCCGGAAAGAAAGATTACAAACTCTTTTTACCGGATTAACACTTGGAAACGGACACAGAAGAAAAGTTAAAATTATTTTTGAAGATAGCGAGGGACTAAAACAGGTGGAAACTACCATTTGGGCAGTAACAGAAAAAAATGTAATATTAAAGCAGGGAGTGTGTGTGCCTATACACAGAGTACACAAAGTAAATTATTATTGAAAGATTGAAAAATAAAATCCAATTTTGAAAAGCAATGAAATCCATTCATTGCTTTTTTTATGAGCGAAAAAAATAAAAATTCAGCCTCTTTTGTTTACCTCATTTTGGCAGCTATATTTATTGCTTCATTGGTTTCGTGCAATCTTATTTTTCAAAAATTCTTTTATTGGAATCCCTTCGGTTGGTATCGCTTTGAACTGTCGGTAGGCATCTTGCCTTACCCAATTACTTTTTTAGTAACGGATATTATCTCTGAAATATATGGTAAAGAAAGAGCCAATCAGGTAGTAAAAGCCGGATTGGTAGCTACTGTATTTGTAATGCTGGTAGTGTACTTTGCCAATGCAGCATCAGCCACAGAATGGTCTCCCGTAAACAATATTCTTTTTAGTCGTGTATTCGGTTTAACAGGAGTGGCGGTTGGGGCTTCAATGGCCGCATACCTTTTGGCTCAATTTGTAGATATACGTCTTTTTCATTTTTGGAAAAAACTTACAAAAGGCAAGCATCTGTGGTTAAGAAACAATTTTTCTACCATCTTATCTCAGTTAGTAGATACGGCTTCGGTGTTACTGCTGCTGTGTTTATTTAAAGCTATTTCTTGGGAAAACTTTTTTCTGTTATTTTTAAACGGATTCTTATTCAAAGTATTGATAGCGATTTTTGATACTCCCTTTTTTTATATCGCGGTATATATTTTCAGAAAAAAATTCCAACTTAAAGAAAATGAAGAAGTGCTGTTTTAGAAGCAATATAGAAATCCAATAATTTGAATGTAAATACCCTTTCAAACCGTTATTTTTGTTTAGTTTTACGATTTCCTAAAAAAAAAGATTTTTAGATACTATGAGGAACCTTGCATTAACTTTATTAACCCTGCTACTTACTGTTGTTTTTCCGGCTTTTGCAGAAATATTAGAGCCCGTAAAGTGGTCGTATTCTATAAACTACCTGCCAAACGATGAAGCGGAGTTAGTTATTACGGCCAAGATAGATAAGGGTTGGCACTTGTATTCTCAGGTGTTATCTACAGATGAGGGCCCGGTTCCTACCTCTTTTAGTTTTAAGAAAAGTGAGGATTACCAAAGAGTTGGAAAAGTATTAGAAGGAAAACCTATCACTGAAAAAGAGCCGGTTTTCGACAACATGGAACTAAGCTACTTCGCAAACCAGGCCACCTTTAAACAGAAAATCAAAATTAAATCGGATAAAGATTTTACACTAAAGGGAAATCTTGAGTTTATGGTTTGTAACGATAAACAGTGCCTCCCTCCCGATGTTGTAGATTTTGAATATAAAGTAAAAGGAAAACTAAGCGATAAATCGGCCCCTGTTACACAAATCGAATCTTTAGAAAACAACCCGATAATTCCTGTTAATCCGGTACAAACACAACTGCTAGATCCCAGCAAATGGGCTGTTACAATTAATAAAATATCAGATACCGAGTCCGATATAACGATTACTGTTACACTCGATAAAGGCTGGCATATCTATTCGCAAAAATTACCCTCTGAAGATGGACCCTTTCCAACCAAAGTATACTTTGAAAATTTACAAAATATTGAATTAATTGGCGAGGCTAAAGAAGTGGGGGATATGAAAAGCGAGTACGACCCCAACTTTATGCTTACTCTAAATTTTTATGCCGATAAAGTTAGCTTCGTACAAAAAGTGAAAATTTTAGGAAAACCTTCTAAACTTACTGCTTTGGTTGATTTTATGCTCTGTGATGATGAAAAATGTTTACCCCCCGATACCTACGAAACAGAAATAGACTTAGACGATACTCAATTAACCAGCGTTTCGGCTGTAGGCACTTTCGATAGCAACAAAATGAAATGGTACGAACTTTTTGTTTTTTGTTTTCTAGGCGGTTTACTGGTACTGTTTACCCCCTGCGTTTTTCCTATGATTCCAATGACGGTAAGCTATTTTACAAAACAAAGTAAAACAAAAAGCGAAGGTATACGTAACGGACTTTGGTATGCACTAAGCATCGTTATCATTTATGTAATACTAGGTACCGTAGTAACCGCCATTTTCGGATACGATGCGTTAAACGCTCTTTCTACCAACGTTTGGTTTAACCTATTCTTTTTTGTGTTACTGCTTATTTTTGGAATCTCTTTTTTAGGAGCTTTTGAAATTGTACTACCCTCTTCTTGGATTAATAAAGTAGATAAAGCCTCTGAAAAAGGAGGTATGATAGGTATTTTCTTTATGGCATTTACACTAGCCTTGGTTTCTTTTTCCTGTACAGGCCCGGTGGTAGGCCCTCTTTTAGTACAAGCTGCATCTATCGGGGGCTCAGGGCCAATCATCGGAATGTTTGGTTTTTCTCTTGCACTTGCTCTTCCTTTTGGTTTGTTTGCTGCATTCCCTGGCTGGCTTAATACACTTCCTAAATCGGGTGGTTGGCTAGTAACCGTTAAAGTTTTTCTAGGATTTGTAGAATTGGCATTTGCCTTTAAATTTTTATCCAATGCCGATTTGGTAGTGCAGGCAGGTTTATTGAAACGAGAGTTGTTCATTGCTATTTGGATAGGCATATTTGGAGCTTTAGCAATGTATTTATTTGGCTTATTTCGTTTACCGCACGATTCCCAAAACGATAAACTTTCGGTAGGAAGGAGTTTGTTAGCAACACTTACTCTAATTTTTACCATCTACTTAATTCCTGGAATGTGGGGAGCCCCATTAAAACTGATTAGTGGTTTTCCGCCCCCTTCTTTTTATAGCGAATCACCCAACGGATTTGGCAATAATGTTCAGGTGGTTTCTTCGGCCGGAGGTGCAGAAGTACCCGAAGGAGCACACCCCGAAACTTGCCCCCATGGATTAAACTGTTTTCACGATTACAACGAAGGATTGGCTTATGCTAAAAAAGTGGGCAAACCGGTTATGATTGATTTTACAGGGTGGGCCTGTGTTAACTGCCGTAAAATGGAAGAACAAGTTTGGTCAGATAACCGCGTGCTTAAACGCCTGCGAGAGAATGTAGTGTTGGTATCTCTTTATGTTGATGAAAAAATTGAACTTCCAAAAGACCAGCAGATTGAAGTAGAAATAGGCGGAAAGAAAAAGAAACTAAAAACCGTAGGGAATAAATGGAGTCATTTTCAGGCCTCCAAATACGGAACCAATTCGCAGCCTTACTACGTTATTATAGACAATAATGAGAACGCCCTCGTTGAACCTGCTGCTTACGACCCGGATATAGACAAATTTATAGACTGGTTAGATCGAGGAACTGCCGAATTTAAAAATCAAAAATAAAGAGTTCCCTCAGTTTGGAAATAGGATTTTAAGATTCCCAAATATTAAAAGGCTGTTTTTGGATAAATAATCTTAATTTTCTCGGAATTAAATTCCGCAGAACAATGATTAAAAAAACACTCTTTTCAATTTTTCTTTTTGCAAACCTTCATACGTTTTCTCAAAGTTATTCCATACACCTTCAATCCGGAGTTTTTACGCCACTCGAAAATAACTTATCTGATGTGCGGTGGAGTAACGATGAACTCGTAAACGGATACTATTACCGATTTATTCAGTTTAAAACCATTCCCACCAACGAAGAGAAAAAATATTTTGCAGCACATGGAATATTACTTTATAACTATGTTCCAAACCATGTTTTTATGGCAGCTATTCCTGCGGCATTTGATATTACTCTATTAAACGAAGAGAATATACGCTCTGTTTTTACCATAGAAAAAAACAATAAACTCGAAGTTTCTCTTGCAAAGAAACAATATCCGAGTTGGGCTTTAAAAACCAATCAGAAAATTGAATTGGTGGCCATGCAACATCCCAATGTTTCGTACAACCAAGTAAGCCAATGGCTTAAAAACGAAGGAGCCGATGTGCAGCATTCTCTTGTTCGCCAAGGGGCACACCGCATCATAATAAAAATATCCGAAATAGAAAAATTCGCTTCTTTACCATATCTCTATTTTTTAGAGCCTTTCGATTCAAACCCCCAGCCCGATAACTTAGTAGGCCGATCTGATCACCGTTCTAACATGATAGCAACCGATTACTTCGGTGGATTAAAATATGATGGTACCGGAGTAAAAATAGCATTGAATGATGATGGAGTAATTGGGCCTCACATAGATTATCAGGGAAGATTAATAAGCCAATTTATTGGGTTTAACAACGGAAACCATGGCGATCATTGTGCCGGAACTATTATGAGTGCAGGAAACAGAAACCCATTGGGAAGAGGAATGGCATTTGGTGCAGATTTAGGCGTGTACGGAGTTTCCGGAATGTTTTCTACTTTATATCAGGCCTTCGACAGTATTTACTCGCATTATAACAAATACGAGATTCGCATTACTTCTACTTCTTACAGTAATGGAAACAATGCCGGGTATACCAGCTTAGCTCAGTTAATGGATATTCACATAAACGATATGCCCGATTTAATGCATGTTTTTTCGGCCGGAAATGCAGGTACATCAGATTTTGGATATGGAGCAGGTGCCGGATGGGGAAATATAACCGGAGGGCACAAGCAAGCCAAGAATGTTATAGCTACAGGAAATGTAACATATCAAGATGTATTAGCAAATTCCAGTAGCAGAGGCCCTGCACACGATGGTAGAATAAAGCCCGACATTTGTGCAGTAGGCACCAACGTACTTTCTACCATAGACCCACATAATTACGCTAACTTTACAGGAACATCTATGGCTTGCCCGGGTATTGCAGGAACATTTGGGCAACTTTATCAGGCATACAAAGAGTTAAATAACGGAAATAATCCCTCTTCCGCATTAATAAAAGCATGTGTTCTAAATACCGGAGATGACCTTGGAAACCCAGGCCCAGACTACAAACACGGATGGGGAAGAATAAATGCCCGAAGAGCTTATTCTATCATTAAAAACAATCAATACCTCAGCGATATGGTTTCGCAGGGTGGCAATAAAACGCATATAATTACGGTACCTAATGGTGTTTCGGAATTAAGAGTAATGGTTTATTGGCACGATTTTAAGGCAACCGTTGGAGTTTCTAAAGCTCTGGTAAATAATTTAGATTTTACCTTAACCACCCCCTCTTCTCAAATAGTGCAACCTTGGGTGTTAGATCCTACGCCCAATCCTGTTAATTTAAACACACCGGCTGTGCAAGGAGTAGATACACTCAATAATGTAGAGCAAGTTACCATTGCAATTCCTGTGGCCGGAAATTATACGGTTACCATTAATGGAACTCAAGTGCCTCAAGGCCCTCAAGAATACTACGTGGTGTATGAATTTGTATCCGATGATTTGGTTTTAACATACCCTAGCGGAGGAGAATCTATTGTACCTAGTACTCAGGAAACCATTCGTTGGGACGCCTTTGGAAACTCCGGCACATTTACATTAGAGTATTCTGCAGATAATGGAAATACCTGGAATACCATTGCTTCAGGAATAGCTGCTGCACAACGCTATTACGACTGGAATCCACCCACGGTAGTTACAGGTCAAGCTCTTGTGCGTGTTTCGCGAGGAGGAAAAAGCGATGTTTCCGATGCGAACTTTTCAATTATTGGGGTGCCTGTTAATATTATGGTAGATTGGGTGTGTATAGATTCTATGCAGGTAAGCTACGGAGCAGTTTCCGGTGCAACAGGTTACGTTGTTAGCATTCTTGGAAATAAATACATGGATTCTGTGGGCTACTCTACCACTACTACCTGTGTAGTAAAAAATATAAATACATTTAATCCGGGTTGGTTTAGTGTACATGCTTTAGGAGTAAACAATTGTGTAGGCCGAAGAGCTATAGCTCAACCCTATCAGGCAGTTCCGTATAATTGTGTTATTCCTGATGATATTGTTATGTTGAATCATTTAGCGCCAAACAATACTACTATATTAAACTGTCAACCTATTGCTAATCCTTTTCCCGTAAGTGTTACCATTAAAAATGCAGGTTTAACACCCGCTTCAAACATTGCCGTAAAATATTCTGTAAATGGAGGAAGCCCGGTTGCCGAAGCGTATGCAGGGCCAATAAATGCCAATACATCGGTAGTGTATAATTTTATTCAGGGAGCTACGCTTTCATCTCCGGGTAATTACGAATTTAAGGCATGGATAGAGCATCCGAACAACCAAATTCCTACAAACGATACCACCACATGGTACAAAAATGTAGTTTCTCAGCCGGTGTTGCCGCTCCCCTTTTTAGAAGACTTTGAAACCTTTTCTTTATGTGCCACCACCTCTAATTGCAGTGCCGAAAATTGTGCAATGAGTAATGGATGGCTTAACGAATTTAATAACTTAACCGATAGTATTGACTGGAGAACCAACAGCGGCCCAACTCCCACAACGAATACAGGTCCGGCAATGGATTATTTGCCCGGAATACTTGATGGAAAATATGTTTACATTGAAGCATCTTCTTGCTTTAATAAACCGGCTGAATTAATTTCACCCTGTATAGAAATTGCAAGCAATTTAATTGCACCCGAAATGAGTTTTGCTTATCATATGTGGGGCTCTGATATGGGCGAATTGCATATCGATGTTTTTTCCGATGGAGTTTGGAACAATGATGTGATTCCTGTTTTTACAGGCGATAAAGGAAACACATGGAATACAGCGGTGGTACCTCTATCAACATACATAGGTAAAACTATCAACATTCGTTTTAGAGGAATTTCCGGTACAAATTTTAATAGCGATATGGCACTCGATGCCATTTCTATTACCGATCCGGTAGGTTTAAATAATCAGGAACCTGAGATGATAATGCAGCTTTTTCCAAACCCTACCAATGGTTTAATTAATTTGGAAATGTATCGTGTGCCTTCCGAAACAGAAATTTTGATTACCGATGTAAACGGTAAAATCATTTATAAAAGTAAAATACAGCCGCAGGGAAACACTATAAATACCACAATAAATCTTCAAAATACTAATGCAGGTATCTATTTTATAACGATTAAAAATAACATTGGAATTATAAATAAAAAGGTATTAAAGTTTTAGCGATTTAATTTTTAAGTAAACAAGAAAGGCATGAATTTTCTTCTCATGCCTTTCTTTATTTTTGTAGAGTGAGTAATCAAAAAATATTTTTAAACGAAGCCAATCAATCTCTTCTAAACAATGGTAAAATTCTTCCGATTATGGAGGAGTTTTACACCATTCAGGGCGAGGGTTTTCATACCGGTAAGGCTGCGTATTTTATTCGAGTGGGAGGTTGTGATGTGGGTTGTCATTGGTGCGATGTGAAAGAAAGCTGGAATTCTGCAATACACCCCCTTACCGAAATAAGTTCCGTGCTGGGTAATGTTCAGTTGTATCCAACAAAAACAATAGTAGTTACAGGCGGGGAGCCTACCGGGTATAATCTTAATTTTCTAACTCGGTTTTTCTCCGAACACCATTACTCTCTTCATCTCGAAACCTCGGGAGCTTTTGAAATAACAGGCAATTGGCACTGGATTTGTTTATCTCCTAAAAAAAATATGCACCCTACCTCCTCATCATACAATAAAGCCAATGAACTAAAAGTAATTATACACAATAAAAACGATTTTGAGTGGGCAGAAATTAATGCGAAGAAAGTAAACAGTAATTGTACACTGTTTTTACAACCCGAGTGGAGCAACAGAAATAAAACAATTCCCCTAATCATTGATTATGTAATGAAACACCCCGAGTGGAACATTTCCTTACAAACCCACAAATATTTAAATATACCTTAAGCATGAAAAAATTTGGAATCTCTATTTTACCAATCCTTTTTTTAGTTTCATGTGCAAGTGCACAAAACTATTCGTCAACTAACAAAAAAGCCATAAAACATTACCAGGAAGCTGAACTGGCCTTTCAAAGCATGAATAATGAGTTGGCCATAGTAAATTTAAAACTGGCTATTGAAAAAGACCCCCGTTTTATAGAACCGCTTATTTACTTAGGCGATATCTATGCAATGATGCGAGAAAATAAACTGGCAGAAGAATACTATAAAAAAGCCATTTCTTTACAACCCGATTTTTTCCCGGCAGCCTATTATACTTTGGGGCAACTAGCTATGCTCAGAAGCGAATATGCCGAAGCAAAAGAGTATTTTAAAAAATTCCTGTCTTACCCCTCAAAAGGTCAAAATTTACAAAACGATGCCCAAAAACAAATAGCCAATTGCGATTTTGCCCAAAAGGCTATGCAAAACCCTGTAAATTATAATCCCCGAAATTTAGGCCCCGAAATAAATAGTTCACTACCCGAATATTTTCCATGCATAACAGCCGATGATGAAATGCTTCTTTTTACCCGCAGGTTAAACGATAAATCTACCCCCTCGGGCTTTAACGAAGAATTTTATGTTACTTATAAAAACAATGGCAAATGGAGTAATGCTAAAAACATAGGTTTGCCAATCAACACTCAATATAATGAAGGGGCTCCCACTCTTTCGGTAGACGGCCAATCGCTGATATTTACAGCCTGCGAATTTTACGGAGAATATGGACCTAAAAGAAAAGGACAGGGTAGCTGCGATTTATTTTATACAACCATGTTGGGTAATTCGTGGATTGTTCCTGTTAATTTAGGAGCACCCATTAATACATCTAACTGGGAGAGCCAGCCTAGTTATGCCGGAGACGGACGAACGCTTTATTTTGTAAGAGGTTTAAAAACTCGCTCCGGAGTTGCCGACCAAAATATTTATGTTGCTGTTCTTCAGGATAACGGCAAGTGGTCGGAGCCAAAACTACTCAGTAATAAAATTAATACTCCGGGTAGAGAGGAATCGGTTTTTATACACCCCGATGGAAAAACGCTCTATTTTTCTTCTGATGGGCATACCGGAATGGGAGGTTTAGATATTTTTGTTAGCCGAATGGACGAACAAGGAGAATGGGGAAATCCGGTAAACCTTGGTTATCCTATAAATACCTCAGGTGATGAAAATAGTTTGCTTGTTTCAGCCGATGGAAAATTAGCCTACTTTGCTTCCGACCGTGAAGGCGGATACGGAGAATTAGATTTGTATGCTTTCGACCTACCTCTTGAATTTGCCCCTACTCCAGTAACTTACCTAAGAGGGTTGGTTTATGATGCTGAAACTAAAAAGCCTTTAGATGCTCGCTTTGAACTTATTGATTTATCTACCGGAAAACAAGTTGCCGAAACCTTTTCAAATGCAGGAACAGGTTTTTATCTGGTAGCATTGCCTTCCAGCAAAGAATATGCAATCAATGCAAGCAAAGACGGATATTTGTTTTTTTCGGAAAATTTTACACTTACAACCCCAGAAAACTTTAAACCATACGAAAAAGATGTGCCCATGAAACCCATTAAAGAAGGGGAAGCCGTAGTGCTAAAAAATATTTTTTTCGAAACAGCAAAATTTAATTTAGAAGAAAAATCAAAAGCCGAACTTGAAAAATTATTTATCTTTTTAAATAAAAACCAAAGCGTTAAAATAGAAATTAGTGGCCATACCGATAATGTAGGCAACAAACAATCGAACATTACCCTCTCTGATAATCGTGCAAAAGCAGTGTACCATTATTTAATAGAAAAGGGTATTGAAAAAACACGACTTAGTTACAAAGGCTACGGTGATGAAAAACCTGTTGACACTAACGATACCGAAACAGGAAGAGCCAATAACAGAAGAACAGAATTTAAAATTACTGCAAAATAATTTTAAAAACTTATACGAATTTGTGCCTTTATTTCGGTTTTTGCATTTCCGTTTATTAAATCCAATCCGCTGCCAATTTCTGTTTGGTTGTTATAAAAAGTTTGGGCTATGCGAAACCAAAAATCAACATTGCGAATGCCACTATATTTAATAATTAAGTAGCTACGACTACCACGGTAATAATAGGCCGGAATAGAAAAAGCGTACAACACATCGTTTTCGTAGGCATAAATGCGAGAATCGTACGAATCAGTTTCAAATAAAGTATATCGGAAAGTAAAGGTAAATGGACTTTTGAGGCTTTGATAAATCACATCTTGATACAACATAACCCCTTTTTCATTTTTCTCATTTTCGCCCAGTTTGTATTGAAGTAGTTCTATACGACTTTTAAGTTTAAGGGCATCGGTTACTTTGTAAGAAATATCGTACCGATAATTTATTTGATTTTGTTCTACAGGGTATAAAATAGTGTTTTCGGGAGTTTGTGTGTTTCTGAATTTGCTGCGTTCACGTACTCTCACATACATATCCAATTTTTTGCTTGGGGTATAGTTTAATTGTACTAAATATTCACTTCCTTCGGAGGGTGAATTTACCTGATATTTTAACCATGGAAATTTATATGTATCGAAATAAGCGGTTATAGCAAAGTATTTAAAAGGGTTTGATTTGATACCCAGATATAACCCTTGTTCATTGTAAGGAATCGTATTTTCTGCGATGGCGTTGCTTAACAATGTACGGTAGTTTCTCTGAAAATTTCTGTGTAAAACAGAAAAGGTTAGTTTCGGATCTAGCATCATAATAGCTCCGTTAATACTGGCAAATCCGGCATTGAGGCTATGCGATGTTTCACCAAATAAATTAATATTACGGTAAACGTAATTATAGTCTACACCAAGGTTTGTAAGAGAATTGGTATCTAAGTTAAATTGGTTGTAGTAAGATAAATTGGGTTTGTAATTTGAGTTAAAGGTAGAGTGGATGATTGTAGTACCTATATTCAAATTTCTTCTTTTATAAGCGAAATGCCCTCCTGCATCGGTTCGTTGAACCGAATTTTTATCGGCTATTTCTCCGGGTGTTCTGTGAAATCCGCTTTGCTGAAAAGAGGTAATGGTTGTTACATCTTGGTCAACCGCAAAACTGGTATCGGGTTCCTGCACATTGGCATCTATTTTTTTTGAAGAATAGAATGCTGTAAGTTCAATATTATTAAATTGCCATGAGGAGCCCGCTCCTCTTAAAAAGCGATTTTCATCAACTGAACTGTAAGGTAAAAGCCCGGTAGCGTTTCTTTTTATTAGTAAAATATCGACACCTTTTCCGAAAGCCAAACCCGACCAAAGCGTTAAACCTTGACCAAATTGAGCTTGATAATCGCCAATGGCAAGTTGTTTCATTTTGCCACGATTTCGTATAAAAAAGTGAGCCGAATAAAAATCGAATCCATTTTTCTGGGTTCCTTTAAGGAATTCTTCTCCAGGATCTTTTTCTGCTGTAATGCCTATGCTTAGTGTATTTCCGTAGGTGTAACGATACCGTGTAAAGAGGCGGGCTTTATTTCCAAGGTAACGAGAATTGGGTTTTAAAGCAAGCAAGGAATCTTCTATAGGGGCATATCCGGCTTGTTTTTCCAGTATTTGTTGGTAGCGTATAAAATAGCTGTGTTTTCCGTTGTTAAGCAACTCGTTCCATGATAGGCGGGCTTGTTCGGTAATGTACGAAATTTTAACAAAGGGTTTAATCAGTAAAATAGTTTCTAAAGTAAAACCTTCTATACTTTGCAATTCTTCCAATGCCATTAGTTTACCGTGCAAACGAATATGCTCCAACAAATAATTGATTTGTATTTCGTTTAGCAAAGAAAGGTCTTGTAATTCTTGTTTGTTGGTGTTATTTAAATTGATGGGGTTATCAAAAAAATACAAAAAACGGTCGAAAAGAGTAGAGTAATCCTCTTCGGTATCCTCAGAATTTTCGAGTAAAAATTCGATTCGTTTTTCAATAATTAAATTTTTGTCTGCTTCGTTTTTTTGAGCCGATAATTGGGTAGTTGCTACCCAAAACAGAAAAATATATAGTGTAAGTTTCTTCACTTAAAAGGTTGGTACGCCAATGAAACAGCAGGAGAAAAACCAAGTTTAGAATGATATCCTGTGGCAATATCAATTCTAAGTTCCTTGGTTTGTATGCCCAAGCCAAAGTTGTTTTGGGTTGGGTTGGTGGCTATTCCCATTCTAAAATATAAAATAGGAATGGGGTGGTATTCTATTCCCGATTTTACTATGGGTTTTTCGTAAATATTTTTATCTATATCGGCAGCCAATAGCACTTTTTCCGAAAAGGCGTACATTAACCCAATTCGCATAATAGTAGGAATTTTTTCGTTGTTGTAATCGGACAATTTGGTGCGTGTGGGGTTGTATAAGTGAGTGGCTAAAGTAAGTTCGTTGCTTAGTTTTGCCATAATACCTACTGCTCCGGTGAATGACTGGTGTTTGCCATAATTTTCGCCCAATTGTGTGCTAACGTAATTTAGCTGAATACCGGCAGAAAATTTTTCACTGAATCTTTGTCCGTAAGAAATACCTGCTTTATTTTCGTTGTATAAATTAAATCCATACGAGGAAACACTTATTCCTAAAGCCCCTGATTTTATAGGGTATGCAAAGGCTCCAGCCTTAATACTCATTTCTTTTATACCAAAACGATTTTCGTAATACAGGCCTCCGCCTGCATCTTTTAAAAATCCGAGCCCTGCCTGATTGTTCTCTGCACTCCAAAAGTCCGATAAACTTACCGAAGCCCCACCCATACCAAGGGAACGAGCGCCTAATAAATAAAAAGAATTGCCGGCAAATAGAGTACGAGCACTAAAAAAGAGCACTAAAAAATATATTTTTTTCATAGAATTATTTGCACCAATTTACAAGAATTTTTCTATTTGCGGCAATTCTTCAAATTGACAAAATAAATTTAGTATTTGGGTATAAAAAATAGAAAAGTGTTATCTTTTATTTCATATTGCATGGCAATTTCTTTAATTTCGTTTTGTTATGATTAAAAAAATATCCGCATGGTTATTTACCACATTGGGCTGGAGAATGGTAGGAGAAATTCCTCCACATATAAAAAAATATGTGCTGGTTGCTGCTCCTCATACTAGTAATTGGGATTATCTATATGGGCGTTTATTTTTTTTTGCAAAAGGTATTCCGGTAAGAATGCTCATAAAAAAAGAATTATTTTTTTTTCCGCTAGGGTTTTTTTTAACAGCACTAGGAGGTATACCGGTTGACCGAAGTAAAAAATCGAACTTGACTTATGATTTAGTAAGAATATTTCAGCAATACGAACATTTAGCCATATTATTTACACCCGAAGGTACACGAAAATATAGCCCTAACTGGAAAAAAGGATTTTATTACACAGCCGAAGCCGCTCATGTTCCTATTGTATTAGGATTTATAGATTACGAAAAAAAAATAGGTGGATTTGGCCCTGTTTTTGAGCCTACCGGAAACGTAGAGGCCGACCTAGAAAAAATAAAAGTGTTCTACAAAAACAAAAAAGGAAAGTATCCGGAGCAAGGAGTGAAATAGATTTTTTAACTCTATTTAACAAGCATTAATGCTTGGTTGGTATAAATTTGGTAATTAAGTTGTAATTTTGAATGTTCTTTAAAATATGGGGCCGACAAGGTTTTGACAGCAAGATCGGGTAGGTAAATAAGCATGTAGGGCGTTGTGTGTTTGCCCTTTAAAACAATGCACAAGCCATAACTGGCGAAACAAATTACGCACTCGCTGCTTAATCGCTAAGCGATAAAAGCTTAATTCTACACGAATAATAGTAGTGTGAACGAGTATCTCGCGGGGGTTTTGTTTGGTAACGCCCGAATACGAGGTATCAAATTCCGAACTAATCGGTAAACGGCCTTGATTTATCGGTGAAACTAAAAAGGCTAAGCTGTAATTAGGCTGCTTTTGGCCGGCTTGCAGTCGAAAATCAATTAAAAGATAAGCATGTAGAAAGTTTATTTGCTCCTTGTTTGGACGTGGGTTCGAATCCCACCGGTTCCACAGAAACACCTTAAACGAAAAAAGCTCCGGAATTCCGGAGCTTTTTTCGTTAGCGGAGAGGGAGGGATTCGAACCCCCGGACCTATTACAGTCAACTGTTTTCAAGACAGCCGCAATCGACCACTCTGCCACCTCTCCGCTGCAAAAATAACAATTGATTTTATAAACGGCACATTTTTAGCTTTTTTTGGTTAAAGTATCTGTATATAAATATGTAATTTAGCGTTTTAAAATTATATGAAGGGTTTTGTACTAGGCATCATATTCTTGTTTTCTATTTTTAATGGCATTTTTGCTGCCGGATTAAAAGCCTATTTTAGTTATGCTACTTTTTATTCTCCTGCAAACGGCCCCTACATCGAAACCTATCTTTCTGTAAATGGAGAGTCTATTCATTATACCAAAACAAAAGAAGGAAGCTATCAGGGAAGTCTAGAAATTACACTGCTCTTTAAAAAAGGCGATGAAATTAAAAACTTTAAAAAATACAATTTACTAAGCCCTGCGGTTGCCGATACATCCTTGCCAAAAAAAAACTTTTTAGACTTACAACGAATTTCACTGGCCAACGGAACTTACGAATTTGAAATAATCATTAAAGACAACAACAGTTCCGAAAAGCCCTTTAAATCGGTGCAACTACTCGAAATAGATTTTTCTGCCAATACCATGCAAATTTCCGAGATTGAATTTTTTGAAAGCATGCAAAAAAGTGTCGAAAAATCAATGATTTCTAAAAATGGGTATGATATTGTTCCTTTTGTTTCTAACTACTATCCTGCCTCAATAGATAAAATAGGGTTTTATGCCGAAATATATAACAGCAGCAAAGTACTGGGAGAAAATCAAAAATATTTAGTAAACTATTATATCGAATCTTTTGAAACATCGCATCCTTTTGCCAATTATAAAGCCTTTAGCAGGCAAACTGCCAATGAGGTAAATGTGGTGCTAAACTATTTTAATATAACCGAATTACCTACCGGAAATTATAATCTTGTTGTCGAAGCAAGAAATAGAGATAACGATTTACTGATTTCTAAAAAGATGTTTTTTCAGAGAAACAACCCTCAATACCAACCTATACTTACAGCCGAAAATATTGAAAAAACTTTTGTAGAAAATTTTAGCAACCGAGACACCCTGTGGGAAAACATTTGCTCTTTAGAGCCTATATCTACAGGGATGGAAATTTCTTTTGCCCGAAACCAACTAAAAAATGGCGACTTAAAAACCATGAAACAATTTTTTCTGAATTTTTGGCTAACCCGAAACGAAACTAACCCAGAGGAAGAGTGGAAAAAATATAGAACTAATGTAGAAAAAGTAAATAAAATATACGGAACCTCAATTCGTAAAGGATACGAAACCGACAGAGGTAGAGCTTTTCTGAAATACGGAGAACCCAATACCATTTCAAAACAGTACAATGAGCCTAGTGCTTATCCCTACGAAATATGGCACTACTACAAAATAAAAAATTTTAGTAACAAACGATTCATTTTCTATAATACCGATTTGGTTTCAAATGATTTTGAACTGCTGCATTCCGATATGGTGGGCGAAATAAACGACCCCAATTGGAAAATGAAACTACACAAAAGAAATCATCAGTTACGAGACCCCTACGAAAACGACCCTGTAGACCATTTTGGTGGCCGTTCTGATGATTTTTTTAAAAACCCCCGTTGATTCTTTACAATGAAAACTGCCGTTGTAATTCTAAACTGGAATGGCAAAAAGCTATTGCAAAAATTTCTGCCATCGGTAATTCAGTTCTCGCCCTCTGCCCCCATATACGTTATTGATAATTGTTCGAACGATGATTCCATTAGCCTGATAAAAGAACAATTTCCGAAAGTGCAGATTATACAGAACGAAAAAAATTTCGGTTTTGCAAAAGGGTATAACGAGGGATTAAAACAAATAAATGCTCCTTATTATTTACTCCTCAACTCCGATGTAGAAGTTACAGAAAACTGGATACCTCCGCTGGAAAAATTACTAAATGAAAATTTGGAAATGGCAGCCTGTCAACCTAAAGTTTTAAGTTTTTTACAACCCGATTATTTTGAACATGCCGGAGCAGCCGGAGGGTTTATAGATAAATACGGATACCCCTTTTGCCGAGGGCGTATTTTTACTGAAATAGAAAAAGACCAAAAGCAGTATGAGGGCAACTCAGAAATTTTTTGGGCTTCGGGTGCTGCCATGCTGGTGCGTTCCGATCTATTTGTTACAGCCCAAGGGTTTGACGAAAATTTCTTTGCACATATGGAAGAAATCGATTTATGTTGGAGGCTAAAAAATATGGGCTATAAAATAGGTTATACTTCACATTCAAAAGTTTACCATGTTGGAGGAGCTACTCTGCAGTATGATAGTCCAAATAAAACCTATTTGAATTTTAGAAATAACTTACTTACTCTACTTAAAAATTTGCCTCAGCAAAAATTGTTTTCTATTCTTTTAACCAGAATGTTGCTCGATGGAACAGCAGCAGTAAAATTTCTTTTAGAATTAAAATTTTTGCATAGCTGGGCCATATTCAAAGCCCACCTTTCTTTTTACAAAAACTTTTATGACTATTATAAAAGAAGAACAAAAAAAGAAATTCTTCAAACAAATGGCATATTTAAGGGTAGTATTGTAGTTCAATTTTTTATAAAGAAAACGAAAATATTTTCTCAGCTGGAGCCAACCAAATTCAGCTAAGTAAGGTGGCTTCTGCAAGTTTTTTTAAAAAGTATTCGGGAGCCTGGATAGGTTTATTGGTAGAGGCACTTATAAATACTAAAGTAACTTTTGCCGTATTGAGCAACTCATTTTTTTCGTTTAATGTTTCGTAATCGAAAACCAACCGAACTCCGGGTTTTGTTTTTATAACGGTTCGAATGGTTAGTAAATCATCGTAAAAAGCGGGCTTAATATATTTAACCTGAAAATCGGCCACCGGTAAAAAAATGCCGGAATCCTCTAGCTCTTTATAACTAAGACCTAATTTTCTGAGCATTTCTACTCTGGCTACTTCAAAGTAGGTAGCATAATTTCCGTAGTAAACATATCCCATTTTATCGGTTTCGGCATACCGAACTCTTATTTTAATATCGGCCAAAAGCATATCTTTCTTTTTTGTAAAATAACATAATTTTTAAATCCGATTTAAAGCAATTGGGTAGATTTATGCCCATGAAAAAATTATTCTTTCTTTCTTTTTCTTTTATACTGCTACTTGCTGCTTGCAAAGCAAAACAAGAAACAGTTAAGTATGCAGGGGCTTCAAAAATTACAGCCGATATAGAAGAATATTCGCTTACCGATAGCATTATTTTACCCTACAAGAAAAAGTTAGAAAACGAAATGAATACCGTGTTGGTGTATGCCGAAGGCGAATTTACAAAGGCTATTCCCGAAGGCTCGTTAGGAAATTTAGTGGCCGATATTGCTTTACATACCGCACAGCAAATAACGGAAGTAGATTTTTGTATACTGAACAACGGAGGGCTTCGTACTATTTTGCCAAAAGGAAATATAACCAACGGAAAAATTTTTGAATTAATGCCATTTGAAAACGAATTGGTAGTAGTTTCCCTTTCTGCAGAAAAAACGAGCGAATTGTTTGAGTATATTGCCAGTAAAGGCGGGCAGCCCGTAGCCGGAACATCATTGACAATAAAAAAGGATAAAACAGCAAAAAATATTCTGATAAACAATGAACCAATTAATGCAGCAAAAAAATACAACATTGTTACAACCGATTATTTGGCTAATGGAGGCGACCAAATGAGTTTCTTTAAAAACCCTCTTTCTATACAATATTTAAATATTAAACTGCGTGATGCTATTGTTCATTTTTTGATTGAAAAAAAGAATAAAAAACAAACCATCATTCCGTATACCGATAAACGGGTAGCTAATGAATAACTCTAGAAGAAAATTTATAAAACAAACATTGCTAGGAGGCGGAAGCTTTATTACTCTCGGAGGCGTTCCTCTAAGTGCATTTGCAAAAGAAGAGTTTGTAAAACTTACCATATTGCATACCAATGATGTGCATAGTCGCATAGAACCATTTCCCATTAACGACCCACTATACCCTGGTATGGGAGGGGCTTCTAAAAGAGCCAGCATTATCAACTCGGTAAGAGCGTCTGAAAAAAATGTTTTAATCTTCGATGCAGGAGATATTTTTCAGGGTACCCCTTATTTTAATTTCTATAAAGGCGAACTCGATTTAAAACTAATGAGCGCCATGCAATACGATGCCGCAACTATTGGAAATCATGATTTTGATAATGGAATAGAGGGATTAAGCAATATGATGCCTTATGCCAATTTCCCCTTTATTAGCAGTAATTATATTTTTACTGATACACCCCTCTCAGGAAAAATACTACCTTATAAAATAATTGAAAAAGAGGGAATTAAAATTGGAGTAATAGGCGTAGGGGTACAATTAGAAGGTCTGGTAGATAAAAAACTGTACGGTAATACCATACACATTAATCCTATAGAAAAAGCAAATCAAGTTGCAACATTCCTAAAGCACGAAAAACGGTGTAATATGGTAATAGTTCTTTCTCATTTGGGTTATAAATATAGTAGTACTGTGGTTTCCGATGTTGTATTGGCTAATGAATCTAAAGATATTGATATTATAATAGGAGGACACACTCACACATTTTTAGAACAAGCCGTAATGGAAAAAAATAAAAAAAATAAGCCCGTTTATATTTGCCAAGCTGGTTTTGCCGGTTTACTTTTAGGAAAAATTGAGTGTTATTTTAAAAAAAACACCTCCGAAATGGCTGTAAATACTGATACAATAAAAATTTTTTAAAAAACAATAGCCCAAGATTTTTTTTTTCACTTTTTTATCGAAATATTTGTTACGTTATTTGACGTTCTAAAAATATTTATGCTTAAAAACCTCTATTATTCAAAGGTTTTGGCTATTTTTAGAAACTGAATAATAATAAAAAATTTAATTTGGCAATTAACAAATTCACTAACTTTAAATACTAAAAAATAGAATGGCAAAAGATCACTTAACCGTTTGGACTAATTGTTTAGAAGTTATAAAAGATAACGTAAGTTTACAAAGCTTCAAAACATGGTTTGAACCGATCAAACCCATTAAGCTCAAAAACAACATTCTTACTATTCAGGTGCCAAGCCAGTTTTTCTACGAATGGCTCGAAGAACACTATATTGGCTTACTCAAAAAAATAGTAAAAAAAGAACTGGGAACCGAAGGGCGTTTGGAATACAGTATTGTTATGGAAAACAACCAAAGCAATGCCAAACCATATACCGTAAAAGTTCCTACTTCTAACCGGCAATCGGTTAAAAACGATCCTATCACCATGCCTTTAGATATCAATAAAGACAAAGGTATTCGAAATCCGTTTATTATACCCGGTCTGAAAAAAGTAAATGTTGAATCTCAGCTTAATCCCAATTACTCGTTTGCAAACTTTATTGAAGGCGATTGCAATAGGCTTGCCCGCTCTGCCGGTTTTGCTGTAGCAAACAATCCGGGTGGAACCGCCTTTAATCCTTTGTTTATATATGGAGGAGTAGGTTTGGGAAAAACACACTTAGCACATGCTATAGGTATCGAAACCAAAGATAAGCACCCAGAAAAAACGGTGCTGTATGTGCCTTCCGAAAAGTTTACACAGCAATTTATAGATGCCGTTAGAAATAATGAACACAACGATTTTATCCATTTCTACCAAATGATAGATGTACTTATTATAGATGATGTACACTTCTTTGCCGGAAAGGAAAAAACTCAAGACGTATTCTTCCATATTTTTAATCACCTGCACCAGAATGGCAAACAACTTATTCTTACTTCTGATAAAGCTCCGGTAGAACTACAGGGTATGGAACAGAGATTGCTTTCCCGTTTTAAATGGGGGCTTTCAGCCGATTTACAATCACCCGATTTAGAAACGCGTATTGCTATCTTAGAAAAGAAAATGTATGCCGAAGGAATAGATCTTCCAAAAGATGTAATAGAATACCTAGCCTACAGCATTACCACCAATGTCCGCGAATTAGAAGGAGCTCTGATTTCGCTAATTGCCCAATCTTCACTTAATAAAAAAGCCATTACCATAGAACTTGCCAAGCAAATGATTGACAAGTTTGTAAAAAATACGGCTCGCGAAGTTTCTATAGATTACATTCAAAAAGTAGTGTGCGACTATTTCGATTTACCTATCGATATGCTAAAATCGAAAACCCGTAAACGCGAAGTTGTTCAAGCTCGCCAAATTGCAATGTTTTTTGCAAAACAAATGACTAAATCAAGTTTGGCAAACATTGGTATGCATTGCGGAGGGAAAGACCACGCAACAGTTTTACATGCCTGCAAAACTGTTAATAACCTGATGGATACTGATAAACGCTTTAGAGGATATATAGACGATCTTAAAAAGAAAATTAGTATCCAATAAAAATGAAATTAATCCTATTAAACAGGAATTAAAGGCCACTTTAATTCCTGTTTTTATTTTATAAAGATGATAAAAGTTTTAATGGTTTGTTTGGGTAATATTTGCCGCTCGCCAATGGCTCATGGAATTTTAGAAGAAAAAGCAAAGAAGTGGAACAAACAACTAATTGTAGATTCAGCCGGAACGACTAACTTCCATATTGATGAAAAGCCAGACGAGAGAGCAATAAAAAAAATGAGAAATTATAACATTGATATAAGTAAACAAAAAGCTAGGCAATTTCATAAAAATGATTTTGAAACCTTTGATTATATTTTTGTAATGGACGCCAATAACTACGAAAATATTATTCACATGACTAAAAGTGAAATTCACAAACGAAAGGTAGACTTCATCTTAAACGTCCTTTATCCACAACAAAACATGTCGGTACCCGATCCTTATTACGGAGAAGATTCCGGTTTCGAAAATGTGTACCAATTGTTGGATACCGCCATCGAAAAATTTATAGAAAATATAAAATGAAAGGCACTTTATATCTATTACCTTCACCTATTGCCGAAGGATTTAATTTAAATTACATCCCACCCATTACAATCAAAAAAATTTCGGAGTTGTCTTTTTTTGTTGTAGAAGATATAAAACACGCCAGACGGTATATAAAAAAAGCCAATCCGAATGCGGATATAAATGAAATTACTTTTTTTGTTTTAAATGAACACACCCCTATAGAAAACATCGGTGAATATTTATCTCCTCTTTTGCTGGGAAACAACATGGGAATAATTACTGATGCCGGTTGCCCTGGTATTGCCGACCCTGGGTCAGAACTCGTTCGTCTTGCACATAAAAATAATATTAAAGTAGAGCCATTGCCAGGGCCATCATCTATATTTCTTACACTAATGGCAAGCGGTTTAAACGGTCAGCAATTTGCTTTTAATGGATATCTGCCTCGTGAAAAAGAGTTGAGAATAAAGAAAATTAAAGAATTAGAATCGGAAGCAAAAAGAAAAAACCAAACTCAGCTTTTTATTGAAACGCCATACAGAAATCAACATCTGTTTGACGATTTATTAAAACACTTACAATCTTCAACTCAACTTTGTATTGGAATAAATATAAATTCTCCTCAAGAAAAAATTGAAACATATTCTACAGAAAATTGGAAAAAGAAAAACGGTTGTATTCCAAAGGAACCAACCGTTTTTGCTATAATCTAAAAAAGTATTTACCTTACAAGGGTAACATGTCCAATAAATACATGCGATTTTAAATTTATATCTTTCACTATGATTCTGTATGGATACGATTCTACTTTTGCCTGTCTTCCTTTTACCATTCCATCCCAACCCGATGTTAATTCATGACCTTCATAAATTATTTCACCCCAACGGTCAAAAATATACATGTTCATTTCTACAATACCGTAACCTTTAGGCCTGAATCTTTCATTTAAATTATCTGTATCCGGAGTAAAAGAATTGGGTATATAAATAGCAAACTCGGGATTAATGCGAATTTTTTTGGTAATCTCATCTACACATCCGTATGAGTTACTGGCAATAAGGGTAACATTATAAAATCCGGTATCTCCATAATCGTGTTTAGGGTCTTTTATAATAGAAGTTTGTCCATCACCAAAAAGCCACAAATAAGTGGTGGCTCCAGATGAATAATTAAAGAAATTAATCTGTGGATCGAAAATAGAAGTTTCGTAAACAGAGGCATCAAAATCGGCTTTTGGATTGGGATATACCGTTATGGCATTTGTTTCGGTGAATGTATTACTACATCCTTTATCAGAAGTAATCGTTAAACTAATGGTAATGCTTATCGGAGAAAAAGTTTGATTTTCATAACAAGCACTAGCATTTGCGGTATATGCTGTATTGCCGTTGCCAAGGTTCCAAAGATAACTGCTAATGTTCCCCTGAGCTATAGTAGAAAGATTTTGCATGTTCACGCATAGAGGGGAGCATCCTGAAGTAGTATCTAGAGCAAATTGGGCAAGAGGATTAGGATTGATGGTTACAGGTATGGTTATCGTACTAGTACAACCATGGTTGGTGGTAATTATAAGTGTAACATTGTAAGAGCCATATTGATTGTAGTTATACGAAGGGTTTTGCTGAGTAGAATTTCCTCCAGGCACTCCAAAACTCCAGTTAAAACCTGTTATACTTCCAGATGATACACTGCTGGTATTTGTAAAAACTACAGCTGTCCCTTCGCAAGGAGAGGTGGCTGTAAAATTTGCCGTTGGCAAAGGATACACCTCCACCAGTTTTGATATAGTATCTTTACAACCATCGGCCGAAGTGGTGATTAAGGTAACGAGATAACTGCCATCATTTGCATAGGTTTCTGACGGATTCTGCTGGGTTGAAAAATTTGAGTTGCCAAAATTCCAATCCCACTGGTTTATACTTCCGCCTCCACCTATAGTAGATGCATCGGTAAAGTTTGTGGCATTCCCTTCGCAAACATTGCTGAAATTAAAATTAGCGGTTGGTTCAGGAAAAATAGTAATAGGCAAGGTAAATACATCATTACAACCACCTACCGTGTTTACAGTTAATGTTACATTGTATGTTCCCGAAGCGTTATACTGATAGGTTGGATTCTGTTGAGTAGAGGTTCCAAATCCATCTCCAAAATTCCAACTGTATGAAGAACCTCCGGACGAGGTGTTATTAAATACAGCGAAATTATCTCTGCACACATTATTTGTAGTAAAAGAAGCAGTAGGCAAACATTCTACCACCACTTGTTTGGTTACAGAAACGGCACAGCCACTATTGCTGGTGGCAATGAGGGTTGTATTGTAAGTGCCACACAAGTTAAATAAATGACAAGGATTTTGTGTGTTATCCACCGGACTGCCATCGCCAAATACCCATTGCCATCCTACAATATTTCCATTCTGAACTGAACTTAAGTCGGTATAGCAGGTTTGTGTTCCTTCGCAAACAGTGTTAACACTATAATCTGCAATGGGTAAATAAGGAATAACAATTTGTTGCGTAATACTATCTATACATCCATTGTTCGATGTTACTACTAAGGTAACCGTATAGCTCCCTCCCGATGGGTAAACAATATTGCTTGGGCTGGTTTGCGTAGAGGAATTAGGGATAGCACCCGGAAAACTCCACTGGTACGACATGGTGCCACTTAATATGGTACTTGTATTATTAAAAGAACTGGGTTGGTTTGGGCAAGCTGCAACGTACGTAAAAGAAGGAACTGGATTTGGATTTACGGTAACAGTTCCCGAACCGGTAGCAATACATCCTCCTAAATCGTAAGTTACGGTGTACGTAGTAGTAGAGCCTGGAGAAACGGTAATCGATTGAGTGGTTTGTCCACCCGGAACCCAACTATATGTTCCCCCTCCCGGGTTTGGCGTGGCTGTGAGTGTAGCTGATTGCCCGCTACAGATAGAAGCATTATTAACTACAACGCTTGGATTTCCTCCAACCGTTACAGTGCCACTTGCTGTATTCGTACACCCGTTAAGAGTATAAGTTACAGTATAAGTAGTAGTAGAACCTGGTGATACGCTAATACTTTGTGTAGTGAAACCGCCCGGCAACCAGCTGAAGGTTCCGCCTCCGGGGTTTACGTTTGCAGTTAAAATGGCTGTACCCCCATTGCAAATAGTAGCATTATTAACACTAACCGTAGGTATAGGATTAACAGTAATAGTAACAGAGTCTTTTGCAATACATCCGTTGTAGTTATATGATACAACGTATGTGGTAGTAGTGTTTGGTGATACCACTATACTAGAACTGGTTTGTCCTCCAGGATTCCAACTGTATGTTCCTCCACCCGGAGTTCCGTTTGCAGTAATAGTTACGCTTTGCCCATCACATATAGTTGTGCTGCTTGCATTAACAGTAACAGAGGAAGAGCCTCCAACCGTTACCGTTACCACGTCTGTTACAACTACTTGTGTTCCATTGCAATTGGTGTAAATAGCTTCTGCTGTATAGGTGGTAGTAGAACTTGGACTAACTGTAATAGTAGGCCCTGTTCCAATAAGCACACCGTTATCGTACCAATTGATTACATAGTTTGGTGGGCCGTTGGGAGTAAATCTCCATGCCTCATTATTTGCACTCCAAGGTCCTGTATTTCTTCCCGGTGGTGCAATACCGGTAGTGCCTGCAGCATCTTGAATTCCAATAAGTGCATTTCCATCGTTCCACGAAATACATGTAGGTTTGTTTTGAACATATACTTCAATCACATTGGTAGTTTCGTAAAGAACTATCTGAGTGGTAGACTTTAAGTTATTGCAATCGAAATGGCAAACTTGGTCGTAACTAACCACAAAGGTGCGGCAAGGGTAATTTCCTAAAATAGCATAGCGAACATTTCCACATACCGATGGATCTATATCATGATAAACCCCAAAAATTGAGTTTAATGGTAATGTAGCATTTGGAACGGCAGCTGTAAAAGACCATGGGCAATATCCGTTGGCATAAGTTAAATCGAAAGAAATTAAACCATTACTCCCAACCACAATTTGGGAATAGTTGCTTCCGTAAAAGCAGAAATTAAAAGGCAGGTTAATTATTCCCGTCCAAATATCATCAATTCCAACAAAAATGGGGGTTCCTGAATTGAAAGGGTAGGGAGGGTTATAAGGAATAGAGGTTACACCATAACTGGTAGTTTGGCCGGTCGCGAGTACAGTAGCATTTAAAGTAGCAGAACCATTACAAGCAATATTTTGGTTGGGGCCGGCATCTATAAAAGGGCATCCTGGCTGTGCGTTTGATAGGGTTACAAATTGCATCAAACTAAAAATCAACAGTAGTAATTTGTTCATGGCAATATTTTTTAGTTATACTTTAAAGACGTTGATGTTTAAATTCAGTTGCCATAAAGTTAAACAAAGAAATGATAAAAAGCAAGAATACTGATTTTGCTTTAGGCACTAAGGAAAGCTTATGTTTTTTGCTTTTTCTTTTTGGCGGCAGGAAAAAGCACATTATTTAGAATGAGGCGATAACCAGGAGAGTTAGGGTGCAGGCTTAAATCGGTAGGGGGGTCATTTACCAAGTGTTGAAAATCTTCAGGGTCATGACCTCCGTAAAATGTCCAAGTCCCGTTTCCTAACTCTCCGTGTATATAACGTGCTGTGCCTAATGCTTTGTTCTCGCCCATAACTAATACATTTGGTTTGATAGTTTGTTTGTAAAAGTCGGTAGTTTGCCCCATAAATCCGTTTATTACAGTTTGATGGTTTTGGCAAAGCATGGTGGGAACAGGATCCCATTTTGCTGAAAAATCAAACAAGGTAAAATTGTCGGCTTTTTCTGGAATTCGGTTGTGAGCAATGGTGGCATCTATGGTAGAATATTCGTATTCTAAAGGGTTTGTAATGAGAGTGAAATTATGAAAGGAAAGTGTTTTTGTTAAATCAATTTTTGAATTATAATTGGGGGTTGTTCCATCTCCGTCATACATGCTTTCGCAAATATCTAGGCCTTCGGCAGCAAGAGCAATATCGTAGCTATCGGTGCCGGAACACATAGCAAATAAAAAACCTCCTCCGGCCATATAATCTTTAATTTTTTTTACAACGGCTAATTTCATTTGCGACACTTTTTGGAAACCAAGCTTGGAAGCCATTTCTTCGTTAGTGCGAACTTCTTCCTGATACCATGCGGTGTTTTTATAAGCTGCATAAAATTTTCCGTATTGGCCTGTAAAATCTTCGTGATGGAGGTGTAGCCAGTCGTAGAGTGGTAATTTGCCGGTTATTACTTCTTCGTCATACACTACATCGTAGGGAATTTCGGCATAGGTTAAAACTAGGGTAACTGCATCATCCCAAGGGAGTTTGTTTTTGGGTGAATATACAGCAACTTTTGGAGCCTTTTCTAGTTTTACAGCATCCATATTCACCTCTGGGTCGGCAATTTCGGCAAAAATGGCACTTGTTTTTGCATCGGCAATTATTTCAAAACTTACCCCTCTAACTGAAAGTTCTTCTTGTACCGATTTTATTTGAGGAACTAAAAAGCTACCTCCACGATAATTAAGTAACCAATGAATTTCTACTTCTCTTTCTAATAACCAGTAGGCTATTCCATAGGCTTTTAGATGGTTTTTCTGTGCCAAATCCATTGGAATTAAAATACTGGCGGCATGTATTTGCAACACAAAAACCGAAAAGAGAATGGAGCTAATGGTTTTCATTTAAAAAGCATCGTTGAGAGAATCATCGTTCATTTTTGATGGGCGGGTGATGGTGTGATCGGTATCAAAGTTTGTAGAAGGAGACATTGGGCTGAATGCATCTGCTGCAGCATTTGTGGAAGGTTCGAAATCTAAATCTGTAAATTTTGCCAAATGGTTAATGAATTTTACATTGATGGTTCCTGTGCCTCCGTTGCGATGTTTTGCAATAATAATATTGGCTACCCCGTGTGTTGGATTTCCATTCTCATCTTCTGTTAGTCCGTAATATTCGGGGCGGTGCAGAAACAATACCATATCGGCATCTTGTTCTATGGAACCCGATTCACGTAAATCGGAAAGGATGGGCTTTTTATCTTGTCGGCTTTCTACCGATCGGTTTAACTGAGAAAGTGCAATAACCGGAATATTTAATTCTTTGGCAATACTTTTTAATGATCTGGAAATTTGACTGATTTCCTGCTCACGATTTCCCCTATTATCTCCACCAACCGTCATCAATTGAAGATAATCTACAATTAAAATTTCGATTTTGCCCTGAGCTTTCAATCTTCGAGCTTTGGCTCTCAACTCAAAAATAGAAAGTGCGGGTGTATCGTCAATAAAAATAGGAGCTTCGGAAAGCCCTCCTATTTTTGCGTGAAGTTGTTCCATTTCATGAGCCGCTAAATTGCCGCTTCTCAGTTTTTCTGAGGTTAATTCTGATTCGGCAGAAATAAGGCGGGTAACCAATTGTAAGGAGGACATTTCCAAGGAAAAAATAGCAGCTGGTTTTCCAAACTGAACCGAAATATTTCTGACTAATGAAAGAACAAAAGCTGTTTTACCCATTGCCGGACGGGCTGCAATAATAATTAAATCGGAGGGTTGCCATCCCGAAGTAACCCTGTCTAGAGCCGTAAAGCCGGAAGGAACACCCACAATATTACTTTCATTACTTTTAGCGGCTTCAATTTGTTTTATCGCCTGTAATATTAACGCAGGCATATTTAAAAAGGTTTTACTTATGTTCCCCTCTGTAACAGAAAATAATTTTGTTTCTGCATTATCCATAAGTTCTAGCACATCGGTGGTTTCATCGTATGCATCTCGTATAATTTCTGATGAAATTTTTATTAATTCCCGTTGAATATATTTTTGAGAAATAATTCTGGCATGAAATTCAACATTTGCAGAAGAAGCAACTCGATTGGTAAGTTGTGTGATGTAATAGGCTCCTCCAATGGCTTCTAAATACCCTGTTTTTTTTAGCTCTTGGGTTACGGTAAGGATATCGATTGGTTCGCTTCTCTTGAATAGGTTATGAATCGCTTCGTAAATAATTTTGTGCGAGTCTTTATAGAAACTCTCGGCTTGCAGTATATCTACCACAGTATTTAATGCTTCCCGCTCCAATAGTATTGAGCCAAGAACAGCCTCCTCTAAATCTAGGGCTTGTGGCGGAAGTTTTCCGTGTTCCAGCATGTCAAATGTAACAGGGGGTTTTGCTCTTTTTCGTTCTCTGTTACCTATATTTTTAAATTCATTCATCTTGCAAAAGTAAGGTATAAATATATTGCGAAATCGGTGTTTTATTAATCTATATACACATCAATTAACATGTAGTTAACAACGAATAAGTGGTATAAATGTTGTAAGTATTCGTTTTTTAATTCTCATTTAGTAAATTTACGAATATGAAAAAAGTAATTCTTCTTTTGTGTATAATTTTTTTATTGTTTGGCTGTAGAAAGAAGTATATTGATCCTGCACCGTCTGTTACCGTAGGAAGTCCTTATGAAAACCAAAGTTTTAATGCCTTTGATACGGTTCGGATAAGTGCTCTGATATCTGACAATATGTTGGTAAAATCGGTTAAGGTATCGCTTTTTAAGTACGATAATAATAAACAGGTGCTTCACTCTTTAAACTTCACTCCCAATCAATCGGAGTATAAACTAAATGCTCTTTATCATTTGAATGATTTGTATTTGGAAAGCGGGACTTATTATTTCAGAATTACTGCTTCCGATGGCAATTCAAGCAGTTCAGAGTATATTAATATCTCTATTGGAGAAGCAAGCAAAATTAGAACGGGCGCTTTTATTATTTCTACTTCCGGCAGTAATGTGAATATCGATTACATGGATAATCAGAATGTGATTTCGGCATTTAAATCTATAGTTTCTGATTATGGGGCTTCATCCGAAAATTTGTATGGGCAGTTTATTCATGTAATGGGTAAAAATACAGGAAATTTACTTGCTCTGAATGTTGCCGATGCAAGCGAACAATGGCACGTACCCTTTGGGGCTTCTTTCCCAAATTTATTTTTTGAAGAAATGCATTATGCCAATCGTTCTTTATACGTGGGTTTTACGCAAGGTGTTGTAAGGGCGTATAATAAGTATGGAAATATTGAATATGCTTTCGCCTCACCACAAGGATATAAACCCGGAAATATTTTGCATACAACCAACCATTTAATTACAGAACAAAAACAAATTATAGGGCAGGGAATTCAAATAGCAGCCTATTATAATGCAAGTAGTGCTCTTCGGCAACAATTAACCTTGCAGGGTAATATTGTGGCTATGTTTGAAATAAACAGTAATGAGGTACTCGTGTTTGCCAATGAAGGGACAAACGGTAAAATTTGGGTTTATAACATTGAGCATAACCAGCTCTATTCTCAAAAAACACTAATTGGCGAAAATATTAAATGTGCTGCAGCTACCGGTAATGAAAATTACTTAGTAGGAATTGCAAATGATATTCGTAGTTACAACTTGCCTTCGAACACATTGTTGCCTTATATAAATTCAATAAACCCCAATTTAATTCGCTTTGACGAGTTATCGAACAACGTGTATGTGGTATCATCAAATGTGCTGAGAATATACAATTATAATAGTATGGCTCTTCTACACACATACAATCACCCGGTTATTATTCGTAATTTCCATTTAATGTATAACAAAGAGTAACAGTTGAAATAAAATTCGAATTATGAAAAATACGGAGGGTATGTTAAAGGAAAATTCACTAAAAGGAAAAGTGGTTATTGTAACCGGAGGAGGAACAGGGTTGGGTAAATCCATGTCGGCCTATTTTTTAAAATTAGGAGCATCTGTGGTTATTACAAGTCGTAACATGGAAGTGTTAAATAATACGGCCTCAGAATTAGAGAAAGAAATTGGAGGATGCATTTTGCCATTATCCTGCGATGTGCGAGATGAGGTTCAGGTAGAAAATGTACTAAAACAAACCGTAGAAAAATTTGGCGAATTTCATGTGTTGGTAAACAATGCAGCCGGTAATTTTGCGAGTCCAACGGAAAAACTTTCTTACAAGGCTTTTAATACCATTGTAGATATTGTACTAAAAGGAACAAGTAATTTTACGTTGGCTGCCGGAAAGCATTGGATAGCTCAAAAAGTAGGAGGTACTGTATTAAATATTGTTACTACGTACGCCTTCACGGGTTCGGGCTATGTTGTGCCTTCGGCATGTGCAAAAGCCGGAGTGTTGGCATTAACCCGTTCTTTAGCGGTAGAATGGGCAAAATATAACATTCGCAGTAATGCAATAGCTCCCGGGCCTTTTCCAACAGAAGGAGCGTGGAGCAGACTATTACCCGGAGAGTTAACCGAGCAATTTAACCCTGTCAGGCGAGTGCCATTGGGGCGAGTTGGTGAACTTCAGGAATTAGCCAACTTAGCAGCGTATTTAATTTCCGATTATTCGGCATATATAAATGGAGAGGTTGTGGTTATTGATGGTGGTGAATGGTTAAAAGGAGCGGGACAGTTTAATGCGTTGGAAAATGTGCCACCGAAAAGGTGGAATGAATTAGATAAATTGAGAAAGAAAACTTAAACGTAAGTTAAGAGCCACTGAATGGCTTCTTTTTCGTTTAAGAATAATTTTACAGGAAAATTTTTATTCATTCTCTTCGATAATTTCAGATAAAAGTTGCCAATTATTCTGTGGGCTAACGAGTTTATGATGATGGCTTCTGCTTTTTTCATATTATAGGTTGCAATCATTTCCTTTGCTTTTTTATCAATAGAGTGAGAGCCTAATCTTACATCGGCTAGTACAGCCAATTTAGAATAACCCGCAATTTCGCCTGCAGCTTTTATGTGTATGTTTACTTCAGATTCGTCAATATCTTCGGTATTGTTTAAAAATACAATTTTTAGGAAACCTCTTTTATCAAGAGAGAACTCGGCTGTTTTAGTAATTATTTTTTTCAAATTAAATTCTTCAGCAGTAAGTCGTCAACCAAGTTTGGAATGGTTACTTTGAGTGATTTGCTTTTTTTCATTTCTCTTTCAATGGCAAAAAGGGCTTCCTTATTTCGTGCCCACGCTCTTCGAGCAATGCCGTTGTTTACATCCCAAAAAAGCATTGATTTAAGTTTTTGTTCGGCAGTCTTACTTCCGTCTAACACTAATCCAAAACCTCCGTTTATAACTTCGCCCCAACCAACTCCTCCACCATTATGCAGACTAATCCAGGTAGCACCTCTAAAGGCATCGCCTACAAAATTATGTACCGCCATATCTGCCGTAAAGCGAGAACCATCGTAGATGTTACTGGTTTCTCTATATGGAGAGTCAGTTCCTGAAACGTCATGATGGTCTCTGCCTAAAACTATCGGTGCAGAAATTTTTCTTTTTTTAATAGCTTCGTTAAATGCCAGTGCTATTTTAATTCTTCCTTCGGAATCGGCATATAAAATGCGGGCTTGTGAGCCTACTACTAATTTATTTTTTTGTGCGTTGTGAATCCAGATAATGTTATCTTGCAACTGTTGTTTTATTTCTTTAGGGGCTTTTTTGTTTATTTCATTCAATACGTTTAGTGCAATTTTGTCGGTAGTTTCTAAATCTTTTGGATTGGCACTCGTACATACCCAGCGGAATGGTCCAAATCCATAGTCGAAACACATAGGTCCTAAAATGTCTTGCACATAGGATGGGTATTTGAATTCTTTATTTGTTCCTTTTACATCAGCACCGGCACGTGCGGCTTCTAATAAAAACGCATTTCCGTAGTCGAAAAAATACATTCCTTTTTTGCTTAGTCTATTAATTGCATCGGCATGTTTTCGTAAAGTTTTTTGCACTTCTTTTTTGAATTGCTCGGGTTCTTCCGCCATCATTCGGTTACTTTCTTCATAACTATAGCCCGAAGGGTAGTAGCCACCAGCCCATGGATTATGTAGGGAAGTTTGATCGCTGCCTAAATCTACTTTAATATTTCTTTTTGCCAAGGCTTCCCATAAATCTACTACGTTTCCATTGTAAGCATACGAAATGGTTTGACCTTTTTTTCTTGCATTTTCGGCACTTGAAATCAGAGTGTTTAAATCATTATGTACCTCATCTACCCAACCTTGTTCGTAGCGTTTTTGGGTGGCCTTTGGATTTATTTCTGCGGTAATACTTACTAATCCTGCAATGTGTGCAGCCTTGGGCTGTGCTCCGCTCATGCCGCCTAATCCGGCTGTAACAAATAAGGTTCCTTTAGGAATGTTGCCATTAAATTTTTTTCTTGCCGCATTCATTATGGTAATAGTGGTTCCATGCACAATTCCTTGTGGCCCAATATACATGAACGAACCCGCTGTCATTTGCCCGTATTGTGTAACTCCGAGGGCATTGTATTTTTCCCAATCATCGGGTTTACTGTAATTCGGAATCATCATTCCATTAGTAACTACTACGCGGGGTGCGTCTTTGTGCGATGGAAACAGACCCATAGGATGTCCGCTGTATAACACCAAGGTTTGTTCATCGCTCATAGTGGCCAAATATTTCATTGTAAGCAGGTATTGAGCCCAATTTTGAAATACAGCTCCATTGCCTCCGTATGTAATTAATTCGTGCGGATGCTGGGCTACCGCATAATCTAAATTATTACTTAGCATGTGCATAATGGCTTTTGCTTGCAGGATTTTGCCCGGATACTCCTTAATTGGGCGAGCGTATATTTTATAATCGGGGCGAAAACGGTACATATAAATGCGTCCGTATTTTTGTAATTCTTCGTAGAATTCTTTTGCCAATATGGCATGAAATTTTTTTGGAAAATACCGAAGGGCATTTTTTATTGCTAATATTTTTTCCTCTTTATTTAAGATGGATTTTCGTTTAGGGGCATGGTTAATTTCAGGATTGTACGGTTTAGGCTGAGGTAATTTATCGGGAATTCCTTGTAAAATCAGTTTTCGGAAATTAGTATTTGTAAAAAGAGGATGTTGTTTTTTTATTTTTTTCGAATTAGGCATAGGAGAATAAGATGTTTTTTATTTTTTCTGCAAAATATTTTTTTTGTTATTAAATCCGTAAGGACAGTGTTTACAACTGTTTTTACAGCAGTATCCTCGTTTTTGCAAATAAGTTTCGGTAAAAACAATATACCCTTCCTCAGAATAATAGAAATCTTCTTTACTTAAGTTTAAGAGATGTGGAGAAGGGAGTGGTTTTTCCATTGGTGTAAAATTACATAAATGTATTCTGTTCTTTTGTATAAAATATGCTTCAAAATATTCCCATACAAAAAATAGAAACAGACCTAACCGATAAGAAACAGGTTTCGTTAAAAATTTTACGTATCGACATGGTTCACCCTGAAATTTCGGGCAATAAATGGTTTAAGTTGAAATATAATTTAGAACATATAAAGCAGCATAAATTAAGTGGGCTTTTAACCTTTGGCGGTGCCTATTCTAACCATATTGCGGCTACAGCTTGTGCCGGAAAGTTGTACCACATAAATACAATTGGAATTATTCGCGGAGAAGAAGTACGTAATTCTACTTTAATACAAGCAAAAGAATTAGGGATGCACTTGCACTTTGTTTCTCGAAGTTTGTTTCGTGAAAAAGATAAATTGAATTTGTATTTACAAAAGGAGTTCAATTTACAAGAATTGTATGTTATTCCGGAAGGAGGTAGTAATTTATTGGGTGTGAAAGGTTGTGAAGAAATAGTGGCTTATATTCCTGCTTCTGCAACACACATTTGCTGTGCTTGCGGAACTGGCTCTACGGTAGCCGGAATACTTAAAGGGTGCAGAGGTAAACAAAAGGTAGTAGGTATTTCTTCCTTAAAGGCCCTAGGGTATTTCGAAAAAATGCTAGTGCAATATGGTATTGATGAGGTGCAGAAAGAACGTGTATTTTTTTCGTACGATTATCACTTTGGTGGTTATGCCAAATTGCCTAAATCTCTTTACTTATTTGCAAAAGAGTTTTCTGATAAATATTCTATTCCTTTAGACTATGTATATACTTCCAAAATGTTGTATGGAGTAATGGATTTAATAAGCAAGGATTATTTCCCTCCGGCCTCGGAGATTGTGGCAGTGCATACCGGAGGTTTACAAGGGAATACAGGTTTTGAGCATCGCATTGCCAATGAATTCAAAAGAGACTGTTAATAAAATGTGTATGGCCAATAAACAACTCTTGTAAGTCTTTGTAAATTTGCACAGTTCTTGTTTAAAAAAATATAAACAGATGTTAATTACTCTTAAAAATACGAATTCCTGCGTGTTCTTGCTTTTATTCACTCCTTTATTACTAAAAGCTCAGCCTGCTGAATTTCGTATATTACGTAAAGATTACATCGAAACATTTAAAGATGAGGCAATAAAAGAAATGCACAGAGTAGGCATACCTGCTTCTATTACCTTGGCTCAGGGCATATTAGAATCGGGTGATGGAAACAGTGTATTGGCGAAATATGCCAACAATCATTTTGGTATAAAATGCCATAACAACTGGAATGGTGAAACTTTTTTTATGGATGATGATGAAAAAAATGAGTGTTTCCGAAAATACGAATCGGCTTACGAATCCTACAAAGACCATTCGGATTTTTTAACCTCCCGACAGCGGTATGCCGAACTCTTCGAATTAAAAATTACAGATTATAAAGGTTGGGCTAATGGATTAAAAAAAGCAGGATATGCCACCAATCCGAAGTATGCCGATTTGCTTATAAAACTAATAGAAGATTATAATTTGTATCAATTTGATACGTTTGGAAAGGCTCCGCATAAAGAGTTTGTGCATAAAAAAGAGCACAAAGAGAAAAGCATTACAACCGTTGGAATACATAATATAAGTATTAAGAATAGAATAAAATCAACAATTTGCAAAAGTGCGGATACTCCCGAAAAAATTGCTAAAGAGTTTGATATGGCTCCATGGCAAATATATAGGTACAATGATATTAATAGGGGGGAGCCATTAACCAGCGGCCAGGTAATCTATTTACAACCTAAAAGAAACAAAGCCGAAATAGATTCCTATACGGTATTGCAGAATGAAAATATGTGGGAAATTTCACAAAAACACGGAGTAAAACTTAAGAAACTGTACAAATACAACAACATGGTTAGGGGCACACAACCTAAAACCGGTCAGGTTTTAAAACTTCAAAAAAGAAAATAGGCGAAAGTTATTTTATGTTGAAGGATAGCAATTTTACTCCTTCCAAAAAGCATTCTAATTTATCGCCAACCTTAACAGATCCAACTCCCTGTGGCGTTCCTGTAAAAATTAAGTCGCCAATTTTAAGAGTAATAAAATGTGAAACAAAGGAAACTATTTTATCGAAATTAAAAATCATATCGCTGCTATTTCCTGTTTGAACTGTTTTTCCGTTTATATCGAGTCTAAAATGTATGTTATTTAAATTTTTAATTTCAGTAATCGGTATAAAGTGGCTTACCGGAGCTGAGTGGTCGAATGCTTTTGCTTTTTCCCAAGGAAGGCCTTTTTCTTTGCATTGCTGTTGAATATCGCGGGCGGTGAAATCTATTCCAATGCCTATCTGGTTGTAGTAGCGTGATGCAAATTTTTCAGAAATATTTTTTCCGGGTTTATGTATTCTTAGTACAAGTTCTATTTCGTGGTGAATCTCCTCAGAGAATTCGGGAATAAAAAAAGGAGTGCGTTTTGGGAGGAGTGCTGTTTCGGGTTTTAAGAAAAAAACCGGTTCTTTTGGAATGGGGTTATTAAGTTCTTTGGCGTGATCGATGTAGTTGCGGCCAATACAAATTATTTTCAAATCAGTTGCTTTTAGAATTTAATGATCGTAAACGAATAGTGGTTAATACTTTTTTGGTGTAAAGAGGAAAATCTCCGTCCATCATCCAATTGTAATAAGAGGGCTCTTTTTTCAGCACTTCTTCTACTAATTTTCCTTTGTGTTTGCCAAAGTTAAAAATTTCTTGTTGCGAATCGTTGTAAATAATTCTTCCGGCTAAATCAGCATTTTTACTTCTTTCGCAAAAATCATGAAGAAAAGAAATGTCGTTTTTTAGTTCGTTGTACCGTTCGAGTTGTGCCTGTAAAATTTCGTACGTAGCTTTAATATCGGCTTCGGCACTGTGGGCGTTTATCAAATCTTTTTCACAATAAAATTTGTAGGCCGCAGCTAAGTTGCGTTGTTCCATTTTATGAAAAATATTTTGAATATCAATGAGCTTTCGGTTGGTTAAATCGAAATCGATTCCTACTCTCAGCATTTCTTCAACCAGTAGGGGTATATCAAATTTATTGGAGTTGAACCCGGCTAAATCGGCATTTCCAATAAAGGTTGAAATTTCTTTTGCTAATTGCTGAAAGGTGGGTTCATTTTTTACGTCATCGTTATATATTCCATGAACCATAGATGCGGTTTGGGGTATGGGAATTTCGGGGTTTATTCTTCGGGTGTATGTTTCTTCGGTTTGATTTGGATTTATTTTAAGTATAGAAATTTCTACTATTCGATCTGTTCCAACATTAACGCCCGTAGTTTCTAAATCGAAAAAGCAGATGGGTTTATTTAGGTTTAGTTTCATTGTTTGGTGAGTTCAAAATCTTCGTTAATCATTTCTTCAAAATCGCTTTTTCCTTTAATGAGAATATCCTTTTTAATAGTGGTATACCCGGGTGCATCTATATTTATTTGATAGCTTCCCGGCTTAAGAATCATTACAAATGATCCGTTTTTTTGGTTGGGTATATATTGTCCTACCTCTTTCATGGTGCGGTTATCGGTAACGGTAATAAATGCATTTTTTATAAATTCTTTAGAGGTTGCATTGATGAGTTTAGACTTATAAATAGTTTGTTTTTCGTCTAATTCGTTAAAGGTTACGCGGTAAATATCTAAATCGCCTTGCGTATCTTCTCTCCACATAGAAACGTAGGCATGGCGCTGGTCATCGGTAAAAGTAATAACCATGTTATCATCGCAGGTATTAATAGGGTAACCAATATTTTCCGGAAACGACCATTCGTTGTTTTCGGAATCCCATTCGCTTTTGAATAAATCGTATCCTCCAATACTGTTTCTTCCGTTTGATGAGTAATAAAGAGTTTTTCCATCGTAAAAAAGATTTGGAAAGTCTTCATCGTATTCCGTGTTGATGTTGGAGCCTAAATTTTGCGGCAAGGCCCATTCTCCGGTGGGTAATTTACGTGTCATCCAAATGTCTTTTCCTCCTTGCCCACCTTTACGGTTGCTTGAAAAGAACAGGGTATTCCCTTCGGCCGAAATAGAGGCAGAACTTTCGAAGTCTTTCGAGTTTACATTTTCGCCCATTTTAAGGGGTTTGCTGTATTTGTTATTTTTTTTGTTCGATTCGAAAATATCTCCATACTCTTCAATGTTATCAATATAAAGAAATAAGGTATTCGCATCGAAAGAGAGACCCACGGCTTGTTCATCGAAGGGGCCATTAATAGTGCCCAATAATTTAGCACTTTCAAATTCTCCGTTTGTAACTTTCGATTCGTAAATATCGGAAGGATAATAACCATCAAATTCTTTACTGCCTTTTCCTTTTCTGCGTGATGTAAAAATAATGTACGATTCGTTGGGGGTAATGTAGGGGTAGTAGTCGGGGAAGGGAGAATTTATGGTGGCACCTAAATTTTGAAAACTAACATCTACCGGAGCTGCTGTTAATTTTCGGGCGTTTTCCAACATCATCAGTTGCCTTTCTGCTTGTTTTTGATTTTCTCCTTTATTTAAGGCTTTGTATTTGAGGTAAAATTCAGCGGCTTTATCGAATTCGTGATTGATATGATATGCCAATCCCATATAGTAAAGTGCTTCAGGGTCCACCTTGGGTAAGGATACGGCTTTTTCTAAAAAGGGGAGAGCCTGTTTTTTGTCAACAGCTAAATGCAGAACGCAGTATCCTGCTTTAAAATGAAAGTCGGGATTTTCGGGCTCAAACTTTATGCATTTAATATAATCGGTAAGTGCCGCACTAAAGTTGTTGTGTTTAAAATGTTCTTTTGCACTTTCCGGGTCGTACTTCTGTGCAATAGAAAAAAGAGGTACAGTAAAAAGTAATATGTAGGCAAGTTTTTTCATTTCGTCAATCCGAAGGTACTGTTTTTAGTATAATCAAAACGAGTACCAAACTTCCAAATGTAAGAAATCTGCAGCATTTAGATTCACTATTTGTAAAATAGGAGATAAAAATACAAAGAGAAAATTTCTAACTAATTGCTACTCAATTTTTAGACGAACATATTGAAAATTTCTATACTTTGTTGTGTTTTCTGCATCATTGGCGTAGCTTGGACCTTGCAGTAGAGGTGTGATCCTTTTAATTTTTACAGCACTGCTGTTTATGCCTTTTTGTTTAAGAGTTTCAAACAATAGCAGTTTCGCTTCCAAGGCTCTTTTTTCGGCTAGGTTTTGGTTGCTGATGAATGTTTTGGTTGGAACTTTTGATGCACTTGCTTCAATAGATATATGAATATTTCCATATGTAGCAATGTGTTTTAGTACTTTTTCAATAAACAGCGTGTACTCTTTTTGGGTTTGTTCTAAATTTTTTTCGTTATAGCCGAAATAATGGATAAATTCTATTTGCGAAGGAATGGTGTGGCCTTCTGTTTTGTCTGGTCTGTTCGCTAAAAGTTGAGACGATTTGGTTTTGCTTATTTGATTGTTTGCATTTGCTGCATCTATTGAATTTAAAATAAAATGGTTTCTTAATTCAGTGTGAAATTGAGTTTTGATAATGCTTAATGGGAAACCCGAGAATTTGACTTGTGCAATACTCTTCAGTTGCGAACTGTCTGGTTCTTGCACTGTATAGGCATTTAAATCGGTTAGCGATGTTCTCAAAGAAATGTTTTCCTCTGAAGTACTATCGTTTACGGGTGAATAATTAATTTCTATTTCAAGGTAGGGGTTGAATAGATTACATGGTTTGGGTATAACCACAAGTTGGGTGTGTTGGGTTTTATCCGTAGCAATAGTTAGGGTATATTTTTTTTCGGTGTATACCGGAAAAGAAAATCGACCAAAGGAATCGATGTTTATTTTTTGAACAAACTGATTTTTATCGTTATGCAGTTCTGCTGAAATAGCAGATGGATTAGTGGTTTTAGGTAAAACAATACCCGATATAAGAAGTTGATTTATATTTTCACATTCTTTGCCGAAGGCATAATTATCCATGCCTCCGTACCCTCCCTTTCGATTTGAAGAAAAGAAGCCGGTTTGCTCCTTTTCATTTATTGAAAAGTAAATATCATCGGCAGGAGAGTTAAAGGGTTTGCCCAAATTTTCAGCTTTCTGCCATTGGTTGTTTTCAAATTTAGAAACAAAAATATCGTAGCCTCCAATCGAGTTATTTCCTTTAGACGAAAAATAGAGCCATTTGCCATCTTCGGATAGAAACGGGGCTTCTTCGTCTAGTGGGCTGTTGATGTTATTATTGAGTAAAATAGGTTCGCTCCATTCCCCTTTTGTATTTTTGGTAGAAGTGTATACATCTTTACCTCCTATTCCGTTTTTTCTGTTGGCCACAAAGAACAGCGTATTTCCATCGGCACTGAAACAAACACTAGGCACATTAAATTTACTTGAATTAATATTTTTTGCCAGTTTTACTGGTTTTTTCCATTCATTGTTTTCTAATTCAGAGAGCCATATTTGGTCTTTTTTGTAAAAATAAAATGTTTTTTTATGATTGAAATAGGTTAAGGCCGAACTGTGTTTTTTTGTGTTGAGGTTCGTTGGTAAGTAATTTTTTATTTCGTTTGGAGAAGTTATCAAATTCCATGCGTTTGCATTTTTTTTGGCTATTAAAATGTTTTCATAGAAAAGTCCATCAGGTCCTTTTTTCTTACTATTTGCAGGTCTTCTGGAGGTGAATACAATGACAGAATCGGCTTTTAAATACACGGGGGCATAGTCGTTAAAGAGGCTGTTAACGTCTTTGTTTAGCAAAAAGGGTTTAAGTGAAGAAAGGGGAAAAAGTTGTTTCGCATTCTCTGTGTAATTTACCAGTTGATTCATTTGCGATACTAATTCTCTGCCATCATTAGTATTTAGATTTATGAATGTTTCGAAATGTTTTGCAGATTGAATAGCATCATCAAATTTTTCACAGTAGTGTTGAGCCTTTGCCAGATATAAAAAAAGTTCGGGCTGTGTGTCTTTTTGAGGATACTTTAAGGCTTTTTCCAAAAAATACAGAGTACTGTCTTTGTTTACATCTGATTCCCAGTAAACGATTCCTGCTTGAAGCAAGTATTGTGCATTTTCGGGTTGCAAAGAGAGTAATTCCGAGTAATATTTTTTGGATAGTTCGAAATCTTGGTAATAGGAAGCCTTTTGTGCTTTGTGAAGTATTTTTTTTTCTTGTTGGGCAATAGAAACATTAAATTGGAGTAAAAGACAAACGAGCATTATTAATGCTCGTTTGTCTTTTAGAAAAATATTTATTGAAAAGGGCTGAAGCAAAAAGTTATTCTATGGTAAGTTTAACGTACTGAAATTTTTGATATTTCTTTTGATTTCCGGCATCGTTGATGTATTCGGGCCCTTGTACTAAATGAACAATATTATTTATGATAACCTGATCGCTTTTTATGCCTTTTTCTTTAAGGCTAATAAAGAGGAGTAGTTTTGCTTCCAGAGCCCTTTTCTCGGCTAAATTTTCGTTGGTTACAAATGTTTTAGTGGGTACTTTCGAAGCACTAGATTCGATATTGATTTTAACGGAACCTTCCTTTTCAATAACTTGTGTCAGCTTGTTTATAAAATCGGCATACAGTTTATCGGTTTTATTTATATCCTTAACATTGTAGCCAAAGTATTTTTGGAAAATCACTTTAGACTTATCTATTTCCTTATTGTCTGTGGTGGTGTTCTTGTCTGTATTCTGATCTTTCACAGTACCATCTTTATCCTTGCTTGTATCTTTCCCTGTATTTTTGTCTTTAGAAGTTAGGTCTTTTCCGGTGTCCTTATCCTTATTGTTATCTTTAGAAGTAATATCTTTCCCCGTATCCTTATCTTTAGAAATGTCTTTATCTTTAGATGTTACATCTTTCCCTGTATCCTTGTCTTTAGTGGTATCTTTATCTTTATTTGGCAAACTTCCAAAAACAACGGGTTTTAAACCAATGGCTTTATCAATTTCCTGATAAGCCGATGCCGGAGGAATATAAAGATCTTCTTCTTCGCTAAAACCTGCTGCTTCGTATTTTATATGGTATTCGTTACCGGGTTGTAAAATAATAGAAAAACGACCATCTCTTGCTCTGGGTTTATACTTTCCAATAAGTTCGCCCGTTTCGTTATTTGTAATGGTTATTAATGCATCTTCGGGTAGTTTGTCCATGCCTATAACTGTAATAATACCGGTTAGCAGGGTAAGTGCTTTTTCGGGGGCATCCATTAATGTAATCATGTAAATATCTTTTTCTCCGTACCCTCCATCTTGAAAGGAAGAATAATAAGCTCTTCTCCCATCTACAGAAGTAACAAAGAAAATATCATCATCGGTAGAGTTTACAGGGTAGCCCATATTGGCGGGAGTGCTCCATGAGCCATCTTCTTGTAATTCAGAATAGAAAATGTCGTATCCACCAATGCTAGTATGTCCGCGAGAGCTGAAATAAAGGGTTTTTCCATCGGGGTGAAGAAAAATTCCATCTTCATCGTATAGAGTATTGATGTTAGGGCCTAAGTTTTGAGCCAAAGCCCATTCTCCGTTCGGAAGCTTTTTGCACATATAAATATCTTTTCCTCCTAATCCGCCTTTGCGGTCGCTAACAAAGTAAAGAATGCTATTATCGGGTGATAGGGCAGCATGGGTTTCGTAAGAGGTGGAGTTTACATTGGCACTCAACTTTTCTGGGGTATTCCACATTTCTCCGTCAAAAAAACTTTTGTACAGTTCTCCATTTCCATTATCATCCTTATAAATAAGCAGGGTATTTCCGTCTATGGTAATATTCAGTGTTGCTTCGTGCCCCATGCTGTTAAGAGTAAGAAGTTCGGGTTCCTGCCACTCGCCTTTCTCAAAGAACGAAACATAAATATCTTCGAAGGGCAAACCATCTTCTTCGTCTATAATATTTGCGTTTGAACTATCGGGACGTACTCTTCTTGATGTAAAGTAAATAGCCGATTCATCAATAGAAATTACCGGAGAGTATTCGGGATATATGGTATTGATTTTAGGACCTAAATTTTGTACTTTAAGATTTACTGGATTGGCTACTGCTATTTTTGCATATTCGGTTCGTTTCACTTCCATGTCGGTTTCATCCCATAAATAGTGTTTTTTGGTTATGTAGGTTTTAAAATTTTTATAATGTTCAATGGCTTTATCAAATTCCATATTTAGATGTAGGGCACGAGCGTAGTAGTAATGTGTTTCAACGGGTGCTTTTTTCTCGGTATGAGAAAAAATATCGTAATTAGAGGTGGTATTTTGTATCGCTTTTTCGAGGTATTGTAATGCTTTTCTTTTTTGGTTTCCAGTGTTTATGTAGCATACCCCCACTTTATAGTTTAGGTTATTATTATCTGGTTGTTGTTCAAGAAGATTAAGCCAAATAGGGAGAGCCGCTTCGTAGTATCGTTCTTCCATCATAGTGTTGGCTTCGTAGAACCGCTCTCTGAATTTATCTTGAGAGAAAAGAGAGAGTTCTAAGAAGAGAAGCGATGTGAATAAAAAATACTTTTTCATTGCGTGCTAAAATTAAATGGCTAAAGTAAATATAACCACCGTATTAATAAAGGTGCAAATATATTTGTTTTCAACAATTTATTCAATAAAAATTCTATAGCCGAGGTGTGTTTGGAATAGAGTATTAAAAATCTCGGTTTATATCAAAGGCTTCCATATAGTCTGCTACTTTTTTAATAAAAGAACCTCCTAAAGAACCGTCAACCACACGGTGGTCGTAAGACATGGAGAGAAACATCATATGCCTGATTCCAATGGTGTCTCCGAAAGGAGTTTCAATTACAGCTGGTTTTTTGCGAATGGCTCCGGTGGCCATGATAGCTACCTGAGGCTGATTGATTATGGGAGTGCCCATTACGTTTCCAAAAGTTCCTACATTGGTAAGAGTAAAAGTGCCTCCTTGAATTTCATCGGGTTGCAGTTTATTATTTCTGGCACGGGTAGATAGGTCGTTTACAGCTTTTGTAAGTCCAATTAAATTTTTTTGGTCGGCATCTTTTACTACTGGCACAATTAAATTTCCGGAAGGCAATGCGGTTGCCATGCCTATATTAATTCTCTTTCGTTTTATTATTTTATCTCCGTCAACCGATATATTTATTAGTGGAAGGTCTTTAATGGCTTTTACAATGGCCTCAATAAAGAGTGGAGTAAATGTTATTTTTTCGTTTTCTCTTTTTTGAAATGCATTTTTTACATTTTCTCTCCACATTACCATATTGGTAACATCTACTTCAATAAAAGAGGTTACGTGTGGAGATACATGTTTGCTCATTACCATGTGTTCTGCAATGAGCTTACGCATACGATCCATTTCTATAATTTCATCGCCCGGATTTATGGTAATATCGGGCTTTTTGATACTGAAATCCTTAACTTGTTGGGCAGAAGCGGAGGTTGTGGGTTTTACTGTTTGCTCTTGTATTTGAGTTGGGTTGATTTTAATAGTGTTTGTGCCACGGTTTGGCAAATAGGCTAAGAGATCTTGTTTTGTAACCCTTCCTTCTTTTCCTGAGCCATCTATCGTATCTAGTTCGGCTGTATCTATACCTTCTTTTGCCGCAATACTGCGTACTAACGGGGAATAAAACCTTCCGGTTGCAGAGGAGGCTGTTATGCTTTTGTGGCCACTTTCGGTAAGAGGTTTTGATTTTTCTGTATCGGCTGTTTTATCATTTGTAGGGGTAATTTCGGCAATAGGAGTGCTTTTTACAGAGGGAGTTGTTCCTTCGGAGCCAATAATAGCAATAGCCTGACCTACTTTTACCACATCGCCCTCATTGTAAAGTTTTTTTATAAGTATTCCGGCATCGGGTGCAGGAATTTCGGAATCTACTTTATCGGTAGCTATCTCTAATACCGATTCTTCTTGTTCAATGGTATCGCCTTCGTTTTTTAGCCATTTAATAATAGTGGCTTCGGCAACACTCTCACCCATTTTGGGCATTATTAATTCTATTTGTGCCATTTTCTTTTTTATTGTGGGTTACAAAAGTAGGGTAAAAAAGTGTTTTAATCAATGCGAATCGAAGAGTGGCCTAATTTACCTTTTTGCTAAGTTGATTTAAAGATTGAAGAATGATTAATAAATCTTTTAAAATAGAATAGTTTCTTGCATAAGCTATATTGGCCTCGTTTATTTCTTCAGTTTTTAAATTTAGTAACATTTCGTTCTCAATGGGAGTAAGAATTCCGATTTTAATTTTGCTCTTAATCGGAAGGGATTTTAGCGGATATAGTCCTACAAAAGAAATATTTCCGCTAAGTATCTGTAACATATTTTTTAGCAGATTTTTAAAATGGCCTGTTGCTATTGATAGCAAAGGACTAAAAACAAGAAATATAGAAGAAAGAAAAATATCTAGTATTCTTTTACTTCGCATTTTTGCGGGGTGAAGTACCGATTGTAAATCGGAATAAAAATACTCATCGGCCGATACAATGCTATTGCTTCCCACCATAAAGCGGTTGTTTTCAGAGGCAATTTTTAAATGAATATTTCTTAACGAGGGTAATTTTTGCAGTGTGGCTATGATTTCGGAATAACTTGTTTCTACAGGCGAAAATATCACTTCATTCAAACGGTACATCTCTATTAAATCAAACAGATGATTGAAATTTCCGGAATATTCTACGTTTGCATTTTCTGAAGTATTGTAATTTAGTGGTTTTACGTAGCAAATGTTTTCTTTGGGATAGTAGGTTTGTTTTATTAAATGGGTAATCTTTTCTGCTTCTGTTTCAGGAGCTACCATGGCTATTCTTTTTTTGCCTGTACTGAGCATATTAATTAATTGAAGTTTGCTAAGAAGGTATCTGTAAAGCGGAATAAGCAGCAGAGTTCCCAACGCTGAAAAAAAGATAACAGCTCTGGAAAACCTTAAATTTTCTGGAAGTAATGAGTAGGTAATAAGGGTAAAAATACCAGATAAGCAAATTCCGGCAAATAGTTTCTTGTATGAATAGGGTTTGTCGTAGACTCCGGAAAAAAAACAAAAAAGAAGAACGAAGCCTGTGAAAGAAAGCAGAGAATAGCTCACAATTGCAGCAGGGAAGTGCCCTCCTTGTGTAAATCGCACCAAATGTTCGTAGTAATAAGTTAGGTTTTTTGTAAAAAGAAAAACCAATATCCCATCTGTAACAGGCAGAAAAAATTTTTCAATCAAGCGTTTAAGAATAGATAGTCCGGCCCTTAACCAAATGGCTAATTGAATAAAGAAGGAATAATATCCGGCTGTTTTTTGCGTAAAATGTTTTTTTGCAAATATTTCCATAGCACGATAAAAAACCAGTACATAGTTTATGCTACTTTTTTTAGTGCTTTCGCCTTTATAATGTATAATGGAGGTGTGTGGGAAATAATAATTTTTATACCCTTCTTTTAATATGCGGTAAGATAAATCGATGTCTTCTCCGTACATAAAAAATATTTCATCGAGTAATCCGGTTTTTCGAAGAGTTTCCATTCGTAAAAACATAAATGCTCCGGAAAGAATTTCTACTTCGTGTGTTTTGTTTGGGTTTAAATTCCCTAAATGATAGCGGTTAAACTTTTTTGATGATGGAAACAGTTTGCTTAAACCGATAATTTTGTAAAAAGCTACATCGGGTGTGGGTAATCCGCGTTTCGATTCGGGTAAAAAATTTCCCTTTCCGTCAATCATTTTTACACCCAGTCCTCCTGCTTCGGGATGGGTTTCCATAAAATCAAAACATTTTTTCAGCGTGTTTTCTTGTATAATGGTATCGGGGTTCAGTAATAAAACGTATTTTCCTTTAGCTTTTTCTATACCTTGGTTATTGGCTTTAGAAAAACCAACATTCTTTTTGTTCTGTATGCTATTTACAAACGGAAAATAGTGTGATACCATTTCCATACTATCATCGTCAGAGTGGTTATCAATTACCCATACCTCTGCTTGAACCTGCTGCATGGCTTTTTGAACAGAATGCAGGCAGTTGAATAAAAAATATTTTACGTTGTAGCTTACTATGATAACCGATATGTCCATGTGTGATTTAACGAGCAAGTGTATTTTCGTATGGAACGCGGTTGGTAATGGAACGTGCCAATGTAATTTCATCGGTATACTCCAACTCATCGCCAAAAGCTACTCCTCTGGCAAGGGTAGTTATTTTTACCGGAAAATCTTTTATTTTTTTAAACAAGTAAAAATTGGTTGTGTCTCCTTCCATTGTAGTACTGAGCGCCATAATGACTTCATTGATGTTGGAGGTTTGCAGGCGATGTATCAGTTCGTTTATTTTAATATCGTTTGGACCAACGCTATCAATAGGTGAAATTAAGCCGCCCAGCACATGGTACACCCCTTTGTATTGCATGGTAGATTCTATGGCCAGCACATCGCGGATATCTTGCACTACACAAATTACTTCTTGTTCGCGTTTTGGATTTGCGCAAACTTCGCAAACAGGGTTGTCGCTTATATTAAAACAATTTTTGCAATGTTGTATGTTATTCGAAAGGTTTTGTAAAACTTCACTGAAATTTTCTATTGTGCCAGAATCTTCCTTTAATAAATGGAGCACATAGCGAAGGGCCGTTTTTTTGCCTACACCGGGCAACGAGGAAAATACCTCAACAGCTTTTTCTAGGGTTTTTGAAGGGAATTTTTCCACTGGGTAGATTTCTGTACTTTCGCTTTCAAAATTAAGTAATTTCGGTTTCATGCAGCCTTCTTTTATATTATTCATCATTGCGTTGTATTTTCTTTTGCTGGTAATTATTTCGTTTGTTACGGCAAAAGGTGCCGATAATAAAAGTTTTTTTATCGGGGCAAAAAAGTCGCCCTGGTTTTTGGTAGCCTTTGGTATGATAGGAGCTTCGCTTTCTGGGGTAACTTTTATTTCTATACCCGGATGGGTTGGAGCCACGCAATTTGCGTATATGCAAACCGTTTTAGGCTACTTATTAGGCTACGTTGTAATAGCCACCGTATTAATGCCTTTGTATTACCGTTTAAATTTAACCTCCATTTACACTTACCTTGAACAGCGTTTTGGTTTTTTCTCTTATAAAACCGGAGCTTCTTTTTTTCTTTTATCAAGAACCATAGGGGCTTCTTTTAGAATGTTTTTAGTGGCGAATGTTTTACAGTTTACTATTTTCGATACCATGGGAATTCCTTTTTGGTTTACGGTGGTAGCTACCATTTTTTTTATTTGGCTATATACGTTTAAAGGGGGAATAAAAACCATTGTTTGGACAGATACCTTACAAACACTGTTTATGTTGCTTGCTGTAGTGTTTACCATTTTGCTAATAGGGCGGCAGTTGAACTGGGAATTGTTGGAAGTGTTTGCTCAAATAAAAGAAAGCGAGTATTCGCAAATTTTCTTCTTTACGGAAAGTCATTCGCCCAACTATTTTTGGAAACACTTTTTAGGTGGAGCTTTTATTGCTATTTCAATGACCGGCCTAGACCAAGATATGATGCAAAAAAACCTTAGTTGTAAAAATATTAAAGAAGCAAAAAAAAATATGTTGTGGTTTAGTGTGGTGTTGGTGTTTGTAAATCTACTTTTTCTATGTTTAGGTGCATTGCTTTATTTGTATTGCGAAAAAATGCAAATTGCATTGCCCGAAAAAAGCGACAACCTATATCCCATGCTGGCTATGGGCGGATACCTTGGAGATGTGGTAGGGGTAATTTTTATTTTAGGATTAATTGCAGCAGCCTATTCCAGTGCCGATTCTGCTCTAACGGCTCTTACCACTTCGTTTTGTATTGATATTTTATCTATAGAAAAACATTTTTCCGAAAATCAACAGATAAAGATTCGGAAGCGGGTGCACATGGGTACTTCTGCGGTTATGTTTTTATGTATTTTACTTTTTCATGCACTAAGTAACGACAGTGTAATTAAAGAATTATTTACCATTGCCGGCTATACCTACGGACCTTTGCTTGGTTTGTATGCATATGGTTTACTAACCCACTTTCAGGTAAACGATAAATGGGTGCCGGTAGTTTGTATTCTTTCCCCCATTCTATGTTATGTGTTGAATCATTATTCCGAAACCTGGTTTGGCGGATATAAATTTGGATTTGAACTGCTTATTTTAAATGGAATTTTAACTTTTGTGGGCTTACTTGTAATTCGAAAAAGGTAAGTCAAAATTTATTCACATACGGTTTGGGCAAGATGCAATATTTTACTTTTGTGCAATGAGTTATTTAGAAGAGCTGAACGAAGAGCAGCGTAAAGCGGTTGAAAATACAGAAGGCCCTGTAATGGTAATTGCAGGAGCAGGTTCGGGTAAAACACGCGTGCTCACCTATAGAATCGCACACCTCATTAATCAAGGGGTAGACCCTTTTCAGATATTAGCCCTTACCTTTACAAACAAGGCCGCAAAAGAGATGAAAGAGCGCATCGTGCGTATTACGAGCGAGAGCGATGCAAAGAGTTTGTGGATGGGAACTTTTCACTCTGTTTTTTCACGTATTCTACGATCAGAAGCAGAAAAAATTGGCTACCCTTCTAACTTTTCCATTTACAATACCGATGACTCAAAAAACTTACTGAAAGACATCGTTAAAGGATTTAATCTTGACGATAAACAATACAAAACAAACATGGTTTATAGCCGCATTTCGGCTGCTAAAAATAACCTTATTTCGGCCACTGCATACCTAAACGATAAAAACATACAAGCCGAAGATACCCAAAGACGTTTGCCCGAAATAGGCCGAATTTATTTAGCATACGAGCAAAGATGTTTTAAAGCATCGGCCATGGATTTTGACGATTTGCTTTTTAAAACCAATGTATTACTACGAGATTTTCCTGAAGTATTATACAAATACCAAAGCCGATTCAAGTATATTTTAGTTGATGAGTACCAAGACACCAATTATTCGCAATACCTGATTGTAAAGAAACTGGCAGCACGCTTTCAAAACATTTGTGTAGTGGGTGATGATGCACAAAGTATCTATGCCTTCAGGGGAGCCAACATTCAGAATATTCTTAATTTCCAAAAAGATTATTCCGATGCACAAACATTTAAGTTAGAGCAAAACTATCGTTCTACCAAAAGTATTGTAAATACGGCCAACCGAATTATTACATTTAATAAAGAACAACTTCCTAAGGAAGTATGGACAGACAACGAAAATGGCGAAAAAATAAAAGTTTTCCAAACACTAACTGATAAAGAAGAGGGAGAAACTATTGCATCAGGCATACATAGCAGACACCTTTCAGAACACGCACCTTTTTGCGATTTTGCAATTTTATACCGCACCAATGCTCAATCGCGTTCTTTCGAAGAGGCCCTTCGGAAAAGAAATATACCATACCGCATTTATGGAGGTATTTCCTTTTACCAGCGAAAAGAAATAAAAGATCTTTTGGCTTACTTTCGCTTGGTCATCAATCCTAATGATGAGGAATCATTTAAACGAATTATCAATTACCCATTAAGAGGAATAGGAAAAACAAGCATTGAGAAAATAATGGTTCTTGCCGACCAACATCAAGTTAGTCTTTGGGATATTGCTTCAAAAACATCTCACTTCAGAAACGATTTTAATACAGGCCTTATTCAAAAAATCAACGAATTTATTACCACTATTAAAAGTTTTAGTACGCTGCTTTTTACTCAAAATGCTTACGAGTTGGGTAATCAAATTGCACAATCATCGGGTATATTAAAAGAACTTTTTTCCGATACATCGCCCGAAGGAGTTTCTAGATATGAAAACATTGTGGAACTCCTAAACGGACTAAAAGAATTTGTAGAAAATGCCCAAAAAGAAAATCCGGAAATAATACCTACGCTAGACGAATACATGCAAGAAATTGCACTACTTACAGATGCCGATAAAGAAAGTGAAGAGGATAAAAATACGGTTTCATTAATGACCATACACATGTCAAAAGGTCTTGAATTTGGGCATGTGTATATTGTAGGATTGGAAGATGGTCTTTTTCCCTCACAACTTTCAACCCAATCGAGAACCGATTTAGAAGAAGAGAGAAGATTATTTTATGTAGCCCTTACACGAGCACAAAAATCGGTAACTCTTTCTTATGCTTTAACCCGCTACCGTTGGGGGCAGCTTACACAATGCGAACCTAGCCGATTTTTAGAAGAGTTAGACTCCACCTATGTAGAGATTTCGCCTAAGCATGAAGCAAATAAAAAAAATAACGAAACTTTTTTTACTAAACACCCCACCAACATAGCTACTACACCTGCACAAAACTCAGTTGTTCGAACCAGTAAAAGCAACCTCGTAAAACTAAACAGTGCCATTAGTAAAAGCACCGTTACCGCACAAGATTTAAACCTTCAAATTGGAATGCAGGTACACCACGAAAAATTTGGTAAGGGCAAAGTGCTAAACATAGAAGGAGCCTCGCCTAACCAAAAAGCTACTATAGAATTTGAATCTGTTGGAAACAAACAGTTGCTTCTAAAATTTGCCCGATTAACCATTGTAGAAACTGATTCCCTCAATTAATATTGACTAAAAGAAATTTTCTTCTTTACTTTGTGTGGTCGGTCGGAAATTACACATCATACCCTACTATCCGATTCCAAACATTGATTTAATAAGCAAACTCAAACTGATGGACTACAACACACAACGAGAAAAATTAATTATTCCCGAATACGGGAGGCATATACACATTATGGTAAATCATTGCATAAGTATAGAAGACCGAGAGGAACGCAACCGCTGTGCAAAAGCCATTATTGATGTAATGGGGCAACTAAATCCCCATCTTCGTGATGTGGCCGATTTTACTCATAAATTGTGGGATCATCTTTTCATCATTTCAAACTTTAAACTCGATGTAGATTCTCCATATCCAAAACCAAATCCGGATAAAATACACGAAAAACCAGAACCAATGAGCTATCCTCAAAAACGTATAAAGTTTAAACATTACGGAAAAACAGTGGAAGCTCTTATAAAAAAAGCTTCGGATACGGAAGAAGGAGATGAAAGAAATGCGTTTGTAGAAGCCATAGCCAATTTAATGAAAAAATTTTATCTCACATGGAATCGTGATTCAGTGAATGATAACGTGATACTAGAAGAACTGAAATTGCTCTCCGAAAATAAATTAAAAACAAAAGAAACCTTTCAGTTAGATTCTACCAACGAAATTATTTATCGCAATAACTTGAACACTCCTTCGCACCAAAACAACAAAAAGAAAAAAAACGGGCAGAAAAAAAACAAAATGAGAAAAAAATATTAATCACTTTTCTCTCTCAAAATCATCTGCTTTTTCACAACAAATAGAGCTGTACAGGTTTTCCCCAACTACCTGTTAAAACATATATAAATGTTTTTGAAATTTTAGTATATACTTGTCTAATTTTCGCATAAAAATTAAAAAGTATGGGAACTTTCATAATCGATGGACCTAATAAACTAAAAGGCGAAATACAACCTCAGGGGGCCAAAAACGAAGCATTGCAAATTTTATGTGCTGTTTTACTTACACCTCAAAAATGCATTGTTAAAAATGTGCCTGATATTATTGATGTAAATAAACTAATTACTCTTTTGGGTGATATTGGAGTTAAAGTTGAAAAAATAAACAACAACGATTACGCTTTTACCTCCGATGAAGTAAATATAGATTTTTTGCAATCCGATGAATTTAGAAAAAAAGCATCGGCATTACGAGGCTCCGTAATGATATTAGGTCCGATTTTAGCCCGCTTTGGCATAGGATTTATGCCACGTCCCGGAGGCGATAAAATTGGCCGAAGAAGACTCGACACCCACTTTTTAGGATTCGAAAAACTGGGAGCTACTTTTCATTACGATGCCAACAGCAGTTTTTACCGTATGGAAGCAAAAAGCCTGAAAGGTTGTTACATGCTACTCGATGAAGCTTCTGTTACCGGTACCGCAAACATTGTAATGGCAGCTGTATTAGCCGAAGGTATTACTACGATTTATAATGCTGCCTGCGAACCTTATTTACAGCAACTCTGTAAAATGCTTAACCTTATGGGAGCCCAAATTTCGGGGGTAGGTTCTAATCTGCTTACTATTGAGGGAGTAAAAGAACTAAAAGGCTGCGAACACACTATTTTGCCCGATATGATTGAGATTGGAAGCTTTATTGGCTTAGCCGCAATGACTCAGTCGGAACTTACCATTAAAAATGTTTCCTGGAATAATTTAGGGGTTATTCCTTCTATATTTAAAAAACTTGGCATACAACTTGAACGGAAAGGAGATGATATTTATGTTCCTTCGCAAGAAGTGTACGAAATAGAAACATTTATAGATGGATCGATACTTACCATTGCCGATGCTCCATGGCCCGGATTTACCCCCGATTTATTAAGCATTGTGTTAGTGGTTGCTACACAAGCAAAAGGAAGCGTATTAATTCATCAAAAAATGTTTGAAAGCAGACTGTTCTTTGTAGATAAACTGATTGATATGGGAGCACAAATAATTCTCTGCGACCCACACCGTGCCACAGTAATTGGGCTTGGAAGACAAAATGCCTTACGAGGAATTGAAATGTCATCACCCGATATTCGAGCCGGAGTTTCTTTGCTTATTGCGGCACTTTCGGCACAGGGAAAAAGCACCATACACAATATTGAGCAAATAGACAGAGGATATCAGAATATTGACACAAGACTAAACGCCCTCGGAGCAAAAATTAAAAGATTATAAATGATTATCTTTACACACATAAATAAAATTTGACATGAAAAAAATAGCTTATTTCACTTTGGGTTCCGCCATCGTTTTTCTTGCTTTTGCATTTACCCAAAAAGTCGTTCAAAACTCAAAATCGAAAACCGAAACTGTAGGCCTAAACATTGGAAACAAAGCACCTGAATTAAATTATAAAAATCCCGAAGGAAAAGAACTAGCACTAAGCTCTTTAAAAGGAAAAATGGTACTAATTGATTTTTGGGCATCTTGGTGCGGACCCTGCAGAAGAGAAAACCCTGCTGTGGTTCAGGCATACAACGAATTTAAAGACAAAAAATTTAAAAACGCTAAAACATTTACCGTTTACAGCGTATCGTTAGATATGCAGGAGGCTGCATGGAAAAACGCCATTGTTCAAGATAAATTAACTTGGGAATACCACGTTAGCGACCTCGGTGGTTGGAACTCTAAAGCCGCCCAAACTTACCAGATTTACTCTATTCCTTCTAATTATTTAATTGATGGTAACGGAATCATTCTAGCCAAAAACCTTAGAGGCGAAGATTTAGTAAAATCGCTACAAAGCCAGTTAAAATAGAGAATCCTCCGGTTTCGTTTTCTTTTTTAAAGTCTGACAATTTGTCCTTAATTTCGCATTGGCAAAGAAATTGGGTAAGGTTATCCGATTTATAAAAATACGGCTATGGAAAACGAAAAATTAGAAAAAGATGAGATAAATAATTTAGATAAAAAGGAGAGCAGTGCTGCAGAATTCAATGCGACCGAAAATGCTGAAAATAAAGATGAAAAAGAAGACTTGCAGAAAAGAACAGAAGAGCTAAACGATAAATACCTTCGCTTATATTCCGATTTCGATAATTATAGAAAACGAACCCAACGCGAAAAAGTAGAACTCATAAAATTTGCCGGAGAAGAAATTATTTCCGCCCTTTTGCCTGTTATTGACGATTTTGACAGAGCCATAAAAAATATGAACGAAAATGCCGATTTTAACTCCATTAAAGAAGGAATAGAACTGATTCATAATAAATTTATATCCATTCTAAAATCAAAAGGATTAGAAAATATAGAAGATTCTAAGGGTAAAGAATTGAACGTAGAAATGCACGAAGCCATTACCCAAATTGAAGCACCCAGTGAAGAGTTAAAAGGAAAAATAGTAGATGAACTGGAAAAGGGCTATAAACTAAACGGAAAAGTAATACGCTACACTAAGGTAGTAACAGGCATTTGAATAAAAACCTGTTTATTATTAATTGATAAAAAATGGCAAAAAGAGATTATTACGAAATATTAGGCGTTTCAAGAAATGCGTCAGAAGAAGAAATCAAAAAAGCATATCGCAAATTAGCTATAAAATACCATCCGGATAAAAATCCTGATGATAAAGAATCAGAAGAAAAATTTAAAGAAGCGGCCGAGGCTTACGAAGTATTAAGTAACGCAGAAAAGCGACAACGATACGACCAGTTTGGACATGCCGGAATGGGAGGAAACGGAGGAGCAGGTGGTTTTGGCGGCATGAATATGGAGGACATCTTTGAGCAATTTGGAAATATTTTTGGAGAAGGCTTTGGGGGCGGTTTTGGTGGCGGACAAAGGGGAGGAAAAAGAGTAAATAGGGGAACCAACCTAAGAGTAAAAGTTAAATTAACGCTCGAAGAAATCGTATCGGGCGTAAATAAAAAAATAAAAGTAAACAAGTTTATTGCTTGCAAGGAGTGTCATGGAACCGGAGCAGAAAAAGGCTCATCATACAATACCTGCAATACTTGCCGAGGAAGTGGAAGAGTTACACGCATTACCAATACCATATTAGGGCAGATGCAAACAGCCTCTACCTGCCCTGCTTGCGGAGGAGAAGGACAAACCATTACCAAAAAATGTTCCTCCTGCCATGGTGATGGAATTGTAAGAGGAGAAGAAATCATTTCGGTTGATTTACCAGCAGGAGTAGAAGACGGAATGCAACTTTCTATGAGTGGAAAAGGCAATGCAGCTCCCCGCGGTGGTATAGCAGGAGATTTAATTATTGTAATAGAAGAGCAAGAACACGAATATATTAAACGCGATGGCTCCAGTCTAATGCACGATTTATATATCAGTTTTATTGATGCCGTACTTGGAGCATCAGTAGAGGTGCCTACCATTGAAGGAAAAGTGAAAATAAAAATAGAGCCCGGTACTCATGCAGGAAAAGTATTAAGATTAAAAGGAAAAGGTGTGCCACAGCTAAACAGCTACGGAAGAGGAGATTTTCTTATTCATGTTAATGTTTGGACACCACAGCACCTTTCGAAAGAAGAAAAAGAACTGCTTGAGAAGTTACGAAACTCAGATAACTTTAAACCCCATCCAAGCAAAAAAGACAAAGGTTTTTTTGACAGAATGAAAGAGTATTTCGGATAAAAGAAACTTCTTGTCATTCCTTTATCACTTTGTTAATGAAAAGATAATCGAGTATTTAACAGCATTTTCTTTCGTATTTTTACCCCGAGCATGAACTTGCTATTAGCCGAACATATAGAGAAACAATATGCACATCACAAAGCATTAGATGATGTAAGCATTGCCGTGCAAAAACAATCGGTATTTGGGCTTTTGGGTCCAAACGGAGCCGGCAAAACCACGCTAATCCGAATCATTAACCAGATTACAGCCCCCGATAAAGGGGAACTATTTTTTAATGGAGAAAAACTTCAGGCAAAACATGTATCGCAGATAGGCTATTTACCCGAAGAAAGAGGGCTATACAAAAAAATGAAAGTTGGAGAACAAGCCCTTTATCTCGCACAGCTAAAAGGAATGAAAAAAAGCGAAGCCAGAGAAAAACTAAAAATCTGGTTTAAAAGATTCGATATTTATAGTTGGTGGGATAAAAAAGTGGAAGAGCTTTCCAAAGGTATGGCTCAGAAAATACAATTTATAACCACTGTTTTACATCAGCCTCAACTGCTAATATTAGACGAACCTTTTAGCGGTTTCGATCCTATTAATACCAATTTGCTGAAAGAAGAAATATTAAAATTGCGAAACGAGGGGGCTACCATTATTTTTTCTACACATAACATGGAGTCGGTAGAAGCCATTTGTGATCATATTGCTCTTATAAACCAATCGAAAAAAATACTTGATGGAAATGTAAAAGAAATCAGAAACTCCTTTAAAAAAAATATTTTCGAAATAACTTTTAAGGGCAATTTGATTGCCTTTACCAATGCTCTCTGGACAGGATATGAATTATTAAACACTAAGTCGGACGGAGATTACACCATTGCACAAGTAAAAACATTAAGCAGTAATAACCCCAACGAGTTATTGAAATCAGTGTTGCCCGAAGTGGAAGTACACGGTTTACAAGAAATTCTTCCAAGCATGAACGAAATATTTATAAGCAAAATAAAAGAACAGAATAATTTGCAACATGGGTAAAATAGGCATTATTATTCAACGCGAATATTTTTCAAGAGTAAAGAAAAAGTCGTTTATTATAATGACTTTACTTGGGCCTGTGCTTATGGCAGCCATTATGATTGTTCCACTTTGGATTGCTATGCAAGATAAAACCGTTCAACGTATTCAAGTTATTGATGACAGTGGCCTGTTTCAAAACCTACTTCAATCAGACGAATACAACCAATTTGATTTTACCCCAATAAACATTTTTACCGCCAAAGAGAACTTTTACAGCACTGATTATAATGTGATATTATATATTCCGCCCAGCATTATTAAAGGAAATTACAATGTGCAACTTTTTTATAAAAAGCAACCGGGAGTAAGTACCGAAATGTTTGTACGTTCGCAACTCGAAGAGCGAATAACCGACATGAAATTGTTTGCAAATAAGATAGATGTTGAGCTTATTAAAAAAACGAAAACAAAAATAAATTTAAGCACCAACAAAATCGAAGAAGACGGAAAAAGTACACAAACTAGCACTACAGTTAATATGTTTATTGGTTTTGTGGGCGCCATTCTTATTTACATATTTATATTCCTATACGGTGTGCAGGTAATGCGTGGAGTAATAGAAGAAAAAACAAATCGAATTGTAGAAGTTATTATTTCTTCCGTTAGACCTTTTCAGCTTATGATGGGAAAAATAGTGGGTATTGCCTTGGTTGGTTTAACCCAATTTCTTTTGTGGACCATTTTAACTTTTACCATTTACACCATTACATATACCGTCTTTCTTGGAAAGGTTGATAATAAAATAGAACAAATAGAGAAAATAAAGCAATCTCAACTAGAAAAAGGCCCATTTAACGCTCCCGAAGAAATAAAGAAAATGGACTCATCGGAAGTAATCCAAATTATGAGAGGATTAAAACAAATTGATTTTGTGGCTCTGTTTCTATGTTTCGTTTTTTATTTCATTGCAGGGTATCTCTTATATGGAGCCCTATTTGCAGCCATTGGCTCTGCGGTAGATAATGAAGCCGATACACAACAATTTATGCTTCCGGTAACGGTTCCTCTTATACTATCATTTATTGTAGCACAAAGCATTATGCAAAATCCAGAAGGAGCATTGTCATTCTGGTTTTCTGTTATTCCGTTTACCTCTCCGGTAGTAATGATGGTACGTTTACCCTTAGGTGTTCCTATTTGGCAATTAGCAACCTCTATGTTATTACTTGCTGCAGGATTTATTGCCACCACTTGGCTGGCAGGTAAAATATATCGAACGGGCATACTGATGTATGGCAAAAAAATAACGTACTCCGAAATTTTAAAATGGCTTCGTTTTAATTCATAAAAAATGAGAGTAGCCGTTTTAGATTTAGGAACCAACACATTCAATTTGTTAATTGCAGAAATTGACGATAAGCAATACTCCATCATTCACTCGTCTAAAATGCCTGTACGTCTTGGCGAAGGTGGAATTACAAAAAAAACAATTACCCTTTCTGCCATGCAGCGAGGTATAGAGGCCCTCTTCGTTCATAAGAAAAAAATAGAAGAACTTGAAGTTAACAAAACGGTAGCCTTTGCCACTTCGGCCGTAAGAGATGCAGATAACGGCACAGAATACACAAAACACATAAAGAACGAAACCGGTTTCGAAATAAAAATTATTGACGGAAATACCGAAGCCGAATTTATTTGCAAAGGAGTAAAACTAGCTATTTCGTTTTCTCATAATCCATTTTTAATTATGGATATTGGAGGAGGAAGTACCGAATTTATAATAGCCAATCAAAAAGAAATTTTGTGGAAAAAAAGTTTCCAGTTGGGAGTATCTCGTTTGCTGGAAATGTTTAATCCGTCCGATCCCATTAGTAAAGAAAATGTTTTAGAACTAACCGCTTACCTGCGTGCAGAACTGCAACCGCTCTATGCGGTATTAAAAAAATATCCTTGTATTCAATTGGTAGGTTCATCAGGCTCATTCGATACATTGGCCGAAATAACCTCGCTTCATTTCTTTAATAAACCACTGCAAGGCGATGCTAAAGAATACCTTTTTGCCGAAAACGACTTTAATTTTTTATACCAGCTTTTATTACCCACTACACTTCAGCAACGTTTAAAAATACCGGGTATGTTACCTATGCGAGCAGATATGATGGTGGTAGGAATTATTCTTATTGATGAAGTATTAAAACAAAGCAACATACAAAAAGTAAAAATGTCGGCATATTCTCTAAAAGAAGGAGTATTGGCCTCAATACTAAATAACGAATTTTATTAATAATTTTAAATCAGCAAAAACTTTATACATGGCACAGGTACTTATCATAGACGATGAAAAAAGCATTCGCAATACCTTACGCGAAATTTTGGAGTACGAAAAATTTAAAGTAGATGAGGCAGAAGATGGTATGGCAGGCTTAGAAAAAGTAAAAAAAAATAAGTACGACTTAATACTTTGTGATATAAAAATGCCTAAAATGGATGGCATAGAGGTGCTAGAAAATGTACAACAGATTTCACCGGAAACCCCCGTGCTAATGGTATCTGGGCATGGCACCATCGAAACAGCCGTAGAAGCCTTAAAAAAAGGAGCGTATGACTTTATTCCAAAACCTCTTGATTTAAACCGTTTGCTGGTATCCGTTAGAAACGCTATTGACCGGATAGAATTGGTTAAAGAAAATACTCAACTTAAGAAGAAAGTTTCTAAAGGCAAAGATTCTCCCATTATAGGCGAATCAAAAGCCATTCACGAATTAAAAAGTATGATTGAAAAGGTGGCCCCCACCGATGCCCGTGTATTTATTACAGGAGAAAACGGAACAGGAAAAGAACTGGTGGCACGCAGTCTTCACGAAAAATCTCACCGAACTTCAGGCCCTTTTATTGAGGTAAATTGTGCCGCTATTCCTTCAGAACTCATAGAAAGCGAACTCTTCGGGCACGAAAAAGGAGCTTTTACCTCGGCCATAAAACAACGAAAAGGTTGTTTTGAACAAGCCGAAGGAGGTACCTTATTTTTAGATGAAATTGGCGATATGAGCCTTTCTGCACAAGCCAAAGTATTAAGAGCTCTCCAAGAAAACAGAATTATGCGGGTAGGTGGTGAAAAAGATATTAGCGTAAATGTTCGGGTAGTTGCGGCAACTAATAAAAATGTACAGCAAATGATAAAAGACGGAAGTTTTCGAGAAGACCTTTTTCACCGACTTTCAGTTATTACTCTTCATGTTCCCTCGCTAAACGACAGAAGGGAAGATGTTCCTCTTCTCGTAAATCATTTTAATCAACTTATCTGTGCAGAGTACGCTATACCGCAAAAAGAATTTTCAAACGATGCATTAAAAGAACTTCAGCAAATCAATTGGACAGGTAATATACGCGAATTACGAAACGTGGTAGAACGATTAATTATCCTTTCAGACAAAAAAATTACAGGCAAAGAAGTGAAACTTTTTGCCAATAAATAAAATGGAATTTTTACGGGCCGAATTTGTTATTAGCAACACTAAATTAAGTGGTTGCCCCACTCCGGATATTCCGGAATATGCATTCATTGGCCGTTCTAATGTCGGCAAATCTTCTCTTATTAACTTGCTTTGCAATAATAAAAAGCTTGCTAAAACTTCGGCACAACCAGGAAAAACCCAACTAATCAACCATTTCTTAATTAACAAAAGCTGGTATTTGGTAGATTTGCCCGGATACGGATATGCCCGTGTTTCTAAAACAAGCAGAGATAAATGGGGCAGCATGATTTCTAATTATCTTTTGAAACGCATCAATTTGGTTTGTACTTTTTTACTTATCGATTCCAGAATTCCACCTCAAAAAATAGATTTAGAGTTTATGCAGTGGCTCGGTAAACACCAATTACCCTTTGTAATTGCATTTACCAAAACCGATAAGCTTTCTAAAAACGAATTACAGAAAAATTTAAAAAATTACACTGCCGAAATGCTCAACTATTGGGAAGAAATGCCCACTTTTTTCATAACATCAGCAACATCAAAAGCCGGCAAAATCGAAATTATAAAATTTATAAACCAAACAAACCAAAACATTATTAAGAAATAATTTATCATTGGTACATTTGTTTAAACTCATAAAATATGTGGTATAATTCTATTCTGGAAACCATAGGAAATACGCCTATGGTAAAGATTAATAAATTAACAAAAGAAATTCCGGCAACTGTATTGGCAAAAGTAGAAACGTTCAATCCTGGAAACTCAATAAAAGACCGAATGGCTCTTAAAATGATTGAAGATGCCGAAAAAGCCGGGTTACTTAAGCCGGGTAGCACCATAATAGAAGGTACCAGCGGAAATACCGGTATGGGTTTGGCCATTGCAGCAATTATTAAAGGATACAAATGTATTTTTACCACTACCGATAAACAATCGAAAGAAAAAGTAGATGCTTTAAAAGCCTTTGGAGCCGAAGTAATTGTTTGCCCCACCGATGTAGATCCGGAAGATCCCCGTTCTTATTACTCCGTATCATCTAGGTTGGTAAACGAAGTGCCCAATTCATGGAAAGCCAATCAGTACGATAATCCTTCCAATGCACGAGCTCATTATGAAACCACCGGCCCCGAAATTTGGGAACAAACCGAAGGAAAAATTACGCATTTGGTGGTAGGGGTTGGAACCGGAGGCACCATTTGCGGAACCGGAAAATACCTGAAAGAAAAAAATCCGAACATTCAAATACTCGGAATAGATACGTACGGTTCGGTTTTTAAAAAATACAAAGAAACAGGCATATTCGATAAAAACGAAATATATCCATACATCACGGAAGGAATAGGAGAAGATTTTCTTCCTCAAAATGTAGATTTTAGTGTAATAGATCACTTCGAAAAAGTTACCGATAAAGAGGCTGCGATTTACACAGCTGAAATTGTAAAGCAAGAAGGAATTTGGGCAGGTAACTCTGCAGGAGCTGCAATAGCCGGTATTCTGCAAATGAAAGACCGGTTCAAAAAAGGAGATGTAGTCGTAGTTATTTTTCACGATCATGGCTCGCGTTACGTTGGCAAAATGTTTAACGATATTTGGATGAAGGAGAAAGGCTTTTTTGATAAATCGGGCATAACGGCCAAAGACCTTGTAAACACAACTAAAAGTGCAGAGTTAATTACCGTATTGGAGAATGATACGGTAGAAAAGGCTGTAAAAATAATGCTCGACAATGATATTTCTCAACTACCCGTGCTACAAAACGGACGGATAGTAGGCTCCATTAACGAACATACACTCTTTAAAAAAATAATTGCCGATGCTGAAATTAAAACAAAACTGGTAAACGAAATAATGGAAGCCGCCTTTCCTTTTGTAGATATTTCCACACCATTAGATTCTCTAAAAACGATGCTTACTGCCGAAAATCCTGCTGTACTGGTAAAAGACTTTAAAACAGATAAGTTATATATCATTACCAAACACGATATTATGAAAGTGTTGGCAAAGTAAGATGCAAATTATAGATTCAATAGGCCATAAAACTAGTCTATGTAATATTCCACAACGCATAATTTCTTTGGTTCCCTCGCAAACGGAGTTGCTTTTTCATTTAGGTTTAAACGAAAGAGTAATTGGAATTACCAAATTTTGTATTCATCCAGTTTCATGGCAAAAAAGTAAAACTATTGTTGGAGGAACTAAAAACATTGATATAGAAAAAATTATTTCACTTTCTCCTGACCTTATTATTGCAAACAAAGAAGAAAATTCTTTCGAAGATATTCAAAAACTACAAATGCGGTTTCCTGTTTATGTGAGCGATATTACAACCATAGAAGAGGCTACACAAATGATTTTCTCTGTGGGGAAAATAACAGGTTTTAACCAACAAGCAATTGAAATAATAGATAAAATTAATCGTCAATTTACCTCACTGAATACATTAATAAACAAACCCTCAGTAGCCTATTTAATTTGGAAAAACCCATATATGGCGGCAGCAAACCATACATTTATTCATTCCATTCTAAGCTTGTTTGGTTTTGATAATGTGTTCTCCGATTGCCACAGATACCCACAAATAACAATAGAAATGCTAAAAGACCAAAAGCCTCAATTTGTGCTTTTATCTTCGGAGCCTTATCCGTTTAAAGAAAAACATAAAGTAGAGTTACAAGAGGCATTATCTGATTCAAAAATTATTTTGGTAAACGGAGAAATGTTTTCGTGGTATGGCTCAAGATTGATAAATACTCCGAAATATTTAAATGAATTAAAAAGAGAAATACAAGGCTAAGTACTATTACTTATTGTCAATTAAGCGTAAGTAATTATATTTGGAGATTGTAATTTTATAAAACTTGCACCCCTCTGTAATAAAAATGCTTCGGCCGTTATTGATTTCTGTTTTATTAATGGTTTGCAAGCCATTCTACGCACAAAAAGTTGGGGTAGTATTAAGTGGTGGTGGAGCCAGTGGAGTAGCACATATTGGTGTGCTTAAGGCATTAGAAGAAAATAATATCCCCATAGATTACATTACTGGCACCTCAATGGGGGCATTAATAGGAGGGCTGTATGCATCGGGATATTCTCCTGCCGAAATTGAAGAGATATTTCTTTCTGAAAAATTTCAGCAGTGGGCCAAAGGCGAAATAGATACCAAGTACGATTATTTTCTTCGTAAAAAAGAAGACGATGCCGGATGGGTAACCTTTAAGTTTAGTTTAGATTCTATTTGGGAAACCAATCTTCCTACCAATTTAATTTCTCCTGTACCCATCGATTTTGCCTTAATGAAATTAATGGCTCCCGCTGCGGCCGCTGCCAACTATAATTTTGATAGTTTATACATACCTTTTCGTTGTGTTGCTGCCGATTTGGTTAGTCGCAAATCGGTCGTTTTTAACGAAGGTGATTTGCCCACATTGGTACGTGCTTCGATGACTTATCCTTTTTATATTAAGCCTTTAAAAATAAACGGAAGATTACTTTTTGACGGAGGCATTTATAATAATTTCCCTTCCAACGTAATGTACAACGATTTTATGCCCGATTATATTATAGGCAGTAATGTATCATATAACTATCCTGAGCCTGACGAAGATAACTTGCTTTCGCAGATAAAAACCATTTTGGTTCATAACACAGATTATAGCTTACAGTGTGAAGCTGGCACTATGATTGAACCGGAAACCAACAATGTTTCTGTATTCGATTTTTCTAAGAACAAGGAACTGATTGCAAACGGATATAAAAATACAATAGCAAAAATAGATAGTATTAAAAGTTGTTTTATTGCCATTGCCAATCCGGAAGAAAGAGAAAAAAAGAGAACAGCTTTCAGAGAGAAACAACCCCCGCTTATTTTCGAAAAAATTTATGCTTCCGGCATAGATAGTGCCCAATCTAAATACATTATACGTTCTCTCCGGTTTAAAAACGAAAACATGCCTATTAACGAATTAGAACCTTACTACATGAGGCTTAGTTCTGAAGATAAGATAAAACAAATTTACCCACAAGCATATTATAACCCGATAACCGGGTTTTACAAGTTAAATATTGATGTAAAAAAAGAAAAAGATTTATTTGTAAGTTTTGGAGGCAATTTTTCTTCCCGTCCAATAAATCAAGGTTTTGTTGGCTTGCAATATAATTATTTAGGCAGGGTGGCTCTTACACTAAATGCCAACTCCTATTTTGGTAAGTTTTACAGTTCCGCTTCGGCCGGTGTTCGGTTAGATTTTAATTTTAGAATACCCATGTATTTGTATTCTCGATTTACGCTTAATAAGTGGGATTTTTTTAAAAGCAGCAATACATTTTTTGAAGATGTAAAACCCTCTTTTTTAGTTATGGGTGATACATATATTGAGAACGAATTAGCACTTCCTGTAGGAAATAAGAATAAGTTTTCCTTTGGGGCTACATGGGCCGATTTGAGATACAGTTACTATCAAACGAAACAATTCTTACAAACCGATACCACCGATAAAACATCGTTTAGCGGGTACTCTGTTTTTGCCCGTTTTGAAAGAAATTCGTTAGACAGAATTCAATACCCAAGTATAGGAAGTTACCTTGGGGTAAAACTACGATTTGTAGAGGGTCAGGAATACACATTGCCGGGTTCTACATCGGTAGAGAAAAAAAACTATTTTTGGGCACACGAGTGGGCCATTGTAAAAATGAAGTACGAGAAATATTTTATAAGGAAAAGCCCTATTCGTTTTGGTATTCTTGCAGAGATGGTGTATTCCAATCAGCCATTTTTTGAAAATTACACAGCTACGGTTCTTGCTGCTTCTGCTTTTCAGCCTATACCGGAGGCCAAAACGTTGTTTCAGGAAAAATTCAGAGCGCATGCATACGGGGCTTTTGGTCTCAAAAATATTTTTGCATTTACCTCTAAGTTTCACTTGCGGTTAGAGGGCTACGTTTTTCAGCCTTATAACGAAATATGGAGTAGTACTTTAAACAAAGCATTGTATGGCCCCGATATTTCTATGCGTTATTTTATTGCATCGTCTGCCATAGTGTATCATACCCCGCTTGGTCCTATTGCTCTTAACTTAAACTATTACGATAAGTTTGAAGACCACTGGAGTTTGCTGTTCCATTTTGGATTTTTAATTTTTAACAAAAGTGCCTTCGATTAATTTGGGTATGGTTTTTGAAATTTATTTTTCATGAAAGCATTAATTATTCTATGTGGCACATTAATTTTTGCAGCCTGCCATTCCAAAAAAAATATAAATCAAACGGATGTTTCTACTGAAAATATTTTTTTTACGATTGAAAGAACTCCTTGTTATGGAACGTGCGAAAATTACAAACTCATTATTTATACCAACGGATATTGTATTTACGAAGGAAAAAACTTTGTAGAAAAAATAGGAAAATATGAGTCTGTAATGGATGCCGGAAAAATTGAATTAATAGAAAAGAAAGCCACAGAAATTAATTATTTTTCATTAGAGAATAGTTACAATCACCCGGGAATAACCGATATACCTGCTACTATTACAGAACTCAATGTAAACGGGAAGAACAAAAAAATAGAAAACCGCTATCAGGCTCCTCAAGAACTAAAAGAGTTTGAACTTTTTGTAGAAGGTATTATGAATGAATTACCTTGGAAAAAGTGCAAAGAATAAATTAGGGTGTATGGGGCAAATCAAACACTTTTTCCATTACAAAAGTCCTTTCGGTAGTGTAGGGGATATACATCTCTTCTGTTACCGATTTGTGGCCAAAGGCTGAGGCAGTAACTTTATATTTTTTATCTCCAGTTAGAGTTATAAAATATTCCCTGCTTTCATCATCGGTTTCTATAGCAAATACGGTTTTGCCTGTTTCAGAGTCGGTAATTTCTATTTTTGGAATGTTGGTGAGAGACGTGTCGTTTATTAATACCTTACCTTTTAAGATAGAAAGTTTTGCTCCCATTCCCTGCATGATGTCATAATTAGAGAAATCTATTTCATAAAGGTCTCTTTCGCCCATTCCTTCTGGCCTAATGGAGGAGTAATAGGCTGTTTTATAATCGGCCGAAAGTACAAAATGCAAGTCATCATCAATGGTATTAATGGGGTATCCGAGGTTCATTGGTTCTGTCCATGTGCTGTCGTCATTCATTCTGGACATAAAAATATCGTATCCGCCCATGCTTTTATTTCCTTTAGAACTAAAAAATAAAGTTTTTCCATCGGGGTGAATAAAAACAGAAATTTCGTCTTCTTTCGAATTAATGACCGGGCCAAGGTTTTTGGGTTCTGTCCAGTTGTATTTAGAAATGCGCTTGCTCATATAAATATCGGCATGGCCTACTGAGCCTTTTGGGCGTTCGCTTACAAAATAGAGTGTTTTTCCATCTGGACTAAGGCTTGCAGAGCTTTCAAAATAACTGGAATTAATAGTTTTGCTCAATGGCTTGGGTGTACTCCATTTGTTAGAACTTACAGAAATTTTTGAAAGAAAGATATCGCCAATGTAAAGATTCCCATCGTTTCGGTATACAAATATCATAGAGCCGTCTTTCGAAATTCCCAAACTGGCATCATGCCCTACGGTATTTATTTTGCCTGGAATAGGTTCTGCCTCCGACCATGCACCTTCTTTTTCATCGAAGTGAGAAATGTAAATATCTTCGAAATATTTATTGTCGCTCTTTTCATCTACTTTCCCACCTTGTGTATCGGGTCTGCGTGAGGTGAAAATCATCGTTTTTCCATCGGCAGTAATGGAGGGGGAATAATCGTCAAAACGAGAGTTTACATTTTCGCCCAAATTTTTAAGCGAAACATTTAATGGTTTGGATATTTGTAGTTTGGCTTCGTTTATCTGTGCAATATAATGGTCTGCATGGGTTTGTTTTAATAGAGCAGGTTTTGCCGTAGCTTTAAATTTTTCGAATGCCAAGAGGGCCTCATCAAGTTGCCCGTTTCGGTGCAAAGACATTCCATACCAGAAATAGGCTTGTTTATCTACTTTTTCATTTAGAGAAAGAGCATTTTTAAAGTACTCTACCGCTAATTCTTTGTTGTTAATAGCGTAATGACATTCGGCAATACGATAGTTAACGGTTGCGTTTTTGGGTACATCTCGGTGTACTTCTCTGAAAAGATTTAGCGCAACACGAGGATTTCCGTTTAAATATTCATGTCGAGCCTGCGACATTTTTATTTTATGCTTTCCTTTTATTTTTTTTGAAGCCGTTTCTTCTGCCTGCGAAAAAGCCGAAGGAATAGCAACAAAAAGAAAAAATGTAATTATTATCAGAAAAGCTCTCATTAGTTTAAGTTTTTAGGATTGCATACAAATATAATAAATTATGAATTTACAGGCCGAGAATAATTAAAATGCTGATAGTTTATCGATAAAAAGTTTTAGTGCTTGTTTTTTTTGTGCATCGAAAAGGTAGCTGATGTTGTTCTTCAAATAAGATTCTGTTGTTTTTTTAAATTCATTATTAAAAGGGCAAGAGGAAATAGCTTCGCTTATGTTCTGAATTCCAAGTTGAAGAGCATTGGTAAAATCGTTTAAAAAGGTTTCTGAAATATTTTTATTGGCAACCCAAACGGCAAATACAAAGGGTAAGCCGGTTAGTTTTTTCCATTCTTCTGCCAAATCGTATTGGTATGGATATCTTTTAGCCATTAATAAGGCTCTGTCGCCAATAATTAAAGAAGCGGTATTTTTTTTGTAATCTTTCGTGTAATCTGGGCCCGTGTTAATGTAGGTAAAATTTTTACTCCAAAGTTCTTTCGCTAAAATTTTTATCAGGTTGTTAGATGTTTTCGATTGATAATCGAGTTCTACAGATTCAATTTCATGAAGTGGTACATCGGATAGGAGAAGTACACTTTTTACAGTATTTTCGGCCCCTATGCAATAATCGGTAACTATGTTAAACCCCGAAAGTGTGGTTAATTCGGCCACGGGCACTAATCCAATGTTTGCTTGGCCTCGTTTCAGCACTTCGGCACATTGTGACGGAATATTTTTTATGATATTAATTTTTTCTTTTAAAGGGCTGTTTTCTAGTCCGTATATAAAGGGCAATGTGTTTAAATACGAAACGAGAGAGATGTTTTCTTTCATGCGTTTTGGTTTTCTGATTGTTGAACGGATATGGTTCCGGCTACTACCGATACAATGGCTGCAAATCCGGCTAAACTGATGCCACAAAATGGAATAAGCATGAAAAGCGAGAACACAAATCCATTTGAAATGGCCAACCCTTTTCTTTTTTTCATAAATAAAACGCTTTTTGAAATACTCATTTTTCTGCGTTCGAGATTATAATCTAAAAAAGCAAATCCGTAAAAATAGGAGGCAATGAAAAACATGGCAAAAGGCATTAAAAAACCAATTACAGGAATAAAACTTAGAATAAAAGTAGCCACAGAGTACAGTGTTTGCAAAAGCATATTGCGAAGGGAAATGATTATACCACGAATAACATTGCGAACGAATTCATCGGTATTAAAGGGGTACACTTTTCCTGTTATTTTTTCTTCGCATTTTTCCGAGAGGAACGCCAAAACCGGTGATAGTAAAATAAGCACAATATATCCTCCAAAGTAGGCGAACACTAAAAAATAAAGTATTTTAAAAACAAACCAAACAAACCAATATAAAAAGACCGGAATCCATGAATTTTCAGAATGGTTTCCTATGCCAATCCAGTTAGTAATATATTCAAACACGTTTTCCGATAAGCTGCTTATAAAGGCATATCCTCCAAAAAAAAGCAGTACATTTAAAAAAATAGGAAACAAAAAGTACAGCCATAAATGGGTGGAAAATATCAGTTCAATGGCTTTAAAATAAGAATGGAAACCCATTTTAAAATAATCCCACTGAGAATTTATTCTGTTCACTTCCATCAATAATTATGTAATTTCGTATTTTATTGTAGTTTACAAAATAAAGAAAATATCATGCAATTTGCACTGTTAAACATTTCTCCGATAGATGGGCGATATCATAATCAAACCAAAGAATTAAGTAAGTATTTTTCGGAATATGCTCTTATAAAATACAGAATAAGAGTAGAAATAGAATATTTTATAGCCTTGTGCGAAATACCTCTGCCTCAATTAAAAGATTTTGATAAAACCCAATACCCAGCCCTTAAAGAAATATACACCTCTTTTACACCGGAAGAGGCGATGGTGGTAAAAGAAATTGAGAAAACCACCAACCATGATGTAAAAGCGGTGGAATATTACATTAAAAAGCAATTAGAAAATCTTGGATTAAAAAAATATTCTGAGTTTGTGCATTTTGGGTTAACCTCTCAGGATATTAATAATACAGCCATTCCGCTAAGTATTAAAGAAGCGATGAATGAAGTGTACTTCCCTGTGCTGAAAGAAATAACAGAACAGATAAAACAGTTTTCGCACGAGTGGAAACATATATCCATGCTAGCCCGCACGCATGGGCAGCCCGCATCGCCCACTACTATGGGAAAAGAAATGTATGTTTTTGTCGAAAGAATAGAAGCCCAGATTAATTTGATAAGTACAATTCCGTACTCTGCAAAATTCGGAGGAGCTACCGGAAATTTTAATGCTCACACCGTTGCATTTCCTCAGGTAAACTGGGTAGATGTGGCTAACCATTTTGTAAATCATACCCTTCAACTTCACCGTTCGCAAACTACCACCCAGATAGAACACTACGATAACATGGCGGCCTTGTTCGATGCCTTAAAAAGAATAAACACTATTTTACTCGATTTAAATCGCGATATGTGGACGTACATTTCTATGGATTATTTTAAGCAAAAAATAAAAGAAGGAGAGGTGGGTTCCTCTGCTATGCCGCACAAGGTAAATCCTATTGATTTTGAAAACTCTGAAGGAAATATTGGAATTGCAAACGCATTGTACGAACATTTAAGTGCCAAACTACCCGTTTCCAGGTTGCAACGCGATTTAACCGACTCTACCGTTTTGCGTGTAGTGGGTACGCCTTTGTCGCACAGCCTCATTGCTCTATACTCATTAAAAAAAGGATTGAGCAAACTATTGCTCAACAAACAAAAAATAGACGAAGACTTGGAAAATAACTGGGCTGTAGTAGCCGAGGCAATTCAAACCATTTTGCGCAGAGATGGTTTTGATAATCCTTACGAACTGTTAAAGAATCTTACTAGAAAAAATGAAAAAATAAATGCTCAACATTTACGCGAATTTATAGATTCGCTAGATGTTCCTAATGCAACCAAAACAGAGTTAAAAAAAATTACACCACATAATTATACCGGTACGATTTCTTTTTAAAACAAAAAAATAAAAAAGATTTCTAAAATGAAAGTTTGCGGATTTACCATTATACGAAATGCAGTAAAGTTCGATTATCCGGTGGTAGAGTCCATTACTTCGGTACTTCCTCTGTGCGATAAATTTATTGTTTCCATCGGAAATTGCACAGATGGAACATTAGGCCTCATTCAATCTATTCCTTCCGATAAAATTCAAATCATTCATTCGGTGTGGGATGATGACTTACGTGAAGGAGGAAAGGTGCTTGCCGTTGAAACCAATAAAGCATTTGATGCGATACCCGATGAGTATACCTGGGCTATTTACATTCAAAGCGATGAACTGATTCATGAAAAATATTTCGAAACCATAAAATCGGCAATGAAAAAATATGCAAACCATTCCAAGGTAGAGGGTTTGCTGTTTAAATACCGGCATTTCTATGGCTCTTACGATTATGTGGGAGATAGCAGAAAATGGTACAGAAAAGAAATAAGAGTCATAAAAAACAATAAGCAAATCCGATCGTACAAAGATGCCCAAGGATTTAGAAAAAATAACCAAAAACTAAGAGTAAAACCCATAGAGGCATACATTTACCATTATGGATGGGTAAAACACCCCAAATATCAGCAAGCTAAACAAGAACACTTTCATAAAATGTGGCATGATGATGAATGGGTAAAAAAAAACATTAAAATAACAGATGAGTTTGACTATACTGCCATAGATATTTTAAAAAGATTTGAAGAAACTCATCCCAACGTAATGCAAGAAAGAGTAAATAAAATAAATTGGAAGTTTAGTTTCGATCCTACTCAAATAAAACTGCCCTTAAAACTTAAAATTCTTCATTGGATAGAAAAGAAAATAGGGTGGAAAGTAGGCGAATACAAAAACTACAAAATTACTTAGCTTTGCCCCAAAAAAAAGTATGAATCACACCGTATTACTTTTCTTTAATCTTGGAGGAGGCGAACTTTTTGTAATACTCCTCTTTATTATTATTTTTTTTGGAGCAAAAAAAATTCCGGAGCTGGCACGCGGTCTGGGTAAAGGTATTCGCGAATTTAAAAACGCTACCAGCGATATCCAAAAAGAAATAAGAAACAATGCATCTAATCCACTTGATGATATTGATATTACCAAAGATTTAAAAGACTAGTATGTTAGATTGGCTACTCCTTGTTGCAGGTCTTGTTTTGCTTATATTCAGTGGCGAAGCCCTTGTAAAAGGTGCCGTTGGAGTAGCTATCAAATATAAGGTTTCTACCTTAGTGATAGGTATGACTATTGTATCTGCCGGCACATCAGCCCCCGAACTTTTTGTTAGTTTAAAAGCCGCATTAGAAGGGCATCCCGAAATTTCAGTGGGCAATGTGGTAGGGTCTAATATCGCTAATATCTCAATAATACTAGGTTTAACTGCTTTAATTTTCCCTATTCGTATTCAATTAGCTACTCTGCGTTTAGACTGGCCCGCTATGTTCATTGCCTCCATTTTGCTCTACCTTTTTTCTTTAAATGAAATAATAGGATTTTGGGAAGGTGTAGTTTTTGTTCTTTTTGTAATCTCTTTTTCTGTTTATATTATTGTACAATCGAAAAAAAATAATGCAACAGAAAGTAATCAGGAGGCTGACGAAATAATAGAATCGGCCAAAGGAACAGCCTTTTTAAAAGCTGTTTTTTTTATAATCATAGGATGTGTAGGGTTAGTGTTTGGCTCAGAGTTTTTGCTCAAGGGAGCCGTAGGCATTGCAAAAGGGTACGGAATAAGCGAAAGAATTATAGGTCTTACTCTTGTTGCCTTTGGCACCAGTGTCCCCGAATTAATTACTTCCTGCGTAGCAGCTTTTAGAAAGCAATCCGATATTGCTATTGGAAATCTTATCGGTTCAAACCTTTTTAACATTCTTTTTATTTTAGGCACTACTGCGGTAATTAAAGACATTCCAATCTCCAAGAGTTCTTTCTTTACAGATATATATTTTATGTTAGGCGTATCTTTTTTAATCTTCCCTCTTATGTTTTTTGGTCTTAAATTAAATCGCATAAAAGGAGCCATTCTATTTTTATACTATATAACTTACGTTTTTCTACTTTTTTAGAATGCCCCCCCCCATATTTTTATTGAATTGTTGAAATAATTTAATAAAAAGTATGATAACCCCCTGTTTTTTTGGCATACATTTGTAAAAAAAAATAAAAATATGGTAACAATACGTTTTAAGGCACTGGAAGAAGTAATGAACCGTCAACCTAAAGAAGTTTTATTTCCGGAAGGTAGAGTTTCCGGATATTTTGCATCCAATGTATTTGGAAAAGAAGCTATGCGCGAGTACATGAGCGAAGAAGCATACAACAGCGTAATCGAAGCAATAGAAAAAAGTACTAACATTGATAGAAAGATAGCCGACCAGGTAGCTGCCTCCATGAAAGCATGGGCCAGCGAGAGAGGAGCCACACATTACACCCATTGGTTTCAACCATTAACAGGAGAAACAGCCGAAAAACACGATGCCTTTTTTGAACCCACAGAAAGCGGAAGAGCTATCGAACGCTTTGGAGGGGGAAGCTTAGTACAGCAAGAGCCCGATGCTTCTAGTTTTCCAAGCGGAGGAATTAGAAATACATTTGAAGCAAGGGGATATACCGCATGGGACCCTTCTTCTCCCGCTTTTTTAATGGGTAAAACTCTTTGTATCCCTACCATATTTGTATCCTATACAGGCGAGGCCTTAGATTATAAAACCCCTCTTTTAAAGGCTCTACATGTCTTAGACAAAAATGCCACGGAGGTTTGTCAGTATTTCGATAAAAATGTTACAAAAGTTACCACTACCTTAGGATGGGAACAAGAGTACTTTTTAGTAGATAGTGCCCTTTACAATGCACGTCCTGATTTGGCTCTTACCGGAAGAGCACTCTTTGGGCATGCACCAGCCAAAGGCCAACAATTGGAAGATCACTATTTTGGCTCTATACCCGATAGAGTAGCAGCCTTTATGAGAGAGTACGAAATAGAAGCCCACATGCTAGGTATTCCTGTTAAAACCAGGCACAATGAGGTAGCCCCCAATCAATACGAGTGTGCCCCAATATTTGAGGAGTGTAATTTAGCGGTAGACCACAACCAACTTCTAATGGAGTTAATGAAAAAGGTGGCCAAAAAACACAATTTCAGAATTTTGTTTCACGAAAAACCTTTTGCCAAAGTAAATGGAAGCGGTAAACATTGCAATTGGAGTTTAAGTACCAATACAGGAAAAAACCTTTTGGCTCCGGGCAAAACACCTAAAAATAATCTACAGTTTTTAACCTTCTTTATCAACTCTATTGTAGCCTTTCATAATAATGCCGATTTACTGAGAGCTACCATAGCCAGTGCCGGTAATGATCACCGTTTAGGAGCCAACGAAGCCCCTCCCGCTATCATGTCGGTTTTTATCGGTTCGCAACTCACAGCCGTACTCGATGAACTTGAAAAGAAAGTAAAATCCGGAAAAATGTCGCCAGATGAAAAAACCGCATTAAAACTAGGCATTGGGCGTATTCCCGAAATTTTATTAGACAATACAGATCGCAACCGCACCTCTCCTTTTGCCTTTACAGGTAATAAATTTGAATTCAGGGCAGTAGGTTCTTCTGCAAATACAGCAGCACCCATGATTGCTTTAAATACGGCAATGGCAGACCAACTAGCTGAATTTAAGAAACAAGTAGATGCTCTCATAGGTAAAGGGATTGATAAAGATGAAGCTATTTTTCAAATTCTCAGAAAATGCATTGTCGATTCTAAAAAAATACGATTTGAAGGAAATGGATATGGAGAGGAATGGGTAGCTGAGGCCAAAAAAAGAGGATTATCTAACATAAAAGATACTCCTAGGGCACTTGAGGTTTATATCCATAAAGAATCGATTGAGTTATTTAACAGAATGAATGTTTTTAATGAAAGAGAAATGCATGCCCGCCACGAAATACGATTAGAAGGGTATACCAAGAAAATACAAATAGAATCCCGTGTTATGGGCGATTTAGTGCTAAATCATATTTTACCTGTAGCATTAAAATATCAGTCAGAAATAGTAAATAACATAAAAGGATTAAAAGAGGTATTAAGTGCCTCCGATTTTAATAAAATGTCGGTAATTCAGTTAGATATGGTTAAAAAGATAGCAGAGCATATCGAAGTAATTAAGAAAAGTGTAGACCAAATGACCGAAGAGCGGAAAAAAGCAAACAAACTAAGTTCGCAAAAAGAAATGGCTTTGGCATATAGGGACAAAGTTTTTCCATTTTTTGAAACCATACGTTACCATGTAGATAAGTTAGAACTAATTGTAGATGACGCATATTGGCCCCTGCCAAAGTTTAGAGAACTGCTTTTTACCAACTAGAAATTTAAATAAAGTTTTATGAGTGTTTTTAAAATATTTTTGTTTATTTGCAGAGTTAAATAATTGGTCTACAAAAAATAATAAAATATCGAAGCAAATTAGCTTTTGTTAAATACAAATTAAATATTTATTTTAGCACCCTCTCTAAAAACACCATTTATGAAATTACTAAAGCCTATCTCACTAACAGTATTGATTTTTTCTTTTGGAATTACCATAGCCCAAAAAAATTATAAAAAGGAAGCCGATGTTGCTTTTGCCGGTGAAAAATACTTTAAGTGCATAGATATGTATAAAAAAGCCTATACAAAAGAACGTAAGGCTGCTATCAAAGCCGAAATACTTTTTAAAATTGCGGAGGCATACCGTTTAAGCGACCAATGTGGACAAGCAGAAGTGTGGTACGATAAAGCAACTAAAGCACAATACCCCGATCCCGTTGCATTACTACATATCGCAAACTGTAAAAAATTGGCAGGGAAATACGATGAAGCCATTGTTTATTTTAATAAATATAAAGCGGCAAATCCTTCGGACACTAGAGGTGAAGAAGGAGTTCAGGCTTGTACACAAGCTCAACAATGGAAAGACAAACCCACTCGATTTGAGGTTACTCACATGCCCATTATCAATTCCGAACAATATGATTTCTCTCCTGCTTTTTCCGATAAAAAAAGTCAGGAAATTTATTTTACCTCTACAAGACCCGGTTCTACAGGAGCAGCACCATCCGATGTAACAGGTCAAAGTTTTGCTGATTTATACGTTACCAAACGCGATAAAAACGGAAAATGGAGTGAACCTACCTTACTTGGAATTGAGATTAATTCTGAGTTTGAAGAAGGAGCCTCTGCCATTAACTCTAAAGCCAATCAATTATTTTTTACTCGCTGTAAATTTGATAAGGTAGGAAAGTTTGGTTGCCAAATAATGACCGCTAAACGGGCCGGACAAAAATGGAGCGAGGCAGAATTAATTCCAATCGCAGCAGATTCTTTTGCAGTAGGCCATCCAACAATTACGCCTGATGATAATACATTAGTCTTTGCATCAGATATGCCCGGAGGGTTTGGTGGTAAAGATTTATGGTATGTGGTAGCAGATAAAAAATCGAAAGGATGGTCTCAACCCATTAATTTAGGAGCAAAAATAAATACACCCGGAGATGAAATGTTCCCATTTATAAAAGATGATGGAACGCTTTACTTCTCATCTAATGGACATCCAGGAATGGGAGGGTTAGATATTTTTTCTGCTAAAAAATTAGGAGAAAATCAATGGGGTGAGGTAGAAAATCTACAATCACCTGTAAATTCTAATGCAAATGATTTTGCTATCATATTCGAAGGAAATGAAAATAAAGGATTCTTTACCTCGAATCGTGAAGGAGGAAAAGGCGCTGATGATATTTGGGAATTTTACATCAGGCCTCTTCGTTTCGCTTTAAAAGGAACGGTTAAAGACATTGAAACTAAAAAACCGTTGGCAGATGCAGTAATTAAACTTGTTGGAACAGACGGAACCAGTGCAGAAGTGAAAACAAACAGCGATGGTGAGTTTGAATTTGAAAAAAATGGAAATGAAGATTACATCAAAGAAAATACATCATACTCCTTAGTGGTTTCAAAAAATAAGTATTTGAATGCAAAAGGAAAAGAAACTACAATAGGCCATACCGATTCAAAAATATTCGTTCATGAATATGAGCTGCAGCCAATCATTAAACCTATTGTATTACCCGAAATTGTTTATCCTTATAACGAATTCTATCTAACCGATCAGGCTAAAGATTCGTTAAACTTTCTATACAATGTAATGATAGACAATCCTAATATTGTTATTGAATTACGAGCCAATACTGACTCTAGAGGTAAAGATGTATACAACAATAAACTATCACAAAAACGTGCAGAATCTGCGGTTAATTATCTTATCGAAAGAGGAATTGAAGCCGACCGTATGAAGCCAAAAGGATACGGAAAACAAGTGCCTAGAACCCTAGACCGAGATTTTGGTCCGGAACTTAAAAAAGGCACTGTTCTTACAGAAGCTTTTATCAATTCATTTAAAAATAACAAAGAACTATTTGAACAAGCACACCAGTTGAACAGACGTACTGAGTTTTCAATTTTAAGAACAGACTACGTTTCTACACGCCCTTCTCAAGAAGGCGAACAGAAATAGCGTCATTATATTATAAAAAAAACATTCCGTGCTTTTGCCGGAATGTTTTTTTATTTAAAGAGGTTATGAATCCTAACGAAAGATACCATTCCAGAGGTGTTTCTGCCTCCAAAGAAGACGTTCATCAGGCTATCAGAAACATCGACAAAGGGCTTTACCCAAAAGCATTCTGCAAAATTATTCCCGATTACATAAGCGGAAGCGATGAACATTGTGTGATAATGCATGCCGATGGAGCAGGCACTAAATCATCATTGGCTTATGCATACTGGAAAGAAACCGGAAACATAGAGGTTTGGAAGGGGATTGCTCAAGATGCCATTGTAATGAACTTAGATGATTTATTATGTGTTGGCGCCACAAATAATATCTTGTTATCCTCTACCATTGGTAGAAATAAAAATTTAATTCCCGGAGAAGTTATTGCTGCTATTATAAATGGAACAGAAGAGATATTACAACAACTTCGGGATTTAGGAATAGGAATTTATTCCACCGGAGGCGAAACGGCCGATGTAGGAGATTTAGTAAGAACCATTATTGTTGATTCAACAGTAACCTGCAGAATGAAACGAAGTGAGGTGATAACAAACGAAAAAATTTCTTCCGGAAATGTCATTGTAGGATTCGCATCCTTTGGAAAATCTATTTATGAAAACAAATATAATAGTGGTATAGGTAGCAATGGTTTAACCTCTGCAAGGCACGATGTTTTTAATAAAAAAGTAGCCGAAAAATATCCCGAAACTTTTGATAATACCATACCCCATAATCTTGTTTATTCAGGAGATTACTTTCTTGCCGATGTGCATTCTCAAACTAACCTAACGCTTGGAGAACTTGTGTTATCACCCACGCGCACCTATGCCCCCATTATTAAAAACATTTTAAACGAGTTTAGAAATGAAATTGGCGGAATTGTGCACTGCAGTGGAGGAGCTCAAACGAAAGTGCTTCATTTTATAGAGAACCTACATGTAGTAAAAAACAATTTATTCAAAATACCTCCACTTTTCAGTTTAATTCAGCAACAATCGAATACCCATTGGAAAGAGATGTATAAGGTATTTAATATGGGGCATAGAATGGAAATTTATATTGACGAGAAATATGCACAGTCCATTATTGATATAGCCAACTCGTTTCATGTAGATGCTCAGATTATAGGCTATTGCGAAAAAGCAGACCATAAAAAAGTAACCATAAAAACACCCCATGGAGAATTTATTTATCAGTAAAGAATTATGTTGGATATATTAAAAAAATTAGAAGCTCTGCAATATCGTTTCGAAGAGGTAGGTAACCTCATTGTTGACCCCGCTGTTATATCCGATATGCAACGGTACGTAAAACTAAATAAAGAATACAAAGACCTAAACGATATATTACAAGTTCTTAGGAAGTATAAAAAGATACTAAATGACATAGAATCCTCTAAAGAAGTACTTAAAACAGAAAAAGATGAATCGTTTCGTGAAATGGCAAAAGCTGAATTAGATGAACTGGAGCCGCTTAAAGAAAAAATGGAAGAGGAAATACGCTATTTATTAATTCCAAAAGACCCTGAAGATTCTAAGAATGTAATAATGGAAATACGAGCCGGAACAGGTGGAGATGAAGCCAGTATTTTTGCCGGAGATTTGTTTAGAATGTACAGTAAATTTATAGAAACCCAAGGATGGAGTATGGAGGTAATACAATCAAATGCAGGTACTGCCGGGGGGTTCAAGGAAGTTCAAATTCAAGTTTCAGGGGCCGATGTATATGGAATTCTGAAATACGAATCGGGCGTACACCGCGTTCAGCGTGTACCTGATACCGAAGCCCAAGGAAGAGTTCATACTTCGGCTGCAACCGTTGTGGTATTGCCAGAAGCAGAAGAGGTAGATGTGCAGCTCAATATGAATGAAATTAAGAAAGATGTATTTCGCGCTTCTGGAGCGGGGGGGCAGCACGTAAACAAAACCGAATCGGCTGTACGTTTAACTCATTTACCCACCGGTATCGTTGTAGAATGTCAAGATGGACGTTCTCAAATCAAAAATTTTGAAAAAGCTCTTACGGTTTTGCGTTCTCGCATCTACGAAATGGAATTAAACAAAGCACACCAAGAAAGAGCTCAGCAAAGAAAAACGCTGGTTTCTTCGGGCGATCGTTCGGCTAAAATCAGAACCTATAACTATCCGCAGGGAAGAGTAACAGACCATAGAATAGGTCTAACATTATATAATCTGGAAGCGATTATGAATGGGGATATTGGAAATATTATTGAAGCACTTCGAATGGCCGAAAATGCAGAGAAATTAAAAGAAGGCACAGAATCTATTTAATATGCTGATATGACAACCGATGAAATTTTTAATCTTATAAAAGAAAAAAAATCTTTTTTATGTGTGGGATTAGATACTGATGTTTCTAAAATACCGGAGCATTTAAAAAATGAGTCCGACCCCATTTTTACTTTTAATAAAGCTATAATAGATGCAACCATACCGTATGCAATAGCCTATAAACCTAACCTAGCATTTTACGAAAGCGAAGGAAGTAAAGGATGGGAATCCTTGCAAAAAACCATGGAGTATATTCCTAAAAATGTTTTTACCATTGCCGATGCCAAAAGGGGAGATATTGGAAACACATCAGAAAAATATGCCGAAGCATTTTTTAAAAAAATGGGTTTCGATGCCATTACCATCTCGCCATACATGGGAAGAGATGCCATAGAGCCATACTTGAAGTATAGTGGAAAATATAGTATTATTTTGGCGATTACTTCTAATCAAGGGGCAATGGATTTTCAGTTTTTACCTACCGCTATTGATAATAAAAAACTTTACGAAAAAGTGCTCATTCGTTCTAGTCGTTGGGGCACAGAAGAAAATATGATGTTTGTTGTTGGAGCTACTCGTCCCGAATTAATAAAAGAGATAAGAGAAATAATTCCCAATCACTTTCTACTAGTGCCGGGAGTAGGTGCTCAGGGCGGAAGTTTAGAGGAAATTACAAAATTTGGAATGAACCCTAAATGTGGCCTTATTGTAAATGCTTCCAGAAGTATTATTTATGCGTCTTCATCTAAAAATTTTGCTACTGATGCAGGAAGTGAAGCCTATCGCATGCAACAACAAATGAAAAATATGTTAGAGTTACACCACCTTATTTAATGAAGCAGAGGATAAGCGAAGATTTTTTACATTTTATATGGAAATTCCGTTTGTTTAAAAATAACAAACTCTTCACTACCGATAATCAAATGCTTGAAATTATTTCGTGCGGTTTACAAAATACCCATTCAGGCCCCGATTTTTTTAATGCCCGTATTAAACTAGATAACACCGTTTGGGCCGGAAATATAGAAATTCATGTTTGTTCATCAGACTGGAATTTACACAACCACAGTAAAGATGAGGCATACAATAACGTAATTTTACATGTGGTGTATGAGCACAATGATGAAATTATTTTAAAAAATGGAATAAAAATTCCTACTCTTGAATTAAAAAGTTTGATTCATCCAAACATATTAGAAAAGTATTACACTTTATTACAATCCAAAAAATGGATTCCCTGTAGCGGACAAATTTCTACGATTCCTTTTTTACAAACACAAAACTGGCTTTCTAGGTTAGCTATAGAACGTTTGGAAAATAAAACAAATAACGTACTGGAGCTGGTTAAGAAATTAAATAATGATTGGAACGAAGCTTTTTATATATTATTAGCCAAACATTTTGGAATGAAAGTAAACGCGGAACCTTTCGAAATGCTGGCACTTTCGCTTCCGCAAAAAAATATTTCTAAACACAAAAACAACTTATTACAGATAGAGGCTTTACTCTTTGGGCAGGCCGGTCTACTGGAAGGTGGTAAATCTGCAAGCGAGTATAAACATACTCTTAAAAAAGAATATTTACACCTAAAAAAGAAATACGATTTACACTCATTGCCACAAGGTATTTGGAAGTTTGCACGTATTCGGCCTAATTGTTTTCCCACATTAAAACTGGCACAATTTGCTGCATTATGTCATACCAGCTCTCATCTTTTTTCAAAAATAATAAAGGAAACAGATGCTTCTAAACTGCAAAAATTATTTAATGTAAGCACTTCAGAATTTTGGAAAAAACATTACACCTTTGAAAAACAATCTGAAAGGAATACTGGAAGTTTGGGAGCTTCGTCTGTACAAATTATTTTTATAAATACAGTTATTCCCTTCTTATTTGCCTACGGAAGGCATAACAACAACAGGGACTTAGAAGAAAAGGCGATGACATGGCTTGAAGAAATAAAGCCCGAAAAAAACTCTATTATAAAAAAATGGATGAATGAAGGAATAAATCCAGAATCGGCTGTAACTACTCAGGCTCTTATACAACTGAAAAACGAATATTGTAATAATTTTAAGTGTATAAACTGCGGTTTCGGACTTGCGTTATTAAAATAAAGAAATAAAAAGTATAAATTTGTTTACCTTGCTTGTAGAAATGAAAAAACTGGTAGAAAATATACAATCCTATTTCGAGAAACAAACCTTTGGAGTTTGTTCTTGGTGGGGAAGTAAATTGGGTATTAACTCCGGAAGTATTCGTATATATTTTATCTATTTATCTTTTTTAACCTTTGGTTCACCTGTAATAGTATATCTTATTATGGCGTTTATTTTACAGGTTCGTAATCGCTTCCGTTTTCGCAAGCCAAGTATTTGGGAGTTCTAATAAGGCTTTTTCTTTTTTAGTTACTTTGCACCATCAACTTATTTGAATGGGCATTTTCAACGATTTTATTACCATAATTCTAGTTGCAACTTTAGTGGTGCTATTATTTGCCCGCCTCCGTTTATCTAGTTTAATAGGTTTTTTATTTACCGGCATGCTAATTGGCCCAACCGGTTTTGCTCTAGTAAAGTTAGAGCACGAATTGGAATTGATGGCCGAAGTGGGTGTGATGCTGCTTATGTTTAACATTGGATTAGAGTTTTCAATAGAACGTATAAAGCAAATGAAATTTGAAGTATTAGTCCTTGGAACACTTCAAATAATCATTACAATGGCTGGCATTTTTTTACTTGCCATTTTTTTATCTTTTACTCCCCAGCAGGCTTTTTTACTTGCTATGGTAATAAGTATGAGCAGCACGGCTATTGTTTTAAAAACCTTACAGGATAAACAGCAATTGCGAAGCCCATCGGGTAAAATTATGGTAGGAATATTACTGTTTCAGGATATTTGTATAGTTCCTTTTTTAATTATTACACCTATGCTTGGTAAGGCCTCACAATTTGAGGTGTTACCTATTATGATTAAGTTCTCATATGCTATAGGGCTTATGGTATTGGTTTTTGCACTTGCAAAGTATGTGCTCCCAAAAATTATTGATGTAGTTTTTAGTGCTCGTGTAAACGAGCTGTTTATGACATTTAGTCTTGGACTTTGCTTCGGACTAGCTTTGATTACCTACAAAGCCGGATTTTCATTAGCCATGGGTTCTTTCATTGCAGGTACCATTTTGGCCGAATCAATTTATCATTACCAAATAGAATCAGATGTTAAACCTCTTAAAAATGTTTTTTTATCCATTTTCTTTATTTCCGTAGGAATGTTACTAAATCTAGATTTTGTAAAACAAAATATTTTATCTGTTTCCGCTCTTACTTTATCTATTATTGCTTTTAAAGCAATCATTATTTTTTCAATATTGCTCGTGTTTAAACAGCCAACAAATATTGCTTTCAGAACCGGAATTACCATTTCGCAAATAGGAGAATTCTCTTTTATGTTGCTGAATATAGCTAAACCAACATTTTTAATTAACGAAGAGAATTACCAACTTTTTTTATCGGCTACAGTTTTTAGTATGTTGGTTTCCCCCTTTCTTTTTTATGCCGGAGAAAAACTAGCAACGGTAAAAAAGTTTCAGGCCAATGGGTATTCCGAAGCAAATCATGTAAACAATGAAGTAATAATAGTAGGATTTGGAATCAATGGAATCAATCTATCTAGAATATTCAAGTCGCTTAAAATATCATATAAAATCATTGAAATAAATCCGGTAACGGTAAAAAATTTTAAAACAAAGGGTGAAGCTATCTATTTTGGAGATAGCACCAGTATTGCAAATCTTACTTCTTTAGGAATTAAAAATGCCAACATGATGGTGATTGCCATTTCAGATTCAGAAGCTACTTATAAAACGTTAGAAATAAGCCGAAAGTTAAACCCCGATTTATATATCATTGTTCGCTCTGAATACATATCGCAAATAGAACCACTATACCAGAAAGGAGCCAATGTGGTTATATCGCAGGAATTTGAAGCATCATTAGAAATCACTTCGCACGTATTAAAATACTTTGGTGTAGCCGAACCTTTAGTACGCATTAAATCCGATATTATTCGTAAAAAAAGATATGGATTTTTTAATGAAACAAATACAAGTGACGGATTGAAAATTGCCGATTTAGCCGCCATTCATGAGTTGAATGATACCTATTTTATTCATAAAAGCTCCTTAATTTCGGGGCAAACCATTGGAAGTATTTTTAATAATACTTCTGATATTATTAATATAGAGATAATAGGAGTTATCCGAAACAGGAATATCATTACCGGCTTATCGGCTGATTTTATTATTGAACCTTTGGATACTCTTATTATATTTGGAGCCCAGAAAGAATTAGAAAACGCAATCTCTTATTTAGAAAATCTTGATTTTAGAGCCATATAAAAAAACAATATTAGTTACCGGAAGCAATGGTTTGCTTGGGCAAAAACTTATTCATTTGCTCAGGCACAGAAATGATATTACTCTCATCGCCTGTTCAAAGGGCGAAAACAGAATATCCGAAACCAGCGGATATATTTACGAAACATTAGACATTACCTCTGAAGATAATACACAAATGGTAATTAGCAAATATTTACCACATACCATTATTCATACTGCTGCGATGACGAATGTAGATGCTTGTGAAATAAACCAAAAGGAATGTTATGAAGTCAATGTAAAGGGTACAGAGAATTTAATAAAATCAGCCGAAACGATTAAAGAGCATACTCCTCATTTTATTCATCTCTCTACCGATTTTATTTTCGATGGAAAATCGGGGCCGTACAAAGAAGAAGATATTCCGAACCCCTTAAGTTGGTACGCAAATACTAAACTGCAATCGGAAAAAATTGTAATGCAAAGTAAACTACAATGGGCTATAGCCCGAACCATCATTGTTTTTGGTATGGCCGAAAAAATAAGCAGAACCAATATTGTACTTTGGGCCATAGAAAATTTAAAAAATAAAAAAGAATTAAATATTGTAAACGACCAATACAGAACCCCCACCTTAGCCGAAGATTTGGCCGATGCATGCATTCGCATAGCCGATAAAAATGCCGGTGGAGTTTTTCATATTTCGGGAAAAGATTTTATGAGCATATATGAAATGGTAGTTCGTATTTCCAACTATTTTAATTACGATGCAACACTTGTTAAGCCCATCTCATCTGAGGGATTAAACCAGCCTGCCAAAAGACCCCCCATAACGGGCTTCCATATTCAAAAGGCAATCGATTGTCTAGGCTTTAAACCGCATTCATTTGAAGAGGCACTCGAACTAGTTGCCAATCAAATAAAATGAACAGTTTAACAATATATGTACTAATCGGGGTTGATTAAACTGAATTCTATTGTTATTTTCGCACATCATGTGCGGAATTAGATACAGTACCTATTTATTTTTATTCATACTATTTTCTTCTCAACTATTTTCTCAAACTAAAATAGTAAAGAATGAATATGGAAAAGCAGATACCTTACAAATTAATATTTATCAAAACAAGGCCAACTTATTTATTAAACATGGAGATTACGATAGTGCTAAAGTTTACGTTCATAAAGCTTTAGAAATATCAGAAAAGAATAAATTTAGAATAGGAACCTTTAATTCGTATAATATTATTGCCAATATATACACCAGAAATAGTGATTATATTAATGCCATTAAAACCTATAAGGAGAATATTAAAATTGCCAAACAAATTAATTACGAAAAAGGCTTAGCCACCACACAGAATAATATTGGAACCATTTATCAGACTCAGGCTAATTATCCGGAGGCATTAAGTATGTATTTTGAAGCAATGAAATATTTCGAAAGAAATAATTATCAAAAAGGTTTATCGGCTCTATATAATAATATTGGAAATATTTTTCGTTTGCAGGGAAAAAACGATGAAGCATTAGATTATTATAATAAGAGCATTAAAATAAAAGAAGAATTAGGAGATGCCTTAGGTGTAGCGTCTTGTTATAACAATATAGGAATAATATATTTTAATGATAAAAATTACGCTAAAGCCTTAGAATTTCATGAAGCGGCATTACGTATTAGAGAGGAAAAAGAGAATAAACAAGGGATATCAATGTCATTGCAGAATATAGGTACCATTTATTTTTCTACGAACAAATTAGATAAGGCAAATGAATATTACTTAAAAAGTTTAGAAATAAAAGAGGCTATTTCCGATAAGTCAGGTATTGCGTCTTTATATAAAACCATTGGAAGACTAAAAATTGAAATGCAAGAATACGATGCAGCGAGAAAAGTTATTGAAAATGCAATAGCAATAGGGATTGAGCTTGACCTAAAAAAAGAATTATCAGAATGCTATCGGCATCTTACAACGATAGATTCTGCTCAGGGTAATTTCAAAAGCGCATTTAATAATTATGCTATTGCTATAGCATACAAGGATAGCATTTATAACAAGGAGAATAATATAAAACTTTTTCAAAGTCAGTTAAACTATGAAATTGAAAAAAAAGAAATGATGGCAATGGCCGAAAGAGAGAGACAAAAGTATTCTCTTTATAAAAGCCAGCATGATATTCTCCTTCTTCAACAACAAAATAAATTCAACGAACTTGAATTACAGAAAAAAATTGTTGAAATACGACAGAAAGATATGCTAAACGATAATCAACAAAAAAATATTTCATTATTGAATAAAGATAGAATCATAAAAATGGAGCAATCAAAACAAAATTTATTACAATTAAAACAGCAACGTTTAATTACCTACTCTATTGCTGCCATTTGTTTATTATTTGTGTTTCTATTAATTTTTGTAGTGAATGCTTTCTTTGTAAAAAGTAAGAAGAATAAAATTATTCTCTCACAAAAAGAAAAAGTAGAAGAACAAAATAAATTAATAGAGTTTCAAAAGTCCATTGTAGAAGAAAAAAACAAAGAATTACTCGATTCCATTTTATATGCAAAAAGGCTTCAAGATGCAATATTTCCCTCCTCACAGTATTTAAATGCAGTTTTAAAAATGGGTTTTGTATTTTATAGACCCAAAGATATTGTGAGTGGCGATTTCTACTGGGCTCAGGAAAAAGAAAATAATATTTTCTTTGCGGTTGCCGATTGCACCGGGCATGGTGTGCCAGGTGCTCTTGTAAGTGTGGTTTGTTCTAATGCATTAAAAAGAGCAATCAATGAGTTTCACATTTATGATCCGGGAAAAATTTTGGACAAAGTAAGAGAGTTGGTTGCAGAAACATTCGAGAAAAGTGAAGAGGATGTTAAAGATGGAATGGATATTTCATTATGTAACTTAGAAGTGCTGGAACCGGGTAAAATAAAATTGAAATGGGCGGGTGCAAATAATCCACTTTGGATTGTTCGCCCTTTGTCTGTAAATAATTCAAAGAATTATTTACAGAGGGAATCAGAAAGTTTTTCTGAAAATACCAAGTATTTTAAAAATAATCATTTCGAGTTTATTGAATTTAAGGCGAATATTCAGGCAATTTGTAAGGAAGAGAATCCAATTCCATTTACCACCCACACAACAGAGTTATACGAAGGCGATTCCTTATATCTGTTTTCTGATGGTTTTGCCGACCAATTTGGCGGTGAGAAGGGAAAAAAATACAAATTACATAAATTTAGAGAATTAATTTTTTCGATACAGGAGTACGATATGGATAAACAGAATCAATTAATTAAAAACGCTTTTGAAAAATGGAAAGGAAACCTCGATCAAGTAGATGATATTTGTGTTGCCGGATTGAGAGTATAAATGAAGTATCGATATTTTTTTCTGTTTATTGATTTAATTAGAAAGCACCTTTAAAGAATTTAATAAAATTACAACATTTATGAGCGATGAGGAGTGGAAGAAAAAACTAAGTGCCGAACAGTACAGAGTGCTACGTTTAAAAGGTACCGAACCCGCATTTACAGGAAAATATTATACATGTAACGAAAAAGGAGAATACTCCTGTGCAGGTTGTGGGCAGGTGCTTTTCTTATCTGTTACTAAATATGATTCCGGTAGTGGCTGGCCCAGTTTTTACGATGCCGTTCAGGGTGCCATAATCACATCTGTTGATTACCATTTAGGGTATGCCCGTACCGAAATTTGTTGTTCAGCATGTGGAGGTCATTTAGGGCATGTTTTTGAAGATGGGCCTAAGCCTACAGGCTTGAGGTATTGTGTTAATTCAGAATCCCTGAATTTTAAAAAGAAATAAGTTTTCTATTTCACAAACAAATCGAACATACTGCGAGGCCTAATATTGGCGTACCACTTAAAACCCTTTAGTAATAATTCTTCACTGCTTAGTTCGTTTAGCGGGTATAGGGTAGCCTGTGGAGAACCAATGTAAGTAATGTGTTCTATTTTTTCTTCTCCTACAGCTATAAGTATATTAGTGCTTTCGGCCACATTTACGCCAATAAATTTATTGTTATCGTCTTTACCATAATAAATACTTTGCCCATTTCCTTCTACCAAAATGCGGTGAAGCTTATTGTTTGCAAAAGAACCTTGCATGTCCTTGCCTTTTATTTGGTTGTAACGTGCGGAATCTACTTCCGAAATAATAAAGGCATTATTTATCATATATAAAGAATGAACAATGGTATCATACGTTCTTATTTTAATAAAATCGGCTGTAAGTTGGTTTTCTTCGTTCCAAATGATAGGTTCTTTATACATACTGATGGCACTATCTAAAAATGAATAAACCAGAGAGTCGCATTTACCTTGCATATCCTGTTTATAAAATTTTACGGAATGAAAAGCGTATAAAATTCTTTTATCTTCTTTTTTAGTTTCTGTAGAATCGGCTTTTTCATTTTGTGAATTCTCTATAATTGAAATAGAATCTGATTCTATTTCTAACGTGTGTGTAGTGTCTTTAATGGTTTGAATGATAAACGTGTCGGCATGCAAAAAGAGCGAATCTTCCGAAAATAGTTGTACTAATAATGCATTCTGCGTTATAAGGGCACTATCATTTTTTTCATAGATATACGCTTTGTCCGAAAAAATTTGAAGTTTTTCGGCTGTATCGTTTATGAGTACATTGCAGGTAAGTTCACCAATGCCTTTTTTCCTGTTGTAAAAAAGGGTATCTCCTTCAATACGTTGCGTGCCGGTTATAATGTAGGCATTTTTAAAGTATTTCGATTCATCTTTTCGGGTGTTATACCAACCGTTTTCGCAGTAAATAAAATTATCTTGTGCTTTAATAGTGGTAGGGCCATGAAATAAAACGATTTCACTCAGCTCGTTATACTGTAGCGTATCGCTGGTCATTACGTACTCAGGATTGGTAAGTTTTACATTGTCTTTAAAAAAAAAAGATCGAGAGATTGGATAATAGTACCCTTGCTTACTGGTAAGGGTATTATTTTCTTTTTTATTTATCAGCGTTCCTCCTCCGTAGTAAAAGGCAAAGTTTTTTTTTCGGTCGTAGTCTAAAAAATTACTACTAAGACTCATTTCAGGGCTGTTAAGTCTAATATTTCCGCGTAGTTTAGCTATCTTGGTATTTCCGTTGTATTTTAAGGAATCACCATAAAGTTGAAGTGAGTCTCCTTGTACTACTCTTACATTTCCAAATGCATCAATGCTGTTGTTGGTAAAAAAATAAGCACTATCGCAGTACATGGTGGCATCATCGTGCTTAAGCTGTACATTGCCAATTAAGCGTTTGGCTCCTTTCCCTAGTGTTTCGTCAAATTCTAATGCATCGGCATTTAAGATTTCGATTTTTGCGGGCTTATTCTGAGCAATTATAAACAGAGGTAAAGAAGAAAGCAAAAGTATAAAGAAGGCTTTATTCATAGGCCATTCTGTAATTAAACAGTTACAGCGTTTCGTTCTAATGTTTGGGTACGGTCTGGACCCACTGAAACGATTCGTATGGGTATTTGGGTTTCTTTTTCAATAAATTCAATATAATTTTCAAGTTCAGACGGAATATCATTTATAGATTGCAAACTGCACAAATCTTTTTTCCATCCTTTTAATTCGGTGTAAACAGGTTTAAGTAGTTCGGGAGAGATATTGTAGGGTAGGAAATCAATTTTTTCTCCGTTGTAGAGGTAATGAGTACAAACTAAAATTGGGTCGAAGTTGCAAAGTACATCGGCTTTCATCATCATTAGTTCGGTAACTCCATTTATCATTACCGAATATTTAAGGGCAGGTAAATCGAGCCAGCCGCATCTGCGGGGTCTGCCGGTGGTAGAGCCGAATTCGTTTCCTGCTTTGCGTATTTTTTCACCGGTTTCATCAAATAATTCGGTTGGAAAAGGGCCACTTCCAACGCGTGTGCAGTAGGCTTTAAAAATACCTATCACTCGTTCAATTTTATTTGGGGCAATTCCAAGTCCTGTACAGGCTCCTGCGGTAATGGTATTGGATGAAGTAACAAATGGATACGATCCAAAATCGATATCGAGTAGTGTGCCTTGTGCTCCTTCGGCCAGTATTTTTTTTCCGCTTTGCAGTGCTTGGTTTATGTAATGCTCACTTTCAATAATGGTAAGTGTTTTAAGAAGTTCTACACCTGCAAAAAAATCGGCTTCGTATTCGGAAAGAGTATAAGAAAATTCAAAAAATTTAAGCAACTCGGCATGTTTTTTTACCAGTTGTTTGTATTTTATTTCGAAATCGGTACTTAATAAATCGCCAACGCGAATTCCATTACGGCCTGTTTTGTCCATATAAGTTGGGCCAATTCCTTTTTGCGTGGAGCCTATTTTTTCTTTTCCTTTTGCCTCTTCCGATGCTTTATCAAGTAAGCGGTGGGTAGGCAGTATTACATGGGCTCGTTTGGAAATAAGTAAGCGAGATTGAACATCTACCCCCAATTTTTTTAAAGCATCAATTTCTTTTTTAAATACTACGGGGTCTATCACTACCCCGTTTCCTACAATGTTAATGGTATTGGAATGAAAAATTCCGGAAGGGATGGTATGCAACACATGTTTTATTCCGTCAAATTCTAAAGTATGCCCTGCATTGGGGCCTCCCTGAAAGCGAGCAATAATATCGTATTTAGGTGTAAGTACATCTACTACTTTTCCTTTTCCTTCGTCTCCCCACTGGAGGCCTAATAAAACATCTGCTTTCATTAATTAGCTTATTGGTTTGGTTTGAAAATATTTTTTTGCTTCATCGGTATTTTCTATTATGGTAAATACCGAGTTTAGTTTTGATATAAGGATTAATTTTTTTACAGGTTCTGAAATGTTACTGAGAATAAGTTCGCCCGAATGGTTTCGTATTTTAGTGTATAATGAAATTAATACGCCTAATCCGGTGCTGTTTAAATAGTCTAATTTTTCTAAGTTCAAAATAAATTTATTACATCCGTTTGCGAGTGCGTTTTCTACTTCATTGGTTAATTCGGTTGCATAGTGTTTTTCCATTAATCTTCCTTGTAAAAAGAAAACGGTAACGTGTGCACTTTTATTTTGGGTAAAAGAAAAATTCATACACTAAACCCGCAGGCTACTTTTTGTTTTTTTTAAATTGTTTTTGGCCATTTCCTTTTTACACTCCTTGCAAATTCCATAAAAGATTAAAGAGTGGTGTATTACTTTAAAATCGAGCATTTCGCTAATAGACGTTTTAATGTTTTGCACTCTGGGGTCGCAAAATTCAATTATTTTTTGACATTGGTTACAAACTAAGTGGTCATGTTGTTTAAATTCGTACGAGCGTTCAAACTGGGCTATGCCATTGCCGAACTGGTGCTTTCTTATTAAATTGCAGGTTTGTAAAAGTTCAATGGTATTGTAAATAGTAGCTCTGCTTACTTCGTATTTTTTATTTTTCATCGAAATATAGAGCGATTCAATATCGAAATGCCCGTCATGTGCGTATATTTCGTTAAGTATGGCGTATCGTTCAGGAGTTTTTCTGTGTTTGTGTTGTTCTAGATACACGGAAAAAATTTCTTTTACTTTCTCTTGTAGTTCAGAAGAGGCATTCATTAGTATTTATTCAAAATTCAGGGTAAAGGTAATCAATAAGGATTAATTAGAATCAAACCTTGTTACATGGATTACCCCATCTACTATTTTTAGCTTACTACAGAGTTGAATTAGATGGTTTGTATCGTGTACAAATACCATTATTTTACCTTCAAAAATACCGTCAATACTATCGAAACTAATAGAACGCATATTTACATTCAGTTCGCTGGATATAATTTGGGTTATTTCATTTACGATGCCCACTTTATCTATACCGGTAACTTTTATGCCGGCCAAAAAGGCAATGCTTTCCTGATTGGTCCAGCGGGCTTTTACAATACGATAGGCATAGTTCGACATTAGCTGAACGGCATTGGGGCAATTGGTTTTATGAATTTTGATGCCATCGGAAATGGTAATAAAGCCAAATACTTCATCGCCCGGAATGGGGTTGCAACAAGGCGAAAGTTTGTATTCGAAAGTGTCCATGGTCTCGCCAATTACAAGTGTTTCGTCTTTTCTCGATTTTAAATCAACGTAGTTTTCGGGGTTTGCTTGTGAGGTGGTTTTTGAAACAATTTGAGAAGTGGGTATCAGTTTGTTTTTTTCTAGTGTAAAAAGGTGGCCGAAATGCGAAGCTTCAATTTTGTTTATAGCAACACGATAAAATAAATCCAAGGGGTCTTTTAGGGAGTAGTATTTAGCAATTATGGTATGATTGGTGTTTGTAAAAGGCCATTTCAGGTGTTCAAATTTTCGTTGAATGATTTCTTTTCCTTCGAGGGCTATTTTCTTTTTTTCTTCGTTGAGTGCATTTTTTATGGCTACTTTAGCCTTACTGGTAATTACATAGTTTAGCCAATCTTCTTTTGGTTTTTGTTTTTTAGTGGTAATGATTTCAACCTGATCTCCACTTTTTAAGGGTTCGCTAAGAGGAATAAGTTTATTATTTACTTTCGCTCCAATGCAGTGGTAGCCCACTTGGGTGTGAATATCAAAAGCAAAATCGAGTGCAGTGGAGCCTTTGGGTAAATTTTTTAAATCGCCTTTTGGGGTAAAAATAAAAATTTCATCGGCAAACAGGTTTAGCTTAAAATCGTCAATAAAATCGAGGGCATCAGATTCGGGATTTTCTAAAATATCTCTGATTTTATTCAGCCATGCATCGAAGCGGTTTTCTTCCGAGCCTTCTTTGTATTTCCAATGTGCCGCAAACCCTTTTTCTGCAATTTCGTCCATTCTTTTGGAACGTATTTGTACTTCAACCCATTTGCCGGTAGGGCTCATAACGGTAGTGTGTAGAGATTCGTAGCCGTTTCCTTTCGGGGTAGAAATCCAGTCGCGTAAGCGGTCGGGGTTGGGCTGATAAAAATCGGTAACAAGAGAGTAGGCTCTCCAGCAGTCCGATTTTTCCAGTTCGGAAGGCGAATCTAACACAATACGAATGGCAAATACATCGTACACTTCTTCAAAGGGTACGTTTTTACTTTTCATTTTATTGTAAATAGAGAAAATAGATTTGGGTCTCCCTTTTATTTCGTATTTAAAATGATGTTGGTCTAAAGCTCGTTGAATGGGAGCCATAAACGAGTTAATGAACCGGGTTCGTACACTTTGTGTTTTTTTAAGTTTTTGGGTAATCTCTTCGTACACCTCGGGGTCGGTGTATTTAAGCGATAAATCTTCCAATTCTGATTTGATGGTGTACAAACCAAGCCGGTGTGCCAGTGGAGCATATAAGTAAATGGTTTCCGATGCAATTTTTAATTGTTTGTTTCGATGCATCGACTCTAGTGTTCGCATATTGTGCAGTCGGTCGGCCAGTTTTATTAGAATAACGCGAACATCATCGGCCAGTGTTAAGAGTATTTTTCTAAAATTTTCGGCTTGTATAGAAGCACTTTGGTCAACCACTTCCGAAATTTTAGTGAGCCCATCAATAATTTTTGCCACTTTTTTGCCGAACATTCTTTCGATATCGTGCAGCGTAATATCTGTATCTTCAACAGTATCGTGCAGTAAGGCACACACTATGGAGGTGGTGCCTAGTCCAATTTCTTCGGCTGCAATATGGGCAACGGCTATAGGGTGATAAATATAGGGTTCGCCTGTTTTTCGCCTCATGTCTTTATGGGCATTTAAAGCAATATCAAAGGCTTTTCGTATAAGTTGTTTATCTTTTGCTGTTTTAGATTTATGTGCAGCACGAAGTAAACATTTGTATCTGCGAAGTATTTCCTGTTTTTCTATTTCTAGGTTTATATTTTTGGCGGTATGAGGCATAAGAATGTGAGCAAAATTACACCTTTTTATACATCGAAATCATGCTGTTTTTTACAGTTGGAATGAAATAGAGGAATGTGATTGATTAAAGAGAAAAATAAAAATTATAAAGCAGGTAGCACCTTTGAATACACCTCGCCAAATCCTACTCTGATGGAATCCTTTATGCAGTACGCTTTCATGCTTACGGTATCAAAGTCGTTTATAAATTTACGTTCGCTGCCATCTTCCATTTTAATGGGTTTTGTTCCTCGCCAGGTAAGTTCCAGCATAGAGCCGTATGAATTGGGAGAAGGGCCACTAATGGTACCGGAGGCCATCATATCTCCTGTATTGATGTTGCAGCCGTTAATGGTGTGGTGTGCCAGTTGCTGATTCATGTTCCAGTACATGTATTTGTAGTTAGAGACAGATACTCTGGTGGGTTTGGCATTTTCGGGTTGAATGAAAACCTCTAATTGAATATCAATATTTTTTTTACCGCTATATTGAAGGTAGGGTAGAGGAGTTGGATTTTGTTCGGGTCCTTCCACTCTAAAGGGTTCTAAGGCTTCTGTGGTAACCACCCATGGCGAAACGGAGGAAGCAAAATTTTTAGATAAAAAGGGGCCAAGGGGAACGTATTCCCAGGTTTGTATATCGCGTGCCGACCAATCGTTAAAAACGACCATGCCAAAAATATATTCATCGGCTTCCTGTGTGGTAATAGGTTGCCCCAACGGTTTACCGTTGAAGGTAATGAAAGCCATTTCCAGTTCAAAATCGAGTAGTTTGCAAGGCCCGAAAACAGGAGGCTCATCAGCATTGGGTTTGGTTTGTCCTTTGGGGCGGTGTATGGGTGTTCCCGAAATAATAATAGAGGAGGCTCTGCCGTGGTATCCTACGGGCAGATGTTTCCAGTTAGGCAAAAGGGCATTGTTGGGGTCGCGAAACATGGTGCCCACATTGGTAGCGTGTTCTATGCTAGAGTAGAAGTCGGTATAATCGCCCACTTTTACGGGTAGGTGAAGAGTTACCTCCTCAATTGGGTATGTGATTTTTTGTGCAGAGGCGTTTATTTTTTCTTGGTTAGATTCATCGGAAAAAAAGTGTTGAATTTTTTCCCGTACTTTTTTGGTGGTGGGCTTTCCGAGTTCTATTAGAGGGTTTAAAAAATCAGATTTAAATATATTATTGTTGGAAATAACTCCGTTAAAAACCCCTAGTTCTGCCAATGCAAATAAATCGATTACCTTATCTCCTATGCGGGTAGCCATGCGTCTTTCAGATTGATGTGAATAAATTCCGAAAGGGATGTTATAAATAGTAAAATCATTGTTTTCGGCAACTGGAATTATGCAGTTCATAGGGTGAATTTAAAACAAATTAAGAATGGAAACAATGAAAGTATGCACTTTGTTTTTACACTTCGGCATAAACAGGATAGGCTGTCATTAACTTATTTACCTCTTTTTTTAAAGCAGAAAGTTTTTTATCGTTGTTTCTGTTCATTAGTGCAGCATCTACCAGTTTTACCAGTTTGCTAATTTCTTTTTCTTTCAGTCCACGGGTGGTAATGGCAGCAGTACCAATTCGAATACCGGAAGTAACCATAGGCGATTTATCATCGTACGGAACCATATTTTTGTTTACCGTAATATCGGCTTTAATAAGTGCGGCATCGGCTTCTTTTCCGGTAATGTTTTTAGAACGTAAATCGAGTAAAAAACAGTGGTTATCGGTTCCGTTGGAAACAATATGATACCCCAGTTTTTTAAATTCTTGAGCCATGTGGGCTGCATTTTTAACCACCTGCACACAGTACTTCAGATATTGGTCGGAAAGAGCTTCTTCAAAGGCTACGGCTTTGGCTGCAATAACGTGTTCTAAGGGGCCACCTTGTGTTCCCGGAAAAACAGCCGAGTCGAGTACTGATGACATCATGCGTGTTTCGCCTTTCGGTGTTTTTAATCCCCAGGGGTTTTCAAAATCATTGCCCATCATTATAATGCCGCCTCTTGGGCCTCTTAATGTTTTATGAGTGGTAGTGGTTACAATATGGCAGTGGGGTAGGGGGTCGTTTAATAATCCGCGAGCAATTAATCCTGCCGGATGCGAAATATCAGCCAACAGAAGAGCCCCTACGGCATCGGCAATTTTTCTAAGTTTTTTATAGTCCCAATCGCGGCTGTAGGCAGAGGCTCCACAGATGATGAGTTTTGGTTTTACTTTTTTGGCTGTTGATTCCAGCTGGTCATAATCTACGATTTCGGTTTTTTTATTTACACCGTAGAAATGTGCCTGATATAATTTGCCCGAAAAATTTACCGGAGACCCGTGTGTAAGATGTCCACCATGAGAAAGATCGAAACCTAAAATGGCATCGCCCGGTTTAAGTACGGCAAGCATTACAGCCGCATTGGCTTGTGCTCCTGAGTGAGGCTGTACATTTACCCAGGCAGCATTGAAAAGTTTTTTGGCATTTTCTATCGCTAAGTTTTCTATTTCATCTACTACTTCGCAGCCTCCGTAATAACGTTTTCCGGGAAGTCCTTCGGCATATTTATTGGTTAGCACCGAGCCCATTGCCTTTAGCACATTTTTACTTACGTAATTTTCTGATGCAATTAATTCTGCTCCGTTTTTTTGGCGTTTCGCTTCTGAATTAATAAGGTTGAATACCGTTGATTTTTTGGTTGACATGCTGTATGTTTTTTATTAATGATAGGTAATGGCACAAAGGTATAAAAAGTAAAAAAGGTAAAAGAAAAAGCCGAATGGTTTTATTCGGCTTTTTTAGATTTCTGATATATTTTTTTTGCTCCGTACACTGCTCCTGCAGCAAGAAGGAAGCCTATTCCTCCGTCAATGGGAACACAAGGTGGAGGCCAACAAGGGGGAGTTCCTCCTCCTCCGCCACCTCCTCCGGGAGGGCCTGGAGGGCCTAGAGCTATAGCTTTTGCCGATAAAAAGACAAAAAACAGCGATATAATTATTTTAAGCAGCGATTTTATTTTCATTAAGCACTAAACAAGGTTGCAATATTACTAAAAAAATGTTCTATCGGTTTAAGCATCAGTATAGGATAATCTTTTGGCTATGCAAACCTAAAGACGATTTTACGGTAATAATATAAACTCCGCTTAATCCTTCGGTTGCAATAGTGTGGTATTTTGCCGAAGTATTTACTGCCTTAGCGGGTACTATTTCTTGCCCCAATAAATTTGAAATAGAGATATACACATTTTCATCATCTGCAAAGTCTGTTTTAACCATAATGGTGTTTTCTATCGGAGTAAAAGTTACCGAGCTATTTTCTGTTACCAAAGTAGTTCTGCAAGCATTCGAAGAATTACTAAAAATTAGTTCGAAAGGATAGGTTTTATTTATATCAGTTACTTTAAAAGTAAAATAAGGAGTAGCCTTAATATCAATAGTTTCACCGGTTGTTTTGTTTTTAAGCAATATGCAGTTAAAATGGTCTTGCACATAGTCTAGGTGTAATGCATCTACTTGGTAAATACCGTTTTCAGAAACCTTTATTTCTAAAGGAGCCACTGTAACTTCTTGATTAGGATTTACCGTTTTCAAAGAAACTACTTTATTATCCTTTGTTTTGATTGTGATGTTGTGTGCCTGTTTATTTTTACTTTTCAAAAACTGGGCATCTAACTCCGGATTATAAAATTCTGTGGCGTTTTCGTTTAATCTAAAGTAGGCATGGTGAGCATAGGGTGCATTTAAGCCTTTTAACTTTAGAACAAACTCACCCGAATCGGAGAGTAGGCCACCCGTTTTGTAAAAGAAACTAGAGGAGCTTACCGTATTTTTAGAATTTTCGGTAAATGTAGCACTGGCCGTACTTCCTGAATTTTCTGCCCAAAAACCTTGTGAGGCAGGAATGAGCACGTTGCTGCCGGAAACTAAGGTATAGTTACTTATATTATGGTCGTAAAACCAAACTTCATTTTTTAAATTACTTTTGGTAACGGTATTCCACTTAATCCATGATTGATAAGGGTTTCCAAGTAAGTTCCAATCACCGGGAGTAGAACCTAAATTACCCGAAGGGATAGATACGTTGCCGGAGTTAGGGGTTCCTCTCGAGTCGAAAGTACCTCCATACCAGGCCCCCATGGTATCGGCTAGCCACATTTCAATACCGTATCCGGGATTAATAGGGGTAGCGGTAGATGTAACGGCTACAAATTGCTGCGATGGATTATCAAATTGCCAAACTGATTTGAAAGGGCCAGCGTTTCCGTCATCTCCAAAAACACCGCTCATGTATAATTCAGCGTCCCAGTCGGCTATGGTGGTAAACTGAACCGGTGAAGCCATATCCGACCAATCGTCTATAGAGGCTGCAATATAGCGTTGCATTATAAAATCGCCTAAAAAGCCAAATCCGGTTGTAATGGGTTGTATAATACTGGTATAAGAAGCATTTGAAACAAAGGTGACATTAGCAGAGGGTGAGGCTTCGATAAATCCATTGTTATTTCTGGCTCTACTATGTATGTTAAAGTCTCCGTTGTTAAAAGTAACTAAGCTGGCATTGGAGCCATAGAAGTAATACAAGTCGATAGGTGTTCCGGAGTTATTGTTTAGCACCTGCGGGTCGTTTACGCCTATACAGTTTAAGCTAATGGTTCCGTTTACGCTGCCATTTACATATAAATTGCCTTGCATGTTTAAGAAGTAAGAATTTACCACAGAATTTAGAGTGCCTCCAGCGTCAATAATTAAAGAGTCAACGTAGCAGTTAATCGAGTTAAGATTAACGGTATGTCCGCTTAAAATTCGGGCACTTTGCCCGTAACCCGGAACGCAATTACAATTCCAGGTGGCGGGGTTTGTCCAGTTTCCGCTGGCTTTAGTGATAATGTATTTGTTTTCGGCTGCAATGGCAATATAATCCCCGTCATTTATATTTACCCCATTAAAGGTAACAGTATTAGTGATTCCGTTGTAACTAGTATGAGCAATGGAGGTAGCACCGGAAGAAAAATCTCCATCGGCATCGAGCAGTAGATAGTAATTGGTGTTAGGCTCCAGTCCTGTGGTGTTTAGTTCAAAGGTTAAATCTACGGCACCCGGGCTTCCGGTAACATCGGCACGCCATGTGCGAGTAATACGTGTAATTACAGGGTTTTGGCTGGGTACATTTCCCGAAAGGTTAGTTAAACTGGTGTTATTATGCCCTATTATCACATAATCTCCATTGTTTAATGTTCCGGCATCTAGGGTAAGTATGCCATCACCTTTAGCAGAAGTGCTTGCACCATCAGCTTCTTGCCCAACACCTATCAGGTATCCGTGAGTAGCATCGTAGGCGAAATAATCGTTGGTAATGGCTATATTGTATTTTCTGGAAAGGTAGTTTTGAATAATATTATTTTGAGCAGAATTAAGTTGTGTGTTAAATACAATAACCTCTGCAATAAAACCATCTAATAACAAACCTGGGCCTCCGGTGGTGTTAGAGCCTAAACGAGTTAGTAAATGTCCGCTGGGTGTAGAGGTAGCCGTGTTTACATTGGTAAGCATATTATTGTTTTCGTAGCCTCGGAAATTACCGGTAACTCCATTCCAGTTAAATCCCATTATTTTTTTTGCGATAGAATAGGGAGTTCCTGTGGAAGCAACGCCAATTCCTGCCGAATTTCTAGTGTGTGAAACATGAGAGGGAGTGCCTGAGCCATTGAAATAATGGCCCCAGTATTGGTTTGAGCCAATTCCTGCACCGGAAGAATAGGAAGAACGCATGATGGCACAGGTTGGGTTTGATAAGCGTGGGGCACAAACCACAATGCTGCTTATTTGGCTTGAGTTTAAGGCGGCTGTGGGGCCTAATTCCATGTATTTTGATTGAAACTGAAGATGAGGCACATTAGACAAAAAGGGACTGCTGGTTCTGTATGTAGGTTTATAACTGGCTGTAGCTTGGGTAAAATCGTTGCCATTTCCTGAGACATCTGTCCATGTGGTTACAGGGTCGCCATGGTTTAAGCCTACAAGTTTATTAGCATCTAACCAAATGATGTTGTTGCTTGAATTCCCTACTCCACCAGGCCCTGTTTGAGCAAATGCGGTAAAGGATGAGGAAAGCAGAATGGCAATGTAAAGCTTTTTCATAAGCACTTATTTTGTGATGTATATCTACGCAAATATAGATAAATTAGTTGCATAACATAACAAGGTAAGTGTAAATATGTTTTGGTAGGTTTTTCTGCTTAGAATATTCTTAATAATTTCGAGAACTCGCTATAAACTAGCGTTGATGAATTAAAATAGAGAAGAAATACAAGTTTTTTTAATGTTAAATTTTTGTAGAGTGGCTAAATATCGATGGCATTTAGCGTTTTTTTATTTTTAATTACATAAGCTAAATAAGCAACTAAAATGATTAAAGTAAAAAGGCTTTTCAGACTAATATCTATGTCTTTGATGGCATAGAGAAGAATTGTTAATACTGCGATGGCTCCCATCCATAAAATAGGGTAAAACTTTTCGGTGTTTTTTTCTTTAAATTCTTTAATAAAATAAGGCGAAATCCCGAGGTACATTAAACTAATAAGCGTTGTAATAGCCGCTGCGTAAATGCCATAAATTGGTATAAAAATAAAATTGAGAACTACGTTTAACACTCCTGCAATAAAGGAGATTCTCCATAATTTATTTGTGTGTTCGTAAAATAGAATTTTAGTGCCTGCAGCCCAATACATAGGGCGGTATGCATAGCCCATAATAATAACAATAGCGATGCTGCTTGCCTGTTGTAACTCACTATTTTTAATTAATAGGTAAAAAATTTCTTTTACCCATAGTGAAATAAACACACAAAGAACTATAAAACTAATTTGCAGAAAGAAAGTCAAAGATTTAACTGCTTTATCGGCTACTTCATTTTTTTGCGAATGTAGTTTGGTAAAATAAGGTCCAACGGCCATTCCAACTGCTGTTCCAAACATTTCTAAATAACCTCCAAAAACGTAGGCCATATTATAAATTCCTATTTGTTGTATGGGAGTTTTCAGTTGATCCATCATTAGTCGGTCTGAACTATTCAGTAGATAGGTAGAGTAATTATGAGGTATTGTAGGTAAACCTACTTTTAAACTCTTTTTCCAGAAATTTTTATTGGTGCTTAAAATGGGAATTAATTTTTCTTTTAGATATAGAGGAACAGCGTAAAAACAAAAGGAGAGGAAGGATCCTGCTGCTAAAGAAATAAACCACCCCCAATAGCCTATTTTTAGGTATGCAATAGTGTATAGATTGATAAAAATGGTAACAATGCCCACAGTTGCAGATACTAAAGCAATGTATTTTGGTTTTTGATTTAGTTGAAAATATCTACCTCCAACCATCCTTGTAACATCAAATAATAAGATAGGAATAATAATAATAGCTATGAGTAGCCATAAGTTTTCTCTAGCTTCCTTTGGAATAAAAAAATAGAGTAACAAAGTATAAGGAATAGCAAAAAATAGGTTATAAGTATATAAGCCTCCTATATACCTACTCCAATAATTTTTCCAATTTTTTCGTTTAAAGAAAGTATTCACTAATAACACATCAAACCCCAATGATTTTAACCCTTGCATTAGACCCATATAAGCTAATAGAGTACCATATACTCCATAATCTAGTGGAGTTAAGTATTGGGTAATTATAGGTAATACTAATAAGTTGACAAACTTTGGTATTTGAGGACCAATTGCATACAAGAAGCTATGAGAAACAATCTTTTTGAGCATGTACTTACTAATTTCACTTAAATGTAATCATTCTGAAATGTTTCTAAAATTAATTTTTGTGCATTAACTTGTATTTGATTAAATCAAATTAATTATCTAAAAAGTTGAATTGTATTTATTCGAGAGATGTGTTTCCTTTCTTAATTTCTGAATTAGATGTAATAATAAAATTCAATTTTTTGTATATAGACAAGTGGCCTTTTTTATTAAGATGAAAAAAATCAGACATCACGTAACTTTCGTCAAAATCAGAAGTGTCAATGAAATTATTTCTAAATACGGATTTTAATTTTTCGTTAAAAAGTAGAATATTACTTGTAATTTTAGGAACCTTCCTTTCGTAGTTTAAACTTGCAGGTAAAATACCTATTGCATACACTCTTGAATCATTAAACATAGAATTTATTTTTTTAAGATTTTCTTCAAAAGAACGTGGATTTGTGTACGTAATTCTTCTTGTTTTCCTAATAGAGGAGGCATTATTTTTTAATATTCGAAAAATGAATTTTGACAAGAAAGGAATTCTAGAGATAAAATCAGATTCAAATCTTGTGATTGTTCTTGGAGCACAATCTACTATTCCTGCTTGAAGAATTAGTATATTAGGGGAGAAACTTTTTAAATAATCGGCTTGATTTCTTAAATCTGATATGGTTGCACCTCCGTAAGCAAATTGAATAAATTCTATATTAGGATATTCTTGTTTAAGCAGATAAACAAATGTTTCTTCATAAGAAACTTTTTCAGGTACGTCTCTAGGAAGGCTTAATGAGTCTGTTAGAAAAACAACTCTAAATTTTTGATTATTCATATCTATCTAAACAATATTTTGAATTGATTATTTTTTCTACTCTTTGTTTTCTAGAATCGTACTATTGATTTTCGCAATCAAATTAATTTTAATTGGTGCAGAGTTTATTTACAAATTCTTTCTTGTTTTATTCGGACAAAAGTAGTTATTTTATACGTTTGAATGGTTACTTAAACAGTGGAGAAGTAGTTCCTTTCTATTTTTCGGAATAACTTTTAAATGAATAGTTTTAGCAAACTAAGTAAAGGGTGCAAATCGATGGGCTAAGGTGTGAAGACTATAATTGAATTACATGAGAAATAAATAAAACATTTTTTGGAATATTTATTTAACAAGGAATTTGAGGCTTAATAGAATAAAGTAAAGAATGCGAAAATAGTTTCTTAAGCATGGCTTTTCATTTCATTTATAAACCGAGTCCACCATATATTTTCTTTTTGCAAAAATGGGTTTTCGGAGGTGGTTTCTTCCGGTTTGTTTTCTAAAAAAGGTATTTCGCTGTTGGCGTTTATAGTTAAGCAATCGGTACTTTGGTAATTCATAGAGCTATCGGTAATATTTGTTTTTAGCCGAATTACTTTTTTGTTATATGCCAAAGCATCTAAAAATACGGTAGAGTGGGCACTGGTAAGTATTACATCTGATAGTTTAAAATCATCTATAAGAGAAGCATTTACTGAATTTATAATGGTTGCGGAAGAATGGAATGAATGTGTAGGAATATTAAAAACGAAGTTTGGGTGGCATCGAACAATGAGGGTTGCTCCCGGGTATTTTTGCAGTATGTTGTTTACAATGGGCAATTCTTTTTCGAAAAGAATTTCGGAGGTAAGGCAATACAAAAAAACGAATTTGTTTTTGTTATTACTGTTTTCTGGGGTTTTGTTTTTTAGGTTGTAGTAAATATAAATTGGATTTCCAAGTTCTTTAATAAAGCCTTGGGGTAGGGAGTTGTGTTTTAAAAAATGCGAGGTAAAATAATTTCCCCAGGTAATAAAAAAATCGGGAAGAGGCAAGCCATTATCTTTGTTCAGAACATCGGGTTTTATTTCATTATCGGAAATGTTGTAAACGGTGTGAAAATCGGAGAACATGCCATGTTGAATGCCATAGCAATTAAAATGAGTTGCATCGCTTTGCTTTCTGGCAGCAGATATTATGCGTCCGAAAATGTAAAATTCGTCTTCGTAAAAAACAGCTTTTAAATGGGTGGTTTGTTTAAAATAATTAATTAGCCATTGATAGGAATATAGGTAGTGCGATTTTTCTTGCAGTAGATTTTCAATTTCTTTTAATATAATTTTTGTATTAAACATTACCTCATTCACTTCAACAGTGCATCGGAATTTTTTTAACTCATATTTTATACAAAAAGAAGATAACATTATTTGTAGCAGTTGTAAAAGTGTTGGTTTGGCTTTGTAAAAATCAGGCGGAACGGTTTTGCTTTTAGTCCAGTCTAAATAGCAAAGGTTTTTGGTGTGTAGCCCCGCATCTAAGAAATAGGGTTGTGTAATTTGCTCTGCTTTTTTTATAAAGGAAAATGCTTTTGGGGTGCTAAAAAAAAGAACTTTTTTGTTTTTATTTTCAATTTCCTTATTTGGTTTTATTTGCCAAATACTCCAACTATTTTTAAGGTGATTCTTGAGAAAGTGAAAAATATTTTGCTCGTATTTTTTTTGTTTTTCATTAATAGAAAAAACAATTTCGAAAGAGTACATTTTAAGTAATTCGTTTATAAACGGGGCTATGTACTTAAGTTTATTGGGTAGTGCAACAAAATATTTTTTATTCGTTTGGGAATGAAAAGAAAGATAATTTTTGAGCAGAAAAACATTGTAAGCCCAATGGTTGTAGGGGTGTTTAACCGAAAAAGGAGTAAGCCAATAAACAGGGAGTTTGTTTATTTTTAAATGGCGTATGGTTTTGTTATTCCATAATATGGTTTGAGAAAAGGCTGCTACAAATTGGGTGTATTCAAGTATAGTTTGTTGTGTAATTTGTTCAATATTTTCGATTTGATGAGCTTGTAGAGAGGATATAAAATATTGTTGCCCCTTTGCGTTGTTGGTAAAATTGATAATTTCAGAGCACTTGTATTTTTCTGCCAATGCATTTATTTCGCTCGAGTGTATTTCCGGAAACAGTATGAAAAGTGGGCGTTTCAATTTTAGAAAAACTCTTTTAATACTTCATTCAGCAAATGATTTCTTTTCAGTATTTCTTCTACAAATTCGCGAAAAGCCCCCTCGCCTCCATTTGTGTTGGTTACAAAATGTGCCTGTTTTTTAATATAATCGGGGGCATTGTTTGGACAAGCACTAAATCCTACCGTTTGCAATAATTTTAGGTCGCCTAAGTCATCTCCAATGTACGCTATTTCGGCAAGGGTAATATTTAGCTGCGTACACAAATCGTTGGCTACGGCTAATTTATCTTTTACTCCCTGAAACAAGTATTCTACATTTAATTTTTCGGCTCTGCGTTTTACAATGTTTGTATCTTCACCGGTAATAATTCCAACCGGAATAGATAATTTTTTGCAAAATAAAATACCAGCACTATCTGATGTATTAAATTTTTTCCATTCGTTTCCGGTTTGGTCGTACAACATTCCGCCATCGGTCCACACTCCGTCAATATCGGTAAGTATTAGTTTGGGAAGTATCATTTTGTAAAAATTGAATGAGGGGGTAAGCTTTTATCTAAAAAAGTATTGGCTCCAATAATAGAGTTTTCACCAACGGTAATTTCTCCAACAATAACGGCACCCGGGTAAACAATTACGTTGTCTTTTAAAGTAGGTCTTCCGTTTTTTTCGCCTAAGGTAACATTTTGGTGCAGTAACACATGGTTTCCAATTTTACTTCGGGCTCCTACTACAGTACCAGTACCATGGTTTATTTTAAAGGCTTCGCCAATTTCGGACGAATAGTAAAGTTCTATGGAGGTTAAAAAAGCACCTAACGAGGAGTATTCCAAGGCTTCGTTTTCTTTATGGTTGAGATATAATTCTCTTGAGATTCTGTAAAAAAAAGTAGCGAGCAAACCTTTAAAATATTTAATTTTTGAAAAATCGAATTCGGTAGTATAGTATCTTTTGTAGTCGGAAATCAGCAGTTGTTTAATTTTCTCGGTATTCAGGGTTTCTATAATTTTTATATCGAGTTTAAACAAGGTGTTTGAAAAATTTTCTGAAAGATATTTTTGAATGGTTTGTGAAGTAATCATTGAATATCTTTTTTGTAAATAATTTCATTGGCCGGCAAATCACAACGTAGTTTTTTCCCAATCAACATATCTTTTTCGTTCCATTTATAGCCATCTCCCGGAGAGAGCAAGTGTATATCTTTTTCGGTAATTGTTTCTCCTACACTCATTTTGCGGAGGGTGGCAATGGAGCGTTCCAGTTTTACTTTGGCATTTTTTACGGCATCATCAATAAATAATTCTTCTTTACCTAAGGACATTTCCATTACACGAATATCGCGTACCATTCGGTTTATACCGTCTATTCCTAAAGAACCGGCTTGGTCGGTACCTTTCATTTTACGGTCGAGGGTAATATGTTTTTCAATGATTTTGGCTCCCATGGCCACAGCGGCCACCGGAGCGGCAATGCCTATGGTATGGTCGGAATAGCCTATGGTGTACTGCGGGTAATTTTTTTGCAAATAAGTTATGGTAAGCAGGTTGGTGTTGTGTGGGTGAGTGGGGTACTGCGAAACACAGTGCAAAATAGAAATGTGAGAGTGGTATTTTGAAATAATTTCCAGTGCTTCGTTTAGTTCTTTTTTTCCGGCCATTCCGGTAGATAAAATAATGGGTACCTTGGTTTCGGCAAGAGCTGTAAGTAGAGGTAAATTTGTTAAATCTCGGCTGGCTACTTTTAGTTTATCGGGAGTAAAATATTTAAAAATACTAAGGCATCCTATGGCACACAGGGTTTCTACAAAATCTAAACCAAGTGCTTTGGCATGCTGATATACTTCATGGTGTTGTTCATCATTCAATTCTAAAAAGGCACGGTGTTCTCCGTAGGTTTTTCCAAAAGAGTGAGGACTGTTGTATGGTGCTGCCATTTGCGATGCCGAGAGTTCTTCTTTTAAATCTCGTTTAGTAAGTTTTACGGCATCCATGGGTTTTAGGTCAATGCCAAATAATTCTTCGTGCACCGGGCGAGCGGCTACCTCTGTAAGTAGCTTAGCTAAATCTACAGAGCCATTGTGGTTTTGGCCTATTTCTCCAATAATGTAAGTCATTTTATTATAAATGGTTTTCGGATAACATATTTTTTATCGTTAAACTGTTGTAAATAATCTTTTAGTTTAATGGTACAACCTAAAGGTAATTTTATCTCTTTGGTTTCATCTACTTTTTCCAACTCTTTTATGTTTGTATAAATATCAGAGAGTGAAATTTGAGAAAAATCAGATTTATTAATTTTTTTCAGAAGACTTACACATCGGTCGTAATCTTCTTGCAAGTCTACACTTAAATTAACTAAACCTAAGTTGTTTTCAATAACTAAATCAATAGACCCCATTTTAACATCGGGGTCGTTTAATACGTACCAAGTTAGGTATTCCGAAAATTCGGTGGTTTCAAGTTTAAGGTACAATTGCCAAAGGTATTTTGTAGAAAAGAGTTCGGCTCCAACGCCAAAGTGTATATTGTTTACTTTAACATAATCGAGGTTATTTTGGTTGAGTAAATCTACCATTTCGTTCATTAATTCAACATCGGTAAAGGGGTTATCACCTGTTACTCTGAAAATGGCAGAGGCTTTTTCTTTATAGGCTAAGTGCAGCATTCTGTCAATTACAGAAATAGCATCTCCGGTATAAATATGAAATCCTTTTTTTTCGAACAAGTCAACCAAGGCTTTATCTTCAATTAAATCTGAGGTGGCTAAAATGGTTTTAAATTTTTTAGAAAGAGAGAGTTTGTTGTATAAGTCAACAATGAGCTCGTTTGTATGAAAAGGTTTTAGCACTTTTTCTTTTAATCTTTTAGATTTTAGTCGTGCAATTAAGGCCACCACCACCTTGTTTTTATCAAATTTTTGAATTTCGTTTTCTATCAAGTAGCTTCCTTTATCGGCTCTTTTTAAGGTATTGCCCGAAACTACTTTTTTGTACATAATGTTTCTGAATTTATGCTCGTTTTGGGTAGGATGTTTTATTCCGTTGCCCAGGGCCAATTCGTAATGCCTAATGGTGGATACCATTGCACCAAACTCGTGTGGATATAACGAAACTTGATAATCGAAATTTCTGTTGTTACGGCTAAGTGTAATGTGTTTTTCTATGTAAGAACAGCCTTTTGCCAATAACATTAAGGGAATATTTGCAATATCAAGCGAGTGGTCGGCATAGCCTAGTTTAAAATTGAATTTTGATTTAAAAAAATCTAACACATTTAAGTTTAAATCTTCCACTTCGGTAGGGTAGTTACTAAAGCCGGAAAACAGTGCTTCGATTCTATCTGTTCCGAGTATTTCTATTGCAAAATTTATTTCAAAAAGTGTGGCACATTGTGTTTCTAAAATCACTTTTACATCATCGTATTTAGAAATTAGTTTTAAAAAAGGCTCGTTTGTAATGTCTGTTGCATGTATTTTAATGAATCGAAATCCGTAATTGTAACATAATTTAAAAGAAGCTTCCTCTAAAGTACAGGGTATAACATTAATGTTGTTTTGTTTGCAAAAATCAAATAGTTCTATCCACTGAGCAGAAGAAAATTCGGTGTTTTTGTACAAGGTGTATTTTTCGTATTCTTTTACACAAAATGCATCTACATTCATTACCTGAACGGTAAAATAATCGGCTCCCGATTTTTTTGCGGTTACGGACAGTTCTTTCAAATAATTGAAGTTGCCGTTATGATTAAAGGCACTTTCGGCTATTATTTTTAATGGAGAGTTCATCTATTACAATTTGCATTTTAGCAACTCAGAGGGTTTTTACTTTTATTACAATTTTAACGCAAGGTTTATTTTGCATAAGAGGTGCGTGGGCATCGGTAGGATAAAAAATAACAAAATGATTTTCTGCAACGTCAAAAGTGTTTTCCGGTACATCGGTAAAAAATTGTACGTCTTTTTCAGCATTAAAATTCCCTTCGGGTTTTGTGCATAAGGAGCGTTCTCTCCAGCCCATTTGGTCGGTGCCTTTTACCAAAAATTGAATGTCTATGTATGTGTTGTGTACTTCCAGCTTGGTGTTGGGTTCAAGATTATTCAGATTAAAAACTAATGCAAATATTTCATCGCCCAAAATTTCATTTCTACCTTCTTTATAGTTGTTAATATCAAACGAATGAATAAAATCGAATCCCTTTTTAAACAATGGGTGCAGACTGTTATATGTACTACTGTTATGGATATGATCTAAAATCATTTTCGATACATCGTTTTTTTACTGTTTATGATTTTGTATAAATGAAGTTTAGCTTTTTTTAATTTTTTTTATCAGCAATTCAATGGGTTTTTTCTTTTTTTCTTCATCGGTGTAATAGCCCCCACCATATCCGTAGCCATACCCGTAGCCATATCCGTAGCCGTAGCCATATCCGTAGCCATAACCTATGCGTTGTTCTTTTAAATCGTTTACCACAATTCCAATGTGTTCAATTTTTTTGTTTTCGTAAAATTCGTTAATCAGTTCTAAATTGCTTTTGCGGGTGTACCGTTGCCTTACAATATACAGGTTTACATCGGAGTATTGAGATAAAATCATTCCATCGGTAACTAAACCCACGGGCGGAGTGTCTATAATTACTACATCAAATTCTTTTTTTGCAAGAGAAATAAATTCGGCCATTTTTTCGGTTTCAATTGATTCCGAAGGGTTGGGAGGAACCGGCCCTGACGATACAATTTGCAAATGGCTGTATGCAGTTTGCTGAAGAATATCTTCGAAATTCTCTTTTCCAATTAGGAAAGTAGAAAGCCCTACAGTATTTTTAAGTTTAAAGTCGTTATAAATTTTGGGTTTGCGAAGATCGGCTCCTACCAACAGAGTTTTTTTTCCGGAAAGGGAATAGGCTAAAGCCAGATTCATGGAGCAGAATGTTTTCCCTTCTCCACTAATGGAAGACGTAATGAGTATGCAAAACGATTCTTTTTGTTTGGTAATGTAATTGATGTTGGTGCGAATGTTTCGGAACGATTCGGCCACTACCGATTTAGGTTTGTTTGCCAATACCAAGTTGTCTGCATCGGGGGTATGCCCAATGGTTCCGATAATAGGTATTTTAGTAACGGAAGAGATATCGGCTTTTTCAAAAATCTTATTGTTGAACAGAAAAATAAAAAAAACAAGTACAAAAGGTATCAAAAAGGCAAGGGCTAAATTAAAAGTGTAAATATTTTTAGGGAAGGGTCCCACATACGAAACGGTATAGTCGCTGGAGGGTTCTAAAATTTTAGCCTTAGGCACATTCGAAGCCTGAGCTAATGCAGCTTCGCTTCTTTTTTGCAGCAGGTAATTATAAAAATCACTGTTTAATTTAAAGAGCCTTTCTATGCGAATAAATTTGGCTTCGGCCGAGGGCAGTTGCGAAAGTTTTCCGTCAATGTTTACAATTTGTTCGGTAAGTTGTTCCAGTTCAAATTTCTTTTTTTCGAGGCGGGAGGCAATGTTGGCGTAAAGGATATCCTTGGTAATTTGTAGTTCTTCTAACAGTATTTTGTAGGCCATGCTGCTATCACTGATTTGTTTTTCGAGGCTTGTTTTTTGGGTGTACAATCTGGAAAGTTGAAGTATAGAAGTGTAGATGGGGTCTTGTACATTAATGTCAATTACCGAAGGAATAATAATTTGGTCGATGCGATTATTTTTAAGGTTGTTCAGGGTTTGCGAATAGTAGTTATAATCGAATTGTACTTTTAAAAATTCTTGTTCTAAATCGGTAGAAGTGGGAATAAGTCCTTTGCTGTTGAGTTCTAGTTTTTGTGCATTTATTTTTTCTTTAAAGTTTTCCATTTTACCTTCGGTATCAAACAGGGTGTCGGCCACTTCGTTAAGTTGCATATCCACAAAAGTGATGGTGTTGGAGGCTATTTCGTTATTTTCTTTCAGGCCCACCCGAATAAACTCCTGCATCAGGGCGTTTAAAAAATCAGATTCTTTGGCTATTTCCGTTCCGTTTAAAGTAAATTTTAATATAGATGATTCAGGTGGGTCGGTTTCAATCATTACTCTGTTTTGATAAACCTTAGCCATCGAATTGAGGTCGTTTATACTGAACGAGAATAATTTTTCTTCGCTTTCGCCTTTCTTGTAATAGGGGGTTATCTGTACGGTTACGGTAATGTTGTTTAGTGAAAATGACTCACCAAACTGGTGTTTGTCTTTGTTATTAAATTCATTTTCTTTATTAGATAAAACAAATTCCTTTTCGTTCAAAAATTTCAGGTAATAGTAGGCCGCTCTGTACTCTTTAAAGGAGGTATCTATCTCTACCGTAAAGGGAGAATTCTTGTAAAGTTCGGTAGCTTTAATCCGGCCAATGTCGTAGTAAAAAACCTTAAAATCTACATTGTTTAAAACGGCCCGCATTAAATTGTACGAGCTGATAATTCCCACTTCGTTCGAAATGCGGTTGCGGGCACTAACCAGTTCCATGCCTTTAATGAAATATTCTTGCCCCCACGAAGAATATTCGTCTTTCAGCAGTACCTTGCAATAGGTTTTATAAACAGGTATACTGTACCTGAGAGTGTAATAAGAAAAAAGCCAACCGATGCTTAGCGAAATAACAAAGAGATACCAAAATTTTAACATTCGGGCACCTAAAGCAATAAAGTCAAAACCTTCTATTATGTTTTTCTGATGGTTGGGTTGATTCATGTTAATTGTTAGTACGCATTACTCAATTGCACACAAAAATAGTTTTTTATTCGCATAATCTTTGATTTGGCATATTAAACGCCTAATATTTTGGTAACTTTGGAAACAAATCAGAGAATAAATCAAGCATGCCGTTTTTTAAAAAAACATTTATTTCCGATGCCTTGTTGGTTCGTTTTATTCTTAAGGCTATAGCGGCTTACTTGCTATGGTTTTTTATATACGATTATCTATTGCTGCGAAACGGTTTTATGGATAAATTCCTTATACAGCATTTGGTAAAATCTACGGCATTTGTTTTAGAAGTATTTGGGTATTCGGTGTATACCTATGCCGATGCAGTAGGAATAGATGGCACTCATGGAGTATTGATAGGGGCTCCCTGCAATGGCATGGAACTGTTTGCCCTGTTTGCAGGGTTTATCATCATTTTTCCCGGAAAGGTAAAAGATAAATTTCTATTTATTCCATTGGGTTTGCTGGCCATACACTTGTTAAATATTTTTCGATTAGTGGCGTTGGCATTGGTGGTACAATATAAGCCCGAGAGTTTAGAGTTTAACCATAAATACACATTTACGGTGTTGGTATATGCCTTTATTTTTATTTTTTGGATGATTTGGGTAAACCGATTTGCACTGAAACATCAACAAAACTGAACCTGCATTGGCAAAAAATATTTTTACCACTCTTTTTTTTCTGCTTATTTTCCTGATAGGCTATTTTAGGGAAGCGGTTTTTCTAGTGTTAAATACCGTAATACACAATTATCCTTTCCCGTATAATGCGGTATATTCAAAGCCTCCTAATTTTTTATATGAAATAAGCACTTCGCATTTACTTCTTTTAAAATGGGTGTTAACAGGAGCTTTTTCTCTTTTGTTTATGTGTTTCACAATGGGGCTGATTCACCTATATTTTAAACAGAGAAAGTATAATAAATTGGTATTGTGGGTTTATGCTCTACTCCTTGTGGTTTCGGGTTTTATTACTTTACTGGGTTTAATTACCGGGCATTTTGAAGATGTTTATACCTTCAGTCGTTTTGTGGTGGGGTTGGCCCAGTCTCCATTAACCTCTTTGGTTTTATTTGTATTCATTTATTTTAAATCAAAAACAGAAAATACAGTAAACCCGTCCATACCAAATGAATAATATTAAACTACTATTTTACAGATAATACCGGCATGACTTACCCTACATTTCAGCAATGCACCCGAACCGTAATGGATAACTTGGCCGACCCCAATATTACATTCGATGAAAATGGGGTTTGCAATTATTACTACGAGTATTTTGAAAAAGAAAAGAAGTATGTAAAAAAAGGGCAGGAGGGAATCGATTTTTTTAATAGTAAAATAGCTCAAATAAAGAAGGACGGAGCCAATAAAAAATACGATTGTATTTTAGGGTTAAGCGGAGGAGTAGATAGTTCGTATTTAGCGTACTTGGCTAAAAAAGAGGGATTGAGGCCGCTGGTAGTGCATTTCGATAACGGCTGGAACTCCGAATTAGCCGTTAAAAATATAGATAATATTGTAAAAATATTAGGATTTGATTTATACACTTATGTTATCAATTGGGAAGAATTTAAAGACTTGCAGTTGGCTTATTTAAAAGCATCGGTTATAGACATTGAAGCAATTACAGACCATGCCATAGCGGCCACCTTATACCGTTTAGCTGCCGAAAATAAAATGAATTATTTTTTAAGCGGATACAATATTGTTACCGAAGGCATTTTGCCCAAGGCATGGGTGTTTAATAAACAAGATGCAGAAAATATCATTGACATTCAAAAACAATATGGAACGATTCCTCTCAACACTTTTCCTTTACTTACTATGGCTAAAAAGCGATTATATCGTTTGGCCATGCAGGTAGAATCGGTTCAGTTGCTCAACTATTTAAACTATAATAAAGAGGAAGTAAAGGCTCTTTTGGCAAAAGAATTAAACTGGAAAGATTACGGAGGGAAACACTACGAATCGGTGTGGACACGTTTTTACCAAGGCTATATTTTGCCCGAAAAATTTAAGGTAGATAAAAGAAAAGCACATTTATCTACGTTGATTTGTTCGGAACAGATAAGCAGAGAAGAAGCCTTGGAAGAATTGAAAAAGCCTATTTATGATGCACAACAGTTGAAAGACGATAAAAATTTTGTGCTGCGGAAATTAGACCTGAGTGAAGCAGAGTTTGAAAAATGCATGGCCTTACCACCCAGGTCGCATTTCGATTTTAAAACAGAAGAAAAATCATATTTCGATAAATACCCTTTTTTAAAGCCATTCAGAGGAATTTACAATACCATTAAACCTAAAAAGTAATATCGGTTTGTTTCAATTTAAAAACAAAAACATTCTTATTCTTTCGCCCGAAGATTGGGGAACTAATCAACTATCGAAGCACTTGTACGCAAAGGAACTGAGTAAAAACAATACCGTTTATTTTTTGCATACGGTACCTCATCCCGCACAAAATACATTGATAAAAAAAATACCATTAGCCCAAAATTTATACTTGTTACATACACAAATGATAGCACGTGGCATTTTTAAACTCCCTGCATTTTTTGTAGATTTTCAGAATAAAAAAATCATTCAAGAGGTGTTAAAAACAATAGGTAAACCAATTGATGTAGTGTGGAGTTTCGATCAATCGAAGTTCCAAAATTTAAAAGCATTTAATGCCGGCATACGCATTTTTCATCCGGTAGATTATATTCTTAAAGCAAAACCTTTTGTAAGCAGAATTGCTGATAGTGCTCAGGTGGTATTGTCGGTATCAAACGAAATATTAAAAAGTATAGAAACCCAAACGCCCAAATATTTTTTGAACCATGGTGTAGATGAATTCTTTTTTAAAGAACCGAAAAATAGAGAAAGACCAGTCTTTATAAAGCAAAATAGTGTAAATGTGGGATATGTAGGTAATCTTCAAATGAAACTAATCGATTACCCCTATCTGATAAAAACAGTAAAAGAAAACCCTGAGGTGCAATTTGTATTTATGGGTCCGTATACCCAATCGAATTTAGGCAGAATGAATTATGCAAATGAAATAAATGAATTGAAGAATCTCCCAAACACCTATTTTACGGGCGAGTTATTGAAAGAAGAACTGGTAGATATATTCCCCTTTATTGATGCTTTTTGGATTTGTTATAATCAAAAAGAATATCCAATCGAAGTTTCAAACAGCCATAAAATATTGGAGTATTTAAGTACAGGAAAAACGGTAATTTCCAGTTTTTTTGCATTATATCAAAACATATCAAACGATATAATGGTGCTGGCAAAAAACAACGAAATGTTTCCCGCACTACTTAAATCAACCATACAACAACTACCTCTTTACAATGCTGCCGAAAAACAAGAACAAAGAATTAACTTCGCCAAAGAAAATACCTACGCAGAACAAATTAAACGAATAGAAAATATTTTGAACAATCTGAAAATGACAACAACGTGAACGAAAAAATACTAAGAATAATAGCATTAATTTTTAGGAAATCCCCTCATTTTAGAGGGAAATACAGGATAGGAAAATTCATTCAAAAACTGTTTATTAAAAAGAATAATTGGCAAAATCCTGAATTTTTTATTCAACTAAAAAATAAGTCGGAATTATTTATTGACATTCGTTCCAAAACGCACAGCATCCCTTTTTGGACAGGAATGCGTGATGATGAAATAATTAACCAAATAATAAAAAACCTCACCCCAAACAGTATTGTACTTGATGTAGGAGCGAATATCGGATATTACACCATACCTATTGCAAAAAAAATATCGACATTAAACGGTAGCGTTCATGCCTTTGAACCCGTTAAAGAGAATTTTTTTAGTTTACGGAAAGCTGTTGAAAGAAATAGAGTAGAGAAAAATGTAGTACTCAATCAATTTGCACTTGGCGATTATAACGGCAGCATTGAAATTGTAAAAACAGAGCAAGGAAAATCCAGTAATGCCGTACTTTCTTTTAACGATGAGCAATACGAAAAAGGCCTCTCAAAAGAAACCATTGAAATAAAAATGCTCGATGATTATATGAATCAAATAAATCGCTGCGATTTTATAAAAGTAGATATTGAGGGAGCTGAATATTTTCTGATAAAAGGAGGAACAAAATTTATCGAAAAATTTAAACCCGTAATATACGGAGAGTTTAATGCATTCTTTCTTAGAAAATTCGGATTTACACTTTTAGATATTTGGAAAATACTTGCCCCAATTGGTTACGAAGCCTATGTAGAAGACCGCATAAAAAAAGGGAAATTTATTAAAACAGAGGTAAAAGAAAATTTAATAGATGTGCTATTTCTTCCAGCAGAAGAAAAGGCAACAAAAAAATGGATAACCCACTAATTACGTTTTACCCATGTCATTCCTCGATAAAGTAAAAAACAAGATACAGTTTATTAATAAAAATCGATTCATAAAGAAGTATAATGGCACTTTATTTTTCGATACAAAAAATGCCATTCTAATAAGTGGAATGCCTCGCGGAGGCTCTACCTGGTTTGCCGAATTGCTGAATACCGATAAAAAATCGGCATTGATATGGGAGCCTTTGCACCTCGATTTTTATCCGCCAATTAAAAAATTAAATTTCAAATGGAGGCAGTATATTCCCCAAAATAATACCGATGAAAAAATTTTAGAAGAGTTTAAAAAGATAGTAACAGGCAATTCTCTTACCCGAGGTATTTTACAAAGAACCACCATAAAACAATTAAAAAGTGCCGATTATTTAATTATAAAATTTTGCAGAGCAAACCGTTTGCTCCCCTGGCTTACCCAACATTTTGAGTTTAAGAAAACCATACACCTTTTACGCCATCCTTGTGCCGTGGTAGCTTCGCAAATGAGATTCGGAGCATGGAACGATGTAGAAGCGTATTTTACCGAGGAAGAATTAAAACCCGATGGTTTTATAGAAAACTTTTACACTATATTAAAATCCATACGTACAAAGGAAGAAAAGCTGGCCGCCATTTGGTGCCTCGATAATATTATACCGCTTACACAAAACCACCATAACCAATGGGTCTCTATTACCTACGAAAATTTACTATTGTATCCTGAAAAAACTTTTGAACGCATAGGGCTTCCGTTTACCGAGGCCATTCAACAAAAGTTTTACATGCCTAGCACCACTACTAAAAAAGGTTCTCCCGTTAGCACCAAAGAGAGTGCGTTAAAACAACTGGCTTATTGGAAGCAAACGCTAACCGAACCGCAAAAAAAAGCCATTTTAAATGTGGTGCAAAAATTCGGAATTACTATTTACAATGCCGAAATTTATCCCACAGTTGATTACTAAAAATGGAAAAACCCCTTATAAGCATCGTAATTCCTACAATAAATCGGTACGGTGATTTACAAAACACCTTGAACGATTTGCAAAAACAATCGGTTCGTGAATATGAGGTGTTGATTATTGACCAAACCGATGAAAAAGATTTCTGTTCCATTCATTTTCCCCAAACCAAACACTTGCATAAAACATTCAAATCAGCATCTAAAGCCCGAAATATTGGTTTGTTGGAAGCACAGGCTCCCATCGTGCTGTTTTTAGATGATGATGTAATTATAGAAACTCCCTATTTTTTAAAAAATCATATTCGCCATTACGAAGATATGAGCGTTTCAGGAGTTTCCGGGGCCATTCTGAACACCGATAGAAAGTGGAACACCCATTTACCCCAAAGAGCTTCGCACCCCTATTTAGGCTGGATATACACCCCCAGAAACTACCACAAACCCTTGCGTATTTCTGATGGAGGGGCCGGAAACCTCTCGGTACGAAAAGAATGGGCCATAGGGGTGGGCGGTATGGACGAACACTACGAAAAAGGAGCCTATCGTGAAGAGTCTGATTTCTGTATTCGCTTTACCAACAAGTACGGAAAGTTAATTTACGACCCCGAAGCAGTACTTATACACATTGGCAACCCTAAAGGAGGTATTCGCTCGTGGAAAACCGGACAAGGTATTATACACGCCCCGCATCACATGTTCGGAGCTTGGTATTTTATGTTTAGAAATTTGCCTTGGTTTGTATGGCCGGAGTATTCTTGGCTAACTGTTCGAAGATTCATTCTACACAAAAAACTACTGAAAAATTTTTATCTTTTCCCTAAAGCTATTTATTGGTTTGGATTAAACTTTTTAAAGGCGATGTGTAAAAGTATTAATAAACCACTTTTTATTTCTACGATTACTCACAAACAATAATTTGCCTGTATTGTAAGTGTTTTATTGTATTTTTGAGGTTCACACAAATGAAATTAAATCTATACTATATTTTTAATCGCTCACTTCTATTTTCTCTAGTTTGGATAATAATTGATGGCGTTTTTCGAAAATGGGTTTTTCCCCAATGGAGTACACCCATCTTTACCATTAAATACATATTGTTCGGACTCTTATATGGAGTATTTTTTTTTCATACTCATTTTTTTGTTCCGCGTATTAAATATTTCTATCAGGTAGTTATAGCCATTCTAATAGCATGGTGCACGCTTTACCTTTTTTATTCAGTTTTTCCAACTTCTCTATTGGTTAAAGTTTTTGGCATTATTAATTATTTGTTTTTTATACCTCTTACTCTAGTAGTGCCGTATTATTTCAACTCTCTAGGCAGAATAGAAGCACTTATTAAATTCTTAGCATATATCTCCATTCCCATCTTTATTATTGGAATAGTACAATACTTTTTACCCACCGACCATATTCTAAACTATTTACCTAACGAAGATCAAAAAATTAATAAGGTAGCCGAATTTACACGTTCCTTATCTATTTTTAGTTTCGTAAAAATTTATAATGTGTACCTTCTTTTTATTATATCAACCTTTACTTCTTACATATTCTATTTAATCAATGCCGGCCGAAACAGTTGGTTTTATGTAACATTGCTCGTTTTTGCTATATTAAATATGTTTATGACAGGCTCCCGGCTTCCTCTCTTTGTTTCGTTGGCATTTATTGTAATCATTTGTACCTTCATATTTTTTCAAATAAAAGCTATGAGAAAAAGTATTTTAGTTACTGCAATTGTTGGATTATGTTTATCGTCTCTATTATATAATTACTCAAACACCATGAAAACAGCAGTAGATGCTTTTTTTAAACGAATTGAATTTGTGGAAGCCGTTGCAGAAAAAGGAATAAAAAATTATAGTGCCAAAAGTCGTTTATTAGACCGTGTTACTATATTCAAATATTCCGAACAAGCCGGATTGTTGGGTTTTGGAATAGGTACCACTTACCAAGGAACAGGTTCGGTTTTAGTAAATCATCGAACAGATGTGCCTTTTGAAGAGGAAGGCGAACGTGTAGTGCTGGAGATAGGAGTGATAGGAGGGGTTATTTTACTACTTCTACGTTTTTTTATTTTGATATATTCACTCAATGTATTGTTAAAAATAAAAGATATACAATTTGCTCTCTTGATTATTCCGTTTGTAATTTATCTTATTCCATCTGTATTATTTTTAGGAAATAATACATTTAATTATTTCGATGGATACTCTTATTGGTTTTCATTTGCTATGATAATTGCAATTGCTAATATTTATCAAAGCAAAAATTTGCAAGGAGTATGAAAATTTTATACATACACCGATCGAAAAAGTTTGGCGGACAAAGTTTTGAAATGCTCTTTTCATCAATAAGGATGAGCCTTATAGATTGCGAAACCGAAATCTTTTACGATAAAACGTATCCCACTTTTTTGCAAAACATTCTAGCCATTCGAAAAATAAAATGCGATGTAATACATATTACAGGAGGAGTTGGTTATTATGCTTTTTTTTTACCAACTCGAAAAACTATTTTAACCTTTCATGATACGAATCATTACGAGTTTGATTTGAAAGGAATAAAAAAGTGGTTGTATGGATTGCTTATATACAAATTGCCATCTATGAGTGTGCGTTGTGTAACCACCGTATCGGAACACACAAAAAAAAATCTAATTCGCTTTTTTGGAATGAGTAATTCTAAAATTAAAGTAATATCCAATTGCTATCCTCCCTCTTTCAAATTTTCGCCTAAAGAGTCTTTATCCGATACACCAAGGATTTTACATATTGGAACAAAACCCAATAAAAACATTTTAAGCCTCATTAAAGCAATAAAGGGGTTACCCGTTGAACTTACAATAATTGGTAAATTGAATTCACAAATAGAGATGTTATTGGTAACAAATAGTGTGAAATACATAAATAAGTATAATCTAACATCTGAAGAAATTTATAACGAGTATTTAAATTGCGATTTTGTTTCATTCATATCATTGCACGAAGGGTTTGGGCTTCCCATTATAGAAGCAAATGCTATTGGAAGACCTATTATAACATCGAATATCTCATCCATGCCTGAGATTGCTGGAGATTCAGCTATACTTGTAAATCCAACAGATGTCGAGGAAATAAATAAAAGTATTTGCAATTTAATAAATAATAAATCTCTTAGAAAATTATTAGTAGAAAACGGCAGAATGAATGCTCAGAATTATACCCCTAAAAAAATTTCAGGATTATATAAAAAAGTGTACAGTGAACTATTAAATAATTAGCTATGAGCGAAAAATTTATTTTTAAAATTATAACAAAAAATAGTAACGAAAGCACATTTAACATTATGTTAGAAAATGCCGCTAAAATTCATAATAGAATGCCAGATTCTGTGGAATGGCTTAAATGGAAATATTTTGATAGCCCTTTTGGAGAGTGTATTACTGTAATTGCTTTAAGTAGCCAAAACGAGTTTGCAGGAGAGTTTTCTTTCGGATTAAATGAATTTATAGATAATGGAAAAACGATTAAGGTAATTTATGCCTACCAAACGATGGTTCACCCGAATTTTCAAAAAAAAGGTCTGTTTAAAGCTCTTGCCAATCAAATTATTACTATTGCCAAGAATCAAGGAGTTTCTTGTATGCTTTATTTTCCTAATACAAACAGTTTACAACCTGCATTAAAATTTGGGTTTAAAAAACTAAATCATCTTAAATATTATGTAACAATTGGAAGGATTGATGTTTTTTTGAAACAGTTTAACCTTAAATCCCTTCGAGCAAGTTTTGTAGTTGATAAAATTACTGAGTTTAAAAACGAAACACTTTCTGCTTTCGAAATGAATGCTAAACAAATTATGAGTTACCCTTCCAAAAAGAATATTTTATATCCTAAGCGAACTTACGAATTTTTGAAATGGCGATATTTTACTTTTCCTATGCATGCTTATGAAATAATTACAATTAGTTTAGGCTGGGCAATAGTACGCGTTGGAAAAAGAAGTGGTTTTACTGAAGCACAAATAATGGAAGTCTTTCCAACGAAAGGCTTTTCAAGAAAATTTATTGGTGGTATTACAAAGGAAATTAGAAAAAAATTACGAGTTGGATTAATCGTTTACAATATGTCAGAAACACATCCTTTAAAAAAACAGATGCTTTTTTCAGGTTACTTTTCTTTATCTCATAATTTGAATTTTTGTGTATTTCCAATCAATGAAACGGGAAAAAGGTATCTACAAAAAGAAAATTGGATTATAACCGCAACTGAATTTCACAGGTATTAGCATGAAACTCTTTCTTAGAAATAGCATTCTCTCCGTACTGGGCCATTTTAAAAAAATAACCAATGGAATTCATATTTTAAATAGCCATTACATAAGTAAAGAAAATATACCTAAGGAAGTTTTCTTCGAGTTGTTGAGTTTATTCTCTAAACAGGCTGATTTTATTAATATTGAAGAGGCTGTGAAGGCTATTAAAGAAAAAACACATCAAAACCAAAAGCTCATTGCATTTACCTTCGATGATGGATTCGAAGAATGTTATACTAAAATAGCTCCAGTTTTAAAAGAATTTAAAACCAACGCGGCATTTTTTATAAACCCTGCGTTTATTGATGCAGATAATGAATACAAAAATTATTTTTTGAATAACATTGTTCATACTCCTCATAAAAACCCAATGACATGGGAAATGATTAAAGAGCTACATTCTCAAGGTTTTGTTATTGGTAATCACACCTATAATCATCTTAAGCTGGTGGGCCTTGATAGCGATAAATTAAACAGGCAAATCATTTTATCAAAACAATATATTGAGCAAAAATTAAATGCTCCTTGCAATTATTTTGCATGGACGTACGGAGGATTAAAAGATATAGATAATGCCGCTCTCACTCTTGCTTTACAATCGCACCCATATGTTTTTAGCAGTGATAATTATACACACTATTTTTCATACAATAATAAAGTGTTAAACCGAAGGCATATCGAAGGAAACTGGCCTCTTTCTCATGTTGTTTATTTTTTATCTAAGCCTAAAACGTATTAATGAAAAAGGTTTTATTATTTACCGAATGGTACGCTCCAGGATATAAGGCGGGTGGTCCGGTTCAATCATTACTTACATTGGTTGCCACTTTAAAAAATGAATATTCAATTAATATTGTTACAGGAAACAAAGAGTATTTATCTGATACTCCCTACCATGGTGTAGAGCCAGATACCTGGCTGCAAGCCGAACAAAACGTACGAATTATTTATCTTTCTCAAAAAAATAAAAATTTCGCCTCCATTAAAAAGATAGTAAAGGAAGCCAAGCCCGATGTGGTATATTTAAACAGTATGTATTCGCTTTATTTTACTATTATCCCAGCACTTCTATTAAAAGATAAAACGAAAATAAAAACCGTATTGGCTCCCAGGGGAATGTTATCGGAAGGCTCTCTGAGCGTAAAGCCTCTTAAAAAGAAAATATTCTTTTTTATTATTCATATTCTGAAAGTGTTTAAAAACACCATATTTCATGCCACCTCTAAACAAGAAGAAACAGATATTCGTAAAAAATTTAAAACAAACTCCGTTTGCTTTGCTCCGAATATCCCCTCAGTTCCGCTTGAAAAAGTAAACAGCTTAAAGAAAGAAATCGAAAAACTTAATCTGCTCACTGTGGCACGTATTGCTCCGGAAAAAAATATTTTGTATGCACTAGAAGTCCTCTCCAACATTCAATGCGAAATACACTATACATTAATTGGTCCTGTGTACAATGCCACATACTGGAAAGAATGTGAAATGAAAATAAAACAGATGCCAAAGAACATTCAGATTCAATTTTTAAACGCACTTCCTCCAGCAGAAATAGAAAAACACTATCAAACCAACCATGTGTTTTTTTTACCTAGCACGGGAGAAAATTTTGGTCATGCCATTTTTAATTCGCTAGCCAATGGCCGACCGGTAGTAATCTCAGATAAAACGCCATGGCAAGCACATCAAGAGAAAAATGGAGTGTATTCTTCTTCTCTTGATAAACAAAAGAATTTTGTAAATACGATTCATCACTTAGCCGCATTCAATCAAGAGGAATTTGATACTCTTTGTGAGAATTCCCTTAATTTCGCCCAAGCATATTTGGAAAAATCGGAAAGTAAGGTAAAGTATAATCAATTATTTGGATCATGTACATTTTAGGAATTAATGCATACCATGGCGATTCTTCGGCATGTATCTTAAAAGATGGAAAACTCATAGCAGCCTCCGAAGAAGAACGCTTTAGGCGAATAAAGCATTGGGCAGGATTTCCTTCGGAAGCCATTAAATTTTGTTTACGTGAAGCTGGAATTGACATTACACAACTTGATTACATTACAATTTCTCGCAATCCATCGGCCAATTTGCATAAAAAAATTATTCATGCAGCTAAAAATTTAGTTTCATTAAAAGCATTGAAAGATCGTTTGGCAAACTCTAAAAAAACGGTAAGTGTTAAAGCAGAATTAGCTAAGATTTTCAATGTTGCGGAAGAAACCATAAAAGCAGAAGTAAAAAATACCGAACACCATAGAAGCCATTTAGCCAGTGCATTTTTTGCTTCACCCTTTAACGAAGCCGCCATTTTATCAATTGATGGATTCGGGGATTTTACTTCTACGATGATAGCAACCGGAAAAGGAAAAAAGATAGAAGTATTAGATTCGGTAATCTATCCGCATTCGGCCGGAATATTTTATACCACCCTCACTCAGTATCTGGGTTTTCCGCACTATGGCGATGAATATAAGGTAATGGGACTAGCCCCATACGGAAGGCCAGAATTCCTCAATGAGTTAAAGAAAATAGTACTATTTAAAGAAAACGGTTTATTTGAGCTGAATACCAAGTATTTTAAACACGTAAAAGAAGGGGTGGCCATGACCTGGGAAAATGGCGATCCGCACATCGAACCTATTTTTTCCGAAGAATTGGAAAAATTGCTGGGCCCTGCCAGAAAAAGCGGAGAAGAGCTAACTCAAAAACATAAAAACATTGCCGCTTCTGTTCAGCGGATTACCGAAGAATTAATTTTTCATATTTTAAATCGTCTCCAAAAAAATACCGGATTAGAAAATATTTGCATTGCCGGAGGAGTAGCACAAAACTCGGTTGCCAATGGAAAAATTTTAGAAAAAACAACTTTCAAAAATGTTTATATCCCTTCTGCCGGGCATGATGCCGGAACCGCTTTAGGTTCGGCTCTGTGGTTGTACAACCATGTTTTGCAAAACGAACGTTTACCTGCTATTTATAATGCCTATACAGGAGCAAAATCGAGTAATGAAGAAGTAGAAGATTGTTTAAAATCGCAACAAATAGAGTACACTAAATACAACGATGAAGATTTGTTAAATGTAGTTGCCGAGGCTTTAGTAAATGGAAAAGTAATTGGGTGGTTTCAGGGAAGAGCCGAGTTTGGTCCAAGGGCCTTAGGGCATCGTTCTATCATTGTTGATCCAAGAAGAAAAGATGCAAAGGAGCTGCTGAATTCAAAAATTAAACGCAGAGAAAGTTTCAGACCGTTTGCCCCTTCTATCTTAGAAGAATATGTTTCGGAGTATTTCGAAAAAACAGATAAGGTACCCTTTATGGAAAAAGTGTTTCCCATAAAAAAAGAAAAGCAATCAGAAATTCCGGCTGTTACTCATGTAGATGGAACCGGACGCCTGCAAACGGTTGAGAAAGGAGATAGGTATTATGAATTAATTGAAAAATTTCGTCAAAAAACCGGAACGCCTATTTTGCTGAATACTTCTTTCAATGAAAATGAACCCATTGTAAACACTCCGAAAGAAGCATTAGATTGCTATCTCCGAACCGAAATGGATATGTTGGTTTTAGAAAATTGTGTTATCTCAAGAAAATAATTGAACCCGAAAGTTTCCATAATTACCGTTTGCTACAACTCTGCGGAAACAATTGAAGTGTCTGTAAAATCTGTGCTTTCACAGAAATACAATAACATTGAATACATTATTATAGATGGTTATTCAACCGATACTACCAAAAGCATTATTGAAAAATACCAATCAAAAATCACACGCTTTGTATCGGAAAAAGACGCTGGAATTTATTTTGCCCTTAACAAAGGAATTGAATTAGCAACAGGCGACATAATTGGAATACTTCATGCCGATGATTTATACACCAGTGAGTACGTAATTTCCGAGGTAGTAGAAACTTTTGCTAAATCGAAAGCAGATGCCGTTTATGCTAATTTGCAGTACGTAGCCAAAGGAAATATAAATAAAATAATTCGCCATTGGGTTTCGGGGCCATACAAAGAAAATTCTTTTTTATATGGATGGATGCCCCCACATCCTACCTTTTTTGTTCGGAAAGAAATTTACAATAAGTATGGGGTTTTTGATACCCATTTTACGAGTGCAGCCGACTATGAGCTTATGTTGCGGTTTATGCACAAATGTAAAATTAGTGTAGCGTATCTTAACAAGGTAATTGTAAAAATGAGAATGGGAGGAAAGAGTAATAAAAGTATTTTCAACAGAATAAAAGCCAATACTGAAGACCGTAAGGCATGGGTTGTTAACGGACTAAAACCTTATTTCTTTACCTTATACTTAAAGCCACTTAGAAAAATAACGCAGTTTTTTTAGAAGTAAAGCAGGTGCTCAAATAACAAGTAGAGAGAATAAACGCATTAGAACTTAGCCCTGGCTTTTCTTCTTTTCTTTTTACGCCCGTGAATAAAGCTATACTTGGCTCTGTAGAATTTACTTTTACTGCGAATAGCGTAGCTATAATTGATTGAAGTAACCAAGTAAGCATCTTTATGTTCGGGGTCTCCACGTTTTGCTCCGGGTCTGTATGTATATAAAGTAGGACCCTTATCGGCAGGAATGTCGTTTTCTTGTCTTATTTGGTTAATAATGGCTTGGTTACTTGGGTTAGAAAGTGCAGCCGCTATAGGGTCAGAAGGAGGTGTAGTAGGAAAGGTAGTGCTTGCATCGTCCAAGTAATCGGTAAAAGTAGTTCTCCAACCCAATTCCCAGCCAATTTTGTGTTTACGGTCAACGGTGTAATAAAAACCAACTCCCAAAGGAATAGCTACACCAAATTTAGGGTAGGGTTTCGCCTGTCCCTCTGTCATTAAAGGACGCAAATCATACCATTGCCCGTTGTATAATCCTTTTGGATTATGGTAATACATAGCCACACCACCCCAAACATAACTTCTGAAATCGTTTCTGTACCGACCTGTTCTGCCTACATCATTAACTGTATAAAGATAATATTCTCCAATTAGGCCTAGCTCTATAATATTGTTTTTAAATTCAATGTTTCTTCCTCTTCGGTGCGGATTAGTAGACATTCTATCGGCTCCGTGAATGCTTACTCTTTGCAGGGTTAGTTTTGCCGAAAGTGAGGGTGAAAATTTATATCGTACAAAGGCTCCAAAATCTAGCCGTGTAGAAGGAATTTTCATGTCTAAAATAAAATCTCTGCGGGTTTTTTCTTTTCCTCCTATTTCTCCCAAATAATTTGCTCCTCCCAACATTAAACCAAAATCCCAGTAATACTGGCTGTAAGAAGCCGTAGTAAAGAGGATAATGGTAAATAGAAAAAGTATTTTTTTAAACATGTATTATTTTGCAAAACGCAAATATATAAAAAAAGTGGCTTATTCATTAAGCGTAAATACCTATGTCCCAATTTTTTTAAATAGGGTAAAAAGAAAAATACTATTAATACGAACTGCATACGCTCTATTTACTAAGGGATATATTGTTAATTTTAGCCGATTTAAATCAATAACAATATGAATAAAATAAATCACCTTTTTTCTATAAAATACCCTGTAATACAAGGAGGAATGATATGGTGTAGTGGCTGGAGGTTGGCTTCGGCAGTTTCTAATGCGGGTGGCTTGGGTTTAATTGGGTCAGGGTCTATGTATCCCGATATCTTTAGAGAGCAAGTAAAAAAATGCAAAGCCTCAACAAACAAGCCTTTTGGCGTAAACCTCCCCATGCTTTATCCTCAAATAAACGATTTGCTCGAAATAATTATCGAGGAAGGGGTTAAAATCGTATTTACTTCAGCCGGTAACCCCAAAACATACACACAATTTTTACATGCTAACGGAATAAAAGTGGCGCATGTGGTGTCGAGTACAAAATTTGCACTAAAAGCTCAGGAAGCAGGTGTTGACGCCATTGTAGCCGAAGGCTTCGAAGCAGGTGGGCATAATGGTAGAGATGAAACGACCACCATGTGTCTTATTCCGGCAGTTAAAAAGGAAATTTCGATACCCCTTATTGCTGCAGGAGGAATAGCCTCTGGAAATGCCATGCTATCTGCAATGATTTTAGGAGCAGACGGTGTGCAGATGGGTAGTAGGTTTGTAGCCTCTGAAGAATCTTCGGCACATGAGCATTTTAAAAAAACAGTATTACAAACCAAAGAAGGCGAAACCCTCCTTACGTTGAAAGAAATTACCCCGGTTCGCTTAATTAAGAATGCCTTTTATGATAGGGTTCAGCAGCTATACGAAAATAGAGCCTCTCTAGAAGAATTAAAAAACCTATTAGGTAGAGGAAGAGCAAAAAAAGGGATGTTCGAAGGCGATTTGGAAGAAGGAGAACTCGAAATAGGGCAAGTTTCGGCCATGATAAACGATATAAAACCTGTGGCACAAATTATTGAAGAAATTATTGCCGAATTTCAAATAGCCAAAGAAAACATTCAAACCGAAAAATTTAATTTTTAAATGATAGAATTTAATAAACATACTTTAAGCAACGGTCTCAAAGTAATCTCTCACTTCGATAATACCTCGCCTATAGTAGCGGTAAACTTGCTTTACGATGTGGGAGCACGCGATGAAAATCCGGAAAAAACAGGTTTCGCACACCTTTTTGAACACTTGATGTTTGGCGGAAGCGTAAATGTGCCTCATTTCGATGAAGAACTTCAGCAAGCCGGAGGAGAGAATAATGCCTTTACCAGTAACGATATTACCAACTATTACGAAACACTTCCGCTTGAAAATATTGAAACGGCTCTTTGGCTAGAATCCGACCGTATGCTTAGTTTGGCTTTTACACCTAAAAGCCTCGAAGTACAAAGAAATGTGGTTGTAGAAGAGTTTAAGCAACGATACCTTAATCAACCTTATGGCGATGCTTGGCTATTGCTTCGGCCCTTGGCATACAAGGTGCACCCCTACCGATGGGCTACTATTGGTAAAGAAATTTCGCATATAGAAAATGCCACCATGCAAGATGTAAAAGATTTCTTCTTTACACACTACCGCCCTAATAATGCCATATTATGCGTTGCCGGAAATATTCAACCGGAAAAAGTATTTGCGTTAGCCGAAAAATGGTTCGGCTCCATTCCTAAAGGCGAAATAAAAACAAGAAACCTTTTGCCCGAACCAAAACAAACCAAAGCTCATAGGTTGGAAGTTGAACGCGATGTACCTGCTGATGCCATTTACATCGCTTTGCATATGTGTAATCGCACCCACCCCAATTACCAAGCTTTCGATTTACTCTCCGATGTGCTTTCAAGAGGCGAATCGTCCCGATTTTTTCAAAATTTGGTAAAAGAAAAACAACTTTTTTCCGAAATATCAGCCTACGTTTCGGGCGATATAGATAATGGATTGTTTATTATCAATGGTAGGCTTTCGGCAGGCGTAAAACCCGAGGAAGGCGAAAAAGAAATTTGGAATGAACTTCAAAAAATTTCTGAAAATGGAATAGATGCCAACGAGTTGACCAAGGTAAAAAATAAAGTGGTTTCAGGTATTTTGTTCTCGCATGTTAATGTGCTCAACAAGGCTATGACACTTGCTTACAGCGAACTGTTGGGAAATGCCAATTTAATAAATACCGAAACCGACCTGTACTTAACTGTTACAACTCAAGATATTCAACAAAGAGCAGCAGAAATTTTTATTCCAAAAAATGCTTCTACTCTTGTGTACCACTCTAAAAAAGCATAATAAATGATAAATAGAAAGATTGCCCCTCCCGTTAATTCAGTTTCTATTCCCGACTTTTTAATGCCCCAAAAATACACCCTTTCAAACGGAGCAAATGTATGGTATTATAATGCCCCTGTTTCCGATATAAGTCGTATCTCGGTAATATTTCATGCCGGCACTATATATGAATCCCAAAAGTTACAAGCTTTTTTTACTTACCAACTGTTAAAACAAGGAAGTATCCAAAAATCTTCGCAGCAGGTAGCTGAATTGCTCGATTTTTACGGTTCTTACACCGAAATGGAAGTAATGAAAGATTTTTGCTGCTTTACCATTTATAACCTCAATAAATACGCACAAGAGATTTTGCAAATGGTGGCAGAATTAATAGAATCGCCAGGTTTTTACGAAACAGATTTTGAGGTGTACCGGAAAAAGCAAAAGCAGCGTTTTTTAGTAAATATGGAAAAAGTATCGGGAATGGCTCGCAATCAATTTCCTTCTCTGCTTTTTGGAAAAGACCACCCTTACGGAGGTGAAACAAATTATACCGATTACGATGCCATTCAATTAAACGACATAAAACAATTTTACAATGATGCCATAAAAGAAAAACCATTTACAGTATTGGTTTCCGGTGCTGTAAATAACCATTTAGTAGAGGTTATAGACAATACACTCGGAAAAATAAAAATTTCTGCCTTGCTAAAAGAAATATCATCCGATGTTTTTAATGTATCAGATTACAAGCCAAAAAAAAACTACCTTCCCAAAAAAGAGGCTCTTCAAAATGCCATTTTAATAGGTGTTCCATTGTTTAATCGTAAACACCCCGATTATTTCCCTTTGATGGTAGCCAATACTTTGTTGGGAGGTTATTTTGGTTCTCGTTTAATGAGCAATATTCGTGAAGATAAAGGCTATACCTACGGAATAGGCTCGGCTTTAGCAACCTATAAAAACAATGGCTATTTTATTATTTCAACCGAAGTGGGATCCGATGTTTGTGCTGATGCACTTAAAGAAATTTACATTGAAATTGAAAAATTGTGCAGCCGGAAAGTGCCCGAAAAAGAACTGAATGTTGTAAAAAGTTATATGTTGGGCGATTTACTCCGTGATATGGACGGCCCCTTTGCTCTGTCCGACCGTTTTAAAAACATGTACATAAACAATTTGCCAGATACCTATTACCCAAATTTTGCCGAAGCAATAAAAAATGTAAATTCCGATGAAATACTTCGCGTATCACAGCGTTATCTCACAGTAGAAAATCTTACCGAGTTAGTGGTAGGAAAGAAGTAAAAGCAACGGTGTGTGTTAATTTTCGTCTTGTTTATACCGAAACCTTAAAAATATCATAACTTTGTGGTTTCTACAGAAATACATGCAAAAAATAACCCTCATATTTTCGCTCGTTTTTTATTTTGCTTTTTCAGGTAGTAGCACCGCAAATATTATCATAGATGCCCCTGAATTACGCTGTGTTTCTGTAAATAACAACGGAACGGTTGATTTAACATGGCAAATTCCGGTAGACCCTTTTGGCACTTTCAATAGTTACCATGTATACTATTCCAATAACCCCTTGGGCCCTTTTGCCGTAGTAGATAGTATCTTTATTTATGCCACCAGCACATACACTCACACTACCGTGAATGTGTATAATCAGCCTGCTTATTATTATCTGAAAAGCCGCTCCGGTTTAAGCGGTACCGATTATTCCGACCCCTCTGATACACTTGCGGCCATTCGTTTAAATACCAACCTTTTTTTTGGCACTCAGGCTCAACTAACGTGGAACCCTTTACACACCCCTAATTTACCAAGTGCTTCTCCATTGTACGATATTCAAAATTCGCTTCCGCTGGGAAGCCCGTATGTCTTACTGGCCAATACTCCTTACGGAACAGAAACCTACACACACGTTAGGTATTTATGTGGGGAACAAGTAGCTTATTACATTGAATTATCAGATGCCTTAGGTTGCGTTTCTAAATCTACCCTTGATACCGTTTTGTTTAAAGATTTACTTCCCCCAAGCTACCAATTATTCGATAGTATTTCAGTTAATCCGGCTACCAGCTTGGCTCACATGGGGTGGAAACCAAGTCCTTCACCCGATACCGAAGGGTATTATATCATCAGGCCACTAGGAGGAGGGATGTTTCAGATTGTAGATACCGTTTTTGGAATAAATAATACCTATTATCAATATGCACTTTCCAATGCCGGCTCGCAAAGCGAAATGTATTGCATTGCAGCATTTGATTCTTGTCGCAACTACGTAAACAACCAATTCGATATTCATCAAACCGTTTATCTTCAGTTAAAAGACGATGACTGTGAAAAAAGCATTAAGCTCAACTGGAATAAATACAGCGGTTTTAAATTAGGTGTTACTTACTATCAAATTTTTGAAAGCGAAAATGCAGCCCCCTACACATTGCTAACCACTCTTTCTGATACTTTTTATACACGCTTGGGAGCGAACGATGGGAGTACATATCAGTATTTTGTAAAAGCTGTAGATAATAACGGTTTAGGAGCATACACTTCTATGTCGAATGTTCAGCAAATTGTTCCGCAGTTTCCCAATACGCCTCAGTATCTCTATTTGTATTATGCTACGGTGGCAGATTCTTTTGAAACAAAAATTACGACTTTAGTAGATACCTCAGCAGATATTAAGGAATACAAATTATGGAAAGCATTGAACGAGAATGGCCCTTATAATACGATTCAAACCATTCAGGCCGGCTCAAACACTTCTTTGTCTGTTTCATTTTCCGATACCGATGTAAACACAAAATATCAATCGTACTACTATAAAATATCGGCTGTAGATGTGTGTGGGGTAGAGCAAATGGTTTCAAACATTGGAAAAACAATTTTACTGGAAGTGTATGGTGATGTTTCTGATGAAAAAATTTCTATTACATGGAGTGAATACGAAAAGTGGAATGCTTCGGTAAAAGCATATAATATTTACAGGGGAGTAGATAGCTACGTAGAAACCAATCCCATAGCAACGGTTAGTGCCAATGTGCATCATTTTACCGATGATATTTCTGAATATTTGAAAGGGCAGGGAAGAATATGCTATGTAGTAGAAGCCGTGGAAAACGATACAGTGTATGTTGGAAATTTTCCTTCGGCATTTAGTCGTTCCAATATGGTGTGTGCTTTGTTATCGCCTGTTTTTTATATTCCTAATGCTTTTGTGCCCGGTGGTGATTACAATCCGGTTTTTAAACCCAGTATTATTTTCAGCGATTATTCTAAATACAACATGATGATATACAACCGCTGGGGACAAAAAGTTTTTGAAACTAATGATATAGAACAAGGATGGGATGGAACATTTAATGGGGTGGTAGTAGAAGGCGGAGTATATGTTTATACACTTTATTTAGGCACTAAAAACGGAATTTATCATCATCGTAAAGGATCGGTTACGGTATTGCGTTAAGTAGATGTTCTCTTTCTTTTTTTCTCCATTCATAAATTAAAAAAGCAGCCAAAAGCATATATTCTGCACCTATCAGCCATTTGTTTTCATAATAAAAAATATTTCCGTAGGCATGGTATGATAGAAAAACAAGTCCGCTCCAAACCACAGGAAATACGTAGTTCGATAACACTCCCAATAAAACCAAAGTAGAAAGATACCAAGGGTGCACTACCGATGATAATAGATAATACGTTAATAAAGCGAAGAGAAACGATGCACAAAGCTTTTGTTCTGTACGAACCTTATACTGCTTAAAAAGTAAAATAAGCATAGCACAGATGGTTATCAGGGGTAGTATTTTTCCGGCTATCGATATAATGTTATAACCATATACAAGGTATCCCAGCTCTCTTATGATGTAGTAAATACCGGCATTAAATTCAAAGGTTAAAAAATAAAGTTTTAGGGAACTTCCAAAATGCAGTAGCAGTTGCTTCGACAAAAACGGCAGAAACAGTATTACTACAATACTTACACAAGTGAGTATGTAAATAATTCCCTTTTTTAGTCTAAGGTGCATGGCAATAAAAGGGAGAAAGATAAAGGGAATTAATTTAATGCTTATGGCTAATCCCAGAAATAAAGCCGAAAAAAAATAATTTTCTTTTTTCAAGAAGTAGAATGAAGTGAGCAGAAAAAAAATCATAATGGCTTCGAAATGCAGATTTCCACACAATTCAATAATAAGTAGAGGGTTTAAGAAAAAAAGATAAAAAAGAGTTTTAGAAATTTTAAGATTAATGAGTATAATGGCACTGCCTATTTCGGCCAGTAAAATAAGTAATCGTATAGTTATGAGGTTGTATAGAATATTTTCTGCACCACATGTTGCAGCAATAAAGAACAAAAACTGGTGGAGAGGAGGATAAACCGTAAAATAGTTTGGCGAGTTCATGCTTTCCAGTAATTCGTTGAAAAATGAATTATTGCTAAAGTGTTGAATGGCTTGTAGGGGTGTTTCTAAGTAAGGATTTAATCCGTGAGATATTAATTGCCCATCCCAAATAAAACGAAAATAATCATCGCTTAGAGAAGGAATAGAAATTAAAAAAAGCAAACGAAAAAATATTCCAGCGGTCATTATTTCTGCTAAAGAGAGAAAATATAATTTTTTATACAATAGCCAGTAAGCAGCAAAAAGCAATACGATATGGCCAATAAAATAAACAAATTGGTTTCGTTCTACACCATAAGCAATGTTTATGTAAACCATTGCAGATAAGGCCATGAGAGCGAATAACAAAAAATTTGGTTTCATTAATTGTTGTATTTTAAAGCAGGAAACATAGTTGCCCAAAAAAGATAAATCAACCCAAAGCTAATCATGCCCAAAAATGGAATAGCCCCGTATCCGTTTGCATAGTAACAGTAATAAGCGCTAAAAAGAAAATAAAATGCACAGACTAATTCAACCCATGTAAGCACCGACCATTTTTCTGTTGCATACTTATTCTCTGAAAACTTGTGTGTATGGTTTTGTAAATTAAATTTTGGCGTGCGTATAAATTCGCTTTTTATTTCTGCCAATCCTTCAAAAACAGCTAAAGAGTTATGTATGGATAATGCCATAGAAATACTTAAAAACGATAAAAAATAAAAAGGAAAAAGTATCAGATTTTGGAAGTTTATTTTTTGATTTTTAAAAAAAGTTACAGCATAAAAAAACAATACTATACCAATGCTAAGGGAAAAAAAGGGGGAAATGCGAAATAAAAAATCGAATGAGTGAGTGATTTGTTTAATGTAAAATAGGGGAAAGGTTAAAAGGGCGATGCATAAGATTGCCGGAAAAATGCAGCTATTCATCAGATGAAAGGTGGCCATAAATTTTGTGGTCAATGAACATGAATGAGATTTCCAAACCGGCATTAAATTTTTTTTGGCACACTGGGCAGCTCCTTTGCTCCATCGAAATTGTTGATTCTTTAATGCCGTAATGGTAACGGGTAATTCCGATAAACATTCAATATTACCTGCATATACAAATTTCCATTTTTTCAGTTGAGCACGATAACTTAAGTCTAAATCTTCAGTAAGTGTGTCGGATTGCCAATTTCCTGCATCGAGTATACATTGTTTTCTCCATATTCCGGCTGTACCGTTAAAATTAATAAAGTGATTGGCGGTGTTTCTGGCAGTTTGTTCTATTGTAAAATGCGCATTTAGCCCAAAGGATTGTAAAAAAGTTAATAGGGAATAATTTTCGTTTGTGTATTTCCATGCTGTTTGTACCAATCCTACCTTTTCGTTGATAAAATAAGGGATAGTATCTAGCAAGAAGTTTTTGTGTGGTAAAAAATCGGCATCAAAAATTGCAATAAATTCGCCTTTGGTAGTGTTTAGTCCTTCTTTCAATGCCCCGGCTTTGTATCCGTTTCTATTGTTTCGTTTAATGTGTTCTATCGGATATCCTTTGCTTTGCATTTCTGCTACTTTTTTTGAGGCAAGCTCTAAGGATTCATCGTTGGAGTCATCGAGTAATTGAACTTGTATTTTATCCAAAGGATAATTTATTTCTTCTATGCAATTCAGCAATCTTTCTACTATGTATTTTTCATTATACACCGGCAATTGAATAGTAACCATTGGAAAAGATTGTTCCGTCTTTTTTTTTTCTTTAGGGCTTTTTTTCAAGATATAAATGAAAAGAAGCGTTAACTGCGAAAATGAAAATAATAATATAAAGAATATACTTATTCCGTATAAAATAATTAATAATAAGAATAGGTAATGCATCAGATAAAAAGATATTTGATAATAGTAAAAATAATTTTGTATCCGGCCAGTATGCTGCCTTTCAGTGTTCCTGAAACTTTTGAAATACCAATGCGTTTGCGATAATTTACAGGTATTTCGCAACATTTCAGGTTCATTTTAGCTGCTTTTATTTGCATTTCAACGGTCCAACCGTATGTTTTATCCTGCATATTAAGTGCAATAAGTTTGTTAAATGAAATGGCCCTAAAGGGGCCTAAATCGGTAAAATGTACTTTATAAAAAAAGCGAATTAACAAAGTAGCAAGTGCATTACCAAAAATTTGCTGTGGGGTAAGAGAACCTTTTTCTTTTTTTCCGAGCACTCTGGAACCTATTACCAAATCAAATTTTTTTTCAGTTATAGGCAAAATTAAGTTGGGTAATTGTTGCGGATAGTCTGAATAATCTCCATCAATAAATACAATAATATCGGGGTTGGGTATAAGTTGCCGGGCGTATTCAATTCCTTTTAAACAGGCATAGCCATAGCCTTTTCTCTCTTCATTCAGCACAAAGGCACCGGCTTGTTTTGCGTACACTTCGGTGCTATCGGTTGATGCATTATTTACTACTACCACTTGTTGTACCCACTCTTTTGGAATTTCGTTAATTACGTTTACGATGGCTTTTTCTTCGTTGTAAGCGGGAATGATAGCTAATATATTCATTTTTTCTGGGTGCATTTTTCATGTGTTTTTTACTAAATGCACGCCTTCTTTTTGAATGATTAACGGATTTTTGTTGTAACGAGTGTGTTCATCAGAATTCTCCAGTTTTAGAACACCGCGTGGACAAACATTAGCACAAATTCCACAACCTACGCAAGATGCCCGAACAATAGATTGTCCTCTTTGTGCATACCATCGTACATCAATTCCCATTTCGCAGTAGGTAGAGCAGTTTCCGCAAGAAATGCATTGATTTCCGTTAGTGGTAATTCTAAAACGCGATTTAAATCGTTGAATAATTCCCATATAAGCTGCCAGTGGGCAACCGAAGCGGCACCATACGCGGTTTCCAAAAACAGGGTATAAACCAGTTCCTATTACTCCGGCAAATACGGAGCCTATTAGAAAACCATATACTTTTTGAATTTCGTATGTGTTAAGTCCCAAAAATTCGTTTTGTTTACTAAAAAAGGTGTAAAGGGTAAGAACTGTCATTATAATAGAAAACAGAACTGTCGGATAGATAATCCATCTTTCTAGTTTCCATGATTTAATATTTTTGTTTGAGAGATGTCGAAAAGGGTCTCCTAAGGTTTCTGCTAACCCTCCGCATCCACACACCCAAGAGCAGTACCATCTTTTTCCGAAGAAATAGGTAAACACCGGCACGGCAATCACAACAAGTAAAATTCCCCATAGGAGCATAAAAATACCCAATGTTCCGTTTTCTATTAACGTCTGGATATTCCACTCAAAAAAGAAATCATAATCGAGCGGCCAGATATTTTTTAAATCCATATATGGCTTATTTAAACGCACCAAGATTTCAGGAATTAAAAAAGCAAATGCCAACTGAAAAAATAAAACAGAAATTGTTCTTATCATCTGGTAAGCATTATTTTTATATTTCAAAAACATTTTTATTCCCATTACACACATTACTACACTATACAGAAAACCATACAAGAACCATGGGCCCGCTTCATTTCCATTTAGAAATTTGCTAATAGGGTCAACTAACACTACCCAATTAATAATGTAGGCAGGAAACCAGTATAATAAAATATAGAATGCCAGTAGCCAAGCCGTTAGTATATAGGCTATCCATTTTACCGAAGTAATAGGGAGAAAGAACGTGAAATAATTACTTTGTCTTTTTTTGTCGGAACTTAATATGTATAGTAATCCTCCAAGAGGACAGGCAACGAGAATGATAAAAAAGATACTCCATCGGATTTTAAAAGAATCATTTTTTACCGAAACTCTCAACAATTTGTATGCAAATTCCTGAGAACTGTCCCACATTACTTTATCCCACTGTTTTTGTTTTTTTAGCAATGCATTTTTTTGTTGGTGTATTCGGATTATTTTATTTGCAAAAGAGAATAATTGTTGATGTTTTATATGGGTTAAAGGAATGAGTTCGGCTAACAGGTTTTCTTTTTCTTGTTCGCTCAAAACATGTTCGAGTGCACAAGGTGTAAGGTAAAAGGTTCTTTTAAAAAGAGGCAATATCGAAAACAGTAGTAAGCCTGAAAAAAATAGTATTAATCCTATTATTCGAAGTAGTTTCATGCAGAATAATGAATAGAAGTAGCAAACAAATGGGATATCTCTTTTTCGTATTTAGTATAAAATTCGGGATTAAAATTAGCCTTGTTCAACTGCTCTATAACCTGGTTTATTGAAACCTTGTTTTTAATCCACTCTTCGCAAACATTCTGTTTTAAACGTATACCTAGCGAATGAATTCCAATGATGCTTTTGCTTTGTTTATGGTATGCAATACGTAAGGCTTTATGTTGGGTTGTGTTTTCCCAATAAAAGCTATCGTATTCATTTTTTTGAATGCCACCCACCTGACCATAAACCTGAAACTCTAAATCGAAGAATTTTGCCGAATTAAACCAAATACCCGGACGATAAATGGTTTTTTTTTCGCAAATTGTTTTTGCTACAGTTTCGCCCATTATTTTTCCGGTGTACCAAACCTGCTCAATATCTTTGCGCAATGGTAAAGGTGATTTTTGCTGTGCACAATCTCCTATAGCGTATATATCTGAGCAGTTAGTTTCTAAGAATTCATTAACCAGAATTCCTTTATCCACCTTAATGGTTGAAGTGCTTAAAAAATCAATATTTGGGATAACTCCGGTGCATACTCCTGCAAAATCACAAGGTATTATCTCATTTTGATTTGTTTTAATGGCAATAATTTTTCCATTTTCTCCAAGAAATTCTTCTACCTGTGTTTCACATCGAATGGCTATTCCATGTTGGGTTATTTCGTTTTCTACCAATTTTGCTTCTTGTGGGGGAAGGTTTTCTTGCCAGTATTTTTTTTCCCGCACTAAAAGGGTGGTGTGTATATTTCGGCTGTACAGCATTTCGGCCATTTCTGCGGCTATTAACCCCCCTCCTATAAGAATGGCTTTTTTACATTTTTGGGTATTTTCTTCCAACCTTTTTAAATCGTGTATCGAGTAGAAACCTTGTACGCCTCTTAATTCTTGGCCTTTCCAATGGTAAAAGGCAGGTTTAGAACCACAAGCTAATATGAGGATGTCAAAATGTAAAGTGGAGTTTTTAAGAGTAAGTTTTTTTTCTGAGGTATTTACTTTTATCACCTCGTCAAATAAAAGTTCAATCTTGTTTTTTTTCCAAAAATTATTTTCGTAAGGTTGGGTATGTTCAAATTTCATTTGTCCCATGTATACGTACATAAGAGCCGGACGAGAAAAAAAATAGGGTGTTTCGTTAGAAACAATAGTAATGCGGTAATCGCTTCTTTTCCTTATTTCTCTGGCTGCTGTAGTCCCGCTGATGCCGTTGCCGATTATAACGATGTGTTGTTTATTTCTCATGTGGAAACAAATTTACAATAGATTAAAACGTTTTGCATCTTCTTCGGTGTCCACATCGCTTAATTCTTCCAACAAAAAAAAAGGTATTTTTTTTTCTACAAGAAATTGTTCTGTTTTTTGCATAAGAGAATGATTGCTCCAGGGCATATTGGTAAAGAGTTCCGGGTAAAATGTGTTTAAGCCTAAAAGATAATATCCTCCATCGGTAGCCGGGCCTACAACGGTTTGGTGTGTTGCTAAAAAATGAAATGCTTTTTCTATATGTTGTGTTTTTATTTCGGGGCAATCGCTTCCTATGAGTACAATTTTTTTAAATCCACGCTGAAATGATTTTTCAAATGCGTTTTTCATTCGTTCGCCCAGTGAATGACCTTGTTGTACCATTTTCTTTTTCATAAAATCGCTTTCATCAGTATGGGCTGTATAATTTGTGTAGTATATATGTAATGAGCAATTTCTAAGAGGTTTGCATTGTTCAAGGGTGTATCGAAGCAGCGAATTATATATTTTAAGAGCCACCTCATTTCCGGTGGTTTTTGCTATTCGTGTTTTAACGCTACCAATCTCAAGATTTTTTGCAAAAACAATAAGCAGGTTTTGATTATTCATATACTGCATTTTTGGTAAGCAGCCATTTTTCCCATTTTTGTGAATAACCATGCACCTTATTGGTGGGTTTATTCTCAGCATTCACAAGGGGAAAGTTTAAATTAGCCCAATTAAATATTCCTCCATAAAGGTTAAATACATTTTTATAACCCATGGCTTTTATTTTTTCGGCCATTTTTTCACTACGGTATCCAACAGAGCAATACACCACAATAATGGCATTGGCGGGTATTTTATTCATGGCCGAAAAATCGGGGAAATCATATCCAATACATTGTGCATTTTCTATGTGCGAAATAAAAAATTCCTTTTTTTCACGAGCATCTAAAAAATAAATTTTGCTTGTTTTGTCTTTTACTTTTTCCGGCTTTATTAGTGGAATGGTATGATTTACCACCCGATTGGCCATATCGGTAAAGTTTTTATATTCTTGCGAAAAGGTTGATGAAGGCAGTACAGTTATTGCAAAAAATATGTATAAAAAATAGTTCATTCGGTTAGGCTACCTTGGCAACTTGAACCAGAACCGGCAGTGCATCCGAAGCAATGTTTTCCGGTGGCAATTTGGCGATGTTTCAAATGGTTAATGTTGAAATTGAAGAGGGTCTGGCCTGCTACGGTTAAAGGTAATTGCAACATTTGATTAAAATCGCAGTCGTACAAGTTACCATTCCATGCTACAGAAATTGTGTTTTTGCACATAAGTCCATTTAATGTTTCCGGGTTATAAGCTGAAACAAGCATACTCATGTAATCTTCATAATTCCCTGAGTTTATAAGATATTCAAGAAATCGATTGATGGGCATATTGTGAATGGCAATAAGATTATTGAAAGAGATATTGTAGGTTTTAAACAACTCTGTTTTGTATGCTTCTTCAAGGTTTTTTTGATTGGCCGACAGAAAGGCTCCGTTTGGGTTATACACCAAATCCAATATTAAATGTTTTTCTATTCCATACCCTATTTTGTTGAGCATTTGCAGTGCCTGAATAGATTTTTCAAAAACTCCGTTTCCTCTTTGTCGGTCGGTGCGTAGTGCGTTATAAAAAGGCAGTGAGCTCACAATGTGAACAGAATTGTTTTTAAAGAATTCTGGTAAATCATGGTAGTTAGCATTCGCTAGTATGATAGTAAGATTGCAACGTACTATTATTTCTTTTATTTTGGTTTTTCTTATTTCTTCTACAAACCATCTAAAGTTTGGGTTCATTTCAGGTGCTCCTCCTGTAATATCAACACAACGAAAGTCATTTTCTTTTATAATTTTCAAGCAAACCTGCATGGTTTCTTTACTCATGATTTCTTTACGAGAAGGGCCTGCTTCTACATGGCAATGTTTACAGGTTTGATTGCACAGATAGCCTAAATTTACCTGAAAAACATCAATATGGGTTGATATAGGAGGAGGGTTGCCATTTTTTTTCAGCACCTCAAAAAAAGAGGGAGTCTTTTTATTTTGAATTTCTGATGAAACATAATCTGAAAGGCTAGAAATAGCTTCAGTTTGCTGTAATTCCTTTTCTGATGTGTTCATTACATCATTATTTTTTTCGCTTTATTCATCATTTGTACCCCGTGTACCAAACTGGCTCCGCCTCTTATTGCGGTGGCTACATGCACAGCTTCCATTAATTGTGCTTCGCTAAATCCTTTGGTTACACTTTCTTGTGTATATGCGTCAATACAGTAGGGGCATTGAACGGCATGTGCAACAGCTAATGCGATAAGGGCTTTTTCTTTTTCGCTCAAGGCTCCGTCTTTAAACACATGTTGGTAGTAATCAAAAAATTTTTCGGCAAGTTTGGGTTCAAATTCGCTGATGTTCCCAAATTTTTTTAAATCATCTGGATTGTAGTATGTTTTCTCCATGTTTTATTCGTTTAGTTTCCAGTTATACTGTGAAAAAGAAATTTTTGTTTTTGTCTCTATTTTTATTTTTGAATATTGATTGATGAAATCTGCTAGCGTGCCGTTTTTAGTAAAGTCTTCCTTATACCAACTGAATAGTTCAGAAAGAATTGCTTTGTTTTTGTTAAGAGTGTTTTTTGTGGTATCGTTTATAAAATCTATTGTTTGGGAGAGGAGTTGTATTTCTATTTTTTCGGCTTCGTAGGCTTCGCTTCGTAGTTTAGGGCAAGAGGCAGCAGCACATACCAATGCAAAATGAATACGTGGCTCGTTAAATTTTTTTCGAATCATCTGATGTTCAATTTCGTTTAGTGTGTAGGTTTTGTTTTCTATTTTTATGAAAGGAATATCCCAGGGCTTATCAATATTAGTAATGCTTGCCATAGGGTAATATTTTAACACCAGCTGTATGGTAAAGGCATTATAAGCGTTAATCCAATAAGCTAACTCTTCGTTTGATGAATACGTTTGGTCGGGGGCTTTTTTCGCAAGTTGAAAAAGGTATTTATCAAGCAACTCTCTATCCGTTTTAAATCCCTGATAGTTTACATTACCTTTTTCTGATACATGTTTCTTTAAAAGTTGGTTCCACATTTCATGTGAAACTTTTGCCTCCGAAACAAACGGAATACAAAAAAAGACAAGATAAAGTAGCTTGTTTACCATAAAGGTTTTGTATGTTACAAATATACGTAAATACCATGCCAAAGGCGTAGAGAAAACTTGTGAGATAGATTGTTTTTTGTGATGAATAGAAATACGGTGGTTTTAAAAAAGGTGTTTAATTTCTTTTTTAAGCAGAGTAATAGCCATTTCCGATGGATTATTTTCCGATTGAGAGATAATATTTAATAGTTGTTTACTCAACTCCATTCCATCGGCTTCGGGGCCTATTTTAATGGCCACATTATTTATGAGTTTAATTAATTCTTCTTTCACAGCCTTTACGGTATTCCATGCATTTACCGAAATATATAATTGCTGGGTAACATTATGGTCGTACTCCTGCCGAATGGCTTTTACCATTTCACTTTGTAAAAGACGGGCACTCATACCAGGTTGGTAAGTACGCATTACCAAACTTTGCAATGTAGTGCGTTCTAGCAATAGTACAACACGTTCGTATGCCTGCAAACGGATAGGTAAAACAGTTTGCTGATTGTTTTTTTTAATTTCTACCATTAATTTCCGATATTCATTATCCAGAAATTTTTTTAATACAAGAAAAGTTGCGGCAAATACTACTATAGAAGGTAAAACGTATTTTAAAATCTCTAAAAATTCATTCATGGTTGTAAGTTTGTAATCTATTTAACGGGCAATGTACAAAATTATTTAGATTTGCCTTAAACTATACAAAACTACCAGTATAAAATGCACAGCTTAGCCAAACGCATGGAGAACCTAGTAGAGTCGCAAACACTCGCTATGGCTCGTAAAAGCAGAGAACTGCAGGAACAGGGAATAGATGTAATAAGCCTAAGCATAGGGGAGCCCGATTTTGATACCCCCGAGTTTATTAAAGAAGCCGCTTTTGAAGCTATTCGAAATAATTTTACACATTATACCCCTGTCCCCGGTTTTTTAGATTTAAGGCAGGCTATTTGCACCAAGTTTAAACGAGATAATCATTTGGAGTACAAGCCCGATGAAATTGTGGTATCTACCGGAGCCAAACAATCTATTATTAACGTAATTCTTGCTTTAATTGGAAAAGGCGATGAAGTGTTGTTGCCTGCCCCCTATTGGGTTAGCTATTACGAAATGATTAAGCTATCGGAAGGAACTCCCATAGCTATACCCTCTTCTATAGATAAGGATTTTAAAATTACTCCGGAGCAACTCAGAGCGGCTATTACACCCAATACAAAACTTTTTATATTTAGTTCTCCCTGCAATCCCAGCGGATCTTACTATAACGCACACGAACTCGAAGCTCTGGCTCATGTGTTTGCCGAATTTCCGAATGTAATTGTGGTTTCTGATGAAATATACGAACACATTAATTTTACAGGAAAACATACCAGTTTTGCTTCTATAAAAGGAATGTTTAACAGAACGGTTACTGTAAATGGAGTGTCGAAAGGTTTTGCTATGACCGGTTGGAGAATTGGTTACATAGGAGCACCCAAGTGGCTTGCTGATGCCTGCACAAAAATTCAAGGGCAGTTTACTTCGGGTACTTGCAGTATTTCTCAAAAAGCAGCAAAAGCAGCTATTTTAGCCGATCCGCTTATTACAGAACCTATGAAAAATGCTTTTTTAGAAAGAAGAGATTTAGTGCTCGATATGCTTTCGCAAATAAAGGGGTTAAAGCTCAATAAACCGCAGGGGGCGTTTTACGTATTTCCCGATGTACAATATTTTTTCGGAAAAAAGTATAAAAATTATGTAATTAATAATTCGTTTGACTTAGCTATGTACTTGCTCAACGATGCCAATGTAGCCATTGTTACAGGCGAAGCTTTTGGTGATACCCATTGCATACGAATTTCGTACGCAACTTCGAAAGAACTGCTTAAAACAGCTATGACACGAATGAAGGTGGCTTTAGAAAAATTAGAATAAACTTGAACAAAGAAGAATTACCACAATTGTTTACCCAATTCGCCAATGTAAAAGCCTTGGTAATAGGTGATATAATGCTAGATTCGTACATTATAGGCACAGCCTACCGCATTTCGCCCGAAGCTCCTGTGCCGGTTGTAAATGTGCAAAAAAAGGAAAATAGGCCGGGTGGGGCAGCCAATGTGGCTGTAAACTTAAAATCACTCGGTGCACAAGTTTCGATGTGTGCAGTGTTGGGGAATGACGAAGAGGGAAACCTCTTACTTTCTTCCTTAGAAAAAGCCGGTATTTATACCGATGGAATAATTAAAGACGAAACACGCAATACCACTACTAAAACACGTATTGTGGCCAGTAATCATCAAATGCTTAGGGTAGACAGCGAAAACTGTGAGCCTGTAAATCAAAATATAGTAAGCGATTTAGTGAAGTATGTTCAATCGAAAATAGAAAAAAAACAATGCGATGTAATCATTTTTGAGGATTATGATAAAGGACTTTTAAGCGAATTGTTTATTCAGAAAGTAGTAGAAATAGCAAACTATCATAAAATTCCTGTAGTGGTAGACCCTAAGAAAAATAATTTTTTCAGCTATAAAAAGGTAACACTTTTTAAGCCCAATCTTAAAGAGTTGAATGAAGGATTGAATGTATGTATACCTAAAAACGATCTTCCGGCTATTCAGTGTGCCGTAAAAGAATTAAATCAAACGCTAAATGCAGAAACCATTATGCTCACGCTTTCTGAAAACGGGGTATTGCTTTACACTTCCAACACGTTTAAGCATATCAAAGCACACTCAAGGCAAATTGCCGATGTATCGGGTGCAGGAGATACTGTAATAAGCGTTGCAGCACTCTGTGTGGCAATGAATGTAAAGACCGATTTTATGGCTGAATTATCGAACATTGCCGGAGGCTTGGTTTGCGAAAAAGCAGGAGTTGTGCCCGTAAATAAAGATGAATTATTTAAAGAAGCCTCAAGAATAATTTACAAATAAGAAATGACCCTCCATTCATTTAGAGAAAAGGTAAATCTGGCTATTTACGATAGCAAGGAAAAAGTAGATTGGATTAGAAAAGCAGTTATACTCTTTGTTTCTGTAGTTTCTATTATTACATTGGCTATTTATTACGGCTATCCGCAAACTGCCGAAACAAAAAAGCTTTTAATTAATATTATTCAAGCCGGATTTTTAGTATACGTCATTAATTATTGTGTTCAGTTTATTTACGATTTTGAACCTCTTAATTTTATAAAACGTACCTGGTTCGAAGCGATAATTATGGCGTTACTTATTGCAGAGGGTATTAGCCATTCGTTAACTGGAAATCTTTTGCTTATTTCATTGTTTGAGCGAATAGGTGTAGTAAACATTTCTGGATACTATGCCTTGTTTGTGCAGTTTTATTTTTTGTTGGTAATACTTACCGAAGTTGTAGTGCGAAGCAATGTACTGCCCAAATTTCAACTTGACCCTTCGGCTGTTTTTATTTTTACATTTATATTTATTTCACTCTTAGGTGCCGTATTGCTTATGATGCCAGAAATGACGACCATGCACGGCTCTATGAATTTTTTAGATGCTCTATTTACTTCAACCAGTGCCACCTGTGTAACGGGGTTAATTGTGGTTGATACAGCTACTTTTTTTACCGCAAAGGGGCAATTTATTATTATGATGCTTATTGTAGTAGGTGGAATAAATATTATTTCTTTCGGCTCTTTTATTGCACTAGCTTCAAAAGTGGGAGTAACATTAAAACATCATTCGGTAGTAGAAAATTTTGTAAATAAATCTTCTATGTTCAGTTCAAAATCAATGCTGGGCAGAGTATTGCTATGGGTATTTATAATAGAACTGATGGCAACTGTTCTTATTTATCTTTCGTGGTCGGATGCCGTTCCGTTTAAAAATTTTGGCGACAAGGTTTTTTATTCCGTTTTTCATGCTGTTTCGGCTTTTAACAATGCCGGCTTTTCTATTTTAACCGATGGCTTGTATAATACTGCAGTACGAGATAATTCTGCTTTACAAATAATAATTGCTTTAGTAATCTTCTTTGGTTCTTTGGGTATACTTACTTTAATTGATTTGTTTAGTTTCAGAAACATATTGGATAGAATTAGAAACCCTTGGAAACAATGGCAATTTGGCACTAAAATAGCTTTTTACTTTTCGGTAGCATTGGTAATTTCGGGTGCGGTTTTGTTTTATGTACTGGAAGCAAATAATTCACTTTACGATAAAACCATCTTTCAATCGGTAGTTCATTCTTTTTTTCAATCGGTAACTACCCGTACAGCCGGATTTAATACCATAGACTTGGTTTATGTAAGCACTCCTGCTTTATTTATTATGGTTTTTTTAATGTTTATTGGTGCTTCTTCGGGTTCAACAGGGGGAGGCATTAAAACCTCAACATTTGCTTTAATATTTGCAGCGGTTATTTCGTCTATCCGCGATGATAAAAATGTATCATTGTTTAAGCGTACTATTTCAAACGAACTAATTTTAAGAGCATTTGCAGTGTTATTATTTTTTATTTCGGGTATATTGATATCTACTCTTCTTTTGTGTATTTCCGAAACCAATATTCTTCTTAATCCGAAGTACGGTTTTTTTGCCTTGTTTTTTGAGGTAGTTTCGTCTTATTCTACCGTAGGTCTTTCGATGGGTATAACCAGTGAATTAAGTGTAATGGGTAAAATAATTATTACCTTAAGCATGTTTGTGGGAAGGGTTGGAGCATTAACAATTGCCTTTGCTGTAGGTAAAAGAGTAATCAGCAATAAATATAAATATCCTCAGGGTTATACCATGGTGGGTTAAGCCGGGCATGTTTCCATACCATAATCTTTTATTATATTATACACACTATCTCTTTCAACCGGGTTTCTGCCTACTTGTTTTATTAATTCTATAATTTGTTCGGTTGTCATTACGGGAGTTTGCTCTTCAGCTCCTGCCATGGTGTATATTTTTGTAGAATCATCAACGGTGCCATCAATATCATCTACACCAAATGCAAGCGATAGTTGTGCTATATTTCTGCCAATCATGGGCCAGTAGGCTTTTATGTGCGAAAAGTTGTCTAAAAAGATTCTTGAAATGGCGTAATTTCTCAAGTCTTCAATAACCGAACATTCGGGAACGTGAGCCATATCGTTTCCGGTGTTTCGAAATTTCAGCGGAATAAAAGCATTAAAACCTTTTGTTTGATCTTGCAAATTTCTTAGTCGTTCCATGTGTTCTACGCGGTGTTCGTAGCTTTCAATGTGTCCGTACAAAATAGTAGCATTGCTTGGCATATTCAAACGGTGAGCCGTTTCGTGTATCTGAAGCCATTCTTCGGAACTGCATTTGTCTTTGCAAATTTGAGAACGTATTTCTTCATTAAAAATTTCGGCCCCACCACCGGGTAAGGAGTTTTGCCCTGCTTTTTTTAATAGTTGCAATCCTTCTTCGTAGCTAACACCCGCCTTTCGGCACATATACTCTAATTCCACAGCTGTAAATGCTTTAATGTGTATATCGGGCCGAATGGTTTTAATGTTTTTTATGAGAGTGGCAAAATAATGCAAGCCCATTTTGGGATGAACTCCGCCTACAATGTGCACTTCGGTTACATTTTTACCTTCGTAGCTTTTAATTTTATCGTAGATATCCTGTTCGCTCATTTCCCATGCATCGTATGTAGAACGTTCTCTGATAGCTCTTGAATAGGAACAAAATTTACAATCGAAAACACAAATATTGGTGGGTTCAATATGAAAGTTTTTATTAAAGTAGGTGTAGTTGCCGTGTTTTTGTTCGCGAATGTAGTTGGCCAAGGAACCTACAAATCCCAACTCTGCATGTTTAAATAGGTACACGCCTTCATCGAAACTGAGGCGTTGATTTTGGTACACCTTTTCTGCAATGTTGTTTAATGTGGTATCTTTTGTAAATGTTGGCATAGTGCGGGTTTCTGTATAGTAGTAGAAACACAAAGTTAGCGTATTTGTTCTATAAAAAAAACCTGTAGCTTATAAACTACAGGGTTTTTACTATGAGGAGGTATTAATTATTTTGAAATTACAATTTTTTGGGTGGCTTTTTGGCCTTTGGCAGAAACTTCTAAGAAATAGATGCCGCTGTTAACTTTTTCAGTGCTTATTTGGTGATTAACAAATAAAGCGTTTTTAATAGTATGTTGATAAACCACTTCGCCTAACACGTTGAAGAGGGTAAAAATGATTTCTGTATTTTCGGGAAGTTGAATTTGTAAATTTATGTTCTCTTTTGCCGGATTAGGCCAAATTTGAAGTTGATTAGAAAGTTTATAACGCTCAATTGAAGTGGATTGACATCCATTAGAAGTTTTTAAACTAACCCTCGAAGTGTTAATGGTGGCCCACATACGGGTTTTTTGCCCGGAGGTAAACATGTTCATGCAACGGTCGTCACTGTAGTCCATGTAGTTTTGGTAGTTATCGCCATTAGGTCCGTTAGTGCAGGATACCTGATTGCCGGAAGGGCAACCAAAAGTTTCATCGCCTTGGTTGGGAGTATCGTTAACATTATCTGAGCCATTGCACGCCCCACCGTCATCACCCCAAATGTGAAACAAATTAAACCAATGGCCTACTTCGTGGGTTGTAGTTCTCCCTTCGTTGTATGGGTAGGTAAGAGAAAAACTACCATCGGCTTTATCGCCAAAATATTTATATCCTATTACCACCCCATCGGTATTGGCTTGTCCGCCAGGAAATTGTGCGTATCCTAAAATGCCTCCGCTTAGGTTGCATACCCAAATATTTAGGTATTTGTTTCTGTCCCAGGCATTGCTTCCTCCGCTGGCATTAAATTTTACACCGTTATCCATAGAAAAAGAAGTTTTTGTGGTTTCTTTTCGAACAATGCCGTTTGTCCAGTTTCCGTTAGGGTCGCGAGTGGCTAAGCAAAATGAAATTTTTGAGTCGGTAGCAATCGATTTGAAGTGTGCAGGGGTTTTGGTGGTATCGGAATTGAGACGTTGAAAATCTTTGCTGAGTTTGTTTATTTGAGATATAACTTGTGCATCAGGAATATTTTCGGCTCCTGTTCGCCACACAACATGAACCACTACCGGAATTATAATGTCGGCTGCTTCGGGTTGTTGGCTGTTGTTTTCTATCCATTCTTGTATAGATTCTTCTAAAGCTGCGTGGTTAGCTTTGTATTGGGGGTCGGCTTCAAACAACTGTTGCATATATTCCGTAGTATGGCAGCGTTGTGTTTGTTGGGCATTTACTACTTGAAGTATAAAAAATGATGCAAAAGCGAATATAACTTTTTTCATAAGAATGAATTTTAACGAACGATAAAGTTACTTTTTATTAGAATAAATTACAATTTTAAATTTTGCAGAATTTGATAGCATATATGTAAGTTGTTGAATTGCAGTTGTCTATTGCGGTTTGGTTGTTTTTTTGAAAGTAAAAGCAACCCTGCTAAGCACAAGGGCGTCTTATTGTGCAGGAGACCCAATATTAGTTAATCAGATAGGTAATTTTTAACTTTTCCTTCTCCTACTTTTGGATTTATGCAAAGCCGCCCTCTATTCTGCCTGAGGGCGGCTTTTTTTTAGCACATAATACAATAATTTGATTCGGGATTATGGGTAAAGGTTGTATTTATATCGGTTAATTCAAGAATAAGTTGAGCTAGATAGAACTCAAACTCGTTAAAATTCTCTGCAGTAATGGGCGTACTGTTGTTTAGCATCATTAAATTAGAAGGGTTACGTAGGCTTATTATAGCTGCTGTTGCGTTCGAATGTGAATGTTGTTTGTAGTAAAGCCAATTATAGAAAAAGAGCTGAAGTGCTTTTGATTTTTCTTTCTCTGTAAATAATTCTTTAATGCTTTCGAAAGTTAAATTTTTGTTCTCTACTTTTCCCGATTTGTAATCTATAATGTATGTGGTGGTTTTATCAGATTCAATTTTATCTATGGTGCCTTTAAACAAGATGGGAAAAGGGAGTGTATTCAGTTGGGTATTAAAAGTTAGTTTTTGTTCTAGGCTAATAATGGCCATTTTCTTTTTATTGACTGAAAAATCGTTTTGGGTAATTCCTATCAATTTTTGAAGATATTTTCTACAGATTTCGAGAGCCAGAAAATTTTTTCCGGAAAGGAAATATTCTTTTGAATAGTTTTCTTCTATGGTTTCCTGCAAGTTTTTTTCTATTTTTTTTTGCATTTGAGTTAGGTCTTCACTGCTTATTTCTTTTCCAATATAGGGCAAGTAGAGCTTTTCCAGTGTTTTGTGTAGTATGGTTCCAATGGTATGGTCTTCAATGTTTTCTTCTACAGTATTTTCTTCGCTAAGACCTAAGATGTATTTGTTGTAAAAATCTTGTTTACAATTTATGTATGTGTTGAGGTGGGTAGCCGATATGCCCGATGTGAAAATTTCTTTAATTCGGTTAAGTGCAAATTCGTTGTTTTGTATGGGCTGGTTGTTGTAGAGGCCTGTAGAAAAGGGAATATTTACAATGAGCTTTTTTATGTTAACAGAATTGTTTTTTGCCGGAAGTTCTTCTTCAATTTGTGTAATAAAGCGGCTTTTTTCTGCACCGGCAAAAGATAAATGATCGGAATTGTATATAAGATGAATGTTTTTTGTTCTTTGCAGTAGACGGTAAAAATGATATGAAAAAATAGCATCTTTTTCTTTGTAAACAGGCAAACCGAAATTTCTTTTTATAGCAAACGGAATAATGCTGTTTATTTGTTTTGAAGCAGGTAAATTTCCTTCGTTTAAAGAGAGCACAATTACGTTTTGAAAGTCGAGTGTTCGGGTTTCAAGGACTCCCATTATTTGAACACCCTCCAGGGGTTCTCCAAAAAATGGAAGTGTTTCAGTTTGTAAAAACCGGGTAAAGAATTGTTGGAAAACATTTAGTGTTTCAATAAAATGATAGGATTGTATTAGTGCAGATAGTTTATGAAATAGGTTTAAAAAATAAAAGAGATGTTCGTTTTCTATGGCATTTTCGGAAAAATGTTTTTTTATATTTTCAATAAGGAGAACACTTTCTCTTATGAAATCGATGGGTGTTTCTGTCGGTTCTAAAAAGTGGGGTTGTGGGGTGTGCGGATTGGCTTTGCTCCAGTCGGAAGAGTTGAAAAATACTTTGTTGTTTTTCAAAATGTACTTTTCAGTTTCTATTTTTTCATTTGGGTAGAGTTTTGCAAAATAAGGGTGTTTAAGTAAGGCCAGCAAATCTTTGTAGTAAAAGCCTCTGTTTTTTTGATGAGCCGAAAATTTTTGTTTATTTAGGTGTAAGCGAATAAGGGCTTGGAAAAACGAGGCCGTGCCTGTGTTTTTAAGTGGATAGCCCATAGTAATATTTACCTTATTAATATTTTCTGGTAAGCTATCGAGCAGCGGAATAAGCAGCGATTCATTGGCTAATACCAAAGCGGTATCATTGTATTCGTTGGGTTTAATGGTATCGATTAATGAAGCGGCCAATTTAGTTTGCGAAATGTTTCCGGTAATTCCGTAAATAGTAATTACTTTTTTATCGGTTTCTAAGTTACCGTAAAAAACGGTGCTTCTATTGGGGTTATATTTTAAAATATGTTTCCGCAAAAAGGCTCCGGCTTCGTGGTGTACATCATTAAGATAGTAGAGGTCGGCATCCCAAAAAACATGAGCTTTTTCTGTTTTTAGTAAGGTGTTTAGAACCTTTTCTTCGGAGGTGGTAAGGGCATTAAATCCGGCAAAATAAATTTTTTCGTAAGCATTTAGTTTTTGATTTCTCCATTCTTCGTTTTCAATATTTTCAGCTACCATACGAAAGGCCATGCCGGTGTATGCTTTTTTTTGTTTAGATAATTCTTCTTTGAATCGGGTGTAATAAAAAGGTAGTTTTTCCCAAAATTTAAGATATTGTTTTTGAAAGGGTGTTAGTTCTTCTTGTTCCGGACTCCATACTTCCAAGGCTCTGTCGGCATTAAGCGAGGTAAAAAAATGATCGGAATCAATAAGGTATTGGTCTAATTCGTTGAAATCGTTGAGCAGTGTAGTGGCCCATGAAGCAAACAAATCAATGGTTTCGGCATTATTTTTTTCTATATCGAGGTGTACCCTATAGAAAATAAATAGTTGTTCGAATGTGTCGGCAATGTGTAATTCCGATAATTGAACAAAAAAATCTTCGATGCCCAAAATAGTGGGAGAGAATACCGGTTTTTTGTATAAATCGGAGAGATGTTTTCTTAAAAAAACTCCGGCTCTTTTGTTGGGCGAAACAATGCAAACACCTTTAGGGTTGGGGTGATTGGCGTATATATGCTGAGCTAATTGTTCAAGGAATTTCATTCTTCGAGCAATAATTTAAATCCTACGCCATGTATATTTATTATTTTAATTCGAGAATCTTCGGAAAGATATTTTCTAAGTTTTGTAATAAAAACATCCATGCTTCTTCCGCTAAAATAATCATCATTTCCCCAAATACTGTTTAAAATAATTTCTCTTGCAAGCACTTGGTTTTTATGTATGCACAAAAGTTTTAACAAATCGGCTTCCTTTTTAGTAAGTAACTTTTTTTTGTTGTTGATAGTTAGTATTTGATTACGAAAATCGAAATCGTATTTACCTATGGTAAAAAGGTCTTTATCGCCTTTTGTATTTACGTTGGTTTTGTTCCGGGTTCGTTTTAAAATAGCCTCAATTCTTAAAACCAGTTCATCAAAATTAAATGGTTTCGTAATGTAATCGTCTCCTCCAATTTTAAACCCTTTTATTTTATCTTCATTCATGCTTTTGGCTGTAAGAAAAATTATAGGCACTTCGGCATTTTGTTTACGAATATCTTCGGCCAAGCTAAAACCATCTTTTTTAGGCATCATTACATCGAGTAAACAAAGATCAAACGCTTCGTTTAAGAATGTTTGTAAGCCCATTTGCCCGTCTATACAAAGTTTTACATCGTATCCGGCTTTTTTCAGGTTGTCTTGTACTACAAAGCCTAGGTTGGTATCGTCTTCAACCAGTAAAATTTTTATTTTAACAGTTTTATTCATTGATGTTGGGTAGTGTGATGGTAAATGTACTTCCTTTTCCTTCTTTACTTTTTAGTTTTATATTTCCGTTGTGTAGTTCTATCATTGTTTTAACGTAGTTTAGCCCTAGTCCGAAACCTTTTACATTGTGAATGTCGCCCGAAGGAACTCTATAAAATTTTTCAAAAATATTTTTCTGATGAAGCAATGGTATTCCTATTCCTTTATCGCTGATGTGAATTAGCAAATCGGAATTCTTATTTTCTGTGGTTATGGCAATATTTGGCTGATTTATGCTGTATTTAAAAGCATTGTCGAGTAAATTAAAAATGATGTTGGTTAAGTGCACTTTGTCTCCAAAAACAAAATCATTTTTTGCATTCAAGTTTAAGGAAATTATGCCATCGGCTTTTTTAATAAGCGGTTCCATACTGTTTACACTACGTTGTATGAGTTGGTGTATGTTTAATTTTTCGTTCTGTAATTGTATTTCTTCCTTTTCGAGCATAGCCATTTGCAATACTCGATCAACCTGTTTTTTTAATCTTTCGTTTTCTTCTTTAATAATTTGAGCATACATTTTCAGTCGCTCCGGATGATCATGTAAATTTTCCGAAATAAGTACATCGCTAGACAGGGATATGGTAGAAATAGGGGTTTTTAGTTCGTGGGTCATATTATTTATAAAATCGTTTTTTATTTCAGAAAGCCGTTTTTGTTTTAAAATAACAGCTATGGTATAACTGAAAAACGAAATGATAAGCAGAATTAAGGCAGAAGAGAATACCCAAATTCCCATACCACTTACAATATAACTTGTTTTCTTAGGAAAGTAAACGCCAAAATAATGACCGTCATTATTCCATTCCATGGTATCGGAAGTGGCTGCCAAGGAATTTTTTTCTTCTGAACCTAGCGGTATGTAGTTGCCAAAAACAATAGAATCGGTAAAACAATCGTAAATTACATACTCATAGTCTGTTTTTAGATTTCGTTTCTCAAATTCCTGATTCAATAATGTTTCTAACAGGTAAGGGTGTAATGTATCGTTAATCTGAGCAATAAAATAGTTCGATGAAATTTGTTTTACAGGATTTGAAATAGAATAAGTATCGTGGTTTATAGAAAGAATATTTTTTACCACATCGTTAAGTGCCAGTTGAACTTGATCGTTAAATTGTTTTTCTTGCAGGTTAAAAGCCTTTGTAACCCAGTAGATTTGGGTTGCAATAACCCCTCCGAGCGAAATGGTGGCCAACACAATGATATTACGGATTATTTTTCTTTTCACACGAAACAAGTAATTTGAAATGGTGAAGTTCGGTTTTTCGTTTTAAAATGAAAAGATGAAGTGATGAATTTATACGAAACGTAGCAGGAGTGGCTTTAACCACTCCTGCTACGTTTGTTAGAAAAAAGAAATTTATTTCCCCACTACCATTTTTTTAGTGTCAATCATTTTACCATCTACCACAATGCTGTACTGGTAAATGCTTTGACTAAGGTTGGCGGCATATACTTTTAATTGACCTTTTCCGCTTTGTTTAATATCAACGGTCTTAATAATACGACCCTGCATATCGGTGAAGCCATCTCATCATCTGTTCGTTATTGCGAATGTAGTGAAGCAAACTTTTTAATGCGGAGTAAAAAGCAGGGGATTGCTTCGGTCGTTTCTCCCTCGCAATTACGGGGAAGGGTATTACTTCAAGTGTTTTGAGATGCCAAAAACAGATTGAGAAGAGAAAAAGGTTTATTTCGTTTCCCATTGTTCTCGATACGCTCTGCTACTCGAACGGACAAAGAAGGAGCTAAAACAATAAAAAAAATGTCACTTCGAGTAGCGAGGAACGAGCGTATCGAGAAGAACAGTTTTTATCTCAACCCCTTTGTCTGTTCTAGATACGGTTTAATTCCGTTAGCTCTGCATTAAACCTACTAGAACGGACAAAAAAATAATAGGAGTAGGGTTTAATTTTCCAATACTCAAATTTTATCTTTTAGTGGAGTAGCTTTGCAAGTCAATATTTTTACAAAATGGCTGATATATGGCATCTTTTCCTCAATACCGAAAGTATAAAAACAATAAAAGCTATTTTAAAATACTATCGGAGCAGGAGTTTTATGAAATCCAACTGCAGAGAAACCAAAAAAACATTTACCATGTAAAAGTTAAAGTTTTACCGGATAGAAATTATTTACACGATATGCTTTACAACTATGAAGATTACTGGGATAAGTGCGATGAAAATGAAATCAAATTTATCGAAACACATTTAAAAACAAGCAGTTAAAAGCAGAAAGCAACAAAAAAATAAAATCATTTTAATTCATTCAATAAAAATAGTACATTTGCCGTCCCAAAAAAAGTAAAAATGGCAAAGAGAGGTAACAGAATACAGGTTATTTTAGAATGTACCGAACACAAAGACAGCGGAAAACCAGGTACAAGCCGGTATATCACAACCAAAAACCGCAAAAATACCCCAGATAGGTTGGAACTGAAAAAGTATAATCCAATCCTAAAAAAAATAACTGTTCACAGAGAAATTAAATAATATAAGAAATGGCAAAGAAAGTAGTAGCAACCTTAAAAAAGGGCGATGGAAAAAGTGTAACCAAAGTAATTAAAATGGTACGCTCGCCCAAAACTGGAGCCTATACCTTTAAAGAGGAAATAGTGCCCAATGAATTGGTAAAAGAATTTTTAGCAAAGAAATAACCCGTACCTGCGGAATTTACAGAAGCTTCTCTTGCCGGAGAGGCTTTTTTTATTTAAAAAAGTATGTCGTTTTTTAATTTTTTCAGCAAATCCAACAAAGAGACTTTAGATAAAGGTCTTCACAAAACCAAAGAAGGATTGATGGGTAAACTAGCTCGTGCCATTGCAGGCAAAAGCACAGTAGATGAAGAAGTGCTAGACAATTTGGAAGAAAGCCTCATTTCGGCCGATGTAAGCGTAGAAACCACCCTAAAAATTATTGATAAAATACAAAAAAGAGTTGCCAAAGAAAAGTATGTTAATACTTCCGAATTGCATACCGTTTTAAAAGACGAAATAATCTCTTTACTATCGGAAAACAAAAGCGTAAACGGTAGTTTTTTAAAAGACAATTTGCCAAAACCGTATGTTATAATGGTAGTAGGAGTAAATGGTGTAGGTAAAACCACAACCATTGGAAAATTGGCATACCAATTTAAAAATCAAAATCAAAAAGTGCTTTTAGGAGCCGCAGATACTTTCAGAGCAGCCGCAGTAGATCAACTGAAAATATGGTCGGAAAGAGTAGGCGTTTCTATCGTATCTCAGGGCATGGGAGCCGACCCCGCATCGGTGGCATACGATACACTTAACTCGGCAAAAGCACAAGGATCCGATGTGGTAATAATAGATACTGCGGGAAGGTTGCACAATAAAGTAAACCTAATGAACGAACTTACCAAAATCAAAAACGTAATGAAAAAGGTGTATCCCGATGCACCTCATGAAGTACTTTTAGTGTTAGATGCTTCTACAGGGCAAAATGCCTTAGAGCAGGCCAAGCACTTTACGGCAGCCACCGAAGTAAATGCCTTAGCACTTACTAAATTAGACGGAACCGCCAAGGGCGGAATAGTGCTTAGTATTGCCGAGCAGTTTAAAGTTCCTGTAAAATACATTGGTGTAGGAGAAAAAATGGAAGATTTACAACTGTTTAATAGCGGGGAGTTTGTTGATAGTTTATTCAAAAAATAACCCCAATTCTTAAAATTGTTTAACTTTCCGCATTATTTTTGGAAAAACAAATACCGATTATACTATGAAAAAAAATGTATTCCTTCTGTTCTTAACGGCACTATCTACCTCTGTATTCGCAACCCTATCCACACCACAACTTTCCTTGCCTGCCGATGGTGCCACAGTAATTATGCCTAATGCCTTTTTAAAATGGGAACCGGTTACCAATGCAACGTATTACAGAATACAAGTAGATACCAATGCTAATTTTACCAATCCGAAAAGTTTTATTTCTATTCCAACCGGTTTTTATTGTGCCAACTTATTATTCGGAACAGATTATTATTGGAGAATTAAAGCTAAAAGCCCCAGCGATTCTTCAGTTTGGTCTAATGCGTTTTTGTTCACTACATTTTATAACGAGTTTACGTTGAACACACCTAAAATGGTAAATGCAAAAGCTACTTTTACAGTTAGTGCCAATGCCGATATAACCAGTGATGTACTTACTATTAACGGAGTAAATCTAACCGAAGGTCTGCATTTTATAGCAGGTGGTTCTGCAAATGCCACAGCCACAAATATTGCCAATGCTATTAATATTCATGTAAGTTTAATGGGGGTGGTAACAGCAACCACTTCTAACAACAAAGTAGATGTTTGGGCCGTGGCAAACGGCACTTTTGGAAATGGTATTCCGGTTTCTTTTACCGCAGGAGGAGCCGCAGGAGGCTCTTGGAACGGAGCCTCTTTAACAAACGGCAGTTTTGGAATAGAGGCTGTTAAGGGGAATCTAACGTGGAACGCCATTACCGGTGTAAATTCTTATCAATACGAAATAGATATTACCCCATTATTCAACTCTCCAAACAACAAAAAAGGAATAGTGCCCTTCGGAACCAACTTAGCCGAAGTCGATCAGTTGTTTTTTGATACCTATTATTATTGGAGATTAAGAGCCATTCACTCACAAGATACCAGCGGATGGTCTGCCTACTTAACTTTTAAAACTCCAGCAGAAATAATACATCTTTCACCTGCTCCTTCTTTTACCGGAGCAATGGCTAATCAACAAATGAAATGGAATTTAATGGCTGGTGTGCAGGAATATGACGTGCAATACGATACTACATCTAATTTTAATTCTACCGAGTTAAAAACAATCTACAATGTTTTTAGTCCGCTTAATTATGCAAATGCCATTAAACTGCATTTTAATCAAAAATATTACTGGAGAGTAAGAGGTGTTCACGATTTTGATATTTCCGGATGGTCAACCTCGTGGAATTATACCACCATTAATCAAATTCCTTTATACCAACCGGCTAATACATCTTCAACTTCTTCGCCTATTCCAACATTTGTTTGGAAAAATGTAACCGGCATAACAAAATATGAATTGCAATTAGATGTAAACAGCAACTTTACAACCCCCACCACTTATGTGGTAAATCAAAACGGATCTGATTCTGCTTATACATTACAAAATGCATTGGTTATGAATCAAATCTATTTTTGGAGAGTAAGAGCCATGCACTCAAACGACACCTCTTCGTGGTCTGTTCCGTTTTCTTTTACCGCTTCAAATACTTCGGTTGCCGAAACTATTTCAAAAGCTTCTATTAATGTTTTTCCTAACCCTGCCAAAGAGGTTGTAAATATTAGTGTGTCAAATATGTCATCCTCTTTCGTAAATGTAATTTTAATTGATATGCTTGGAAAAACGGTATTTGAAAGTATTCACACCATCAATACTTCTGACCAAAACATTAATATAGATTTAAGTAAAGTGAATCAGGGTATATATTTTATTAATGTAATATCCGAAAACGAAAAACTTACAAAACGAATCGTGGTAAACAAATAATTTTTTTTGTTGTTTTAAACAAAAAAAACTGCCGCCAAGTGCGGCAGTTTGTTTTTAATGTGAATACTAATGCGAACTAAATCGATAAATAAAAAAAAGGTAAATATTATTACACTAGGTTGCTCTAAAAACGTCTTCGATTCAGAAGTGTTAATGGGACAATTGCATGCCAATCAGTTTGAAGTAAGCCATGAAAAAGAAAACACAAATGCCGGTATTGTAATTATAAACACTTGTGGTTTCATAGATTCAGCAAAACAGGAATCGATAAATACCATTCTTCAATTTGCCCAAGCCAGAAAAAAAGGCCAGATTGAAAAACTAATAGTTTCAGGTTGTTTATCCGAACGATACAAGACCGAATTAGAAAAAGAAATTCCGGAAGTAGATGCCTATTTCGGAACCAAAGAATTACCTCATTTGTTAAAAACACTAAATGCCGATTATAAACATGAATTAGTAGGCGAAAGGATACTTACCACACCTAAACATTACGCCTATTTTAAAATTGCTGAGGGTTGCGATAGACCTTGCTCCTTTTGTGCTATTCCGCTGATGAGAGGAAAACACGTTTCATTTCCTATACAGGAATTAGTTACAAACGCCCAAAAACTTGCTGATAATGGAGTAAAGGAGTTAATATTAATTGCACAGGATTTAACCTACTACGGACTCGATTTATACAAAGAAAGAAAACTTTCTGAATTACTAAGTCGTCTTTCCGATGTAAATGGGATAGAATGGATACGCTTGCACTATGCCTATCCAAGCGGATTTCCATTAGATGTAATAGACGTAATGAAACAAAAAAGCAATATTTGTAAATACCTGGATATTCCACTACAACATGCCTCGAATAAAATGCTGGAAGCTATGCGAAGAGGTACTACAAAAGAAAAAATTACCGCCCTGATAAATGATATAAGAAATAAAATTCCGGAAATTGCGATACGAACCACGCTTATTACAGGGTATCCGGGCGAAACAGAAAAAGATTTTGAAGAGTTAAAAGATTTTGTATTAAAAATGCGATTCGACCGCTTGGGGGTTTTTCCCTATTCGCACGAAGAAAATACGTATGCTTTTGCTTTTAAAGATGATGTGCCCGAATCGCTGAAAGTAGCACGGGCAAATGAAATTATGCAATTGCAACAAGAAATATCTTTATCATATAATCAAGAAAAAATAGGAAAAAAAATGAAAGTACTTTTCGATAAAAAGGAAGGAAACTATTTTGTAGGTCGTACCGAGTACGACTCGCCCGATGTGGATAATGAAGTGCTTCTGGAAGCCCAAGAAGCCTACGTAAGAATAGGCGATTTTGCTAATGTAGAAATAACCGGAGCCAGTGAGTTTGACCTTTTTGCCAAGTTGATTTAACCAATGAAAATAGCAGAAATACCATACACGCAAACACCACTTTTAACTACGTTAGTAAAAGATTATTTAGAAAATAAATTGCCTGTTGAGTGGGGTGGTATCTATCCCGATTGGAAAGATGTTGAGAAAAAAATTGAACAAAGAAAATCATTTACACATCGTCAGCTTTTAGTACAAATTATAAATAAACAATATCACTCAGTTGCCCTTAATGAAAAAGTAAAAAACAATATCTATTCTCTACAAGAAAGCAATACATTTACGGTAACCACAGGGCATCAGTTGTGCCTGTTTTTGGGCCCGCTTTATGTAGTTTATAAAATACTGCATTGCATTAAATTAGCAAATGAGTTAAATCAAAAAAATAAGCAGTACCATTTTGTGCCTGTATTTTGGATGGCTTCGGAAGACCACGATACACAAGAAATAAACCATGTTTTTGTGAAGGGTGAAATGATAAAATGGAATGTAAGCGAACCTATACCTGCCGGAAAACTTTCTACAGAAGGAATAGAAAAGGCTATTGAACAACTTCATAAATCGCTTGGATTGCAACAACATTCAGAAGCAATCATATCACTTTTTAAAGAAGCTTATTTGAATCATAAAAATTTAGCACAAGCTACTCGTTACATAATAAACGAACTTTTTGGTTCGTACGGAATAGTGGTTATAGATGGAGATGAAAGAGAATTCAAAAAAATAGTTAAACCTATTTTTAAAAAAGAAATAAACGAACAATGCATAGAAAAAAACGTGGAAAAGGCCATTCAATACATGGTGCCACATTCTTATAAAATTCAGGCAAATCCACGCAACTGTAATATTTTTTGGCTCCATGAAAATCAAAGAATACGTATAGAAAGAGTAGAAGATAAATTTTATCTTTCCGGCACAAACCAGATATTCACTAAAGAAGAAATACTGAATAGAATAGACGAAACTCCGGAGAAATTCAGTCCCAATGTGTTGATGAGGCCTTTGTATCAGGAAACGGTGTTGCCCAATTTGGCAAATGTAGGAGGAGCTGCAGAAACGGCATATTGGTTAGAACTTACCGAGGTTTTTAAAGAACTGAATATTCCTTTTCCTTTGTTGTTTTTAAGAGCTTCAGTTGTTCTAATAGAAGAAAAAACTGTACAAAAAATAAAAAAAACAGAACTAAAAGTGGAAGATTTTTTTTCGGAAGAAGGCGAGCCGGAAAGAAAATATCTAAAAAAAAATAATTTAGTGTTTAAAACAGAGAGCCCTTTGTTAACAGCCTTTTTAGAAGAGTTGCAGCAAAATATTGTACATATCGATGCATCGCTAGAAACAAGTGCAAAAGCAACTGCCCAAAAAATAAAAAACGAGTTAGAACAATTAGAAAAGAAAGTACAACGTGCTATAAAACTTAAAAACGAAGTACAACTCGAGCAGATAAAAAAAAGCAAAGAGAAATTATTTCCACAAAATAAAATGCAGGAACGTACTGTAAATTTTTCCGAGTATTTTGTAAACACCCCTCATTTTATGGGTTATATCTATGAAGCAATTGATGTTAGCGGAAAAAATATTACAGTACTTAAATGTTTATAAATTGCTAAATTTTATTTATTATCCTTGTTATCTTTGCCCATGCAGGAAATGATACTTATCTTAGATTTTGGTTCTCAATACACTCAATTAATAGCACGCAGAATAAGAGAACTGAATGTATATTGTGAAATTCACCCCTTTAACAAACTTCCGGAAAATCTTTTATCGGTTAAAGGTGTAGTGCTTTCGGGTAGCCCTTTTTCAGTACGAGATATAAACGCTCCTCATCCCGATTTATCAAATATTAAAGGCAAAATGCCAATGCTGGGAGTTTGTTACGGAGCACAATATTTATCGCACTTTTTTGGCGGTGAAGTAGCCCCGTCTGATACGAGAGAATACGGCAGAGCAAATTTAAAATTTATAAATACAGAAAGCTCTTTATTAAAAGGCTTAAAAGAAAACACGCAAGTATGGATGTCTCATGCCGATACCATCAAAAAACTTCCTCAAAATGCATACATTATTGCCAGTACGGCCGATGTAGAAATTGCAGGTTATTCAATCAATAACGAAGAAACATACTGCATTCAGTTTCACCCTGAAGTGTACCATACTACAGAGGGGGCCGCATTGCTCAAAAATTTTGTAGTAAATATTTGTGGCTGCACTCAAAACTGGACTCCCGATTCCTTCATTGAAACCACTATTGCCGAATTGAAAAAAAAGCTAGGAAATGATAAAGTGGTATTAGGCCTATCGGGAGGAGTAGATTCTACTGTGGCAGCAGTACTTTTACACAAAGCCATCGGAAAAAAATTGCACTGTATATTTGTTGATAACGGGCTGCTTCGGAAAAACGAATTCGAAAATGTATTAGACCAATACAAACACTTAGGACTTAACGTAAAAGGAGTAGATGCGAAAAATAATTTCTACTCCGCCCTCGATAAACTGTCAGATCCGGAACAAAAACGAAAAGCCATCGGAAAAGTTTTTATAGAAGTGTTTGATAGTGAAGCACACCGAATAAATGATGTAAAGTGGTTGGCACAAGGAACCATCTACCCCGATGTAATAGAATCGGTATCTGTAAACGGCCCTTCAGCAACTATTAAATCGCATCACAATGTGGGTGGATTACCCGATTATATGAAGCTAAAAATTATTGAACCCCTGCGTTTGCTTTTTAAGGATGAAGTAAGAAGAGTTGGAAACGCATTAGGGCTTCAACCAGAATTATTAGGCCGACATCCTTTTCCTGGTCCGGGGCTTGCCATTCGCATACTAGGCGAGATTACTCCTGAAAAGGTACGTATTTTGCAAGAAGTAGATTATTTATTTATAGAAGGACTGAAAAAAGCAAATTTATATAACGATGTTTGGCAGGCAGGCGTTATACTTTTACCCGTAAAATCGGTAGGTGTAATGGGTGATGAACGAACCTACGAAAACGTAGTAGCACTACGTGCAGTTTCTTCTACCGATGGAATGACAGCCGACTGGTGCCATTTGCCTTATGAGTTTTTGGCTCAAACATCTAACGAAATAATTAATAAAGTAAAGGGGGTAAACCGAGTGGTGTACGATATTAGTTCTAAACCCCCAGCAACAATAGAATGGGAATAATGAAGAAACTAAAAATAGTTTTACTGCTGCTGTTTTTTGCAGGAATTTCGGGTTTTGCTCAAATCGAATCGGGCACTGAAACGGTTACTGTAAACGGAAAAAAGTATTATTTATATACAGTAGAAAAAGGAAACACGCTATATTCTATTTCCAAGCAATTCAATACACCACTCGAAATCATTATACTCGAAAATCCTCACATAAAAGATAAACCCATTAACAAAGGCGATGTACTTAAAATTCCGGTAAAGCATACTGAAGAGAGCACCTTCTACAAAAACGGAGAATTTATATACCACAAGGTAAAACAAGGCGAAACGATTTACGCCATTGCTAGAGAATATAATATTAGTGCTAATGATATCTTGGCAAACAATCCGGATGCAGGCGATGAATTAAAACCGGAGCAAATGCTAAAAATTCCTGTTTCAAAAATAAAAAAACAATACTCTGAGTCGTTACCAATACCGACAAATAAAAAAACACATCTGGTAAACAAAGGCGAAACCTTGTACTCTCTTTCTAAGCTATATAATGTGCCTGCCGATTCCATATTAAAGGCAAATAACGGGTTGCCTAGTGGTTTAAAAGAAGGAGAAACCATCTTTATTCCGGAAATAGCAGTTAAAAATTCCACAGTACAACTAAGTACTGCTACCATAAAAAACTCGTTTACTGCTACCGGACTAAAAAATACCTATCATGTAGCTTTGATTTTACCTTTTTTTGTTTATCAAAACACCGAATTAGAGCAGGCTCAAAGTGGAAAACCCATTGATGAACAATATGTATTTCCCCGATCAAAAATTGCATTCGAGTTTTATCAGGGAGTGTTGCTTGCACTCGATTCGTTAGAAAAAAGACTTGGGAAAGATAAGTTCAAATTATTTGTTTTTGATTCAGGAAGAGATACAAATAATATTTCAGAAATTTTGGTAAAGCCCGAAATGAAAACGATGGATTTAATCATTGGCCCACTTTATTATTCAGCTTTTGTTAAAACAGCCGAATTTGCAAAAGAATATCAGATTCCCATTGTTTCGCCCGTTGCCATAAATAATAAAGTGTTGCTCGGAAACCCTTATGTAATGAAAACGCAGCCTTCTAAAACCGTACAAATTACGCGTTTTGCAGAATATGTAGTAGACTCCTTTCGTTTAGATAATGTAATAATAATACAGCCGGCTGATCAGGAATCAGCTTCTTCGGCTACCCTTTTCAATACGGCTTACAAAAATTATTTAACTCAAAAACGAGATACTTCAGCATCTTCATTTCCAAAAATTATTGCATGGGGTTCCGGAAGCATAAGCACACTAAATACTGCCCTTTCTAAAGAAAAAAGAAATTTTATTTTTATCCCCACTTCCAGTCAAATTTTTGCAACAGAACTTATTAATTCATTAAGCGGCTTACATGAATCTTATCGAGTTTCTATAGGAGGCCTTGAAAATTGGCTTAAATACGAAAATATAGATATTGCCTATTTCAATAGGTTTAATTTGCATGTAGTAAAAGGAGGGCATGTGAATAGCGAAAATTCTAATTCTTTAGCAATAAGGAATGAATATGTTAATAAATTTGGCACATATCCCGGCAGTTATGCCATGTCGGGCTTTGAAACTACCTTATTCTTTTTAGAAAGATTGAACGAATTTGGCAAAGGATTTATGGATCAATTAAGAAACTATTACACTGAAAATAACCCCTATACGAACTTTAAATTTTTGAAAACAGGTCCCGAAAGTGGTTTTGAAAACACCTCTTCTACCATTGTGTACTACAGGGATTATATGTTAATAAAAGAGAATAGGTAATAATTTCTTAGAGGATAATATTGGAATGACACATTTGGAGCCAAAGGATAAAGAATAGACCTAATGTACGGTGTTAATTTTACACCCGTTGTATCCATTGGGAAATGATAACAATTGAGATAAAAAAAGTAAGTGGTTGATGTGGGGTATACATGCACAAGATAAATTTGAAAGATATTAACACAACATTGCATTTGCTTATAATTAATATAAATATAATCAAACTATTAGCCTTGTAAGTTTTCAACAATTAGTAGTCTGCATAAATCTTTTTTAATTTTTTTGGCAACTCTTTATTATGATGTGCGTCATATCGCTAACTTTAACGCATAAAGCCAATCGTATATGAAATTAAAAAAGTTATCGCTCTATCTTTTTTTACCTGTTGTTCTATTATTTTCAAACATTGCTGAAACTAAAGCCTGCCATGCTATAGCTTTAGTTAATTTTAATCAGCAAAACCCTATACCGGGAGCTATACAAGTAACAGCCGCTTCAGATATGCCCACATGTGGTTGTGCTGTTTATTGGTTAGATGTTGAAGTACGCTGTATGAACGATCCATGGAATGCAGGGCCTTTTAACCCGGGTTTTTGGGGTCCGTTGAATACATATCCTTTTTTCCAATCAGCACAGATGAACAAGCCTAATTGTGTTGTTCAAAACTATCCTTGGGTAACTATACCTTACAATGGATTGTGCCCTGGTATTCAGTACAAATATAGAATGAGAGAAAACCACAATGGTCAGGTAGGGCCTTGGACTCCTGACCAATATTTTGTAGTGCCTGGTGTGGCAGCTCCTTTAGTGGGGCAAGTGGTTGCAAATACAACAAATATATGTCAAGGAAACTGTGCTAACCTTACTGCAAGTGTTACTGGTGGCTGCAATTTAGCTACCACTTACACTTGGAATAATGGATTAGGAACCGGACCCAATAAAACGGTTTGCCCGGCAGTTACCACAACTTATACCGTAACCATTACCGAAGCGTGCAGTAATACACAAACAACTGCTTCAATCACAATAAATGTGGTTCCTCCGGCAGTAGCAGGAACCGCCACAGTAACTCCCAATCCGGTATGTTTTGGCACACCTGTAACGTTAACCCTTACAGGCTCTGCAGGAAATGTGCAGTGGCAACAATCTACAAATGGAGGCGGAACCTGGACAAACATTCCGGGGGCTACCACTACTGTGTATAATACAGCCGGACTTACTGTTAACACTTGTTTTCGTGCGGCCGTTACAGGCTGTAATGGTACAGTATATTCAAATATGGTGTGTGTAACGGTAAATCCTATACCCACCGTGAATGTAAATAGTGTAACTATTTGTGCAGGTCAAACAGCTACACTTACAGCAACCCCTTCTGCACCGGGAGGTACTTATTTATGGTCTCCGGGAGGGTTTACTACGCAAACTATAAATGTTAGTCCAGGAACCACTACTGTCTATACTGTAACTTATACATTAAATGGTTGTACTGGTACAGGTACTGGTACGGTAACCGTAAACCCACAACCTACGGTAAACGTAAATAGTGTAACCATTTGTGCGGGTCAAACGGCTACTCTTACTGCTACACCGAGCGTGGGAGGAGGAACGTATTCATGGTCTCCAGGAGGCTTTACCACGCAAACGATTAATGTTAGTCCAGGTTCCACTACAACTTATACGGTTACGTATACTTTGAACGGTTGCGTAGCAACTGGAACTGGTACGGTAACTGTAAACCCACAACCCACCATCAACGTAAACAATGTAACTATTTGTGCAGGGCAAAATGCCACATTAACTGGTACTCCAAGTATTGGTGGCGGCACATATTTGTGGACGCCCGGCAATCAAACTTCACAAAGTATTACAGTTTCACCTGGCTCTACCACTACTTATACAGTAACCTATACTTTGAATGGTTGTGTAGCAACCGGAACCGGCACGGTAACTGTAAATCCACAACCTACGGTAAACGTAAACAGTACCAGTATATGTAATGGACAAAATGCGACCTTAACGGCAACGCCTAGCGTTGGAGGAGGAACGTATTCATGGTCGCCCGGTGGTTTTACTACACAGTCGATTACGGTTTCTCCCGGATCCACTACTACTTACACAGTAACCTATACTTTGAATGGTTGTGTAGCAACCGGAACCGGTACTGTAACGGTTACAACTAATCCAACAGTAACAGTAAATAATGATTCTATTTGTGCCGGCCAAACGGCCACATTAACTGCCACTCCTTCTGCTCCGGGTGGTACATATTCTTGGGTTCCGGGTGGATTTACTACACAAACGATAAATGTTTCTCCGGGTGCTACTACTACTTACACAGTAACATATGATATTACAGGTTGTATTGGAACGGGTTCCGGAACGGTTACTGTTTTTCCTCAACCTGTGGCGTCATTTACCACAGCGAATGTTTGTTTTGGAACAGCGGTTTCGTTTAATAACACAACCACAATAGGAGGTGGTGGAGTAATAGCTTCTTGGAACTGGAATTTTGGTGATGGTAATACTTCTACACAGCAATCGCCTTCACACAATTATGCGGCACCCGGCACATATACGGTTACATTAACAGCAACCTCTACAGATGGCTGCGTTGATGTGTTCACCACAACAGTTACGGTACATCCTGAACCGATTGCAAATTTTACTTATATTGCTGCATGTGATGGTTTCCCAATTATATTCAATGACCAATCGAGCGTATCTTCCGGAAGTATTACTCAATGGCAATGGAATTTTGGAGACGGGTCACCATTAGATAATAATCAAAACACCTCGCATACTTATCCTTCATCAGGTACATATAATGTTACCTTAACGGTTATAACTAATAACGGTTGTACACATACTGTTACTATTCAGGTAACTGTTTTACAAAAACCTATTCCCGCTTTTGCAGCGAACAATGTATGTTTAGGCAATGCTATGTCGTTTCAAGATCAAACAAGCCCAAGTGCAAGTTCATGGTTTTGGAATTTTGGAGATGGAAATACATCTTCAGCTCAAAATCCTTCTCATACTTATGCTGCACCAGGAACCTATGTTGTTAAATTTATAGCTTCTTTAGGTTCTTGTTTGGATAGTATTACACAAACAGTAACAGTTCATCCACTACCACAGCCATCTTTTACGTATGCGGCAGGTTGTCCTTCTCAGGCAACTCAGTTTAACAATACTTCTACCATTTTAAGTGGTACAATAACTAATTGGAACTGGAGTTTCCCTAGTGGTACCCCGAGTTCATCAACAGCACAAAACCCTTCAACTACCTATCCTAGCGGAGGAGCATATAATGTAACATTAGTAGCTACTTCCAATAATGGATGTGTGGATAGTATTACACAAACAGTAGTGATTCCCTATACGCCTATTGCCAATTTCTCTGCAATCACCGTTTGTGTTGGTACGGCTACATGTTTCTCTGATTTATCTAACGTGCAGAATGGTAATATTACAACATGGCAGTGGGTATTTGGCGATGGAAGCCCTGTAAATAACCAGCAAAATCCTTGTCATACGTATGCAAATGCCGGTACATATACAGTAACACTCATAGTAACAAGTAATGACGGTTGTGCTGCTTCGGCAACAATAAATATTACGGTTAATCCCAATCCTATTGCTAGTTTTACAGTAAGCAATATTTGCAGAGATAATTTTGCGGCTTTCAACAATACTTCTACGGGAGCAACAACGTATTCATGGGCATTTGGAAACGGAGTTACTTCTACCAGTCAAAATCCGGTATATCAATATCCTGCCCCCGGTACGTATAATGTAACGCTGATAGCTAATAGTGGTGCCGGATGTGCCGATACAATTACTTTACCGATTACAGTGTATCCTGAACCGGTGGCCAATTTCAATTTTGTAAATGCTTGTGACGGTAATCCGATAAATTTCACCGATGCATCTACCATAGGAGGAGGAGGCTCTATTACACAATGGAATTGGAATTTTGGAAATGGAAATACGTCAACTCAGCAAAATCCTTCTGAAATATATAGTGCAGATGGCAGTTATTTGGTAACACTAATTGTGACCACAGCAGACGGTTGTACTGATACTATTTCGAAACAAATTACGGTATATCCATTGCCTGTGGTAGATTTTACTCCAACCGATGTGTGTTTGGGAACCCCCACTCAGTTCACTAATTTGTCTACTGTTTCAAGTGGCAGCAATGTAGGTTTTAGCTGGCAGTTTGGTAATGGGGGAAGCAGTTCTCAACAGAACCCCATGTACACTTACAACCAACCCGGTACGTACAATGTAACGCTTACTGTTACGACAAACAATGGTTGTACCGGAACCATAACTAAGCAGGTTACTGTTCATCCAAATCCAACAGTAAATTTTGCAATAAGCGATACGGCTAGTTGCTCTCCCGTTTGTGTTAATTTTTATGATTTAAGTACGGTAATAGGAAATAGTTCTATTGTTTCATGGAGTTGGAATTTCTCAAATGGCACATCAACCATACAGAATCCAAGTAACTGTTTTACTGCCGGAGCAATTAACCCGGTGAGTTATACTGTGAAACTAATTGTTACTACAAACTTTGGCTGTGTAGACTCGGTTACTAAAACAAATTTAATAACCGCCTATCCAAATCCCGTTGCTAATTTTGAAGCTGACCCATGGGAAAGTGATATTTACAGACCCAAAGTTAATTTTACGGATATTTCTGCCGGTGCTAGCAAATGGTTATGGAATTTTGGAGATGGACAGACTTCTGTAATTAAAAATCCTTCAAATACCTATCAGGATTCCGGCACCTATACGGTTACAATGTATATAGAAAATCAATGGGGATGTGCAGATACCATTTCTAAAACAATTCGTATCAATCCCGATTTCTCTATCTTCATTCCTAATGCGTTTACACCAGATGGTGATGGTATAAATGATTCGTTTGGAGCAGTAGGTTATGGCATTACAGAATACAATATGTATATATTTGACAGATGGGGAGAGTTGATTTTCGAAAGCCATAAATACGGAGAGAATTGGAATGGAACCACTTCCGGCAAAGAGTCCCAAATTGGAGTTTATCCTTATCGGATAGATATAAAAGACATAAATTTAAAATCTCATAGTTTTATAGGACATATAAATTTGGTTAAATAGGTTTAGTGTAATTGGTTAAAAAATAAAAAGCCCCGTGTCATTTGGCACGGGGCTTTTTATTTTTTTAAAAATATATTATTCTCTTAGGTCAACAATTTCTGCTTTTGGATATTTTGTTTTATTGAAGGTAAACTTTGAGTCTTCTACATTAAAGTCGGGTTCGAAAGTTTTTACCTGATATGTAAAGATGGTTCCGTCCTTTCCTGAAATTTTAATTTTATTGATTTGTTTGGCCGCAGCATCGATAGTAAGGGTTATGGTATGGTATGATTTTTCTTTTGGTTTTATTGGATATAAGTTTATGATGTGCATGGTTTTTCCTTCTGTTTTTTCTTCTTTTTCATATTTGTATTTAAATCCTTTTTCGTACATGGTAAAAATGTTGTTTGGACTAATAGTTTCATCGCTTTCTGTATCAGATGGAATCGCATTAATTTGTACTTCGTTCGCTTCTTTGATGTATGTGTAAATTGCTTTTCCATCGGAAAAAACCTCTTGTTCTGCTAAAACTAAATGAAATTTATTCCCTTTAGAAATAAGCGTTCCGGTTTGTTTTTCATTTATTTTTTCGGTTTTATTTTCCATGGTGTAAGTAAAATCGGTTTTAAACGATTTATATGCTTTGGTTTTGGTAGAAACAGCATCTAAAATTTCTTTTGCTTTTGCATCTTGAGAAAAAGAGGGTAAAGATAAAAGCAGCGAGGCTCCGGCAATAATAAATTGGTTTTTCATAAAATAGGGGTTATGATTTGTATCCGTTGTCTTTCAAATATTGTTCCAAACTCATTTCATCGGTTATTTTAACCTGTCTTGCTTTGCTGCCTTCAAAAGGGCCTATTATGCCGGCTGCTTCTAATTGATCTATTAGCCGGCCGGCTCGGTTATAACCTAATTTAAGTTTACGTTGTAACAGTGATGCAGAACCTTGCTGATGTTGAACGATGATTTTGGCGGCTTCAACAAATAGGGCATCAATATCTTCAGAAGAAAAGTCTGTAGCTGCAGCGTTTCCCGATTCATCTACAAACTCGGGCAATAAAAAGGCATCGGGATAGCCTCGTTGCGAACCAATGAATTCGGTAAGTTTCTCTACTTCGGGGGTGTCTATAAAGGCACATTGAACGCGGGTTAAATCGTTTCCTGTAGAAATAAGCATATCGCCTCTGCCAATAAGTTGTTCGGCTCCTCCTGAGTCTAAAATAGTTCTTGAATCAATTTGAGATGAAACTCTAAATGCCAAGCGGGCAGGAAAGTTTGCTTTTATTACACCTGTAATGATGTTGGTAGATGGGCGTTGGGTGGCAATAATTAAATGAATCCCTATTGCTCTGGCTAATTGTGCTAAACGAGCAATGGGGGTTTCCACTTCCTTTCCGGCTGTCATAATTAAATCGGCAAATTCATCAACAATAACCACAATGTAGGGCAAAAAACGATGCCCGTTGTTGGGATTTAATTTTCGTTGTATAAATCGTTCGTTGTACTCTTTTATATTTCTAACACCTGCCTCTTTTAGTAATCCATAGCGGGTATCCATTTCTATGCATAAAGAATTTAAGGTATATAAGGCTTTCTTAGTGTCGGTAATAATAGCTTCTTCGGCATCGGGGAGTTTGGCTAAAAAATGCCGAACAATTTTAGAATAGGGGGTTAGTTCTACTTTTTTAGGATCTATTAAAACGAGTTTTAACTGCGAGGGATGTTTTTTGTAAAGAAGAGAAGCAAGAATAGCATTTATTCCAACTGATTTTCCTTGTCCGGTGGCTCCGGCCATAAGTAAATGAGGCATCTTGGAAAGATCAGTTACAAAAGTTTCGTTCGAAATAGTTTTTCCTAATGCAATAGGGAGGTCCATCTTTGCATGCTGAAATTTTTCAGATGCCAATACTGCTCGCATAGAAACAATATCGGGGTTTTGGTTGGGCACTTCAATACCTATGGTGCCTTTTCCGGGTATAGGTGCAATAATTCGAATACCGAGTGCTGCAAGACTAAGTGCAATATCATTTTCGAGGTTTTTTATCTTAGAAATACGCACTCCGGGGGCAGGAACGATCTCGTATAATGTAACGGTGGGGCCAATAGTGGCTTTTATGTGGTCAATTTTAATGCTGTAATTTTCTAGAGTTCGGAGTATTTTTTCTTTGTTATTTTCGAGTTCTTCTTTATTAATGCTAAGTTGGTTATTGCCGTGGTTTTCTAGTAAATCGAGCGAGGGAAATTGGTATGACGATAAGTCTAATGTGGGGTCGAATTCTCCAAATTCTTTAACGGCATTTTGTATTTCTTCATCGCTCAATATTTCTTCTTTATTTTCTGTGCTTTCTACAGAGAAACCAATACCGTCATTCGATTCGAAAACGATTTCTTTTTTTTCGGGTTCAACGATTTCTTCATCAATCGTTTCTTTTTCCTCTTCTTTTATTGGTGTTTCTGTAATCGTTTCTTCTTTTAGAGTGTTAACAATCAATTCAGGTTCTTTTATATCTTCATCTTCCTTTTCTTCTTCTTCTTTATCTTTTTTCTTAAGGAAGTTAAAGTTTATATTAAAAACTACCACTAGAAAAACGAGTAATATAAATAGAAGTAAAAAACCGGTTCCTAATTTTCCGATTATGCTATTTAACCAAATGTTTGTATAAAAACCGAAGGAACCTGCTAAAATAATATAGTGAGGAATTACATAAGCGAGTAAAACAGGAACAGTTAATAAGATGAGTATGGAATATCTAATAATTTTTAAGGCAGATGAGGGTGTTGAATTTAATAAAAAATGTATACCCAGCATGGAGAATATGGCTATGAATGAGAAAGAAGCTATGCCAAAGGTTTTGTAAATAAAAAAATGCCCTGTTAAGGCACCTATTTTTCCGAGCCAGTTTTCTACGGTTAATTCATTATTAAAGAGTAATTCTGCTGCCGGGTAAAAGAGTTTATCTTGGTCGCTTTTCCAAGTAAAAAGGTAAGAGGTAAATGATGCAAATAAATAGAGAGAGAGGAGCAAGAATAATAAGCCTAGAATGCGTTGAAATTTTTCGTTTTGTAAAAACCGAAACGTGTTTTTTAGAGAGAAGGGAGCAACTTTTTCTACTTCTTTTTGGGAAGAAGTTTTTGGTTTATATTCTTTTTTAAATTGGTTTTTGCTCATTTTGAATTTCCAAAAGTACGAATATGCACCATGTATATGGGTGGCGGCAAAGAAAAAAGGGACATGAAGCCCCTTCTTTTTATAAACAGCAAATTGTTATTTTATCTTCCACCACCATACATTTTCATAAGTTCTTCTTGTGTTACCTCTTTGTAATCTGCCGGTGCCTCAAATTCTGCCGAGGATAGTTTTTCTTTTTTTATTTCATTAACAGTAACGGTCATTCGCATAGTTTCTTGAGCAATTTCATACTCCATAGGGAAGCCTTTTAATGTTTCGTATTCTTTAGGTTTGTTCGGAAGATAGTCTGAAGCTAACTCCTCGGTATAAAAAAGTGAAAGTACTTCTCCTGATGTTTTACTATGTATTTCGGCTTTTTTACAAGTATATCCTGCTATTTGTTTGGTTTCGTTAAGGTAAACAATGGAATAATCATTTGCATCTTCTTTTGTTTCATTAGTTTCAATAGGTGAAAGCATTTTGTATTTGCTGCCCATAATATCCATTAGAGTAATTACTTGTTTATTCTTTTTGTTAGTAATCACAACGGTGCTTCCTGCCATTCCCATATTTTGTTCCATTCTAGAATTTTCTCCTTTTATTTTAATAATAAAATCTTTAGGCATCATGGATGCGTAGGCAGCAAAGGCTTCGTCCATTTCAGTGTAATCAATTCTAAATTTTATAGTGCCTTCAAAATCTGATTTTTTTTGAGAGAGCACAATTGTGCTAAATAGTACTAGCAGAGTAAAAAGTGTGGTTTTAAGCAGACGCATTATGATTCGGTTTTATTGGTTAAAGCTTTCAAAAATTTCTTCCATTTCTTTATCCATTCTATCAATGGAAACATGTTGGTATCCTTCGGGTTGTTTCAGGGAATTATCCTCAACACTGCCAAAAGAAACATTTTTAGCGGTTATACGCATACATAAACCGTATTTTTCTAGTTGATACTCCATTAATACGCCTTTAATTTCTGAATATTGCGTGGCCCAATTGGGTTCATCGATATCTATTTCATCGGTATAAAAAATATCAAAAACTTCTCCCGAATTTTCTACCGTAACGGTTGCTTTTTTGCAGAGATAGCCTGCAATTTCTTTTGTTTCAGACGAAGGGGTAACAATGTAAGTGGGCATTATTTGATTCATTTCATTTACCCCCTCTTCGTTTAATGTAAGAATGTATTTTTTGTTAATGAGTTTTACAAAGTGAGTAAATTTTTTGTCGTTGCAGTCTATAATAAAGCAAGTTCGAAACATGCCCATTCCTGCTGAAAGTTCTGTAATGAACGTGTTGTTTTTAAATCGTTGTTCCATCGATTTTGGCAAAAAATCGAGCATAAAATGAGAAGGGTCCATTTTGGGATAGGTAACTTCAAACTCAATGACACCCTCGCTGTTACTTGAAAATTTTTTCCCACAGCCACTAATCAATGCAATAAGAAGAGAGAGAAATAGAAAATATAATATCGACCAACGAAACATTTACTTATACCGGTTCTTTATTTAAAGCGATAAAATTAACCAATTATACAATACAAAGGGCAAAAGCTAATTTGCATATAATCAGATTTTTACTTTTATTAAAATGCGTTGGAAAAACGTATTTCATTTAAGAATAGCCTAAGATTTTAAGCATAGATTTAAAGCTTTGTTCCTTGGCAAATAGTTTTGTAGTAAATTCTCCATTTTCGTCAATATCAATCACCACATGTTTAGGGCTTGGAATAAGGCAGTGTTTTATTCCGCCAAAACCGCTTAAGGATTCCTGATAGGCTCCGGTATTAAAAAAGGCTATATAAAGAGGCTCTGGATCTTTTTCTTCGTTTTGAGGTAAAAAGACCTGATTTACGTGTGCTTCTGAATTGTAGTAATCTAAACTATCACAGGTTAAACCTCCAATATTTACGCGTTTAAAAGGTTTATCCCATTTATTTATGGCAAGTAAAATATAGCGTTGGTTAATGGCCCATGAATCGGGTAAAGTAGTGATAAAAGAGTTATCAATCATGTACCATGCTTCTATATCATTTTGTATTTTTTCGTCAATAATAGAGTAAATATTTATGCCACTTTCACCCACGGTAAAGGTTCCGAATTCGGTAAAAATATTGGGTTCTTCTATGTTATTTCGATTACAAAATTCTTTTATCTGACCAATAATTTCTTCAATCATATATTCATAATCGTAACCAAATCCCAACGAGTTTTTAATAGGTAACCCCCCGCCTATATTTAAAGAATCTAATTCGGGACAAATCTTTTTAAGTTCCATGTACACATTTAAACATTTTAGTAGTTCGCTCCAGTAGTAGGCATTGTCTTTAATCCCAGTATTTATAAAAAAATGCAGCATTTTTAATTTAAATTTTTTGCTGTTTTTTATTTTTTCCAGATAGAAGTTATTGATATCCCTATACCTGATTCCCAGTCTCGATGTGTAAAACTGAAAAGAGGGTTCTTCCTCTGAGGCGATTCTGATTCCCACATTACAAACTCCCCTTTTAACATGTTTTTCGTAGTAGTCTATTTCTTTTTTATTGTCTAAAATAGGAATGGCATTAAACCCTTCGTTGAGTAATTCGGTTATCTGTTGTAAATACATAGGACGCTTGTACCCGTTGCAAATAACATAGTGTTCTTTGGTTAGCTTTTTTTCTTTATACAATGCCTTTAGCAATGGAATATCGTAGGCCGATGAGGTTTCTATATGTGCATCGTTTCTTAGAACTTCTTCCAACACAAAAGAAAAATGCGAGCTTTTTGTACAATAACAATAAGTGTATGTACCTTTGTAGTCAACTTTTGCCATGGCTACATTGAACATTCTTTTTGCCCGGCTAATTTGCATTCCTATTTTAGGAAGGTAGCTTAGTTTAAGCGGAGTGCCATATTGTTCAATAATATCCATAAGCGGAATTCCGTAGTAAAAGAGTTCGTTCTCTTTCACTTCAAAACCTTCTTGGGGAAAATCGAAGGTTTGTTCTATTAGGTCCTGGTAACTGTTTTTCATTTTTATGTATTAAAGTAAGTGGATTACATTAGAGGCAAAAGTATAATTTAACTTAGTTAGATTTGTAAATATATTATTAAGAAAGTGAAAAAAGCCATGAATCCAATTCGAATTATTGAAGTAAAATCCGAAATAGGAGCAGGAACAAGAGGTGCCAGCCTTGGAATTGATGCCATTAAAATTGCAGCACTCGATTTTGGAAGTACCTTTTTTAAAAAGTATAAATCTATTAAAATACCTACCGAAAATAAACTTCTTTTAGATCCGGTGGCACAGGTGTATGCCAAACGGATTAAGGGTATTTTTTCTATGTTAGATAAGGTAAGTAAAGAAATTAAAAAGACTATCGAAGCAAAAGGTTTTCCTATTGTATTGGCTGGCGACCATAGCACGGCTGCCGGAACCATATCGGGTTTAAAAATGGCGTATCCTAAAAAGAAACTGGGCATTATTTGGATTGATGCACATGCCGATTTACACTCGCCCTATACTACCCCTTCTGGTAATATGCACGGTATGCCTTTAGCTATGGTGTTGGCCGAAGATAATTTAGATTTAAAAGTGAACCATCCCGATAAAACAACCATAGAATATTGGGAAAAAATAAAGCAACTTGGCGACATTACTCCCAAAGTGCATTACGATGATATCGTGTTTATTGCTCTACGCGACACGGAAAGTCAGGAAGATTACCTGATAAAGAAAAATAAAATGAAAATTTTTGCAATGCTAGAAATTCGTAGAAAAGGGGTTGAACGAATTGCCATTGAAGCGTTAAATTACTTAGACGATTGCGATTTAATATACATTTCTTTCGATGTAGATAGCATGGATTCTTCAATTTCTAAAGGTACTGGAACCCCGGTGCCAAACGGAATTACCGAACGCGAAGCCGGAAATTTATGTTTCCATTTAATGCGCAATAAAAAAGTGTGTTGTTTTGAAGTGGTTGAAGTAAACCCGACTTTAGATAAAGAAAACCAAATGGCCGAAAATGCTTTTGAAATTCTTTCGAAAACCGTAAATCAGTTAAACCAACGTTTCCAAATTAAAGATGAAGATTGAAGTTGAACTAGCCAAACTAGTGGCACAGGCCATAAGTAATTTATTTAACTACCCAATAGAAGAAGGTTCGGTAACTTTCCAAAAAACACGCCCCGAATTTGAAGGAGACACTACTTTGGTCGTTTTCCCTTTTACAAAAGCAAGCAAAAAGTCACCCGAAGAAACAGCTAAAGAAATAGGTGAATTTTTACTAAAAAACTCAACATCTGTTCAAAAATACAATGTGGTAAAAGGATTTTTAAATTTAGTGTATACCGATACGGTTTGGATTGAATTTTTTACTTCACATTATACCCATCATCAATTTGGCATTACCTCTATACCAACAGGTAAAACCATTATGTTAGAATATTCTTCACCAAATACCAACAAACCCTTGCACTTGGGACATATTCGTAATAATTTGTTAGGTGTATCGGTTTCTCGTTTACTCGAAGCCAACGGGCATAAAGTTGTAAAAGCCAATTTAATTAACGACCGCGGCATACACATCTGTAAATCTATGTTGGCATGGCAACAATGGGGAAATGGAGAAACCCCCGAATTGTCTGGAATGAAAGGCGATAAATTAGTGGGTAAATACTATGTTGAATTCGATAAGAAATACAAAACAGAAGTAGCCGAATTAATGGCTAACGGCCTTACTAAAGAAGAAGCCGAAAAAAAATCACTCTTAATGCAGCAGGCTCAAGAAATGCTTCGCAAGTGGGAGGTTGGTGATAAAGAAGTTCGGAAAACATGGGAAATAATGAATGAATGGGTGTATCAAGGATTTAACGAAACATACAAACTATTAGGTGTATCTTTTGATAAAATATACTACGAATCGAACACATACCTCTTGGGCAAAGAGGTGGTAGAGTACGGGTTACAGAAAGGAGTTTTATTTAAAAAACAAGACGGTTCCGTGTGGTGCGACCTTACAGCCGATGGGCTCGACCAAAAATTATTATTGCGTTCTGATGGCACTTCGGTGTATATGACTCAGGATTTGGGAACAGCCATAAAACGCTTCGAGGAATTTCCTCAATTAACCCAGTTAATTTATACCGTAGGAAATGAACAAGACTATCATTTTCGGGTATTGTTTTTAATTCTTCAAAAACTAGGTTATCAATGGGCAAAAGAATGTTACCACCTTTCATACGGAATGGTAGAACTGCCCGAGGGTAAAATGAAATCACGCGAAGGAACAGTGGTAGATGCCGATGATTTAATTCGGGAAATGATTGAAACGGCAAAGCAAACTTCCGAAGAGTTAGGAAAGCTCGATGAATGCACGGCAGAAGAAAAAAATAAGTTGTATTATACCATTGGCTTAGGAGCTTTAAAGTACTTTATACTAAAGGTGGACCCCAAAAAGAAAATGCTTTTCAATCCAAAAGAATCTATAGATTTCAACGGAAATACCGGTCCTTTTATACAATACACGTATGCTCGCATCTGCTCTATTTTACGCAGAGCCGGAGAGTCTGCTTCTAATCATTCATTGTTGAACATAGCTAATTTTACAACAGAAGAAAAAGAATTAATTAAATGTCTTTCATTATTTCCGGAGGTAGTTAAAAAAGCAGCCGAAGAATACAATCCCGGAGAAGTGGCAAACTATATTTATGACTTGGCCAAAACATACAACCATTTTTATCAAACAGTTCCCATTCTTCGCGAGAGCGATGAAATGCTAAAATCCATTCGCGTAGAAATTAGTCGTTTTACAGCATCGGTAATAAAAAACGGAACGTATTTATTGGGTATAGAAGTGCCAGAAAGAATGTAAATTTATTTAGCTGAAAAAATATTTCAGGGAGCTACATTTTGCATAAGCACTCCGCAAATCCATGCCCCATAAGTGCCTAAAGCATATCCTAGCACAGCCAGTAAAACGCCCACAGGGGCTAAGCTAGAATGAAATGCCGAAGCCACAATGGGAGCCGATGCGGCTCCTCCAACATTAGCTTGGCTTCCTACAGCTACAAAGAAAAAAGGAGCTTTTATTATTTTGCCTACTACTAACATTATTCCCACATGTATCAGCATCCAGCAAATACCTATAAGAAACAAAGCGGGAGTATCTAGAATGGAAACAATATTCATTTTCATGCCAATAGTTGCTACTAAAATATATAAAAACAAACTGCCAATTTTTGAAGCACCTACCCCTTCGAGTTCTCTAGCTTTGGTAAAAGAGAGTAGCAGCCCTCCGGTGGTGGCAATCACCACAATCCAAAAGAACCCCGAGTTTAAACTAAGATGATTTAGCTGCGGATAATGAGTGTTGAAAAACGGAGCTAAAATATCGGCACCAAAGTGCGATACCCCAGTAACCAAAAGCCCTACAGCAACTATTAGAACCAAATCGGTGGTAGAAGGAATGCGTGTAATACTATCTCGGTATTTTTCTATGCGTGTTTTCAACTCTTCAATTGCTGTAGAATCGGCTTTAAGCCATGCATCAATTTTTTGAGAAATTCCTGCACCATAAAGCAAAAACGCCATCCAAATATTGGCTACAATTACATCAACTGTAATCATAGCACTAAAAAGCGAATCGCTTGCTCCAAAAACTTCTTTCATAGCGGTTTGATTAGCTCCTCCTCCAATCCAACTTCCGGCAATGGTAGTTAACCCTCTCCATATGGCTTCTGGCCCTTCTCCTCCTACAACATCGGGAGCCAACCACGAGAACAATAAAACGGTGAGTGGCCCTCCTGCCACTATACCCAAGGTGCCTGCCAAAAACATTACGAGTGCTTTGGGACCAAGTTTTAAAATACCTTTAAAATCTATGCTTAATGTTAGTAGAACCAAGCTAGCTGGCAGCAAATAACGCGAAGCAACAAAATACAATTGAGAGGTTTCTGGATTTATAATTCCAAACGTGTTGAGCAATGAGGGTAAAAAATAACAAAGCAATAATGAAGGAATGTATTTGTAGAATGTGGAAAAGAAACCGGTTTTTAATGATGAAGTATAAAAAACAAAGGCCAAAATACCTATCAGAATTCCTAGTATTACAGCATCGTTGGTAATTAAAGGCTCCATTTTTTTCTTTTTTGTAAAAGAAAGAAAAACTTGCCACTAATTAGGGGGTATAATCATAAAAATTTTTTTAGAAAGTTGAATATGAGTATATTTCGCCAATAATTATGAAGAGAAATATTTTATTCTTTTTCCTGATTCTTTTATGCTCATATTCTCTTGTATACGCACAACATGTACGTTTTCGGAGAATATCTACAGATGAAGGATTGATGAACAGCATGGTAAATGCCATAACGCAGGATAGTGCTGGGTTTATGTGGTTTGCTTGTTCTAACGGATTGTGCCGGTATGATGGAAAGAATTTTGTATACTTTCAGCACAATCCCACAGATACCTCTACCATAAACGAAGGGCTTGTACGTACTCTTTTTTACGATACCGAAGGGTATATGTGGGCAGGAGGATTAGGCTGTGGCTTGGTTAACATTAATTGCAGAACTCTTCAATTACAAAAACTAAGCAGGCTCAATGCCGATTCATCTATTTTTTTACCTAGCAACTCGGTAACTTCTATAAAGCCTTATGGTAATTCCTTGTATATTTCTACGCTAGATGCAGGAATATGGGAATACAATAAAAAGAATAAAAAATTTTCGAAATTGTTTGGTGCCAATCAATCGTCATTCGTGCCGTACAGAAATATTTTTATCACCCCTAATGGGGTAATGTGGATAGCTACCAGTACAGAGGGAGTGTGGAAATATAATTTAAAAAACAAAGAACTTAAAAAGTTTAATGAATCAAATACTTCCGGAGAAAACATTGTTTATAATAAAGTACGGAACGTATTTGTAGATAAAGAAGGATGGGTATGGTTAAGTTTTTGGGAAAAAGGAAATGGTGTGTTAATGACAGGAAAAGAACATTTTATTTCCAATGTAGAGAACCACCCTTTTTTCGGTAAACTGCTTAAAACGGGATTGGTATCGCAATTTATGCAAGATAGAGAAAACAATATCTGGCTTTGTACTGCCGAAGAAGGAGCTGTTCGTTTTAATAAGAAAAAACAAAAAACAAAAAGTTATACCAATAGTTTAAGCAATTTAGAATCGATTGGCAACAACACAGTTCTATGTGCATACAGCGACAACACAGGAGCTTTGTGGTTTGGAACGTGGAAAGGAGGGGCACAAGTAGTAAATCCCAAATTATCGCGTTTTGGTTTGTATATAGCAGAAGATGCGAATTCTCATGCCCTTCATAATTCAACCGTAACATGTTTTACACAATTAAATTCCGGAAATATTTTGATGGGAACGGGAGATGGGGTTTCGGAATTTAATCCTATGAAAAATACTTTTTCACGTTTCGATTTCGATTCGGTAAACAATATATACCATTTGCAAAATGCACATATATATTCTATTGCCGAAGATAAAAACGAAAATGTTTGGGTGGCTGTGTTTGGCTCAGGGATATATGTTTTCAATAAAAAAAGAGAATTAATTAAACGGTATATAGATGGAGAAAAAGGAGGATTATCTTCTCAAATTATTCAAAAAATTTTAACTACAAAATCTAACAAAATATATGCTGCATCTAGTTTTAATGGATTGAATATTTACGATTCTCAGGCTGATAAATTTCATTTTTTAACACATTCAGAGGCAGATTCTTTATCGCTTAGCAGCAACGAAATTCTTTGTTTGTTAGAAGCTAAAAACGAAAATATTTGGATTGGTACAAAAGGTGGAGGGCTAAATCTTTTTAATCCGAAAACCATCAGTTTTAAAAGATTTTTTAGCGATAAAAAGAATCCAAAAAGTTTGCTAAGCAATCATGTAAATACACTCTGTTACGATAAGCTGGGTGGCTTATGGGTTGGAACCAATGTAGGCATTTGCCGCTATTCCGAAACAGATCATTCGTTTACAAACTATTCGCATTATGATGAATTAATTCAGTCGGAAATTTATTCTATTAACGAAGACGAAAAGGGCAACTTATGGATCATTACTTCTAATGGGTTGGTATGTTTTAATCCGCTCAATGGAAAAATAAAACAATACAATAAAAACAATGGAATTCAGGGAGGCGAGTCAATTCAAAATGCGAACTTAGTTACAAAAGATAACCGAATTTGCACGGGAGGTCTTTCTGGTTTTAATATTTTTCGCCCTTCAGAAATAAGCGATATTCCTAATAATGCAAACATTGTCTTTACAGGTTTCTCAGTATTAAATAAACCATTCAACACAGAAAAAGATGCGGTCTTTATAAACCAATTAACCCTTAATTACAAAGATTACTTCTTCTCTGTAAATTTTTCGCATCTTGATTTTTCGGATCCCTCTCAGAATACATACGCATACAAACTAGAAGGGTTTAATACCGAATGGGTTTATATTGGCACTACACAATCGGTTACCTTTACCAATTTAAATCCGGGCAGCTATATACTGAAGATAAAAGCGGCCAACAGTATGGGTGAGTGGAGTATCCGGCAAGCCCTTTTAAAAATTACAATTATTCCTCCTTTTTGGAAAACATGGTGGTTTTACTCACTATGTATCCTAGCTTCAATTTTATTGCTTTACCTGTTTGTACGGTATCGAGAAAAGAAATTACAACACGAAAAATTAAAACTAGAACATAAAGTAGAAGAAAGAACCAAAGAATTACAATACGAAAAACTAAAGGTAGAAGAAGCCAATAAAGATATTAAAGACAGTATAACCTACGCCAAAAGAATACAAGATGCCATATTGCCATCGGCCGAATTTATGGATACACATATGCCGGAGCATTTTGTATTATATAACCCGAAAGACATTATTAGTGGAGATTTTTATTGGATGGATAAATTAGGAAACACCTTGTTTTTTGCTGCAGCCGATTGTACCGGACATGGAGTGCCAGGAGCCATGGTAAGTGTAGTATGCAGCAATGCCCTCAATAAAACAGTGGTAGAATTGGGAATAAGTGAGCCGGGTTGTATTTTAGATATGGTTCGAAAAATAGTAGTTCAAACTTTCGAAAAGAGCGATAAAAATGTAAAAGACGGAATGGATATTTCTCTTTGTAAACTCGATATTTCAGAAAAAAATTTCTGTACCTTGCAATGGGCTGGAGCCAATAACCCCCTTTGGATTATACGTAATGCCAATCATAATGAAATTTGCGAAATTAAACCCGATAAACAACCCATAGGAAAAGTAGAAAATCCAACGTCTTTTACTACACATACTCTAGAGCTACATAAAGGAGATGCAATATTTATATTTACCGATGGTTTTGCCGACCAATTTGGCGGTGAAAAAGGTAAAAAATTTATGTATAAATCATTAAAAAATTTACTCTTATCTTTTCAAGATAAAGGCATGAATGAACAAAAACGAATATTAAAACAAGAATTCGATAATTGGAAAGGAAGTAACGAACAGGTAGATGATGTGTGTGTGATTGGAGTGAGAGTGTAATGGTTATTTCAATTTTAAAAATTTAATGCAGTAGTAAATACTACAACATACCTTTACTTGACTAATCCATTATAAAATATGAAAACTAAAATAGTGGTCCTTATATTCTTTTTTATTGGTAAATACTCACATTCAGCAAATATCGATTCCTTAAAAACAATTTTACATAAATTAAAGAATGATACAACTAAAGTAAATTTATTAATAAATATATCGGAAGAATATTGGACTATAAACGTTGATTCTTCTCTAAAGTATTCTACCGAGGCAAGTGTATTATCTTCTACGTTATCTTTTAATAAAGGTAAGGCGAATGCATTATCCTCACAAAGTAGCGCCTATTATTATCAGGGACATTTAGATAGTGCCATAAGTATTGGTACTAGAGCCTTATCAATAAAAATTAAACTAGGAAATAAGAAATTAATAGGCAAATCATATAATAATATAGCTATGTTTTATGACGAGACAGGTAATTACGACTCTGCTATTACTTTATACAATAAGGCTTTATCTGTTTTTGAAGAAATTAAAGATAAAGAAGGGACGGCCTCTACCTATGGAAACATGGGCGTAATGTATCGTTATATGGGTAATTATGTTATTGCCATTGATTATTTTTTGAAAACTTTACGCATATTAGAAAACATAGGGAATAAAAAGGGTGTAGCAACAACCTGTACCAACTTAGGGGTTTTATATGCCAATCAAAAAGAGTATAAAGAAGCACTAAAATATTTTAAAAATACCTTGCAGTTATATGAAGAGTTGAAAGATACAGATGGTATCAGAAAAGCTCATCAAAATTTAGGGAGCCTATTTTATTTTACCCAGAATTTAGACACGGCCTTATATCATTTTAAAATAGCAGAAAAAATGCTTTTAAAAACTACGCAAGCTTTTAACTTAGTTTCGCTTTATGATAATATGGGTAGTGTTTATAAATTGAAAAAACAAAATAAAACAGCTCTCTCATTTTATTTAAAGGCAATGAATATAGCCGACAGTTTGGGAAACGAAAATAGTAAGTCTTCTTTGTATTGTAATTTAGGTCTCTTACATATCGAAATGGGAAAATATAACGATGCTATTTCATACTGTTTAAAGGAATATGAATTAGCTGTTAAAATGAAAAATGTTAGTAACATCAGCTCAGCATGCAATTGTTTGTATTCTGCATACGATAAGAAAGGTAATTTTCCTTTAGCATTTAAATATTATAAAGAATATATTCTATATAGAGATAGTATATTAAATGAAAGTAACACCAAAGAAATTACCCAAAAGCAGATGGAATATGCATATGAAAAACAACAACTTGCTGATAGTATTAAAAGGGAGGCAATATTTAAAATGAATGAATATACACATAAACAAGATATTAAGAATCAGAAAATATACTCTTATACCGCTTTGGTAGGATTGCTGATAATGGCTGTTTTTGTATTTGTTCTGTACAGAGGAAATATTCAGAAAAGAAAAAACAATATTCAACTTGAAGAAAAAAATAAAATTATTAGTTATCAAAAGTTGGTAGTAGAAGAAAAACACAAAGAAATCACCGACAGCATTAACTATGCCGAGCGGATACAACGCAGCTTTTTGGCTACTACAGAAATGTTAGATAAAAACCTTGGTGTAACTTCGAGTAACCCAAAGTATGATGGCGTATCGAAAAGTGAACGCAATTACTTTGTCTTTTTCCGCCCTAAAGACGTAGTAAGTGGCGATTTTTACTGGGCAGCCGAATTAAATAACGGAAACTTTGCATACTGTTGTGCCGATAGCACCGGGCATGGTGTACCCGGAGCCATTATGAGTATTTTAAATATTTCGAGTTTAGAAAAATCCATAGAAACCCAAACCGAACCACACCAAATACTTGCAGAAACTAGAAGAATCATCATAAACCGATTAAAAAAAGACGGCAGCCTGGAGGGTGGCAAAGATGGTATGGATTGCAGTTTGTTGGTATTAGATAAAGAAAGAAAAAAACTTTCTTTTGCCTTAGCCAATAATCCTGTTTTTATTGTACGCTCTGTTGCTTCGAGTAGCCTGAAGTATGATGGTACATCGAGAAGCGATGCCACTGAACTCATCGAATTTAAACCTGATAAAATGCCCGTTGGCAAGCACGAAAAAGATACCGAACCTTTTAATCTACACACTATAAATGTGCAACTGGGCGATGTTATTTACACTCTTACTGATGGATTTTCCGATCAGTTTGGCGGCAACAAAGACAAAAAGTTCATGATTAAAAATGTAAAAGAATTGTTTTTACAAATAGCCCATTTACCCATGTCCGAACAAGAACAAAAATTAGCCGATGAATTTGAGAAATGGAAAGGAGCTAATCATCAGGTAGATGATGTGTGTATCATAGGCGTGAGAATATAGTATATTTGCCATACTAATGTACAAAGGAAAAAAAATAGCAGTGGTTGTGCCGGCATACAACGAAGAAAAACTCATTTCTCGTGTAGTTGAAACCATGCCTCATTTTGTAGATAAAATAATAATTGTAAACGATAAAAGTAGAGATAGTACAGGGGAAGTAATAGATGCACTTGCACTACAAAACGAAAAAATAAAACCCATTCATCATACTAAAAATAGCGGAGTGGGTGGAGCCATTGCCAGTGGGTATAAATGGGCTTGCGATAATAATTTCGATGTAGCTGTTGTAATGGCCGGTGATGCACAAATGGACCCCAACGATTTGCTCAATATTATAGAACCCGTTGTAAACGGTGAAGTAGATTACTCCAAAGGTAATCGTTTGTTTACAGGTGAGGCGTATAAAAAAATACCGAAACTAAGGTATTTTGGAAATTCGGTTCTTTCGTTTTTTACCAAAATAGCTTCGGGTTATTGGCATATTGCCGATTCGCAAACCGGTTATACTGCCATCAGCCTAAAAGCACTAAAATTAATAGACTGGGATAAAATGTATAAACGCTACGGCCAACCTAACGATATATTGGTTCGGCTCAATGTTTTTGATTTTAAGGTACGCGATGTGCCGGTAAAACCCGTGTATGGTATTGGAGAAAAATCGGGCATTAAAATACGGAAAGTAATTTTTACTATTCCTTGGTTGCTGCTCAAATTATTTCTTTGGCGAATGAAAGAAAAATACATTATTAGAAATTTCCATCCCTTGGTATTTTTTTATTTTTTAGGAACGATATTTTTCTTTTTTACCCTTTTTTTATTTATACGCTTATTTTATATGTGGTACATCAGCGGAAACATTCCGCCCATTAATGCCTTGGCAGCCATGTTTTCATTTATGAGCAGCAGTTTATTTACTCTCTTTGCCATGTGGTTCGATATGGAAAACAATAAGGAGTTGAAATAAGCCAGAAAAAAATAATCCGATTAGTCTGTAACACTTTTAATTTATTTCCCCCGTTGTGCATTTGTAAGAAAATTTGTCAATTCGAGTGAATTTCACGATTGAAATGAGTGAAATTTGTATCGAGAATACAAATTTTCAATACATAAAGGTGTCGGTTCGAGTTTTTTCTGAAAGTAAAAGTATTGAGAATACAAACCTTTTTTTTGAAAATCCTTTTAAATGCACATCGGGTGTTACTTGATTTTTATCAATTTTTTTATTGAATAAAAATTCTCATCAAAAATTTCTAAAAAATAAATTCCTTCAGTTAAAAGCGAAGTATTTATTTTTTCCGAATCGGCAGTGATGTATTGAAGAAGATGCACCGTTTTACCATTCAAATCTTTTATTCGTAACGTGCCGTTTTGTAAGGGGGCAGAAAAAGAAACCAATAGATTATCCGAAAAAGGATTGGGATAAAAAGAAACAATTTGAGAAAAATGTTTCTCTGAAATTTCGGTTGGAAAACTGCAAGTCGTTGGATTATGTATATTTGGAATAGTAAAATTCATACCGGCAATCATATAATTTACTTGTCCCTGCGTAAACATATTTCTGCAGGCATCCTCCGAGTAATCCATATAATTCATAAACATCACTCCGGGGCTGTTGGGCGAACATGCATCTACCAAAGGAAAAGAAGGGCAATTGGTAGAGTAATTCGCCTGATTGGGCGTATCATTTATAAAATCTGTTCCGGCACAAGTGCCATTATCATCTCCCCAAATATGTTTTAATCCAAAGTAGTGCCCCATTTCATGTACAATACTTCTGCCTTTGTTATAAGGATAACCATTGGTAAGTCCTATGTGGTTGTAGTGGCAAACTATACCGTCATCACCCGGTAAAAAATTACCTTTAGGTGCTGTATAAGCAGTAGATCCGGTTAAGTTACAAATCCAAATATTAATATACTTTTCGGTGTTCCAAGAATCGCTTCCCCCCATATTGGTTCGTTTAATGGGGTCCGGAACAGCATAGTTTACAGGCGAAGCGAAAGAGGTAGTAGCAGTTTGCACTCTTAAAATACCGGTTGTAGATTGCCCGTTTGGGGTTTGCTTTGCTAAACAAAACTCAACATCTAAAGCTCCCGAAACCGATTTAAACGCAGAAGGGGTGTTGTTGGTATCTGCATTTTTTCTTTGAAAATCGTTATTTAAAATATCCAATTGCCGATAAATTACCGAATCGTGTATGTTTTGTTGCGGGGCATTGTAAACGATATGAAAAACCAACGGAATAACAGTGGTGGTTTTATTACTCTTTACCGAAGGAAATTCTTTTTGAATATATTCGTTTAATTGGACGTAGAAATTTTTCCCTTTTTCGGAAGTAATAAAATGCTCGGTGCCACAGATTTCTTGTGTGTACGAAAGTGTAATGGAACAAATAAAAAAGAAAAAGAGAATAATGTATTTCATAATTTCTTGGTTTAAGTAGTGTAAGTAAAAGTACAGAAAAAGTGTTGGGTTAAGATTTTCCCTGCACTACAATTACAAACTCTCCTTTAATTTCTTTCGATGTAAAATGCACTAACAATTCTTTTAACGTTCCTCTTGCGGTTTCTTCATGTAGTTTGGTTAATTCTCGCGAAATGCTTGCCTGTCTTTCTTCGCCAAAAACTTCAATCAATTGCTCAAGCGTTTTTAAAATTCGGTAAGGCGATTCGTAAAAAATAAGAGTACGTGTCTCTTCTTTCAAGGCTAGCAAACGACTGTTTCTTCCTTTTTTGTGTGGCAAAAAACCTTCAAAACAAAATCGTTCGCATGGTAAACCGGAGTTAATTAATGCCGGTACAAAAGCGGTAGCCCCGGGTAAACATTCTACTTCTATGTTTTCTTTAATACATTCTCTTACCAGCAAAAAGGCAGGGTCAGATATGCCGGGTGTACCTGCATCACTAATCAAAGCCAATGTTTCGCCCGCTTTAAGTTTTTGTATAATGTGGTTTAGGTTTTTGTGTTCATTATGCTGGTGAAAACTAATCATTGGTTTTTGGATAGAGTAATGCTGAAGCAATTTGCTGCTTTGCCGGGTATCTTCGGCTAAAATCACATCGGACATTTTTAAAACCTCTAGGGCACGTAAGGTAATATCTTGTAAATTCCCAATGGGTGTGGGTACAATATAAAGTTTTGGCATACCTCAAAAGTAGGCTTATAAATTAAATCTGTTTATTGTTTTTTAACTCTTTTCATTTTTTTGTGTTTCTTCTTGTTTTGTCTTACCTCTGTAACATGAATCGTATAATATGCTCATTATGAAATATTTACCCCCCCCCATTTTTTACTGTCATTTGGTTTTTAAACAAATCGAAAGCAAGTATCACATTTCTTTTTTTTCTTTATTCAGTTTGTTTTTATTCTCAAAATACAGTATCGTTTAATTATACCGGTGATGCCCAATATTGGACAGTGCCAGATTGTGTATTCAGTTTAAGTGTTGACGCAGTGGGAGCAAAAGGTGGCTGTTTAAACGGTGGAAAAGGAGCAAAAGTAACTGGAACAATTTTAGTAACACCGGGGCAAATTTTACAAATCAATGTTGGAGGAATGGGAGGATATATAACTGCCGGGTGGAATGGAGGAGGAATAGGGAAACCTGGACAAACAGCATCTTGTGGAGGTGGTGGAGCATCAGATATAAGAATTGGGGCATTCAACTTACAAGATAGAATAATTGTAGCAAGTGGTGGAGGCGGTATGGGTGGTGGCAACAATCTTAATAAAGGTGGCAATGGGGGGGGGCAAACCGGTAATAACGGACTTTCATCATGGGGGAATGGTGGGTATGGAGGAACGCAAAATTCGGGAGGTAATGGCAAATAACCTTTAAAAAATAAATTACACATATATGAAAAGCAAAACATTATTTTTTTTCATTACAGGAGTAATTCTTTATACTATTGTTTCTTGCAGAAAAGGAGAAAAAGACCCTTTTTTATCGCTTACCCCTCGTAATGCCCGATTATTAAAAGGCGAATGGATATTAATAAAAGGCGAAAAAAAATATACTCGCGATTTAAACCCAATACAAAATTATACAGCTTCTTTTTCTAATGATTTGCTTACTGTTACACACTCCAATAATCCCGGTGCAGATACAAGTATGCTTTACAGCATGAAGATAGATTTTAATAAAAAAGGAAATTTTACCTATACGGTTGAAATGGCTCAGAATATTCATTTTATGGAAGAATATTGGAATTGGCAAAAAACAGAAAAGGGGAAAACATTTTTGTATGCTCCCATTAACCCCCGTTTTGTCTTAGGCGGAAGTTTATGGAGGGTGGTAGGCTTATCCTCTAAAAAAATATATTTGGAATATGTAAAAACCGATGTAGCTACATCTCTTATGAACGATTTATACCATGAGGAAGTTTTTCTTGAATTCGAGAAAAAATAATAAGTGAATTGTTTATGACTGTCTTAAACTATCAACTCTCATAAAAAGCAAGTAAAACTTTTCTTTGTTTTCTATTTTTAAATGGTCGAACTTCGGGGTAGCTTACACTCATTGCCGTTTCCATTTTTGGCCTAAAAATCAAGTTTTTAGCTATAGGTGCAACCTTTTTAACGAAATTTGCATCTACCTAAACAGAAACGTAAAAATGACCGATGAGCAACTTGTTGAAGGATGCGTAAAAAAACAGGCTCTTGCCCAAAAGACATTATACGATAAATATAGTCGTAAAATGTTGGGTGTATGTTTACGCTACGCTTCCAGCACCGATGAGGCACAAGATATTTTACAAGACGGGTTTATAAAAGTATTTGATAAAATAGAGGCATTTAACGCAAAAGGTTCTTTGGAAGGTTGGATTAGAAGAGTAATGGTAAACACCGCATTGGATAATTTCAGAAAGAATAAAAAACACATGAATCAAACCGATGTAGACGATGTAAAATACCTACTGAAAGCAGATAACTTTGTGGTTGAATCGTTGGAAGCCAAAGCCCTGCTTAAGATAATACAAACATTGCCCACCGGTTTCAGAACCGTGTTTAACCTCTATGCCATAGAAGGGTATTCACATAAAGAAATTGGGGTAATGCTCGATGTTTCCGAAGGTACTTCAAAATCGCAATATTCCAGAGCTAGAGCATACATACAAAAAATATTAGAAAAAGAAAATATAACCACACGATAGTGAAAAATATAAACGACATAGAAGAACTTTTCAGTAAAAGTTTCGAAAACTTCGAGCAGGAGGTAAATCCTTCTGTTTGGACGAATGTGCAGCAAGCCATACAAACCCCTGCGGCACCCTCATCTGCTGCAAGTGCTGCCGGTAAAGGCATTGCCTTAAAATATGCAGCCATCGCCATCCTTTCTGTTGCTACCGTTACCGGTGCTTATTTTATTGCCAAGGAATTTAATGCAAACCAAAATGAAACGCAATCAGCACTTTCGGTGCAAGAAGAAGGTAAAACGGCCACGAACAATAAAACCCATATTGGAACAGAACCCCAATCGGATTTAAATAATAATTCTTCAGAAATTATACACCATACCATACAAACTAACAGAACAGAAACGAAAACCGAAAAGGAAATAAACAACGAAATAAAAATGAGTGCCAATTCAGAAAAAGAGAATACTTTAACAAGCACTAAACCCGAATTTGTTTCTGAAAATAACACCGTTACTGCCGAGAAGAATAAACAAAATGCAGAGCAAAAAGAACAAGTAAAAGAAAATACAAAAGAAACTGTAGTCGTTTCAACATTCGAAATAGATGCAGAAGTAAACGTGCTGGAAGATTACGACAATAAAACCATTGCTTTCAGTATTGAAAACGAAGTAGAAAAAGTAGAATGGAATTTTGGCGATGGAAATTCTTCCTCTCTTTTGAGTGGATTGCACCGCTATTCTAATTTCGGAGAGTATGTGGTAATAGCCACTGCCTGGAGTAAAAACGGACAGAAAAAATCTATTAAAAAAACAGTAAACCTGCAATTAACATCGAGCATTGATTTTGTGCCGAATGTAATTACTCCCAACAATGATGGCTCTAATGATGTGTTTAATGTAAAACTTAGCAATATGCAAGTGTTCCACTTAATTATTGTTGATAGATTCGGGGTTACAGTATTTGAAACAACCAACACTGAAATTACTTGGAATGGAAATGATTTAAACGGTAGTCCTTGTAAAAACGGAACTTACAGTTACGTTATTAAAGCAGTGGGCACCGATAATAAAACCCATAATACAAACGGCACCATTCAGCTTTTAAGATAAACCTCCTTTTTAGTACAATGGTGACGAAAATGAAAAGGCTGCGACAGGATTGCAGCCTTTTTTTATTTTAAAAACTCAAACAAAAATCCCGAATAAGCCTAAAGTAATCTTCGAATTTTGTAAGAGGCAATGTTTCCGGCCTATCATAAATATCGTGATAGGCACTAAGGCCTCCCATTGTGTAAATGTAAAAGCAAGGCACTCCGTTTTTAGCAAAAAAATAATGGTCGCTGTTTGCTGCAGGGCCCCTCTTTTTTACTTGTTTTAAATACTTGTTTAGGGAATTAATTTCTTGCATTTTTAAAAATTCTTTTTCGTGCAAAGTAGCATTTACTACCGTTACACCCTCATCGCCCGTTCCGGTAATATCAAAATTTATTAGAAATTTAATTTTATTCAACGGAATGAGTGGCTGTTGAACAAATGCGGCAGAGCCTAATAATCCGGCTTCTTCACCACCAAAGGCAATAAAAACAGTGCTGTATCGGTGGGGTGTTTTAGAAAAATATTCGGCTAAGTTTAATAGCATGGCCACTCCACTAGCATTATCGTTGGCTCCCGGAAAATAAACAGAATGCCCCATTTTGCCCAAATGGTCGTAGTGGGCAGTAAACACCAAAAACGAATCGGGAACTTCGGCTCCCTTTAAATAGCCAACTATATTCCGGCTTTCAAATTTTTCAAGAAATGTGTTTTCAATGTCTAGGGTTATTTTTTTTGTGTGTAGAGGCAGAACTTCAGCTTTCATATCAATCGATGCAAAAGTCTTGCAGGAGGTAGATTTTCCCCAAGTAAGTTTATTTTGTTTCAGCAAAATTATTCCGGAAGCACCCATTGGGTTTTCCAGCAAAAAGTCAAAATCCTTTTTGTTTTCTTCCGCTTTAAACAAATCCAACACAATTAACTTATTGGTAAAAAAGTTTTTTTTTGCCAACTTGTAAAGAGTTTTTTTATTAGGAACATTATTTTTGTTGTACCAAACCAAATCAAAAGTTCCTTTTATCGAGGCCGATGAAGGATTTATCAAAAAATCAACTCCAGGTTCCAGGAGTTTATCATCGGCATACATACTTATTTTGCCGTTAAAGATATTCAAAGGGTAAATAAAAGGCTGAAGGTAGTTATCTCCAAGCGGATTTAGTTCTAACTTTTTAAATTCACTAGCAATATAGTGGGCCGCTTTTTTCTCTCCCTCATCAGGCCCACCCCTACCTGCCATGTATGGAGAGCAAAGCGTATCGATAACAAAACGGGCGTAAGAAATATTTTGAGCCTTTGCACTATATATTAAGGAGAGGCCACAAAAAGAAAAAAGTAATTTGGAAAACATTTATAAAAAACGCCTTTCAACTATTTTATAAAAACTAATTACTTGGGCATTATCTTCATCCCATTGGTGAGAATTTGCCCATTTTGTTTTAATAAGACCCTGAGCATTTTCAAACGAAGATTGGTTTTCTATTTCATCAATGGCATTCATCAAATCTTCCATTTTTCCTTTAAAAAGTTCGTTGGCAAAGAGGTAACGTTCATTTATTCCTAGGTGTTTTTTTATGTTAGAAATAGGCGTTCCTTCTAAGAGGCTACTTTTTCTTTTTTCAGGAATATTTGTTTCGGGTTTTAAGGTTTGAGTGGAGGAAAGGGAGTTGTTTTCGGCTTTTACAGTAGGAGCAGAGGTTTCTACAGGAGTTTCAATAATTGGGGTAACGGGTTCATTCGAAGAAAAAGATTGAGCCGGAACTTGTTCTTTTAAACTTTCTTCGGCAATAAGAATGTGTTTGTATAAAACGGCTTTTTCGTAGAGCCTGTTCACTCTTGCCATCATTACGTTTATTTCTAAGGAAGGAACATGTTCCATGTTAGAAACACTATCTGATTGTTCTTTTAGTTTGTCTACTAAATTTGTTAACTCTTTTCTTATCTTAGCCACATCGTAATTCATAGGGGGAATTTTTAAATAAAAGTTAAACGGTAAAGTTCAGCAAAATGTTTCTTGAAAACACAATTAATAATACCAAAAGAACCGGTTGGATAGAAGTGGTTTGCGGCTCAATGTTTTCGGGTAAAACGGAGGAATTAATACGCAGATTAAAGCGAGCACAAATTGCTAAACAAAAAGTAGAAATTTTTAAACCCGAAACCGATACCCGATATCATCAGGAAAAGGTGGTGTCGCACGATTCTAATGAGATTCATTCAACGCCTGTGCCTTCGTCTTCAACTATTTTGTTATTATTAAACGAGGTGCAAGTGGTAGGAATTGATGAAGCTCAATTTTTCGATTTAGAACTGGTAAATGTTTGTAATCAAATGGCCAACATGGGCATTCGGGTTATTGTAGCGGGGCTGGATATGGATTACACCGGAAAGCCCTTTGGGCCTATGCCTGGACTTATGGCTATAGCCGAGTACGTAACTAAGGTACATGCTGTTTGTGTAAAATGCGGTAATTTGGCTAACCACTCGCATCGGATTATAGAAAACAGCAATTTAGTGCATTTAGGAGAAACAGAAAGTTACGAGTCGCTTTGTAGAAATTGTTTCTATGAAATGAGGTAAAAAGCTATTCGTTTCTATTGGGTTCGTATTTCTTCTCAAAATCTTCGAGCGAAATTTTATTGGAATGATGATCATTACAATTTTTACACTCAAGCACTTCTATTAATTTATTTTCTACACTTTTTAAATCGGGATGGTACTTTCCGCAGTGTTTTTTTATTTCGTTTATTTGTTGTATATTCTTACATCCATCATGGTATCGGTATGCCACAATATCAGAAGGAGCAATAGATTTTAGCGGCTCTATATTTTTAAGCACATCGCACATTTGATTGTTTATTTCAATTAATTTTTCGCAGTAATTATCCATTTCCGACCGAGTAAGAACTTCGTCTTTTTTACACGAGTTCTCTATCATTAGAGTAAGAAGTTTATCTAAATCATTTTTATTAAGCCAAATAATAAAGGGAGTTAATTTTTCCATACAATATTATATAGAGGTAAAAGTTAAGAGTAGCTATTTACACAATATTAAAAAATATTACGATAAGTGCAAAATAATTACAAGTATTAATGAAATAGGTTTTTATACCTACTAATTTGTACTTTCGTAGTCTTGATAGGCTGTTTACTATGTTCAAAATACACGAGAAACTAAAAAAGATAAGACAAATTAGAGGGTATAACCAAGCCGATATGGCAAAACAATTAGGAATGTCTGTAGCTTCCTATTCTCGTATAGAAGCAGGAAAAACAAACTTAAATATAGATTGCCTAAAAAAAATATGTAAAGTGTTAGAGATAGAACTGATAGATCTGCTCGAAAATAATATCCAGTTTTTAGCCGAACCCAAAGTAGGTTACGAGAAAAGAGCTACTCTTAAAGAACATCAAGAAAAGAAAACAATAGAATCACTTATAGAAGAGAACAACTTGCTATTGAAAACAATGCTAAATTTGTTGGAGCAACAAAAAGAAACCAACAACAAATTGCTGACATTTTTAATAAAAAGAAAAAAATAGATTGAGTTCTCAACCTTACCATATAAAAGAAATAGCCGAGATTCTAAATGCAAAAACACTTCAAAACGGAAAGAATGTGTTGGTGCAAACATTAGCCATTGATAGCCGTAGTATTTTATGGCCATTCCAAACACTGTTTTTTTGTTTAGCTACCAAACAAAATAACGGACATAAATACATTTCCGAGGCGTATCAGAAAGGGGTAAGAAATTTTATTATTTCAGAAGAAATACAGATAGGATTATTTCCGGAAGCCTCTTTTTTAAAGGTAGAAAACACGCTTAACGCATTACAACTTTTAGCCCAACAACATAGAAACAGATTTAATATTCCGGTCATTGCCGTTACCGGTAGCAACGGAAAAACCATTGTAAAAGAATGGTTGTTTCAATTACTACAATTCGATAAAAATATTGTACGAAGCCCAAAAAGTTACAACTCTCAAATTGGGGTTCCTCTATCTGTTTGGCAAATCAATAGTCTGCACCAACTAGGTATTTTCGAGGCAGGAATTTCTATGCCTTGCGAAATGGAAAAACTAGAACAAATCATTCAGCCCGATATCGTTATTATTACCAACATTAAAGAAGCACATTTAGAAAATTTTACCGATAAAGCCAACCTTGTAAGCGAAAAAGTAAAACTTGCCAAAAAAAGTAAAGTGCTTGTTTACAACAAAGCTTACACTGAAATAGAAGATGAATTGCTAAAGCCGGAATACAATCATATTCTTCGTTTAGGTTGGGATATGCTCAATTATACAGTAAATGAACATGGCAGTAAAATAAATTTTCAGTTAAATAATCAGAATAACCAATTCGAATTACCCTATACCGATTTGGCTTCAATAGAAAATGCGATACACTGTTACGTAACACTGCTGTATTTGGGTTATACATCTCAAACAGTAAGTCAAAAAATGTTAGAACTCACTCCGGTGGCCATGCGATTGGAAATTAAAAAGGGAATAAACCACTGCACTCTAATTAACGATACGTATAATTCCGATATAGCTTCACTCGAAATAGCTCTCGATTTGTTAAACCAACAACACCAACATCAAACCAAAACCCTTATTTTGTCCGATATATTACAAAGTGGCAAAAACGAAGTTGTTTTGTATAAAGAAATAGCCGCCTTAGTTAATAAAAAGAATGTTCACAAATTAATTTGTATCGGAGAAAATATCACAAAAAATGCCACTTCTTTTAAATCAGATACTTCGTTTTTTCCAAACACGAACACATTCTTAGAATCCGGATGCTTAGAAAAATTCAGCAATGAAGCTATACTGGTTAAAGGTTCCAGAGTGTTTGGGTTTGAACTCATCATCAACAAACTACAACAAAAGAAGCACGAAACTGTGCTGGAAGTGAATTTAAGTGCACTTATTAATAACTATAATTTTTTTAAATCAAAATTGCAACCGCAAACCAAAGTAATGGCTATGGTAAAGGCTTTTTCATATGGTGCCGGAACATACGAAATAGCAAATGCCCTGCAACACTACCGGGTAGATTATTTAGCCGTGGCTTTTGTAGATGAGGGTGTAGAATTGCGTAAAGCCGGAATTTCAGTGCCTATTATGGTTATGAATCCCGAAATATCAGCATTTGAAAATTTAATAGAATACAATTTAGAACCTGAAATATACAGTTTCCGAATATTACATGCATTTACCGAAGAACTTCAAAAGCATTCTATAAATGAGCCTTATCCTATACATCTAAAAATAGATACAGGAATGCACAGACTTGGATTTTTAGAAAATGAAATCGATGAGTTAGCCGCCAATATTGGGAAATACAAAAACATTCGGATAGCTTCCGTTTTTTCGCACTTGTCGTCTAGCGATGAAATCTCTTTAGATTTTTTTACAAATCAACAGATTGATACTTTTAACAAGGTTTGTAGCAATTTAATTGAAAAAAATCAATATCCCTTTATTCGCCACATTTTAAACTCGAATGGCATCTTACGTTTTCCTCAAGCACAGTTCGAAATGGTTCGTTTAGGTATAGGTTTATTTGGAATAGCCTACCAAAACATAAAGGAATTACAATCTGTAGTATCTTTAAAAACAACCATATCGCAAATTAAAAAAGTGAAGCAGGGTGATGCCGTAGGGTATAATTGCAAAGGCATAGCAGAAGCAGATACCAATATAGCAATTGTACCCATTGGCTATGCCGATGGCTTAAGTAGAAAACTGGGAAATGGAAGTTGGAAAATGCTCATAAATGGAAAGGAAGCCCCTATTATGGGCAATGTGTGTATGGATATGTGTATGTTGAATATTGCCGAAATTCAATGCAAAGAAGGCGATGAGGTAATTGTATTTAATGAACTACATTCTATCAACCTTTTTGCAGAAGTATCTGAAACTATTCCATACGAAGTACTTACTTCTATAAGCCCACGAGTAAAAAGAAATTATTTATGGATATAGATGAAATGAATTTGTACACATTTTACTAACTTGGGCACTTAATAGAAAACCAATCAAAATGAAAAAACAATTATCCATTATCGCAGGCATATTAAGTGTCTTTACCATAAGTGCACAATGCCCGCAAATTACCTGTCCGAGCAACATTACAGTAAATAACGCGCCAGGCACATGTGCTGCGGTGGTCAATTACGTAACCCCTGTGGGAACAAATCCTTGCGGAACCGATTCTGTAATATTCAATTACACAGGCAGTATGCAAACATTTACGGTTCCTCAAGGTGTTACTAATGTTACAATTACAACCTATGGGGCTCAAGGTGGGAAAGCATACTATAGCGGAAACCTTATTGGAGTGGGTGGATTAGGAGGTAAAGTGAAAGGAGATTTGATAGTTAATCCAGGAGATCAACTAAATATTTTTGTTGGTGCTGCTGGACAAGATGGAGTTAGCGGTGTGGGAGGTGCGGGTGGTTATAATGGAGGAGCAAAGGGCGGGTTTCATGTTCCCGGTGGCGACCAAGCAGGCGGAGGGGGGGGAGGTGCTTCTGATATAAGAAAAAATGGAAACACCTTGAACGATAGAATACTTGTTGCCGGAGGCGGTGGAGGAACGTCCTCTTGTAGCGGATCTCCCTTCAATGGTGGCAGTGGAGGCGGCCTTACTGGAAATGCAGGAAGTGGTTGCCAAAATGGAAGTGAAGGAGGAGGGGCTACACAAAACGCAGGTGGAACGGGTGGAATTTATGGAGGATGGTGTAATGCAAATCCTGGAACAATAGGGGTTGGTGGAGAAGGATGTAGTCCTTCTGGTGGTGGTGGAGGTGCAGGAGGATATTATGGAGGAGGTGGAGGAGCTTGGGGAGCAGGTGGAGGTGGAAGTGGATATGCAGCACCAGGATTTACAAATGTTGTTCATGTTAACGGTTATCAATCCGGCAACGGTCAAATAGTTATTTCATGGACAGGCGGCCCTGCCACAACCACCCAAACAGCGGGTTTACCCGATGGAGCAACGTTCCCT
>JABWCF010000009.1 GCA_013359255.1 Flavobacteriales bacterium
CTCTATGATGGGCCATGTTTCTCTCATCAATTAATACAATCCTCTTAGTACTCTGCTCCTTTTTATAAACAAAAAGCCCCGAATTCGGGGCTTTTTGTTTATAAAAATAAATCAAAGGTTTGGCATTTTAAATTTTGTGTTGTACTTTTGGTACACTTAATTACTTATTATGAGAATATTAACCTATGCAAAAGAGTTCCTACCAGTTGTAGGATTGTTGTTAATTATGAGCATTTCTAATGCCCAAAACAATGTAGGTGTTGGAACAAACTCTCCTGATGCAAGTGCAGCACTTGATGTTACAGCAAATGACAAAGGTGTACTTGTACCCCGTTTATCAACTATTCAAATAAATGCCATACCTAATCCTGCCACAGGATTATTAGTATATGATACCAATGTAGGATGTTTCTTTTTTAATTCAGGAACACCCGGTGCTCCAGTATGGACAAACCTATGTACAGGAGGAATTCCTGGAGCCACAGGAGCCACAGGATCAACCGGACCACAAGGTATTGCCGGAGTTACAGGACCTACAGGAGCTAACGGTGTTACTGGTGCTACCGGAGCCAATGGAGCCAATGGAGCCACAGGATCAACCGGACCACAAGGTATTGCCGGAGTAACAGGTGCTACAGGTGCTAATGGAGTTACAGGAGCTACAGGACCGCAAGGTATTGCCGGAGTAACAGGGCCCACAGGTGCTAACGGTGTTACGGGGGCTACCGGAGCCAATGGAGTTACAGGAGCTACAGGACCACAGGGTATTGCCGGAATAACAGGGCCTACAGGTATCAACGGTGTTACGGGGGCTACCGGGCCGGTAGGTTGTGGCACCAATAATCAAGTAATTAAATCAAATGGAACCGCAGGTGTTTGTAGTATTATTACTGATAATGGTCAAGTTGGTATTAATACAATTGCTCCAACAGATATGTTACATGTGGTTGGTAACATGCATTTAACGGGCTCTTTTGAGCCAGCCAACTTGCCAGGAAGTTCAGGTCAGATTCTTGTTTCTCAAGGAGCAAATGTTGCCCCCATTTGGTCAAATTTTGCAGGATACGTTCAGACGTTTCAATACACTACTACTGCAAATATTCAACAAATTGCAGCAGGAGTTTTTTCTCCATTAGTCTTGACAGGTTTGTCTCATACTGTTAATGTTCCTGCGGGAAAAACTTACAAAGTATTTCTTACTGCATTTGGTACTGCCAGTAAGTCAAACAATGCACAAGATCAGGCAATGGTTCAATATATGGTTTATCAAGCAGGGGTATTAACAAATTCCTTTCAAAGAGTAACTATTCAAGATGAACAGTCATATTTTCCTCAAGAACCTTGGTCTGTAAGCCATACAGCAACTTTAGTTGGTCCCACTTCAGTAACATTTGATATTCGTGGAGCAAATGTGGGTGCTGCTGGATTTCCTACAGGTACTGTAAATTTATGCCAACCAACTGGTTTTGTCGGACAAGGTATGATGAATATTGTTGTGATAACTGAATAAAAGTATATTATGAAATATCTATTTATACTCTTTTTTATGCTATCAGTTAGTAGCTCTTCATTATGTTTTAGCCAAAATGCAAATACTGTTATTTCCTCTAGTACAACAACTGTTCAGCTTCCCTATTCAAATACAGAAATAACCACTAATACAGAAGAACTTATTCAAAATCAACCAAGAAAAATGGGTGAATTACCAGTACCTATAAAACAAACCAATAATAAGGAAACGACAATAAAACAAGAAGAGTATCTTGAAAACAGAGAAACTCCAGTAAATACCATTACTCCAAAAAACTAAGAACCTCCTTATCTATTTATTAAAAATGCGACTTTTTGAGTAGCATTTTTGTTTAGCTTTGTTCTGTAAATAATACAATTATGAGAAATGTATTTTTTTTCTTATTTATTCTGCTTGCAACCATTATCTCTGCTCAAAACAATGTGGGTATAGGAACCAATACTCCCGATGGTAGTGCCGTTTTAGATGTTACATCCAATGATAAAGGGGTTTTAGTGCCTAGATTATCTACTATTCAGATAAATGCAATACCTAACCCTGCCACAGGATTATTGGTATATGATACCAATGTAGATTGTTTCTTTTTTAATTCCGAAACGCCCGGAGCACCAGTTTGGACCAACTTATGTTCAAGTGGTCTCCCTGGTGCTACAGGCCCCACAGGGCCACAAGGTGCTGCCGGTGTTACGGGGCCAACGGGTGTCAATGGCATTACCGGAGCCAATGGTACAACCGGAGCCACAGGGCCACAAGGAATTGCTGGTGTTACAGGACCAACGGGTATCAACGGTGTTACAGGTGCTACCGGAGCTAATGGTGCTACAGGACCTACAGGGCTACAAGGAATTGCCGGAGTTACGGGACCAACAGGTATCAATGGTGCTACAGGTGCTACTGGAGCTAATGGAACTACAGGGCCTACTGGACCACAAGGCATTGCCGGAGTTACGGGAACTACTGGAGCAAATGGTGTTACCGGAGCAACAGGAACTACTGGTGTAGCCGGAATAACAGGATCAACCGGATTAACAGGACCAACAGGACCAACTTGGACACTTTCTACCATTACGTATAACTCTAATGGAACAATAACACTTAATGGAACTGCAGGGTCTGGAGGACCTATTACCACTTTAGGAGGAGCTTGGTTAACTGTGGGAAATACAGGTACTACTCCTGCCACTAATTGGATTGGCACCAATGATAATCAGGATTGGGTTTGGAGAACTAACAACACAGAAAGGGCTAGAATTGAAGGAGGAGGCAGAACCACATTTAATTATGTTGGCTCAGGAGGTTTTGAAGTAGTAGGTTCTGGGGCAACCGGAGCCAATGTGGCATTATTAGGGTTTACTGATTGGAATACGAATACCGCTATGGGAGTTTATGGAAACTCTACCGGAGCAGGGACTTCATCGGCAGGGTATTTTTACAATCAGAATGCGGCTAATACCGGAGTAGCACTTACAGCTTTCCATCAGGGTAATGGCAATGGTTTGTTTGCACGAAATAGTGGTGCTACCTCTTTTTCTGTACGAGGCACTAACGTCAATGCTAGTGGTACAGGCTTGTTGGTAAATGGAAACAATTCCACTTCGACCTATTTGGTTGGGGGAAGTGGTGGAGCCTTTAATGGAACAGCTCTAGGTTTATTTGCTTATGGAAGAACAGTTCTTTCTGGAGTGGGCTTAATAGCCGTTGGAAATAACATAGGCACAATATACACACCTGTTGGTGGTGCTGGTGTTGGAGCAACCGGATTAAACTGGGGCGTAGTAGGCTATGCCACTCAACAGAATGATGTAAATCCATTGGGAAATCAAGCAGGGGGAGTGGGTTCTGCCGGAGGGTATTTTGAAGTAATGAATGGTGGAGTGTCTACCAGTTGGGCATACATTGGTACCCGAGATGGTGGAGTAGCAAGAAAAATTTCCGGAAACGGCACGGTAAATACAATTGTAAAAGACTTAAACGATAAACTTGTGCTACTAAGTTGCCCAGAAGCACCAGAAAACTTTTTTCAGGATTTTGGAACAGGGCAATTAGTAAATGGAGTTGCAAAGATCACATTAGATCCCGTTTTTTCTAAAAATATAGAAGTAAATGAAAAACATCCTTTACGTGTCTTTATTCAGTTAGAAGGAGATTGCAAAGGTGTTTTTGTTTCAGATAAAACAAAAGATGGGTTTATCGTTCGCGAATTAGATGGCGGAAATTCAACTGTTCAATTTACATGGTTTGTTACAGCCAACAGAGCCAATGAGATTTTAAATGATGGCACAAAGGCCAATTACGCTGAAGAACGCTTTGCTCCTGCAATGGGACCTCTGCCTAAGACTAAAGTAGAAACAAGAGATGCAGAGCCTATTCAACATATGGCTCCCGTTATTAACAACAAAAAAATAGGGAATCGTTAATCATATTCTAGTGCTAAAAGAAAAGCCCGATAAATGATTATCGGGCTTTTTTTTTTAAGCAATCTGTTTATGCATCCACTTTTGCATATTTAGCATTCTTTTCAATAAACTCTCTGCGAGGGGGAACATCATCTCCCATTAACATGGAAAATATTCTATCGGCTTCTGCAGCACTATCTATGGTTACCTGACGTAGGGTTCGGCTATTTGGATTCATAGTTGTTTCCCAAAGTTGTTCGGCATTCATCTCTCCCAATCCTTTGTATCGTTGCACTCCCACATTGCTTTCTTTTCCTGCCCCTTTAAAATCGTTGATGGCCACATCTCTTTCTGCATCGCTCCAACAATAACGGTTTTGATTTCCTTTTTTAACCAAATAAAGCGGAGGGGTAGCAATGTATAAGTACCCATTTTCAATCAGTTCTTTCATGAAGCGGAAAAAGAAGGTCATAATTAATGTAGAAATGTGGCTTCCATCTACGTCAGCATCACACATAATTACAATTTTATGATAGCGTAATTTTGAAATGTCAAGTGCTCTTTCATCTTCGGCAGTACCCACACGAACTCCCAGTGCTGTATAAATATTTTTTATCTCTTCGTTTTCATAAATTTTGTGGTGCATGGCTTTCTCTACATTCAGAATTTTACCACGCAAAGGCATAATAGCCTGAAAATTTCTATCACGACCTTGCTTGGCAGTACCTCCAGCCGAGTCTCCTTCGACTAAAAAAATCTCGCAAGCGGAGGGGTCTTTTTCTGAGCAATCGGCCAATTTTCCAGGTAACCCAACTCCTCCTAACACTCCTTTTCGTTGAACTAATTCGCGAGCTTTACGAGCCGCATGACGAGCTTGAGCTGCTAAAATAACTTTGTTTACGATTTGACGAGCTTCTTTTGGGTGTTCTTCCAGATAATTGGTAAGCATTTCTCCTACAACTTGATCTACGGCACCCATCACTTCATTATTTCCCAGTTTGGTTTTTGTTTGTCCTTCAAACTGTGGTTCTTGAACTTTTACTGAAATTACGGCTGTTAACCCTTCTCTAAAATCATCGCCACTAATATCGAATTTTAGTTTTTGAAGCATTCCCGAATCTTCGGCATATTTTTTAAGTGTACGGGTTAGCCCTCTTCTGAAACCTGCTAAGTGTGTACCTCCCTCGTGCGTATTGATATTGTTTACGTAGGAATGTATATTTTCGGTGTAAGAAGTATTGTAAAGCATGGAAACTTCAACCGGGATAGCCTGTTTTTCGCTTTCCATGTATATTGGTTCTTCTATGAGTCTTTCTCTACTCATATCTAAAAATTCTACAAATTCTCTTAAGCCGCCTTCTGAATAGAAAGAGTCGGAACGGAATGTACCATCTTCATTTTTTTCTCTTTCATCGGTAATGGTTAATCGGATGTTTTTATTAAGGTAAGCTAATTCTCTTAAGCGAGCAGAAAGCGTTTCGTAGTTATAGGTGGTAGTAATAAAGATGGTATCGTCTGGTTTAAAGGTAATAACGGTTCCTCTGTAATCAGAATTTCCAATTTCTTTAACGCTGTACATTGGTTTGCCTTTTTCGTATTCCTGGCAATATACTTTTCCATTTCGGTGTACTTCGGCTTTTAAATTTTTAGAAAGTGCATTTACACACGAAACACCTACACCGTGTAACCCGCCTGATACCTTATAGGAATCTTTATCGAATTTACCTCCTGCGTGAAGAACTGTCATAACTACCTCTAATGCCGAACGGCCTTCTTTGGCATGCATATCTACAGGAATTCCACGTCCGTCATCTTTCACATAAATGGAATCGTCTTCTAAAATACGTACTTCAATATTTTTACAATGCCCTGCCAGAGCCTCGTCTATAGAGTTATCTACCACCTCATAAACCAGATGGTGTAAGCCCTTTATGCCAATATCGCCAATATACATGGCCGGACGTTTGCGTACCGCCTCTAAACCTTCTAATACCTGAATACTTTCTGCTGAATAGGAATTTCCTTTTGTATCGCTCATAATTAAGTTTGTAAATTACTTTTTTTAAGTGAACACAAAGGTAATAAAAACAGACTATCAAACAGCATTAAAACCCTTGTAAAATAAGGGCGTTTATTAACAATTAATCAACAAGAAAACAATTGTTTTTTAATTCTAAAATGAGTAAGTTAGGCCACCCAACACATTAAATCGCATGGTGGTGTAATCTTGCCAACGTTGATAGCCCTTTGATAGGAGGTTATTAAAGTTAACAAAGGCAGAAATGCGTTTCGTGTAACGGTATTCAATACCGATGTTTGCATCTATCCAACCTTCAATCCTAACAGCATTCTGAACCATTTCGAATCCGGTAGTAGTTTCAACTCTTTCAAAAGTGCGAACATATTGTTTGTCTATTCCGAAAATATCTAGTCTAATAATTATTTTATCTGCCAAATCGTAAATGGAAGAAATGTTGGCTTTAAAATTAGGTCTGTGCCAAACTTCTTTTTGATTTCTGGTAGCAAACATATTGTAGTCGGTTGTAATTAAAAACCTTAGTTTTTCTCTGTTTTGAAAAGATATTTCAGTTCTTAGGTTCGTAACATCAACCGTATCGTATACTAAATCGAATTTGTTACGAAGTATTTCGGAGTAATCTTTTACAAACATGGCCATTCCGGCTATTTGACTGTAATTGGCTGCTACATTGAAAGAAACTTTTGAGCTGAAATTTCCTCTGATACCAATATAACCATGGTAACGTGTGTTTTCATTAATCAGGTTAAGTGATGAACGAACAAAAGGATTTTGTTGTACAAAATAATCGAAGTTGGTTCTTTTTAAATTTCCTGTAATTCCTAAGTAGGGAATTACAATTTCTGAGATTAGATTGTACCGGAATTCGGCATTGGGGTAAAATCTGAACTTAGCCACATTAGCTAATTCTGCTGTTATATTTAAGCCTACATTTAATCGCCATTTACGCGACATGCTGGTTATTCCTGGCTGAATGCTGATAATAGAATTTGAAAGAGTATCTGTAGCACTCGAATATTTATTGTAATCGATGGTGGTTTTTAAGTGGTAGTAATCGAAATCAAAATAGCGGCCTATATTGGCATCTATTTTGGCATAATGTTCTCCGGTGTTGTATAAATCGTAAATGTATTTGTAGTTCGATTTTATATCGTAGCGGTAAACCGATGAGTCCGCAAGATTACTAAGCAATCCGACCTTTCCTCCGAATGAACTGTAGTTTTGTTTCAATCCGGATTTATCAATAATTTCGGGCGAAACCAAGGAGTCCATACCGTAATAGTGTACTACATTTCTACTGTAAAATCCATCGCCATAGAGGGTATGCCTTTTTAAGAATTTTTTTCCGTAAATATTTAGTTTATTTTCGCTGAAACTGCTGTAGTCAATATTGCTTATTCCATTCGAAGAAAAATGCTTTGCATTTATTCCAAAGGAGTATGATTTATTCCGCACAGAATTGTAATATATTTCTGCCAGTGGAGTGGTATTGTTTCCAATGCCAGCCTTTATGTAACTGTGATAAAGTTTTACCAAAGGCTCTCCTTTTATCTTTGCTGGCTCAATAGATATTATACTAAAAGGCACAATGGCTCTTGTATTTAAGAATAAATAATTTAATGAAGGAATAATTTTTCCGGTATCGCTGATAGAAGGATTATCTTTTATTTTAAAGGCATCGGAAATAACGGGTTCGTATGGTTTTACTACAATAAAGGTGTCATTTACATTTTGAAGAAATGCATTTTTACTGTAGAATAATCCTATAAGTAACAAAAACAAGTATGAAATTTTATTTTTTTTCATTCAATTATTTTGTTTCGTTGTATTTTATTTCAAATCCGTTGCTTTCATTTTCGTTTGATTTTCGGCCTGTCTTTCCTGCTTCATTTTCTTCTATAATTCGCAATTTTTCTTTGGCCACATCTACTAATTCATCAGTTCCTTTATGGTTTTCAATAACCATCTTTAGGGTTTGTTTTGCCTGATATATTTCGTTCATTGCAACGTAATTATCGGATAGTAATATAAATCCTTTGGCAACCCAATACTCGTACGATGAAAATTTATTTACTAATTCAAATATTGTTTTTTCAGAGTTTTTGTATTCGCCTTTTGCATAAAGAATATTTGCAATGTTATATTTTGCTTCAGCCCCAAATTTACTGTTGGCATTTTCTATATACCTGAACTGTTCCAATGCCTTTGCATCATTATTTAATGCCTGCGATGATTTGGCATAGAGTAAATGAGCTTCCTGTTTTATTGATTCATCAATCTTATCCTTACTTACAATAACAGAACAATAGTTTATCGTTTCCTGATAGTTGTTAAGGGCAAAATGTATTCGCATGGAGGCAAGCTGTGCATTAAAGATATGGTCGGGTAATTCGGCTGTTTTTTCTAAGGTATTAAACAAAGTAAGTGCTTGTTGCAATTGGTTGTTTTTGTAATAAATGGTGGCTGCATGGAGCAAAGCTAAATCGGTAAATTTATTTTTAGGAAATGCAATAACATGATTAAATCCGATAAGTGCTTCATTGAGATAACCAGCTTTATATTCGCAGTCGGCCTTGTAGTAGTGTGCATTTAAAGAAAAGTTGCCTTTTGGATATTTTTCGAGGTAAGAGGCAAATCCTTTTACCGCTTTCTCGCAGTTTCCGGCAAAATAATTTTTTTCGGCCACTTCGTATAATGCCGAATCGAGCGATGATTTTGATTCGTTTGCAAAGGGCACTGATTTAATATAATTTTCGTATCCGGCAATATCTTCATTGTCAATATATATTTTCTTGATTTTTAAGAGAGCTTCTTTGGCTTCGGTGGTGCCAGGATAATCACTTACTACCTTTTTAAAAGCGTTTAATGCAAGTTCATCTTGTTGTTTGTTGTAGTAAATTAGTCCTATTTTGTTGTACGCTTTTGAAATATAGCTGGAAGATGGGAATGCATCTATTACCTTTTTAAATGCATCGAATGCTTTTTCTTGCTGGTTCATCATTTGGTAGGCTTCTCCTAGTTCGTAATAGGCATCGTCTGTATAATGAGAATTCGGGTAACTTTTTATAAGAGTGAGCAGCAAACTCGATTTTTCTTTATTGTTTTTTTCAACTCCATTTGCCATTGCACTCTGAAACATGGCATAATCAACATCTAATAAGCCAACAAATATGGCTTTATCGTAGTATTCTATGGCTATGTTATATTGTTTGGTAATAAAATAGCAATCGCCTATTCGATTGTATGCATCATTCAATTTGACCGATTTGGGCAACTTATCATTCTGAGTATATTTTCTAAACCAAGTAATGGCCTCTGTCCATTGTTTCGTTTTAAAATAATTATAACCTAATGCATAATTAGCAACATGATAATGTTCGAAATTAACGGCTCCTGGCTCGAAAAGAAAATCTTTAAACCCCTGAATGGATTTATTGAATTCACTTAAACGAAAATAGGCTTCGGCTTTCCAATATACTGTGGCGGCAGCAATGTTTTTATCTGTTTTTACGGCAAGAGATTTATTAAAATGTTCAATTGCTTCAGTGAATTTTAAATCGTTAAAAAGTTCAATGCCGCGGTAGTACGAAATTTTCTGATAAGCATCGTTTAGTTTTACTCCTCTGTTTTTAATACGTTCTAAGGATTCTAATGCGGCTTTGTAATTTTGGGTTGTAAAATAAACACCCACCAAATATTCATAGGCTTGATCTAATTTTTTGGAGTTTGGATAGGTATTTATGTATTCTTCGAAAGCGAGTATGGCATCGTTAAACGGGTGAAAGCTTATTTCGTACGAAAGTTTTGCGTAGGTAAACAAGGCATCTTCTTTTATCACTTCGTTAAAATTCATTTTCGATGCACTTCGAAAAGCATCTTGTGCGTACTTTTTATTTCCTTCTTTTAAAAAACATTCTCCTAAATGGTAGTAAGCGATTTGGGCAAGACTATCATTTCCGTTCGTTACGGCTTTAAACTGCGGAATAGCATCGGAACATTTCCCGATTTTGTAGTAACAATACCCCGCCACATAATAGTCATCTCGATTTATTTTTGTGGCCGTTTGCTTGTATCTAATAAGGAAGGGTATTGCTTCATCAAATTTATTAAGTTGGTAGTATGATTGGGCAATCAACTTGGCAATGTCGCCCGAACGTTTTGGATTGGCTGTGTCCATAAGTGGTTTGGCTACCAATATTAACTCCTCGTATTTGTTTTGAAGAAATAATATCTGTGCCATATAATACGGCACAATGCGAGAAAACTGTTCGTCCGATTCTAATTTTTTTAAATGCTGGTAAGCTGTTTCGTAGTTCCCGTTTATATACGAAATGTGAGCATAATAATAGGTTGCCGCAGGAGCATATTCGCTTTCGGTATCTTTCACATCGTAAAAAAGTTTAGATGCCGTTGCGTAGGTTTCTTTCATAAAATAGGCATAACCTTGCTTAAATTTATACTCTAGGTTTTCGGAGGCAGTAAGTTCATAAGTGTCTACTTTATTGAACCAGAAAAGCACATTATCCCATATTTTTTTTCTGAAATAAAATTTCCCTAACTGGAAATTGGCAAGGTTTGCTTTAGGGCTTTCCGGGTAAATTTCTATAAATTTTTTTAGTGCCAACTCTGCATCGGCATTAAAAAGCTCTAATGCACATATTGCCGAATAATACTCCGCATTTATTCTCACTTCCGAATACTTATCGTTTGTTTTTTCAATTACCTCGTTAAACTTTTTTTGTGCGGCACTATATTTTTCTTTATCAAATAATTCGAGGGCATTTCGATAATCCTTATCGGCACTAAAATAAACAGCCGTTTGTTGGGAATAAAGTATTCCTGAAAGAAATAGATACGATATAAAAAACAGTTTATGCAAGAATAATCGCTTTGCTATGGTAAGGGGTAAAATTATACAGTATTAAAGACTACCCTCAGAAAGGAGGGGTAAGTTATCAACGAAAAAATGTTGAAATTATTTTAAACAAGGGGTTCCTCTCTCTTCTGAAATACGAAACTTTATCGTTGGCAGAAAAAACTTCTACCCCTTCTATTATGTCTGATACTATTATTTCTCTCAGCGATGTAAGAATTTTTCAGGATACAAATCTTATCCTTTATGAAGTAAACATAGAGATAAAAAAAGGGGAGTTTATCTATCTTATTGGAAAAACAGGAAGCGGGAAAAGTTCTTTTTTAAAAACCTTGTATGGCGAATTATCCTTAAAAGAAGGGCATGGTACTGTTTGTGGGTTTGAGCTTTTTAAATTGAAAAGAAAAAATATTCCATTTTTAAGAAGAAAAATAGGCATTGTTTTTCAGGATTTTCAATTACTAACCGACCGCTCGGTTGAAGAGAATTTATTTTTCGTATTAAAAGCAACAGGGTGGAAAGATAAAGCTAAAATAAAACATAGAGCTATAGAGGTATTAGAAAGCGTAGGGCTTGGAACAAAAGCCTATAAGATGCCACACGAACTTTCGGGTGGTGAGCAACAACGTATTGCTATTGCACGAGCTTTGCTTAACAATCCGGAATTAATTTTGGCCGATGAGCCTACCGGCAATCTCGATCCGGAAACATCCGAAGAAATTATGAAACTTTTATTCAAGATAAGTAATGAGGGAAAAGCTGTAATTATGGCTACGCACGATTATTCGATAATGGACAAATTTCCTTCTCGTACAATGAGATGTGAAGCAGGAAAACTAATACTATAGAAATTAAATTTTAACACCAATGATGCAGATATCATCTAACTGCTCGTATTCTCCTTTCCATTTTTCGAAGTTATCCTGAATAGCTGAAAATTGTTCTATCATTGGTAAATAAGATAATTCGGATAACATTTTTTTCAGGTTTCTTGTTTTAAATTTTTTTCCTGTTTCTCCTCCAAACTGGTCGGCATACCCATCGGTAGAAAAATACAAAGTGTCTCCTTCGGCTAAATCGACCGTGTATAAATTAAAAGGTTTTTCATGACCAAAATAATTTCCTACCGGAATATTATCGTACTGCAGAGTGAGTATTTCTCCGTTTTTAGCAATATAATTTTTATGATTTGCCGAGGCATAGTATAATTTTTTAGACTTAACATCTATTCTTCCTAAGGAAATATCCATTCCATCGGCTCCCTGGTAATCCGGGTCGGACGATTTGAGTGATACAACAATTTTTTCACGCAATACATTAAGTGCCTCATTGGGCATTTGTATTTTCATTTCATTTACAATTTGATTGATGTAATTAATGCCTAATAAACTCATAAATGCTCCGGGCACTCCGTGCCCTGTACAATCCGCTACTGCAAAATAAAAATTATCGTTTGTTTTGTGTGCCCAATAAAAATCACCGCTTACAATATCCCTAGGTTTAAAGAAAATAAAACTGTCTTTAAATGATTCGGTAAAAACCTCTTTGTTTGTTAGCAATGCCTGTTGTATTTTCTGGGCATAGTTAATGCTATCTACTATTTCTTTGTTTTTGGCTTCTATTTCTTGTTTTTGTAATGTAAGCAAATTGTTTGCTTTGTTTTTTAGTTGATATCTACTGTAAAGCACAAAGGTTAAAATAGCAATTACAACAAGGATTCCTCCCGAAAAGTAAATCATGCTCTGTTTTCTGCTTATTTCCGATTGTTGTAACTGATTGTTTAGTTCCAGTTGTTTTATTTGACTTTCTTTTCTTTCACTCTCATATTTTTCTTCTAATTGAGAAATATATGTACTGGAAGTGTTATACAAAGAATCTTTTAACAATATATATCTTTTATAGTAATCGAATGCTTTTTGGTAGTTGTTCTCTAACAAGTACACATTAGAAAGAATTTGACTGGCATCGAGTACAATTTCTTTCATTCCTAATTGTTCGGCACTGCTAATTCCTTTTAATGCGTATTCCTTTGCTTTAGGAAATTTTTTCCAATCGTACATTAGACGAGAAAGAGTAATATTGGTTTGTGCCATACCAAATTTGTCTCCAATTTTTTGCCTAATCAGTAAAGCTTCAGTTAAATATTTTTCGGCTGTATCGCGAGCATTAAAGCGATTCATTATTCCTCCAATGTTGTTAAATAGTTGTGCTCTTAATTTAAATTCGTTTTCAGGACAATTTTGCAACGCATCTTTATAATAGCTTAAGGCATCTCTTAATTTTCCGTTTTTATCTTTTATTAAACCTATGCTATTGTATATTACCGCTATGTGTTTATTATCTTTTTTTGCTTTAGCAATTTTAACAGCTTCTTCAAAATTCACCATTGCTTTTTCATATTGGCCAATATCGTTGTATATTAGCCCTATGTTTATCATACAATCGAGAATTAACTTATTGTTTTTTATTTTCTCGGAGATTTCTTTGCATTTAATAAACCAATTAATTGCCTCTAAATAATCGCCTTTAAAATAAAAACAATTGCCTACTGTGGTGTAGGTTTCTGCCAGAAATTGATCTTCGTTAAGTTGCTTATAAATAGTTATTGAACGGTATAAATTATTTTGGGCATTTTGATAATCTGCTTTGTTTAAATAGCACTCTCCTATTTTTTGGTAGCTTCGGCCAATTAAAAATTTGTTTTCTATTTTTTGAGCTAATTTTAGTGCATCATTGGCGTACCTTAAAGCCTCTTCACTCTTAGTATTCACTGTTTCTGATGCAAGTTGTAATACAACTTCAATTTTATCTTTATCTGATTTAGATTTTTGTAAAGCCTGTAATAAACTGTCTATCGTTTGATTTGAAGCAAAAAGACTATTGGCTGAAAATAAAAAAATAAGTACAGAATAATATATTTTTTTTTCTTTAACCTTCATGCTTTTTTCGAAATAACGGTGCAAGTTACAAAATTTTTATACTCAAATCATAAAAAACAGAGTTCCTCATTGTAATGCATTGATAACTTGTGAAATTGCTATATCTGAAGAATAACTATTTTCTAAATTCTGACTTCTTTGCTTAATCTCCATTTCCGAAAAATTTTGACTGAGCAATTCGTTTATTTTTTGTTTCATCTCTTTGGAATTATTGGCTATTTCACAATTTTTTTCTAATCCGGTATTTTCAACCATTGGGGTATTTACCAAACAAAATCTGCCGGTATATAATGCAACTAAAAGCTTAAGTTTTACTCCTGTGTTCTGAAAAGTTGGAAGCACATTAATATGTGCATTGCTAACCAGTTTCCAAATTTCTTCGGTATCAACATCGGGGAGCAATTGAATGTTTTTATATTTTTTTACGGCATTTTTTAATTCATTAGAAGGTGCATTCCCCGCAATAATTAATGTTGCCCCCAAATCGTTAAAAATTTTCTCTGTTAAATACATGGCGGCCTCGTTATTTTCTGAAACAGCCAAGTTTCCGTGATATAAACAAAAGGCACTTTTTCCGGGTGTGCTGATTACGTAGTTAAAAGGATGAAACGGAGGAAGGATTTGTACGTTATTATGAAAAGATAAAAAATAATTCTTATCGTTGGGTGATATGGCAAATACAAGGTTGGCGTACTGAAGTTTTTGCTCAAACCTTTTTAGCTTGAAAGCTTCCAATTTAAAGAATATTTTTTTGAAAAGGTTTTTCTCTGAACATGCTAAACCTCGATAGTAATCACTCTCTACATTGTGCATACGTACTATCTTTTTTCTTTGTTGCAGAGCTTTATGGTTTAATAAATAACAACAGTGTATTCCTTCAAAAAAAATGGGAGAGGAGTCTTTTAATACATTTTTCAATAGCTGATTATTGCTTCTGGTTACAACAATATAGGGGAAAAATGAAAACTGGTAAAGCAATCCCGACTTTCTTTTATAGTAAAAAACTTCTTTGCATAACTCGTTTAATTCGTTCTGCTCTCCCCTACCATACTCAAAACAATGTAGTGTTACGCTAATTCCATTTTCTTTTAGTTTTTTTAATTTATAGTATATATCTATTACTCCTCCATAACTAGGCGGAAAAGGTACATCAAAAGATATTAGATGAATATGCATATCAGATAAAGGTTGCAAAAATAGCCTTTAACTTTATTTCTTCTTTTTGCCAGCAAAGATTTTGGGCTGCTACCTTTGCATTTGTGCTCCATTGATTAAGTTCTTTTTTATGACTAAGCATTTGATTTAAAGCTGATGCTATTTCTGTTTCGGTATGTTTACTTAAAACAATTCCTATATTATATTGTTCTACCATTTTTTTCATTTCGGGCAAAGGCGAAACCAATACCGGTAGTCCGGCATGTATGTAATCAAATAATTTATTAGGGAGTGCAAAACGGTAGTTTAACCCCATGTCTTCTTCTAATGAAACGCCTATCGTGGCTTTACAGGTGTACTCGCGTAAATTCATAAAAGAAACTCTTCCGACAAATACCACCTTATGACTTAGATTTTTTTTTGCAACCCGTTCTTTCAACTCATTCGTAATATCGCCATCGCCAATAATGTGCAATATGGCATTCTCTACCAAGGGCATTGCTTCTATTAGTTTTTCGAGCCCCCTACCCATATTCAAGGCCCCCTGATAGAGCACAATATTTTTTTTATTATTATCTTCCAATGTTGTGCTCTCAATATACTCGGGCAAATTTCTTATTACTTTAAAATCTGTATTATATTTCGTTTTGTATATTTTGGCTATGGAATCACTCACTGTAAATGCATTTTTAATACGAGGCAAAATGAAGCGCTCTATTTTTTCCCATATTTTTTTTATTCTTGGTCGATTAATTAATTCTGGAACCTCCGTAAAATATTCATGACTATCATACACTAAGGGTATTCGTTTTATCCGAGATACAAGAAAGTTGGCCGGCAAAGTGTCTAAATCGTTAGAAAGCAACACATCGGTATTTGTAAAAAGCAAATAAAAAAATAAACGAATATTATAAAAAGCATAAAATAAAAAGCCTTTGTTTATTGGCAATAAAAATCGTTTAGTGGAATACAAACGCGGTTGAAGCAAAAAATCAGAAGGCCATTTTCTTCCTACCAGTGTAACCTTAAAACCCATAGAATGCAAGGTTGTACATGTCCTATGAACACGCTGATCTGTAACCAAATGGTTGGTAACCGATACCACCACATGCTTTTTTTTCATAACGCTAAAATAGTATTATATGGCCAAATAGAATCAGAAAACTATTGAAGTAGGATTTTTATTGCAAAAACAATTATATGATACGGAATCGTAAATTCGCATATGAAAATTAAAGAAGAGATTTCGTTAAAACCCTATAATACTTTTAATATCAGTGCCAATGCAAGGTATTATACCGAATTAGAAAGCACCGAAAATATTTACGAATTTATTCATGAAAAAAAATTTCAAAATATACCGCAATTAATTCTTGGCGGAGGTAGTAATATTCTTTTAACCGGCAATTTTGATGGTATTGTTTTAAAGAATCAATTAATGGGCGTTCGCCTTATACAAGAAACACCGGAACATTATTTTATTAAAGCATCGGCCGGAGAAAACTGGCATCGTTTTGTTTTGTATTGCATAGAAAATAACTACGCAGGATTAGAAAATCTTTCGCTAATTCCTGGCTGCGTGGGAGCTAGCCCTATGCAAAATATAGGTGCTTATGGCGTAGAAGTTAAGGATTTAATACATGAAGTAGAAACTATTCATTTGGGCAGTGGGCAAACACAAGTATTTGATAATCCTTCGTGCAAATTCGATTACCGAAGCAGCGTTTTTAAAACCTCTTATAAAAATCAATTCATAATTACATCTGTAATTTTTAAACTAAATAAAAAACCGAATTATACCATTACATACGGGTCTATTGAAGAAGAATTAGATAAAATGGGCATTAAAGAACTAAGTATTCGGGCAATATCCGATGCCGTTTGCCGTATTAGAAAAAGCAAGTTACCCAACCCATCCGAAATAGGAAATGCCGGAAGCTTCTTTAAAAACCCTGTAGTGCCTATAAAAATAGCAGAAGAGTTGAAAGAACATTATCCTGATATTCCCATTTATACAGTAAACCCTACAAATTGCAAATTAGCAGCCGGGTGGCTTATAGAAAAATGTGGATGGAAAGGAAAAACAATAAAAAACTGTGGAGTACATACGAAACAAGCTCTTGTATTAGTAAACTACGGCAATGCCAGCGGAAAAGACATTCTTGAATTAGCCAACCGCATCATTGCCTCCGTAAAAGACACATTTCATGTTGAACTTGAAAAGGAAGTAAACATTATTTAAACCGCTTATTTAACTTACTTTTTACCATTGATACAATACCTTAACAAAGAAAAAATTGATATCGAAAAATGGAACCGGTGTGTTGCTTCTTCTCAATGCAGCCTGCCCTATGCCTACACTTATTATCTAGATACCGTATGTAAAAATTGGGGCGGATTAGTATTAAACCATTACGAAGCCGTAATGCCCTTACCTTATGCTTTTAAATTTGGCTTACCTTATATCTATCAGCCTTATTTTACACAACAACTTGGCATTTTTACAGCTAATGATATTGATAAAAATTTAATTCAAGCTTTTTTAAAAAATATACCCAAAAAATTCGTGTATATTTCCACTCAACTCAATCATAAATGCTTTGCCGCACAAGGTATAAAATCTATAAAAACCAGAAAAAATTGCATATTAAATCTCAATAAACCCTACCAAGAATTATATTCCCGTTTTACAGAAAACACCAAAAGAAATATAAAACAAGCCGATAAAAATAACCTGCAAATTAAAATAAACGCCCTTCCTGCCACTGAATATGCCCTCTTCTACAAAATAAACAACCCAATTGAACATTCTAAAAAAACACATCTTTTATTGGAGAAAATAATAAACATCACCTCAAAAAACAATATGGGCGAAACATGGAGCGTTCATTCCATACAAGGCCAAATACTTGCATTTGCACACTTACTAAAAGAAAAAAACAGAATCATATACATTGCACCAGCCACCAACCCGGAAGGAAAAAAACAAAAAGCCATGTTTCTTTTAATTAACGAGTTTTGTAAAAAGAATGCAACCCACCGTATTCTACTAGACTTTGAAGGTTCTGAAATTCCAAATGTGGCACGATTTTATGGGGGATTTAACGCAGAAACAGAGTTGTACCCTCTTTACACTAAAAAGATATTTTCAATTTAGAAACTACGATAAGAAAAAGTAATTCATGAGGTATTTAAAAAAAATATTTTATTTCATTAAAAGAAAAAAATGGTATTTTATAACCCCTGCTCTTTCATTTATTCTGTTAAGTCTTTGGGCTAACCTAAGCATCACAAGTCAAACAAAAAACTTTTTATATTCCGATATAAACACCGTTCCAAGCCATAAAGCCGCATTAGTATTAGGCACATCAAAATACCGAAGCAATGGAGAAAAAAATTTATACTTTTTATACAGAATACAGGCGGCTGCATTGCTTTACAAAACCCATAAAGTAACCTACATTATAGTAAGTGGCGATAATAGCACCATGCAATACAATGAACCCAACACCATGAAAAAAGAACTCATTAAATTAGGCATACCCGATTCCGTAGTTTACCTAGATTTTGCCGGTTTCAGAACCCTCGATTCCGTGGTGCGTTGCAAAGAAATTTTCGACCAAAAGGAGTTTATTATTGTTTCTCAAAAATTTCACAACGAACGGGCTGTTTTTTTAGCAAGGAAACACCATATCGAAGCCATCGGATTTAATGCAAAAGATGTTGATGCCTATTACGGATTTAAAACCAACCTGCGAGAATACTTTGCCCGCATCAAAGTATTTATTGATTTAATTACCGGAAAAGAACCCAAATTTTTAGGCGAAAAAATAGAATTGGGAAAAAACTAAACCACCCGAAACACTTAGTAGACTGTCTGCCTGCAATATCTAACTTTTTTCTGAAAGATTTACAACTAATAAACGATTTAATGCCTTTTATTGAAATCAAGTAAATGGTAAAGAGTAAATGCACTACATTTACTCGAGTAATTTAATACTTCTGTTCTATGGCTACACGAAATTACCCAAGTAAAAGAAAATTTGCTGGTCTGTGGGAATGTCCCATCTGCAAAAAAAGCATAAATATTCGTGGTAAAAGCGGTCATTTAAAATTTGTCCATGACCAATTTTTACTTTCAAAAAAGCATGATCCTTTTCCGACTATAGAACGGCCTATTGTCTCATACGACATACCATTTGAAGAAGCAGATGTAAAGAACCTTCTTTTAAATCTAACGCTTATTGCTTCAAAGGAGATTCCAAATGACCTTTTGAGCAAACGTAAAACCTATCTCAAAATGGAATATTACATTCGGGAATTTGAAATTAAGTACACATGCACGCTGGAAAATGCCTTTAAAAAATTCCCTGAATTAAAATAGCACAGTTCAGTTCACAGTCTCTTTTCAACATTTTTTGATGTCTTTCTGATTTTGACGGCATTTTTCTTATTTTTTATGGTTTGACATTTAATTGATTTATTGGAAACTTTTCAGCATACATTTTAATGAACTTTTTATTTATAACCGGTTCCTGATTTACTCTGTAAATACATTTCATGGCTGAATATTTAATAATGAATTCTTCGCTGGTATTAACCGGTTTGCCATTAAATATTATTCCTGCAACAGGAATTTTTCTACTTTTCAGGATTTCGCAGGTGAGCAGGGTGTGATTGATGCTGCCGAGATAATTTCTTGAAACGAGAATTACTTCCGCTTTCAGTTTTTTAATGAGGTCTATCATCAAAAAATTGTTATTTATAGGAACCATAAGCCCACCGGCCCCTTCTATAATAAGTGTGTTATTATGGGATGGCGGAATAATTTTTTCAAAATTTATGTATGTGTTATCCTGTTCGGCTGCGGCATGTGGAGATATGGGTTGGGTTAATCGAAATGATTCAGGATAAATGACTGAATGATTGTTGCTGATTAAATTTTTCACTTTTATTGTGTCGGAATTTTCCAAATCGCCCGCCTGAATTGGTTTCCAGTAGTCTGCTTTGAGTGCTTCAACAAGTATGGCAGAGATAACGGTTTTTCCTACCCCTGTTCCAATACCAGTTACAAAATATTTTTTTATTTTATTCATGTAGAAAGGTTAATCTTTGCCCTGAAATAAATTCAGAGAAATTACCTTTCTCATAAACAAGATTTCCATTGACAAATGTGTGTGTTATTTTTGATTGAAATGTTTGTCCTTCAAATGGCGACCATCCGAATTTATACAAGATGTTCTCTTTACAAACTGTGAAAGGAGAATTTAAATCAACTAAAACCAAGTCGGCAAAATATCCTTCTCGGATAAATCCACGATTTATTATTTTGTATAAAATCGCAGGATTATGGCACATCTTTTCTGCAATTTTTTCAAGAGTTATTTTTTCTTTATGATAAAATTCGAGCATTGCAACAAGTGAATGTTGTACCATTGGTGCTCCGCTTGGGCATTTCAGATAGTTTCTTCCTTTTTCTTCAATTGTATGTGGTGCGTGGTCGGTAACAATGATGTCTATTCTGTTATCCAATAGAGCTTTCCACAAGCCCTCTTTGTCTGCTTTTGTTTTGATAGCAGGATTCCATTTTATTTTTGAACCAAGGGTTTTATAGTCATCATCGCAAAACCATAAATGGTGAATACATACTTCTGTTGTAATCTTTTTTTCTGATAACGGAATATTATTGAGGAAAAGTTCGGCTTCCTTTGCTGTGGAAAGATGTAGTATGTGTAAGCGTGTGTTGTGTTTTTCTGCTAACGCTATTGCCTTTTTAGTGGCTATAAAACAACATTCTTCGTTTCTGATAAGTGGATGACATTCTATCGGAATTTGTTCTTTGAATATTTTTTGAATAAAATCTGTGTTCTTTTCAATAGTTGCATCATCTTCGGAGTGAATGGCGAATATTCCTTTACATTCGGAAAATACTTGTTCGAGATATTCTGCTTTTTCTGAAATCAAATTACCGCTTATTTGAAAATTAACTCCATCATCGGAAATTCCGCAAACATTTTTTAAATCAGTTCTCACAACCGTGTGCAAGTTGTTACTATCTATACCCATAAAGAATGAATAATTGGCATAAGATGTTGATGCTGCATAATCGAACTTTTGTTGCAATAAAAATTGTGTTAGGGCATTGGGATTGGTATTCGGCATTTCAAAATATGACGTAATACCTCCGGCAACGGCTGCTCTTGATTCAGTTTCAATATCTCCCTTATTTGTAAATCCGGGTTGCCGAAAGTGAACGTGTGTATCTATTATTCCGGGTAATAAATATTTTCCTGTTGCATCTATGGTATGAATATTTTCAGAAAATATCAGTGTGCCAGCAATTTTTGATATGATTCCATTTTCAATGAGAACATCTCCGGTGAAGATTTTCCCTTCATTGATAATTTTTGCGTTTTTAATGAGTGTTCGTTCTTTCACTTTATTTCAATAATTAAATTTGTTTTAAATCCTTTTTGCTCCTGGTGTTGCACATAACCAAGCTGATTAGTGAGCATCATGGTATTACCGATTTTAAATCCGAGTGTGTTGTGATGGTGATGTCCGTATATCCAATATGCTGCATTGGAGTTGAAAATAAAATCATACAATTCCACAGCGAATGCCTGATTGATTTCACTATTCTTATATTGTTCGGGATAGTTGAAGAATGTGGGCGCATGATGGGTTACCACTACTTTCGTTTTGGAATCATTAGTGTTTAAAGCGGTTTTTAAAAAAGCATAATCGGTTTGATGCAAACTGTTAAATTGTGCCGGAGTAATCTTTTTATTTTGAATTTTTATTACTGAAAAATCAGAAACACTTTGTTGTATGTTCCATTCGTTTTGCGGGCTGATAAAACTCCACAGGGTGCTGAAAATAAGATTTACACTTTTATAAGGAATGATTTGGTTGTTTACCAAAAAGACATTGTGGCGAATTTTTTCATACAACGGATTTTTAACATCCTTCAAATCGTAATGATAATATTCGTGATTGCCCGGAACCCAAAACACACTTTCGTAATTTGCAGAAACAAAATCAAAAAAGTCTTTATGCTTGTCCATAAGAGCAAATGGAACAACATCACCGGCAAGCAATAGAATTTCTCCCGAAGTTTGAATCGGATTTTTATCAAGGAAATTTTTGTTTTCCTTAAATTCCAAATGTAAATCGGAGCAGTATTGAATTTTCATATTATTTTTTATTAGCCGCTCTTTCTAATCTATCATTAATCGCTATTCCAATACCAACATTAGGAACACGTTCAGCAATTATTCTATCCAATTTTAAACTGTCGAGTTGATGCAAAGCTTTATAAAGGTTGTGGGCTGCTTCATCAAGATTTCCGCTTGCTGACAATACTTCCTGATTTTTTTCAACGATTACAGGACAAAGATTTTTAAATGCAAGAATTCCTGTACCACTACGCGATACTGTTTTTAGCAATTCATCTACATTATTGGTAAGATATAACGGTGTATGCGGAGCATAATGTGATGGAAGCATTCCTGAACTGATCGGTCTTGCAGTATGTTTATTGTTTATTTCAACTTTACCTGCTATTTTCTTTATTGCTTCGGGGCTTATTGATCCAACACGATAAATTACTGGTGTATCATTATCAAAGCCTACAATAGTTGATTCTAAACCCAAAGTACAGGGTCCACCATCAAGTATGTAGAAGATTTTTCCGAAAAGCTGTTTTTTTACATGCTCGGCAGTGGTGGGACTTATGTATCCAAATGGATTTGCGCTTGGAGCTGCAAGCGGAAAGTCGAGCTGGCGCAAGAGCTTTATAGTTGTTGGATGACTGGGTATCCTTATAGCAACATGCGGAAGACCTGCGGTTACTATATCGGGGATTAAATGGTTTTTCGGGAGTAATAATGTGAGCGCACCGGGCCAGAAATGTTCAGCAAGTTTTTTTGCTATTGCCGGAATGTTTTTTACATATTTATTTATATGTATTGTATCGTGCAGGTGGATGATAAGCGGATTAGTGAGAGGACGTTTTTTTATTTCATAAATTTTATTTACAACGCAAGGGTTCAGTGCATTGCCAGCTAAACCATAAACGGTTTCCGTTGGAATAGCAATTACTTTATTGTTTTCGAGCAGGGCTACTGCGGTTTCAATATCTTTACCTATGTATGTCATTCCTTTTAAGGATTGCAGAAATCACAAAATGTTGGTTCACTGTATTTTTGATTATAAGGGTATTCAATTTCTTTTTTATGATTGCATTTTTTACACTGGTAAATATGTTTTGCTATTCCTCTTGTTGGAAAAAAACAGTTTTCACAAGGCAAACCATTTATCCACTCTGTAATTTCAAATCCGAGCCAACCACATTCCGGGCATAAACTTTTTATTTTACTAAGAAGGTTGATAGTAGCTTTTTCAATCACTTTCATTCTTTTAGGATTATATATAGCTCGCATATCGGGTTCTAACAGTGCTTTACCGTCCAGTGATTCAGCAATACTTTTATTTACGGCTTCTTTAAGTATTTTTTCAGATGTGATTCCTTTGAATAAGATATCGCTATTGTCGCCTCCTGTATTAGGTCTTACTGCCAATCCGTGCGATGGGAAACCACATTGTTTAGCAAACTTTAGAGCTTCTTTTACAGATGATACTTCCGAGTGGCTATGATTTGTATCGGTAGAAATTTCCCATCCTGCAATTTCTATATCATTGATGGTATCTATTAACAATACCAGTTCAACATTTGCGGGGGCAAAAAAAATAGTAGGATGTGATCCAAAACTTCCTTCGCTTGCAATTGCGATTGATTCTCCTGTTTCTTCAATTGCTTTGAGTGCCTTATAACGGGCTGCTTCCAATTGAGTTCCTTTGCGGTCAATATCACGGGTAAATGTTCCGAATGTGTCGGTGTCTATTGTGTCAAGCAGTTTTAGGTTCATTCCTGTTTGAGCAAGAACAGGAAAAATAACTTCATCCTTTTTGTGCTTTGTTATAAGCACAGCCGTTCTGTTTGCGAATAAGTCGGGATGTTTCATTGCTCTCAAAATTTAAAATCTTCCATGAATTTCGTTGTAAAATTACCCTGCCTGAATTGCTCGTTCTCCATAAGTTTAATATGAAACGGAATAGTTGTTTTTACGCCCTCAATTACATATTCGCTCAATGCACGGTGCATTTTTGTAATCGCTTCTTCTCTCGTTTGTGCAACAGTAATAAGTTTTGCTACCATCGAATCGTAATTGGGAGGCCATGTCCGCCAGGAGTATGAAGATTAGTGATCTTTCCTGGGGATGGTCGAAAGTTTTGGTATGGATCTTCCGCATTTATTCGGCACTCAATAGCGTGAAGTTTTGGAATATAGTTTTTGCCTGAAATAGGAATGCCGGCAGCAATTTTTATCTGTTCTTTTATCAGGTCATAATCAATCACTTCCTCGGTTACAGTGTGTTCTACCTGAATACGGGTATTCATTTCCATAAAATAAAAGTTGCGGTATTTATCAACTAAAAATTCAATGGTTCCGACACCTTCATACTTGATGCTTGTACAAGCTTTAACTGCGGCTTCTCCCATATTTTTACGCAGTTCTTTTGTCATAAATGGCGAAGGTGATTCTTCCACCAATTTTTGATGCCTGCGTTGAATAGAGCAATCTCTTTCTGATAAATGACAAGCGGTTCCGAATTGATCTCCTGCCACTTGAATTTCAATATGTCTTGGCTCTTCAATGTATTTTTCCATGTACATACCATCGTTACCAAAGGATGCTTGTGCTTCCATTTTGGCTGATTCCCATGCATTTTGCAATTCACTTTCATTCCAAACAATTCGCATTCCTTTTCCGCCCCCGCCTGCGGTAGCTTTCAATATCACCGGATAACCTGTTTCTATTGCAATTTTTTTCGCTTCATCCATATTCTGTAATAATCCATCAGAACCGGGGATTACGGGCACTCCGGATTTTTTCATGGTGTCTTTTGCCGTTATTTTATCGCCCATTTTTCTGATATGCTCCGGTGTTGGACCAATAAATTTTACGCCATGTTGCAAACATATTTCAGCAAATTTTTCATTTTCAGATAGGAATCCGTATCCCGGATGTACCGCATCGGCATTTGTAATTTCTACGGCAGACATTATTCTTGGAATATTCAGGTAGGATTCTTTGCTTGGCGGTGGACCAATACACACTGCTTCATCGGCAAATCTTACATGTAAACTTTCTTTATCGGCAGTAGAATAAACCGCAACTGTTTTAATGCCCATTTCCTTACAGGTGCGTATTACTCTTAAAGCAATCTCGCCACGGTTGGCTATTAATATTTTTTTAAACATATTTTTTATTTTTACGATGGGTCAATTAAAAACAATGGGCTATCGTATTCAACAGGGTTTGTGTCATCCATAAGAATTTTTACAATTTTTCCTGATACTTCTGATTCTATTTCGTTGAATAGTTTCATGGCTTCAATAATGCAGAGGGTTTGTCCTGTTTTAACTGTATCTCCTATATTTACGAAGGGAGGCTTTCCCGGACCTGATGTTCGGTAAAATGTACCAATCATCGGTGCTTTGATTGTAATGTAGTTTGCTTCATTTGAATTTCCCGAAGGTTTCTTTTCTGCTTCAACGGTTTCTTGCTGAGTTGAAGTTTCAGCAGTTTGAATAACCTGAACGGTTTGTTGGGGCATAGTAATTGCAGGTGCTTCCACAACCCGAACTTCTTGCGATGCGGATGGATTTTTAATTGATATTCTGAAATCCTTTAACTCCAATTCTATCTCACTAACGCCTGATTTGGCAACAAAGCGGATAAGATTTTGTATTTCATTTATTTTCATATTCAATCATTTTTGTTAAACCATTTTTTTATGATACCAAGAATTTTTCGCAATTCGTTTTCCTGAATAATATAAGGTGGCATCAGATAGACAACATTTCCGATTGGTCTGAGCCAAACGCCATTTTCGTAAGCTAAAGTTTGAAACCCCTCTAAATGTTTTTTGTCATATACTTCAATTGCTCCCATTGCACCAAGTATTCTCTTTTCTTTTATAAATGTTGATTGTATGGACGAGAATTCTTCCTGGATTATCAATTCAATATTTTTGATCTTCATCAGGTAATTTTCACGCTCAAATACTTCAATGCTCCTCAAAGCAACTGCACAGGCAAGCGGGTTACCCATAAATGTTGGGCCATGCATAAATGCCTTGTTATATTCTATATCCAGGAAACTGCTAAACACTTTTGAATTAGCTATTGTAGCAGCATGGCCAATGTAACCGGCAGTTAGGGCTTTACCTAAAATCATTATATCAGGAATTACACCAGCATATTCTGAAGCAAACAATTTTCCGGTACGTCCGAAACCCGTGGCTACTTCATCGAAGATTAAAAGGACTTCATACTTATCGCACAACTCCCGTGCAGCTTTCAAGTATAAAGGAGAATATATTTTAAAACCTCCAGCACATTGAACAATTGGTTCAAGAATGAAAGAGGCAATACATTGATGGTGTTTTTTTAATAGTTCTTCCAGCAAGTCAACATCTGTAGCAATAGTTTTTGCATCAGCAAAAAAGCCACCTCTTGGTGTGTGTAAAAAATATCCTTTATTTAATATTCTGGAAAAAGCCGTAGTGAAATCAGAATCATCGCTAACTTCCATCGCTTTAAACGTATCGCCATGATAGCCATTATTTAATGAAAGGATTTTATCTTTCCCCACAATATTCTTGTTTGACCAATATTGAAACGCCATTTTCAAAGCAACTTCAACAGCTACGGAACCACTGTCTGAAAAGAATACATGGTTTAATCCTTTGGGGGTAATTTTCACTAATTTATCAGCCAGTTGAATTGCCGGACGATGGGATAGGCCTCCCAGCATCACGTGGGAAATATTATTGGCTTGTTCAATTAATACCTGGTTAAGTTCGGGATGATTATACCCATGAATTACCGACCACCATGATGAAATACCGTCTATAAGTTCATGTTCGTTTTCCAAATACAGAATAGCACCATTCCCCTTTTTTACAATCGGGACGGAAGCAACGTCTTTCATTTGCGTATATGGGTACCAAAGGGTCATTTGCTTAGATAGAGATTTCGTTCCGATCGTATATTTAGAAAAAATTCATCCTGAAGTGAATCAATAAAATAAATTGCTTCTCCTGTTGATTTCATTTCAGGCCCTAATTCTTTATTTATTTCAGGAAATTTATTGTGAGAGAATACAGGGATTTTTATGGCGTAACCTTTCTTACGGGGTGAAAATTTAAAATCTTTTAATTTGTTATGCCCCAACATAATTTTGGTTGCGTAGTTTACATAAGGCTCATCATACGCCTTGGCAATAAAAGGAACAGTGCGTGATGCACGGGGATTAGCTTCTATTACATACACCTTCTCATTCTTAATAGCAAACTGAATGTTGTTAAGCCCAACTGTATTAAGAGCAAGTGCTATTGTACGTGTGTGCTGTTCAATTTGCTGTATTACATTGTCACTCAAATCAAAAGGAGGAAGTACTGCGTGCGAATCGCCTGAATGAATGCCGGCAGGTTCTATATGCTCCATTATCCCAATGATATGCACATCTTCTCCATCGCATATAGCATCTGATTCAGCCTCAATCGCATTTTCAAGAAAATGGTCTATCAAAACCTTATTGCCGGGATAATCCTTAACCACATTTACTACATGTTGCTCTAATTCTTCTTCGTTGATAACAATTTTCATGCTTTGTCCACCTAAAACATAGGATGGGCGTACCAAAAGCGGAAAGCCAAGTCTCTTAGATATTTCAACTGCTTGTTCGGCATTTTCGGCAACATCAAAATCAGGGTATGGAATATTCAGTGTTTTTAATAAAGAAGAAAATCGTCCACGATCTTCAGCAACGTCTAATGCTTCATAGGTGGTGCCAATAATCTTTATACCATAGCGGTGAAGCTTTTCTGCCAGTTTAAGGGCAGTTTGTCCACCCAACTGAACAATCACTCCTTCGGGTTTTTCATTTTGAATAATGTCGTAAATGTGCTCCCAAAATACAGGTTCAAAATATAGCCGGTCGGCAGTAGTGAAATCGGTTGAAACGGTTTCAGGATTGCAGTTAATCATTATTGTTTCGTAGCCACATTCCTTTGCAGCAAGCACTCCGTGAACACAGGAGTAATCAAATTCTATTCCTTGCCCGATACGGTTAGGTCCTGAACCAAGCACTACTATTTTTTTCTTGTTAGAAGGTATTGCTTCGTTTTCATCTTCAAAAGTGGAATAGAAATAGGGTGTTTGGGCTTCAAATTCTGCTGCACAGGTATCAACCATTTTGTATACACGCTTTATTCCAAATCCTATTCTTTTTTTATACACTTCGCTTTCAAGACACCTTAGTAAATGAGCTATCTGCCTGTCGGCATATCCTTTCTGTTTGGCCTCATATAATAAATTATGGGGGATATTTTCAATGGTAAAAGTTTCTATTTCCCTTTCAAGTATAACCAGTTCTTCTATTTGATTTAAAAACCAATTGTCAATAAGAGTTAATTTATGAATGGTGCTACCTGGAATACCCATTTTAAAAGCATCGTAAATATGAAAAAGCCGATTCCAGCTTGGGTGCTCTAAACTGTATAGTATTTCTTGTTGATTAGTGAGTTCTTTGCCATCTGCTCCTAATCCATTGCGCTTAATTTCTAAACTCTGACACGCCTTTTGAAGGGCCTCCTGAAAACATCGGCCAATACCCATAACCTCTCCAACCGATTTCATTTGGAAGCCAAGTCTCCTGTTTGCTCCTTTGAATTTATCAAAGTTCCACCTGGGGATTTTTACAATCACATAATCCAATGTGGGTTCAAATAGCGCAGAGGTTGTTTGGGTAATTGGATTTTTTAACTCATCTAAATGATAACCAATTGCAAGTTTTGCTGCTATTTTGGCTATTGGATAACCTGTTGCTTTACTGGCAAGTGCAGATGACCTGGAAACTCTTGGGTTTATCTCAATGGCAATAATTTCTTCTTTTTCATCGGGACTAACAGAAAATTGCACATTGCATCCTCCTGCAAAATTTCCAATAGAACGAATCATTAGAATAGCCAAAGTTCGCATCTTTTGAAAGGTACTATCCGACAAAGTCATTGCCGGTGCCACTGTGATAGAATCTCCGGTATGAATACCCATAGGATCAAAATTTTCAATTGAGCAGATGATTGTTACATTATCATTACTGTCACGCAAAAGCTCCAGTTCATATTCTTTCCAACCTACAACAGCTTTGTCTATTAAAACTTCATGAATAGGTGATGCGTGCAGTCCTCTTGTTAAGCAAGCGTCAAAATCTTCCTTTTTATATACAACAGCACCGCCTGTTCCTCCAAGTGTAAATGATGGTCGTATAACCAGCGGGAATCCATATTCCTGAGCAATTTCCTTTCCGGTAAGAAACGACCGGGCAATTTTTGAAGGAGCCATCCCAACACCAATTTCTTCCATTTTTTGGCGGAACAATTCACGATCTTCAGTAACTTTTATAGCGTCAACATCAACTCCTATCATTCGCACACCGTATTTCTCCCATATTCCGGTTTCCTGACATTTGAGGGCAAGATTAAGTGCGGTTTGTCCGCCCATTGATGGCAATACAGCATCAATTTTTCTTTCTTCAAGTATTTTTATAATTGATTCTGTTGTTAATGGCCACAGATAAACATGATCCGCTGTAATTTTATCTGTCATGATAGTGGCCGGATTGGAATTGATAAGAGACACTTCAATGCCTTCTTCTCTCAATGACCTAGAGGCCTGCGAGCCGGAATAATCAAATTCACATGCTTGACCAATAATAATTGGTCCGCTGCCAATGATGAGAACTGATTTTATAGAATGATCTTTCGGCATAGTGTTTTCAAAGTTTAATCGTTTTAAGTGTGAGCAAGAACAGGAAAAACGACATCTTCCTTCTGTCCTTTGTTATCGGACACCGTTCTGCTTTTGAATATGTCGAAATGTTCCATTTTTTGTTTAAAACAGATTTAACTTTGTCATAAAAAGATACAAGAGAATGATGAGATTGATTATAGATATTATCAAAGCGGTCATTGCTGTTGTTGAATGTTTTTTATGTCCATAGTTCATTTTATTCGGTTTTTTATCAATTCATTTGTTTTAAAATCGTCTGTCATTTCATGAATTTGTTGCACTTCCTTTCCCTGAAACCTATTTCCCATTAGAGTTCAAATATTCAGCATATCCTACTTTTTCAAGCAGGGTATATTTTTTTGTGACCTCGACAGCAAGCGATTGTTTATATTCTAGTAACTTCTTAAACAACTGCTCGTCAGCAGTAGCAAGAATTTGAACCGCAAGAATTCCAGCATTTTTTGCACCATTTACTGCAACGGTTGCCACGGGAACTCCTGCCGGCATTTGTACAATTGATAACAATGAATCCCATCCATCAATGGAGTTGGAGGACTTAATGGGAACGCCTATTACCGGTAAAGGAGTTGTGGATGCTACCATTCCCGGCAGATGAGCTGCACCACCTGCTCCGGCAATAATCGCACGAACACCTCTCTGATGGGCTTGTTCGGCAAATTGAAACATTCGTTCCGGAGTGCGGTGAGCAGATACAATAGTTATTTCAAATGGAATATCAAACTGCTCACATATCTCAGCAGCTTGTTTCATTATTGGCAAGTCAGAATCGGAGCCCATTATAATACTTACGATTGATTTTGTTTTCATGCTCTTATTTTTAAGGTTTGTTGTATAATCTTTGCTTTACTTTCTAAGTTGATAATATCATTGTCAATTATAGTAACATGTCCCATTTTACGAAAAGGACGTGTTTCATTCTTGCCATACAGATGAATATTTGCTCCTTCTATTTTAAGGCACTCCTGTAAACCATCATATACCGGTAGTCCGCTAAATCCCTGTTCTCCTAAAAGGTTAAGCATTATGGAAGAGGAAATTAACTTTGTACTTCCTAAAGGCAGTCCAAGTATTGCACGCAATTGTTGCTCGTATTGAGATGTATGTGCAGCTTCAATTGTTTGGTGTCCACTATTATGCGGACGAGGTGCAACTTCGTTAATGTATATTTTATTGTTTTTATCAAGAAACATTTCAACGGCCAAAATTCCAGTGATATCAAAAGCAGAAATTACGGCTATAGCAAGGTCGCATGCATCTTTGGCAATTTCGGGAGCTATGGGTGCGGGGCTGATTAAATACTCAACGAGATTGGCGATGGGATTAAAAACCATTTCAACCGGCTGGTAAGTCATAATTTCTCCAAGTTTATTCCTAGCAACTATAACTGAAATTTCCTTTTGTATATCAATAAGTTCTTCTACTATACTTTCACCATCGAGTAAATGAATTAAATCTTCATTTCTTTTTATCACCGATACACCTTTGCCATCATACCCAGCTCTGCATAATTTCTGAACAAATGGAAGTTTTTGAATCCCACCTTCAATGGCTTTGATAATGCTAATTTTGTCCGTATATAATGTATAATGAGGTGAAGGAAAATCGTACTTATCGTAAAAGCTTTTTTGAAGTCCTTTGTCTTTTATGATTTGCAATTTACCGGGTTCAGGATAAATTTGTTTGCCTTCTTTTGCAAGTTGTATAAGAGCATCGGTATTAACATTTTCGATTTCTATAGTAAGGACATCGACCAATTTCCCGAATGAATAAACATCATCATAATTTTTGAAATCTCCCTTTATAAATGTGTTGCATACAGAAGATGCTGAGCAATCTTCTGATGGATCGAGAACGAATGTGTTCATACCCCACCTGCTTGCAGCAGTGATAAGCATTTTCCCAAGTTGACCTCCACCAAGTATTCCTATTTTTATTTCGGATAAATGTATTTGATTTAATGTATTCATTCCTGGCCTCTATATAATTTGGTTCTTGAAATAGTCGTTAATAAGTTCAATAATAGTGTCGCTATTGACTGGTTTTTTGAAAATGCCAATGGCATTCTTTTGTCTTTCATTTATGATTTTTTCGTCAATTTTCGAAGTGATGTAAATTATTGGGAGTTTCTTTTTTCTGCATTGTTTTTTTAATTTTTCAAGTTCTTTTATGAATGATGTATCAGTATCTGCAATAACAAGGTTTGGCAAATTAGTTTTCTGGCGAGAAAGCGCTCGGAGAACAGTGCTTCGGAAAGGCACGTAGTCAAGAAAATTGATGTTCGGGAGAGCTTGTGCCCGATGAACCATAAAGCCATTGCTTTCCAATTTTTTTTGAATGTCCATCCAAAGGATACCATCTTGTTCAAAAATTAAGATTCGTTTGCTATTATTTTTTACATGTTCCAATCCGAATGTTTTGGTTACGGAAAATATGTCATTCTTTTTTTCTGAAATCAAGGTTATAAAAAATTGCTGCCTGTAAATAGTGTTTTGTAATAGTGTTTACTGTTTGAGCAAGGTAGCCAACTTGGATATTTGCGTTTGGTGAAAACTGGTATCCTATTGCTCCATATAATCGGTTTCTATCAAATGGTGTGGATGATAAATGAATAAATACTTCATCATAAAAACTCAAGAACAAGGTGTTTTTTTCCATTTCTTTTTTATTGAGAGGTACAGTAATTCTAAGTAAATATCTTATCCTGCTAAGGTATCTGTTATTGCTATTTGACTGCATCCATCTTTGTTCAAGGCGATAGCGGTGTTCAAACAAACATCTACCTATATTGTTACGCATAAGAAACTGTTGCCAAATACGGTTTTCCGAAACCTGAACACCCGATAATTGTTCTTTATCAAAAACATAATTTCCAACATAAGCATATCCAATACTTGTAAAAGCAGAGTTGTTTATGTGATAATTAATGCCACCACGCAAAAGCAGTTGTTCGGTGTTTGGAGTAATTTCAAAACTGCGGTATTGTGCTTCGGCATGAATACTCCATTTATCATGCAGGCGTGTTTGGTTGAAACACATCAACCAATTACCAGTTGTGCCTGATGGCGACTGAGAAAAAGCAGGAAGATTAATCAATAACAAAAGGTAAAACGCACTTCCTGTTTTCAATAGATTTCTGTAGTTACAGCACATTTTTGGGCAATTTATCTTCTCCTTCTTTATAGTGTTCATGAATTGCAACCGGATTTTTATTTTTAAGTGCTCTCATTTGAAACACACTTACCATCATTGAAAACGCCATCGAAAAATAAATATATCCCTTTGGAATTTCTATGCCAAAACCTTCACTTACCAATGCAAATCCAATAAGCAATAAAAATGAAAGAGCCAGAATTTTAAATGATGGGTGCTTGTTTACAAAATTGCTAATTGGTTCTGCGGCTAGGAGCATTATTAGAACCGTAACTATAATGGCTGCATACATTATCCAAATTTCCTTTACCATTCCTATTGCGGTAATAATACTATCAATTGAAAACACTAAATCCATTATTAATATCTGCAACATAACCTGTGCAAACGTAGCCGCTTTTATATTTTTAGTTTGGTCTCCTTTTTCACCTTCCATTTTATGATGTATTTCGGTGGTGCTTTTATACAATAAAAATAATCCGCCAACTATTAATATCAGATCTTTGATGGATATGCCTTGATTAAAAAGTATAAATAAATCTGCATTTAATTTCATTATCCACACCACACTTGCAAGCAACACTAATCGCAACACCATAGCCAGTATTAAGCCGTAAAACCTTGCCTTTTTTTGTTGGTTCTGAGGTAGTCTGTTGGCTAAAATGGATATGAAAATCACATTGTCAATTCCGAGAACAACTTCTAAAGCTATCAGCGTTGTGAGTGAAATTATGATTTGATAATCCATAGAAATTTATCTCTATTCATTTATCAATGTTGAATTTATAATCATTGTTTCAGGATAAAACTCTACCTCTCCAGTAGTAATATTATGGCTACCTCCAACAATTCCAATAGCACCTGATTCAATCATTTCTTTTAAAATCGGGCTTCGTTCCATTATGGCTTTAACAGTTCTTTTTACATTGATAGTGGCCACTTTTTCTACAAATTCAGAATTGTTGGAGTTGCGATTTTCTTTTGTTGTTATTTCATCATCAACGGCAGGTCGTATTTTAGTTAACAATGCTGTCAGGTTGCCCATTTCTACATGGTCGCAAGCACCTTTTACCGCACCGCATTTTGTATGCCCCAACACAACAATGATTTTAGACCCTGCCACTTTACAGCCAAATTCCATACTACCCAAAATATCTTCATTGATAATGTTTCCTGCGATACGTACACTAAAAACATCACCAAGCCCTTGGTCAAAAATTAGTTCGGCAGAGGTTCTGCTGTCAATGCAACTAAGAATTACCGCAAAGGGGTGTTGTCCGTCTGATGTTTCATTTGCCTGTTGTAAAAGATTGCGGTTTACTTTAAGATTGTTTACAAATCTTTTATTGCCTTCTTTTAATAAATCTAATGCCATAGCAGGTGTAATGGCCGTTTGCATTTCTTTGGTTAGTGTTTTCATTTTTTTTGTTTTTTAATTGTTAGTAGATTAAGCGGGATTTATAAAATTGATTTTCTCAACGGTGATGTTTTTTGTTTTGGCATTACTCTCATAATTAATTATCAGCTCTATTACATCATAATTAATTGATTTGGATTTTGAGCAGTCGATAATAACTTTTGAGTTTTTAGGTATAGCATCCAAGGTTTGAATAACACTTGCTTTATTAAAAAATGAAACCTCTTCAGCTAAAACAAGATGATGCACCTCCTGTCCATTTTCATTTGTTGTAATATCTTTCATGTGATGTGAATTACGATAACTATGACGTAAGGTGTAGAAGATGCCAAAAAGAACGCCTATAGTAATTCCTTTTAATAAGTCGGTGGTTAAAATAGACACGACCGTAGCTGTGAATGGTATAAACTGCTCCCAACCTAATTTATACATTTGTTTAAACAAAGCGGGTTTGGCTAATTTGTAACCAACCATAAATAGAATGGCTGCTAAACTTGCCAATGGTATCATATTCAAAACACTTGCAATTGTAAGAGCGCTTATCAGTAAAAAAAATCCGTGCAAAATTGCCGACAGTTTTGTTTTACCACCAAATGCAATATTGGCTGAGCTACGAACAATAACCTGTGTAACAGGTAATCCACCAATTAAACCGGAAATTACATTTCCTAAACCTTGCGCTTTTAATTCTCTATTTGTTGGCGTAATTCTTTTATCGGGATCCATTTTATCGGTAGCTTCTACACAAAGGAGCGTTTCTAAACTGGCTACAATAGCCAATACAATAGCTATCTTCCAAACCTCGAAATTTGATATTGCAGAAAAATCAGGGAAAGTAAATTGGCTAAAAAAACCTGAAATTGAGCTTGGTACTGGTATGGCTACTACTTGTTTTGCATTTAAACTAAAACCAAGTATTCCGTTTTGATATAAATTAAACATTACAATTCCCAAAACAACAACTACAAGGGGACCGTTTATCATCCCAAATATTTTATGTTTTTTGGTTAATACGGTGTCCCAAAGTATCAGTATGGTTAATGAGATAGTTGCTATTAATAATGCTCCGGGAGTTACAAAATGAAATGCTTTAAAAATTTCAGAAAATGTATTTTCTCCATCAGCTTGAATAAAGGAATCATCCCCAACTGCATCTTTGTCCCATCCTAATGCGTGAGGTATCTGTTTTAATATAATTAACAAACCTATACCAGTCAGCATACCTTTAATAACTGAAGAAGGAAAGAAAAAGGCTATAAAACCTGCTTTTGCATAACCCAATAAAAGTTGTATAATTCCTGCTAAAACAACCGCTGTTAAAAATGCTTCCCAAGAACCCCCAAGTGAGGCAATAGATGTTAAAACTATCACAGCTAACCCTGCTGCTGGACCACTCACCCCCAACGGAGAACCACTGGCAACACCTACTACAATACCTCCAATAATGCCTGCTATAATACCTGCAAATAGAGGTGCGCCAGATGCGAGGGCAATACCTAAGCATAATGGAACTGCAACAAAGAATACAACAATACTTGCAGGTAAATCGTTTTTTAAATCTTTTAAAAGATGTTTCATAAGAGTGAGTTTTAAGATTATGCGACAAATATAGTAATAATATTTTAATAGATAGTATTACTATTATTAAAAATATGTTTACATTTGTATTTAAACAATAAAAAAATGGAACTATCCTTGAAAATAAAGATGAATGAAAAGCTGTTTCTTCGTAATCCTGAAGAAACGGAATTAGGCAGAAAAATTATAGAGTATAGTATTGTGCTTATTCACAAGATTGGATTTGAAGCATTTACTTTTAAAAAATTAGCGGAGGAAATAACAACCACAGAAGCAGGAATTTACCGCTATTTTGAAAATAAACACCGCTTACTACTTTATATAGTGGATTGGTATTGGAGTTGGCAAGAATATCGTTTAATTTTTCATTGCAACAACATAAAAAATCCGGAAGCAAAAATTAAAAAAGCTATACATCTATTATCTGCCCATGTTGAAGATGATATGACTACCGATCACATAAATGAAAAATTGCTTTATGAAATAGTAATGTGTGAAGGCGCTAAATCATTTCTTACCAAACACGTTACAGAAGACAATAAGGCAAAGCTATTTAAGCCGTATAAAGATTTATGTGCAAAAATTGCAGGTTTTATAAAGGAATACAATCCGAAATATAAATACCCACATTCATTAGCATCCACCATTATAGAAATGGCTCATTCACAAAAATTTTATATGCAGAATCTTCCATCACTGACTGATTTTGGAGGAGCGAAAGATGAAAAAAAAATGGTTTCCTTTCTTGAAGATTTGATTTTTTCGAGTATAAAGGTTTGAAAATCTAAAAAAAATATTGGCTATTTAAAATGCCCTTTTGACGAATATCATAGAAGTCGGTTAAAAACGGGGATATTTTTGTTGGAACTTGGGGGCATCGGCATTTGCTTTGATGTTACCTGATTATACTATTTATATTAATGAAATAATACAACAGAAATCTAAAAAGATAACCTTATAATAAAAAAATATCATGACAGAATTTGACGACCGTATAGAAGGCGAAATCAAAACGCACGAAAAAGAAATGATGAGAAAAGCAGTCATCCAAAAATATGGCAGCAAAGATTTGATTGAGCGCATTCATTATGTAAGGTCAACGTATGAGAAAGACCATTGGTCTGAGAAAGAAATGTTTGAAAAGCTTATCGAGCTTGGGCTGAATGGAACAGACAGCCTGAATGACGTTAAGGAGGCATTCAATAATCCCTCTTATTCAAAATAAAATGTAATTAAGGACAAATATAAAAAACTGATTTATGTCAGATCTTCCATTGACATCGATCATTTGTTAGTAACTGGTATAGGAATTTCTTTGTAAAAAACAAAAAAATGGAAACACAAGTAAACGTAAAAAGCAAAGGATTGAATTACAAACAATTCTATAAAGAATTTGGTCATTTATTGTATGCAATAGCCAGTTCAGACGGTAAAGTTCACAAAAAGGAAGTGAATGCACTGCGCGAATTTGTATTAAAGGAGCTTGCTCCATTTGAACCGACCTCAGATTCATCGGGAATGAATCAGGCATTTTATACTCAGTTTGAGTTTGAAGATTTGGCCGATAAACACATTTCTGCATCTGAGGTATTTATGTCTTTTGTGCAGTATCTGAAAAATAATGCACCGCTCATTAACGAACAATTAAAAAGTTCAATTATAAAAGCTGTGGAAAAGGTTGCCCATGCGTTCAAAAAAACAAATAAGCTGGAGCAGGAAATGGTAGATAAGCTAAAAGAAGAAATTGCAGTATTGTAAATATAAATTCAAAAAATGAACTTTATTGTACCAACTGATTTTTCAACCAATGCCAAAAATGCTGCTCAATATGCTGCCGCTTTGGCACAAGCAACAAATTCCGGTATTCGGTTATTGTATATTGTAAGCCCTCCGCTTATTGGCTCTGATAAGCGTAACTTTTCATATAAGAAAAAGGTTACTGATGCAATCAAGGAAGCGGAAATAAAATTGGAAGAGTTATGTAGGGAAATAAAAATAAAGTACACCAATATAAAATGTGATTACATTGTAAGAGTGGCTGAGACTGTAGATGGAATTATTGCTGCGGCAGTTGGTAACAAAGCGGATTTCATTATTATGGGTACACGGGGTGCGGGGCTAATAAAAAAAACCTTTTGGGGAAGCAATACAGCAACCGTAATTGAAAATTCTTCGCTGCCAGTACTAGCGATACCGGAAAGAGCGCCCTTTTTACCCCCCAATAAAATTGTGTTTGCCACTAATTTTCATGATAGTGATTTGAAGGATATAAAACAACTCTCAGCAATTGCTTCCGCATTCTGTGCTGATATAATTGTCGTTCATGTCGTTGAAAATAACGAGAGAATAGAATCGGAATTTTCCATGATAGAATATTTCTCAGGGCTTGTCGGGAAAGCAACAGCTTATCCAAAAATTTCTTATCGTGTTTTTAGAAATGAAAACACAGAAAAAGGAATTGAATTGTTTATTGATTCGGTTGGAGCGGATCTGCTTGCTTTATCAACAAGAGACAGAAATCCTTTTGAAAAGCTCTTTAACAAGAGTATTACAAAAGAGCTTTCTTTTCACAGTAAAATACCATTGCTTGCATTCAGGGTGCAGGAAACGAACGGAGATTCTGATTTTTAAAACCAAATTAGTGATCACTTCAATACAAAAAGTATGATAGAAATCAATAATGAAAATATTTTAGTATTTACGCTCCGTGTGATACTTGGCTTGCTTTTCTTTTTTCAAGGATATGATAAAGTATTTAAAGTTAAAATTCCTGGTGTAATAGCATTTTTTAGAAGCGAATTAGGCAACATCAAAGTTCCCGATTCCGTTCTGAAGCTTTCAACCTATTATACCTCGTATGTTGAGTTTTTATGTGGAGCCTTACTCGTAGCAGGGTTGTTCACTAAATACGCCTTATATCTGCTGGGGCTTGATCTTATTCTTGTAGTTGGGGCATTCAGTTTGATTAAGCCAATGTGGGATATGCAGCTTCTGTTTCCAAGATTAATGCTGTTAAGCATTTTGCTTTACCTGCCCGAAGAATGGAATATGATTTCAGCAGACTATATATTAAATTATTTTTTCCATATATACCAATAATAACATGAGAACAATTCTTGTACCAACCGACTTTTCCGAATGCTCTGCTGATGCAGTAAAGTATGCCATCCATTTTGCTGAAAAAACCGGAAGAAAATTGTTATTTTTTCATTCCACCTTTTTGCTCATCCCTACCAGGAGTTCCAATGTAGCATACTTAAATGCAGTGAAGTCCGATAAAGAAGCAAAATTGAAAACTTTGTCCGGATTCATAGAAAAAATTTATCGTTCGCTTAATATTAAAAGAGATGAAAAGAACACAAAATTTCTCGTCAAACGCGGACACTCAGTTATAGAAAGTATTAACGAAATTATCGATGAACAATTTATTGACTTAATAATCATTGGGACACATGGAGCCACCGGCTTTAGGAAAGTTTTTGTTGGAAGCAACACAGCAAACGTAATTGAACAATCCTATTGCCCGGTTCTTGCCATTCCGCATAAATATAAGTTCGTGGGCATTAAAACAATTGCTTATGCTTCCTCCGATTTGGATAACCTAAACAAGGAATTGAAGAAAATTATTCCGGTAGCGCAAAAATTGGAGGCTTCGCTTGAAATATTTCATATTACGGCTGGTGTTGAATCTTTGGTTAAAAAGGATGAAAAATATAATTCAGAGATATTTATGAAATCACTCTCCCGCCATTTTAAATTTTATAACATGAGTTTATATGTGATCGATGGCGGAAAGAGTATTTTATCCCAAGCGATAGAAAATTTTGTAAAACACAACAAGCCCGATATACTTGTCATGCTGACACAAAAGAGAGGTTTCTTCGAAAAGATATTTAATACAAGTCAAACGAAAGAAATCTCTTATAAATTGAGTGTTCCTCTTATGGCAATAAAATAAACCCTAAAACAATATATAATGAAAATGCTAATTGATAAAAACAAAAAGTTAAATACAATTCAAAATGAATTTGAAAAAATATTTCCGTTTTTGAAAATTGAATTTTACAAAAGGGCACATTCTCAGGGAGAAGGTTCTGCAAAGAAAAACACGTTGGACGTTGAACTAACGATTGGAGAGGTACAAAAAAAGAATGCGTCCGGCACAATTGAAATTCACAAGCTGATGACTGTTGCCGAACTGGAAAGCGCATTTACTGAAGTATTTGGATTAGCGGTACAAGTGTTCAGAAAGTCAGGCAAGGTTTGGTTGCAAACAACGACAACCGATGATTGGACACTTGCAGAGCAAGATCAAAGAGCAAGTGAAAAAGTGGCTACTGCCGAAGAAAATATAATTGACTCAATGGATCGCCAGGAATTGGAATAATAATCTTTAAAAAAGCACCGATGAAAGCAATACTTGTACCAACTGATTTTTCTACAAATGCGAATAACGCATTAAAATATGCCAACGCATTTGCGCAAGCTGCAAAAAATAAATTAGTATTACTGAATGTTTATAAGCCCATAGTAGGGAAGTATAATATTATACCCGGAATAATTGCAGAAGAAACTGCGACAGCAAAAATGGAGAATCAAAAAAAGCTAAAAAACTTGCATAACAAATATGTAAAGGTAGCTTGTGCGGAGTTGGTAAACGTTGGCGATCCAATAGATGAAATTATTAACACATCTAAAAAAAATAGAACTGACATCATCATCATGGGCACACACGGTGCAACTGGCCTGCAAGAGGCTCTTTTTGGCAGCAATACAGCAAAACTGATTTCAAAATCTAAACTACCTGTACTTGCGATCCCGCAGCGTTATCGTTTCAAAAAAATAAAAACAATTGTTTACGCCTCCGACCTGAAAAACCCAGTGAATGAGTTAAAACTCCTTATTCCAATAGCCAAATCACTCAACGCAACAATAGAAATTTTAAATCTTAATTATGGTTGGGATAAAAATGAAAATAAAAGGAAGACACTTGAAGGGAAAATAAAATCGTTGAGCTATAAAAAAATAAAACTTGTTGAGCAAAAGGCAAACATTGAGCAGTCCATGTCAGCGCAGATCAAAAAATATCTAAAAAAACGAAAGCCCGAAATTTTTGCTATGTTCCCTGAAGAAAAATCCTGGTTTGATAAAATATTTATTAGCAGCAAAACCGAAGAACTTGCGTACCAGTTAAAAGTTCCATTGCTTTCAATTAGAAAATCCATTGTTAACGCAAAATAAAATTTAAACGCCATGAAAATTCTAATCCCGACCGATTTTTCAAAATTGTCAAAAGTGGCTGTTCACTATGCCGTTAAAATGACAAAAAAACTCGATGCTGAATTCATTTTACTACATGTAGTGCATATTGATGCCCCTCCTCGTGCTGCGGTTGCTGTTAAAATTAAAAGCATAGAGGATGCGATGGTTGATAATGCAAAGCAGGATTGTATTCAACTAATTAATGATATTAAATCAGAGAATAGAGGCAAGCTCAACATATCCTGCAAAATTATAAAAGGATATCCTGTTGAAAGCGTGGTGGGGAATTTTGCACATCATAATGATATTTCACTCATCATTATGGGAACCAAAGGTGCTACGGGATTAAAAAAGGTTTTGATGGGCAGTAACGCAACGGCAGTAATAAATAACAGCGACATTCCTGTAATTACCGTTCCTGAGTTTGCACGGTTTAAAAACCTGAAACGTATTGTTTATGCTACCGATATGACGAACATAAATACAGAAATGAAAACACTTGTTCCATTGGCAAAACTGTTTGATGCAACTGTACATATTTTACATATTATTTCACCAAAATCAAAAAAGAAAATTGACAAAAACAAAATAATCACCGATGTAACCACGAAAATGAAATATCCGAAAATCACCTTTCATATTTTAATGCATGATGACATTACAGAGGGTATAGATGAATACATTGCCGGTACAAAAGCCGATATGCTGGCTATGTTCACACATAACCTGACATTTTTTGAAAGACTGTTTGGCAAGAGTGTTACCCGTCAGATGGCTTTTCAAAGCTGGATTCCCTTATTGACAATGAAAAAATAGAGATTATGAATAACTACGTTACAGCAATATTGATTACCGCAGCAATTGGCATCGTCAATACGATTTATCTATCATGGTGCTGTATTACAAAAAGAGATGTAAAATGCTTATTTCTGCCTCCTAAACAATGTCTTAAAGTGCAATACAGCAAATACAGTCGCACAATGGGTATTCCCAATCCTTATCTTGGTTTAGCTATGCTTCTTGCAATCATAATTCTAACATTTCTATTTATTGAGGCTATTCTCCCCTTTTGGACAATATTTGCAATTGTATCAGCTGGGGTTCTCTTTTCATTCTACTTTTTATTCATACAGGCATTTATTCTCAAAGCATTCTGCACCTGGTGTGTGTTGTCAGCCATCGTTTTTACCGTGCTTTTTGTTTTATCACTTCTACAAATGATTTTATTGCATCCTAACCAAATTTGAAAATTATGAAAAACCGTCACATAAATACAAGCAGGATTATTGGCATGTTACTTTTTTTACTTTATGCTATGTCCTGCTCTAACGATAAGCCACAGGCGAACGAGAATGAAAAAATTAGCGCATCTGATTCAACCGAGATAAAATTTCAGACGATGAAAGAAAAATATAGCCAACTGGTCAAAGAAAAAATAATTGAGGCAGATAAAAAGATTGAAGATCTGAATGAGCAACTTGATAGGGAGAAAGGAAAGCTAAAAAACAAACTCAAAGAGGAAATAGCCGAATGGCAGGCAAAAAGAAAAATACTCAAAGAAACCTGGGACAAAATTGAAAAAATTACCAAAGATAATTGGGAGAGCTTTGAAAAAGAAATGAAAGACGCATTAGGAATGGAGCAAGATAGTGTAAAAGCAAAGCAAACAAATAACAAATAATATTTTCATGAAGAAAATTCTTGTGCCAACAGACTTCTCAATCCTTGCTGATTATGCAGTGCATTACGCAATGAAGCTGGCAAAGGAATTTAATGCTTCTATCATTCTTTATCACTCTTTCATTCCATTTGAAAGCGGTTTTTACCCCCTCGCTCAAAGTAAAAAGGAAAACAAGGAGACAGAGGATAATTTAATTAAGCGTCTTGCTAAAATTAAGGACGAACTTTTGAAATCAAACAAAAATGTTCCTGTTTCCGTTCATGTTGATCGGGGGCCGGAAAGTTTTCAATTAGTAGAGTTTTGCAAGAAAAAGAAAATTGACTTAATAGTAATGGGAACGAAAGGCGCAAGTGGACTAAAAGAGGTTGTTATTGGAAGCTTTACTGCCGATACAATGACTAAAGCTCCTTGCCCTGTATTAGCGATTCCGCAAAAATGTAAGTTTAAAATACCTAAAAAAATAACTTTCGCATCCAATTATCACAAAAAAGACATTCAGTCTATCAAACTCCTTTTAAAATGGAATGAACCGTTTAAGGCAAAAATCAATATCCTGCATATAGATGATGGGGAACTCATACCCGCAGCGGAAGAAGAAGTATTCGGGAATTATAAAAGAAAAATTGAAAAGCAGTGTGAAGACATTTCTCTTTCTTTTCAGCATATTGATGGTAAGGACATCTCAAAAGCAATTTTACACATTACCTTAAACGATAAAACAGATATTTTAAGTTTATCTCCAATAAAAAGAGAAGGAATTTGGACCCGCTTGTTTCATAAAAGCATAACAAAAACTACCGCATACCATCTCCGTATGCCTGTACTTACAATTCCGATTAAATAAAAATGAATTTATATTTTAACATTTCATAATGACACCAGATGTTTTGCTATTATCACTCGCTTTAATCCTTTGTATCATTGGGATGGCAGGATGTATTATTCCGGGGCTGCCCGGCACTCCGCTTAACTACGCAGCGATGCTTATAGTACAATGGAGATTAAACACCTTTGAAACCTATACGCTCCTTATTTTCGGAATACTCACCATTGCTGTATTAGTTATTGACTATCTACTACCTGTTTGGTTTGCAAAAAAATTCGGAGCTACGAAGCAGGGAATATGGGGAAGCGTTATAGGAATGTTAGTCGGAATATTTTTTACTCCAATTGGAATGATTTTGGGAATGTTGATTGGTGCAATTGCCGGAGATATTTTGGCAGGTAGAACTTCCGGGGAGGCAACCCGGTCTGGTGTTGCAACATTTTTTGGAACGCTTTTATCCCTTGGATTAAAATTAGGAGTTTCAGCGGTAATCTCAGTGCTTGCTTTTTACGAAAGTTTTCGTTTCTTTTTTTAAATATTATTTATGACTATGGATTACATATTACTTTTCAACCAAATTAGTATTGCCGATATTGCCAAAGTTGGCGGTAAAAATGCTTCGCTCGGTGAAATGTACAATCAGTTAAATCCAAAAGGGATTGGCATTCCTAATGGCTTTGCATTAACAGCAGATGCGTTTCGGTTATTTCGTAAGCAAAATGATATAGATCAACAACTAAATGATTTGTTGTTATCGTTAGATACGGAGCATTATTCAAACCTTACCACAATTGGCGAAACGGCAAGAACCTTGATTTTATCCGGAACATTTCCAACCGAAATTATTGATGCGATCAATGAAGCATATAAAACACTTTCCAATGATTGTGAAATTCAAAATTTAGATGTAGCTGTTCGCAGTAGTGCTACTGCCGAAGATTTACCAACTGCAAGTTTTGCAGGAAGAATGGAATCCTTCCTCAATATTAGCGGAGAAAAACAATTACTTGAAGCCGTTCATCGCTGTTACGCTTCTTTATTTACCGATCGTGCCATTAAATACCGTCATGATATGGGCTTTACCGGAATAGATGTTGCTATTTCGGTTGGTGTGCAGCAAATGGTGCGAAGCGATAAGGCATCATCGGGCGTTGCATTTACAATTGACCCGGATAGCGGATTTGAAAATGGTATTGTCATAAACAGCAGTTGGGGATTGGGCGAAAACATTGTACAGGGCCGGGTAACCCCCGATGAATGGCTTGTGTTTAAACCCACACTTTTTGACAAGCAATTAAATCCAATTCTAAAAAGTCATTGTGGAAGAAAAGAATTTACAATGCTGTATGTTGAAAATGCGACTAATGCATCAGCCGAAAAAACTATTGCAAATATTGATACATCTACAGAGAAGCAGAAAGAATTTTCACTTACAAAAAATGAAGTTATTCAGCTTGCCCAATGGTGTTACAAAATTGAACAACACTATGGTAAAGCAATGGATATTGAATGGGCAAAAGACGGATTAAATGGTCAACTGTACATTGTACAGGCAAGACCGGAAACCGTACACGGAAAAAAGAAGAAAAAAGTACGGGAAATATTTACGCTCAAAGAAAAAGGTAAACTCCTTACGAAAGGAATTGCATTAGGTGATAAAATAGCTACAGGAAAAGCCCGGATTATTCTCCATCCGCAAGATGGAGACCAATTGCAAAAAGGAGAAATATTGGTGACAGATATTACTAATCCTGATTGGGATCCGGTATTGAAAAAGGCAGCAGCTATCATTACCAATAAAGGTGGCAGAACAAGCCATGCAGCAATTGTTGCAAGAGAATTAGGAACAGTTGCGGTGGTAGGTTGCGGAAACGCTACTGACGTTATTAAAGATGGACAGGAAATTACCGTTTCTTGTGCCGAAGGAAAAGAGGGGAATATATATGATGGTATTTTAAAATGGGATATAAAAGAACAGGATTATAGCCATTTGCCAATGCCCAAAACTAATCCCATGTTTATTCTTGCCGACCCTGACCGGGCCTTCGAGCTAACCAATTATCCAAACAAAGGCGTTGGCTTATTGCGTTTAGAGTTTGCCATCAGCAACAGCATTCGCATTCATCCTTTAGCTTTAATTGAACCTGAAAAAATAACAGACGAAAAAACAAGAACAGAAATAAACGAACTAACAATAGATTATACTGATGGTAAAACTTATTTCATTGACAAACTTGCCGAAGCGGTATCAATGGTTGCCGCAGCATTTTACCCCAAAGATGTAATTGTGCGAATGAGTGATTTTAAAAGTAATGAATATGCAAATTTGATTGGCGGAAAATATTTTGAACCTCAGGAGGAAAACCCGATGATTGGCTTGCGAGGAGCATCCCGCTATTACAGCGATTTTTACAGGAAAGGCTTTGCATTGGAATGTGATGCTATGAAAAAGGTGCGGAATGAAATGGGAATGACCAATGTAAAACTGATGATCCCCTTTTGCCGTACGATAGAAGAAGGCGAAAAAGTAATTGCGGAAATGGCTGCAAACGGATTAAAACAAGGCGAGAATGGACTTGAAATATATGTAATGATAGAAATACCAAGCAATGTTTTATTAGCGGATGAGTTTGCAAAATTGTTTGATGGTTTTTCCATCGGCTCCAATGATTTAACGCAACTTACTTTAGGTTTGGATAGAGATTCTGCGTTGGTTAGTTATTTGTTCAACGAAGAAAATCCCGCAGTAAAAGGGTTAATAAAAGAAACTATTCGGGCTGCAAAACGAAACAACATAAAAGTAGGTTTGTGCGGACAAGCTCCAAGTGATATTCCCGCCTTTGCGAAGTTTTTGGTGGAAGAGGGCATTGATAGTATTTCGTTCAATCCTGATGCGTTAATTAAAGGAATTGAAAATATTATAGAGGCAGAGAAATATGAAAGCATTAGTTTATAGCATTCTCAGGTTTGTAATACCAATTAGGATTCTTGAAGGCTTCATAGGATAATTGAGATTTGGAAAGTAATAATAAACAATTAAAAATAAATAAAATGGAAACAACATTCAAAAATAAAGTAGCTATTATAACCGGTGGCTCATTCGGAATTGGTAAAGCTACTGCCATTGCATTCGCAAAAAAAGGGGCCAGAGTTGCAATTGCAGACTTGGTGGAAGATGCAGAAACAGTAAATGCAATCAAAGCACTGGGAGGTGAAGCAATTTTTATTAAATGCGATGTGTCGAAAACAGAAGATGTAAAAGCAATGATAGGAAAAACAATCTCCACTTTTGGAAGGTTAGATTATGCTTTCAACAACGCAGGCATTGAAGGAAGCAACGGGACTACGCAGGAATGTACAGAAGAAAATTGGGATAAAACCATAGCCGTAAACCTGAAAGGTATTTGGCTTTGCATGAAACATGAAATCCCTGAAATGCTCAAACAAGGCAAGGGGATAATCATCAACTGTGCATCCATAGCAGGATTAGTTGGGTTTCCTGGCTTACCTGCTTATGTAGCATCTAAACACGGTGTAATAGGATTAACAAAAACATCTGCATTAGAATGTGCTAAACTTGGAATCAGAGTGAATGCCGTTTGTCCGGGGGCAATAAAAACGCCAATGATTGACAGGATTACCGGGAACAAAAAAGAAGTGGAAGCACAATTTGCAGGTATGGAACCAATTGGGCGACTTGGTCAGCCTGAAGAAGTTGCCAATGCTGTGCTGTGGCTGTGCTCTGATGAAGCATCATTTGTAACCGGACACGCAATGACAGTAGATGGCGGTTGGGTGGCACAATAACACCCATTCATTAAAATTAGATTTATAGACACAACATATGCAGAAGATAAACAAATACAAAGCGCACCCCTGGCACGGAATTGATCCGGGATCAAATGCACCTGATGAAGTGATAGTTTACATAGAGGTTGTCCCTACAGACACCGTGAAATATGAAATAGATAAAACAAGCGGTTTCCTGATGATTGACAGGCCTCAGAAATTTTCAAATGTTGCCCCAGCTCTCTATGGATTTATACCGCAAACTTATTGTGGCGAATTAATAGCAGAATATGATTCTAAGAAAACAGGGAAAAGAATAGGAAAAGGCGATGGCGACCCATTAGATATTTGCGTGTTAAGCGAGCGCCATATCTCCAATGGTGATATCCTGCTTCACGCAATTCCAATCGGTGGATTAAGAATGATTGATAAAGGAGAAGCAGATGATAAAATAATTGCCGTGCTCAAAGGTGATGAGGTTTATGCTTCATGGTCAGATATAGAACATGTTCCCGAAACAATAATTAACAGATTAAAACATTATTTTCTTACTTATAAAAACATTCCAGGCAAAGAGGCCTCTGGGATAGAAATTGCAAGTGTTTTTGGAAAAGAAGAAGCGCATGCGGTGATAAAAAAGTGCATTGAAGATTATCGACTCAACTTTGAAGCAATAGAATTAAAAATTAAAAAGATCAAACATGAAAATCGAAATTAATTCGCTAAAGGATTATCAGCATGAATATGAAAAGAGCATTTTTTCACCGGAAGAATTTTGGGAAGAAAAGGCAAACGACTTTGTTTGGAAGAAAAAATTTGAGAAAGTTTTGGAGTGGAATTTTGATGTTCCTGTTAACAGATGGTATATAGGAGGAAAGCTGAATATTACCGAAAGCTGCCTTGACCGTCATCTTGAAAAAAGTAGTGATAAAATTGCTTTCATTTGGGAGCCAAACAGCCCTTCCGAAAAATCAATACACATTTCTTACAGGGAGTTATTTTCAAAAGTTTGTCGTTTCGCCAACGTATTAAAAAACAATAATGTTAAAAGGGGCGACCGTGTGTGCATCTATCTGCCTATGATACCAGAATTGGTTGTAGCTATGCTCGCCTGCGCGAGAATTGGCGCAATACACTCAGTCATATATGCAGGTTTTTCTTCCGGTTCGTTGGCAAATCGTGTACTTGATGCAAAAGCAAAGATAGTAATCACTTCAGATGGAGCTTATCGCGGAGAAAAAATAATTCCATTGAAAGCCATCACAGATGAAGCACTTGCCAATTGTCCGGAAGTTGCAAGGGTAATTGTAGTAAAACGAACAGGAGAAGATGTTGCAATTATTTCCGGTAGGGATGTGTGGTGGCACGATGAAGAAACGAAAACAACCGATAACTTTCCTGCTGAAGTAATGGATGCCGAAGATGTATTATTTATTTTATACACATCCGGTTCAACTGGAAAACCGAAAGGCATTGTTCATTCCTGCGCTTCATACATGGTGTATGTGGATTATACTTTCAGAAATGTTTTTCACTGCGAACAGAATTATGTTTACTGGTGCACTGCCGACATTGGATGGGTTACAGGGCATTCATATCTTGTTTACGGTCCGCTGCTGTCAGGAATTACCTCTGTAATGTTTGAAGGTATTCCAACCTACCCAAATGCGGAGCGTTGGTGGGGATTGGTTGATAAACATAAAGTGAATGTTTTCTATACTTCACCAACAGCTATTCGTACTCTTGAGATGCTTGGGCTTGATCCTATTACTAAACATGATTTGGGGTCATTAAAACTTCTCGGCACAGTGGGCGAACCCATCAATGAATCTGCATGGCAATGGTATCACAAAAACATCGGCAAAAGAAAATGTTTTATTGTGGATACATGGTGGCAGACCGAAACAGGCGGAATTGTTCTTTCTCCGCTTTTAAATGTGTCGGAAGCGAAACCCGGCTTTGCCATGCACCCCTTACCGGGAATACAACCTGTAATTGTAAATGAAAAGGGAGAGGAACTGAAAGAAAATGATGTGGAAGGAAATCTTTGCATCAAATTTCCCTGGCCGGGGATTTTACGAACCGTTTATGGTGATCATGAAAGGTGTAAGAAAACATATTTCAGCGATTATCCGGATTTATATTTTACAGGGGACGGGTGCAAAAGAGATAATGACGGACATTACAGAATAACAGGCCGGGTGGATGATGTTATAAAAGTATCCGGGCATTTGATGGGAACTGCGGAAATCGAAAACGCCATCAACGGCCATCTTATAGTGGTAGAATCGGCGGTAGTGGGATTTCCTCACGCGATCAAAGGCAATGCAATATGCGCTTTCGTGGTAACTTACGAACACCCCGAACATCCTGAAAATCTAAAAAAAGAAATCCTTGAACAGGTAAAGAATACTGTCGGCCCGATTGCTAAACCCGAAAAGATTTATTTTGTAAAAGGACTTCCTAAAACCCGTTCGGGAAAAATCATGAGAAGAATACTGCGGAAAATTCTTGAAGGAGAAAGGCAAAACTTCGGAGATACCAGCACCTTGATTGATCAGGAAATTATTGGCGATATTCTGTCTTCAATTTCTGATGCGACTTTGGTTAACTGAAATAAAACCCAATGACAGAACCTGCCATTGTGCTATGGATATTACAATGGATTACATTGGCGGAAAATGGAAAACTATGGTACTCGGATATCTTACGATAAATAGAATCATTAAAAAAGAAACGATAATTATGAAAGGATCATTCAAGCTCGGAAATATTGCAGGAATTGGCATATTTATACACTGGACATTTTCATTACTCATTGCTTACATAATTTTTAGTAACTATCGGGCAGGGCATAATGCCGAACAAATTGTATGGTCAATAATTTTCATACTAAGTATTTTTATTACGGTCTTTCTGCACGAGCTCGGTCACGCACTTGCTGCAAAAAAGTACAATATAAAAACTAAAGACATAACGATTTTACCCATTGGCGGATTAGCTCGTTTGGAAAGAATTCCGGAAAAACCTTCTGAAGAATTAGTAGTTGCTATTGCAGGCCCACTTGTAAATATAGCATTAGCTGTAATTACAGGGCTATTTATTACAGTTCCTGATTTAAAAGAGTTAACTGTTCAATTAACTGGTGGCATAAACCAAAGTAATTTCTTTTTAAACTTTTTTATAGTAAATATTTGGCTGGCAGTATTTAATTTAATTCCGGCATTCCCAATGGATGGCGGTAGAGTGCTGAGAGCATTCCTTGCCATGAAATTTCAAAGACACATTGCAACTAATATCGCTGCACGTATTAGCCAGTTACTTGCAGTCGGCTTTGTTTTTCTCGGTTTTTTTTCAAACCCTTTTTTAGTGTTTATTGGTCTGTTCATTTTTTTGGGTGCTCAGGCTGAAGCACAATACACGCAGGCTAAATCAATGCTTTCAGGATATAAAGTCAAAGATGCATTGATGAAAGAATATAAAACCATTGATGTAAACGCTACGGTGAATAGTGCGGTAGAAATACTATTAAACGGACAGTGTAAGAATTTTCTTGTAACTGAAAATTCAAATTCAGTAGGGACTCTAAACCGCGATGAAATAATAAAAGCCTTGACTGAGCAAGGCGGTAATGAAATTATTCGCAATATAATGAACAGGGATTTGATTTTTCTTAATCCGGAATCTCCTTTGGAAAATGCCTATCAGCAAGCGCAGCAGCATAAATCAACCCTGATGCCTGTAGTGGTAAACAATCATCTCATAGGCACATTAGACACAGAAAATATTTTGGAATTTATCATGGTAAAAGATGCACAGGGAAAAAGAGCATAAAACAATAGCCAAAAAACGATGGATTCATTAACGCATACGCTTTTGGGTGCTGCTATTGGCGAGGTAATACTTGGTAAAAAAATTGGAAGAAAAGCCATGCTTTACGGTGCTTTGGCAGGGAATATTCCTGATTTGGATGTATTAGGAATATTTTTTTTAAGCGACTCACAGCAATTATTATTTCATCGGGGTATTACACATTCTTTTTTCTTTGCAATAATCATTTCTTCATTAGCAGGTTGGTTTTCCGGAAAATTGTTTATAAATAACAAAGTAAGCACAGCAAATTGGGGATTGTTGTTTTTCGCAGGAATTGTATCCCATCTTTTGTTGGATTCGCTTACCTGTTATGGTATGGGATGGCTTGAACCCTTCAGCAATCACAGAATATCCTTTAACACGATTTTTGTTGCCGACCCATTTTACACTTTGCCCTTGCTACTGTGTGTGTCAATTGCAATCACTGCAAAAAACAATTCGCCACAGCGTATAATATGGAATAAAACAGGGTTATGGATTAGTTCTTTCTATTTATTATTTACAATCCTGAATCACGAATACGTATACTATGTGATGGAAAAATCATTTAAAGAACAAAAATTGTTTTCAGATGACTTTACCGTAACACCAACACCCCTTAATAATTTTTTATGGATAGGATATTCAAAAGGTAATGAAGGAACATGGATTGGATATTATTCTGTTTTTGACAAAGAAAAAAAGGTAGATTATTTCAGAGTACAACGTAACGATTCATTGTTAATTCCCTTTGAAAATAACGAACCGGTAAAACATTTAAAACAACTTTCAAAAGGAAATTATATTATTTCTAAGGAAGATTCAGTCATTTACTTTAACGATTTACGTTTCGGACAAGTAAGCGGTTGGAATAATGCTGACGCTCCTTACGCCTTTAAATTTAACCTCAGTAAAAACGCTGATAATAAAAGAGCACTGAATAGAACAAAATATGAAACATCAACTTGGGCGGTACTCGCATCGTTGGTAAAAAGAATTAATGGAAAGTAAATTAATTATCAAGTTACCTTAAATATAAAATGGTAAACCAACCCGAACAAAAAATACACAATAGTAACAATTCATCAGAAAGGGTTGAATTAGTTCATAGTGGAGATGATTATTTTAGTCGGCTGCGTAATATTATTCGCCAAGCAAAAACTGAAATTCACTTTCAAACATACATTTTTGATAATGATTCTATCGGCAATGAAATAGTTGAAGCTCTTAAAGAAGCTGCCTGTCGCAACGTGAAAATTTTTATATTATTGGATGGATATGGATCCTATTCTTTTCCTGATAAAGTTGTAAATGAACATAAGCTAAAAGGAATCAATATCCGTTTTTTTTCTCCATTTTTTTCCGCTAATAATTTCTACATTGGCAGAAGATTGCATCATAAAATAGTTGTAGCCGATGAAAATATCGCATTAATTGGTGGCATAAACATTGCCGACAAATATCACGGATCAGCTACGGAACAACCCTGGCTTGATTATGCAGTACAAATAGAGAGTACAGCTATTGCTGAACCTCTTCGGCAGTTATGCGAAAATATTTATTTAAAGAAGAGGCGATATAGAAGAAAATCAATACAATCAGATTTTTATAGTGAGAATGGAACATCGGTTAAAATACTGCGTAACGACTGGGTTAAACAAGGAAATGAAATTCATAAGGCCTATATTAATTCTTTAAGAAAAGCTGATAAAGAAGTGATTATTGTGGCGAGTTATTTTTTGCCGGGCAGAAGACTGTCAAACGAATTGAAAAAAGCGGCAAAAAAAGCAGTAAAAGTTAAAATCATTCTTTCTGGAATTTCTGATTTGCCAATTGTAATGCGGGCTACTCAGTATCTTTATGCATCGCTTCTTAATCAGGGGATTGAATTATTTGAATGGAAAAAATCTGTTTTACACGGAAAATTAATGGTTATTGATAATGAGTGGTCAACCATTGGTTCTTTTAATCTAAACCATTTAAGTTCTTATGGAAGCATTGAAATGAATGCAGAAATAAATTCACAGGAATTTTCCGAAAAACTTTATACTCATTTAATGGGTGTCATTGAACAAAGTGAGAAAATAACAGTTGAAACGCTTAAAATAAGGAATGGTGTAGTTACAAGGCTTAAAAGCTGGTTTGCGTATCGATTAGTCCGCATAGCATTAATAATTGTTACTTATATTCCATATAAGAGATTTTTAAAATGAAATGATGAATAATATATATTTACATATTGCCGGATTTTTAGTTTGTGCCGCGATTATTATTTATAGCGGGACCAAACTTTCCTTTTACGGAGATAAAATTGCCGAGCTTACAGGTATGGGCAAAGCATGGGTAGGGCTTATTTTAATGGCATCAGTTACTTCATTGCCTGAATTAATAACAGGGATTAGTTCAGTAGCCATTGTTAAAGCACCCAACCTTGCAGCCGGAGATATTTTTGGCAGCTGTGTATTTAACCTGCTCATCCTTTCTGTTTTAGATGCCAGAATAAAACAACCTCTTTTTTCAATGGTCAAATCAAGTCATATCGTAGCAGCCATTTTCGGAATTATTTTATTAACGGTGACAGGTATGGCAATTTACTTGTCGGATGAAATACCGTCCGTATTATGGATAAGCAGTTTTTCTTTTGTCCTGTTTGGAGTTTATTTAGTCTCTATCTGGGGCATTTTTAAATATGAACATGCCGCTTTGATTGAACCTCCGCCATTGGAAATTCCTCAAACATCTTCTCATTCTGCTGACCTAAAAAAAGTTATTGGCGGCTATGCGCTACATGCCTTAATTGTAATTGGCGCAGCTATATTTCTTCCCTATTTTGGAGAACACATTGCAGCATCCACAGGTTTAGGAAATGCCTTTTTTGGTACACTATTTATTGCTGCGGCAACATCTTTACCCGAATTGGTAGTTTCCTTAGCTGCGTTACGAATGGGCTCGTTGGATATGGCTGTTGGAAATTTATTGGGCAGCAATGTGTTTAATATGTTTATACTCGGCATTGATGATGTTTTTTATCGGGAAGGTTCCTTGTTTAATGCCATTTCCCCTTCTCATTTGTTATCGGTATTTGTTACTATTATTATGACTGCTGTAGTAGGTTTAGGGCTTCTTTTTAAACCAAAGAAAAAACAACTATGGCTTTTAAGCCTTGATACTTTTATAATTGCCATCCTATACATGGCTCTTATGACCTATTTATTTATTAAAAGATAAAGTAACAGGAAAATGAACTGGCATTTACTCCCTCTTACCGAAATATCTCAGTTGTTAAATACAACACCGTCCGGCATTGATAATTTAACTGCCTCGCAGCGGTTGGTTGAGCAAGGGAAAAATCAGATCACTGACAAAAAAAAGAAAACCGTTTTTCAGATGCTGTTGCATCAGTTAACGGATTTTATGATTCTCATTCTTATTTCAGCGGCAGTTATATCAGGTATTATAGGCGATGTAACAGACACTGTAATTATTCTTGCCATCATCATTCTTAATGCAGCTGTTGGAATGATACAGGAATATCGTGCCGAAAAAGCAATGGAGGCATTAAAACAAATGGCCGCTGCCAACGCCCGTATTTTGCGTGAAGGAAAAACTGTTGATATTCCTGCTTCTGATTTAGTACCGGGAGATGTAGTGATGCTTGAAGCCGGAAATATTATTCCTGCTGATATTCGCTTTTTTGAAACACATCAAATTAAAGTAGATGAATCTGCTCTCACAGGTGAATCGCATAATGCAGAAAAAAATTCCAATGAATTGCCTGAAGGAGATTACCCCCTTGGTGACAGAATTAACATGGGCTTTAAAGGAACATTTATTACAAATGGCCGTGCGCTTGCTTATGTGGCCGCGACAGGTATGAACACTGAACTGGGGCGGATTGCAAAAATGATTCAAACCGATGAAATTTCGACACCACTACAAAAAAGATTAGCTGCATTTGGCAAACGATTGTCAGTTGGAATACTGATTATTTGCACAGTAATATTTCTTATTGGCTGGCTGAGGGGTGAAGAAATATTAACCATGTTGTTAACTTCCATTTCACTTGCAGTTGCAGCCATACCGGAAGCATTACCTGCATTAGTAACCATAGCACTTGCATTTGGTGCAAAACGATTAGTGAAAAGCAATGCGCTTATCCGTAAGCTACCTGCTGTCGAAACACTTGGCTCCGTTACGTACATCTGCTCGGATAAAACAGGAACGCTTACACTCAATAAAATGACGGTGCAGGAAATTTTTGAAACAGAAGTACACAACTTAAATTCTGTGTTTTCAGATGGCAGTCCTTTACTGAATGCAATGGCATTGAACAATGATGTTTCAAAAGACAATAACGGAAAATGGTTAGGCGATTCAACAGAAGTTGCATTGGTTCAATATGCTTTCGATAATAATTTAGAGAGAAGCGATTTGGAAATAAAGTTTCCGAGAATTGCGGAGTTGCCCTTTGATTCTACAAGAAAGTGCATGACCACATTGCATGAAACTAAAAATGGGACCATTGCAATAACAAAAGGAGCGGTAGATGTATTATTCGGAAAACTGAACACCGAACAGCGGTCACTTATTCCTGAATTTGAGAGCAAAGCAAATGAGATGGCTGAAAAAGGTTATCGGGTTTTAGGTTATGCAATTAGAATACTTCCGGCTTTACCCGACAACATAAATGCTAATGAAATAGAAACATCATTAACGCTTATTGGGTTTGCCGGAATGATCGATCCTCCGCGTGAAGAAGCAAAACAAGCAGTAGCAGAATGTAAGCAAGCAGGAATTATTCCTGTGATGATAACTGGTGACCATAAACTCACCGCCAAAGCCATTGCAGAACAATTGGGAATACTTTCCTCGGAAGAAGACATCGTATTAAGCGGTTCCGAACTCGCCAAATTAACTCTTGATGAGTTTGAAAAAATTGTAGAAAGAGTGCGTGTGTATGCACGAGTAAATCCTGAACAAAAACTAAAAATCATACGTGCCTTACAAGACAAGCATCACTTCGTAGCTATGACAGGCGATGGTGTGAATGATGCACCCGCACTAAAAAATGCCGATATCGGTATTGCGATGGGTATAAACGGAACCGAAGTATCCAAGGAAGCATCACACATGATTTTATTGGATGATAATTTTGCCACCATTGTTATTGCCGTAAAACACGGACGAAGAATATTTGACAATATTCTAAAATTCATCAAATACATTATGACCGGGAATTCAGGAGAAATATGGGCAATTTTTCTTGCCCCATTCTTCGGTCTGCCAATTCCGTTATTGGCAATTCATATTCTGTGGATTAATCTTGTAACTGATGGACTGCCAGGCTTAGCCCTTGCTTCCGAACCATCGGATGCCAACATTATGAAACGAAAGCCAAGAGATCCACAACAGAATATTTTTGCAGGAGGCATGGCATTACACATTTTATGGGTAGGTCTTTTAATGGGTGTAGTAACCATTGGAATGCAGGCTTATGCAATACATAGCGAAAATTCACATTGGCAAACAATGGCTTTCTCTGTGCTTTGCTTTAGCCAGTTGGGACATGTAATGGCAATTCGTTCAGAGGGAGAATCCATTTTAAAAATAGGCGTGTTTTCTAATAAGCCATTATTGGGTGCATTATTTCTAACTGTTGTCCTTCAGTTAATGATAATTTATACTCCTTTCTTTAATGAGATTTTCAGAACGGAGCCCCTAACTATTTACGAATTAGGAATAACGCTCGCGGTTTCATCTGTTGTTTTCTGGGCGGTTGAAATTGAGAAATGGATAAAAAGAAAAATGATGATAATAAAAACAAACTTAACTTTAACTAACAACTGCTCTAACAATGGTGTTCGCTAATACTGACGAACAAAGAAAACATTGATAAAATATTTACAATGCTAATACATGAGTTCAAAAAATAAAATTGTTGTAAATAAAACATTTGGATGAGAATGAACAGTCTGAATCTGGAAACATTTCAACTACTAATGAGAGATAAAGAAAATGCACCGAAGGAAAAAGCAGGATATGGCAGCTTGGGATTTATCTTTGTGGTTATTGCACTTGTTCTCACAATATTGCTTGGAATAAAAATTCTCTTTGGTTAATCAACAGCTAACAAACAATTCTGAAACAAAAAGTAAAATTGTTATACTACTCCTGAATAAATCATCTTCTGCGGATCAACTTTAGCGCCTGAAGGATCTCTGTCAACGTGAAATGTAAATGCCGGTCTGTACGCTTTACATCTGATTATTTCTCGTTCTATTAAGAAGTTCGGAAATATCCACTTCCAGCGCTTCTGCAATCTTTGCCAATGTTTCCAGAGAAGGTTGCACTTTATTCCCGCACCATTTAGAAACCGTTCCCGGTGTTACTTTTAATTCCTTGGCCAGCCAGTTATTCGATCTGTCCTTTTCAGCCAGAACAACCCGGATTCTATTAAGTGGCTTTTTAGCTGTTTTTCCCATATTAGGGTCAAATATATAGTCGAATTTTTTCATGAAAATTGGTTGTAAAAAGATTATAAATAATTACTAAAACATAATTATTGATTCTTTAATGAATAATATTGTTTATATTTGGAACTATTATTTTACAACCATTTATTGTAGAAAAAAGACAAAAAATTGGAATATTATGATTAATAATATGAATGAAAGGGAACTTATCCTAAGCCTTATCAAAGACGATCTCGTTAATGTACGACTGGTACATGGACTTGAAAACCTGGGATTGGATTCCGGCAACTATTACCTGCACTTGAGCGAAACCATTTTTAAGCTGATAGGAATAACCGTTGATGAGGAGGATTTCTTTGAACAGTACATAGATGAATGCAAGACGGTTATTAATATAAATATTTTCGAATATCCCGAATTATTAAACAGTCTTGCGCTCAGCCTATACAATAAACTCATAGAACATAAATCCGAAACCCATGAACCGTAAAACAATTAAGAAAATACTTGCTGCCACTGCTTACATAATTCTATTGCCCCTGATTGCAATAGAAATACTGATAAAAAATCCTGCCCATTTTACTCAACAGATTCGGTTGGGTTTCCAGGTACTGCTTTTTATCGTTGATTTGGGAAGTCATAAAATAGCCGGAGATAAAAAAGGTCTCTAACTTAAAAATCGGTAATTCCCAAATAGGTTTTATCCTTCCTTTTACTTAATTCCAATTAAACTTGCTATTTAAGGTTAAATAACTATCTTTGATGACCTTTTGATGTATTATAAACCCCAATTTTAGGGGTTTATGTCACAAAGTAAAGATAAATGGCCACCAGCTCCTACATATCCGTTAACCTTACGCAAAAGCAGCTTGAATTTTTGCAGCTGCTGGATTATCATGAAATAGACATTTTTACTATTGATACAATTGAAAAATCAATAGGTAAAAAAGTAAAAAATCTCAACGAGATATTAGAAAACCTTGTTCAGAAAAAATTACTCTCACGAATTGAAAAAGGAAAATATTGCCGGTATAACTTCCGGGATGAAATGACCATCAGCAATTACCTGGCAGAAGATGGTATCGTTGCCTATTGGTCCGCTTTAAACAGGCATGGCCTTACCGAGCAGTTTCCCAATACCATATTTGTACAAACAGCTAAAGATAAGAGAGAAAAGAAAGTGTTCGGTGTGGATTACAAATTCGTTCGTGTTGCAAAAAGAAAACTTACAGGATTTGATATTCATGGAGCCGGCAACCATCAATTCAGGATGAGCAGTATGGAAAAAACGATAGTGGATTGTTTCGATCTGCCTCAATACTCAGGCGGATACGCTGAATTGATCCGTGCGTTTAACAATGCCAAACTGGATGCAAAAAAAATGGTTAAATACTGTAAGGCTATCAATAACATAGCAGCAACCAAACGAATTGCATATTTGGCCGAACTGTTTCAAAAACCGGACTTCGGTGTTTTCCTAAACTATGCAAAGAAAATCCTGAATGAAAAATACAACCTGTTTGATTCTATTGGCAGGGAGGAAGGGGAATACGTTAACAAATGGAAGCTACGTCTGAATATCAGTGAGGAAGATATTTTAGAGATATGCAATAAAATGTATTAATGATTTCACAAAGAGAAATAGAACATCTTTCAGAAGAACTGAATCTTTCCAAAAGCACGATAGACAAAGATTGGGTTTTAGGACACTTCCTGGATGCAATTTACTCCATTAGTGAACTTAAAAAAGTGTTGATTTTTAAGGGAGGCACTTGCTTGAAAAAGTGTTACCTGCCGGATTATCGTTTCAGCGAAGACCTTGATTTTACTGTCACTGATAAAGATTTTGTATTTACGGATAAGATGCTTGATAAAGTGATTAAACTTGTTAATAAGCGCACAGGTATCGCTTGCCATGTTGTTTCGCTAACGGATTTGATTTTTAAAAATCAGAAAACAGGTTATGAAGCCATTATAAAATATTGGGGAGCAGATCATCCCAAAAATCAAATCCCTCCCTCCCCGGATAGATGGCAGACATCCATCAAAATTGAAATTATTCTTTACGAGCTGATGGTATTCCCGGCAGCAAAGAAAAAATTATTCCATCCTTATTCAGACAAACTAACACCTCATGCACAGAAAATAGCCTGTTATTCCATAGAAGAAGTTATCACAGAAAAAATACGTGCATTGATCCAGCGGAAATATACCGCTCCCAGGGATTATTATGATATCTGGTACTTAAGCGGTAATTACGATGACCTGGACAATAAAAAAATTGTAAGTGCATTTTATAAAAAAATGAAATACAAAAACATTGAGTTTACTGGAGTTGACCAGCTTATTAACTCAGACAGTGAAAGAATATTAGAGAAAAACTGGAAAAATAGTTTGAGCCATCAGATACCTGAAGGAAAATTACCTGATTTCACGACTGTTATTTCAGAAGTGAAAAAATACTTTAAGATCCTCTTTACAAAATAGAATGCCGCAGAAAAGAAAAAAAAGGAGAGAGCCTTTAAAAATCGGAGAAAATCCGAACGAATGGGAATTTGAAAAATATGAATATGACCTGGATATTATTGACATATATCGTCAGTTAGAGAAGCTGTTAAATACCTCCTCTGAATTAAGACCTGATATAAACAAAAAAGAGTATTTAGAAAACCTTAAATACAGTATTGAGTATTACTGCAAGTTCAGAAACATTAATTTTAATCTTCACTTCAATACCGGAGATATTATTATTCCTTCTACCGAGGAATATTATGTGAATACATTAGGTATGGCTCTTATCTGCTGGGATTTCTATAAAATACGAGCTCTGTTAAATCACCAGAAAGAAAAATATCTTGGAAAAGAAGATTTTGTGAAGATGGTGGAATTTGGAGCCTATTCCATCATGGTTAATAATTCTCCCTTTGCAGACATAAAAGAGCGCCAACAGCTTATTATGCAGTGGGTAGAGGAACAGCAGCAAGATAAAAAGCAATCAGGAAAAATCATACAAGGCAAAAAAACGAAACCGGCAGAAATTAAAAAATGGAAAGATCTCTTTTTAGACAAGGCTCAGGCAGAAAGTATTATTAAAATACTTAAGACGCATGAGGTAGTAAACAAAGACGGAACCTGGATCGGCCTCACAGACAAGAACACAGAAATATTAGCCTTAATAGATGTTCTGCGGGAAAAGCGATACATTAAAAAATATTCTCAAACCTTAACAGCCAAACTTTTCTGTGAAAAATTTGAGTTGAATCTGAGTGATCGTTCCCTTCGCACCAAAACCCAGGCATATTACGATAATCTTTCTGAATACCAGTGGATCATTCCCGATCTGAAATCCTGATTATTATTACTCTCTCTTATCAAAATTTATTGCCAAGTATTGCCGAACGGCAAAAACGGCAATGAATGGCAATCCTCATTTAACAATTTTGGCAAAGTTAAATTAAACGGACAGCCTAATGGCTGTTAAAAACCTTGTCAAAATGAACGAACAATTAATCGTTACCCTGAAAGTTGGTGAGCTAAAGAACATCATAGATGAAAGTGTCACCAATGCTCTTACAAAAGTCCCGCAAAAACCGGAAGAAGAAACCCTCCTGAAGCGGAAAGAAGTAGCCCAAATCTTCGGAGTTTCACTTGTCACCCTTAATCAATGGATGCGTGATGGTAGGATACCCTGCCATCGTATTAACACGAGGGTATTTTTTAAACGCACGAAGGTGATGGAAGCCTTAAACACCGTGAAAAAATACGGCAGAAGATGAAGACGGATTATAAATACCAATTTGAAAAAGCTCCGGCTAAAAAGGGTAAATGCCCCAGCTGCGAACACAAAGGCGAATTTCGCTATTATGTTGGTTTACCACGTGAGTATGGCAAATGCGAACGTGTGAATAATTGCGGCTATCATAAAAAGCCCGATGAAGCTGTTAGGGTCAATAATGAAATACCAATGAAAAAATTGGAGCCAAAAATTATTTTTCCGGATGCTGAGTTATGCCGTCTTGCTATTAACAATCAGGCTTCCAGCTTTCACCTTTTCTGTACAGGAGAGAAATTGAATATTTCAAAAGCACATCTTGAGAAATGGAACGTTGGCAGCAGGTTGAATGAACGTAAGAATAGTATTGAAACCGCTTATGTGTATCAGAACATCCATCAGAAATATCTTAACATCCGGTATTTTGAATATTCCAACAATGGGAAAAGAAATAAGAATAAAAATCCTTATTCCTTAAAAGCTCCCGACACCAACACTAAATATTCCATTTGTTTGTACGGAGAACACTTGTTAAGCAAGGATAAAATCATTTGCCTTGTAGAAAGTGAAAAGACAGCGGTTATTGCCAGTTTCTTTTATCCTGATTTTGACTGGCTCGCTACCGGGGGCAAAAGCGGATTAACCGATGAGAAAATTCATGTGCTGTTTAATCGTGAGATCTATTACCTGAATGATGCTGACAAGGCAGGAAATAAAAATAGTACCATTGATAAGCTAAAAGGCTATCAGCTCAATTTTAAGAAGATTGATTTATTTCCTGAGCGGAACGATGGTTATGATATAGCAGATGCAATCATTGATGGAATACAACCTGAAATAAAACCTTCAGCCAAAACCAATTCTGTAAGCTATGATCCGGTTCCTGTACAGGAAATACCCCATAAGAAAATTTCAGCCTTCGAGAAAGTAGAAATCTATTTACGGGAGCTATACGACATACGCTATAATGAGGTTTCCAATGAAATAGAATGTAAAGCTAAAGAAGAAGGCGGGTTTAAAAAGATCAACGAAAACAATATTTACCGGCTCCTGCAACACAATAATATTAAATTTTCACTCACTAATATCTCTGCATTGTTACGTTCCGACTTTGTTCCGGTGCATAACCCATTTAAAGATTATTTTGAAGGCCTGCCTACATGGAATGAAGAAACAGGCGAGGATTATATAGATAAATTGTCCGGCTATATAAAAGCGAAAGATCAGCAGCGCTTTAAAAAACATTTTAAAAAAATGCTGGTGCGCTGCATTGCCTGTGGCTTGATGGATGATGTATTCAACAAACATGCTTTTATCCTGGTGCATGAAAAACAAAGCACGGGCAAAACAACCTTTTTGCGCTGGCTATGTCCTCCCGCTCTTAAAGAATATTATACCGATACATTTATTGTCGGAAAAGACGGGGAAATGAGCTTGTCGGATAATATGTTTATTAACCTGGATGAGTTATCTACTTTAAGTAAACAGGACATTAATGCGTTAAAAAGTTCTTTCAGCAGGGTAAATATCCGCCAGCGAAGGCCATTTGACCGGACCATGTCCAATATGCCCAGGAGAGCCAATTTTGTGGGATCAACAAATAAGGCAGAATTTTTAACGGATGAAACCGGATCGGTACGTTGGCTCTGCTTTGAAATTGAGAGTATAGACTGGAATTACAATAAGGATATTGATATTAATTCAGTATGGAGCCAGGCCTATTCTCTCTTTAAAGCCGGATTCAAGTACGAATTAACCGCAGATGAGATCATAGAGAATGAAAGCGCCAATAAGGATTACCAGATCACTACAGCAGAAATAGAATTAATACAAAAGCATTATACCCCTGCCACCAAGGAAAAACACGAAGTTTTTTACACTTCTTCAGAATTTCAAAATAATCTCTCGGAGAAATATCCTCACATACAATTGAACACGAATAATATTGGGAAAGCCCTCAAAGTATTAGGATTTATGAAAAGCCAAAAATACAATGGCAACTATCCGATTAAAGGATATTACAGCAATTTTATAACAGAATAATTCCCCAATACATTACTTCGTTACTAAATTCTTCTAAAAGCATTGACTTCACTGTATAATTAACTTAGTAATGTTATTCTTTCAACCTTACTAAGTACCTTACTTCATTACTAAAAAATCGCCCTCCATTTTGTTAGTAACGTAGTAAACTTAGTAGCTTACTTTACTGATATTTCAAAAAATTATAAAGAGAATTTTTTCGTTTTGTAAAAAATAAAAAATCAATTTACTTGAGTAAAAGAATTATAATAACTCGAGTAATTTATACGCATTTACTCGAGTAAAAAGGAGATAATTTTTATGAAATTTATTACAAACAGACCGGCAATTTTTTTTGCTAAATCTCTACAGTCCAAAAAACAAATCCCTTTAAGGTTTCGGATTTTTCTCTTAAGGAGCTGCAAGAAAAGTCCTTAAGGCCTGCGTACAAATCTCTTAAGGGCTTGCGTAGAAAAGCCGTTAAGAGCGTCGTAGAAATCTCTTATAGGGCTTTCACAGGAAACTTCTAAAAGGCCGGTGTGTAGAAAGTTCTTATAAGGCCTTCGGATTTTTTTCCTTAAGGTGTTCGTACAAAAGTCCTATAAGGCTTTCAAAAAAAATGTCCTATAAGGGCTCGCGAATTTTGCCCTTAAGGGCCCGAAAAAAAAGAGCCCTATAAGGCCTTTCAAAAAAAATGCTCTTATAGGAGCTTAAAAAATAAAGTCCTTAAGGACCGAAATAAAAAATGTCCTATAAGAACCTTCAAATTTTAAGTCCTATAGGAAGTGAAAAACAAAAGCCCCTTATAGGAGGTCGTGTAGAAAGGTTCCTATAGGAGGTCGTGCAGAAAGGCTCCTTAAGGAGCTGTTGTAGAAAAGCTCTTATAGGAGCCTTTGTAGAAAAAAGCTCCTTAAGGACTGTTTTTATAAAATTGATCCTATATAGGACAAATTCTGCAATGCCTCCTAATAGGAGCTCGTGTAGAAAAGCTCTTTAAGGACTTGTTTTGCAAAAAGTGCCCTAATAGGAGCCTGTACAGAGAAAAGCCCCTTAAGAAAACATTTTGTGCAAATTGCCCTAATCAGGACTGTGTGTAAAAATGATCCTTAAGAAACTTTGCAATACTTATGTTTGATGAGCAAAATATTTTTTTGAAAGCCCAAATTGGAAAAGTTATTTTACCCGGTTAATTTTTTTTGAAAAAAGGCAGTCCCAAAAAAGCCAGGAAAATTGTTTTGATATTTTTACCTCTTGGAAAAATATTCTGTGAAAATCCGAATAAACAAAAAAAGATTATTGCGTGTTCTATTTCATTTCCGACTGAATCAGCTTTAATGGGTCTGTTTCAGGTTTTTGCTTGTAAAAATTAAAAAATGTTTTGTAAAAGTTGTGGCAAACTTTTCTGCCGAACTCCTTTATTTTCAATGCTTTGATTTTTTCTTTGTAGGAAGCCACCAAATTAGCTCTTGACTTTTGGCAAAACGTTGTTATATCTTTGTTGCAGAATTTATTTCAGCATGTCATGAAAGAAAAAACAATCAAGGAAGAACTGCAAGAGGCACTCGACAGCCATAGTTCAGAGACTTATTCGCAAGGGTTAAATCCCTATGTGAAAGGTGTTCTTTACATCGCCGGAGCAGTAGCCGTTGTGTGGACTTCTCAGTTTGTTTTCTCGGCTTTTGCCGGAGCAATTCGTGGGTTTAAAGACCTCAAGAAAAGTATCCATGAATGATTCTGCTGAAATAAAAACAATAACCACCGCTGAACTAAAACAACTCAGCGGTATGGACGGATTAAGTGATGCAAAGGCTCAAATGCTGTCAGAAAGTTTAAAAACGTTCTCAATCATTCTATTCCGACACTATCAACAAACATTCCCTAACGGGAAGAAAGTGTCAGACAATGGAGACGTTAAGAAACTTTCGCGCCTTTGTTAAGAAAGGCGATGCACGAAGCAAAGAGAGCAATAACCATGCGGTTATTTATACCCGTGTCTCCACTAAAGAGCAGGCAGAGAACAATCTGAGTTTAGATACCCAGAAAAAGTATTGCCAGCAGTTTGCGGAGAAACAGAAATTAATAATCCGGGGGTATTTCGGAGGAACCTATGAGAGCGCACAGACAGATGAGCGCAGAGAGTTTAAAAACATGCTGGCCTTTGTCAGAAAGAACAGCGTTTCTCATATCGTGGTTTACAGCATAGACCGTTTCTCCCGTTCAGGAGCCGGTGCGATTGGTATCATTGCAGAATTAAGCAAGAAAGGCATTTTGGTTCGTTCGGTAACACAACCTACGGATCCAAAAACATCAATGGGTTCGTTCTATCAAAACATCCAGCTTGTGTTCAGCCAGTATGATAATGAACAAAGGCGGGCAAAGTGTATCACCGGGATGAAGGAACGCTTAAGCCGGGGTTATTGGGTTGGTAAAGCTCCCCTGGGATATTGCCATATACACGATGCAAACAATAAACCAGTTGTTGTCATCAGCGAACAAGGTAAGCTGTTGCAAAAATCATTTCTGTGGAAAGTACATGAACGCTTAACCAATACAGAAATAGCCAGACGATTAAAAGCGCTTGGATTAAGTATCAGTAAGCAACGACTCACGGAAGTATTCAGGAATCCATTTTACTGCGGTATAATCACTCATGGCCTCTTGAGTGAACCTGTAATGGGATCACATGAACCATTGGTATCGCAGGAGGTATTTTTGAAGGCCAACCAGATTGTAAAAAAGGTTCCACATGACTATAAGCACCAGGTGGTGAATGATGATCTGCCATTAAAGCGCTTTGTCAAATGCAAACAATGTGGAGTGCCTTTCACCGGGTACTTTGTAAAGAACAAAGGCAAGCATTATTACAAATGCAATAATCCACATTGCAAATCAAACACCAGTAAGGATAAACTGCATGACCTTTTCAGACAACTGCTTGTCAATTTCAGGGTTGATAAAAAATTGATCGAGCCATTGAAAATGCAATTGAAATATGTGTTCGAACATTTTTGTAAAGTAGATACCAGCGAATATGCAGTTCTCCGAAAAAGATTCTGTGAGATAGAACAAAGAATAGAAAAGCTAAAAGAGCGCTTTGCTATTGGTGAGCTGGATAAAGCATTGTACGAACAATTCATGGATAAATTCAGTGAAGAAAAAGAATCCATTGCCAAAACAATCAACTCTTTAAATGGAGGTGATGACCTTGCCAGTTTTACCGCATACGCTGAGGAAGTTTGTAAAAATTTACTATTACTATGGGATCAGGGAAACTATGAACAAAAACAGCGCTTGCAATACCTTCTTTTTCCGGAAGGATTATTGTACAGCAAAGAAAGTAATTTATTCGATCTGTTGGGAATGAATCCTATATGTTCAGATAAGCGACTTTCAGATTACGATACTATCTGTTCCGGAACATGATACTTGGATAAAAATCTAATTTGTAAAGGGGGAATTGACAAAGCAACAACTGAGAAATATTCTGTAGCTCAAAAAGAAATGAAAAGACGGAAGTTTTATAGTTAGGATTACTATATTTATCCTATTGATTGAAATTATTAATATGAGGAAAAAAAAGATTGATCCTATTGTCAAATTAGCTTCTGAAATTCAAAAAATACAAAAGCAGGCTAAAGCATTAGGTATTTTTATAAACGACAGAGAGCTGATTGAATGCCAGAATTGTGGCTTATTGGAAGATGTACAGAGCAATGGTAAACTAATCACTTACTTCAAAGAAAATCACATCCAAGATATTGGCTTGCGGTTTCTTAAAAAAAACAAAACGTTTTTCAATGCCCTAATTGTAAAAGCAATATAGAATTAAATGAAAAAAGTAATTGATCATGCTTGAAGTAAAAGAAGATAATTTGAAGGATTTTCTTGCGAATTTTACTTACGATGAAGTTCAATCAGAATAATTATGTTATCATGCTGTGTTATACTTATTTTTTTATGAAAAAAAATAAGTATTTATTTTCTTTAGTTATCATAATATTAATACTTTAGCACTTAAATTAATTAAATGAAAAAACGGCATCCATACCATGCTCTTGATAAATGGGTAATAGAACTGCAATCTGAAGGCAGGCATAGTGTTTCATTAGAGGAACTAAGAAAGAAGTTTCCTAAAAAGAGCGAGGCTGCCCTTAAGCTGAACATTAACCGCCTCATAAAAAAGAGAAGTATAGTTTCCGTTTACAGGGGCTATTATCTTCTTATTCCTCCCCAATATCATAGATGGGGTATCTTACCTGCTGTGCTTTTTATTGACGGATTAATGAAATACCTGGGCAGGAAATACTATGTAAGTCTTTTGAGCGCAGCGGCCCAACATGGAGCCGCTCATCAACAACCTCAGGAATATTTTGTTATTATTCCTCCACCGGCCCTTAAGCTGACGGTTAAAAGGGGGATAAAAATAAATTTTATCAATAAAAAGAAGGTTGACATGCGGTTTGTGGAAAAAAGAAAAACGGCAACGGGCTATTACAATGTTTCTACCCCGGAAATGACGGCAGCAGATCTTGTTTTTTATGCGAAAAGGGTTGGCTGGATGAACCGTGTGGCAACCGTATTGGCTGAACTGGCCGATGAGATGAAACCTGAAAAGCTGAATGTTAGCTTTGTGAAAGCCATCGGGGTAGCTACCTTACAAAAATTAGGATATTTACTGGACGAAGTATTGGAAAAAAAAGAATTGGCAGAGGCTCTTTATAAGGCTGCCAGGAAAGCGAGAATATCTTTTTTCACAATACCGCTTATGAGAGAAGCCGGGCGCAAAAGATATGCGGTCAGCAAAAAATGGAAAATAATAGATAATGTTCAGATTGAAATAGACGACTTGTAATAAATTCTAAAACTTTTTCTATGAAAAAAATTCATCAATTCCAGCAGTTTGCCAAAGGTAAGGTTAATCAGGCTTTGCAAGGCAATAATAATGCGGTGATCTATACCCGTGTATCATCCAAGGAGCAGGCGGACACTAATCAGAGCCTTGAAACTCAGAGAAAATATTGTACAGAGTATGGTATAAAAAACAACCTGAACATATTGGGATTTTTCGGAGGAACTTATGAAAGTGCAAAGACAGATGAACGCAATGAGTTCAACCGGATGATAAAATTTCTAAAAAATTCAAAAGAAAAAACTTCGTGCATTCTTGTATATAGTCTTGACCGTTTCAGCCGTTCGGGAGAGAATGCCATTTATATTTCTTCACAGCTTAAAAAGCAAGGAGTTACTATTGTTTCCGTAACACAGCCTATTGATGTTTCCACACATGCCGGAGTATTGCAACAGAACATACAATTTATTTTCAGTAAATATGACAATGATTTGAGAATGCAGAAATGTGTAGATGGTATGCGGGAAAAATTAAAGAGAGGAGAATGGTTAGGCGCTGCTCCTACCGGGTATTCCTATGATCGCACTCACGGTGGAAAAGAACAGAAAATAATTATCAACGAATATGGTAAAGCGCTTCAAAAGGCTTTTCAGTGGAGGCTGGAAGGACATTCCAATCCACAGATTGTTGAAAAACTAAAAGCATTGGGATTAACTCTCCCATTTCAAAGGATCAGCGAAATATTTAGAAATCCTTTTTACTGCGGACTGATTTCGCATAATATGCTGAACGGAGAGATAGCGGAAGGAAAGCACCCTGCACTTGTTTCCAAAGAAACGTTCCTGAAAGTATTCCAATTGAATAAACGGGGAGGTTATAAGCAGAAAAAAGAAAATGAGCATCTTCCATTGAAGCTATTCGTTAAATGTGAAAAATGTGAATCACCTTTTACAGGTTATATTGTAAAAAAGAAGAACATCTATTATTACAAGTGCAATGATGTAAAATGTCATTGCAACAGGAGTGTAAAAACCATGCACAATAACTTTGTTCATCTTCTTGATAACAAATCAGCGGATTCTACTTACAGCCAAGTTTATAAAAAAGCGTTGGAATATATTTACAACAAAGAAACTTCATCCGGCAAAACCAAGCAGGAGGCTTTTTCTGTACAGTTAAATGAGATAAAAGAGAAGCTCTACAAAACGGAAGAGAGATTTGCTTGTGGAGAAATTGACCGGGATATTTATAACAAGGTGTCTGAAAAATTTAAGTCAGAAATAAGGACAATAGTGGAGGATATTGAAAAATCAGCCTTAAAATTATCTAACCCGGAAAAGGCGATAAGTTTTATAGTGGATTTGTCCTCAAAACTCTCTACTACGTGGAATTTGAACGATTATTCTCAAAAACAGAATGTTCAGAAATTACTGTTTCCTGATGGTATTCGGTACAATATTGAAAATGACGAATATCTAACTTCCAGATGGGTTTCTCCTATCGTTGTAACTTCTTATCTGTCAGCGACTTTAAAGGAAAAGAAAAACGGGATACCAGATGATTTATCTGAAATATCCCGTTTAGTAGCGAGGGGGGGATTTGAACCCCCGACCTCAGGGTTATGAATCCTGCGCTCTAACCACCTGAGCTACCTCGCCAATTTTAGGCTGCAAATATAGGTTTTTTGTTATTTTTCAAAATATTTTTTGATATTTAATCTTTTAAGTGTACTTTGCAGCAATATTTGAATACAGTATTTTCTGTTTAGTTCTTAACCTTAACTCATGGCGAATAAAAAAATATACGAACTGGAATATCAGGTAAACGCTTCTCCTAAACTTCTATACAATTACTTAAGTACTATAAGCGGCCTTTCCGAGTGGTTTGCAGACGATATAAACTCCAGAGGCGATGAAATGGAATTTATTTGGGATGATGACACCCGTGCTACAGCCCACATAATTGCTAAAAAACAAGGGGCATTTATTCGCTTTAAGTGGGAAGGTGATATTGACAGCGATGCATTTTTTGAAATGAAAATTCAAATTGATGAACTAACCAAAGATGTATCCTTAATCATTACCGACTTTGCCGAAGAAAATGAAATGGAAGATGCCGTGCAACTTTGGAATGCTCAAATTTCAAAATTACTTCAGGTTCTAGGCTCTTAATTTTTTTCGCTTCTACGAATGAGGAGTTTACTCAGAAAAAACGCCATTTTCTTTATCCCCTATATCATTATTTTAGCATTTTCTTTATGCCTTTTGCTATTTTTCGACAAAGCCTCTATTCACTTGTTTATTAATCGGTTTCATTCCAGTTCTTTCGATTTTTTCTTTACCTATTTTACTCATTTAGCCGATGGCTTATTAATCCTTTTTATTGGAATTATATTTTTCGCCTTCAACAAAGAAAGAAGCCTCTTTATTTTGGTATCTTTTGGCATATCATCGGCTATAACCCAAATTTTAAAAAAAGTGATTTATCATGAACAATTAAGACCCAGTGTTTTTTTTAACGACCTGTCTAATTTATACATTGTTCCAGGAGTAGATATTCACGGTTATTTTAGTTTTCCATCGGGCCACACAGCAGGAGCTTTTTGTTTGGCTACTTGTCTTGTTTTATCGGGTAGTAATACTAAATTGCAACTCTTTCTTTTACTGTACGCATTATTGGCGGCTTATTCCAGAATGTATTTATCTCAACACTTTTTAGTAGATGTAGTTGTAGGTAGTACCATTGGGGTTTGTTCTGCTCTTGTTGTATACCCGATATTTTACCATTGGATGTTTCTAAAAAAAATCTTCCCCAATAAAAAAAATGCAGGCAAATGAAATGGTTTGTAAATAAAACAGAATACCTATTATTTGTATTTGCGCTATTCCTTTTTGTACCTTTCTTAGGAAATGTACATTTGTTTGACTGGGATGAAATCAATTTTGCCGAAGCCTCTCGCGAAATGTTGGCTAGCGGAAATTATGCTATTGTTCAAATTGATTACATGCCCTTTTGGGAAAAACCTCCTTTCTTTTTTTGGCTTCAAGCTCTTTCCATGAAAGCTTTTGGTGTAAACGAATTCGCAGCACGATTACCAAATGCACTTTGCGGAGCATTTACCGTACTTGCTCTATTTCGAATAGGTAAAAAATTATTCGATGTAAATTTTGGTCTTATTTGGGTATTAGCTTACATAGGTTCGCTGCTGCCATTCTTCTATTTTAAATCCGGAATAATTGACCCTTGGTTTAATTTATTTATTTTTTTAAGCATCTGGCATTTGTATTTGTATCTAAACAAACACCCCAGCCAACTATTACAAATTGTGGCCTCGGCCTTATTTTTAGGGTTTGCGGTATTAACCAAAGGACCGGTTGCCATATTAATTGTTGGATTATGTTACAGTATCTATTTACTATTTAACCGATTTAAAAATGTACCCCCACTAAAACACCTATTTCTGTATTTTGCAGTTGTTTTGGGTATTGGTGGTATTTGGTTCTTTGCATTATTATTGAATGGTAACTACGAAATTATTTCTGAATTTATTCTTTACCAAATTCGCCTGTTTAAAACTCAAGATGCCGGACACGGAGGTCCTTTTTATTATCATTTTATTGTTCTTTTAGCAGGCTGTTTTCCTGCTTCTATTTTTGCTATTCCTTATCTAAAAAAAGATTATACCATTACGTTGCTTCAACAATCATTTCATTATTTCATGCTTTTGTTGTTTTGGGTGGTACTAATTCTATTTTCTATCGTTAAAACTAAAATTGTTCATTACTCTTCTCTATGTTATTTTCCATTAACCTTTTTTTCGGCAATAGCTCTATATAAATTATTTTACTCCGAAAAGAAAATACATTCTACAGTCGTTTTTCTAATTGCATTGGTTGGGCTAAGCCTTTCGCTTATTTTAATTGCTGTTCCTTTTATAGAAATAGTAAAACCTTTTTTAATGGCACAAAATATTCCTTCGGATGAGTTTGGGAAAGAAGCCTTTAAAACAAGTGTAAACTGGAGCGGCATTGAAAGTATTGGAGGAGTGCTATTATGTATTGGTATATTTTTCTTTTTGTACTATCGTAAAAGAAAAATATCAAAAGCTGTTCTTATTTTGTTTTTTGCCTCTTTGCTTTCTACCTCTCTTGCCATGCTGCTCATTGCTCCTAAAGTAGAACCATACTCGCAAGGGGCAGCCATTGAATTTTACAAAAGCAAAAGAAACGAGGAATGTTTTATTCTACCCCTAGGATTTAAAAGCTATGCTCATTTGTTTTATGCACAAAAAAAATACGGTTTAAATCCTCCTCACTATTCTGAAGATTGGGCATTAAGCAGAGATACAAACATTCCGGTATATTGTGTAGTAAAAATAAATCGCTCCAAAGAATACGAGAAATACTACCCACAACTCGAAAAATTGTACGAAAAAAATGGTTTTGTTTTTTACAAAAAGAGAGACTAAAAGTTGAGTTCGTATCGGTCCATTTTTAAAATGCCCCACTTACAAAGCCTATGTGAACAGGACGTGAAGAGTACTCCCATTCCGTATACCATGCTCCGTTTAAAATTTATAGAAGATGCTTCTTTAAAATATTTTGTGGGGCAGGTTACTTCGGCAATATCATAACCGGCATATATAATTTGCGAAAGCATTTGGTTATCAAAAACAAAATCATCGGAATTCCGATTATATTTAATCTTCAGCAATACTTCTTTAGAAAATGCACGATACCCGGTATGGTACTCTGATAATTTTTGGTTTACCAAAATATTTTGAGTGAAAGTGAGTACCCTGTTAAAAAAATATTTATACAAAGGCATACCCCCTTTTAATGCTCCATTTCCTAAAATTCGAGAACCCAATACAACATGAAAAAGGTTGTTAGAAATAAGAGAAGCCATTGAGTGAATTAACTTGGGGGTGTACTGATAATCGGGGTGAAGCATAATGACTATATCGGCACCAAGTTCTAAAGCTTTAGTGTAACAGGTTTTTTGATTTCCTCCATACCCCCTATTTACCTCGTGTTGTATAATGTTTTTGATTCCTAATTTCTTTCCTACTTCTACGGTATTGTCCTTGCTACGGTCGTCTACTAAAACCACATCATCAACAATATCAAATGGAATTTCACTATACGTTTTTTCAAGCGTAAGTTCTGCATTATATGCAGGCAATACTACAATAACTTTTTTCCCGTTTATCATTTAAAAAATAATTTTCGTACAAAAGTAATCAAACCCATAGAATTGCGTTAATTAGCAATATTCATGAATATGTATCTTTGCTAACCAATACCATTGAATTGAATACTGCATCAAAATTTATATTAAAATCTTTTTTAGGTCCGTTTATTCTTACCTTCTTTATTGCCTTGTTTGTACTTATTATGCAATGGCTATGGTTGTACATAGACGATATGGTAGGAAAAGGAATTGAAACGCACTACATCATAGAATTATTTATTTACGCCTCGGCTCATTTTGTGCCAATGGCCTTGCCCTTAGCTATTCTTTTATCTTCTCTAATGACAATGGGCAATCTTGGCGAACAGTACGAACTGGTTGCCTTTAAGGCCGCAGGAGTGTCACTTATGAAAGTAATGCAACCGCTTATTGTATTTGTATTTTTTTTATCTATTTCTGCCTTCTTGTTTTCTAACTACGTTTTGCCTGTGGCCAATCTTAAAATGAATTCACTCTTCTACGATATTCGCGAAAAAAAACCGGCCGTTGATATTAAACCGGGTAGATTTTATAATGAAATAGAAGGCTTTTCTATTCGTATTAAAGAAAAAAGAAAAAAAGGGAACAACGAAGTGTTATACGGTTTAATGCTATACGACCATAGAGAAAGAAATGGAAACCGTATTGTTACCATTGCCGATTCGGGTATGATGCAAATTACCCCCGATAAATTATATGCTGTAATGACTTTACACAATGGTAGTTCCTACGTAGAACAAATGGATAAAGACCCTTCTAAACCCACATTTCCATTTTACAGAAGATACTTTAAAAACACACAAATAGTGCTAGATCTTTCCGAGTTTAAGATGTCGCGTACCGATGAAGATCTTTTTAAAGATAACTACCAAATGCTTAACATCACTCAGCTTAGCGATGCCATGGATACTATCAACAAACAATTTGAACGTAAAAAAATAATGCATTTAGTAGGTTTAAAAGAAAGTATGGTTTATTTTAATCCCTCTTACTTAAATGATTTTTTACCCAAAGACACTAGCCAGGCTAAGAATATTACAAATGATTCCTCCCAGTACAAATTAAATAATCTTGCTTTCGATAAATACATTGACACCCTCTCTTTTTTCGATAAAGGGAGAATTTATTCCAATGCTATTTCGTTGGCTCGTACCGTTGCCAACCGAACTAATCTTTACATAGAAGAAAAAGCCGGAATGTTTAATTATTACATTCAACACGAAATAGAATGGCATCGAAAGTTTACACTTTCAATTGCTTGTTTAATTTTATTCTTCATCGGTGCTCCATTAGGTGCTATTATTAGAAAAGGTGGATTAGGAATGCCCGTAGTAATGTCTGTAATCTTTTTCATTTTCTTTCACATACTTTCTATCAGCGGAGAAAAGATGACCAAAGAAGTAGTATTGCCCTCTTGGCAGGGTATGTGGATCGCTACAATAGTATTTTTACCCATGGGCATTTTCTTTACGTGGAAAGCGGCCAGCGATTCTGGTTTATTTAGCATTGATAATTATATTGAAAGCTTAAAAAAAGTGGTTCATCTAATGAGTCCCAAAAACTGGCGTAAAAAAAATGAATCTTTTACAAGTAACCTCTAAACCACCTTTTCCCGGAAAAGATGGTGGCTGCAAGGCCATGGCAGCTCTTACCAATGGACTTATACTGCAGGGAAATGAGGTACAATTACTATGTATTGCCACACAAAAGCACCCGTTTAATATTGCTTCATTTCCTCCTTCCTTAACAGAAAAAACAAAATCGGTATTCATTAATACCAAACCCAATTTTATCAAAGCCGTTCTTGCATTTATTCTAAATAAATCGTACAATATTACTCGTTTTGATAGCCCAAAAATGCACCAACTCGTAAAGCAATCCTTACAACAAAATAAGTTTGATGCCATTATTTTAGACAGTTTATACACCACACCCTATTTGCCTACAATTCTAAAAAATACCACATGCCCCGTAATTTACAGAGCTCACAATATAGAGTACGAATTGTGGGAAGCCCATGCCAAGACCGAAAAAAATATTTTTAAAAAATTATATCTTCAACATCTTGCCAAACGATTAAAAAAATACGAAATAAACTTCCTTACTGAAGTAACCGGAATAGCCTGCATCAGCCCTGAAAATGCCATTCAAATTAAAAACATTTCAAAAAATAAAAGGGTATCGTACATTCCATTTTCGATAAACGATTCTCTGCCCAAAATCGCAACTTCCAAAAAACTTTTTTTTATTGGCTCTTTTGAATGGGAGCCCAATATAATTGGTTTAAAATGGTTTATAAAAAACGTATGGGGTAAAATCATTGATTTCGATTCAGAAATTGAATTTCACATTGCTGGAAAAGGCATGAACAGAAAGGAATGGGAAGGAAAAAATATTGTTTGCCATGGCGAAGTTGAAAATGCAGAAAAATTTATAGAGCCCTTTTTTATAATGCCGGTTCCTCTGTTTAACGGAAGCGGAGTACGCATTAAAATTATAGAAGCAATGGCTGCAGGAAAAATTATAATTGCTACTCCAAAAGCAGCCGAAGGTATACCATACACCCATCAAAAAAATATATTTATTGCTCAATCGGAGAATGAGTTTATAAATTATATTAAATATTGCATTTTAAATCCAGAAGTAGCAATTAGCATAAGTTTAGAAGCACAAAAGTTGGCTGCGGAACAATATGGAAACAGGAAAGTAATGCACGATTTTATCACATTCATCAATAAATTAAAAGAAGATGAATAAGCGAAAAAAACTTTTTTTTCTGCTTTCTCGTGTTCCCTACCCACTCGAAAAAGGGGATAAACTAAGAGCTTTTCATCAAATTAAAGAATTGTCGGTACAGTACGATATTTATTTGTGTGCCTTATCCGACAAAGCAGTTCATGCGGATGCCCCGAACATTCTGAATTTATATTGCAAAGAGATTTTTATTATAAAAATTTCAAAAGCGGCCATTCTGTTTAATTTAATAAGAAATTTATTTTTCAGTAAACTCCCCTTACAGGTAGCCTATTTTTACTTTCCTTTTGCAAAAAACAAAATAGAAGAACGCTTAAACCAAATAAAACCCGATCATATCTTTTGTCAATTGGTAAGAATGAGTGAATATGTGAAAGATCTTAGCATACCTAAAACCATAGATTATATGGATGCCCTATCAAGAGGCATGGAAAGAAGAGTAAACAAAGCCCCCTTTTATCTGAAACCATTATTGAGAATAGAAACCCGCAGATTGAAACTATACGAGCATGATATTTTTGGATTTTTCGAAAACCGAATGATTATTTCTGAGCAAGACAGAAACCTGATAGTACACCCCGAAAATTATAAAATACATATAATAGAAAACGGAGTAGATGCCGAGCATTTTACTCCAAAAGAAAAAAGTGTAAAAAAATATCAGCTTATTTTTTCGGGCAACATGTCATACCCTCCTAATATCGATGCTGCAAAGTACTTGGTAAAAGAAATAATGCCCTTGGTTTGGAAAATAAAACCCAATGTAAAAGTGGCTATTGCCGGAGCTAATCCTACGGCAGAAATTAAAAAACTACAATCGCCATTTGTTGAAATTACAGGTTGGGTAGAAAATATGGCCGATTATTACAATGCATCTGAAATTTTTGTTGCTCCCATGCAATTAGGCAGCGGATTGCAAAATAAATTATTAGAAGCTATGGCCGTGGGTATTCCGTGTATTACTTCCGATTTAGTAAACAATGCTCTTGGCGCCCAGCAAAATAAAGAAATACTTATAGCCCAAACAACCCAAGAATTTGCTGAAAAAATATTACTTCTTCTCGAAAACAAATCGGTTTATTATACTATTGCAAACAACGGTCGCACATTTATACTTTCTACCTATAGCTGGAAAAAAGCCACAGAAAAAATGGCTTGCTTAATGAATTAATTCAAGAATTTAATTTCATTATTTGTACTGTATACAAGGAATTATTTTTTTTGCACAACTATTTAATTTTCTTACTTTTACATGAACATTACAAATTTTTTTTCGTCTGAAAAAACAAGTTCATACTTCATCTTATACACCATCTGTTTTAAAAATCAAAAAACAGATTGCCGATAAAGATTTACTGATGAGGGAACTAAAAAAACAAATCACAGAACTTAAAAAATTTAAAACTGTTGCCAAAGATAACGAGTCGAAATACCGATCCTTGTTTGAAATGTCGGACGATGCTATTTTAGTTATTGAAGACCATACGTTTGTAGAATGTAATAAGGCGGTGGTAAAAATGCTTGGATATAAAAATAAAGAAGAATTACTCAATACCCACCCTTCAGAATTATCGCCAGAAAAACAACCCGATGGCAGATACTCATACGAAAAAGCACAAGAAATGATGGCACTTGCCATACAAAATGGCAGTCATCATTTTGAATGGATACACACCAGAGCCAACGGAGAAAATTTTCCGGTAGAGGTATGGTTATCTTCTTTCAAGTTTAAAGGCAAAACACTTATTAATACCATTTGGCGAGATTTAACAGAAAAGAAAAAAGCAGAACAAACCATTTTAAAAAATATTGAAGAAAAAGAAACTCTGTTAAAAGAAATACACCACAGAGTAAAAAACAATTTACAAATTATTAGTAGCTTGTTAAACTTGCAGGCCAACAGTGTAAACGATGCTTTTGTTACCAATATTCTAAACCAAAGTAAAGCCCGCATAGAATCTATGTGCAAGGTACACGAAATGCTTTACAAATCAGAAAATTTTTCTAAAATCAATTATCATCAGTATCTTTTAGAGCTGGTATCCAAACTTATTCATAACGTAAAAGGAGAAAAGAACAATGTTACCATAGACATTAAGGTTACTGAAAATTTTAATATAAATACAGCGATTCCACTTGGACTTATTATTAACGAAATAATAACCAATACACTTAAATATGGAATTACAGGAAACTCTAATGGAAAAATATACATCCACATAAATAAAGTTCCGAACAATCAATACACCATGCTTATTGGTGATAACGGGAAAGGATTTCCGAAAACCATTTCTATTTCTAACAGCAACACACTCGGGTTTCAGCTCATTGCGAGCCTTACAGAACAATTAAATGGCAACATTAAAAGAAACCTTAATAAAAATGGAACTCATTACATCATTACATTTGAAGCCATTTAATATGGAAAAATTTTTTCTGTTTTTGGTATTTTATAGCCTTCTTTTACTTACCACTTCATGCAAAGTGCAAAAAAAAGAGAATATACCTCTACGAGAGAAAGACCCGAATAATCCTTACACCACCTGCGAACTAATAGAAATAGCTTTTGAAAATAAAATAGGTAAAATACAACCATATAAGGAATATTATTTACGCTGCTCCATTCAAGACTATTTTATAAAATTGTGCGAAAGTTCTGTAAAATCTGATGAGTTGAAACCCTTCCTAAATAAAGGAATTACGGTAGAGATGGAAATAAAAGAAGGTTTATGGGATAAATGTAATTCCGATTTAGAACAGGTTCAAAGCAGAACAGGTAAATATGTGGTAATAAAAAGAATTATCAAATAGTTTTCTGCCCTAATGCTTTTTTATTACAAGAAAATAAAATCTATTTTTCTATTGTTCTTACAAGCACCTTAGCCTCAAGCATATCATTTATAGCATATTTTACACCTTCTCTTCCAAGCCCCGAATCTTTAATTCCTCCGTAGGGCATGTGATCGGCACGAAATGTTGGTACATCATTTATTATAACTCCTCCAACTTTTAACCGATTAAAAGCAATATCTATTTCGCTCTGCGAATCGGTAAAAAGACCTGCCTGCAAGCCAAAAGAGGAATGATTTACTTCACTTACAGCCTGCATAAATGAAGAATATTTTTCTATTATCACAACCGGACCAAATACTTCGCAGCTATTTACTTTCATTGATGCATGGGTATCGGTAAGTACAGTTGGTTCCATAAAATTACCCCTGCGCTTACCTCCACATAGCAACTTAGCCCCTTGCAAAACCGCTTCGTTAACCCATTCTTCTACTCTTACTGCATTCGCTTCGTCTATCATACACGAAATTTCCGTTTCGGAATTCTCCGGACTTCCCTGTTTTAATGATTTAACTTTTTCAATAAACTGTTCCGTAAATGTATCAAATAGGGTTTCGTGTAAATATATACGTTGTGTATGTATACAAACCTGACCTGAATATGCAAAGGCTCCGTTTACACACTTCGATAATGCGGCATTTAAGTGAGCTGATGGGCTAATAATTACTCCGGCATTACCACCCAGTTCCAACACTACCTTTTTCTTTCCGGCTATTGCTTTCATTGCCCACCCAGCCTTTGGCGAGCCCGTAAAACTTAATAATTTAATTCGATTGTCTGCAATTAAAGGTGCTGCCACATCATGTGTTGTAGGTAAAACAGAAAATATGGCTTTGGGTAATTCAGTTTGGTGAATAATTTCAGCTAATTCCAAGGCAGAAATTGGAGTGCGTAAATCGGGTTTTATAATAATAGGACAACCTGCTGAAATAGCAGGAGCAACTTTATGAGCAAGCAAATTCAGAGGGAAATTAAATGGGGTAATGCCTGAAACAACACCCACCGGAAAATATTTTACCCAAGCCTCCTTGTTATCTAATCCGGGTTGCCAATCTATAGAAAGATATTCTTTAGGTAATCGTTTGCATTCTTCGGCTGCTATTAAAAACGTAAATGCCGCTCGTTGCACTTCAGAAATTGCATATTTGTAGGGTTTTGCACTTTCGGCCGAAATTATTTTTGCCAAATAGTCGGCTTTCTTATTGATTTCGTTTGAAATAAACATTAATGCATTGTACCGCAAATAAGTGGGTATAAGTGAACACTCTTCCTCTATTTGTTGAGCCTTATAAATAGCTTCCTCCACCTGCTCTGCTGAGGCCAAATAAGTGTGTGCAATATTCTTTGAATTGTATGGATTTTTAATTTCAATTTCTTGTGAACTTGAAACCCAACTTCCGGATAAGTAAATTTGATAAGTTTTCATTTCTTAAAATAAAAAAAGCGGCAAAAGCCGCTTCAATATTAATCATTATAAAAATTACCCTGCAATATTATTCAGAATATAACTTAACAAAAGTGGCAAAATAAATTCTGTTTTTGGTTTTGTGCCGTCAAATCCACCCATTTTTTCTGTTGTATTTGCCGAACTTACTATTTTGGCCGTATCCGCACTGGCAGGCACGGCATTTTCGGAGACTACGGTGGCGGTGTATTGGCCCTCGTTTATATCTTCTATCAGTGCAATAATATCGCGTTCTTCAAGCTTCGATTTATCGTAAATAACGGTTGCACTTTCTGATTCAAAATCTACTTCACAACTTACAATACCATTTACAGTACTCAATTCCTTTTCTATTCCTTTGGCACACCCACTGGCACATACCATTCCTTCTACTGCAAGATGCAATGTTGCCCTATTCTCAGTAGCTACTTCTGTTTTCTGAATTTCAGCCTCTTGCTTGGGACTGCATGATAAACTAAATAAAAGAGCAGATGCAATGAAGATAGCAACGATTTTTACTTTCATACTTATTTGGTTTTAAATATTTCTGATTGGTTTATTACCGATTTTATGATGTCAAGTGAAGTTACTTTTTCGTCAAACTTCACAGAGGCTTGTTTCTCAATTAAATTAACCTCTGCCTGTATCACTCCGGTTTGTTTTTCTATAATATTTTTTACTTGTTGTACGCAATGCCCACAACTCATTCCCTCTATATACAATGTTTCTTGTAACACAGACCAAAATTAATAATTTTTGGTTTAATCTTGCACCGGGTAATTCTTTAAAAAAAGTTAAATCTGCTATAATTCTATTTATTGTGCTATCAAACAAAAAATGGCAACTTTTTATACTGTTTGTGCTTGCGTTTATTTGGGGCAGTTCTTTTATTTTAATGAAACGGGGCATGGAGGTTTATTCAGCCAACCAAGTAGCTTCGCTAAGAATTTTTATCGCTTTTATTTCTCTGTTTCCTTTTTTTATAAAATATCTTCGTGCCGTAGATAAAAAGAAAATTCCTTTTTTCGTGATAGTGGGCTTATTTGGAAATGGAATTCCTGCCTTTTTATTTACTTCTGCTCAAACGGGTATAAGCAGCTCTTTATCGGGAATGCTCAATTCGCTTACTCCTTTGTTTACCATACTTATTGGAGCCTTATTTTTTAAAACACACGTTACATTTGCTAAAATAATTGGCGTTGTGCTTGGTTTAATTGGTGCAGTGGGCCTAATATGGGCCGGAGGGATTGAGCATTTTGGTAACAACCTTCTTTATGGCTTACTGGTAATTGCCGCCACTTTGTGCTACGCCATTAGTGTAAATACAATTAAAACCCATCTTCAGCAAACCGATGCTATGATTGTTACTTCTATGGCCTTTTTTTTTATTGGAATTCCCATTGGCACTTACCTTTTTACAACTGATTTTATTGCCGTAACCAAAAACAACCCACATGCCGCTTCTGCCCTAGGTTACATTTTTATACTCTCTACCATAGGCACCTCACTCGCTGTACTTGTATTTAACTTCTTAATTAAACACACTTCGGCAGTTTTCGCCTCATCGGTTACCTACTTAATCCCCATAACAGCTATTTTTTGGGGTTGGCTTGATGGAGAAAGCCTGAATCTACTTCACTTATTATTTATTACCCTTATTCTATTCGCTGTTTACATGGTAAATAAAAAGTAAAAGACCTTTATTAGGGTTCTAACACCCTTATACAAGTACCTTTTTTACTTAAATAATACACCTTGTAACTGTACGGATTTATGGCAAGATAAACCGATGCCGGAATATTGGTTAACAAACCACTAACACCCCACACCTTTGCAAAAGTGCTTGCTTTATTAAATGCTTCTATAGAAGGGTATTTAATGAAAAAGTAAGAGGAAGAGCCCACACAATATGCCAATAAAATAAACTTAACGAAATCTAATTTTCTAACCGACAGAGTATTCATGCTTTCAAAATATACCGTATCCCTTCGGGTAATCATAAAATCTTCTTCAATTATACTAACCTTTGTTTTGATTTCTTTGCTTTCTCCTTTCAACGAATATTTAATTTTTTTGCCCGATTTTATTTTTACCATAATCTGAGAAGAAAGACTATCATACAGCATCAATTGTTTTTCCTGAGAATATAATAGCCTACAAATTAACACGGTAAGCAGCAACGCAATTAACCTTAACATCATGAGGCGAAAGTAATATTTACAATTTTATTACATAATACTTGCAACAATAAAAATCTTTTGTAACTTCGCAACCCATTTAATATTTATACAACACATTATGTATGCAATCGTTGACATAGCCGGGCAACAATTTAAAGTTGAAAAAAATCAACAGCTTTTTGTGCACCGCTTAGAAGGTGAAGAGGGCTCTAAAGTTGAGTTTAATCAAGTTCTTTTGATTGATGACAAAGGAAAAATAAAAGTAGGCACCCCTGCGTTAGAGGGCGCTTTGGTTTCGGCTAAAATTGTAGAACACCTTAAAGGAGACAAAGTAATTGTTTTTAGGAAAAAAAGAAGAAAAGGCTACAAAGTAAGAAACGGACACCGCCAGTATTTAACCAAGATACAAATAGAGGCTATTTCGGAAAGTGGTGGCAAAAAAACAAAAACAGCTGCTACCGAAAATGTGGCAAATGAAGAAGTGGCAACAGCTCCAAAAACGAAACGTAGCACAAAAAAAACAACAGAAGAATAACTTTTAAGTAAATTATAAATTATGGCACATAAAAAAGGAGCCGGGAGTAGTAAAAACGGACGTGAATCGGAAAGTAAACGCCTAGGTATTAAAATATTTGGCGGACAAGAAGTAAAAGCCGGAAATATTATCGTTCGTCAACGTGGCACAAAGCACCATCCGGGCGAAAATGTAGGTTTAGGTAAAGACCATACCATCTTTGCATTATCAGACGGAAAAGTTCTTTTTAAGAAAAAAAAGGATAACCGTTCTTATGTTTCGGTTATACCGGCTCAGGCTTAATCATCGTCTTTAATATTTTTATACTCCTGCTATAACTTGTATGGCAGGAGTTTTTTTTTACACACTTCGCTATATTCTATTAAATTTGTACTCCTTAAATATATCTATATGTTAACCCTTTCGTACCTGAGAGAAAATACTAATGACGCCATAGAAAGGCTCTCCAAAAGAAATATTGAAGCCTCTCCATTATTAAACAAAGTGCTTGAATTGGACAGTGAAAGAAAAAATAAGCAAACTGAAATGGATAATTTGCTTGCAGAAGCAAACTTGTTGGCCAAACAAATAGGCCTATTGATAAAAGAAAACAAAACACAAGAAGCTAATAAAAACAAAGAAAGGACTATCCTTTTAAAAAACAATACGCAAGAGCTGAAAACAAAGATTACAGAACTAGAAGAAGAAATAAAATCTCTTTTATACACCCTGCCAAACACCCCACACCATTCGGTTCCTAAAGGAAAAACAGCCGATGATAACGAAATAGTTTTTACCTCAGGTAATGTTCCTCAACTACCCGAAGAAGCACTTGCCCACTGGGATTTGGCATCTAAATACAATCTTATCGATTTTGAATTGGGAAATAAAATTACCGGAGCCGGATTTCCTGTTTATACAGGAAAAGGAGCAAAGTTGCAAAGAGCATTAATTAGTTTTTTCTTAGACGAAGCCATCAAAGCCGGTTACTCTGAAGTAATACCTCCATTAATGGTTAATGAAGCTTCCGGCTATGGTACCGGGCAGTTACCCGATAAAGAAGGGCAGATGTACCACGCTGCCACTGATAATTTTTACCTGATTCCAACAGCCGAAGTGCCCATTACCAACATCTACCGCGATGTAATTCTCAAAGAAAACGAATTACCCATTAAAAAGGTTGGCTACACTCCTTGTTTTAGAAGAGAAGCCGGATCATACGGAAAAGATGTTAGAGGACTAAACCGCTTACACCAATTCGATAAAGTAGAAATTGTACAAATCGCAAATCCCGAAAATTCTTATACTATTTTACAAGAAATGGTAGAACATGTAAAAGGTTTATTAACCAAGCTAGAACTACCCTTTAGAACATTAAAACTTTGCGGAGGCGATATGGGCTTTACTTCAGCATTAACATATGATATGGAAGTATTTTCCGCTGCACAAAAAAAATGGCTCGAAGTAAGTTCTATTTCTAATTTCGAAACCTTTCAGGCTAACCGACTAAAATTACGATTCAAAGATAAAACAGGAAAAACTCAATTGGCACACACCCTTAACGGTAGTGCGTTGGCATTACCCCGAATTGTTGCCGCTCTGCTGGAAAATAACCAAACTCCCAACGGTATTAAAATTCCCTCGCACCTTGTACCATACACAGGCTTCGAACTAATAAATTAAATTAAAATGAAATATTTAATCCTATTTACCTTCATTATTTCAACACTTTTATTCTCCTGCCAAAGCGGAAAATACCAAAAAGAAATTAGTGCATTAGATAGTTTGCACAACCTCTTAAATATAGCCGAACAACAACTTGCCTCAACCGACACCGCCAAGGTAAGAACCATTAAAGCGGAAATGCAAAAAAATATGGATTTTATTACCGAAAACTATAAAGATACTTTTTCCATGGATATGGCCATGATGCTTTCCGATTACGCTTTCCCCAAAAAAAAGGTGTACCGAAATTTTATTGGAAACTACTCAAAATTTTTAAAAGATATTGAATACACCCGCTCCCAGTTAAGCAACTTAAAACAAGATTTAGAAAATAAAAGCATACCGGAAGACAAAGTGTTAACATACTTTACCACCGAGCAAAATGCAGTATTAACTATATGCAACACCATTGACCAAAACGTGAATACGATTCAAACCTATTTTTTAAGATTTGATACCTTGCATCCAAAAGTACTGCACATTGTAGATAGCATAAAAACGGCACAAAATATGCGACCTTAAGCTCAATGCACTTCAAAAAAATCATACTATTCGCAATCCTCTTTCTTTTTGGGTTTTATCCTATTTTAATTTTTTCTCAAAATAACAACGATGCCGAACTAGCTATGCAGCATATGCAAGAGGGCGAATATGAAAAAGCCTCGTTCTATTTAGAAAAATTGTACAATAAAAGCGGTATTGAATACTATTATGATAACTTGCTAGTTTGCTACATTAAACTGGGAGAGTTTAAAAAAGCCGAAAAACTTGCCGAAAAACAACTCAACAGATTTCCTACCCGCTTACAATATTTAGTTGATTTAGGCTCCGTTTACGAAGAAGCCGGAAACAAAACGAAGGCAACCCAACAATATGAAAAAAGCATTAAGGAACTTTCTATCGACCAAAAACAAATAACTGAACTCGCCAATGCTTTTGCCAGAAAAAAATTATTCGAATACGCTATCAATACCTATCTTAAAGGCCGTAAACTACTGAAAGGCTTTTACCCATTTAATATGGAACTAGCCTCTGTTTACAAAGCAAACGGCAATTTCGATTTAATGATTGGCGAATACTTAGACTTACTCCTTATTCACGATTCGTATATTCAAAGTGTACAAAATGCGTTGCAAAACGAACTTGCCCCCGACCCCGACCTTAAAAAAACAGAACTACTGAAATCCGAACTACTGAAAAGAATTCAAAAAAATTCAGACAAAACTATTTTTTCCGAACTACTTATTTGGTTTTATGTTCAAGAAAAAAACCACACAGCCGCCCTGTTACAAGCTAAAGCTCTAGATAAAAAATTAAACGAAGATGGTTACCGAATAATGGAATTAGGCATGTTGGCCCTCTCCGACAAAAACTACGATGCCGCCACCGAATGCTACGAATACATTATTAAAAAAGGTAGAAATTCATTCAACTACCTTAATGCTCGCATGGAATTAGTAAACGTACTACATTTAAAAATTACCACCTCAGGAGCCTACACCCCAAACGATTTAATCCTACTGGAAACAAACTACATTGCAGCCATTAATGATTTAGGAAAAAGCCACTCCACCATTCCCTTGTTACTCGGCTACGCCCAACTACAAGCATTTTACCTTTATAAATACAAAGAAGCAATACAAACTATTAACGAAATTCTGCTTCTGCCACAACTAAAAGGACATGATAAAGCTAAAGCAAAAATTCTACTGGCCGATGTAAACCTCTTAACTGGAGAAATTTGGGAAGCCTCTCTTCTCTATTCTCAGGTTGAAAAAGAATTTAAGTACGACATATGGGGAGAAGATGCAAAGTTTAAAAATGCAAAAATTTCTTACTACACCGGAAATTTTAAATGGGCAAAAGCACAATTAGATGTTCTAAAAGGCTCTACCTCTAAGCTCATTGCAAATGATGCCCTTGAACTCTCTTTACTAATTACCGACAACACTACCCTAGATACTAACACCCTACCCCTTTTTGTTTTTGCACAAACCGATTTACTTATTTACCAAAACAAATTCGATGAAGCCTTATTGAAATACGATACACTTCTTACCGCCTTTCCAAGTCATAGCCTAAACGATGAAATTATTTACCGGAAAGCCCAAATCATGCTAAAGAAAAAAGAATTTCAAAAAGCTGCTTTCTATTATTCAGAAATTTTAAAAGATTATTCATACGATATATGGAGCGATAATGCCCTTTTTTACCTTGCCGAACTTTACGAAAAACACCTCAACGATAAAGAAAAAGCAATGAACTATTACAAACAACTATTTACCAATTATACCGGAAGTATTTTTGTAATTGAAGCACGTAAAAGATTCCGAACACTCAGAGGCGACTCAGCCTCTGATGATTTTGATAAACTACTAGAAAAATGATTATCTACAATGTTACAATTAGTATAGACCCGTCCGAGCATGAAAACTGGCTGGAATGGATGAGAAATTACCATATACCCAATGTAATGCAAACCGGTTGTTTTACCCATTATAAAATTTGTAAAATACTCTCTACACAACCCGATGAAACAGGCATCACATACGCCATTCAATACACCTGTAATTCCATAAACGAATTAAACCAATATCAGGAAAAATTTGCAGGTTCGTTGCAAAAAGAACATTCTGAAAAATACAGAGGTAAGTTTGCTGCGTTCAGAACCATTCTTGAAATAATAGATTAGATAAGGCTAATTAAAACTTTATTGTGAGCAAGGTAAAACCAAAAAAACATTTAGGTCAGCATTTTTTAAAAAATATAGAAATTGCCGAAACCATAGTCAATTCACTTACTCAACATGGCTCTTATTCTACTGTATTAGAAATTGGACCCGGCATGGGTGTGCTTACCCAATTTCTTATAAAAAACACAACTTTTAAAACATGGGTAGCTGAAATAGACAAGGAATCTATACATTATCTTAAAAACCATTTTCCCGAAATTACCAACCGAATAATTGAAGGCGATTTTTTAAAAATGTCGCTGAATCTGTATTTCAAAAATAACCCTATTGCTATTATTGGCAATTTTCCGTACAACATTTCTTCGCAAATACTTTTTAAAGTTTACGAAAATAAAAATCAGGTAACCGAAGTAGTAGGTATGTTTCAGAAAGAAGTGGCCCAACGTATAGCCTCTAAACCAGGCAATAAAGAGTATGGCATTTTAAGTGTTTTAATGCAAGCTTATTACCACATCGAATATTTATTTACTGTAAACGAAAACGAATTTTATCCACCACCTAAAGTAAAGTCGGGTGTTCTCCGCCTTTGCAGAAACCAAACCCACACGCTACCCTGCAACGAAATCCTTTTTAAAAAAGTGGTAAAAACCGCTTTTAATCAACGAAGAAAAACTCTCCGTAATTCTTTAAAAACCCTGCTACCACAAGAAATCGTATCGTTATCCATTTTTAATAAACGCCCCGAACAACTTAGTGTAGAAGAATTTGTTTCCATTACAGAAATGATATCTTAATCTCAAGCACAAGATTAAAACGCTAATTATACTACCTTTGCACTCTTAAAAAAAGGGTGAATGAATTTTGAACTTACCAAAGAATTTTTAGATGAATTACGAGGTGCTATAAAACTTGGTAACCAATCTTTTATTCAGGAAAAGATAAGCACCCTCCACCCTGCCGACCTTGCCGAAATTTTAGACCAGTTAGACTCGGAAGAATCCATTCAATTCTATCAATTTCTCGACAAAGAAATTGCAGGAGATGTATTGGTAGAAATGGAAGAAGATGTTCGCGAAAAATTTCTTACACAATTTACCTCAAAAGAAATTGCACAGGATTTTATCGAAAACATGGAATCGGACGATGCTGCCGATATTATTTCGGAACTTCCCGACTCCGTTAAAGACGAGGTAATTTCGCACATTGAAGATGCCGAACAGGCCAGTGATATTGTAGATTTGCTGAATTACGATGAAGACACTGCCGGGGGACTGATGGCAAAAGAACTTATTGCCGTTAACATCAATTGGAGTGTACAAAAATGCATAAAGGAAGTAAGAAAACAGGCCGAAGAAATTGAAGATGTTTATACCACCTATGTGATTGACGACAGAGGAAAATTGCTAGGTTTGCTCTCTTTGAAAAAACTGCTGCTAACACCCGAGGAAGCCAAAGTAAGCGGCATTTACAAGAAAGATATTGTTTTCGTAGAAGCCTCTACTAGCTCCGAAGAAGTATCTAACATTATGGAAAAATACGACTTGGTAGTCGTTCCGGTAGTAGATAAATTAGGCCGGCTTCTTGGCCGAATTACCATTGATGACGTAGTAGATGTTATAAAAGAGGAAGCAGAAAAAGATTTCCAATTAGCATCGGGTATCTCAGAAAAAGTAGAACATAGCGACAGTGTTTGGATATTAAGTCGTTCGCGTTTACCATGGCTTTTAATCGGATTATTGGGCGGAATTTTAGGCTCTCGCATCATTGGGAACTACGAATCCGAAATTCAAATCTACCCGGAAATGGCTCTTTTTATTCCGCTTATTGCCGCCATGGGTGGAAATGCAGGAGTGCAATCCTCGGCAATTGTAGTACAAGGATTGGCAAACAACTCACTAGGATTTACGGGCATTTTACCGAAACTTTTTAAAGAACTTTTGGTGGGTTTAGTAAATGGTATCGTATGCTCTACCATTATTTTTACCTACAATTTCTTCTTAAATGATTCTTTTCAGCTTGGCTTAACCGTTGGTATTGCACTAATTTCTGTCATCGTATTTGCTACTATTTTGGGCACTTTTGTTCCACTGGTTCTAGATAAATACGATATCAATCCGGCATTGGCTACCGGACCTTTTATTACTACTATGAACGATGTTTCGGGTTTATTTATTTACTTCTTAGCCGGACACTTACTATACATACCCCATTGAAAATACTTTTTTTAGATAGCATTCACCCTATATTAGAACAAAGACTTACCGAAAAAGGCTTTGTATGCCTGCACGAATATCAAAAAACCAAAACTGAAGTAGAAAAAATCATTCACGAATTTGATGGAATTGTTATTCGCAGCCGGTTTAAGATAGATACTTTTTTTATCGACAAGGCCACTCAACTTAAATTTATTGCCCGCTCAGGAGCAGGAATGGAAAACATTGATCTACCTTATGCTTTACAAAAGGGAATTAAATGTTACCACTCGCCCGAAGGCAACCGAGATGCTGTAGCAGAACATGCATTGGGAATGTTACTTTCTTTATTTAACCACCTATGCCGCTCCAACACTGAAGCAAAACAGGGAATTTGGAATAGAGAAAAAAATAGAGGCCTTGAAATTTCAGATAAAACCGTTGGCATTATTGGTTATGGCTACATGGGTGCCGCATTTGCTCAAAGACTAAAAGGTTTTCAGTGCAAAATATTAGCTTACGATAAATACAAGAAAAACTTCGGAAACGAATATGTTACCGAATGTTCACTTCAGGAAGTTTTTGAAAAAACAGATATTTTAAGCATTCACCTGCCTTTAACAGAAGAAACTCTTTACTACATAAATCAAGAATTTATCAATCAATTTGCAAAACCATTTTACCTTATTAATACTGCCAGAGGGAAGAATGTAAACACGAATCATTTAGTTGAAGCCCTAAAAAATGGAAAAATAAAAGGAGCATGTTTAGATGTATTGGAATACGAAAAAGTAAGTTTCGAAAATCTAAACAACGATGAACTTCCGGAAGCATTTCGTTTATTGGCAAACAACGATAATGTAATCCTTTCCCCTCACATAGCCGGCTGGACGAAAGAAAGCTACATTAAACTTTCCTCTTTTTTGGCCGATAAAATTTTAAGCGATTTTTGCTAATTCTACTTTACTTGAACACCGTAATGTATCCTGTTGTACTGTAATCGGTGGTTTTAGATTTTGCTGTTAACGTAAAGTAGTAAGTTCCGGCAGAAACTTCAAGACCCGCATTAGTTCTTCCTTCCCATGCAATTTGAGGAGCTTTTGCCTCAAACATTTGGGAACCCCAACGGTTAAATATTTTTATCTCAAACTCTTCAAAACCACCACCCGATATAAAGAACACATCATTACTCCCATCTCCATTTGGAGAAAATACATTAGGAATTAATATACCATCAATAATTTCTATCCAAATGTGAGCTGTATCAGAGCATCCATTAGAATCTACTACAGTAAGTACAACCTGATAAGTTCCTGGTCCAGGAAAAGTGTGCCATGGATTTTGAACGGTAGAAGAACTGCCGTCACCAAAATCCCAGTTCCAAGAAATAGGGTTTCCTTGGCTTGTATCGGTAAACAAAATAGGATGGTTAGCAAAAACCCTATTTGTATCGCTATATCCGTAGGCTGAGGGGCCTGTATATACATTAATATTAAGTGAAGCCGGGGCCGAATTACATCCACCTGACTGGCTGGCCGAAATAACAGAAACCGTGCCGGGGCCTGTATTCCAGTTTACAGTTATACTATTAGAAGTGCTATCTATAATTACAACGCCAAGAGGTACTGTCCAAATATAATTTCCGTTTCCCCCCGAAGCAGTGAAGGTGGTTGAAGTTGAACCTATGCACAAAATGGTATCACCAGAAATAGTAGGAGCAAGTGGAGCTTGTTCTGTTAACACATAAGGCTCTCCCGGATTTGCAAATTGCCAGGTACTTCGGGTAAGGGTGGCAAAAATACCGGCCGTTCCGGGTGTGGTAGTGGCCATATCATTCCACTGGTTATTGTTTGTTCTCCAATGTGCCATACCATCATAATTGCCATCGGTACCTGCAATGTAATGTAATCGAATATCAGCAGGTGAGTTTCCGGTTGTTCTAAGTATAGCATGGTAAAAAGTATCGTTTGCCTGACAAACGAGGCCATCGTTTATATTTCGGTTAAACCCGTCAATATCGGGGTTGTGATTTACAAAACGTACCGTATAAGTTGCCGCATTAGCATCATTAGGAGTTAGCTCAACTGGTCTGTAACGGGTAACAGCCACACTTGAACCAACAGGATAGAGATAGGTCGCATTGGTGTTTGTTTCGCGAGATAGGGTGCCTGGAGCCAAGCTGCTTACAAAACCTTCGTTTCCGGGAGTGGTATTGTTGACAATAGATGTGGTTGAAGGGTTTAACACGAACATTGAGTTTGTGGCTGTTGCCAACTCTCTGTCATTCAGGTTAAGTGTTCCTGTAGCATCAATATTGGCATCTATCGTTTGTGTTTTTATGCCCGTTCCGGTAAGAGTTAAATCATGAAAAGTCGTAACCACCGAACCAGTTATTAACTGATTGTTTCCATTAAGTGTTACCTCGCTTTGGTTTGCTGTAAAGGTGGCATTGTTTATCCAATTATTTTCTATAAAATAATCTCCGTTTCCGGAAACTACTGCGTTGTTGTTTATTTCAAAATCGCCATTATTAAGGCTATTGGCCACGGTAAAACTGCCATGGTTTGTTAATGTGGTACCTACTCCTGTATTAAGTGTATTTCCGTTTACCTGAACAATTCCTCCGTTTGCAACATATATGCTGCCCTGATTAAATAATACATTTTGAGCATTAACAGTAAATGAAGCCATTGACACTAGCAAAAACGCTATAAGCCTATTGTTACTTTTTTTTCTCATAGTAGCTTTATAATGAACTAATAAACAAATGTAAAAAAATATTTTGTAAGTAAAAAATTTATTCCCATGAATGCGATTTATGTAGTTTACATAAATTTCAAACAATATTATTCTATAGAACTCTAATAATTTTATTTAAAACTATATATAGAAAATAAGAAAGTACAGAAATCGTTAAGAATGCTATTAAATTAATATGCCCAATAAACCCCGCAAATAGCGAAATAAAAAACAAAAAAACTACAACAGATGATATTTTCCAGATAAACTCTCGTTTATCGAAAAAAAGAATAATATAAATTGTTATAATTAGAATGTATTCAACTTTTGAGTATGTAAAATCTAACAAACTATTTCCACTTAGTATAAATTTATTGAACGTCCACATAATAGTTAAAATAGATATTTTGGATTTCTGGCTTTCAAATGAATAATCATTTTCTGTTTGAGGAAGTATTGAGTAACTAATAAAATAGATTAAAATAGGATTTACAAGAGTAATTAAGAGTAGCATTGGAGAGTTTATTTGACTAAAATCTCTCTTTATAAACCACTCCCAAACAATAATTAAAAAAAATAACAAGGACCAAACATATTGATGCCAGAGAATTTTTTCATGTGGAAAATTTTTTAAAATTCTTGCCCAATTTATTATTATCGTTGATGCAGCTATTCCAATAAAAATTGAATAAAAACTTAATATGTATTCTTCTAAATTCAACGTAGTAGATGTTATTCAAAAAGGACTTCTAACCTATTCTGTATATTTTTTTTATAGAAGTAAGGATACGTTCAACGAAATTATTTATCGATAAAAACCAACTTAAAAGCCACTACCAGCAATACCATTCCAAATATTTTTTTTACCATTGATTCGCTGAATATATCTATGGAAAGTTTTGAGCCAATATACCCTCCTACTACAAAAGCCAAAGAAATAAGTAAGGCGTATTTCCACTCCAAATTTCCGGCTTTGTGGTAGTTGTAAACTGCCATAAAACCAACAGGTGGCAACATAATGGCTAGGCTAGTGCCTTGTGCTGTAAGTTGTGATAATCCTACAAAGAAAACCAAAGCCGGCACAATGACTATTCCGCCTCCAATACCAATCATTCCGCTTAAAATACCGGCAATTACACCGATTAACAAAAGGGTTATTATGGTTAAAATACTCATGATAAATAGATTAAATGTCTAAACTTAAAGAAAGATAAAAAATAGGCTTTTGTATTACTCTATCTACCACACCCCAAGCCCAATCTGCTTTCACAAAGTAACCCAAAAATTTGGTTCTTACACCAAAACCATATCCGCCTACAATGGGTTCATAATTATCGAACAGCGTAATGGTAATGGGGCCATCAATAATTTCTTTTTTATTTAAAGAATTTTGGTCGGAATAAGGCGAAAGCCCATTCCAGGCACACCCCAAATCGCCAAAAGCGGTAATTTGGAAATTAGTTATAAATGCCGATTTTATAGGCCTCTGAGAAAAATATTTAAAAATTGGCCAACGGATTTCTGAATTTACAACGGCAAAATTATTTCCGTTTCGAATGTTTTGGTTAAAACCTCGCATAGGTGAAGCTAATGTTTGAAAACGGTAGTTCTGAGAATAATCTATTTTTTGTTCATAATTAAATCGGTCGCGATTACCCAGTATAATCCAATCGTCAACACTACCTAAATAGTGGATGAGTTTTTGTGAGCCAAAAGAAGTTCCTCCTGCCACACGAGTTACCCAAATAAGTTCACGATGAATTTTTTGGTATCTGCGAAAATCCATTCCCATTACAATGGTATGAATTCGGTCTTTGTATAAACCTATTAATGGGTTGTCGGCAAATGTAAAAACTTCACTGTTTTTTTCTGCTTGTTGGTAATATTCTGCAAAAAGCTTAAACTTGGTTCCGTAGTAAATATTCAGCATACGAAAACGGGAATTATCAAACACGTATGATAGTTTGGCCACTCCCCAGTAATCGTTGAAAGGTTGTTGTGCTAACATGCTGAGTTCGGTTGATTTGGGAACCACATTATCATGCCGCATACCCAACACCGCTCTAATGCTTGATACCTCGCTAAACGGATATTTTAATGAATATAAAAGCTCGTTGGTTCTATATCCGTAAACCGAAAGACCTCGAGTTTGTCTGTTTTCTCTGCGTGTTGCAATTACTTCCTTATCCAGTCTGCGGGCTAAATTTTGATAGCCCATAAAATACTCCATTCCATTTCCACCAATTCTAATTCCTCCGTAAATTTTATGGTCTTCCATTACATCGCTTATTCCAAAACGCACTACGGCACCAAGCCCCGGACTAATATATGGTCCACCATTAAACATTTGGTACTGCCCATTTACAAAATTTCCATTGAGTTGTGTAACGGAATTATCATTTAAAAAAGAAAGAAAATATTTGCGTTGTTGAGTTAGCTTAAACACCTCCGTTTCCGATGTATCAGATTGTAAGGTATTAGCTTTTATACCCATTATAGGCCTTTCTTTTTTATTTTCGTTGTTTTCGTTACCTATAGTTACTACTTTCTTTTTAACTTTTACTTCTGCGTTTATTTCTTCTTCAAAGCGATAATTTTTGATATCAACCTCTCCTTTCTCAAAAACTGTATCGGTAAATGTAGGATACACTATAAAGGACTCAGCTTTAATCTGCATTTTATCGGCACTTTTATCTTGGCCTTTACTTAGCTCTTTCGACCATTCTATATCATCTATTTTATTCAAATAAAGCCTGTATTTCCCTTTGTTGTACGTTATTTTTGTGTAACTATTATTTTTCGGTTCAATGTTGTATTCTTCTATATTTCTTCGGTAGTTAGAAACGGGTTTAGTTACATAGAAATAACTATAATGTATAGAGGTATCTATATGAGAAATGGTACTATCGAAATAAGCCGAATAGCGATTAATGGTACCGTTGTATGGAGCCAAGAAATACAGCAATGAATCTTTTGAGGCGGGCATTTTTTCAGAAATAGCAGGGGTATTTGTTACGCGTTGCAATACCTTATCGTTAGCAGGGTCTAAAATAAAAATATCATAATGCATGGGCATAAGATTAATTTCTACTTTTTGCCTAAGGGTATCATCGGGTCTGTTCGATTCAAATACAATATTACCGGTATTCGCAATGAATGAAGGGTTTAAATCATCGTAAGGATCATCGGTAAGTTTTTTTTGTGTGTTAGGACCAATATTATAGAGGTAGATATCTGACCTACCTTTATGAACGGCCGATAAAACCATTTGCCGGCCATTTGGAGAGTATGAAAAAGAAAGAACCTTATCAAGCAAAAAAACAGGTTTGGTTTCGAGCAACTGCTCTTCTAAATCGTATTGCATTAATAATACTTTTCCTTTGTACTCTGCAAAAAAAGCAAGTGTTTTACCCGATGGGTGCCAGCCTAGTACGGGAAAAGAATAATCGTTTATGCGATCTAACTTTTTATCTCCTTTGTATAAGAGTTTTCTTTTTTTCGTTTTGATGTTGTACAGAAACACCTTGTATTGCCCCATCTGATTCGTAACATATGCCACATGTTCTCCATCGGCAGAGAGTTGAAGGTGCATATATACCCGATTTCTTCGGGTTTTAATTTTTACTTCACTATCGGGTACTGAAACAGAAATTCTGTCTTGTGCCGAAAATTTATCTTCGTAATAAGCCTGATACTCTTTACTTAAACTTTTTATAGACATGCCTAGCACAAAGAGAAATCCGCTTTCTATATTCCGACTTAGCCTAGCCATAGAAATAATATTCGGAATAACAGAAGCCCCATAGGTTTCGGCAATGTAATGCCAAATAGCATGCCCTGCTAAAATGGCTTCATCACCCTGAAGTTTATTAAACTTTTTAAACTTTCCGGTAGAGATGCCGTCTTTAATTCGGTTTTCTACTTCTGGTGTCCAACCGCGTGATCGGTATGAAATAAGGCCTTTCATGTACCATTCCGGAAAAACCATGAGCGAAGAATTTTTTAATACCTCCCGCCAATTACTTCCATATACAATTTGGTTTAAAAACACTTCGGAAACACCTGCTTTTATTTGGGTTTCCAAATTAGTATAGCTTCCGTCAAAATACAAAAAAACTTTTGAACCGAATATTTGTGAAACTCCGCCAATATTATATTGTTCATTATCTACTATGCCTACATTGCTTTGTTTAAACTGCGAAAGTTTTTTATAAATTACAAACTGGATACGGTCTTCCACAAAAAAATCAAAATACTCTTCGGTTTCGTTTATATACTTATCGGCCACTCTGGCGGTGTATTCAGCCAAATCTTTTCCACCTTCGTAAAAATAGGTTTCGTATTTTTTAAAACGGAAATACTGCCAATTAAATCCATCGTATTGTACTCGGTTTTTACCAAATTCGGTTTGCGAGCCATTATAAAATTGGCTGCTAGCCGGTGTTATAGCAAAAACGAAACCAATTAATAATATGAATCGTGAACAAGAGTACACTACAAAAACTCGTTTAATAAGCAATGCGTAAAGGTAAGAATTTACATTTGGAAATGGTATTTTTGAACCGTATAATTTCCACTTATGATTATTGTAGAAAAATTCAGCTTCAATCCGTTTCAAGAAAACACTTTTATTTTATTTGATGAAACTAAAGAATGTGTTATTATTGACCCTGGTTGTTACTACACCGAAGAGGAGCAAACCTTAAGCAATTTTATTGAAAAGAACAAGTTGAAACCGGTTAGCCTTTTGCTTACCCATGCCCATATAGACCACGTACTTGGCTGTAATTATATTTTAAAGAAATACGGTTTACTGCCCACAATGCACCCGGCAGAAAACTTTAATATAGAGAGTGTAGAGCAAATTGGCAAAATGTACGGAATACCCAATGCAAGCAATCCTCAAAAACCCCAACATTACCTCTCTGAAAACCAAAAATTCACTTTTGGGAACTGTGTTTTAGAACTACTGTTTGTGCCCGGTCATTCACCCGGCCATTTAGCTTTTGTTTGCCATGACCAACAATTTGTTATAAATGGCGATGTACTTTTTTATGAGAGCATTGGTCGTACCGACTTGCCTGGCGGAGACTTTGATACCCTAATAAAAAGTATAAAAGAAAAAATGTTTGCTTTACCCGATGAATATACGGTTTATTGCGGCCACGGACCGGAAACTTCTATAAAACACGAAAAAGAATTTAATCCGTTCTTAAACTGATTTTTTGTAAAAAGGAGTAAATTACTCTACACCCTTCAACTTTGGTGATTTTCCATCGGGCCCCACACCGGCAGGGTTGTAAACAGGCGGGCAATCGTTTTTAGCTTTTCTAATAAACATAAACCTTACACTTATTAGCATGGGTCGATACCTACTATTAAAATAAGGGAGGGTAGAAACAATATGAGTAAAAGCAAGAATATTAAAAATGGGCATTTCTAAAGTGGGCACAATCAATAATCGTTCTTTGGCTCTTATACCAAAACCAAATTTATAATGTAACTGCAACGGCATTTGTACAGGAAAAGTTACTCCTCCGTTTTTGGATAAAGCCAAACCTCCACTTCTGTTAGGAATTAAGGTATAATCGAAGTTTACTCCTAATGCATTGGTTATAAATAGGCGGCCATTAATATGCCGTTGGCTTACTGCATTAAAATGAAGAGAAAGAAAATGGTCGGAAAAAGTTTGTTTTATTTCTGTTTCACTTAACATAACATTATTAATCCAGTTTTGCTGAATAAACTTTTTCGAACCACGCAACATTTTGTAACTTAATCCAAAATCAATGTATTCAACACCTCTCGGTCTTCGGAAAGAATGAAACCAACCTAGTTCTGCCATTAATCCGAACCGTCCTCGGGGCAACGCATCATAATTATTGCTTAATATAACAGATGAACCTGCCGTATCGGTAAGGTTAGAAACCATTTCATCTTTATCGCCCGGGTACGCCAGCATATAGGTTGGACCTATACCGAATAACCAACCTCCTAATCGATATTTGGTTTCCAAGGGAAAAACATCAAAATCGTTTCGTTTTTTATTTTTATTTAGGTAGCCTTGTCCATGTCCGTATTCCTGTTTCGTTTTCTTAGTTTGTTTTTTCTTGTTTTGGGCAATTAGAAGTGATGGGATAAAAAGAAATAGGAAGAAAATATATTTTAAGAAATTTCTCATTACAACATATTTAAAATTTTATTTTCAATTTCGGTACTGTTCCATTTCTCCTCGATGCTTTCTAAGGTCAATATTTTTTCCATTATTTCATCGTGTTTTTTACTGGTACTTAATGCCTCATGGTATGGTATGTTACTGAATTTTACCTGAGAGTATAACGGAAGCCATTTGTTAGGATATTTTTCCTGCATTTTATCTTCTATTTTTTTTCTAAGCATAAACGAAGGTTCTGCTACCAGATGCCTCATCTCTATAAAATTTCGGAGCGATAACTCTGCTATAGCATCTCCATTTGGTTTTCTTAATTGATGATAGTCCATAAGCAGAGATTCCATGTCTGTATCGCCTATTTTTTCGAGCAAGGAATTAAATACAAAACAATCTTCAAACCCACAATTCATACCCTCGCCATAAAAGGGAACAATGGCATGAGCCGCATCGCCTATGAGTGCCACTTTGCCTTTATGCACCCAAGGAGAACAGCGTACAATAGCTAATGAAGATGTTTTATTCTCAAAAAAATCATGTACTAAAGTGGGCATTAAATCAATTGCATCGGGGAATACTTCTTTAAAAAAATGGATTAAATCGTTTTCATTTTTAATTTTATCGAAAGAGTGTTCCCCTTCGTACGGAAAGAAAAGTGTACATGTAAAGCTGCCATCGGTATTAGCTAAGGCCATCAGCATAAACTCACGCCTTGGCCATATGTGCAAACCATTTTTATCTAATTGATGTGTTCCATCGATATTGGCGGGAATAACCAGTTCTTTGTATCCATGCTCAATGTATTCGATAGAAAAATTAAATCGATCTTTTTGCATCATTTTTTGCCTTACGAGCGAATAAGCCCCGTCTGCTCCAAAAAGTAAATCTGCTGCAACATCTATGTTTTTACCATTTTCAGTGTGTTCAAAAGTGGCATAAGCATGGTCTAAATCTACATCTGTGCATTTATAGTTAAAGTGTAAGGAAACATTTGGAAATTTTTCTGCTATGTCTAGTAATTTAGCATTAAGCCCACCTCTGGAAACCGACCATATTGCTTTATTCTCTATAGAATACGGATGTTTGGTTTGATTACCGTGCACATCATGTGTAATGCGGGCATATACCGGAACCGTAATTTTTTTTATTTCCTCCTCTAACCCTGCTGCCTGTATAGCATTCCATCCACGGTGCGATATTACAAGATTAATAGAACGGCCTGCCAGTATATTTGTTTTTCTTAAATCAGGTCTTCTCTCATATACGTTTATATTATATCCTTTTTTGGCTAAAAAAATGGCGAGTAAACTTCCCACTAAACCTCCGCCAACAATGGTAATATTTTTCATATTCTATATGTTTTTAAATGCGTTGTTAAGTAGTTGGCCAAATACAAATACATCTTCAAAGGAGTTGTATAATGGAACCGGAGCAAGGCGAATTACATTGGGTTCTCTCCAGTCGGCTATTACACCGTTGTCGCTCAAATAATCAAAAATTTTCTTTCCATTGTTTCCTGTTAACACAGATAACTGACAACCACGTTCGGATATGTTTCTTGGAGTAATGATTTGCAGATTGGCATTTTTATTTTCGGCACACACCGTATCAATAATGTATTCTAAATAGCCCGTAAGGCGGTGGCTTTTTTCGCACAATGCATCAAACCCTGCTTTTGCAAACACCTCTAACGCTACTTTGTGCGGAGCCATAGCAAAAACAGCGGCATTGCTCAGTTGCCAACCATCAGCTCCGAAGGCAGGGGTAAAACCGGGTTCCATTAAAAAACGTTTGTTTGCCGGATAGCCCCACCAACCTGCAAAACGAGGCAACTCTTTGTTATTTGCAAATTTTTCATGGGTAAAAATTCCGGATACACTTCCTGGTCCGGAATTTAAATATTTATAAGAACACCATGCTGCAAAATCTACATTCCATTCGTGCAGATTTAATTGAATATTTCCTGCAGCATGGGCTAAATCGAAACCGGCATAGGCACCCGCCTTATGAGCCGCTTGTGTAATTTCTTTGATATTAAATACCTGCCCGGTATAATAGTTTACTCCTCCAATAAATACTAAAGCCAACTCATTTTTATTTTCTTCTATTGCTCTTAAAATATCTTCGTGTTTTATGGTATGCTCTCCCTCTCTTGGCTGTACTTCTATTAAATGCTCCTTTGTATTTAATCCATGAAATTTAAGTTGCGATTCGATGGCATAATAATCAGACGGGAAAGGTTTGGCTTCACATAGTATTTTAGTACGTTTACCTTGTGGCTGATAAAAAGAAACCATCAATAAATGGATGTTTACAGTTAATCCGTTCATTACGGTTACCTCGTGTGGTAGTGCCCCTACCAAATGGGTTAGTGGTTCTTTAAACATTTCGTGGTAAGAAAACCATGGATTTTTTGCTTTGAAATGGCCTTCTACACCATACTTCTCCCAGTCGTTTAATTCGTTGAATAGTGCCTGCTTTACCGAAACAGGCTGCAAACCCAAAGAATTTCCTGTAAAATAAATAACCTCTTTGCCGTTGTGTTGAGGAAACAAAAATTCTTTTCTAAACTTATAAAGTGGGTCGGTAGCATCGGCTGATAAAGCAAATCCTATGTCGTTTCTGTAATCCATATTAGGGTTCATCTATTTGCCAAAGGTAAAAAACTTAAAAGAAACCTTTTGCCATATAAAAGAATAAAAAACGAGCAATCAAAGTAGCTTCTAAAAAAAAAGAATAATAGTATTCGCTTTTAGTTTGAGTAGCATTTAAAATAAAAATAGCAGCATAAATGACCGAGAAAACAGATCCTATGCTGTATGCTTTTTGTTCACTCATTAGGGCAAATGCAAGAGATAGAGAAAGAGAGATAATACAAATAATTTTAGTTTTACTTACACCAATTAATCTGGGAAGTGTGTTTGTATTAGTACTTTTATCTACCTCCATATCGCGAATATCAAATGGTTGTGTAACCGAAAAAATAAAGAAAAACATCTCTGCTCCGTAAATAATTGCAAGATGATTTATTTCGGCATTTGAATAATAGGGCAGCCCAACGGAAGCTATTGTCCAAGCCAAAGCAACAGAAAAAGTTTTAGCCACCGGTAATGATCTCACTCCTTTAGGGAGCAAACGAGGCACATAGACATAAAATATAGACAAGGCTACCATTAATAAAATAAAGTATTGTACAATATATGTAAATGTAAAAAAAAGAAGGGTACAAGCCATTGAAGTAACTATAGCCACAACCAATAGCACTTTGCTATTTTTATCATACCATTTCCATCTTTCAAACTCAATTAATGAAGGATATTTTCTGAGAATGTACAATCTTTGTAAATTGTATAAGGCTAGTACCGAAAAAAAAACAAATAGGGGTGCGTATTCATTCTGAGAAGATACAAAGACTTGAAAATACAACATACACAGAAACATTGCACCCAAAGCCACCCACACATTTAAACGGATAAGCAAAGAAAAAAACAAAATAAAAAATTATTGATTATTTACAACAACGGAAGAAACGGCAAAACCAAGCCCAAAGCCTATTACACTGCTTAATAAAGAACGCTGCACTTTTCTAGAGCGTGCTACTCTTTCATAACCATATAAATAATTTTCTTTAATCATATATCCCTTGTTGCTTACCTTACTAGTATTTACCCTAATTTTAGGCAATAGCTGAAAAGCGGTATAAACAAAAGGGGTGGCAATTAAAATGATTCCTCCATCGTAGCCCATATATGCACCGGCAGCTCCGCCTACAATAACTCCTCCAATAACACTTGCAGTGGGCTTATACCCTAAATCGGCATCTTTTTCACCGTATATGAAGTGTTTCATGTCCTCTTCGAGCAAATAGTTTCCCATGCTTGAATCTTGTTTATAAACCACTACCTCTCTGCCATTTTGGGTGTAAGAAAAAACCCTGTACTTTTCTATCAATTGTTCTCTTAATTCTGTTTTTCTTTGGTATTCGTACTTTAGTTCATACTCTGTTTCTGTTAGCACTTTTCCGGTTATTTCTTTTCCGGTTAGGAGTAATATTTTATCTTGAGCGTTTACCTTGCACAACAGAAATAAGTTGCTAAGAAATAGTAAAATATAAATTAAATGTTTCATTAATCAATGAATATGCGCCAAATTTAGCAATAGAAACGAGGCTAAGAAATTTTTAAACAAAAAAACCGCCTGCCTTAGAATAGTTCTATATTTGTTTCCCAATTAAAAAACATACTTATGAACACAAATTTTGCATCACGCCACATTGGTCCGAGAAATAAAGACTTACAACAAATGTTGGAAAAGACGGGCGTAAACTCTTTAGATGAATTAATAGATCAAACCATACCTTCCTCTATTCGGTTAAAAAAAACGCTTTCGCTGCCCGAAGCAATGAGCGAATACGAATATATGAACCATATTGAAGAGTTAGGAAGCAAAAACAAAATGTACAAATCGTACATCGGTTTAGGATATTACAATACCATTTTGCCAAATGTTATCAAAAGGAATATTCTAGAAAATCCGGGATGGTACACCGCATATACCCCCTATCAGGCAGAAATATCGCAAGGAAGATTAGAAGCCCTTTTAAATTTTCAAACCATGGTAAGCGACCTTACCGGCTTACCTATTGCTAACGCATCCTTATTAGATGAGGCCACTGCCGCATCGGAAGCTATGATTATGTTTTATAACAATCGCACAAAAGAAGCCAAACAATCAAATGCTACTAAATTTTTTGTTTCGGAACAATGCTTTCCACAAACCATCGATGTGATAAAAACAAGGGCACTTCCACTTGGTATAGAACCCGTAATTGGCAATCATGAGAATATTCAATTCGACTCCTCATTCTTTGGTGCCATTGTACAATATCCTGCTGCCAATGGCGAAGTTTTTAATTATTCTTCATTTGTTCAAAAAGCACATGCCTCTCACCTTTATGTGGCTGTAGCTACCGATATACTTAGTTTAGCCATTTTAACACCTCCCGGAGAGTGGGGAGCCGATGCGGTACTAGGCTCTACACAACGCTTTGGTATTCCCATGGGATATGGGGGGCCTCATGCGGCTTACTTTTCAGTAAAAGACGAATTTAAACGTGCCATTCCTGGAAGAATTATTGGTGTTTCTATTGATGCCTCCGGAAACCGCGCATTACGCATGGCTCTTCAAACACGCGAACAGCATATTAAAAGAGACAAAGCCACCTCTAATATATGTACCGCACAGGTATTGCTTGCCGTAATGGCCGGAATGTATGCGGTATATCATGGAAAAGAAGGTATCTGTAATATTGCCCAAACTGTGCATAACCATACCGCTGCACTAGCCGAGGCTCTTTCTTCTGTTGGCATTTACCCCGCTCACAAAACTTTTTTCGATACCCTGCACTTTGCCTCAGGAACTTTTGACCCACAAAAGCTAAAAGCAGTTTCTGAAAAGAATAAAATAAATTTCAGATACAATCCTGACCATACTGTATGCATTACTCTAGATGAAACCACAACAACAGAAGACCTAAACCGGATTATTTCTATCCTTTCTGAAACAAAAGGAATAACTATTCCACCCATTGCTCAAGTTGTTCTAAAACATCTGTATCCTTCCGAATTAAAAAGAAAATCGGCATTTCTTACACACCCCGTTTTTAACACCTACCATTCTGAAACGGAAATGATGCGATATATCAAAAGCCTTGAAAACAAAGATATCTCCTTGGTTCATTCTATGATTTCTTTGGGCTCATGCACCATGAAATTAAATGCCGCATCGGAATTAATTCCCTTAGGCTGGAGCAACTGGGCAAACATTCACCCTTTTGTTCCTAAAGAACAAGCGGCAGGTTACCAAAAACTCATTTCGAATTTAGAAAAATACCTTTCAAGAATTACAGGTTTTTTTGCCACCTCACTTCAACCAAACTCGGGAGCACAGGGAGAATACGCAGGTCTAATGGTTATCAGAGCTTACCACCTGAGTCGTGGCGATTCACACAGAACCATTTCACTAATTCCTTCATCAGCTCATGGTACAAACCCTGCCAGTGCCGTTATGGCTGGAATGCAAGTGGTAGTAGTAAAATGTGATGATAAAGGAAATATAGACATTGCTGATTTAAAAGCCAAAGCTGAACAGTACAAGGATAACCTATCCTGCCTGATGGTTACCTACCCCTCTACACATGGGGTTTACGAAGAGGGTATTAAGGAAATTACCAAAATAATACACAAATACGGAGGCCAAGTGTATATGGATGGAGCTAACATGAATGCACAAGTAGGATTAACAAGCCCTGCAAATATTGGTGCCGATGTGTGTCATTTAAACCTTCATAAAACATTTGCCATCCCTCATGGTGGTGGTGGCCCCGGAGTAGGCCCTATTTGTGTTGCCAAACACTTGGCTCCATTTTTACCTTCCAACCCGGTGCTAAAAACCGGAGGAGAAAATGCTATTACGGCTATTTCGGCTGCACCTTACGGTAGTGCACTAGTTCTTCTTATTTCATATGGATATATAAGAATGTTAGGTGCCGAAGGGCTAACCCAATCAACCAAGTATGCAATATTAAATGCCAACTACATTAAATCTTGCTTGCAAAACCACTACAAAACTCTTTATACCAATAAAAACGGAAGAGTGGCACACGAAATGATTTTAGATTGCCATCAGTTTAAAACCACTGCGGGTATTGAAGTGGGCGATATCGCAAAACGCCTGATGGATTACGGGTATCATGCCCCCACGGTTTCTTTTCCTGTACACGATACCATTATGGTAGAACCCACCGAAAGCGAACCTAAATCAGAGTTAGATAAGTTCATCTCTGCCCTTATTCAAATTCGAAAAGAAATAGATGAAATTGCAGAAGGGGTAGCTGATAAAACCGATAACGTATTAAAAAATTCACCACATACAGCCGATTGCTTAATAAACAGCCATTGGCCACATAGCTACACACGCGAAAAAGCCGCTTATCCAGTTGCTTTTGTTAAACAAAATAAATTTTGGCCAAGTGTAAGAAGAGTAGATAATGCTTACGGTGACAGAAATTTAGTTTGCAGTTGTTTACCTATAGAGGAATACGAAAAGGCAGAGGCATAGTGTCCTCTTTTAATAATAAAAAGTGTTGAGTCAAATAAAAAAAAACAATAGCGAGTACGCTATTGTTTTTTTTTATTTAAATTTGTGGTCAAACTAAAATAAATAAATTATGAAAAAAATCTACTTTATTGCTGCTTCATTGATAAGTTGCGGATTATTTGCACAAAATATTGAAGCACCTATGCAGCACTACACTGCAAAAACAATGAAAGCCAAGATGGAAAACAACAAAGCTGTTGATGACACTTTGGGTTTAAACGAATTTTTGAATGCCGGACAAGCTCAAATTTTTGGCATTAATGGTGCCGATGGTTACGTTAACGGAACGTATTGGGTAAGTGGAGTTCCCGGTAATTCTCATGGAGCTTTTGTAGGGTATATTAACTACGGAAAGTATACTGTTGAAGGAATCTTGGCTTGGTTAGGAGTTAAAGACTACCCTGGTGCAGGAAATTCTACCATTGTTTCTAAAGTATTAAAAATTGATGGTACTACTTCGTATTCTCAAGGTGGTGTTCCTGTTTTCTCTGGTCCGGCTCCTTTAACCCAAGTAGGTGGTAATGGTTCCACAACCGTAGCTGCAATTGATACAAACTCAAATGGTGCGGCTGGTTTTGTGTATATGCCACTTCAAACTCCTGCCAACATCGAAGCAAACACAGGCGACTGGGGTGTATTTCTTAACTGGACAGCTTGCTACGCAGCAGGTGATACTGTAGGATTTGTTCTTTCAGCAGATAACCCTTCTGTAACCTATACCAATTCTCAGGATTATGTTTTCCAATATTACTTACCCGGACAACTTGACTGGGTTCGTTTCTATGATGCTTGGCAAAGTTGGGCATTGAATATCCCTGCGGTTTGGCCATGTGTTCAAACTAAAGTAGGTATGCCTGAAGATTACAACTTAAAAGGTGCTATGCTTTATCAAAACGTACCGAACCCATCAACTGATTTTACCCGTATTTCATACAGCGTAAAAGAAAACATGATGGCTTCTTTTGAAATCATTGATGCACAAGGAAAAAGAATTTATTTTGACGAAGGTGTAAAAGCTGCCGGAAAAACCTACAACGTAGATTTCAACAAAGGAGATTTAGCTCCTGGAATTTATTTCTACTCTTTGGCTACTAACGGTCACCGTTTAACTATGAAAATGGTTATCGCTGAATAATTTTTCTTAAACTCTTTAATAAGAAAGCCTCGAAAATTTCGGGGCTTTCTTATTTTTACACAAACTAACTCTTTGCTATGAGCAAACATATTATTTCTCTTTTTATTACCAGTATTCTTCTTTTGGCTTACGCCTTCCCTCAATTTGCCCTTGAAGGTAAAAGCTCTTTGTTTAAAAAAAATACGTTTAACGATAAAACTGGAGGCATTGATACATTAAACAGAGATACCGTTTTCGCTAAACAAGGCAGCGTATATCTATATAAAAATTCAGGAGGTGGGTATGTTTTTGGCACAAGCAAAATAAACGGACAGGCTGGCTTTACGCAAATTGCACAAAAACAAATTAATTCAGGCAATTTAGATATGGTTACCGAAGTGTTGATTTGGTTTGGTATTAAAAAGGAAGGGAACACCCTCTCAAGTATAGATGTTTCGGTTAGAAGTATTTTACCCAACAGTGCTACCGGAGGTGAACTGCCAAACGGCACCATAGTAGAAGGCCCCGGCAACATTATCGGAGATGTTTCACAAATTCCCTTTTCAGCTATCGATACTTCATCGCTAGGCTTGATTTTTACCACAATTCCGATTGCAAATGCAAAAAATATTACAGGCAATTTTTTCATTCAACTAGACTTTACAAATTGCTACGCCAATGCCGATTCCGTAGGAATTTGGGCTGATAAAAATGGAGACGGTTTTTTGGGATCCTATTCTAAATTCGGAAACACTTGGTATCAAACAAATACAGCGTATCAAAATTCACTTGATGTGAATATGGCTGTGTTTGCCGTAGTTGAAGAGAGTAATTCCATAAAAAAGCAAACCTATTTTAACGGCATAAAACTACATCTTTATCCTAATCCGGTAAAGAATAAAATGCAAGTAGAAATTGCCACTGAAGTAGAATCAGAAAATCTAAGTATAGAAATAATAGATTTAAACGGAAGAATAGTTTACTCAAATCAAGTAAAACATAATCACCACCTTTCTCAGCAAATTGAAATGGATGTAAGTAATCTGAAAGCCGGCACGTATTATATTTCTGTTTATGGAAATAACACTACCGGAAGAATAACCAAAAAATTTATAAAACAATAGTTGTTCTTAGTGCTTACTCTTGAGCAATTTCATGATATGAGAAGCGTATACAAATTCGCTTATTTCCTTATTATCGGTTTCTAAAATAGAGTTCTTATCGCCTTTCCACCAAAGCTCGCCCTTATAAATAAAAAATATTTTTTCTCCTATTTCCATTACCGAATTCATATCGTGCGTTACCACAATGGTGGTTATGTCATATTCGTGTGTAATTTCTTGAATCAGGTTATCTATTAATATAGAGGTTTGCGGGTCGAGACCGGAATTAGGTTCATCGCAAAATAAGTATTTTGGATTTAGGGCAATGGCTCTGGCAATGCCTACTCTTTTTTGCATACCTCCACTTAATTCAGCGGGATAAAGGTGATTTGCATTAACGAGATTTACCCGCTTCAGACAAAAATTGACCCTATCCAACATTTCCGATTTAGACATTCCGGAATACATAATAAGCGGAAACATTACATTTTGCTCAACTGTTAGCGAATCAAACAAAGCACTGGCCTGAAATAACATTCCTAGCTCCCGCCTTATTTCTCTTCGTTTAACAATATCCATTGATTTAAAATCGCGATTATCATAAAGTATTTCGCCACAATCGACTTCGTGTAAACCCACAATACATTTAATGAGTACCGATTTTCCCGAGCCGCTGGCACCAATAATAAGGTTTGTTTTACTTCTTTCAAACAAGCAGGAAACTTCTTTAAGCACTTGCTTTTCTCCAAAGGCTTTCGAAATATTTTTTACCTCAATCATATAAGCAGCAACTGAGTTAAGAGATAGTTCACTACTAAAATAGCAATACTGCTGTAAACAACAGCCCGCGTACTCGACCGACCTACTTCTAAAGCACCTCCCCTTGTGTAATACCCATGATATGCAGGAATAGAAGTGATAACAAAAGCAAAAACTACCGTTTTAATTAAGGCATACGTAATGTCGAAGGGCTTAAAATCGTATTGTATTCCGTAGATGTATTGGTTTGATGTAACTATTCCTGTACTAATAGCCACAATCCAACCACCGAACATTCCTAGAAACATACTATAAATGATAATAAATGGATTAATAAACAAAGCAGCAATAATTTTTGGTAAAGTAAGATAAGAAGCCGAGTTTATTCCCATAATTTCTAGTGCATCTATTTGCTCTGTTACACGCATTGTACCAATCTCCGATGCAATATTAGAACCTATTTTTCCGGCTAAAATTAAGGCAATAATAGTAGGAGAAAATTCTAATATAACCGATTGCCGTGTAGTAAAACCAACAGTGTATGAGGGTATCCAGGGACTATCTATATTAGAGGCTGTTTGAATGGTGATAACGGCACCCATAAATAAAGAAATAATAGCCACAATACCCATTGATCCTATCCCTAAAGAAATCATTTCCTTAAATGTATTTTCTCTGTAAATACCAAATTTTTCGGGTTTACTAAATACCCTATACATCATAATAAAATACCGACCAAAATGGAAAACAATATTCATTTGTAAATTTTGAAGCCATAAAATTAGGTATAATTTGCTTTAGGCTTTTTAATATCTATTCTATTCGTAATTTTAGGCAATGAAATACAAGTTAATATCGAAATGCATTGGAATTTTGCTCCTTACCGCCTTGCTTGTTTCATGTGCCATTTTTCGTAAGAAAAACAAATGTAACGACTGCCCAAAATGGGGAGGCAAAAAGCACATGATTCTTTTACCTATCAACTTCCATTAAGTAAAAGTTCTTCATTTTCTATACTTTATGCCAAAACGGAGTAAAATACCCAGTTTTAGCTACTACAGAACCATTCTTTAAATGTATTTTTGCCCTTAATTAGAAACATTCTAAATTATGGAAACAGCACTTTCTAACATGCATAAAGGACAAACAGGGAAAATTATAGAAATTTTAGATTGTGCCTTAGAGCAACAATTAGTTGCGATGGGCTGTGTTCCAGGTGAACAACTGTTTGTAGAAAACTTTGCCCCTTTTAAAGACCCGATTGAAGTGAGAATTCAAGATCAATTTATTTCTATAAGAGTTGCAGATGCCGGAAAAATTATCATAGCTATTTAAGAGTGAACGACACAACTGATCTAAACCATACGATTTGCGTAACATTAGTAGGGAATCCAAATTGCGGAAAAACTTCTTTATTTAATGCGTTAACAGGGCTAAACCAAAAAGTAGGAAACTTTCCCGGGGTAACGGTTGAAAAAAAAACGGGCAAATTCAATCTTCACTCAGGCACAATGGTTTATATAACCGATTTACCGGGCACATACAGTTTAAATCCGTGTTCGGAAGATGAAAAAGAAGCGGTGAATTACATTAAAAGTACTTCTTCTAAGGACATTATTTTAGTGATTGCCGATGCCACACAACTAAAACGTTCTCTGCTTCTTTGCTCCCAAATAATAGATTTGCAAAAACCCGTTGTTTTAGTATTAAATATGATGGATATTATTCAAAAAAACAACATTCATATAAATATTGAAGGGCTCTCTGAATCATTGAAAATACCCGTTATACCTATAAATGCCAGAATAGGAAAAGGAATAGAAAATATAAAAAAAGTACTCGAAAATGTTAGTTATACTCATAAACCATTTCTTGATACAGAGCAAGCAGAATTGTTTTCTAATGAGAGAATAGAAAAAATTAACTCTCTTGTTTCAAAAAATGTAGTATCGGCAAACCAACTTAGAGAAACTATTTTTACTCAAAAACTAGATAAAATTTTAACCCATTCCATTGGAGGTTATTTATCTTTTTTATGTATTATGTTTTTAATTTTTCAAGCCGTATTTTCATTTGCCCAATACCCCATGGAATGGATTGAAAGCGGTTTTATCTATTTAAGCAACATACTAAATGAAACCATCCCCAATGGTGCTGCAAAAGATTTATTATTAAACGGCTTATTGGCAGGGCTTAGCGGAGTGTTCGTTTTTATCCCCCAGATTGCCATTTTGTTTGCTCTTATTGCTATTTTAGAAGACACCGGTTACATGGCTCGTATAAGTTTTATAATGGATAAGCTACTTCGACCCTTTGGACTAAACGGACGTTCGGTGGTGCCCTTGCTCAGCGGTACCGCATGTGCCGTACCTTCCATAATGAGTGCCAGAACCATAGGCAATTTAAAAGACCGGCTTATTACCATATTTGTAATCCCGTTGGTTAGCTGCTCTGCACGAATACCCGTTTACACTTTATTAATTTCTTTATGCATTCCGGCCGATAGCAAAGTAGGTATTTTTAATCTTCAGGGAGTGGTTATGATGGGGTTATATCTATTAGGTTTTATAGCGGCTCTACTTACCTCGCTTTTATTAAAATATATCATCAAACAAAAAATAAAATCATACTTTATTATGGAGATGCCCATTTACCGACCGCCCCGGTGGTCATCGGTAGTAATGGAAATGCTTAATAAAGTAAAAATATTTGTTTGGGAAGCCGGCCGAATTATCGTGGCCATTTCTATTGTTTTATGGGTTCTTTCTTCATATGCCCCTCCCGGAAAGTTTAAAGAAATTGAAGAAAAACACAAAAACCACAATGTTTCTGATAATGAAATAAATAACCTAATTGCTAGCGAAAAACTGGAGGCCTCCTATGCCGGTATTTTAGGAAAAAGCATAGAACCCCTAATAAAACCCCTAGGCTTTAACTGGAAAATTGGTATTGCTTTAGTAACTTCGTTTGCCGCTAGAGAGGTATTTGTAGGCACCATGGCTACTCTATACAGCATTGGCGATGCAGAAAAAACAACGAGTATAAAAAATAAAATGAAACTTGCAAAAAATAATATTACAGGCAAAGAAGAATACACATTGGCAACCTGTATGTCTTTACTTATTTTTTATGCGTTTGCCATGCAATGCATGGCCACATTGGCCGTTGTAAAACGGGAAACAAACAGTTGGAAATGGCCCATTTTACAGGTAATATACATGGGGTTGCTGGCTTGGTTTTCGGCATTTTTAACTTATCAGTTTTTTGTATAAATAACTCATGCGAAACGCCAAGAAGAAAATAGAATTGATTCGTGATTACCTTCCGGAGGGTTGTGAAAACCTATTGTTACGATGGTTTCGGGAAGTAGAAAAAGATTTTGAATTAGTAATAAGCAAAGAACGAGCTTCTAAACTTGGTGATTTCAGACCACCATACAGAAGGAACGAACTTCCTGTAATTACAGTCAACAACAACTTAAATCACTATTCGTTTCTTATTATTTTAACTCACGAATTTGCACACCACACGAATTGGTCTAAATACGGAAACAGTATTAAAGCACACGGAAAAGAATGGAAAAACGATTTTGCAACCCTTCTAGGACAACTTGTTTTACGAGGCATATTTCCGGAAGATATTGAAACTGCTTTAGAGAAGCAGTTACAATCTCCTACTGCCACCATCTACTCCGATATAAATTTAGTAAGGGTATTAAAAAAATACGATAAAGGAAGAAAATCTTTGCTGTTAGACGATATCCCCGATCGGTCTATTTTTGAATTAAACACAGGGCGATTTTTTAGAAAAGGAGAAAAACAAAGAAAGCGTTACAAGTGCTTGGAATTAAAATCGAGACGACTTTACTACGTGAGTGCGTTGGCAGAAGTGAAACTTGTTAATAATTCAAAGTAAATTCAACCTCTCTTCTTCGTTTCGTTTTATTAAATTCGCAACATAAAATTTGTATCAATGGCAAACGCATTAATCGAACCCATTATTAATTTAAGAGTATCTGAAATGGCCGAGAACCTTATTGGTTCTGAAATAATAAAACTAGCCGGTGAGGTAAAAGAAAAAATTGCCAAAGGAGAAAAAATTTACAATATGACCATTGGAGATTTTGATCCCAAAATTTTCCCTATACCCAATGAACTACAAAACGAAATTACAAACGCCTATTTAAACGGAGAAACAAACTACCCTCCTGCCGATGGGATGAAGGAATTAAGAGAAGTAGTTTCTCGTTTTTTACACACCCGGCAAACATTAGAATATAACGAAAATCAAATATTAATTGCCGGAGGTGCTCGCCCTCTTATCTACTCACTTTATCAAACCATTTTAAACCCCGATGATGTAGTTCTTTTTCCTGTACCCTCTTGGAACAATAACCACTACACACATTTATCACACGCAAAACAAATTTTTATTGAAACAAAGGCTGAAGACAACTTTATGCCAACGGCACAACAACTACAACCATACATTTCTTCGGCTACACTCATTTCTCTTTGTTCTCCCCTAAACCCAAGTGGTACTACTTTTGGCAAAGAACAACTTTTTAAAATATGCGACTTAATAATGGACGAAAATAAAAAAAGGGCCGCCTCGCATAAAAAACCACTCTACTTAATGTACGACCAAATATACTGGACACTTACCTATGGCGAAACAGTACACGTTGACCCCGTAAGTCTTTTTCCGGAAATGAAAAATTTTACCATCTTTATAGACGGTATTTCTAAAGCTTTTGCAGCAACCGGTGTAAGAGTAGGCTGGGCGTTTGGGCCACAAAAAATAATAGATAAAATGAAATCTATATTAGGACATATTGGAGCTTGGGCACCCAAAGCAGAACAAGTAGCCTGCGCAAAGTATTTAAAAAACGACACCTTGGTTGATGCATATTTAGAAAATTTTAAAGCACAATTAAACAACCGGCTCACTTCCTTTTACAATGGGTTTATTCATCTCAAAAACGAAGGCTTTAAAGTAAATGCAATAGCTCCGCAAGCGGCCATTTATCTTACCATTCAGTTTAATCTCTTTGGTTTAAAAACAGAAACAGGTAAAGAAATTAAAACTACGGAAGATATTACCTCCTATATCTTAAACGAAGCTAAATTGGCTGTGGTTCCCTTTTCTGCCTTTGGTTCAACAAAAAACTCTACTTGGTATAGGCTTTCCGTTGGAACAGCTTCTACAGAAGATGTAGAGGACATTATAAATAATCTGCGAATAGCCTTAAGCAAACTCTCGTAAAGGAATAGAATGAATAACTCTTCGCACTATGCCGTAATTATGGCAGGCGGTATTGGTAGCCGCTTTTGGCCAATGAGCCGCACTTCTTATCCAAAACAATTTATCGACTTCCTGGGTGTTGGGAAAACACTTCTACAACTTACATTTGAACGATTAAAAAATATTGTACCCGAAAATCATATTTTTATTGTAACTAACAGCGAATACGAAACGCTGGTAAAAACACAACTACCCACATTAAACAATGAACAGATTTTACTCGAACCATCGCGTAAAAATACAGCCCCTTGCATTGCTTATGCAACCTATAAAATTTCTTTATTAAACAAAAATGCCTGCGTTTTAATAGCACCCTCCGACCACCTGATATTAAAGGAAACCGTATTCTGCGAAATGGCAAAAAAGGCGATGAATTATTGTAATAAAAACCAAAGTTTACTAACCTTTGGCATAACACCCACACGCCCCGATACCGGATACGGTTACATTCAATTTGATGATAAAGACTCTTCGTACTCTTCCGAAATTAAAAAAGTAAAAACATTTACCGAAAAGCCAAATCTTGAACTGGCAAAAGTTTTTATAGAAAACGGAGATTTTGTATGGAATTCGGGAATGTTTATATGGAACGTACAAACCGTTATTTCGGCATTAGAAAAATACATGCCTGAGTTGGCCAACCAGTTTAATGAACACCTTCCCTCTTTCTTGGAAAATGAAAAAGAAGCCATTGCTTCTATTTACCACGAATGTAAAAGTATCTCTATTGATTATGGAATAATGGAAAAAGCAGATAATGTTTTTGTGATTAGTGCCGATATTGGCTGGAGCGACCTTGGAACCTGGGGATCTATTTACACCCATTTGCCTCACGATGAAAATAAAAATGCTCTCATTAGCAAAAAAATACTTTTATACGAATCGACTAATTGTATAGTAAACATTCCAAAAAATAAACTTTGTGTAATACAGGGATTGGATAACTACATTGTTGTAGATACCAAAGAAGTGTTACTGATTTGCAAAAAAGACGATGAGCAAAAAATTAAAGATTTTGTAAATGACATTAAACTAAAAAAGTGGGATAAATATCTCTGAAATTAAAACCCTGCTCTCTCTAAAAACTTTTTTAATTCTCGCACTAATAATTAACCCGTTTATTAGGCTGAAAAAATTTTGTTTTTACTGAGAAAAAACAAATGCTTGAATAAAAGAGTAAAGAAACCGGTTACACAAAATACCATTGAAACAATCCCACTGAAAAGAGCTAAATCATTCGCAAATTTGCTTTCAAATTCGCTGTTGTAATGATTGGGCAATGCCCCCGAAAATGCAAGGATATAAGTAATAGCAAAAGCACCAAAACCCATTACAAAAAAAAGGATGTAATAAAGAAATATTAATTTATTACCCAACTTCTGAAAATGAAAAATTATTTTATAATGCAGAAATATCAGCACTATTAAAATAAGTATACTTAGTAAATTCAGAATCATAAGGCTTTACTTATATTGTTCATCAAAAAAATCTTCTTAGAAGAATAAATATTTTCGTTTATCATAATGGATAATCAACATCCCTAGTATCCTTTTCGCTTCTTTCTCGAACTGAATTGAACATAAAAAAAGCCAAACGTATGGTTGGGCTTTTTTTATGTTTTAGTAGGTACTTACCTACTAATTGCTATTCTGTATGCTGAATTAACTCCATCAATACGCAGGTTATAAATATACATTCCTTCTGCCAAACCAGAAATATCCATCTGTACTTTGTTTTTTCCTTTTGCAAAATTTCCTGAAGAAATATTCAACACTTCTTTGCCGGTAATATCGGTCATTTTCATTTCTATATCTGATGAATGGGTTAGATCAAACTCTATTGTTAATACATCATTGGCAGGATTTGGATACACCAATATTTTTCCAACACCATTTTCAGAAATGCCGGCACAAGGCTCTACAAACGCTTCGGTTGGAGTACGCTCACTCACACAATCGGCTTCTTTTACCTCCCAGTTATATAAATAATAATAATAGCTGGCACCGGCAGAAGACCCGGTAATACTTACTACTCCATTTAGTGTGTAAGGATAGTTTGGTCCAGAACTATTTCTATATAAATTCATTCCTCCCGTACCTCCTAAACGATAGCCTGTACCCGGAGTAAGCGGAATATTTAATGTAACGGTACTTGGTCCGTCCGGAATATTTACAGGATATGTTTGTATTACATTTCCCTGATTATCCCAAAGGGTAAATGTTCTTACTGCTGTGCCTTGTGCTAATGCCCATGCTGAAACAATCGTACAAGGCTTCAACACATCAAAAACCAAGAATTGGCTTGAACCATTACTATGGTTGTTTCCTCCACCAATGGTATTATTTATGGGACCTACATTTCCTGTAGGGCCGGGTGTAGCATTATCCACATAATAGTTTGTGGTAATAGTTAGAGCAGGTGTTGTAAATGTAGTTCCTGTTCCAACCATGTTTCCTCCAATTTGGGCATCGTACCAAGTCAGATTTCCAGAACCTGATGCAGTAAGTGTGGCTGTTTGATTGGTGCAAACAGTATCTCCTACAGATGTTGGAACAGGAGGTGTATTGATTACAATGTAGGTATTTTTAGTAATGGAATCTATTCCACAATTTCCACCATCGGCTACTAGTTTTACATTATATGTTCCGGCTTGATTGTACGTGTACGAAGGAGAAATTTGTGTGCTAGCACCTCCATCTCCAAAACTCCAATTAAATGTAGAAGCGTTAGTACTGGTATTATTAAATGACACTGTAAATGGCACCGTACAGCTTGTAGTAGAGTTAGCTGCAAAATTAGGAATTACGATGGCTTGGTATGGACCGCCTACCCCCACTGCATACCATGCATTTGTACATTGTTCTACTTCAAAAGAGCATGCTCCATACAAATCTTCGGCAGCTTTAACTGCATAAAAACGAGCATCGGCATATTGTGAATTTTGAGATAAATAAACCGTTAGATTTCTGAATGCAATAGCACCCGCCTTTGTCATTCCTATTCCTGTAATGTTGTATGAATCTCCGTTATCATTAGTTCCAGACCCTCCAACACTTAATCTGTAAAACCAATGATTTTGTACACCACTGTTAGTATGCACTCCGCCATTATCGTTTGGCCCCACATACCAATACTGCCCTAAATAAGTGTGTGGATCAGCATAAACCTTTGGATTTAACATAGAACGAAATGCACTACCAATATCTTCACCAATCAGCCAGTTTGCTTGCCCCGGATTTTTACCGAACCATTCTACTGCTGTTCCAAAAATATCGCTAAAAGATTCGTTTAATGCACCCGATTCGTAAGAGTAAACCAAATCGGCCGTAAAGGTGGTTAAACCATGAGTAACTTCATGCCCACAAATATCTAATGATGTTAATGGTGTGTAGGAATTATCTCCATCTCCGTAGGTCATTTTTTGTCCGTCCCAAAATGCATTCACATAATTGGTGCTGTAATGTACATAACTGTTTAACTGAAATCCGTTATTATCAATGCTATTTCTGTTATAATTTTGGAAATAATAATCGTAAGTCATTTGTGCTCCCCAGTGTGCATCTCCTGCATATTGGTCTTTCTGTGGGTTTACATTATTCCAATAATTGTCTGTGTCGGTAAAATCAACTGCATTGCCATAATTGGTTCCTGTTAAAAGATTAAATGTGCGAACTCCGTTTCCTCTAGTAGTTTCGCGTAAGCGGAATTGTGTGGGAGAAACACTATCTGTCGTCATGGGGTGTGTGCCACTGTATGCGGTTACCACGGTACCATTACTATTTCCGTGGTGAATTCTATCAACAGATAAAAGAATTACTCCAGTTGAAGCATCCACATAAATATCTTGTCGACTCATGGGGGCATGTGCGTAAATATTAAATTTGTAGGCGAGTTTAGTTATCGGCTCAAAAAATTTATTTTCGGGGTGCACAATATGTAATTCTGCTTTCGGAAAATAAGTAGCAGCCGAATTGTTTTCGTGTTCTTTTAAATGCTCCTCTTCTTCGGCAACTTGCCACTTATAAATTTGAGCACCAATATGCGATAGTGCATTTTGCAGTGCTGCTTGCTCTGAGATAACAGGTGTTTCTGAAGTAAGGTTTACAGGAAAAAAATCTCCATTCACACTTACTAATTTTCCTTCTTTAATATGTGCTTTGTAGGTAGCATTAGTAACACGTACCCCTTTGTATAGCTGATTAAAATTAATGTGTGTAAATCCAATTTGGTCGGTTTCTTCGTTACGTTTTTCTATGGTATAATTACTTCCTTCTTCGCCAAAAAAAGATTGCAACCACTTTTCTAGTGTACTTTGATTAAAAGCAATAGGCATACCGTATTCCACATAATTTGGCACTAGAGAATAGGATTTCATTCTTACCATTTTTGCTGTAGGAACTATCCGGTTGGCATCGGCACCTTTATAAACATTTTCGGTAATAGATGAAAAGGATGGAAATGTAAATGCTAATGCTACTAAAAGAATAATAATTTTTTTCATAGTGTTAAATTTTGACCGTTAAATTACAAAAAAATGCATATCGCAAGCAAATTAATAAATATCAATTCTTGTTATTCTGAAACAATTACTTTAAATATTTTCTTTCGATTATCTTTTTGTATGTGAAGAAAATAGAAGCTGGGTGATAATGATGTTATATTGAATTGTTTCTTATTCATTCCCTGAACCCCATCAACTATTTCGGAATTTATTATCTTTTTTCCGGTAATGTCATAAAAACTGAACTGAATATTACCTGATTCTTTTAACACATATTCAAGGGTAATATTCTCCTTTGCAGGGTTTGGATACAAGAAAATTTGACCCGATATAAATTCTTCTACACCGACACAAGAAATAACCGTTGCTTCTACAGGGGTTCTTTCACTTATACAATCATCTTCTTTTATTTCCCAGTTATATAGGTAATAATAGAAGGCCGCCCCTGCACTAGAACCCGTAATGTTAAGAACTCCGTTTAACGTATAGGGATAATTAACCCCCGCGTTATTTCTGTATAAATCCATATTGTTTCCTCCTATTCTGTAGCCTGTACCTGGGGTTAGGGGAATATTTAAGTTAATGGTGCTTTGCCCGGCACTCACGTTTACATTTACTGTTTGCAAAACTACTCCCGAACTGTTTAAGAGAGTAAATGTTCTACTTCCCGAGCTATTTGCATTTACCCATGCGGTTGATAGTGTACAAGGTTTTAAAACGTCAAATACAAGATATTGGCTGGTGCCATTATTATGATATCCTCCGCCTCCAAATGAATTATTTATCGGTCCTACGTTTGCGGTGTTTCCAGATATTATGTCTTCTACATAATATGCTTTGGAAACACTTAAAGAGGGGGTGGTGTATGTATTTCCGGTTCCAAACAATGTTCCTCCGGTTGGTGCATCAAACCATCGTAGAGTACCATTTCCGGTTCCGATTAATGTGGCAGTTTGGTTCTCGCAAATTGTATCTCCTATAGCTGTGGGTGCCTGAGGGGTATTTATTACAATGTACATGTTTTTAATAAGTGAATCTACTCCATTATTGCCGGTGGCCACCAATTTTACATTGTATGTTCCGCTTTGAGTGTAAAAGTGAGTAGGGTTGGTTTGTGTACTAGTGCTGCCATTCCCAAAGTCCCATAAAAAAGTATTTGCATTAAACGAGTTATTGGTAAACTTTACTTGTTGCGGCACTTTACATGCTTCTGTAATATCTGCCACAAAATCTACAGTAGGTGGAGCTGTTTTTGCTTGGTCTACACACTGCAATGCCGCATAGGCATCTATACGCCCTGCACCTAGTAAGCCAATGTAATTTGGATTTTGTGTGTTTATATTTTTGCAGGTAGAAAGTAAGCAGGTTATTACATCGTTATTAGCCATGGTAGGGTAATGCGATAACATTAATCCCAATAAACCTGCAACCATTGGAGAAGCCATTGAAGTACCCGACATGTTGGCATAATTTCCGAATGGAGTTGTACTCATTATGGTGCTTCCGGGAGCAGATACATCAACCCAAGCACCGTAGTTGGAAAAACTTGATTTTACATCGTTAGTTGTAGTAGAGGCAACCGAAATAACATTATTATAAGCCGCAGGATAAAACAGGGTACTTACATTATCGTTTCCTGCTGCTGCTACTATAATAGAGCCGCTATTCCATGCACTATTAATAATGTTTTGAGCAGTTTGAGAAAATCCTGTACCTCCCCACGAACAGTTTATTACTCTTGCTCCGGCTGCTGCTGCATACGTAATACCCGCATATCCATTTGTAATAGAATTTGAATTATCGTTATTTCCTGTTGCTTTTACTCCTATAATGCTTATTCCGGCACCTATTGAAGCTACGCCAACTCCATTATTTGTAGAAGCACCCGTAATGCCTGCTACATGCGTACCATGACTAAACTGTGTAGAAGGAGGATTCGGATTGTTATCATTGTCGGCTACATCAAATCCATTTATATCGTCAATGTATCCGTTTCCATCATCATCTATTCCATTTCCGGCTATTTCGCCCGGATTTACCCACATTGCATTTTGCAAATCGGCATGGTTTGTTTGAACGGCATTATCTACAGTTGCTACAGTTATTGCTGCATTTCCTAGAGAGATGTTCCATGCTAGCTGAGAACTTATTTGCACCAAGCCCCATTGGTTGGAGACAAACTGTGGATCGTTGGGAGTCCAAACCAACTGATTGTATGGCACTTTTTCGGCATATTCTACTTTTCCGGATTTTATAATCTCTTTTATTATTTCTTCTACCGAGCCAACATCTGAAAAATGCAATTCGTAGGTGCGTAGTAATTCCTGCGAACTTTTTATTGTTACAAAAGGCTGAGACAACTTGGTGATGTTGTATTTTAAACTCAGTTCTTGAATAAAAGAAAGAGTATTTAAAGGCAAATCCAAGTAGGGAGTTCTATCTTGTCCGCTATGATTTTTAGGCAAAGCAATGGCTTGCTCATTTTTAAGTTTAAACCAAATTTTACCATCTTGGTATTCGTGAAAAATATTTTGAGAAAATATTCCCGAAGTATAAACACAAAGAAATATTGTAAATACTGTCTTTAAATTGTATTGTTTTTTCATTTTTAGTTTTTTACGCAGTCAAATTACTAAAATTATTTACAATTGGTTTTATTTATAGACTAATTAAGCAAGTTTGCCTATAAATTAAATTTCTACCATAAAATATCCAAGCTTTTGCACTTCATGAATATCTTCATTGCTGAGTTTTTCTTTTATATACTCTGCTTTTCTAAATGATACAGATGAATCGAAAATAATTTTGTTGAAGGAAAAGTATTTTCTCAGATGATTAAAATTCATTTTCCCTTTGGCGGTTATCACTAAATAATCAACAAAAATAGGATTATTGGGAAATGCCTTAGGCAACTCACTATTGTGTATATAAATTCTCTTTCCGTTAAAACCTATAAAGTTTCCGTTAATATACAAGCCTGCATCGAGAGTTTTATATAGGTTAGATAACTGGTGTTGCTTGCTAAGACTACTTAAATAGAGTACTCTCTCGTTTTCTAAACCATGTTTTATCCAGTTATTTTGAATATGAAACAATATTTTTTCTTTGTTTTTATGTAATTCTAAATCGGTAATTAAAACATTTCTTGTATTCTGAATAAGATTGATAGCGGTAAAAGCCGGAATATTGTAAACAATAAATTTAGAATTATTTTGATAAGTGTTTGAAAGATGTACTCTGTATCCTAAACTTAAAATAATGCAACATAGTGCAGAAAAAAAATAGCCATACCGTTTATACCATCCAAAACAAATAATAAAAAATAAAAACAGATAAAGCATCCAGGTTTCAAAAACAGAAAAGGAAATATTTTGTATTAAAGCATTTGGTAATGATTCTACATATTCTACAAACTGGTTTAAGATAATTAGTAAGTGGTTTATTCCCATGGCTAAATACGTGGCAATATACTTAAAGGATGATACTAAAAATAAAAGGATACCGGCAGGAAGAACAATTAATGCCAATGGAATAACTACCAAATTGGAAAATAAAAAATAAGTCGGAAACTGATGGAAATATAAAAGACTTAGCGGAAATGTAACCAGTTGTGCCGACAACGATACAGAGGTTATAGACCACACATAATCTATGATTTTATTTTTTATTTTAAGAACAGAATATATCCAAGGATAAAATACCACAATGCCTATTACCGCTAAATAAGAAAGCTGAAACCCTACTTCCATTATTATAAAAGGATTTACGAGTAATAAAAAGAATGCAGAAGAAGCTAGTGTGTTAAAAAAACTGGTATTCCGGTGGGTGGCTTTGGCAATGGCCATAAAACTAAACATGGTTGCCGCACGCAACACCGAAGGAGACAATCCGGTAAGCAATGCATAAAACCATAGAGCCATTAAAAGAAAAAACAATTGAATGAATTTTCCGTATTTTTTGTTTTCAATAAAAAATAATAATTTGGAAACTATAAGAAAAATAATTCCAACATGCAGCCCGGAAACAGCCAATACGTGCATTGCTCCCGAACTGGAGTAGGCTCTTTTTAACTGAGCATCTATTTCGTCTTTATATCCCAGCACCAATGCCGATGCTACGGCTAATTGCTTTCCTTCTATTTTAAATTCCGAAAAAATAGAAATAAGTTTTTTTCGCAAACTACCGGCATACCTTGTTAAGGTATTGGAACGAGTGTTTTTAATCAATATCCATTCGTCTGATTTTAAAAAAGCTTGTTTTTGAATTAAATGAAAGGACATGTATTGACGGAAATCAAACTCATTCGGATTTTTAGGTGCGGGTACATCTTCAAATTTCGGCAGAAATGACAATAAATCTCCTGCCTGTATCTTGTGGCACAAACTATCGGTTTTAAGATATAGTATCATTTTGCCTGTTGTACTGCTCCATTCGCTGGCATTTCTAACACCTTTTACATCTAATATTACTTTGGTAGAATGCGACCGCACTACCGGAGATTCCAACACCTCGCCTATTACTACACCATGTTTGTGAATTTCTATTTTTGTAAAATAATTTGAATTGTTAAATGAGGTTCGGTTTAACGTATATAAATAACCAAATAGAAATAATAATAAATGGATAAGTACTCCATTTAAGAAGTTATACTTAAATGCGTTTATTGAATTTACTTTAAGCAATATGAGAAAACCTGTGATTAATAATACGCTTAAGGCCGGCAAAAACCAAGAAAAATAGTTTGCATAAATTGCCAATATAACCCCTATAACAAAAGGTAACAAAAGGCGGAGCATAGGCACTTGTGCTTTTGTAAGCATGAATTAAAGGTATAAAAAAAAGAGCAGACGAAAATTCATCTGCTCTTAAATTAAACTTTACTTTGTTTATTATACTTTCTCTTTTTCGGAATTTATTGCATTATCTACCAATATACGCCCGCAATGTTCGCACACAATTACTTTTTTATGGCTTTTAATATCTAATTGGCGTTGAGGGGGTATTTTATTAAAACATCCACCGCAAGCATCTCTTTCTACAGTTACAACGGCCAATCCGTTTTTTGCGTTACTTCTAATTCTACTGTATGCTGTTAAAATTCTTTCTTCAATTAAGCCACTTTGTTTTTTCGATTTTTTAAGCAAATCGGCTTCCTCTTTTTCTGTTTCCGCTATTATATCGTCTAACTCTTTTTTCTTTATTTTAAGGTCTTTTTTTCTTCCGTCAAATAATTCTTTTGCCTCTTCTATTTGTTGCTTTTTATTTTCTATGGCAAACTTGTGTTCCTTAATTCTTTTTTCAGCCAACTGAACTTCTAAATTCTGAAATTCTATTTCCTTGCTTAAAGAATCGTATTCTCGGTTATTTCTTACACTGTTCTGTTGAGACTCGTACTTTTTTGTAAGTGCTTTCGATTCTTTAATGAGTTGTTGTTTATTACTGATTTCGGATTCAATACTCTTAAGTTCTTCTTCAAATTTATGTAAACGGGTTTCCATACCGGCCACCTCATCTTCTAAATCTTGAACTTCTAATGGCAATTCTCCTCTTACAATTTTAATTTTATCTATTTGCGTATCTATTAATTGCAATTCATATAAAGCACGCAATTTCTCTTCAACCGAAATTTCTATGGTTTTAATTTGGCCCTCTTTTTTCGACATAATTTAAAGGTAATTTATTGGGTTTGTGTTTACTGTTGATAAATGGACGGCAAATTTAGGAAATTTTTCAATTAAAATCTTGTAAAAGATTTCTGGGGTAAATTGCTCACTTTCAAAGTGTCCGATGTCTGCTATCACTATTTTTCCTTCTGCATCAAAAAACTGATGGTATTTAAAATCGGCCGAAATAAACACATCGGCTCTTGCTTTTATAGCCTTTGTCAGCAAAAAGCTGCCGGAACCTCCACAAATGGCAACTCTTTTAACTGGCTTATTTCTTAAGGCCGTATAACGTATCACGTTAACATTCATTTTTAGTTTCAGTGCTTCAAGAAATTCTCTTTCGGATTCTTCATTATCTAGCCTACCTATTAAACCACTCCCAATAAAAGGATGGGTATTTTCCATCTTAAAAATATCGTAGGCTACCTCTTCGTAAGGATGTGAATTTAAAAGTGCAGCAACTATTTTCTCCTGTAGAAACTGGGGAAAAATAGTCTCTATTCTTGTTTCTTGTTCGTGGTGCCTTTCTTGTGGCTTACCAACAAAAGGGGTTGTAAATTCATTCCCTTTAAAAGTTCCAATCCCTTCTGTATTAAAACTACATTCATTGTAGTTTCCTATGGATCCTGCTCCTACATTGAATAGTGCGTTTCTAACTTTTTCGGCATGTTCTAAGGGGCAAAAAGTTACTAGTTTGCCTAAAACATTTTTTTGGGGTTCTAGTACACCTTCTACATTAAGTCCAAGTTTTTGGGCAATTAATCCGTTTACTCCATTAAGCACATTATCCGTATTAGTGTGAGCAGCATAGATGGCTATATTATTTTTTATAGCTTTTATAACTACCCGCTCTATGTAGTTGTTACCGTTTATTTTTTTTAGTCCTGCAAATACAATGGGGTGGTGTGTTATAACCAAATTAATTTTTTTTAGTATTGCTTCTTCTAACACTTCTTCGGTACAATCTAAAGCAAGTAGTACTCCGTTAACTTCAGTTTCAGAGTTTCCTATAATTAAACCACAATTATCGTATCCTTCTTGCAGAGATATAGGTGCAAATTCCTCTATGGTTTCTATAATTTCTTTAATCTTCATTTTATATTTACTTAATCTTTCAAAGATACGGATATTGAATTTTATTCACTTTTTAGCAATCGCATTATCTATTCTATGATATTCATCATATATTTGCTCTTTAACAAAAACCTAAATAAAAAAGTATGAAAAAAATTTTATTCACTGCTGCCTTGTTTTGTTCGCTCTCTTTAATGGCTCAAAGCAATTTTAATGAACAAAATATCCTTTCTTCAAAAGAAGAAATCAGTGCCGAGTTTTCGAAATCGCTCTCTGAAAAAACCATTGCCGATTTTCAACAATTAGAAAATGAATTGCCCGCCAGCGTGCGATTTGAAATTCATGAAAGCAAATTTATTCTTCTTAGCAACGATGTAAAAAAGTACATCGAATCAAACACTACGAGATATTTTATAACTAAACAAAACTAAACCTCTTAAACATTTTACTTATGAAAAATTTATACAAACTATTTTTAACTATTTTAGGCATCGGCCTTTATCACATTGCTTTTTCGCAATGTGCACCAAAACCAGTTGTAAACAACGATACCTTGTGTTTTGGCGATTCCACTATTTTACCTGTAACCAATTTACCCGGTATTTATAACTGGCATAACCAAATAGGTGGAAATATTATTTATACCGGAGATACTTTACATTTCAATGGAACAAGCACAGACACCTTCTATGTTCAGAATGTAGATACCGGTGGTTTTGGACCCAACGTATATTACATACGTTCTCAGGTTAGCGAACCATGGGGGCAGCAAGGAAATGTAAATTCAATGAACGACATATTTGGACCAGGCAACTGGAATATGGACTTTTTTGAAACGGTAAATCTCAACAATATTCTTAACCCATCTACCTGCCTTATTTTTATGGACGGAAGCGATAATGGAGCATGTGCCTTTGGAACTTTCTTAACGAATAATTTAACCCAACTTGAAGCTTGGGTAAATGCGGGAGGCAGACTTATTTTAAACTCGGCACCCAACCAATGCAGTAATATTAATTTTGGTTTTGGCGGTACTACATTAAACTACAATAACGGGCAAGGAAATGTTACGGGTTATCAACCTGCTCACCCAATTTTTAATTCTCCTTACACTACAGGGATTAATTTTACCGGCTCCAGTTTTTCTCACTCGCATATTACAGGTACCGGATTAGATACCTTAATTACAGGAACCAACAACAGCTATGTAGTATTAGCTACTAAAACATGGGGTGGCGGACTTGTAATGTTCGGAGGAATGACCACTCCTAACTTTCATAATCCGCAGCCAAATGCCAATAATCTACGTTCTAACATTATTGATTTTATGAAATTATGCGGCTTCTCTTGTGTTAGCGATTTTGACACTGTAGTAGTTGTTGTAAATCCTTTGCCAAATGTTACTTACACACAAAACCCCGACACTGTTTGCTTGCAAGCTCCAAGCTTACTTTTAAACGGAGCTTCACCTAATGGCGGCATTTATTCCGGAAATGGCACATTAATAGGCGGAAACAATTATTATTTTGCAGCCAATTTAGCCGGCTTAGGTATGCACAACATCACTTATACTTATACCGATGCAAATGGTTGTGTAAACTCTGCAACTGCCTCTATTTATGTTTATGATTGTGTAGGGATAAATGAATTTTTATTAGAAAACATTAAAGTTTACCCCAATCCGGTTAGCGAAGTAGTAAATATAGATTTTGGCAAAACACTTGAAAGTGCCTCTCTACAAATTATTGCTGCTGACGGAAAAATTGTACTAAATAAAATCATTCAGAATACAAATACTGAAAAAATAAACACTTCCAATTACCATTCAGGAATATATCTCATAAAGGTTTCTTACAACACCGAAGAATATAAATTCCGCATTATCAAAAACTAATTTCAATTACTACCTTATAAAAAGAGCCGACTTTGTCGGCTCTTTTTTTTTAAAACCTTTTTTTGATTTCTTTCTTAACTATATGTACATTTAACCCGACAAAGAAACCAATTAATGAAACTGCTACAAATTCTAGCTTATCCGTTTTCTGTACTTTACGGAGTAGGTGTTTGGTTAAGAAACAAATTGTACGATTGGGGAATTCTTTCCATTCACGAGTTTGATATTTCTGTTATCTCCGTTGGAAATTTAACCACCGGGGGAACTGGAAAAACACCACATACTGAATACCTAGTAAATCTTCTGAAAAACAATTATAAGATAGCCATTCTAAGCAGAGGATACAAACGGTTTACCTCCGGGTTTATGTTGGTAGAGAATCATTCAACGGTGTATCAGGTGGGCGATGAACCCCTGCAATTTAAAAGAAAATTTCCGGAAATAATAGTTGCGGTAGACGAGAAAAGACCACGCGGCATTAATAAGTTAAAAGAACTCTATCCCGATTTAGGTATTGTGTTGTTAGATGACGCATTCCAGCACCGTTCCGTTAAACCTGAAATAAATATTCTACTTACCGATTACAGTAAATTGTATTTAGAAGATTTTGTTATTCCTTCGGGCAACCTAAGAGAATTTGCTTTTGAAAGCAAACGTGCCGATATTATTATTGTTACCAAAACCCCCACGGTTCTTTCTCCTATAGACCGAAGAAGAATAAAAGTAGATATTCACCCGGCCACCTATCAGCGTTTGTTTTTTTCGCACATTTTGTACGGAGAGGCTATTCCCTTTACTACATCTGCCAAAAATTATTCTGCCTCTGATGTACAATCTTGTTCTTGTTGCCTTTTAATTACAGGTATTGCCAAGCCAGAACAACTTATTTTTCATCTAAGAAGGTTTTACCGAGAAATAAACCATGTAGAATATCCAGACCATCATGTTTTTAGTAAATATGATATTGAACGAATACGAAAACAGTTTAACGATATGTTTTCACCTAACAAGGTTATTATTACTACAGAAAAAGATGCTATGCGTTTACTTTTGCCCGATATTTTTCCTCTCTTACAAGATCTTCCGATTTTTTATGTTCCCATTTCTGTTCAGTTTCATGATAAAGACGGTAGTGAGTTTAACGAATACATTTTAAAATATGTTAACGCAAATAAAAACGTGCGAAAATTTTCTGAAAAATTTAAACATCACAAATCCTGAGGTAGGTATTATTCTTGGCTCAGGACTTGGAAAATTTGCCGAAAAAATAGAAATTAAAATTAAGATTCCCTTTTCCAAAATACCTTACTTTCCTGTTTCTACGGTAGAAGGCCATTCAGGAAATTTAATTTTCGGACGTATTCATGGAAAAAATGTGCTTGCCCTTCAAGGTCGGTTTCATTATTACGAAGGGTATTCCCTTGCTCAAGCAACCTTTCCAATACGTGTGATGGGAAAATTGGGCATTAAAAAACTTTTTGTTTCTAACGCAAGCGGGGGCGTAAACTCATCTTTTAACATTGGAGATTTAATGATTATTGAAGACCACATTCATCTGTTTCCCGATAATCCACTACGTGGAAAAAACATCGATGAGCTTGGCCCCAGATTTCCTGATATGAGCGAACCCTATTGCAAAAAATTAATAGATGAAGCAGAAAAAATTGCGTTAAAAAATAACATTGTTTTAAAAAAAGGAATTTACCTTGGGTGGCAAGGCCCTACCTACGAAACTCCTGCAGAATATGCTATGGTTAACGCAATAGGTGCCGATGTAGTGGGCATGAGTACAACGCCCGAAGTAATTATTGCAAAGCACATGAATATACCGGTTTTTGGCATTTCCATCATTACCGATTTAGGGATAAAAGGAAAAATAGTAGAAGTTTCGCATGAAGAAGTTCAGCTGGCTGCGGCAAAGGCAGAACCCGTTATGAGCTTAATTTTTGAGGAACTAATTAAAGAAACTTGCGTGAGTTAGTTTATCTCTTTGCTTTTAAAAAAAGCGGTTTGCTTTTTATTTTTCTTCTTTTCTTTTTTCTTATTTCTTTTTATTTCTCGGGCATCTTCTTTTATAAGTGTTTTCATTTTCTTTTTATCGGATTTGCTAAACATTCGGTTGGCTGCATGATGTACGTTAAAATACAGTTTGGCACAATAGTCTAAATCGTTTAATTTCATTCCCAGCACATCGTGAATGTAACCATTTGTGTCGGTTTGCGAATTCATGTAACATACCTTTGCAGCAAACACAGCCACAATCATCAGTTGCCCATCGGCAGGGCCCAATACAAACCAAGAGCTATCAATGCTAAATCCGGTACCGGTAGAAAGATTGGTATTTACAAGCATCTCAAAACGCTTAAAAAAGATTTCGAAACTATCGCGTTTTAGTTTTTGCAACGCATACGACTTTTCTCTATTGGCAAGTAAATTAAATGGATTCTCATTTAAGATGGAATCGCACAAAACAATAGCTTCTTCAAACTTTTCTTCATCATTCAGCAACCAAATTTCTCGTTCTTTTTTCAGGTGGGTATATGGCCAGTATTTTTTATTATCGGTAAACCCAATTTGCAGAGTGAGCAACTGTTTTTCGGTAAGAGTAGAATCGCCTTTTAAAAAGCGGGGAAGCAGTTTTTGGTATGAATCGGGACTTTTTTTGTTTTTGCTTTCCTTTACTATTTTATCGAAATCACGTTTATAATTAAAATTTATTAGTTCTTGAGAAAAAGAAACTGTGCTCAATAAAAGTAATACAATACATACATTTTTCATGGGCGAAAAGTACGAAGAGAAATGTATTTATTTCCTTTTTTTAAATGAGGAAATTAAAAAGAATCAATAAGTATCTCCACTAACAAATATATTAATGAGAATAGCACTAATCCCATAAATAAGAGCCCCGGTATAGCAAGACCATTATTTTTATAACAGTCCTTACATTTTAACCATTTTACGAGTGCAAATATGCTTAACAACATGAAGGGTATAATGAGCATAAAGAGCGAAAGGAAAAGTAAAATTCCGATTCCCCTAGAGCCTAAAGTGATTAAAAATACAATAGCCAACACAACCCAATAGGCAAAAATTAAAAACGAAACCAACGCATTTGGGTTTGTCTTTTTAGGCTCATTTTCCGGATTTTTATTTTCCGTTTTACTTTTTTGTTGGTATCTTTTTATGGTTTTGCTTGCATCTATTTTATTGGTAGTTATAGTAGATTGCAACACACTTTTTGGTATTCTTTATGCCCTATTGGTTTTAATTCGTTTGAAGCGAATAATTCCTGCTGTATTTCTTTCTCTTCTACCACTTCGAAAAACGCTAATGTATCATTGGGGAAAATGGATGCATTTGTATGTTTTTGCTTTGTGTTTTCCTGTTTCTTCGATGTGTTATTTACATACCACCCTTTATTGTATTTTCGCTTGGTAAAATAATGATTCGATACTACTTTGGTTGAGGTTCCGCAAGAAAGCATAAAACATACAATGGTTGAAGCAAGTATTATGTGGGTAATTTTAAACATATTTATATCTTATTGTATCTCTCTCAAGGCTACTCAAAAATTACTTTTTGGCTATATGCTCCTATTTTAATAAAGTACATTCCGTTGGCATACCCGGTTAAATTTAAGGTTAAGGTATTAGCGTTTTGGTTTCTATTTTTTATATTTCCTTTTCCCTATTAGCGTGCTTATGTATTTAAAAATACCCATTAGAAAAAGTAGGCAGGCAAACAGAAACAAATAAAAATCCATGTTCTTTGGCAAGGCTTGTAGAAAAAACATAGGAAAGAAAAGTAATACCAGTGCCAAAAGCAAACCCGAAAAAAGTAAAATAAGGGCAAAGCGATTTTGCTTCTCTAATTTTCTTTTTAATTCTTCTTTTTCTTCTTTGGTCGGTTCGGGTTTCGATGTTTTCTCTTTTTTAAGAAAGGTATCGTAGAACAAATACAAAAATGCCAAAAAAGGAGTAAGTAGATAAGCAAGGTATATTATGACAAGAAAAGTAAAATCGTACGGAAATAACATTAAAAAAAGATATGCCGGAAGAAGTGCCAGCAAAAAACCAAGGATAATTCCTGGAATGGCCAAGCCATTATTTTTGTACCTATTGGGAGTTGCTTTTTTCTTTTTTTGAGATATAACACCCCAAAAAGCGGAAGGCATAAAAATATAAGGCGAATAATGAAGAATAATTTGTAAATGAACAGGCGAAAAAGCATATAATGCCATTGCCCCAAAAACAATAATCAAAAAAGATAGAAAAGAACAAAGAGCCCAAGGGTTGGTTTTCTTTTTTTCGGGTTCCGGTTGTTCTTTATCCTCTTTGATTACAGTATGGTTCGATTTTGTATTTTTTTGAATTGTTGGTGTTTCCGAGTGCAAAATTGTGGTGTGCGTTTTTTTCTTTTCCAAGGAATTATTATACAATGGCATTTGTACTGATGCCACCACTTCCATTTCGTTTTGTTTTATCTCTGTTTCTGCTGCTGCTTCAGATAGAACAGACGTTTCAAGGCTTGTTTTTTCGGATAATGAAGTACAGGTTTTCTTAGAAATAAAATTGGTATGCCAGCCTTTGGTATATTTACGCTTAGCTAAGAAATTGCCGGATACAACATGGTTAGAATTTTTACATGAAAAAAAGAAGGAAAAACCCATGCAAAGAAGAAAAATATATGCTTGGATTATTTTCATTTTTTGTTTCTTTTTTCGAAATACATATCGTAATAATGGTAATTTAAAATGTCATGACCGTATTCTTTTTTTTGCAAATGCATCTCATTTGTTGTTAATTTTTTGATTTGCATAACTACCCTCGAAAACTTATGACCAGATGAATATGTTGAATCTATTTTTTGACAACAAAGACCATAACCATTGACTTTTGCAAAATATAAAATTACTTCTTTTGTCTCAGAACCATTTTTCCCATTGCCCTTATCTCTCCATTCTACATGTAAAACCACATTTTTTGAATTATCCAGCACTAACTTATCATCGTGTGTTCTTAACTCAAATGTTGAGTTTGTGTTATAGTATATCTCTTTATTTTTTCTTACATAATCCTTAATATGCCAATACTTATATATTTTTAAACTATCCACATACATCAGCGAGCTTACATCATTACCATCAATTGCCAATTTAGTTAATTCCCATTTTCCTACAAATCTTTTCTTAAACCTGATAAATTTTATGCTTTGGGGGTCTTCTTCAAATTGCTTATAGCATGAACCGAAAAAAAATATTCCGGAAAGCATAAAAATATAGATCCGTTTTTTCATATTGTTATTTCTTATTGCACCACCATTCTTGCCGTTTTAATATTGCTTCCATCTTGCAGACGTAACAAATAAACTCCTTGTGCAAAATCAGAAATACTAATATCTGTTTGCAGATATTTATTTTCTGTGGCTGACAGAATCTTGCTGTAAACTAAAGTTCCTGTGATATTAATTATTTCTACTTGTAAAGTATTGCTCTGTGCCGGAGCATAACTTAAACTAAACATTCCATTTGCCGGATTAGGAGAAATGCTGAAAAGATTTTCTATCTCCGGTACTTTACTTATGGTTTTGTTTTCTTCATCATCTTCTTCTTCCTCACTAAACACTCCGTAGCGTTCGTAATTGCTTCTATTGTTATTGCAGGTAAGGGGGTCTATATAGGCATGAAATATTGCTCCTGTTTTGGCATGAAAGCCAGGTTTTAAAGTAATACCCTCGCCTGCCTTGTAGGTAACATTGGCCTGCACATTGCCTTGCATATTTACAGTTACAATTATAGGATTGCCCTGCATATTTTTGGTTTGGTATGTACCACTCATGTTTTTATTTTCTATAACAGCGGTAGATTGTAGGCTGCGAAAAGAATGAATAACTTGAGGAGTACTATAAAAGGCAGGCCAGTGGTTGTTTTCCGCACCCATTGCTACAAGATAACTGGGGGGCATAGGATAAGGCAACATATAAGGCACATTACCGGAAACCACCGCATCTTCGGCTAAGATAGGGTAATAGTTACTTACATAATTGGGCTTATAAATGCAATATAAATTAAACAACAGCATATATTCCAAGGCATTGTATTGACCACTGGCTGAAAGATTATTAAAATCCCCATATTCATTATGTACAGGAGTAGAATGATATTTATGCGATGTTGCCCAGCCTGGAGATACATTATTTACACCTAAATTCCAATGCCCAGAACAAGGCATGGAATTTAAATCGCTCAAAATTTTATGGTCGGCCGTTTTACATTGTTTATTATGCAATACTGCATGTAATAATGGATAATAAGCAGACCAATCATAATGTTTACTATGTTGCCATATTTTATGTTGTGTACATTGGGGTAAAGGAGTATTTAGAATACATGGTCCGGTATTCCAAGAATCGCCAACAGCAGCTAAATTTAGGAATATCCATGTGTTTCCTGTACCCCACCAACCAGGTGATGTTAATGGAATTTCAGCCCATACTGGATTCTGTTGCGGATACACATTGTACAATAAATTCAGGTAGTAAGGATAATTTGAAATATCAATTTTGAGTGCTGCCCGAATAAAACCAGAAGCAAATGGAAGTGCATGTCCACCAGCATCATTAGTAATAAAAGAACCATCTGGTTTTTTGAGGAAAAACGCTGATGATACCATGTAACCAACAAACCGGTTTGTTATGTTTTTAGCTTCATCTACAAACCAAAAACCATTATAAGAAATATTATTGGGGATAAACTTCGTTACCAAAGCCATAGCTACCATTAAGCTGCTTATATGATCCTGACTCATCATGCCCCAATGTTTATCATCATTTAGATTTGTAATATTAGAACCCATTCGCATTGTATCAATCGAAGGGTCCCCCAGATTGCTATTAAAATCAAACCAATTTAAATTTTTATGTAATTGTAGTTTGTGATTGTACACAAAATCAATAGGGACATCTCCTCGTGAACATGCCCCGTTTAAGACATTGTTTTGTTGATTCCATGGGTATTGAGCCTCGCAATTATCTAAACGGATTATTGCTTTTAAAGCATAATACAATTCTTCTAAAGTTCCAACAGTACTTTGATTGTTATCGCTTAATAGCTTATACTCAGTAGCAAGTACACCAATATACGCCCCAAGATAATTTGGAGCATCGCCAAAATTTAATTTTAAACTTCCCACATGATGTACGCCATTAACAATTCCATCCCCCCAAGCTCTACGTATGCCGGCAGGTAAACTTTTACCAGGCCCCTCTCCAACTACCATAAAATAATTGGTTAATCGCCAACGTAGATACCAGTACTTTTTAAGGTTAAATTCAGAGTTCTGTGCAAACAGATTTGTTGTTAGTAAAAATATCAGATAGATAATAATTTTACTTCTTATCAAAATAGATCTCATATTTTTGGTTATTATAGTCAATTAGTAGTTGCATTTCTTTTTTTGTAAGTTTTTTAATATCCCATTGTAAATAGGTGCCATAAAGTGGATTACCCATTTGAGAACTAAGCGGAAAGAAATTATTTATAGGACCGAATGAATAATTATTTATAGGATGCTGCATAAAATAAATTTTGTCAAGACCTTCATTTCCTTTTTTTCCTATGAATGCAAAAGCCACATCTTTATAATTTGTACTATAATTACTATCATGCGTTTTAAGTATCATATCGCCAACATGCAATGTCCGTCTATAACTGCTAAATACATAAATTGAATATAAAGGTGTGCTGTCATTATAAATTAAATTTGTGTAATCTGCTCCATCTATCAAGATTTTTTTCATATGCCATTCACCTGTTATTCGTTTACGCATACGTACAAAATGCATGGTAAAGGGGTCTTCTTCGTAGCGTTTGGTACAGGCTGCAGGCCATAGGCTACCTAATACCAACAAGAGCAAGAACAGTTTTATTAGTTTGGGTTTATGCATAGGTAATGTGTTTTTTTACCGTCATGGTGTGCGTTTGCCGAGCAGTCGGTTGATGCGGAGCAGAAAGTAAGAGATTGCTTCGGTCGTTCCTCTCTCGCAATAACGGTAAATAAAAGGATTTCAGCTTTCATCTCTCAAGTTTCATCTTTTTATTTTTTCAGCTCTTCTATTTCTTTTTGCAGTTGCAATATGTAAAGCGTTAGTTCTTCTATTTTTTCCAACAGTTTGGTTTGCAATTCGCCTACTCCAATTCCTTTTTCTTCTACTTGTTTCGCACTTGGCAAATTAGGTAGGTGCTTGTTTTCAGAAATATAATTACTCAGTTCGTTTAAAGGCATCAACCTATATTCTTTGGCAAAAACATAATCGGGAAAAATGGGATACTGCACTCGCACTTCTTCTGCTATAATTTTTCCTTGCACGGTTAATCTATACCCATAAGCAATTTGCGTTGTTCCAATGCATACCAAATTATTGATAAATGCACTGTTTCCCACATGCAAATTGGCTTTTACCGGTCCGTTGGCTATGTGTACATCTTTACCGCTGGCGTAGTTTATGTGCATGGCTCCTTCGCTAAAATTATCGATGTGTGCATTTTGGTAATCTTGCCCTATGCGTATGTATGCGTTTGGATTATTATACCGGTAAAATCGTGCATCGCCATGTACATCTAATTTTAAATAATCGGGCTCTAGGTAATTCGTGCCGGGCGTAGTTGTACCTATGCCTACTTTGCCTGTGCTGTTAAATGTGCCGTTGGCGGGGGATAAAAACAGGGTGGGTAAATTACTGTTAGTACCCAGCATAATGGAGTTGGGTGT
>JABWCF010000024.1 GCA_013359255.1 Flavobacteriales bacterium
TTCCAGTATAAAAAATTGATCGGCTCCTGTATTAAAACTAAACCATTGCTCGGTTTGCCCATTACCAAAAATAAAAGATTGGGAATTATTACATTCCAACACCGGATTTAAAATGGCTGCTGCTTGGCAAGAGTTGTTGTTTTGTGCATGGAGCATGCTAGTAACATTAACAAATACTGCAAACACAAGGGTTTTTAGTGTCCCGAAAATGGGGGGGGGTAAGTGTTTCATAATGAGTACTTTATAAAGGTGTGGTACAAAGATAAAGAAAAATAAAGAAGAGAACAATAATTATGTTGCAATTATTATTGCTTTTGGTGTTGGCTTATGTTTTATGTATTCTGAATCTACATTTGCAAAGATTGTAGAAGATATCGGTAATACCTTTATTTAGTTATATACAAGCATTTTCATCGTCTTATTAATTTCATTTTCGAGTTTTTCCATGTCTTCATCAGAAATAACACTTGATAAAAACCATGCTTCAAACTGACTTGGCGGAATGTAAATTCCATTTTCTATTAATCCCCAAAAAAATTGAGTGAATTGAGCCGTATTACATTCTTGAGCTTCAGTAAAATTGGTAATAGTTTTTTTGCTGAAAAATGGATTAATCATAGAGCCAAATCGGTTTACGGTTAAATCAATTCCATTTGCTGCGGCTGCATCAAGCATGGTTTTTTCCAATTGCCCTGCTTGTTGGTTAAATTTCTCGTATGGATTTTGAGCTTTTAATTCGGTTAATGTAGAAATGCCAGCAGCCATTGCCACAGGGTTTCCTGATAAAGTTCCTGCCTGATACATGCTTCCGAGCGGTGATACATGGTTCATAATTTCTTCTCTTGCTCCGTAAGCTCCAACCGGAAAACCACCGCCAATTACTTTTCCTAAACACGTAATATCTGCTTGTATGCCTAATAAATCTTGAGCTCCACCAAATTTAGAACGGAATCCAGTCATTACTTCATCAACCACCAATAATATTCCTGCATCTTGAGTGATTTGTCGAAGTTCTTTGATAAACGAATCGGTAGGAACTACAACGCCCATGTTTCCTGCAATAGGTTCAATAAAAACTGCGGCAATATCGTTGTGTTTTTCGATGTGTGCTTTTACGCTTTGAATGTTGTTGTATTCTGCAATCAGCGTATCTTTTACTGCACTATCTGGCACGCCAGCACTTCCTGGTAAGCTATAGGTTACTAATCCTGAACCTGCTGCAACAAGCAGTGCATCGCTGTGTCCGTGGTAGCATCCAGCAAATTTGATGATTTTATTTTTTTTTGTAAAAGCTCTTGCCAAACGAATGGCACTTAAAATGGCCTCTGTTCCTGAGTTTACAAAACGCACTTTATCCATTCCTGGGAAAGCAGCACAAACCATTTCGGCTAAAATTATCTCATTTTCGGTACTTGCACCAAAACTAAATCCTTCGTTAACTTGTTTAGTTACGGCATCAATAACATGTTGATTTCCATGTCCAAGAATCATTGGGCCATAGGAAAGAACTAAATCAATGTATTCGTTTCCATCAACATCATAAATTTTTGAGCCTTTAGCATTTTTGATAAACAAAGGGTTTCCACCTACCGACTTAAATGCTCTAACAGGTGAATTAACCGAGCCAACTAAGTGTTTGAGTCCTTTATTGTAGAGTTCTTGTGATTTTGTGTTGTTCATATTTAATCTTTATCGTCATTCCGGGCTTGACCCGGAATCTGTTAATTATATTTGGTTTTCTGTTCATATTACACACCCCTGATTTTGTAACCACGCGAAAAGCGTGAACAAAATCTATCCCCTCTCAAGAGGGGATAGAGGGGGTTAATACTCTAGCAGCCTCTTTTGCAAAGTAGGTAATAATAATATCAGCTCCTGCTCTTTTAATAGAAAGTAAGGTTTCCATCATTACTTTAGTTTCGTCAATCCATCCGTTTTTACCTGCGGCTTTTATCATAGCATATTCGCCGCTAACATTGTAAGCCGCAATGGGTAAGTTAAAATTATTTTTCAAATCTCTTATAATGTCTAAATACGATAAAGCAGGCTTTACCATTAAAATAGCTGCACCTTCATCAACATCGGCTTGAGCTTCTTTAATGGCTTCGTTGCGGTTTGCTGAATCCATTTGATAGGTTCTTCTGTCGCCAAAAGTTGGTGTAGAATCGGCAGCATCTCTAAACGGACCATAATACGCGGAAGCATATTTTACCGAATATCCCATAATGGGAATGTGATGAAATCCATTTTTGTCTAATTCATCTCTAATTTCACGAACGGCAAAATCCATCATGCCAGATGGAGCAACCATATCAACACCTGCTTTGGCTTGTGCCAATACTTGTTTCCGTAGGTTTTTAAGTGTTAGTTCATTGTCTACATCGTGGTTGCACAACACTCCGCAGTGCCCGTGATTGGTGTATTCACAAAAACAAACATCGGCAGTGACTTGAAGGGTTGGATAATTTTTTTTGATGTAACGTATCGCTTGTTGAATGATACCATTTTCATTCCAGCTTTCAGAGCCTTCCGCATCTTTATGTAAAGGAATTCCGAAAAGAATAACCGATTTTATTCCTAAGGCTACCACCTCGTTTAACTCATCGTTGATTTGGTCTAACGAATAGCGAAAAATACCGGGCATAGAAGCAATTTCTTTTTTTATGTTGTTGCCTTCTTCGATAAATAAAGGGTATATAAAATCGGAAACACTCAAGTGGGTTTCACGAAACTGAGTTCTAATTTCTTCGGTTTTTCGATTTTCTCGTAAGCCTTTCATACCCGATTCAGTTTTATAATGGCCTGTAATATTCCTTCGATGGTATGCGGAAAAGCAACCGCATGAACCGTTATTCCATTTTCTTCGGCTGCAATTTTTGTTTCCATGCCAATACAAACCACTTTGCTTTCTGCATAATGTATATTGTATTTTTTTGTAAGCATAATAAAATTATTGGCCGTTGAACCGCTTGTAAAAGTAATGAAATCGATTTTTTCAGAAAATATTTTTTCTATGCTTTCTTTGTCATGAGCAGTGGGAACATTTTCGTAAACCACCATTTTTTCAACTTGGCAATTTTTCTTCGTTAGTCCCTTGTACAATAAATCATCTGATAATGATGATTGCGGAATAAGTATTTTTTCGTTTGCAGAAACTGTTATGCTATCTAAAAGCGATTCTGCTGTATAATTTTCCGGAATAAAGTGGGTACTGTAGCCAATTCCCTTAAGGTAATCGCTCGTTTTTTTTCCCACACAAGCAATTTTAATATGGGTGGGGAGAGGTTGATTGCAGAAATGAAAAAAATATTTTACAGCATTGCTGCTGGTAAAAATAATTTGATGAAATGAATGTAAAGCCGCAATTTTTTGGTGTATCTCTTCTGTATTTTGTGCAGGAACTATTTTAATTAAGGGTAGTAAAACAGGAATGGCTCCATATTTTTTTAATAGAAGAACAAAAGGTGCCGATTGTTCTGCGGAGCGAGTAACAAGAATACGTTTATTCTGAAGTGGTTTCACGAAAAGCCGATTTAGACTCTAATCCGCACTTTTCTTTTACAAGTGCCGCTAATTCGCCCGAAATTCGCATGTATTGATTTTGCGGGGCTTTCATAGTTTCCTTTACTACAGAAGAACCATCATCGGTAGCATAGAAGCCTTTAATGGTGATATTATTTTTCTTCAATTCAGAAAATACGGCAATTGGATAATTACAACCTCCGCCTAATGAAATCAGAAAGTGTCTTTCGGCTTTAGTGGCAATACGTGTTGGTTCGTGGTTTAAAAGAGAAACCAAATCGGAGATATAATTTTTTTCATCTCTAGTTTCAATGGCTAACGCTCCCTGCCCTGCGGCCGGAAGCATTTCGTCTAAAGTAAATACTTGCGTTGCCAGATGCAGCATTTCCAGTCGTTTTAATCCAGCAGCGGCAAGTACAATGGCATCGTATTCTCCGTCTTCCATTTTTTTTATGCGTGTATCTACGTTGCCTTGTATGTGCTTAATTTGAATATCGGGACGGAGCATGCGTAGCTGAATATCTCTTCTCAAGCTGCCTGTGCCTATTATTGCATTGGCGGACAAATCTTCTAGGCGTATATTATTTTTAGAAATAAGCACATCGTTTGCCGGTTCGCGTTCGGTTACAGCACAAATTTTTAAACCTTCAATATTTTCTACAGGCAAATCTTTAAAGCTGTGTACAGCCAAATCTATTTCTCCTTGCAATAAGTGTTTTTGAATGGCTGTGGTAAATGCTCCTACCACGTTAATATCGCCTTCATCACCATTGGTGCGAATTACTTTGGTAATAAATTCGTATTGGGGTTCGTGTTTTTTTAGTTCCTCAATCATCATCTGAGTTTGGGTAAGGGCCAGTTTGCTGCCTCTGGTTCCAACGATAATTTTTTTCTTGGGAACAAAAATAGTTACATCGTTTACATCAAATATATCTTGCACGGTATGTAGCGGGTTTTGGTCTATATGTAAATTATCGGCAATGCGTTTTATTCCTTGAATGGGCGATTTGGTTATTTTCCGCATCATACGATGAGTAAATCGCATAATGAGTTCTTTCTGCTGGTCGGAGATATTTCCCAATTTTGGAAGAAGCCATTTTAGCTCCTCCATTTTTATTTCATCAAGGTTATGCCAGTAGGCTTCCAAAATAGGGGCTACTTTTCGGTGTTTAAGCCATTCGCTGAAATGTTTTACTTTTTCGTTGATGATAACATGTGCCTGCGGAATTTCGTTGTACCTTTTCAGTAAGCCTTCGTAAGTTAATTTTTTTATATCGTCTAAATCGTACAAATCTATGTTGGGGTGTAGTTTTAAACTTGGATTAAAATTACGAGGCACCCCAAAATCTATAAATAGTTTTTTGTTTCCCACCCCAAGAGCAAATTCTGCACGTTTACATTTGCTGTTTTGGAGTTCCTGTTCGCTGAGTATGTTTATTTCGCCTTGTGTTCCTCCTATTACAATATCGGTAGAAGTAATGGTGGTATATAAATCTTTCAGTTCAATGGCTTCTCCTCCCCATTCTTTTGCCATTTTTTCGGCTCGGTCCATCTCGTGACTGGAAATATATAATTTTTTAATTTTTGAACGATCTAAAATAGTGGTTACCAAGTTGGCCATATTCCCTGTTCCAATAACCAGTAATGTGGAATCGGGCAAATGATACCCATGTTTTTCAATTATTTCAAAACCAACGGTGGCCAGTGAAGCGGAGTATTTCCCAATTTTAGTTTCAAGGCGTACCCGTTTACCGGTATGTATGGCTTGGCGAACCATTTCGTCTAATACGGGTCCGGTAGATTTTGCCTGACGACCATAGTCTAAAGCTTGTTTTATTTGCCCTAGTATCTGGTGCTCGCCCACAGCTTGTGATTCTAATCCGGCAGCGGTATTAAAAAGGTTGGTAATAGAAATATCGGTATCGGGCAGTATGTTTAAATATTGCCTGGAAATTCCCATACGGTTAAAAAAATCAATGAGTGGCTGTATGTTCGAAGTGTATGCGTAAATAGACAAGCGGTTGCAGGTAGAAAGAATAATTGCTTCCTTGCAATCCTTTTTTAAATCGGTTAGAGCATCTATGGTTTGCTTTTTATTGAGGGCTACTTTTTCGCGAACCGAAATAGGTGCAAACTTGTGACTTAATTCTACTCCCAGTATTTTATCCATGTATCCCGCTTTTATGGGTAGGCAAATGTACAAATGTTCTATGTATCTGTTCTGATTTTAATCAGTTATTTTACTGCTAAAAAATAGGAATAGGTAACCATTATAAAGGTTTATGTAACTTTACTACCGAAATTTAGAAAATAAATAATATGAGCCCCTTCACAGTAAAAAGTCGTATTTGGATTGAGAGTTCTAAAGGTATTTATTTGGGTTACGGCAAAATAGCCTTGCTCGAAAAAATTTTAGAAACGGGTTCTATTAATTCGGCAGCCAAAGAGTTGGGATTATCTTATAAAAAAGCTTGGAAGTTAATTGAAAGTATGAATGCTCAAAGTACATCACCCTTGGTAAAAACCGAAACAGGGGGTAAAGGGGGTGGAGGAACAGTGGTTACTAAAGCCGGATTAAAGGCCATAAAAGCCTTTAACAAACTAGATAAAAAATGCAAAAAAGCATTGGCCAAAGAATTCAAAAAAATGAATTTCTGATTTAAACTCTTTTATCGAATATTTTACATCATGCCAAATCAATTAGCCGCTATTTTACTTGCCGGAGGAAACAGCACAAGAATGGGAAGCAATAAGGCATTGCTTGAAGTTGAGGGGATGATGATGTTTGAAAAAGTGCTGAACGAAATAGAAAAAATAACTCCACATATTTTTATTTCATCGAACCAAAAATTACCATTAAAGAAAATATATCCTGTTATACCCGATTCCATTTCCAATAAAGGTCCTATGGGAGGTATATACAGCGTGCTAGAGCAGAGTAATTTTGACAATTATATTGTGGTAAGTTGCGATGCCCCCTTTATTAAAAAAGAACTAATAGACCTTTTACTGAACGAACATTGTAACACCGCAGTTGTTCCTGTATGGGAAAACAAAATGTATCCTTTTCCCGGTATTTACAGCAGAAGTATTAAAAATATATTGCAAGAACAGTTGAAAAAAAATCAACTTAAAATGAAAGATCTTTTAAACTTCATTCAGGCAAAAGAAGTAGAAATATACTCCTCGCTGAAATGGATGAATAAAAATATTTTTTTAAATATAAATACCCCTCAAGAATATAAAGCCATAAGCGTATGCAACTAAAAATAATTTATTTCGGACAAGCGGCCGAAGCTACCGGAAAAAAAGAGGAAGAGAGAGATATAATTTCTTCTACTACTGTAGAAGCACTAAAAAATACTCTTCAGGATGTGTATCCAGAACTTAAAAAATTTCCTTTTCAAATAGCTGTAAACCAAACATTGGTTAATGCAGATTTTGAAATAAACGAAAATGCAGAGATAGCTATTCTTCCACCCTACGCAGGTGGATAATTATTTTTCCTCTTTTCTAAACCACTCGGAATACATAATGTAGTTATCGGCAATGCGTTGAATTTCTCCTCTAAAAAGTTCGGGACTTACTTCCTTTACTTTTTTGGCAGGTACACCGGCATAGATGCTACCCGATTCCACATATGTTCCTTCCAGTAAAACGGCACCCGCAGCAATAATACAATTACTTTCTACCACACAAGCGTCCATTACAATGGCCCCCATGCCTATTAATACATTATCGTGTATGGTACAACCGTGCACTATGGCGTTATGTCCAATAGACACATTATTGCCAATAGTAGTAGGGTGTTTTTGATAGGTGCAATGTATTACCGCATTATCTTGCACGTTTACCTTGTTTCCCATTTTTATAAAATGCACATCGCCACGCACTACGGCATTAAACCAAATACTGCAATCATTGCCCATTTCTACCTCGCCCACTATGGTTGCATTTTCGGCCAAATAACAGTTTTTTCCAAATACCGGTGTTTTGCCTTTTACAGATTTTACAAGTGCCATATTTATTTTTTTGTGCTAAATTACTTTAATGAGGCTGTTAGTTGAAAAAATGTTTATGTTTAATTTTTTATCAATGATAATGCTCTTAAAAGACAGAATACAAATGGTTATAATCATATGTTTCTTAAAGCATATTTTTTTCAACTTTCAGTTTTCTCATTTACATCTAAACCTTTATACATTAAAATTGTTTGTATTTTTACAAACGCTATGGAAACAAAAAATACTCCACACACTATTTACGCAGAAATGACGCCCAATCCGGCTACCATGAAATTTGTATCGGATCAAATGCTGGTTCCTGCACATCTGCTTTTTGAATATTCTAACGCAGCTGAAGCAAAAGAATCACCTCTGGCTCAGCAACTTTTTTCTTTTCCGTTTGTAATAGGCGTTTTTATTCGAACCAATTATGTTACCATTACAAAAAACGATAGCATAGAATGGAATGAGATAACGCTTGAGTTACGCGATTTTATATCTAATTACCTTAACAAAGGTGGCAAGGTGGTGCTTGAAAAGGCAAAAAACAAAGAGACTTTAACAAAAGAAAAGAAACCTACAGCCACCACCACCAAGCCATTTACCGATGTAGAAAAACAAATTATGGCAGTATTAGAAGAATACGTTAGACCCGCAGTTGAAGGCGATGGAGGTGCCATAGAATTCGAACGCTTCGAAAACGGAGTGGTTAGCGTGGTGCTTCGTGGTGCATGCAGTGGTTGCCCATCATCAACCATGACATTAAAAGCCGGAATAGAAGGCTTATTAACCCGCATGGTACCTGAAGTAAAAGAAGTAGTGGCCATAAACGGCTAAGTATTTTTTAATTCCTCTCACTTTTTTTTCCATACCTTTATGGAATGAAATTCATTTGTGCATCTATGTTGTAAATTAAAATCATTTAGCCATGAAAAAATTTACACCCTTTGCTGCCACCGTATTATTGTACTTTAATACACTTGCCCTTTTTGCCCAAATGGGCGAAATACGCGGAAAAATAATTGACAAAGACAACGGAAAAACATCTCTGCCGGGAGTGAATGTTTACATAGAAAGAGCCGGTAAACAAATAGGTACATTTACCGATGAGAAAGGAAACTACGTTATTAAACCCTTAGAACCTGGAATGTACAAGGTGCAAATGAGCATGATGGGCTACCAATCGGTAGTAAAAGAAAATGTACAAGTAACCTCCGACCAAATTTCGTTTGTTGATGCGAGCCTCTCCGAGCAAACGATTGGTTTACCTACATTGGTTGTTACTGATTACGAAGCAGAAAAACCCCTAATAAATAAAGAGGGCGGTTTGCAAATAATTAGTTCTAAAGAATTATCTAACTCTGCTCTAATGCGAGAACCCAAAGCCTTATTAGCTACGTTCAGCGATGTAAAATTAGCCCCTAACGGTAAAGACCTTTACATTCGAGGTGCAAGACCAACCTCTACCGTTTATTTTATAGATGGAGTAAAAAGTATAGACGGAGAATTAAATATTCCCGGAAGTGCCATGAGTAATATTAAAGTTTATACCGGAGGCATTCCCGCTCGCTATGGCGATGTTACCGGAGGTGTTGTGGCAGTAGAAACAAAAGGGTATTTTGATGTACTAAAAGAATATAATTTATCGAAATAAATATGAATGTGGCCATTTAGGCATAAGCATATAAAGGAGCTAGACGATGCAACCCTGATTGCAGAGTATAAAAAATCGGAAAATACCGATTATGTGGGAGAACTATATAAACGCTATTCGCATTTGGTTATTGGGGTGTGCTTAAAATACCTGAAAGACCGAGATAATGCCAAAGATGCCACATTAGAAATTTTTGAAAACCTTATGCAAGATTTATTAAAACATAATATTACTAACTTTAAAAGCTGGTTACACAGTGTAGCACGCAATCATTGTCTAATGAAACTTAGGCAAACCAGCAGTAAGGTAAAACATTTTGAACACTACCAAGAAGCCGTACTTACAGAAGAAACAATGGGTTATTTACCATACGAAGAAACACAAACTAAAGAAGAACAATTAACCGATTTAGAAAAAGGAATTCAACAACTAAAAGAAGAACAAAAAATATGCATACAGCTATTCTTTTTACATAAAAAAACCTATCAGGAAATAACTGATCTTACCAATTATAGCCTGAACGATGTAAAGAGCTACATACAAAATGGAAAACGGAATTTGAAAATTTACCTTACACGCAAACAATGAAAGAATTACATAACGATATATTTTCCACTACCGAATGTATTTCGAAAGAATTACTGGAAAAGTATGCAGCGAAAGATGTAAGTAAAAAAGAACTACATCAAATACAAAAACACTTACTGGAGTGTGGTATGTGCTCCGATGCACTCGATGGGTTAGATACCGTATTCATTCCGCCTCATTTTTTCGATGAAGTAAACAGAGACATTGACCGATTTGCTGCAAAAAATACTGGCAGAAACACGCGTAATTTCAATGCTTATTTAGTAGCCGCATCAGTTACGGTACTCTGTATTTTAAGTTACTTCAGCTACCAATTTGTAAACACAAACCTGAATAAAAATTCTGATTTAGCAATTGTTAAAGAACAGTCGGAACAGCCTGCATCGGAACAACTACCTAGGGCAGAAGAAACAGCAGAAGAAACTCTTTTAAATACAATAGAGCAAGAAGAAAAAGATGAAACAAAGGAAGAAAAAAAGAATACCCGATTAGCCGAAGGCAGCAAAATTGAAATAAACGAAGAAGCCTCTGCACCCATGTCGGACCAGAAAGAGAGTATCATTGAAAATAGTAAAAAGCCTATAGAAACAAAGGGCGTTGCTGTTTCGGCAGAAGATAATGACCTAAGTACCTTAAGAAAAGAAGATGACAAAGAATTCGAAAATTACTACGAAACACAACAGCAAAGAGCAAATCCCAGTTCCACCGAGCGAAACAAAGGCAAAAATGCCGCAAAAAAATCAGAATCAGCGGCTCCAACACAAAGTGCAGAATCGCCTGCAGGTATGGCTTATCAGAAAAATGAACCCGCTTATAAAATAAATGCCATAGGAAATTATAAGGTAGTTGATTATACCTACGAATACAGTTTACAAGAAGAACAATTATTTGATAAAAAACAAAAAGCATTAGAAAACACCCCACCTCAATATCCCAATAAACAAGTACAAGCCGAAAGCGAAAAAGAGGCAAAAGATGAAATAATAGAAGTTACTTACCAACAAACACTAGAAAACGCGATTCATTTATTCGATAAACAAAAGTTTTTAGAAGCGTTGGTACAATTTAAAAACATTTTATTTAAACACCCTAGCGATGTAAATGCTCTGTTTTATGGAGCTTTATGCCATTACCACTTAAAAAAATATTCCGAAGCACATGCCTACCTCGATAAAACCATAGCCCACCCCATCGATTTTTTTTATCAGGAAGCCAAATGGTATAAGGCCCAAGCTTACGTAAACCAAAAAGAAACCAAGAAGGCAAAAGCATTGCTGAAAGAAATTATAAACTCAAATGGCTTTTATAAAAATCAAGCTTCAGAATTTTTGAAAACAATAGAATAATTTTAATTTTTTTTCGGCTACGTACTTCTACGTATTGTAATCACAGATTACAAAAACTACGTTTGCCGAAAAAATATACTTATGAAAACAATTTTATTATCGTTTATGCTTACTGTTGTGAGCATTAGTTCTTATTCACAAAATTATGAATGGGCAAAAAATCTGGGAGGTCCGGGAGTAGACAGAGCCCAATGCGTAGAAACCGATGCTGCAGGAAACGTATATGTTGCCGGAGCATTTAGAGATTCTATGGATGCAGATCCCGGAGCGGGAGTTTTTAAGCTAGTATCAAATGGCATGTTAGATGCTTTTTTGGCTAAGTACACCGAAAACGGAGATTTTGTATGGGCTTTTAGTTTTGGAGATATATACGATGATGAATTTTTAGATATTAAAATTGATAACGAAGGAAATCTCATTACTACGGGAAGTTTTATGGAAACCATTGATTTAGACCCGGGGCCAGGCACATATAACGTAACCTCTGTATGGAATAATAACGATGGATTTCTTGCTAAATACACAGCTTCAGGCAGTTTTACATGGGGCTTCTCTTTTGGAAGTGCAGCCAACGATTATGGTAAGCATATTCAAATAAATGCAGCCAACGATATATACCTAGCCGGATACTTCAACCAATCGGTAGATTTTGACCCCGGAGCAGGTAACACCTCACTCAATGGTACCTTCGATATTTTTATAGCTAAATACGATAAAAATGCTAATTTTTTATGGGTATTTAAAATAGGAGCAAATGGCTCAGAAAACGACCACGGAATGGCCTTAGATGTAAATGAAAATGTATTGGTTTTTGGCAGATTTCAACAAACCGTTGATTTTGACCCGGGAAATGGAACCGCTAATTTAACGGCTTCTTCCAATCACGATTTATTTTTTGCTAAATACACTAAAAGCGGAAATTTTGTTTGGGCAAAGCAACTCAGTGGCCCATCGAGTAAATACGGCAAAGGCATTAGTACCGATGCCGATAGCAATATCTATATTTCTGGCTCTTTCGGAAATTCGCTTGATATGGATCCTTCTGGTAATACTATAAACGCCACAAGTCCTGGGGTTAGCCCTTTTGCGGCTAAATACGATGCCGCAGGCGATTATCAGTGGCATACCGTATTTTCTTCTCCGGGAGGAAATGCTGAAGCAGGAGGAATTTCTTACTATAGTGGTAACGTGTACATCATTGGCACATACTCTAGCTCTATGAATGTGAGCGTTGGTGGTAATCCGGTAAATTTAACATCCACCGGAAACGAAGACTTCTTTGTAAGTAAACTAGACGAAAGCAATGGCAACATAGTTTGGATAAACTCACTGGGGGGTGCTGATTTAGATTATGGAAATGACATTAAAGTGCTAAATAATGATGTGTTTTATATTTGTGGTATTTTTAACGGAACCTGCGATTTTAACTTCGATACTCAAAATACAAACAATTTGGTTTCAACCGGTACACACGATGCTTTTTTTGCTAAATACGATATTTTTGGAGTGGGAATACACGAAAATTGGATTAGAAGCAACGATTTAAAAATTTATCCTAATCCTGTTTTATCCAGAAGTTCACTGCAAATAGCATCAAATAATCTGATGATAGAAGAAGTGTCTATATTCGACATTGCAGGAAGAATGGTATTAAATGAAAAATTAAATTTCTGCAATAGCACTTCTATTCAAATTTCTCTGAACTCAGGATATTACATTTTATCGGTTAAAACCGAAGAAGGATTTATTACCAAGTCTCTGGAAATTATTTACTAGTAGAGTATTATTTATTACAAAAATCCTCAACACTATGTAGCGTTGAGGATTTTTTGTTTTAAAAAATTGCAAATCAATAAATAAACTATATTTTTGTTAATTGTAACATTAATGATACTAACATTATGGATATAATTACCTCTCCATTTTCTTTCGGAAAGAAAATCAGTAAGTTAATACCTAATTTACAAGCTGTAGAAGCCCACCGATTAAAAAATAATTTTCAGCAAAAAATTAATACTGTTTTAACCGGAAGCCGGGCGGTTGGCAAATCATCGTTGGTAGAAAATGTGTTTTCTAATTTTAATAATCTTTCTTTTTATCGCTGTGTTTTTGTTGATGTTTTAAAATGTAGAAACAGTACTGATTTTTACAATTTTTATCTGAGTAAAACATTAAATGCTTTACTCGATACAAAAGAAGAAAAATTGGAATGGCTAAAAAAAATACAACCCTTATTGTCGGCCCAGGCAAATATTATTATTTCAGATCAGGGCGATTCGTTTCAAATTAATACCAACCCCCAGCAGTCGCTTTCTCTATTAGATATTCCCGAGCAAATTGCCAAGCAAAAAAATTTCTTGTTATATATATGTGTAGAGAATGCCGAAGAATTTTTTGAGATGGAAAATAACTTGGAGTGGCTTACCGCCTTGAGAGAAACGTGGGATAAACAACAAAAATGTGTGCATTGTTTGTTGATGAATACCAAAGAATCGTTTTACGAATTGGTTAAAAATAAAAATGCTCCGTTTTTTCATTTTGCCGATGAAATAACCATTTCCTCCCTTTCTGTAACTGATGAGTTATTACAGTACCTGATGACCGGCTTTGCATATTCCGGAAAAACAATAAGCAAAGAACTGGCGGCTCGCCTAGCCTATTTAGTGGGCGGAAATCCGTACTATTTAAAAATGCTGGCCCATTCGGTATGGGAAAACACAAAAGGGAGTGTAAGCGAGGAAATTATTTCGGCTTCTTTAAACGAATTAGTGGCAAGGCAGCATACGTTTTTTAAAAAAGAATTTTCGGGACTAAGTGCGGTGCAAAAAAAATTGGTGTTGGCATTGGCCGAAAATCCCGATGCAAAACTTACTTCGTACGAGAGTTTAAAAAAATTTAATATTAACAGCTCGGCTGCTTTAGTGAGGGCTTACCAAGGTCTAGAGAAAAAAGAAATAATTGATGCATGGAGCGAAAAGCCACTTTTTTTAAATCCACTTTTTAAATATTGGCTGCTCGATTTTATGATAAAACAAAACTAGCCTGCCTCGGTTTTTAAAAAAGAAAAGGTTGATTTTATTCTATTTTATTTTTCCGGTTTCATTTGCGGAAAGAATAACACGTCTTGTATAGAGGGCTGGTTGGTCATAATCATGCTAAGTCTGTCAATCCCTATTCCTAATCCCGAGGTAGGTGGCATTCCGTACTCTATGGCTCGTAAAAAATCTTCGTCAAGTACCATAGCTTCTTCATCGCCTCGTTTACCAAGTTCTAACTGTTCTTCAAATCTTTTACGCTGGTCAATAGGGTCGTTTAATTCTGAAAAGGCATTGCAAATTTCTTTTCCGTTGCAAATAGCTTCAAAGCGTTCTACCAAACCGGGTTTGTTGCGGTGTTTTTTTGCCAGTGGAGACATTTCTACGGGGTAATCGGTAATAAAGGTGGGTTGTATTAAATTGGGTTCGCAATGTTCTCCAAAAATTTCATCAATCAGTTTTCCTCTTCCCATGGTTTTATCTACGGGCACTTTTAATTTTTGGGCTGTTTCCCGCAATTCGTCTTCGTTCATATTGCTAATATCCACTCCGGTGTAATGTTGTATGGCTTCGTACATGGTAAAGCGTTTCCAGGGGCGTTGAAAATTGATAAGATTTTTGCCTACTTGTACTTCGGTTTTTCCGTGCAGAGCAAGAGCTATGGTTTCTACCATTTCTTCTACAAGTTCCATCATCCAGTAATAGTCGGTGTAGGCAACGTATAATTCCATTTGGGTAAACTCCGGATTGTGAAAGCGACTCATTCCTTCGTTTCGAAAATCTTTGGCAAATTCAAATACTCCATCGTATCCGCCTACAATTAATCTTTTTAAATACAGCTCGTTGGCAATACGTAAATACAAGGTAGTATCTAGTGTATTGTGGTGAGTTTTAAACGGGCGAGCGGCTGCTCCTCCATATAAAGGCTGTAAAATAGGAGTTTCTACTTCGAGGTATCCTTTGGTATTTAAAAATTGTCGCATGGTATTTACTAGTTTAGAACGCATTCTAAACACTTCGCGTACGTGTGAGTTTACAATTAAATCTACATAGCGTTGACGGTAGCGTTGTTCGGGGTCGGTAAAGGCATCGTGTGTTTTCCCTTCGCTATCCACTTTTACAACAGGTAGAGGTTTTAACGATTTTGTAAGCAGTTTTAGTTCTTTTACATGAATGGAAATTTCTCCTGTTTGGGTCGTAAACACATATCCTTTTACGCCAATAATATCGCCTATGTCGAGCAGTTTTTTAAAAACTTCGTTGTAGAGTGTTTTGTCTTCGGTGGGGCAAATTTCATCTCGGTTAACATACAACTGAATTCTTCCGGTTGTATCTTGTAATACAGCAAAAGAAGCCTTTCCCATCACACGTTGACTCATTAAGCGCCCGGCAATGCTTATATTTTTGTAATTCAGTTTGTCTTTTTCGTAGTTTTCTAAAATCTCTTTACTGCTTACATTCACTTCGAAGAATTCGGCAGGATAGGGGTTTACATTTAGATCGATAAGTTTCTGAAGACTTTGTCTGCGAATAATTTCCTGTTCGCTTAATTCGTGGCTCATACAATTTTAAATAAGTTGACAAAGATATTAAATTGGGCGAATTGGGAAATGGGAAAAGATGCCTAGAGAAATAAAATAAAAACCAGTACGAGAATAGTTGCCCCCAAAGAATTCGGCTATTATCCTTTTTACATAAAACCCAATTCAAGTCGTGCTTCTTCGCTCATCATATCTTTGGTCCAAGGAGGGTCGAATGTAATGGTAGTTTTTGCACTTTTTACTCCCCAAATACTGTTTATTGCATTTTCAATTTTTACTGGTATAATTTCGGCTTCCGGGCAAGAAGGGGAGGTAAGAGTCATTACAATTTCTACATTCGCTTCATCATCAATGTTAATTTCGTAGATTAATCCGAGTTCATACACATCTACGGGAATTTCGGGGTCGTAAACCGATTTCAGGGCCTGAATAATGGTTTCTTCCAGTTCTTTTTTATCTAGTGGAGTATTGTTCTTTTTCTCTTCGCTCATTGCATTTATTCGTTTTGAGTTTTAAGTGCCAGCGCATCTAATTTCATTTGTTTTATCATACTTACCAAACCATTTGCTCTGGTTGGAGAAAGGTGTTCTTTTAATCCTATTTTATCTATAAATCTTAGTTCGGTATCAATAATTTCACTGGGCGTGTGGTTGGATAAAACACGAACTAGTAGTGCCACAATTCCTTTGGTAATGATAGCATCGCTATCGGCAGTAAATATTATTTTTCCGTCTTTTATTTCAGAGTGTAACCAAACTTTGCTTTGGCAACCTTTTATAAGTTTATCATCGGTTTTAAGCTTTTCGTTTATAATGGGCATTTCTTTACCTAACTCTATTAGATACTCGTATTTCCCCTCCCATTCATCGAAAAGAGAAAATTCGTCTATTATTTGATTTTCTATTTCTTCAATTTTCATAAAAGCATTTTTACGGCTTTTTGGATACCCGATATTAAAAAATCTACTTCTTCTTTTGTGTTGTATAGGGCTAATGAAACACGAACTGTTCCGCTTATTCCGAACTTTTGCATGAGGGGTTGCGTACAGTGGTGTCCGGTGCGTACAGCAATTCCTTGTTGATCCAGTATAGTGCCTATATCAAATGGATGTGTACCTTCTATTATAAAAGAAATGACTCCGGCTTTTTTTTCAGCTTCTCCAATTATTTTTAATCCAATTATTTTTTTCAGTTGTTCAGTGGCATATAGCAATAGCAAATTTTCGTAGGCCGAAATATTTTTTATTCCAATGTTTTCTATATATTGAATAGCTTCTTCTAAGCCTACCACTCCGGCAATATGTGGAGTTCCTGCCTCAAATTTAAGGGGCAAGTCGGCATATTCTGTTTCATTGAATGATACCGTTTTTATAGTGCCTCCTCCGGTTTGGTAGGGGGGTAGTTCATTCAGCCATTTTTTCTTACCATATAAAACACCTATTCCCGTTGGGCCATACATTTTGTGAGCACTAAAGCAAAAGAAATCGCAATCTAAATCCTGAACATCAATTTTTAAATGGGGAACCGACTGTGCCCCATCTAATAAAACCGGAACATTGTATTTGTGTGCCAGCGTAATTATTTCTTTAACGGGATTGATGCTACCTAACGTGTTAGATACATGTGTAATAGATAATAATTTGGTTTTTTCTGAAAAAAGAGTTTTACATATATCTATATTTAACTCTCCATTTTCCAATACAGGAATTACTTTTAATATAGCTCCTTTTTCTTTGCAAAGCATCTGCCATGGCAATATATTGCTATGGTGTTCCATTTCGCTGATGAGTATCTCATCGCCTGAGGTTATAAATTTTTTCCCAAAAGAAGAAGCCACAAGATTAATGCTTTCGGTGGTTCCCGAAGTAAAAATAATTTCATGTGAATGTGCTGCGTTGATAAATTGCTGCACCGTTTTTCTGGCATTCTCAAATACATCGGTTGCTTGGCGGCTTAGGGCATGCACACCTCTGTGAATATTGCTGTTTTCGAAGGTATAAAACTTTTGTATGCGACTGATAACTTGCTGAGGTTTATGTGTGGTAGCTCCGTTATCGAAATAAACCAGTGGTTTTTTATTTACAAAATGCGATAGTATGGGAAAATCCTTGCGGATTTTTTCTACATTAAAAGGAGCAATATGTAGCTTGTTTCTATTGGGCATATCCGTTCATAAATCTGTCGGAAACGTATTCTTCTACGTACGTTTTTACTGTTTGATTGCTTAGTGATTTTGTTACATCGGCTACAAAAGCCTGAACCAATAAACGCATAGCAGAATCTTTGCTTATACCTCTCGATTGCAGGTAAAATAAGGCTTCTTCATCTATCTGCCCGGTGGTAGAGCCATGGCTGCACTTTACATCATCGGCATATATTTCCAATTCGGGTTTAGAATAAACTGTAGCATCATTGCTCAATAAGATATTGGAATTACTTTGATATGCATTTGTCTTTTGAGCATTTTTTTCTACCAATACCTTGCCGTTAAAAACACCTGTAGAACGATGTGTTAAAACTCCCTTATACAATTCGTTAGAAACGCTGTGAGGCTTTAAGTGTTTCACCAATGTATGGTTATCTATGTGCTGGTTGTTTTGAGGCAAATATGCTCCATATAAATTGGCCTCGCAATGGCTACCGTTTATTACAATATCTAAGTCATTTCTAATCCAAGATTTACCTAAAGAGAAAGTATTTATTGTAAACACACTATTTTGTTCCTGCCTACAATTAATGTAATTATATTGAGATGATTCGCTTTCTTCTAGTTGCAACAAATGGGCCGTTAATGTTGCATTTTCTTTACACTCTATTTCGGTAAAAATATTTAAAAAAGCATTTTCACTTAGGGAGTGGGTAGTAATTAAAATTTCGGCTTTTGCATTCTTTTCAACAGTAATAACGTGATGAACATTTGCGATGTAGTTATGGGTAGATAAATGTATAATTTGTAAGGGTTTGTCAAGTTTAATTCCCGAAGGAATGTGAATGTTAAGGCCGGCAGTAAAATAGGCGGCATTAAGAGTTGTAAAGAAGTTTTTATTAAAAAAATTATCTGAATTTTTTAATTCAACGAGTAAAATATCTTTTGCCACAGCCGGTAATACCGATTCTTTTTCGGAGTATAGCCCGTTTATAAAAACTAAATGGTAGTAAGTGGCGTCTAATAAATACGGAGAAATATCAATATTTTTTATTTCGGACGCAAGCTCATAATTATTTTTAGTGAGAAAAGCCGGACGAGTGTATTTCCAGTTTTCCATGCGAGAATGGGGCACTTCTAAATTTTGCAAATATTCTAACGCCTCTTTTCTGTAAGCGGTGTTACTCTTTGCAGAAGCATTCTTAAAAATGGTAAGAATTTTATCTTTTACGGTAGCAGCAACGGTAGTCATTTTAAAAAATTTTTATTTTATACTGTTTCTGCTTTAATCCAGTCGTACCCTTTTTCTTCTAATTCTAAGGCAAGTTCTTTGGTTCCCGATTTAACAATTTTTCCGTTGTATAAAACGTGTACAAAGTCGGGTACAATATAGTCGAGCAAACGCTGATAGTGTGTAATAATAATAAATGAGCGGTCTTTACTTCGCAGTTTATTTACTCCGTTAGCCACAATACGAAGTGCATCAATATCGAGCCCTGAATCGGTTTCATCGAGTATAGCCAGCTTCGGATTAAGCATTGCCAACTGAAAAATTTCGTTTCGTTTTTTTTCTCCTCCCGAAAATCCTTCGTTTACCGAGCGGTTTGCTAATTTAGAATCGAGCTCTACCAACTGTGATTTTTCTTTTACTAAGGCCAAAAAATCTTTAGCACTGATAGCTTCTAAACCCTTATAAGTCCGAATTTCGTTTAAGGCTGTTTTTAAAAAGTTAATATTGCTAACTCCCGGAATTTCTATGGGGTACTGAAAGGCTAAAAAGAGTCCTTCACGGGCACGGTCTTCAGGACTAAGTTCCAGCAGGTTTTTTTGTAAGAAATCTACCTCTCCTTCGGTTACTTCGTAGCCATCTCTTCCGGCAAGCACCGATGAAAGAGTGCTTTTCCCGGAACCATTGGGCCCCATAATGGCGTGTACTTCACCGGCATTTATTTTCAGGTTAATTCCTTTCAAGATTTCTTTCTCTTCGACCGATGCTTTTAAATTTCTTATTTCTAACATAAGTATTATTTTTCTAATTAACCTACACTGCCTTCTAAGCTAACTTCCAGCAATTTTTGTGCTTCAACCGCAAATTCCATAGGTAACTGATTAAGCACTTCTTTGCAATATCCGTTTACAATTAGGGCAATGGCTTTTTCATTGTTTATTCCTCTTTGGTTGCAATAAAAAAGTTGGTCTTCGCCAATTTTAGAGGTTGTAGCTTCATGTTCTACCTTTGCGGTTTTATTTTTTACTTCAATATACGGAAAAGTATGAGCACCACATTTATCACTCATCAACAGCGAATCGCATTGTGTATAATTTCGGGCATTTTCGGCTCCTTTTTGAATGGCAACCAAGCCTCTGTACGAGTTATTACTAAAACCTGCCGAAATACCCTTGGAAACAATAGTGCTTTTGGTATTTTTTCCAATATGTATCATTTTAGTTCCGGTATCGGCTTGCTGGTAGTTGTTGGTAACGGCTACTGAATAGAACTCTCCAATAGAGTAGTTTCCTTTTAATATACAACTGGGATATTTCCAGGTAACTGCCGAACCGGTTTCAACTTGTGTCCACGAAATTTTAGAATAATCTCCCAAGCAAATTCCTCGTTTTGTAACGAAGTTGTAAATTCCTCCTTTTCCTTCTTTATTTCCGGGATACCAGTTTTGCACGGTAGAATATTTTATTTCGGCATCTTTAAGAGCTACCAGTTCTACTACGGCAGCATGCAATTGGTTTTCGTCTCGCATGGGTGCAGTGCAGCCTTCTAAATAGCTAACATAGGCCCCTTCATCGGCAATGAGTAGGGTACGCTCAAATTGTCCGGTATTGGCTTCGTTGATACGAAAATAGGTAGAAAGTTCCATGGGGCATCGCACCCCTTTAGGGATATAACAAAAAGAGCCATCGCTAAAAACGGCCGAGTTGAGTGCTGCATAAAAATTATCTGCAGGAGGCACAACGCTGCCTAAATATTGTTTTACCAAATCGGGGTATTCACGCACAGCTTCACTGAATGAGCAAAAAATAATACCCATTTCGCTTAGCTTTTCTCTAAAAGTGGTTTTTACCGAAACACTGTCTATTACAGCATCTACAGCAATTCCGCTAAGGCGTTTTTGCTCGTCTAACGAAATGCCTAATTTTTCGAAGGTGCGAAGCAGTTCTGGATCTACTTCGTCTAAACTGTTGTATTGCGGTTTTTGTTTGGGTGCAGCATAATAGTAAATTTGCTGAAAATCGATATTGGGGTATGTAAGGTGTGGCCAATGCGTAGGTTCTTTCATGGTAAGCCAATGCCTGAATGCTTTTAACCGCCATTCCAACATCCATTCCGGCTCGTTCTTTTTTTGCGAAATAAACCGAATGGTATCTTCACTTAATCCAATAGGAGCTTTTTCTGATTCTATATTACTTACAAAACCGTACTTGTATTCTCCAGAAAGGTGCTCGTCTAATATTTCGTTTTCTTCCGGCATGTCTCGTTTTTATATTTTATACATCAGATAGAAAAACTTTCTCCGCAACCACATGTTCTGGAAGCGTTAGGATTTACGAATATAAACCCTTTTCCGTTTAAGCCTCCGCTAAAATCTAATTGTGTGCCTATCAGATACAAAAAACTTTTTTTGTCGCAAACAATTTTTAATCCTTTGTCTTCAAACACTTTATCGTCTTCCTTTAATTCATTATCAAAGTTTAACTCGTAGCTGAGGCCTGAGCAGCCTCCGCCTTTTACGCCAACCCGAATAAATGCATCTTTTCCTGCATTTTGTTCGGCCATTAATTTTTTTGCCTGTGTGCTGGCATTATCTGTTACCGTAATCATATCCATTCTATTTTAAACCAGTAAACAATTATGCGTTAAAAAAGTTTTGTCTTATTTAGATTAAATCTAAATAGCTGCAAAAGTACCACAAAAAGCCGATTGTTGCAAGTATTTGGTGTTACCGGAGTAATTCCTTAATTAAAATGATTTTTGAACATTTTTTCAATACCTTTGTTTGACACAATAAAACATAAAATTTATGAGAAAAAAGTATACTCTTTTAAGTGCATTTTTGTTTCCACTTATTTCGTTTGCCACAGTAATAAACGGAGGAAACTACAATGGAAACAATCTTATTCCGAATAATGGAGATACCTTAAGCGGAACCTTTACCAATGTGGGTAATTTTCATGTTCAAAATGGAGTAACCGTTTACGTATTTCCCGGAACCATACTTTCTGTTTCGGCACAATGTATAAATGTAGAAGGCACCATAATGGGAAATGGAGCAGGATATATCGGTGGTCCGGTAAATCCAAACTTTTCTGCTACCGGGATAACTGGTTCCGGTCCAGGTGGAGGTGAAGGAGGCTTCCACGGTCCATGTGTACACGGTACAGGTGGCGGTGGTGGTGCATATGGGGGGAATGGAGGAAATAGCAGTAAGCACAATATATCAAGTCCGCCCCTTCCTGCGATGGGAGGAACAGCGTATGGAACATTAGGTTTACCTGCAATAGATATGGGCTCAGGAGGCGGATCGGGTGCTACTCATTGTAGTGGAGCCGGATATGGATTATCCGGTGCGGGAGGAAATGGTGGAGGAGCCATTGAGTTGATATCTTCTAATTCTGTTTTTGTAACAGGTGCAATTTATGCAAATGGAATGAACGGTATAACTGGGCAAGCAGAAACTTATGGAGGCACTGGTGGTGGTGCAGGAGCTGGGGGAGGTATTAATATATCTGGAACAGCGGGTTACGTTACAGGAATTTTACAGGCAAATGGAGGAAATGGTGGTGATGGCGGTGCCGGTGGACCCTATGCACAAGCCGGTGGTGGTGGTGGTGGTGGAAGAATTAAACTTTCTGCAAACATTTGCACTTTAGGTGCTACAATGGTTGCAAGCGGTGGGCAACCCGGTGTTGGAGTTAATTCTGCACCTGCAGGAACTGCTGGTGCCTTTGGAACAATAAACGGAGGAACCACCAATTGTTCTCAATCTATTACCATTGTAGGCCCAACACCGGTTTGCGAAGGCGATACTTCTACATATTACGTAAATACAGTTAACGGAATGAATAATTATACCTGGACAGTTCCGGGAGGCTCTAATATCCTTACCGGACAAGGCGATACGTTAATTACCGTATTATGGGGAAGTGGTTCCGGTAAAATTTATGTAAATGCAGGTTCTACTTGCGGAAATTCAGGTCTTTCCGATTCGCTGATGATAACTGTAAATCCTTTGCCAAGTGTTTCTTTAACATTAAATATCGATACTGTTTGCAGTTCTGCAGTACCTATTGCTTTAAGTGGTGGAACTCCTAATGGTGGTATATTTAGCGGAAACGGTGTAAGCGGTGGCAACTTTAGTGCAGTGAGTGCCGGTATAGGTACACATATTATTACTTATACTTATACTGATGGAAATACTTGTACTAATTCTGCTACAGACGAAGTCGTGGTGCATATTTGTGCCGGAGTAAATGAATTATTTAACAATACAAATGTTACTGTTTATCCGAATCCTTTTCATAACAGCAGCACGCTTACTATCCATAATCTTTTTGTAACGAATGGCATATTCGAAATTTACGATTATACAGGTAAAAAAATAGAGGAAGGCAAATTTTATGGCAACACTATTGTTTTAGACAGAAACAACAAAACAGCAGGAATGTATTCCATTATAATTAAAGAAAATAATACAACGATAGCCAAGGAAAAGCTGGTTATTGAATAAAAATTCTTTTTTCTTTTAGGTAGAAAAGCGTAGCGTCACTGCTACGCTTTTTTGTTTATTTGCTTTTTTTATATTCTTCAAAATGATCTTCGCTGCAGAAACGAAAGTATTGCTTTTCGGATTTAACTCTTCTGAAGATTTAACGCTGCAAAACGTATTCAATAAAAATGCTCTCTTGTTTGATATAGCAGCAAATGAACAGCAATGTATTGAAATGATATTGCAAAATGAATATTGCATTTTAATAGTAAATAACCCCGAACACCATATGGCTTCAATACCTATGGCAGCTGCTTTAAAACAAAAACACATACCCATACTTTTTGTTTTAAAACAAACGATAGAAAAAGAGTTTTATAAAAAGTGTACGGAAATAGGGATTGCCGATTGTATTTTAAAACCCTATAACAACGATTTATTATTGCTTAAGATAAATCATTTACTACAACTTTCTAATACGTACAAAAAATTACAACACTCAAGAACAGAAATAGAAAGTCTTAAAAGTAAATTAAAAGAACAACAAAAAAGAACCAATTTTTCTTTTGAATTTATGTTCTACAACTCGCCCGATTTAATGTTTATATTAGATCCGGCTGGGCAAATTCTTGCTTGCAATGAGGAATTTATAAATTTTGGTCAATTCCAATCTAAAAAAATCATTGGTAAAAACATTACAAAAATCCCTTTTCCTTATACAATTCTTAATACAGAACAAAGTGCAGAAGAGATTCTTTACAAAGCCTTTAATAAAAAAGAAAAACAAAGCGAAAATATTTTATTAGAAGTAAGAAATACAACTCAGGGTACGCTGTATTACGAATTAAATTTTATTTCTTTCGACTTTGATTTTGCTGAAAAGCGAATGATTGCCGTACTTAAAAATATTACCGAAAAGAAAAAAAATGAAATAGAACGATTAAACACCAATAACAAATTGCAATTAATTTTTAATACGGTTAATTCAGGTATTATGCAATTAGATGTTGAAGGAAATATTTTGTTTGTAAATCGCAAAATGGCAAGTATGCTGGGCATTTCTGTTGAGGAGCTTTTAAATACTTCTTACTATAATTACGTTATTGATTCGGAAAAGGAAGATGCTAAAATTAAAATAGAAGAAGTTGTATGTGGTAAAGTAAAAATTAGAGACATTGAAAGAAAGCTACAGACAAGAAATGGTGCAGAAATTTGGTGTCATTTAAAAGGTTCTCTATATCATAATGCCGATGGAAGTATAAATTCTATTTTGGCTGTATTTACAGATATTACAGAAATAAAAAAATATGAAGAAAAACTTTTTAATGAAAGAAAATTTTTCAAAAAAATACTCGACTCTTTTCCGCATGGAATTTATATAGTAAATAAAGATCACGATATAGAATATATAAATCCTATGGCCAAAGAAATGTTTGGCAAAGAACTCTCGCAAAAATGTTATACCTATTTTCATAAAGCCGATACCCCCTGTTCTTTTTGCAAAAACGATTTTGTATTTAAAGGCGAAAAAGTTACCTGGTACTACGAAACTCCGAATAAAGAGATGTATTTGGAATTGGTAGATATACCGTTGAAAAACGAGCAGGGAGAAATTGTATCTAAATCAGAAATTATACAAGACATAACCGAAAAAAAGAATGCGGAAAAGCGGCTGCGGAAAAGCGAAGAAAAATACCGCAATCTCTTTGAAAACATACAAGTAGGTATTCTTATTTCGTCTCCAATTGGCGTTATAGAAATGGCCAATTTGGCATTTTGCGAAATGTTGGGATATACTCGCGAAGAGTTGCTTGGAAAAATTGGATACGATTTTTTGTTACCCAGGGAAGCAGAAATTATATTAAAAGAGAAAATAGAAAAAAGAAAAAAAGGAGAGAAAGAAACTTACGAAACACAAATGATAAAGAAAAACGGAGAAGTAATATGGGTTCAAATAAGTGCTTCTCCTGTTTTTTTTGATTCGGGAAATTTTTACGGCATCATGTCGTTTGTAAATGATATTACAGAAATTAAAAAAGCCACACAACAAGTAATAGAAAATGAAAAATTTGTACGCGGAATTTTCGATTCTATGAACTCGCACATTGCGGTTATAGATGAAAAGGGTACAATTTTAATTACCAATAAAGCCTGGAAGAATTTTGCACTAGAAAACGGACTCACGGTACAACATTGTTCCGAAGGAACCAACTATATTGCAGCATGTCATAATGCTATAAAAGGAGGCGATTTTTCGGCTATTAAAACACTGAAAGGCATCAATAAATTATTAGGTAAAAAAATTAAAAATTTCCAAATAGAATATCCTTGCCATTCGCCCACTAAAAAGCGTTGGTTTTTGCTTTCGGCAAATCTTTTTCATGGCAAAGAATCTCGCATTGTTTTAAGGCATGTAGATATTACGGAACGAAAGGAATTACAATCTCATTTAGCAAATACCGCCATACAGTCGCAAGAAGCCGAAAAAAGAAGAATAGCAAGAGAATTGCACGATAACATAGGGCAAAAACTGATGGCATTTAAATTATTTTGCAATGCCTTGGAGCCCTATACTATAAAAAACAATGAGAGTAAAAATATATTTACACATCTCAATGAAACAGCAAATGATGTGATTAGTGTAATCAGAAATCTTTCGCACTCTTTGGTTGCTCCCGAATTTGCCGATTTTAGTTTGTTTGAGGCGGTAAACGCACTTATTGAACAAGCAAACCTGTATTCTTCTGTAAAATGCGATATTAAAAAGATTGGGAAGGAAAAAGAACTAACGGATATAGAAAAAATTAATATTTACCGGGTTATTCAAGAGTTTTTCAATAATACCATAAAACACTCCGATGCAGAGTATTTAAAAGTTGCTTTTCATTATAAAAAATCAACACTCGAAATTTTTGTAGTTGAAAACGGAAAAGGGTTTAACGTAGAAGAAGCTAAAATGAACAAGAATGGAATTGGAGTGTTAAACATAATACATAGGTTGGAATCTTTAGGTTGTTCGTTCGATTATTCTTCGTCTCCGACTAAGGGAACGCAACTTTATATTTTGGTAGAATTAAAAACCGAATAATCTTTCTCTATATTTGAAAATGCAAACAGAAGAAATTAAAAAAATAGAAACAGATTTATTTATTACCAGCATCAATAAATCCGGTATAGGCCAAATGCATTTCAAAGACAATATTACCGTAGATGTAGAAGAGCAAATGGAACACTTAAATGTGTTGAAAAAAATTACAGATAATAAGCCCACCCCGTTTGTGGTTACTGCCGGAGAAGGAGTAACCATAACCAAAGAGGCTAGAGATAATGCACTTGTCATAGAGCCTCTTTCGCCCATTTGTGCTACAGCGGTAGTTGTACAAAATTTAGCTTACCGAATTATAGCCGAGTTTTATATTAAAGTGCAAAAACCCAAACAACCTTACAAGGTTTTTACAGATAAAGAAAAAGCATTTGAGTGGTGCAAGCAGTTTGTGAAACAAACCGCATAGGGTTAGTTTGTTTTAACGGTAATTATTTCTGTGGGATTCGATTCCGTTGTGGCTGATTTTAATAACATCACTCTTTTCAGTCGATAAAAATTATTTCCACTGTTGGGTTTTTCATCAGTGTAATAGTAAGCCAAAGGAACATCTCCCGGTGATTTATACGCATCTTTATAGCCAATCATTTCCCAATCGGTATTATTGGTTGAACGTTCAATTAAATAAATGCAATTATCGTATTTTTCAATAACGGTCCAAAGTAAATAGTTTTTCCCTTCGGCAGGTTTTACCCAATGTTTTACGGGCGTTACAATTTCTTCTTTTATTTCTAAATTTTCCGATTGCGAAAAAATAGATTGACTCGAGGCAAATAACAATAAAAACAAAAGTACAGTTGGCTTATTCATAGTAAAAAAATTATAGACCAAAGCTAAGGGTATAAAGAAAGGTTTTTAATAGAATAATTGCCGAAAATAAAAAAAAGAAAACCTAAAAGAATTTGGGTATTTATGCCTAATAATTTATCATTAGCCAAACGCAGAGCACTATTTATTGTTTTGCACTCGGGTTTTATACCAAATGATTTTCGATGGCGTATTTTACCAATGCTGCGGTATTTTTACAATTGGTTTTTTTAAGAATATTTCTTCGGTGCGAGTCTACGGTGCGTATACTTAATATTAGCTTGGCAGCAATTTCGGCATTGGTAAGCCCATCAATTATAAATTTCAGTACCTCTAATTCTCTATCGCTAATTTCAATTCGAGAGGCTTTGCCTGAATCTGAGTTTTTTGTTAAATGTTTTTTTATCAGCACATCGGTTACCCCACGGCTATAATATTTTTGGTTGTTTGCAACAGAGCGTATGGCAATAGAAAACTCTTCGGGTTCGCAATCTTTCAGTAAATAGCCGTATGCTCCAATATCTAGCATTTTAGAAATATAAATAAATTCATTGTGCATACTTAGGCAAACAATTTTTGTTTGGGGTTTCATCTTTAGTATAATTTCGCTGGTTTCAATGCCATTCATTTCGGGCATGTTAATATCCATAAATACCATGTCAAATTCTTTTTCGCTGCACAAATTGATGGCATCGTGCCCGTTGCTTGCTTCGGTTATTTGCCCAACTTCCGGATTAGATTCCAACATCAACTTTAATCCGTTGCGAACCAATACATGGTCGTCTACCAATAAAATATTTCTTTTTCTATTCATAGCGTTTTTTTTCTAGTCATAAAGCTAACGAAATAAATTTTATTTTACAACGGAACATCTTATTATTATTGTCTTTTAGGCAATTTAGCCCAGCCTATTTTACGTGTATTTGCCTACCAAAGGTTTTAATAGGTATAAAAAGGCAAAGTCATCATCTTTTTTTTAAGGAAAAAAATGTACTGTTTTTTTGATTCTATGTTTCGTAAAAGCCGATATACATACTCATTTTATTTTTTTTAAATTACCATTAACTACGGTTTCACAAACTTTCTTTTGAGGCCAAATTTGAACCGTTTTAAAATACAACGCATTATGAAAAAAATGTTTTTTAGTTTAATGGTTATTCTCTCTTATTATTGCTGTTACAGTCAGGAAATAGAAACATTAAAAACAAAGCACAAAAGTTTGTTAACCGAAATAAGTTCTGCATCAACTTCAGGTGGTAAAGGTGTTTTTTGGATACCTTCTTTGGTTTACGTAAATAATAAAAATTCTTTTTCAGCCGGAGGTATTTTTCAGCAAGGCAAATGGTTTGAAAAAAATGGTTCACTCATTTATACAGGTGTAATGATAAAGTATCAAAGACGACTGGCATTTTCCGATAACTATTCTGAATTCTTTGCAGAAATAAATGCTGCCCACAGAAACGCTATGCAGGAATATGAATATAGAGACATTATTAAAAAATACGATGTTATTGTTCCTCTTAAAAAATATGCTCTACTAGAATATTACCTTGGGTTTAGTTATCGTTCTCCGCTAAAGCATCTTTTCTTTTGGAGTTCATCCATTGGCTTGGGAGGAATGCATTCAAGCACTTTTACCGAATACAATCACGAAGCAAAGCCTTATACCCTTAGTATAAACGATATCGGGCTGCAAATTAAAGCTTCAGTTGGTTTTCGTTTATTGCCTAAAAATAATGTCCAACACTAAAATATAATTTTTATGAAAGTATCTGTTTTATTACTACTGGTTACCAGCATTTGTTTTACTTTATCGGCTCAAAAAGAATTGAAAAAAGAGTACCCTTTATTGGTACAGTGTAAAATTGGTTCTTCGGAAAAAAAGAAACTAAAAACGGTTGAAATAAGGGTATATGAAGAAAACAAGATGCTCAGTGAAGAAGTACGTATAAATCCAAAAACATATGCCATTGAATTAGAAAAAGATAAAAAGTATGTTTTGGAATTTTCGAAAGAAGGATTTATTCCGAAACGTGTTTTATTCGACACACAAATTCCCGTAAAAACAAAAAAAATGTATTTATATGAAATGGAAATAGAGCTGCTTAAACCAGCCGAAATAGCTCAAATGAACGATATTGATTTAGATTTCCCTATTGCCATAATACGTTACAGTATTGAAAAGAAAGGTTTTGAGCATTGTCGCTATTATACCCATCAAATGCAATTGGAAGAATTAAAAATGATGAAAAGAAAAGGACAAATAAATTAACGAGATATGGAAAAGATTAAAATATTAATGATAGAAGATCGTAAAGTAATGCGAGATACTTTAAAATCACTGATGAAAAAAACAAATGAAATAGAAATTATTTCCGAGGCCGACAATGGAGAAGATGGTTTAGCAAAAGCAATTACAACCCCTGCCGATGTAATATTACTTGATATTAATTTGCCGTTTATGAACGGTTTTGAAGTGGCAGAAAAGGTTTTAAAACAAAACCCCGAAAAAAACGTATTGGTTTACTCCATGCATAATAGCGAATACTATGTTGCTAAAATGTTTAATTTGGGAGTAAAAGGTTATGCGTTAAAAGACGATTCATTCGACTTTTTAGTGGAGGCTGTAAAAGCCGTTCATAATGGAAATACCATCATCAGTAATCAAATAAAATTTAAGCATATTCGAAAAGAAAATCTGTTACAAATTCCGTTACAAATTTTATAATTTTATTTGAATAGAATCTATGCTCTTATAGCTGCTACACCGGGCAAATCCCCTGCCTCTATATATTCCAGCAAGGCTCCTCCACCGGTTGAAACGAAGCTCACTTTATCTGCTAAGTTAAATTTATTAATTGCAGCCACCGAATCGCCTCCACCAATAAGAGAGTATGCTCCGTTTTCTGTTGCTTTTACAATGGCTTCGGCAATGGCTTTAGTGCCTTGCTCAAAATGGCTGAATTCAAAAACTCCTACCGGACCATTCCATAAAATAGTTTTAGAGTTTCTAATCACATCAGCAAAAAGTTTTTCGCTATCGGGGCCAATATCCATTCCCATCCACCCCTGTGGTATTTGATTTATAGGACAAAAAAGTTTTTTACTTTCATTACTGAATGCCTCAGCGATAGCTGTATCAGTGGGCAGAAAAATATTTACTTTTAATTCTTTTGCTTTTTTTAAAATATCCAGAGCCGTTTGTAAATGCTCTGTTTCTACCAAAGAATTACCTACTTCTCCTCCCATCGCCTTGATGAAAGTATAGGTCATACCTCCCCCAATAATTAAATTATTGATGCGTTGCAGCAGTTGGTGAATAATGGTAATTTTTGAAGATACTTTTGCTCCGCCCATAATGGCTGTGAGAGGTTTTTCTGCTTCTTTCAATACTCTATCGATATTGGCAATTTCTTTGGCCATTAAGTACCCAAACATTTTATCATTCGGAAAAAATTTAGCTATAATGGTGGTAGAAGCGTGTGCCCTGTGGGCTGTGCCAAAAGCATCGTTCACATACACATCGCCAAGGTTTGCCAATAGTTGGGCAAAAGATTCGGTGCCTTCAGTTTCTTGTTTGTAAAAACGTAAATTTTCCAGTAAAAGCACTTCGCCCGGCATAAGTTCTGACGCCATTTTTTTTGCACTTTCTCCAATGCAGTTATCGGCAAACTTTACGGTAGTACCCAACTGTTCCGATACGCGATGAATAATGTGCTTTAAGCTAAATTTTTCTTCGTAACCACTTTTGGGCCGTCCTAAATGCGACATGATGATTACACTTCCGCCATCGTTCAGAATTTTTTTTAGGGTGGGAACGGCTGCCCGTATGCGGGTATTGTCTGTTACAAAAAAAGAAGCATCTAAAGGCACATTGAAGTCTACGCGTACCAATGCTTTTTTATCTTTAAAATTATAATTGTCAACGGTTTTCATACTGCTCAAAATTTAGTTCTTGCAGCAAAAATAGACTTAAATAGAAAAAATGCAAATGAGATTCAAGTTGTATAAAAAATATAGAACTGAATCTAATTTATTGCCTCACAAATATTTTTTTTGTTTGAATGTGTTTAGAAGTATTTATTTGTAAAATATATATTCCTTGCTCCAAATTAGAAACATCGGCAGTATAAAATGTGCCGGCAAAATGGTGTTGCCATATTGTTCTTCCGCTCATATCGAGCAAGGTAAGCTGTACATTTTCATCGATAGTGCCCAATACATTTAATTCTTGTTGTGCAGGATTAGGAAAAACCAACCACTGCTGTTTGGGCTTTTCTATGGAAACTTCCTCGTTACCCATAAGATTTTCATTTATGTTAAGGGGTTCGTGTAATGTAATATCATGTCCTGTATTTCCGCCTGACACACGCCCTCCATCGGTACACATATTGGGGTTTATGCCTGCATGAAAATTGCTGCCTGCTTTGGCATGAAAACCAACTGTTACGCCCGGTTCTATGGTAAATTCGGCTGTGTTTATTTTTGGCTCGGCATAACTTTCGGGGCTGTTGTAAATGCTGTTGCTGTTAGGCTCTACGCTTATGTTGTTTTTTACCGTAAAATCTTGGTTATACACCATGTTGCGTTTGTACAGGCTAAGGTTTACACATTCTTTTTGCCACTGGTTTTGGATTAAATAAGATAAACCTAAGTAATGATTTCCTTCGGCAATTTTTCCGGCTGCGTTATCATTTTGTCCATCTAGTGTAATGGCGTAGTAGTTTAAAAGTAAATTATACACTTGTTGGTTTTGTAAATCGTGTTCATCTAAATTTCCCCACATCAATGCAGTTCTTCGGTTTGATTCGTTATATGCAACAGGTAGACCATTTTCTAGATTATCCGGACATATATAACACAAATTGTTACCGGTGTTTACCGAAAAATAAAAATCGGTTTGTCCGCTGTTATTATTATAATAAAGCAACTTGGTAAGCGTATTGGCAAAACGTTGCATATCGGTTTTTGTAAAAAGAGTTTGATTCCAAAACTGTTGTTGATAAGCATATACAGCTATAGGAAAAGCCAATGTTACTGCACCATGACTAACATCTTCGAAATACCCCGAGGCAATATGCGGATTTGGTGCACTGTAACAATCGTTTAATGGATTTGGAACGGTATGTGTTTCCCAACCGTTGGTATGCCATGTGTAGGCGTTTGTTTGTTGGCTATATAAAGTAAAAATAGGCTGAAACAGAGGCACACAAGCATGGTTGTTTATTTTTTTATAAATTTTTGTGTTTCCTTTGTATTGTTGAGCCAAATAGTTGGACATCGCTAAATAGGTATTGCTTATTGTTTGGTTATAATTTTTATAAAAGGCACCTATGTAAAACAGTGCTGTGGCATAACCTGCCTGTTGGTTTATTTGCAGCGGAAAATTATTGTAGGGGGTATGTCTGAACCCTAGCGGAAATTTATAAAAGTCATTATCTATATACCATTTTAATGTTTCGTGAACTCTTTCGGCCAGCCAATTGGCATAGTCTCCGTAAGTAACAATAGTTGTTGAGGCCACTTTATGGCACAGTCAATATCTAAACTTGTACAACTTGGCAAAGGAGTATTGGCTATGGCTATAAAATCGGGGTCGTATTTTATTTTAAAGCAATACTCGGCCATAGGGCTTATCGTATTTCCATCGAAATAAATTTGTTGGGTTAGGTTCCCATCTTTTACAATTTGCCACCAACCTTTGTTTGGATTTACGCCCCCCATTTGCTTATCGTTGCGGAATTGCTGCACAAAGTATGTTTGACTTATAAACTTGTGCAGGTAGCCTTTATCGCCTGTGGTTTTATACATGGTTAAAAACGAACTAAACACATGGGCAAACCGATCGCCTAATAAGGCATCGTAG
>JABWCF010000010.1 GCA_013359255.1 Flavobacteriales bacterium
GCAAAGCATAGAGCTGCGGGTGTATAACCGCTGGGGGCAGGAGGTATTTTACACCAACCAAAAAGAAACAGGCTGGGATGGCACGTTTAAAGGGCAGCCCGCCCCCACAGGAGTATATGCCTACACGCTGGTAGCCACCCTGCCAAACGGAGAGGTAATAACCAAAAAAGGAAATGTTACCTTGAAAAGGTGAGAAATGAAAGTTGAAAAAGGGAAACTCTCCATTTACCGTCATTGCGAGCGGAGTGCAACGGAGCGAAGCAATCTGTTCCTATTTACTCCGAATTAAAAAGATTGCTTCGGCTCTTGCACACAAGCCTCGTCTATTGCCTCGCAATGACGAAAAAAAGATGCTGAAATAAGTTCAGCATGACGCAAAGCGAGAAGAAAGAAGGTTATTCCGAACTTGTTTCGGAATCTAACTAAGCAAAGTTTTTATCATTCTCTGTCACTTCGAGTAGCCCGAAGCATGAGGGCATATCGAGAAGGCAAACTGTATAGTTTTAAAAACAGTTTCTTAAGCAAGGTTTTTTCTTTTTAGCGAAAAAAAGAAAAAGATGTTTAAGTTCAGCAGGGGAATATACAAGAAATATTAAATACAAATTTTAATGCCACAAGTAAATACACGCAGCAGTAGTTGCTTTAAACACTTTAAAAATTTATTCTCAATTAAATCATAATTTCGCCTCATATTTTCTACTTCTAAATTAAATGAGCGACCAAATTAAACACGAGTGCGGCATTGCATTAGTTCGGTTACTAAAGCCTCTCGATTATTATATAAACAAGTACGGAACGGCATTTTACGGATTAAACAAATTGTATTTGTTAATGGAAAAGCAGCACAATCGTGGGCAAGATGGGGCGGGAGTAGCTAATATAAAGTTTGATATAGAACCGGGGCAACGCTATATTAGCAGATATAGGTCAAATGCGGCAAACCCCATAAAAGATATTTTTACCAGAATAAATACAAAATTTAAATCAATACATTCTAAAAACCCCGAACTACTTAAAGATGCAAATTGGCTTAAGGCCAATGTGGGCTTTACGGGCGAACTAAGTCTTGGTCATTTACGCTATGGTACATACGGTGGCAATAATATAGAAAATTGCCACCCTTTTTTACGTCAAAACAATTGGATGACACGTAATCTGGTAGTGGCCGGAAACTTTAACCTAACCAATGTAGAAGAGCTTTTTAGCTTGTTGGTGAGTTTGGGTCAGCACCCAAAAGAGGTTTCCGATACAGTTACTGTAATGGAAAAAATTGGACATTTTTTAGACGAAGAAAACGAAAAACTTTTTAAAGAGTATAAAAAAGCTGGTTATGCCAATGCCGAAATTTCGCACATGATTGCAAAAAACTTAGATGTGCAAAATATTCTAAAAAACGCAGCCTCCGATTTTGATGGGGGGTATGCTATGGCTGGTTTAATTGGGCATGGCGATGCATTTGTACTACGCGACCCCAATGGCATTCGCCCTGTGTTTTATTTTTTAAACGAAGAAGTAGCCGTTGTGGCAAGTGAACGCCCTGCCATACAAACGGCTTTTAATCTCAAAATAGAAGAGATTAAGGAACTAACTCCGGGTTATGCCCTTATTATTAAAAAAGATGGAAAAGTTTCGGAAAAACAAATTGTGGAACCCGGCAAAAAAACATCTTGTTCTTTTGAAAGAATCTATTTTTCGAGAGGAAGCGATAAAGATATCTACGAAGAAAGAAAAAATTTAGGACGAAATGTTTGTGCAGAAGTATTAAAAGCCATAAAAAATGATGTAAAAAACAGCGTTTTCTCATTTATTCCAAATACAGCCGAGGTGGCTTTTTATGGCATGATTAAAGGCTTGGAGGCGTACTTAAACGAAGTAAAATTAAAAAAAATTATTGCTCTTGGCCCAAATCCAAACGAAGAAAAAATAAAAGAAATTTTAGCCAAGCGAGCCCGCGTAGAAAAAATTGCTATCAAAGATGCCAAACTCCGAACCTTTATTTCGCAAGATGACGGACGAAACGAAATGGTTTCGCATGTGTACGATATTACCTACGGTACCGTTAAAGAAACCGATAATTTGGTTATTCTCGATGATTCTATAGTTAGGGGAACTACTTTAAAAGAAAGTATTTTAAAAATATTAGACAGATTAGGCCCCAAAAAAATAGTGGTGGTTTCTTCTGCACCACAAATACGCTACCCCGATTGTTATGGAATCGATATGGCCAAATTGGGCGATTTTATTGCGTTTCAGGCAGCAATAGAATTATTAAAGCAAAACGGAAAACAAGAACAAATTGATTTAGTGTACAAAAAGTGTAAAGACCAACAGCATCTTCCAAAAGAACAAGTAAAAAATTATGTGAAAGAAATTTATGCCCCATTCACAGCCACCGAAATTTCAAAAAAAGTATCGGAATTGCTTACTCCAAAAGAAATGAATGCAGAAGTAGAAATTATTTTTCAAACCATTGAAGGGTTACATGCCGCCTGTCCTAATCATATCGGAGACTGGTATTTTACAGGAAATTATCCAACATCTGGAGGAAATAAGGTAGTGAACACTTCTTTTATAAATTATATAGAAGGCCGAAATCAAAGAGCATATTAAATTTGTTTTAAAAACAACCAAATGAATTTTATTGAAGAACTGAAATGGCGTGGTATGTTACACGATGTAATGCCGGGTACAGAAGAATTGCTCTCAAAAGAAATAGTAAGTGGGTATATAGGTTTCGACCCCACGGCCGACTCGCTGGGTGTGGGCAATTTAGTACAGGTAATGACTTTGTTGCATTTTCAGCGGGCCGGACATAAGCCCATAGCCTTAGTAGGTGGTGCTACAGGTATGGTGGGCGACCCTTCAGGAAAAAGTGCCGAACGGAATTTATTAGACGAAAATACCCTGCAACGTAATTTGCATTGCCAACAAAAACAACTCGAACAATTTTTAGATTTTAACTGTGGTAAAAATTCGGCCGAAATAGTAAACAATTACGAATGGTTTAAAAACATCAGTTTCCTCGAATTTATACGCGATGTGGGTAAACATATTACCGTAAACTACATGATGGCAAAAGACTCGGTAAAACGTAGAATTAGCGGAGAAGAACGCGAAGGAATGTCATTTACCGAGTTTGCCTATCAATTAGTACAAGGCTATGATTTTTACCACTTATGGAAACACAAAGGTGTAAAACTACAAATGGGCGGCTCGGACCAATGGGGCAACATTACTACCGGAACCGAACTGATTCGAAGAAAAGAAAGTGGAGAAGCCTTTGCTCTTACCACCCCGCTTATTAAAAAAGCCGATGGAACCAAATTTGGCAAAACCGAAAAAGGAAATGTATGGCTCGATGCCAATAAAACGTCACCTTACAAATTTTACCAGTTTTGGCTTAATAGCAGCGATGCTGATGTAGAAAACTACATTCGCATTTTCTCAGTTAAAACCAAAGGAGAAATAGAACACATAGAAAACGAACATAAAAAAGCACCCAATCTAAGAATTTTGCAAAAGGCATTGGCCGAAGAAATCACCCAACGTGTACACTCTGCCGATGCACTGAAAAGGGCTCAAATAACTTCTGAAATTCTTTTTGGCAACTCATTTGAGGAGTTCAAAAAACTTACTTCCGAAGAAATTGAAGGAGCCTTTGATGAAGAGGATATTTTTTCTTTCCCTAAAGACAGCCTTCAGAACGGAATAAGCGGAGTAATTCTATTAGCCGAAAAAGCAAATATATTCCCCTCTAAAAGTGAAGCCCGAAAACTGATTCAAGGAAACGGAGTAAGTATAAACAAAGAAAAAATACATCTCGAAAAAAATATTTTCGAATCCGATTTGCTCAACAGCAAATATTTGCTGGTTCAAAAAGGTAAGAAAAACTATTATCTTCTGAAATTTATATAATACCATGCGTATTGTTTGGGCTTGTTGTTTCATTTGTAGCTCTTTTTTTTTGAGTGCACAAGAAAAAATAGCAGACGATAATTTTAACGATTCAACGATTAGAATATTAATAGTGCCTTACAGTAGAATAGAATTTCATACCGAGTTTTCTATTGAGGATATAGCCGAAATAAATACAACCGTAAGTGATAGTATTTATACCATTTACCGCAATGCATTGCTTCATGTATTGCTCAACAGTTCTTTAAAAAATATCGAGTTCATTCTGCCATCAGAAAACGATGAAAAAATTGTGCGAATGGCTGTTAAATATAACTATTCCAATAAACCTCAAAGGCATTATATGGCCAACTTATCGGCTGTAGATAAAAATAAATTTGCAGCTCTGCTCGGCAAGTATCAGGCACAAAAGGTGTTATTTATTAATTGGTATAAAATAGAAAAAACATATCAAAATAATTTAAGCGGTTCAGGAAAGGCTCGTAAACCTTTTGCGGAGCATTACATAGACTTTGATGTGGTGGATAAAGATAAAACCATTCTGTTTTGTGAAGGTAAATTTTATTTTAAATCCGAAAAACGTAATGCAGAAATAATCGGATTTAAAAATTTAAGAATCAAAGAAGTTAAAAACAATTACCAGGTTCTTCCTTTATTTATTTACAAAAGGCTTAAAACAAAATAAAAACCCTGCTGTTTGGCAGGGTTTTTATTTTGTTAGGTAATGAAAAAACAGATTACACTTTTCTTCCACCCACAGTGCGTGCTTGTTTCTTAAATTTCTTCACTTTTTTCATTTGTATAATTACGTAGGTAGCAGCCGAACCGGGTTGAGCATAATACACGCGACCTCCATAATCTAATTTTCCTCGGCCATCTTTCCACTCGGAAGCCATTAAAGAATAACGACCTCTTCCGGTAGCATCACCAAACACTATAAATTTATCATCAGTTTCAAAGCTAACCGCAATTTTGTTTCCATCTAAAATATCTACACAAACCCCGGGAGTTCCTTTTTTTATGAGCACTTGCTCCACACTTGCCGAACTGGAAATAACCAACTTTCCGGTTTTATCGGTATTTTTTTCTTCGGCTGTTTGTTCGCCTCGTTGCAACAGAATATCGTTCGAAACAAAAAATTGCAGTTTTTTAATTTCATCTGTTTTAAGATTGTACTGGTCGCGTACGGAGTTGCTGTAAGGAACCTTTGGTGCGCAAGAAACCATAAGCATTACTGCGACAATAGTTGAGAGTAGAGCAAGATTTTTTTTCATAAGAGTTTTTTTTAAACGGTATATATTCATCAATAATTGTTCCAAACTAGGGTGCAAATTTACATTAATTCATCAATAAATTGCAACCACGAATATCGCTGTGGTCAAAACGGCCTAATACCTCAAATTTTTCGTTTCCCAAGTCTTTACCTAAGTCTTGTGTGGCAATAAAACTACAAGAGTGGTAGTTGGCTAGGTCTATTACATTAATTCCTCCTATTTTATTGGTTTGGCCAATCCAAAGAGGGTCGTTCATTTCGCGTATTAAAATTTTCATCCACGGAGGGGTAGCAAAAATTCCGTTTCCGGGGGAGTATGCTTGAGATAAGAGTTCGGTCATGCCGTATTCCGAATGAATATTTTTTTGTTGAAATGCCAGTGTCAGTAAATGATGCAGTTCTTCTCGCGTTATTTCTTCTTGTCTTCCTTTCATTCCTCCGGTTTCCATAATAATAGTATTATTTAGGGGCATGGGGTATTGTTTTGCAAAATCGAGTAGGGCAAAAGAAACACCAATCAGTAGCGTTTTCTGTTGGCGGTTTTCTAACATGCGTAATGTGTTGGACAGTGAATGGAAATCGTTTTTGTAAAAACCACTTTGTGGGTGTTTACTTCGTTTCATTAGTTTATCGACCATGTAAACTAACGAAGAATTATTTCTTTCAAGATAAGAGGGTAATAAGGCCAAAATGCAATAATCTTGGGGGTTCCCGTAGAAAAGTTGAAAGGTATTAGCAAAACTATTTTCGTAAACCGAAAGGTCTTTAACGTGATGGAAAGAAGGGGTAGTTCCGGTTGTTCCACTACTACCAAAAACAATTTGAGCTTCCGTTTTTTCGGAAATCACTCGGTGGGTTTTAAAAAATTCAATGGGTAAAAATGGAATTTCATTCAGAGAAGATACTGATGATGGGGTTTTGTTTATTGAATTACAGAATTGATGGTAAATGGAAATGTGTTGATACTGAAAATGAAAAACATCAAATACTATTTTTTCAAAAAGTGTTACTTTATCTAGAGAAAAAATATCCGGAAACTTAGTGTTCAAGTGCATTTAAATTATTTCGTAATTTAGCGAAGTGAGTCGTTTATCAAAAATACAATTAATTGCATTGTTTGGAGTATTACTGTTTACTTCGTGCCGAAAAAAGCCAAAGTATCCTGATACTCCGGTTATTTCTTTTAAATCATTTCAGGTGTATCAAAATGGAGAGGGAGCAAGGCTTACCATAGAATTTACCGATGGAAACGGAGATATTGGTTTAAAACAGAGTGATACGCTAGCCCCTTATTCTTCTGGTAGCAAATATTATTATAATCTTTATCTGGAATATTACGAGCAGGTAAATGGTGAAATGAAAAAAATAGATTTAATGATTCCATTTTATTATCGTACACCATACATAGAGCAGGAGGGAAAAGATAAATCTATGAAAGGAGAGTTGGCTGTGGATATTGTACCCTATTACTACGATTTTTCTTCGCCCAGAGATACTTTTGAATACTCCATTCAGATTGTTGACAGGGCTTTAAACGAAAGCAATGTGGTTTATACGGGTAAGATACTTAAGCCGTAATTTATTTTTCTTTTTGTAAGCGTTTGTAATAAAAGAGCAGGGGTAATGTCCACGCAAATACTACTATTCCGCAAATAAAATAAGCCCAGGTAATATTAGAACCACTCGCAAAAAAAGGCATTGAAAAAATAAGTATCAGCAATAAACGAAACAATACATTTATAGCTTGAAAAACACTGCCGGCTCTTCCGATAATATGGTTGGGTATGTGGTGAAATAAATAGGTAATGCGTAGTATACGTGTACCTGCATTCGTTAAGCCTAACACAATACTTGTTATAAACAACACATATGTTGCTTTTGTTAAGCTGCACCAAACGTAAACAAATACAGTTAAAAGCATTAAAAAAATAATGGCTTTTAACGTATGCTTGGCATGTAATAATCGGTTTATCCATATACCTGCTGCCAGTGCCCCAATTGCATATATCATTTCGGTTGAGGCATAAATTTCACCCCCTTCTTTAAGGTGGTTAGCAATATATATGGGAACCAGTTGGTGTACAGTTACCAGCAAAACCAAAAAAATAACATACGAGGCATTCCCGAATAAAAATAAAAGAGGATTTTCTTTTAAAAATAAAAATCCTTCTTTTAGTCTTGCCAAAACATTTCCTGAACTTTTATACACGTCTTCAATAGGTTTGTATTTAATAAGTAAAACCAAAAAGAAGGATAAGCAGTAGGTTAATCCGTCTAATAAAAATATTTCGTGTAAACTCCAAGGTTCAATGGTGAACTCTGAAATAAAAGAGATTTTTCCGAAGGTAGAATTTGATATGCCCCCTAAAAGCAAAGCGGCAGCTCCACCTGATAAAACACTAACGGTTTGGTGGTTTACTTCTAGAAAAGAGTTAATTCGTCCGTAATTTTTTTTTTCGCTTATTTCCTGTCCAAAAGCGTATAGTGTAGGAAAATGGATATTATAATTTAGAATGGTATAGGTAAAAACCAATGCCGCTAAGTATACAGGAATGTTGCCTGTAATAAAACCTACCAGAGAAACACCTATTAAAACGATGGCTCCGGAAATGCAAAGGGCTAAAAAAATATTTTTTCGGGGGTATTTGTCAATCAGTGTTCCTGCATATAATCCCCAAAACAAAGTTAGTGCGGTGGTAATAGCGTATATTAACCCAAATAACGAACTTTGTTGTAGCACATCAGTAAAGTACCATGGTATAGAAATCATGCTGATGCCTTGTGCAAAACCCGAAACACTGTTGGCTAACAATAAAAGATATAGTGCGGTTTTATTTTGCATAAGGAGGCCGTAAAATTAGGAAGTGTATGCATAGGAAAAGAGTTCAGGAAAAATATTATAGCTACGAGCAAATACTAAATAAAGCCATGAAATATTGTGCCCGCTACGAAAGTTCGGAATGGCAAGTATTAAATAAAATGATGCAATGGGGTTCTCTTCCTATAGACAGAGAAAGAATAATAAAGATATTAAAAGAACAACGTTTTGTAGATGATGTGCGTTTTGCAGAAGCCTTTGTAAAAGACAAACTAAAGTTTAAAGGGTGGGGAAAGAAAAAAATTCAGGCACATCTACAAGCTAAGGGGGTAAGCAAATCAATTATTCTTTCTGCATTAAATAATTTAGATGATATCGAATATGTACAGAAAGCAATGGATTTAGCTAAAAGAAAATTAGAATTGCTAAAAAAAGAAAAAGACGCATCCACTAAAAAAGCTAAATTGTTTCGTTATCTGCTTCAAAAAGGTTTTGGTGCGGAGCTTGCGTATCAATGCTTAGAACAGCTTACTGCATTAAAAAACGAGCGGTAGATCTTGTTTTTTGCTGCAAATAAATTTGTTTATTTTGAGTTAGTTTTTCTATAGTATCTTGGTTGTAATGCCTTATGGTAAGAAGCTCCAACTCCGAGTTGTATTTAATTTCGTATTTATTCTCCAGTTCTTTTATCAGCGATTTTAATTTAAATTCATTAAAGTCGGCAGCAAACGAGAAATTCATGGCCGAGTTTTGCATGATGTTCATTTTTATTCCCTGTTTGGCTAGAGCTCCAAAAATTTCACTCAGGTTGTCTTCTACAATAAAGGAGTAGTCGCGAGCAGAAACGGAAATCAATACTTGATTTTCTCTGAAAATAAAGGAAGGGATTAAAGAATCTGCCGAGGTGTTTTCATTAATAATTGTTCCGGGAGCATTCGGCTCTATAAACGATTTTACATACAAAGGAATATTCTTGTTTTGAAGAGGTTTTAAGGTTCTTGGGTGAATAACAGAGGCTCCGAAAAAAGTTAGTTCAATGGCTTCACGGTACGAAATATTAGAGAGTAAAACGACATCGTTAAATTTTTTAGGATCTGCATTCATTACTCCGGGTACATCTTTCCAAATAGTTACACTTTCGGCATCGGTAATGTAAGCCAAGATAGCAGCCGAAAAGTCGGAGCCTTCGCGACCAAGAGTAGTTACAAAATTTTCGGAGGTGCTTCCAATAAATCCTTGGGTAATGATTATTTGTTTACCGGGTTGGCTTAATTTTTCGAGAAGAATTTGTTTTCCTCTGGTTTCTGTTACATTCCAATTGATGCGTGCAAAGCGGTAGGTATTGTCGGTTTGTAAAAAATCGCGAACGTCTTGCCAACTATTTGTTTGCTTTACTTCGTTTAGATAAGCACTTACAATTTTGGTAGAAAGTAATTCCCCAATGCAAACAATTTGGTCGTAAAGGAAATCGTAATCAGACGAAGGCTCTTCCTCCAAAATCCATTCTACTTCTACAAAGGTGTTGTGTAATTCTTGAAATATAGGGTGTGTTGAATTTAGAAAGAGTTCTTCCGCAATAGTGTAATGATAGGTTTTCACTTCGTTTAAGCATTCAAATGCGGTTCCGGTTTTATGAAAATGGGCATCTACAACTTTTTCTAAGGCATTGGTGGTTTTTCCCATGGCAGAAACAACCACAATTATTTTTTCGTTGCAGGTGGCTAAAATAGAAGCCACATTTTTTACGGCATTTGCATCTTTTACCGATGCTCCGCCAAATTTAAATACTTTCACTTGTTAAAGTGTTTAATTTGTTCTCTAGTTAATCTTCCGTTGAGCCATTCGGGGTCGAAAGAGGCTTTGTATTTTTCGTAAAAGTGTATAGCCGGAGTGTTCCATTCCAACACTTGCCAAGTAAGTAATGCGGCATCTATTTTTTTTGCTTCTTCTATAGTGGCATCAAAAAGCAGTTTGCCAATACCCATTCTTCTGTAAGCTTCTTTTACAATAATATCTTCAAGGTAAAGGCATTTTCCTTTCCATGTAGAGTAGCGGATGTAGTAAAAAGACATTCCTATTATTTCGTTTTTATGTTCGGCCAGTATAATCCAAAAGAGCGGCTGTTCACAAAAACCGTCTCTCTCTAGTTCTTCCGGAGTAATGCTTACCTGCTCTAGGGCTTTTTCGTACAAGGCCAACTCTTTAATAAGTTCAATGACCAGAGGAATATCTTGCTTTTGAGCGTTGCGAAGAGTTATTTTCATGAGGCAAAAGTATCATTAAATTAAAATAGTTTCTTTCAATAAAGTAAGCTTATCGTTAAACTATTTCATGTTTTTGGCAGAAAACCTAAATTTGCTAAAACTAAGCGTATGAATCGGGTAATAACACTAAATGAATTTATCATTGAAAAACAAAAAGATTTTCCCTATTCTTCCGGAGAGTTAACCGGTTTATTAAGCGATATTGGAGTGGCTGCTAAGATTGTAAACAGAGAAGTAAATAAAGCAGGATTAGTGAATATTTTAGGAGCTACCGAAAATTCAAATATACAAGGAGAAACGCAACAGAAATTAGATGTATATGCCAACCACCAATTTGTATCGGCTTTTCGTTCTGGAGCCGAGGTGGCTGCTATTGCCTCGGAAGAAGAAGAAGATATTTGCGTATACCAAAACGAAATATCGCGAGATGCCAAGTATGTAGTTGCTTTCGACCCGCTTGATGGCTCATCGAACATTGATGTAAATGTTTCTATAGGCACCATTTTTTCTATTTACCGCAGAGTAACTAAAGGAGTTTGCACTCGTGAAGATTTTTTACAAAAGGGAATGTATCAAGTAGCTGCAGGGTACGTAATATACGGTTCATCTACCATGCTGGTATTTACAACAGGCAATGGGGTAAACGGGTTTACCTTAGATCCGTCTATTGGCGAGTTTTGCTTGTCTCACCCCAATTTAAAAACTCCGGAAAATGGCAGTATTTATTCTATAAACGAAGGGCACTACAACGATTTGCCCGAAGGGATAAAGCAATACTTAAACTGGTGTAAAGAAAGCAATAAAGCGGATAATAGACCCTATTCGGCAAGATACATTGGCTCTATGGTGGCCGATTTTCACCGTAATCTTATTAAGGGAGGTGTGTTTATTTATCCGCAAACGGCCCATTCGCCTAATGGCAAATTGCGTTTATTGTACGAGTGTAATCCAATGGCGTTTATTGCCGAACAGGCCGGTGGCAAGGCTTCTACAGGAAAACAGCGTGTGTTGGAACTGCAACCTACAGCACTTCACCAACGTGTGCCTATTATTATAGGCTCAAAAAATATGGTGGAAAAGGTAGAACAGATGTTGGAGCAGTTTTCTCCGGTAAGCACACTATAAAAGATTTTTTATTTCACTAAGGCAGCGTATTTGGTAGGTAACCTCTGTGTTTATCTTTTTTTCGGATGGATTAAAATAAATTTGGTCTATTCCCGCATTTTTTGCCCCCATAATATCAGCTTCCTCGTCATCACCTATCATGATAGAATTTTCCGGAATAGCATTGGTTTCTTTAAATGCGTACCGAAAAATTTCTGTGTGAGGTTTGTTGTAACCCGCTATTTCTGAAAGTATAATTTTTTGAAAATACCTTGCAATGCCACTTTTGCGAAGTTTTATATGTTGTACCTCTTTAAAACCATTGGTAATAATATGCAATGCATACTTAGGGTAAAGATAATCCAGCGACTCTTTGGCAAAAGGGAAAAGATGAGGTTTATTAGGAGTGTGTTGAGTGTATGCTTCACCCAAGGATTTTGCCAAGGCAATATGTTGAATAGAATACAAGATTAATAGTTTATTGAAACGCTGAAAACGTAATTCCTCTTTGGTTATTTTTCCAAGGCTGTACATTTGCCAAAGAGAGTGGTTTATTTGATTGAAGTTTTTAATAAAATCATTAAAATCGGTAATTCCATATTCCTCCAAACGGTAATAATGGTAAAGTTCAAGGAGGGCTTGTTCCGAGTTTTTTTCCAAATCCCATAGCGTACGGTCTAAATCAAAAAAGATATGTTGGTATTTTTTTTTCATTTGTAAAAAAAGGAAAAGAATGCAAACGAGATACCCCAAAAGTAAACCGAAGCAATGAGGTAGTAAATGGTTTTTTTATTGGCAGCAAAATAACGGGCACACAGTAAGCATCCTATAGGAATAGAAAGTAAAACAGGCGTTAACAATGCTATTCCAATAACGCCATAGGTATTTTTTATTTTTACGATTTTACGATTTTTATAGCTAAATATTTTTTTGTCCGGCTTGTTTTTCAAAATCCCTTTTTTTCGCAAAAAAGTAAAAAAGACATTTCCGAAATAGTAGAAAAACAGGACTCCGGCAATACCTCCGCTCGTTGTAAATAAAATAAATTGCCAAAAAGAAAAGCCGTGTGCTAGTGCAGCAGAAACGCCCAATAAAAATTTTACCGTGCTTAGTAAAAATACGCTTACTATATGGGTAAAAGGAGGCATTACGATTGGTCTTTACTTCCGAACGCCAAATCGCCCGCATCCCCAAGTCCTGGAACAATGTACGATTGAGCTGTAAGCTCGTCATCGATTGCACCTATCCAAAGGGTGGTTTCCAGAGGCAGGTGGCGTTTCGCATATTCTAAACCTTCTATGCTTGCAATAACCGAAACAATGTGTAAGTGCTTTGGTGTGCCCAGTTTTAGCAGGGCTTTATAAGTTAGTACAATAGAGGAGCCGGTAGCTAACATTGGGTCGCATAAAATAACGGTTTTGTTTTCGAGTTTGGGACTGGCCATATAACCCAATTCAATATCAAAAGAGCCGTCTTTATGGTGTTTTCGGTAAGCCGAAATAAAAGCGTTTTCTGCATGGTCGAAATAGTTTAAAAGACCGGTGTGTAGGGGTAACCCTGCTCTTAAGATAGATGCAATAACGGGTTGTTCGGATAAAACAAAGGTAGAAGCTTCGCCAAGTGGGGTAGTAACTATGTGTGGCATATAGGTAAGTGTTTTGCTTATTTCGAGAGCTGCTACTTCGCCAATGCGTTCTAAGTTTCTTCGAAAACGCAAGGGGTCTTGTTGTATTTTTATGTCGCGTATTTCGGCAATAAAAACATTGAGTAAAGAGTTTGTTCGGTTCAATTGGTTTATAGTGGCCATAAGGGTTAATTAATTTATTGTGTAGTTGCTTTTTCTAAGAGGTATTCAAAAACACTTTGCCAGTTTTTCCAAATTCCTTGTTTGCACAGAGAATCGTTATGCCACAAACTTATAAAAGTGCCGTTTACATTTTTTACTTCTTGTATTAAATCGGCAATTATTTTTTTGGCTTCTTCGGCCGAATATTTTTTATAGTACATGAGGGTTGATTCCATTAAAACAAATGGAAAAATGGTTAAGGGAGTTTCGCATTCGTTATCTAAATCATAGAAAGGATAAGGAGTGCAAATCCCTGCCCTGAATCCGGGCTCAGAAGAAAAGCCCATAGTGTAATCTTCTTTGATGTTATTTTCAATGAGTTGTTTGTATGTGCCAGGAAAGTGTAGCATTAAAAAGTGTTGCCTTGATTTTTCAATTTCTCTCTTCACAAAGTACGATAATCGATTAATTTCTTTATGTATTTTTTGTGGATTTGTTGCAGAGGCAAAGGAAGGGTGTATTCCCACATTGGCATAATCGGCAATAGATTTTATGAGGGATTGAAATTTTCTACTTCTCACAGAAACATTTTTATCATTGGTGCCATAGTCTGCTAGTAGAAAGAAATAAGTGGGACGTAGTTTGTATTTTTTGTGAATGTTTAATAGAAAGTCAAAAGTATCGAATGGGTCTTTTTCTATACCAGAAAGAACCAAAATCCTTTGTTTAACGGAATCTAAACGGAGTTTAAGTACATCTCTGAAAAGAGCTCCTATTGTTCTGGTTATGCCTTTTTCTTTGTAGGCGTAGGCATTGTCTATGTCTATGGTGGAAATAAAACGATAAGTAGAGGTAGGTAAAGCATATTCGGGGTATTGGGCGGCTAAGGTTTCTTTGAGTAAAATGGCCCATTTGTTTACAATCGGTATATTTAGAAATCCGTTTTGGAAAGCAATGCTTTCGGTTGCTTCAAATCGGTTGTATTGATCTCTACGGTGTGGAAGGTATTCTTCGTATCGGGTAACCATAAAAAAACTTGCAGCAAATAAATCGAAAGGAATAATTTGATTTTTATTGGTTTCGAAAAAATAAGGAATATCTTTTATTTTATTTGTTGTAATGCTTTGTTCACAAATTCCTGTTTCAAAAAGCAGATGGGTAGCTTGTATAAAAACCCCTTCATTTAGGTTTTTGTAAGAATAACAGATTTTTAATCCGGCATAGTTTAGGAAGGTTTCTTTTGATTGGGTTATTATAGGCTCTAAACCTAAAATAGATTTACAAATTACCTTGGTTATATAGAGTAACCTATTTGTTGTTTTGTGTGAATAAATAAGTATTTCCATTTTATAAAATTCCTTCGTCTGCAAAGCTAAAGTATGTATTAGCAGCTACAATAATATGATCTAGTAATTGAATATCTAAAAGTAAACCAACTTCCTTAATCTTTTGAGTTAATATTTTATCTTCTTTGCTGGGCTGCAAATTTCCGGAAGGGTGGTTGTGGCATAGTATTATAGAGGATGCAAGAAGTTCTAAAGCGGTTTTAAAAATAATTTTACTATCGGCAACGGTTCCGTTTGTTCCTCCTCTACCTATAGCCGATTTTTTAATCAATTTGTTGGCTCTGTTAAGGTAGATAACCCAAAACTCTTCGTGCGGAAGGTCTATTAACTCAGAGCATATAATGTTGTATGCCTCTTTGCTGGAAGATAGTGTTGGCTTTTCCGAAACAGATTCGTCTTTTCTCCTTCGGCCTAGTTCTAAAGCAGCTATTAATGTAATGGCTTTCGCTTCGCCTATCCCTTTAATTTTTGTAAGGTCGTTTATGCTCAATTTCGCTAAATGATTAAGATTGTTTTCGGCTGTGGCCAAAATGTGTTTACTTACCTCAACAGCCGATTTTTCTTTATATCCGGAGCCAATTAGAATAGCTATGAGCTCGGCATCGGAAAGGATTGATTTTCCTTTTAACATTAGTTTTTCGCGAGGGCGGTCGTCTTCGGCCCACATTTTAATGCTCCAGTTTTTTATTTCTTCGTTTTTATGCGACATGACATGGTTTCGGTAAATAAAGTTAAAACAAAAATGCCTTCTCTATTCAGGGAAGGCATTTCTAAGGAAAAAGTTAAAAAAAATCTATAAAGATTTTACCTTCTTAGTTAGTTTCGATTTTAGGTTTGCCGCTTTGTTTTTGTGAATTACATTTTTCTTGGCAAGTTTATCTAACATAGAAATAACGCCTGGCAATAACTCTTCGGCAGCTTTTTTATCGGTAGTTGTTTTAAGCTTTTTTACAGAATTACGTGCAGTTTTAGCGTAATACTTATTGTGTTCTTTTTTAGCATTATCTTGTCTGATACGCTTTTCCGATGATTTGTGATTTGCCATTTTGTTTAATTATCAGTTTATATTCTTAAGCAGCCCGTAGGGGAATCGAACCCCTGTTTTCAGAATGAAAATCTGACGTCCTAACCCCTAGACGAACGGGCCAAAGTTTTTCCCTTATTTTTAGGGACTGCAAATTTAAAATATTTTTTATTGTTTTTACCATGCAGCACAAAATAAATTTTATTTAAAGTAAATCGTCCGCATCGGCCTGAAACTTAAACCCTAATCTTTTTCCGGTGCTTATATTAGATTGGCTTACTTCTAAAATTTCTTGCATACTAACTTCTTTCATGCTATCATAGGGAGGGGTTAACAGGTCAAAACTAAGGGCATATAGCACTATAGAGTCAATAATTGAGTCTACGCTATTTTCGGTTAATACGGCATTATTAAAGTCATTATATAAAAAGCTTAATTGTCGTTTGCCTTCTACAAAGAAATGGTTTTCTTTATTTATAAAAATTCTTCCAATTAAATAGCCCACATCATTGGTTCTGTTGTATTTAAAAGAATCCGACAAGAAATTATATACGTTAATTAAGCCACAGTATGCATTGAGGTTATTGTTTTTTACGTAAGAATTTTTCCAAATTGGGTGGCTTTTATCGAAATCGAAAATATTGGTGTGCATATGGAAGATAATTAAATCGCCTGCTACTTTTAAATGAAATTCGAAACCTGATTTTTCGGAATATGTTATTTCAACTCTTTTGTCCCCTCTCGTTATTTGTTGGGTTAGAAGATGTGATAACTTTTCAGCTTTTTGTTTGAAAGTATTAAAATTATACAAAGTATTGGCGTACACATCTTGCTTATGAACCGCTTTTTCCTTAAGTAGTTCTATAATTAATTGTTTAGACGGGCTAATGTTTTTCATGGTTAGATTTTAATATGCCCTTGCAAATATTACTTTTTGTGTAGATGGTTTGCCGGAGTATATACATTTACCTTCTTCTTTTTTATTATTTGAAGGTATGCAGCGAATAGTAGCTTTGGTTTCTTCTTTTATTTTTTCTTCAGTTTCTGTGGTTCCGTCCCAATGGGCGTATATAAACCCGCCCTTATCTAGTAGTAATTTAAATTCTTCGTAGCTGTTTGCCTGATAAGTATGGTTGGTACGGAATGTTTTAGCTTTTTCGAATAAATTTTGCTGAATAGCCCCCAATGTTTTTTCCGTGTATTCCGCAATTGAATCTATAGAAATTACTTCTTTTTGTAGGGTGTCTCTTCTAGCTACTTCTATAGTGTTGTTTTCTATATCTCTTGGGCCTACAGCCATTCGCAATGGCACCCCTTTAAACTCATATTCGTTAAATTTCCAGCCGGGCTTTTGTGTGTCTCGGTCATCATATTTCACGCTGATACCTTTTTTATCTAAAACTTCTTTTATCTTATTTGCTACTATACTAATGGAAGCCAACTGTTCATCATTTTTATAAATGGGAATAATTACAACTTGGATTGGGGCAAGTAAAGGGGGTAATACAAGGCCGTTATCATCGCTGTGTGTCATTACTAATGCCCCCATTAATCGGGTAGAAACTCCCCATGAGGTGGCCCAAACATATTCCTGAATCCCTTCTTTATTGTGGAATTTAACATCGAATGCTTTCGCAAAATTTTGTCCCAAAAAGTGCGAGGTGCCCGCTTGCAATGCTTTTCCATCTTGCATTAGGGCTTCAATGCAATACGTTTCTTCGGCTCCGGCAAAACGTTCTGAAGCGGTTTTAAAGCCTTTTATAACAGGCATACTCATCCAGTTTTCGGCAAAGTCAGCATATATGTTCAGCATTTTTTCCGTTTCTTCTAACGCTTCCACTTTGGTGGCGTGGGCAGTATGTCCCTCTTGCCAAAGAAATTCGGTAGTTCTTAAAAAAAGGCGAGTACGCATTTCCCATCTTACAACATTGGCCCACTGATTGATTAATATAGGTAAATCGCGGTATGACTGAATCCAGTTTCGGTATGTTTTCCAAATAATGGCTTCGGAAGTCGGGCGTACGATTAACTCCTCTTCTAATTTGGCCATTGGGTCAACCATTAGTTTGCCTTTGTTGTTTTCATCTGTTTTTAGGCGGTAATGGGTAACAACAGCACACTCTTTGGCAAAGCCTTCGGCATTTTTTTCTTCGGCTTCAAATAAGCTTTTTGGCACAAAAAGTGGAAAGTAAGCATTGCTATGTCCTGTGTCTTTAAACATTTTATCCAACGCCCCTTGTATTTTCTCCCAAATAGCATACCCGTAAGGCTTAATAACCATACAGCCCCTTACTTCGGAATGTTCTGCAAGGTCGGCTTTTACAATCAGATCGTTATACCATTTGGAATAATCCTCTTCTCTAGAAACAAAATTCTTGGCCATTTTTAATTTTTGGTACGGTGTTTGTGTTAATTTTTGTTAACGATGTAAATCGGCTTCAAAACTACAAAGAAATATTATGAAAATTAAACCAAATAAAAATGTCGGAGGAACAATTATGAAAACCACAATTCAAGCAATCGCCATAGCCCTGGTAATTTCTTTTACTGCTTGTTCGTCATCAGCCGGAGTAATGGATGATGATGTGTATTTCTCTAGAAAATCAAGCAGTGTTTCAAATAGCGAACCTTTGGCTCGCGTATCTGAATCATCGTCTGAGTCGAATGTGTTCGACCCGGGGGCTGTTTCGTATACAAGAGAAAACTCGAGGTTTGGAAATTACGATGTGAAACAGAATGAACCAACAATGGAGGGAAATAATGAATCTGAAGCGGGAGAAGAATCAGAAGTAGAAGCATCTGAATATAACTACTCCAATCAACGCAATGCGGGACAGCGGTATTCAAATTACGATTATGATTATGACGATTATTACGATTATGCATATTCTTCTAGAATTCGCAGGTTTCACAGAAACTACGGAAATTGGGGGTATTATGATGATTGGTACACTAATTATTATTGGTACGATTACAATCCGTATACATACGGTTCTAGTATTTATTTAGGTTATAATTGGTGGTATCCTCGTCCGTATGGTTGGAGTGTTGGTTGGAGATGGGGCTGGAGTTGGGGCTGGAATTGGAATTGGGGCCTAGGATGGGGTTATAATTGGGGATATTGTTCTGGAGGTTGGAATTATGGTTGGGGAGGATACTATGGTTGGAATAGGTGGAATAACGGTTATTGGAACGGCTATAATAATGGTTACTGGAATGGTTACTATGATGGTTTAGCAAATGCCAACTATTACAATAGTTATGATGGGAATAGTAATTACTACGGGCATAGGGGTCGCGTAGGAAATTTTGCAGCAAATAGTAACAATACAGCAACAATGGCCGCAACTTCCAGTAATTTAAGTTCGTTTGGCAAAAAATATGAAACAGCGGTTAAGTCTGAGAATAAAGCAACTCTTCCATCAGGAGGGGGCGTAAATGATAGCAAAAACGGATTCACAGCAAACCCTACAAACGGTAGTGGAGGAGCAAAACCTGGCGTAGGAGCTACAGTTGGAAAAGATGGTTTAGGAAATAATAATACGGGTGCAAATCCCGCGAACCCTTTAAATAATGCTGGTACAGCAAAACCCGTAGATCCGGTTAAAAATTACAATAATTATTCAACACCTTATGCTATACCTTCAAATAACAAGCCGTCTGTTGGAAATCCGGTAAACAACGCTCCAGGCACACCCGGATATTCTAAGCCAAGCACGCCTGTTCAGCCCAATTATGGAAAACCGCAACCGATGCCCGAAAATACCACACCTGCAAGGCCGGGAGGGTACTCGAATCCGCAACCCAATAATCAGGCTCCTAGCAAACCTAATAATTATAATAATTATTCTAATCCTCCGGTACCGAATAATCAAAGTAAGCCTTCGCAACCTATGCAGCCTAATTATGGAAACCCGCAATCTACTCCTAATTACCAAGCCCCACAAAATGTTAAACCCAATACTTATACACCGCCTAAAAATTACAGTCAGCCTAGCTATAACAAACCTCAAAATAATTATAACCAACCAAGAGGAGGTTCAATGGGGGCTCCTAAAAATTATGGTTCTCCATCTAACATTGGAGGAGGCGGTAGAGGAGGTAGTATAGGTGGAGGTATGTCTGCCCCCAAAGGAGGAGGAGGAGGTTTTTCTGCACCCAAAGGCAGTGGTGGTGGAAGAAGATAAAGTTTTACGTAACCACAAAAAAATAGAGTAATGAAAAGACTAAAAATATTAATAGCAACCGTTATTGCTGCCAATAATGTAATTGCCCAAAACGAAACAGATGCTCTACGATACTCATTTATCAATTACAATGGTACGGCTCGTTTTAACTCTATGGGCGGAGCGTTTGGTGCATTAGGTGGAGATATTTCGGCACTGAGTGCTAATCCGGGTACCATAGGGATTTTTAGAAAATCCGACTTCTCTATAACACCTACTTTTCACTATAGTGATGCAAAATCAGATTACAATGGAAGTTCTGCTGTTGACGGACGATTGAACTTTAACTTAAGCAATATAGGTATTGTGGGTGTTTATGAGTCTAGTTCGTACGATTGGATGAATACCCAATTTGCAATCGGCTATAACCGTCTTAATAATTTTAACGGAAATATTGCCATCAAAGGAATGAACATAAATGGTAGCTCAATGCTTGATGATTACATAACAGAGGTAAATTCTTCAGGAGGAACCTTCTCTTCCGATATAGAAAAATTTTACCCTTTCGGAGCAAATTTAGCTTATCAAACCTATCTGATAAACCCCAATCCAAACGATAGCATGCTATATACTCATTTACTTCAGGGAAGAAACAATATAATGCAGGAAAAACACATTACTACACGAGGCGGAATGGGTGAAACATACCTTGCTTTTGGGGGGAACTATAGCGACAAGTTATTTATCGGTGGTTCCATTAACTTTCAGAATATCCGTTATTCCGAAGAAATTTATTATAAAGAAACACCTCCTGAAAACGATACTCTTTCTAATCTTAAGTATTGGGAACGAAACGATGAATTAACCACCAGAGGATGGGGTATTAATGCAAAATTTGGGATGATATACGCGTTTGCCGACTGGTTAAGAATAGGAGGAGCCGTTCATACACCTACCTATTTTGCTATGAGCGACAATTGGAGTTCAAATATGAAAGCAACTTTTATTGATTCAAATAACACAGAACTTACACACAATTCACCTAACGGATCTTTCGACTATTCTCTAACAACCCCCTTTAGAGCTGTTGGAAGCATCGGATTTATAGTGGGAAAACACGGTATTATTGGTGTAGATTACGAATATGTAGACTACAGTCAGGCCAGGTTAGGAGATCAACGCGAATTTTCTGCTTCTCCCTACGGTTTTAACCAAGAAAATGCAAACATTAAATCGTTTTACACTGCGGCAAATAACATTAGAGTTGGCACAGAGTGGCGTTTAGACCCTATTCGCTTAAGAGCAGGGTATCAGTTAAATGGGAATCCTTATAAATCAGTAACTAATAGAGATATAAGTTCTAATACACTTTCATTTGGAATAGGAATAAGAGGAGAAGAGACCTATTTTGATATAGGGTACTCATTGACTCAATACAACAAAGAATGGCAACTCTACAAGTCGGCTGCATCTTCTGCTAATGTTAATCATTCTGCCCACCTTGTCTCATTCACATTAGGCTTTAGGTATTAAATACAACCATCTTTTCCACAATAAAACAGAGCGAACGATAAAAGATAGTTCGCTCTGTTTTGCTTTAGTGTTGCAGGCCAAAGCTGCCCTAACCATTCCCATAAAAACTTAAAAAATCCACAAAATCCACAATGATATTATGGCGATTGAATAAAAATCTTTTTCACATAATATTGTTTATTAAAATAAAAATGTATTTTTGCAACCCATTTTTCGGGAAGATATATACTATTTTAAACACTTACACATGCCAACAATACAGCAACTAGTAAGAAAAGGAAGAAAAAAAATTGAGAATAAAAGCAAATCAATTGCACTAAACTCATGCCCTCAAAGAAGAGGTGTTTGTACAAAAGTTTATACAACAACTCCTAAAAAACCAAACTCAGCACTTAGAAAAGTAGCGAAAGTTAGGCTTACAAACCAAATGGAAGTAATTGCATACATACCCGGAGAAGGTCATAATTTGCAAGAACACTCCATTGTATTGGTAAGAGGAGGTAGGGTGAAAGATTTGCCAGGAGTACGCTATCATATTGTAAGGGGAACACTTGATACAGCTGGTGTAGAAGGTCGTAGACAGCGCAGGTCTAAGTATGGTGCTAAAAGACCTAAAGCGGCAAAGAAGTAAAAAAGATTTTAGAATTTAAAGAATATGAGAAAAACAAAAGCGAAAAAAAGAGTTTTATTGCCCGATCCAAAGTTTAACGAAACATTGGTAACAAGGTTTGTAAACAACATGATGCTTGATGGTAAAAAAGGTATTTCATATAAAATATTCTATGATGCGTTAGATATTGTTGCAGAAAAAGTAAAAGACAACAATCCGGTAGATGTTTGGAAAAAAGCAATGGAAAACGTAACCCCTCAAGTGGAAGTAAAGAGCCGTAGGGTGGGTGGAGCAACATTTCAAATTCCAACACCCGTTCGAGAAGAGAGAAAAATTGCCACTGCCATGAAATTTTTGATTCAGTACGCACGCAAGAGAAACGAAAAAAATATGAGCCAGAAATTAGCAGGTGAAATTGTTGCCGCATTTAAAGAGGAAGGTGCAGCTTTTAAGAAAAAAGAAGATATACATAAAATGGCCGAAGCAAATAAAGCCTTTTCACATTTCAGGTTTTAATTAATAAATGATATAGAAATAAAATAATGGCGAGAGATTTAACATACACCAGAAACATAGGAATTGCAGCTCACATTGACGCAGGAAAGACCACTACAACCGAACGTATATTATATTATTCGGGCGTTAGCCATAAAATAGGAGAAGTGCATGATGGAGCCGCCACAATGGACTGGATGGCACAAGAACAAGAAAGAGGAATTACCATTACTTCAGCAGCTACCACAGTGTACTGGAAATATAGAGACAATAATTACCATGTAAATATTATAGATACGCCAGGACACGTTGATTTTACAGTAGAAGTAAACCGTTCTCTTCGTGTATTAGACGGACTTGTATTTTTATTTAGTGCTGTAGATGGCGTTGAGCCTCAATCTGAAACAAACTGGCGTTTGGCTAATAACTATAACGTAGCACGTATTGGGTTTGTAAATAAAATGGATCGCTCTGGAGCCGACTTCCTTAACGTGGTAAAACAAGTAAAAGAAATGTTGGGTAGCAATGCTGTTCCTCTGCAACTTCCCATAGGTGCAGAAGAAAATTTCAGAGGAGTTGTAGATCTAATTAACTTCAGAGGAATAGAGTGGAACGAAGAAGACAAGGGGATGACATTTAAGGAAGTTCCTATTCCGGAAAATATGATGGAAGAGGCAACAGAATACCGTGAAAAATTATTGGAAGCTATTGCTGAGTTTGACGATAAGTTAATGGAAAAGTATTTCGAAGACCCTAATTCCATTTCAGAAAATGAAATTCTTGCGGCACTTCGACAAGCCACTGTGAGCATGAAAATAGTGCCTATGGTTTGTGGTACAGCTTTTAAAAATAAAGGTGTACAAACTATGTTAGATTATGTAATGGCTTTACTTCCTTCTCCGTTAGACCAAAAAGCGATTGTAGGAACCGACCCGGATACTGAAGAAGAAATTACCAGAAAGCCAGATGAAAAAGAACCCTTTGCCGCTCTTGCATTTAAAATCGCCACCGACCCTTTTGTCGGTCGTTTGTGCTTTGTACGTGCTTATTCAGGTGTTTTAGAATCCGGATCATATGTATTCAATACCCGTTCAGGAAATAAAGAGCGTATATCGCGTATTTTTCAAATGCATGCCAATAAACAAAATCAAATCGAAAGGCTTTCTGCAGGAGATATTGGGGCAGTGGTTGGATTTAAGGACATAAAAACAGGCGATACTCTGTGTGATGAGAAACACCCCATCGTTTTAGAATCAATGAAATTTCCTGAACCTGTAATAGGTTTAGCTATTGAACCTAAAACACAGGCCGATGTAGATAAGTTGGGAATGTCGTTGGCAAAATTGGCTGAAGAGGATCCAACTTTCCGTGTGCACACCGATGAAGACACTGGCCAAACCGTGATTTCGGGAATGGGAGAATTACATTTAGATATTATACTTGACCGATTGAGGAGAGAGTTTAAAGTAGAGTGCAACCAAGGAGCTCCACAAGTTGCATACAAAGAATCAATAAAAGGAAAAGTAGAGCACCGCGAAGTGTACAAAAAGCAAACCGGTGGAAGAGGTAAATTTGCCGATATTGTAATCACTATAGAGCCTGCCGATGAGGGACTGGAAGGCTTACAATTTATAAATGAAGTTAAAGGCGGAAATATTCCAAGAGAATATATTCCTTCAGTAGAAAAAGGATTCAAAGAATCAATGAATAATGGGGTATTGGCGGGATATCCGCTAAACAGCCTAAAAGTTACTCTTCTAGATGGTTCTTACCATGCCGTAGACTCCGATTCATTATCCTTCGAGTTATGTGCAAAAATTGCATTCCGAGAAGCGTTACCAAAAGCAAAACCATTTTTGTTGGAACCCATTATGAAATTGGAAGTGCTTACCCCGGAAGAGAATATGGGAGATATTGTAGGAGATTTAAACAGAAGAAGAGGACAAGTAGAAGGAATGGACGATCGTGCTGGTTCTAAAGTTATTAAGGCAAAAGTTCCTCTCTCTGAAATGTTTGGCTATGTTACGCAGTTGCGTACTATGTCTTCTGGTAGAGCAACATCAACGATGGAGTTTTCTCATTTTGAAGAAGCACCAAGGAATATTGCTGAAGAAGTAATAGCAAAAGTTAAAGGAAAAAAACAGTAATAGATATATAACTCAATGAGCCAGAAAATACGCATAAAACTTAAATCGTACGATTTTAATTTAGTTGATAAGTCAGCCGAAAAAATCGTTAAAACGGTTAAATCAACAGGAGCTGTTGTAAGTGGTCCAATTCCATTGCCAACCCACCAACGAATTTATACCGTTCTTCGTTCTCCACACGTAAATAAGAAAGCAAGAGAGCAATTTCAACTTTCTTCATACAAAAGGCTAATTGATATTTACAGTTCAAGTTCTAAAACAGTAGATGCTCTGATGAAACTTGAATTGCCAAGCGGAGTTGATGTAGAAATAAAAGTATAGTTTAAAATTAAATAGAATGCCAGGTATAATAGGAAAAAAAATCGGAATGACCAGTGTTTTCGGTGCTGATGGTAAGAACATACCATGCACAATTATCGAAGCAGGTCCTTGTGTAGTTACACAAGTAAAAACTGTAGAAAAGGAAGGCTACAGTGCAGTTCAACTTGGTTATGGCGAAAGGAAAGAAAAACACACTTCAACCGCCATGAAAGGCCATTTTAAAAAGGCAGAAACAAGCCCCAAAAGAAAATTAATGGAGTTTAGAGATTTCGATGGTTTAAATACCGGAGACCTCGTTACGGCCGAAAATGTTTTTAAAGAAGGTGATTGGGTAGATGTTACCGGAACCTCAAAAGGAAAAGGGTTTCAAGGTGTTGTAAAACGCCATGGATTTGGAGGAGTAGGAGGTCAAACGCACGGACAACATAACCGATTGCGTGCCCCAGGCTCTATTGGAGCATGCTCTACCCCTTCAAGAGTGTTTAAAGGAATGCGAATGGGAGGTCAAACAGGAAATAGTCGTGTTCATGTTGAAAATATTGAAGTAATAAAGGTATATCCTGAAAAAAATCTTTTGGTAGTTAAAGGTTCTATACCTGGTCATAATGGAGCATTTATAAAAATTGAAAAATGGAATTAACAGTTAGAGATACAAAAGGTAAGGATACTAAGAAAAAGGTTACACTTACTGATAGCATTTTTGAGGTTGAACCTAGCGACCATGCTATTTATTTAGATGTAAAACAATATTTAGCAAGTCAACGTCAAGGTACCCACAAAACAAAAGAAAGATGGGAAGTTTCCTATAGTACAAAAAAAATAGTTCGTCAAAAAGGTTCTGGAGGAGCTCGCCATGGTAGTCTTAAGGCAGGTATTTTTAAACAAGGAGGAAATATTTTTGGTCCACGCCCAAGAGATTATGGTTTCAAACTAAATAAAAAAGTAAAACAATTAGCTCGTAAATCAGCACTTACATATAAAGCCAAAGAAGGAAAAATTATTGTAATTGAAGATTTAACTTTTAATTCTCCTAAAACGAAAGAATACATACAAATCTTAAATAATTTAAGTGTATCTAACGAAAAAACATTGCTAATACTTGCTGAGTCAAATAAAAATGTATATTTGTCGTCCCGAAATTTTAAGGGGTCTAAGGTTGTATTAGCTTCAGATATAAATACTTATGATATTTTAAATGCCAAAAGCATTCTCATATCAGAAAGTTCAATTAAAACTATTGAAACCACTTTAAGCGAAAAGTAATGAGCGTTATTATTAAGCCAATAATTACCGAAAAAATGACGGCACAAGCAGAAAAGCTTAATCGTTACGGTTTTATTGTTGATAAAAATTCGAACCGATTGGAAATTAAAAGTGCTGTTGAAAAACAATACGGAGTATCTGTAACCTCTGTAAACACTATTAATGTATTAGGTAAAAGTAAAACCCGATTTACCAAAAAAGGGTTTTCATCGGGAAGAGCCAATAACTATAAAAAAGCAATTGTAACCGTTGCCAAAGGAGATACTATAGATTTATACGGCAATATTTAAGCAGATAAAAATGGCAGTTAAGAAACTTAAACCAAACACCCCAAGCCAACGATTTAAAGTGGCTTCAACATTTGAAGGAGTATCAAAAAAGTCTCCAGAAAAGAGTTTGATTGTTCGCAAAAAGAAATCTGGAGGAAGAAACAATTCCGGTAAAATGACAATGCGATACATTGGAGGGGGGCATAAACAAAAATATAGAACCATAGATTTTAAAAGAGATAAGGACGGAATAGAAGGAACTGTGTGTGCTATAGAATACGATCCGAATCGCAGTGCCCGAATAGCTCTCATTAATTATAAAGACGGAGAAAAAAGATACATCATTTCTCCCAACGGATTAAAAGTAGGTCAAACAATAAAATCTGGAACAGGAGTAGAACCTGAAGTTGGAAATGCGTTACTTTTAGGAGAAATACCATTAGGTTCATTTATTCATAATATAGAACTAAAACCCGGGCAAGGCGGTAAATTAGCAAGAACAGCAGGTTCTTCGGCCCAATTAGCCAGCCGAGATGGAAAGTTTGCAATTATAAAACTACCTTCCGGAGAAACTCGTCAAATTTTAAATGCATGCAAGGCTACCTTAGGAAACGTATCTAACTCTGACCATGCACTTGAAGTTTCCGGAAAAGCAGGAAAAAGCCGTTGGTTGGGAAGAAGACCAAGAACTAGAGCTGTAGTGATGAATCCGGTTGACCACCCTATGGGCGGAGGAGAAGGAAGAGCTTCCGGAGGCCACCCAAGATCTCGAAAAGGATTACCGGCTAAGGGCTTTAAAACAAGAAGAAGAAAAAATGCTTCAAATAAATATATAATTGAAAGAAGAAAGAAATAATTAGAGTATGAGTCGTTCATTAAAAAAACCACCATTTGTTCATTATAAGCTGAACAAAAGAGTAGAAGAAGCCCAAAGTTCAGGAAAAAAAAGTGTAATCAAAACTTGGTCAAGAGCCTCTATGATTACTCCTGATTTTGTTGGGTTTACAATTGCAGTACATAACGGAAACAAGTTTATTCCGGTTTACATTACCGAAAATATGGTAGGACATAAATTGGGTGAATTCGCCCCTACTAGAACATTTAGAGGGCATGCAGGAAACAGAAAACAAGATAAGGCAAAAAAATAAAGTTAATACATTATTACAATGGGTGTAAGAAAGAAACAAAAAGCAGAAGTTGCAAAAGAGGCAAAAAAAACAATAAGTTTTGCCAAATTGAATAATTGTCCTACTTCTCCTAGAAAAATGAGATTGGTAGCTGATATTGTACGTGGACAAGATGTTTTTAAATCTTTGGCAATACTTCAAAATAGTCCGCAAGATGCTGCCCGCAGACTTGAAAAACTGTTGCGTTCTGCTATATCAAATTGGGAAGCAAAAAACGAAGGCAGCAGACCGGAAGAAAACAATCTCATTGTAAAAGAAGTAAAAGTAGATAGCGGTAGAGTATTAAAACGAATACAGCCTGCACCACAAGGAAGAGCTCACAGAATAAAGAAAAGATCAAACCATGTTACTTTAATAGTAGACAAAAAAGAAAAAAACTAGAATGGGACAAAAAACAAATCCGATTGCGAATAGACTAGGTTTCATCAAAGGATGGGACTCTAATTGGTATGGTGGCAGAGACTACAGCGATAAACTTGTAGAAGATTACAACATCAGAAAATATCTTCTAGCCAGATTACCCAAAGGTGCTATTTCAAAAATAGTAATAGAACGAACCTTAAAATTAATAACCGTTACTATTAATACATCTCGTCCGGGTATTGTAATTGGTAAAGGAGGAAAAGAAGTAGATAAACTAAAAGAAGAACTTAAAAAAATAACCCAAAAAGAAGTTCAGATAAACATTTACGAAATTAAAAGACCGGAGTTAGACGCAAAATTAGTAGGAGATAGTGTGGCCCGCCAAATTGAAGGACGAATATCATATAGAAGAGCAGCCAAAATGGCTATAGCGAGTGCAATGCGTATGGGTGCAGAAGGAATTAAGATACTCGTTTCAGGCAGATTAGGTGGAGCAGAGATAGCCCGTTCAGAAGGATACAAAGAAGGGCGAGTTCCTTTGCACACGTTCCGTGCCGATATAGACTATGCTATTTGCGAGGCACACACGACTTACGGAAGAATTGGAGTAAAAGTTTGGATATGTAGAGGAGAGGTGTATGGAAAAAGAGATCTTTCTCCCAATATTGGAGCAAAACAAAAAGGAAATTTTGGTGGAAACCAAGGAGGAAATTCAACACCCAATAACAATAAACCTTCTTCTCGCCCTTCCAGAAAAAGAAAATAGAAATAAAAGTATCGTATACAAAGAATAAAATATTTTAAAAATGTTACAACCTAAAAGAACAAAATACAGGAAGATGCAAAAAGGAAGAGTTAAAGGCAATTCTTCTAGGGGAACAGAGATTGCATTTGGGTCTTTTGCATTAAAATCACTAGAGGGAGGAAGAATTACCGCTCGCCAAATTGAAGCGGCTCGTATTGCATTAACTAGACACATGAAAAGAGAAGGCCAATCGTGGATAAGAATTTTTCCCGATAAACCCATCACAAAAAAACCTGCCGAGGTAAGAATGGGTAAAGGAAAAGGTTCTCCGGAGTTTTGGGTTGCTGTAGTACACCCTGGTAGAATTATTTTTGAAGCCGAAGGTGTTCCTTTAGAAGTGGCTAAAGAAGCCTTACGTTTGGCTGCCCAAAAACTTCCAATGAAAATGAAATTTATGGTAAGAAGAGATTATCAAGCATAATAGTAAAACGAAGGAGTAAGAGTAAAATGAAAACCAAAGATATAAAAGACTTATCGGTAGATGATTTAATGGAACAGCTACACGAAACAAGAAGTAAATTAATTAAATTTAAGATGAGCCATACCATCTCTCCTGCAGAAAATCCGATGCAAATAAGACACATGAGAAGAGATATTGCTCGAATTAAAACAGAATTAAGAAAAAGAGAATTAGCCAACAAGTAAATCGTTGATAATGGAAAACACTGAAAAAAGAAATTTAAGAAAAGAGCGTATAGGTTTAGTTGTGAGTAATAAAATGAACAAATCTATTGTTGTGGTAGTAGAGCGTAAAGTAAAGCATGGTAAATACGGTAAGTTCGTGAACAAATCAAGCAAATTTATGGCTCATGACGAAAAAAACGAATCGGGAATAGGTGATTTAGTTAAAATAATGGAAACACGCCCGTTAAGCAAAAACAAATGTTGGAGATTAATTGAAATAATAGAAAGAGCTAAGTAACCATGATACAACAAGAATCAAGATTATCAGTAGCCGACAACAGCGGAGCAAAAGAAGTTCTTTGCATCCGTGTTTTGGGCGGTACAAAACGCAGATACGCTTCAGTAGGCGACAAAATAGTAGTTTCTGTAAAGAATGCACTCCCCTCAGGGAATATTAAAAAAGGGCAGGTAAGCAAGGCAGTTATCGTTCGTACTAAAAAAGAAATTAGAAGACCCGATGGTTCGTACATTCGTTTTGACGACAATGCATGCGTTTTGTTAAACAATCAAGACGAATTAAGAGGAACACGTATTTTCGGACCCGTATCAAGAGAGTTGAGAGAAAAGCAATTTATGAAAATTGTATCGTTGGCTCCCGAAGTATTATAAAAAATAAAATAAAAGATGGCAAAGAAATTACACATAAAAAAAGGCGATACTGTAAAAGTGATTGCAGGAGAGTCAAAGGGACAAATTGGTAAGATAATAAAAGTACTTGCCGAAGAGAATAGGGTAATAGTGGAAGGCGATGGGATTAAAAAAATCTCAAAACACACCAAACCTAATGCCGCTAACCCACAAGGTGGAATTATTAAAAAAGAGGCACCTATTCATGTTTCTAATGTAATGGTTGTTAATTCCGCTACAGGTAAACCTGCCCGTATCGGAAGAAAAAGAAATTCCGAAGGAAAACTAGAACGATATTTTAAATCTAAATAAAAAGAGGCGTAAGAGCTATGAGTTACGTACCACGTTTAAAACAAAAATACAGAGAAAACATTGTTTTATCTCTAAAGCAAAAATTCAATTACTCTTCAGTAATGCAAGTTCCCCGTTTGCAAAAAATTTGTATTAATCAGGGAATGGGAAAAGCCGTAACCGATAAGAAACTTATCGAAACAGCCATTCAAGAAATGTCCAGCATTACAGGGCAAAAAGCCATTGCTACTTTTTCCAAAAAAGACATTTCTAATTTTAAACTTAGAAAAGGAATGCCCATAGGAGTGAAGGTAACTTTAAGAGGCGACAAAATGTATGAATTTCTAGATCGCCTTATTGCAGTGGCCTTACCTAGAACTAGAGATTTTAAGGGAGTAAACCCTAAAGGTTTTGATAAAGGAGGGAACTATACCTTAGGTGTAAAAGAACAAATTATTTTTCCTGAAATAGATATCGATAAAGTTTCGCACATCAATGGAATGGATATCACTTTTGTTACTTCGGCAAGCACCGGTGAAGAAGCAAAGGCATTATTAGAAGAATTCGGTGTACCATTTAGAAAATAACAAGAAAAGAAAAAGAATATGGCAAAAGAATCAATGAAAGCCAGAGAAAAGAAAAGGCAGCGTATGGTTGAAAAATTCGCAGAAAAACGTGCTGCATTAAAAGCTGCCGGTGATTGGGAGGCATTACAAAAACTTCCTAAAAACTCATCAAAAGTTAGATTGCATAATCGATGCCTGCTTACCGGCAGACCAAGAGGATATGTTCGTCAGTTTGGAATTTCTCGTGTAACCTTTAGAGAAATGGCATCATCTGGCTTAATTCCGGGAGTTACAAAAGCAAGTTGGTAAAAAAAATTAAAAGAATAGAGAAATGACAGATCCAATAGCAGACTATTTAACAAGAATCAGAAACGCGGCAAAAGCTCGTCATCGAGTGGTTGATATTCCCGCCTCAAATATAAAAAAGGAAATCACCAAAATCCTTATGGATAAGGGGTATATACTAAACTATAAGTTTGAAGAAGGTTCAAACGGAGGTCAAGGAAATATCAAAATCGCATTAAAATACCACACAGCCACAAAGCAATCGGCTATCAGAAATCTTACCAGAATAAGTAAACCAGGTTTACGTAAATATTGTGGTGGTTCCAACTTGCCGAGAGTTATCAATGGGTTAGGAATAGCCATTCTTTCCACTTCAAAAGGTGTAATGACCGATAAAGAAGCAAAGAAAGAAAATGTAGGTGGCGAAATTTTATGTTACGTATATTAAGGAGGATATAAAAATGAGCAGAATAGGTAAATTACCCATACAAATTCCGAACGGTGTGCAAGTAAGCGTTTCCGACAAAAACGTGGTTACCATAAAAGGGCCTAAAGGAGAACTTACAAGATCGGTAGATCCATCTATTACGGTAAAAGTAAACGGAAACGAAATCGTTCTAGAACGCCATACAGAACAAAAAATCCATAAGGCAAAGCACGGTTTATACCGTTCACTTCTTAGCAACAATATTAAAGGAGTATCTGAGGGCTATAAAATACAGCAAGAATTAGTAGGCGTTGGATACAGAGCAAATGCAAACGGACAAATGCTTGAACTTACACTGGGATTTTCACACAATTTAGTTTTTGAACTCCCCAAAGAAATTAAGTTATCTACAGCACAGGAAAAAGGAAAAAATCCAACCATTGTGTTAGAATCAAATGATAAAGAATTGATAGGAATGGTTGCCGCCAAAATAAGGTCATTCCGTAAACCGGAGCCATATAAAGGCAAAGGAATTAGGTTTGCAGGAGAAAATATTAGAAGAAAAGCCGGAAAATCGGCATCTAAAAAATAAATAAGTTATGGCTTTAAGTAAACTACAAAGAAGAACAAGAATTAAAAAAAGAGTACGCAAAATTATAAGTGGTACCAATGAAATGCCTAGACTTTCCGTATTCAGAAGTAACAAGGAAATTTACGCTCAGGTAATAGATGATGTGAGCGGAAAAACCCTTGTATACGCATCTTCCGGAGAGAAAGAAATACATTCTAAAAAAGGCACTAAGATAGAAAAGGCGGCTATTGTAGGTAAGGCAATTGCCGAAAGAGCCACCAAAGCAGGAGTAGTAAAAGTAGCATTCGATCGGAATGGATATTTGTATCATGGTAGAGTAAAATCTCTTGCAGAAGCTGCCAGAGAAGGAGGATTACAATTCTAATATTAAAAAAGATGACAAGCAGTAATGTAAAAAAAGTAAAATCGAGCGATATAGAACTTAAAGATCGTTTAGTATTTGTAAACCGTGTAACGAAAGTAACCAAAGGTGGTCGCCACTTTAGTTTTGCAGCCATTGTAGTAGTTGGAAACGAAAACGGTGTAGTAGGGCACGGACTGGGTAAAGCCAATGAAGTAGCCGATGCCATATCAAAAGCAATAGATGATGCCAAAAAGAGCTTGGTAAAAATACCTCTTTCTAAATCAACCGTTCCTCATGAAATGACAGGAAAGTATAGTGGTGCCAGAGTGTTAATTAAGCCGGCAGCTCCAGGTACAGGTGTAATTGCCGGTGGTGCAATGCGTGCTGTTTTGGAAAGTGTTGGAGTAAAAGATGTGCTAGCTAAGTCTAAAGGGTCATCAAACCCACACAATGTTGTAAAAGCCACATTAGAGGCACTTACAAAGATGAGAGATGCAGTTGCAGTTTCTCATCATAGAGGTATAGAAATAGAAAGAGTGTTTAACGGATAAGAAAAGTATTATGGCTAAAATAAAAATTAAACAAATTAAAAGTGCAATAGACCGTCCTCTGCGTCAAAAATTAAATTTGAAAGCATTAGGACTTAAAAAATTGCATCAAACGGTAGAACACGAAGCCACACCACAAATTTTAGGTATGGTAAGCAAAATAAAACATTTGGTTACTGTAGAAAAGATATAACAGAAATTAATATTAAAGTAATGGATTTAAGTAATTTAAAACCCGCAAAGGGCTCGGTAAAAATAAACAAACGCTTAGGTCGCGGTCAAGGTTCGGGCTGGGGGGGAACATCCAGTAAAGGACACAAAGGAGATAAAGCTAGATCGGGTCATAAAACTAAAAGAGGATTTGAAGGAGGACAGATGCCCTTGCAAAGGCGTGTCCCTAAGTACGGCTTTACCAATGTAAATAAAGTATATTTTAAAAGCATAAATCTCGATGTGATACAATCTCTTGTTGAGAACAAAAAAATAACTGTGTTTGATACAGAGGCATTTATCAATAATGGTCTTGCTTCGAAAAATGAAAAAATTAAAATTTTAGGAAGAGGCGAACTAAAATCAAAGGTTGAAGTAAAAGCTCATGCTTTTTCGGCCACAGCAAAAGCAGCTATAGAAGCAGCCGGTGGAAAAACCGAAACGGTTTAAAGGAGTAATAAATAATGAAGCGTTTTATAGAAACATTAAGGAATATTTACCAAGTTGAAGAACTTCGTAATCGAATTATTACAACACTAGGTTTAGTTCTTATCTATCGTCTAGGTTCATACGTAGTTCTTCCAGGTATCGATTCGGCCAGATTAGCTGATGCCAATAGTGGAGGAGGAGGATTAGCCGGTTTAATAGATATTTTTGCAGGGGGAGCATTTTCTCGTGCCTCTATTTTTGCCTTAGGAATAATGCCATATATCTCAGCCTCTATTGTAATTCAATTACTCGGAATGGCCATTCCTTATTTTCAGAAATTACAAAAGGAAGGCGAAAGCGGAAGAAGAAAAATAAACCAGTACACCCGTTTTTTAACTATTGCTATTACCGCAATGCAGGCTCCAGGCTACATTGCTTCTCAAATTCCAGCATACACATCTTCGGGTTTAGCCATCAGACCCGATACATTCTTTTGGATATTCACTACCGTAGTAATACTAATTACAGGAACTATGTTTGTAATGTGGATTGGTGAGCGGATTACGGAAAGAGGAATAGGAAATGGAATCTCGTTAATTATTATGATTGGTATTATAGCTCGCCTTCCTTTTGCTTTTGTAGCAGAATTTGCTTCCAGAGTAAGTGATGGAGGTATGGTTATTTTATTGGTAGAAATTATTTTCCTGCTTTTGGTAATTATAATGAGCATTCTGTTAGTTCAAGGAACCCGAAGAATACCCGTACAGTTTGCTAAACGCATTGTAGGTAACAAACAATACGGAGGAGTTAGGCAATACATTCCGTTAAAGGTAAATGCAGCCGGAGTAATGCCGATTATATTTGCTCAAGCCATTATGTTTTTACCAATCACATTAGCCGGATTTGCCGATTCAGAATCTTTAACAGGAATACTAGCTGCTTTTTCTGACTTTACAGGCTTTTGGTACAACTTTACCTTTGCTTTATTATGTATTGCTTTTACATATTTTTATACAGCTGTTTCCGTTAATCCCAACCAAATGGCCGAAGAAATGAAACGTAATGGAGGATTTATTCCTGGAGTAAAACCAGGAAAAAAGACGGCTGAATTTATTGATGCCGTAATGTCTAGAATTACGTTTCCAGGTTCATTGTTTTTAGCCTTGGTGGCTATTTTACCTGCTTTCGCGTCAATGGCCGGAATTAACAATGAATTTGCCCAATTTTACGGAGGTACTTCTTTACTAATTTTAGTAGGCGTTGTACTAGATACTCTTCAGCAAATAGAAAGTCACTTGCTTATGAGGCATTATGATGGTTTAATGAAAACCGGAAGAATAAAAGGTAGAACAACCACCGGAATGGGAGTAACAGCATAAAATTAAAAAGGTGATTTACCTTAAAACGGAAGAAGAAATAGAATTAATAAAAGAAAGTTCTTTACTTGTTGGAAAAACATTGGCAGAAGTAGCCAAACTAATAAAACCAGGTGTTACTACTTTGCAATTAGACAAAGTAGCCGAAGAATTTATTAGAGACCATGGGGCTGTACCAGGGTTTAAGGGATATAACGGATTTCCCAATACCTTATGTGCATCACCTAATGAAGTGGTAGTGCATGGTATTCCTAATGAAATACCCTTAAAAGAAGGCGATATTATCTCTATAGATTGCGGAGTAAAGAAAAATGGTTTCTATGGCGACTCGGCCTACACCTTTGCTGTAGGAGAAGTAAAACCTGAAATTAGTAAGCTCTTAAAAATTACTAAGGAATCACTCGACAAAGCAATTGAGGTGGCAGTGAACGGAAACAGAGTCGGAGATATAGGTTACGCAGTTCAGAAACATGTAGAAGAAAATGGATTTAGTGTAGTTAGGGAAATGGTTGGGCATGGATTAGGAAAGAATTTACACGAAGAACCTGAAGTTCCTAATTACGGAAAAAGAGGCTCCGGTGTAAAACTATCCGAAGGGATGGTTATAGCAATAGAACCTATGATTAATATGGGGAAACGACATATAACCCAGTTAAAAGACGGATGGACTATTATTGCAAGTGATAAATTACCATCGGCTCACTTTGAACACGATGTGGTAATAAGAAAGGATAAAGCAGAAGTGCTTTCAACATTTAAGTTTATAGAAGAAATATTGAATAATAAATAATGGCCAAACAGGCATCGATAGAACAAGATGGAACAATAGTAGAAGCATTGTCTAATGCAATGTTTAGAGTGCAACTCGAGAATGGGCATATTATAGTTGCACACATATCGGGTAAAATGAGAATGCATTATATAAAAATACTTCCGGGAGATAAAGTTCGTGTGGAAATATCGCCATACGATTTAACAAAAGGGAGAATATCGTTTAGATATAAATAAAAAAGAAAAAAAATGAAAGTTAGAGCATCAGTAAAAAAAAGAAGTGCCGATTGCAAAATAGTAAAACGCAAAGGGCGCGTGTATGTTATAAACAAAAAAAATCCTAAATTCAAACAAAGACAAGGATAAAAAAATTAAATACGCTAAATTATGGCAAGAATTGCGGGTATTGATTTACCAAAAAACAAAAGAGGCGAAATTGGCCTTACTTATATCTACGGAATTGGACGCAGAACAGCACAAAACATTCTTACAGCAGCAGGTGTCAGTTGGGATAAAAAAGTGCAAGACTGGAACGATGATGATTTAGGTAAAATAAGAAAAATTATTACCGAAAGCATTAAAGTAGAAGGAAACCTACGTTCCGAAATACAACTTAATATTAAACGACTAATGGACATTGGTTGCTACAGAGGAGTAAGACATAGATTAGGATTGCCACTAAGAGGGCAAAAAACAAAAAATAACTCTAGAACTCGAAAGGGAAAGAGAAAAACAGTAGCAAACAAAAAAATGGTTACTAAGTAATAAAATATAATTGCAATCATTATGGCAAAAACAGTTAGTAAAAAGAAAAAAAATGTGAAGGTTGATACACTTGGTCAAGCTCATATTCAATCAACATTTAACAACATTATCGTTTCCCTAACAAACGCTAATGGAGATGTTATTTCATGGTCATCAGCAGGCAAAATGGGTTTCAGGGGCTCAAAGAAAAATACACCGTATGCAGCACAGGTAGCCGCAGAACAATGTTCTAAGGAGGCTTTTGATGCAGGTTTGAGAAGAGTTAAAGTGTATGTAAAAGGTCCTGGTGGTGGCAGAGAATCGGCTATAAGAGCCATACATAATTGTGGCGTAGAAGTAACAGAAATTATAGACATTACTCCAATGCCACACAACGGATGTCGCCCTCCAAAAAGAAGAAGAGTTTAATTTACAGAATAAAATAAAAAAAAATGGCAAGGTACACAGGTCCCAAATCAAAAATTGCTAGAAAATTTAAAGAACCAATTTTCGGAGCAGACAAGGCATTAGAAAAAAAGAATTATCCTCCGGGTCAGCATGGTCCAAATAAAAGAAGATCAAAACAATCGGAGTATGCTGTTCAGCTTCAAGAAAAACAAAAAGCAAAATATATTTACGGTATATTGGAAAAGCAGTTTTCAAACTTATTTGTCAAAGCATCAAGAAAAAAAGGTATTACAGGCGAAAACTTGCTTCAGTTGTGCGAAACAAGATTAGATAATGTGGTATATCGTTTAACATTAGCTCCTTCTCGAAGGTCTGCTCGTCAACTTGTTTCTCATCGCCATATTACCGTTAATGGAGAAATAATAAATGTACCTTCTTATAATGTTAAGCCAGGTGATGTAGTTGCAGTACGTGAAAAGTCAAAATCATTGGAAATAATAACCAATTCGTTAGGCTCTTCTAATTTAAAAATAGACTGGTTATCGCTTGATAGAAATACATATTCCGGATCTATCATTTCTGTTCCAAGCCGTGAACAAATCCCCGAAAACATTAAAGAACAACTTATAGTAGAGTTGTATTCTAAATAATCTTTAAAAACGTAAAATATAAATAATATATAAAATGGCAATACTAGATTTTCAAAAACCCGACAAAGTAATAATGGTTAGTTCAGACGACTGCCATGGTGTATTTGAATTCAGGCCCTTAGAGCCCGGATACGGAATTACAGTGGGCAATGCACTAAGAAGAATTTTATTATCTTCGTTAGAGGGTTTTGCAATAACCACTGTAAAAATAGAGGGAGCCGACCATGAGTTTTCGACTCTTAAAGGCGTAGTAGAAGATGTGGTTGAAATAATACTAAATCTTAAACAAGTTCGTTTTAAACGCCAAATCGAAGGAACCGATTTTGAAAAGGTAGCTATAAAAATTAGTGGCCAAGATAAATTTACAGCCGGAGATATTGGAAAATTTACTTCTGGTTTTCAGGTTTTAAATCCAGACCATGTTATCTGTAATTTAGAACCCTCTGTTAAATTTTCCATTGATATTACAATAGGAAAAGGAAGAGGCTACGTTCCTGCCGAAGAAAATAAGCCTCATACGCTTCATGCAGGAGTTATACCTATCGATGCCATTTTTACTCCCATAAAAAATGTAAAATATTTCATCGAAAATTATCGGGTAGAACAAAAAACCGATTATGAAAAACTAATCATGGAGATTGATTCTGACGGATCTATTCATCCAAAAGATGCATTAAAAGAAGCTGCTAAAATTCTTATACATCACTTTATGTTGTTCTCTGATGAGAAAATTACACTTGATACTGAGCAAAAATCTACCGTAGAAGAATTTGATGAAGATATGCTTCATATGCGTCAGTTACTTAAAACAAAACTAATAGACATGGATTTATCGGTACGTGCTTTAAATTGCTTAAAAGCAGCCGATGTAGAAACACTTGGAGAGTTAGTACAATTTCAGCGAAACGATTTACTAAAATTCAGAAACTTCGGAAAAAAATCGTTAACAGAACTTGACGAATTACTTGAAAATAAAAACTTACATTTCGGAATGAATGTAGGCAAATATAAATTGGATAAGGAATAATAAACCATGAGACACGGTAAAAAAGTAAACCATTTAGGGCGAACAAGCTCTCATAGAAAAGCCATGCTTTCTAATATGGCAGCCTCTCTTATTAGGCATAAGAGAATCAACACCACCTTGGCAAAAGCAAAAGAACTTAGAAAATACGTAGAACCACTCATTACAAAATCAAAAGAAGACTCTACCCACTCTCGCAGAACTGTATTTGCTTACTTACGAGATAAAGAAGCTGTTTCCGAGTTGTTTCGCGATGTAGCACCTAAAGTAGCAAGCCGTCCTGGAGGATATACCCGAATTATTAAGCTCGGAAATCGCTTAGGAGATAATGCTGATATGTGTTTAATCGAATTAGTTGATTTTAACGAAATTTACACTTCTGGTAAAGCCGAAAAGAAAGCAAAAACAACCAGAAGAAGCAGAAGTACTACAAAGAAAAAAACAATCGCTACCGAAGAAGCAAGTAAACAAGTAGAGGCTTCCGATTCAAAATCTGAAACAGAACAACCCAAAGACACACAAGAGTAAATGTTTATAACTTTGAAAAAAAAAAGGATAAGGCAAACACGCTTTATCCTTTTTTTGTATTGTTAAATTCCTCGCCACTTAATGAAAAAAATGTTTAAAAAAAAAGCCGTTCTTCTTCTTCAGGACGGCACTGTTTTTTATGGAAATGCCATAGGTAAAATAGGATTTACAACAGGTGAGATTTGCTTTAATACCGGAATGACCGGTTATCAGGAAATATTTACCGATTCTTCTTACTACGGACAAATTATTGTAACTACCGTTTCGCATATAGGCAATTATGGAGTGTTTGATGATGAGGTAGAATCCTCCTCAATAAAAATTGCAGGGCTAGTTTGTAAGAAATTTTCAGCCATTTATTCTCGTCCATTAGGACAATCAACAATTCAAGATTACTTTGAATCAAATCAGATAGTAGGCATTTCAGATGTTGATACTCGTGCATTGGTACGTCATATTCGCAACAAAGGAGCCATGAATGCCATTATTTCCTCCGAAGAGTTAGATATAGAAAAATTAAAACAGCAATTAAGCAAAAGCCCATCTATGCAAGGCTTAGAGCTATCGTCAAAAGTTTCAGTTACTAAAGCCTACGAGTTAGGAAATGAAACATCTGCACTGAGAGTGGCAGTGCTCGATTTAGGCGTGAAACAAAACATATTAAGAAGTCTGCAGCAAAGAGGTTGCTTTCTAAAAGTTTTTCCCATGAACACCCCTTTTAGTGAAATAAAAGAGTGGAACCCAAGTGGAATTATGCTGTCAAATGGACCTGGCGACCCCTCTGCCATGCCACAAGTGGTAAAAGAGGTTAAAGAAATAATTCTCTCCGATATCCCCACATTCGGAATATGTTTGGGCCATCAAATATTAGCGTTAGCCTGCGGTTTATCTACCTTTAAAATGCATAACGGCCATAGAGGAGTAAACCATCCCATTCAGAATCTCTTAACTGGAAAATGCGAAGTAACCTCGCAAAATCACGGTTTTTGCGTAAGCAAAGAAGACGCACAGAACAATAGCAACATAGAAATTACTCACATACACCTAAACGATAATACACTAGCTGGATTCAGATTAAAAAATAAAAAAGTTTTTTCAGTGCAGTATCACCCAGAAGCTTCTCCTGGACCAAACGATTCAAAGTACCTTTTTGATCAGTTTATAGAAAATATGCAAAAAGTAAAACAACTAGCATAAACAAAAAAATATTCATTATGAGTGTAATAGCAAATATTCATGCACGACAAATTTTAGACTCAAGAGGTAACCCCACCATTGAAGTAGATGTAATTAGCGATGCAGGTACATTAGGAAGAGCGGCTGTACCATCGGGTGCATCAACGGGCTCTCACGAAGCTGTAGAATTAAGAGATGGCGACAAAAAACACTTTATGGGGAAAGGCGTGTTAAAGGCTGTAAATAATGTAAACACTACCATTAACGAAGAATTAAGAGGTCGCTATTTATTAGAACAAAACGAAATAGATAAAATTTTAATAGAGTTAGACAGTACACCAAACAAGGCAAACTTAGGGGCAAATGCAATATTGGGCGTTTCCTTAGCTGTGGCCAAAGCAGCAGCAGAAGAACTCCGCATTCCACTATATCGCTACGTAGGTGGGGTGAATGCAAATACACTCCCGATACCCATGATGAATATTTTAAATGGAGGAAGCCATGCCGACAACAGCATCGATTTTCAAGAATTTATGATTATGCCTGTTGGAGCAGAATCTTTCTCCGAATCTCTTAGAATGGGTACCGAAGTATTTCACCATTTAAAAAACGTATTGAAAGAAAAAAAATATTCCACCAACGTAGGCGATGAAGGAGGCTTTGCCCCCAATTTAAAATCAAACGAAGAGGCCATTGAGTTTGTGCTTAAGGCCATAGAAAAAGCGGGATACAAGCCAGGAGAAGATATTTATATAGCCCTAGATGCAGCTAGCTCTGAATTCTACGATGCTAAAAATAAAGTGTACCATTTCCACAAATCGGATGGTAGAAAATTAAATTCACAAGAAATGGCAAATTATTGGAAAGACTGGACTAAAAAATATCCCATTCTTTCCATAGAAGACGGGCTTGCCGAAGATGACTGGGAAGGTTGGAAAACCCTAACCGATTTAGTAGGCGAATACACCCAGTTGGTAGGTGATGATATTTTTGTAACCAATGTACAACGACTGGCAAAAGGCATCCAAGATGGAGTAGCTAATTCCATATTGGTAAAAGTAAATCAAATTGGAACCCTAACCGAAACAATCAACGCGGTAGATTTAGCTCACCGAAATAACTACACCTCTGTGATGAGCCATCGCTCAGGCGAAACCGAAGACAGTACCATAGCCGATTTGGCGGTTGCTTTAAATACAGGTCAAATTAAAACAGGTTCGGCCTCCCGCTCCGATAGAATGGCAAAATACAATCAATTACTTCGTATCGAAGAATTATTAGGACCCTCTGCCGTTTTTCCGGGAAGGGATTTCAAATTTATTTTGTAAAGATTTTTGTAGTTAGCGAATTGCTGATTAAATTAGCGGAGTTTCAATAAAGAAAGCAATTAACACAGAAAAAATGGATTCAATTAAACAAAAATTTTTAGAAAAAGCGACTCCGGTAGCAGCCGAAGTAAAGTCAATTATCAAAGAACACGGCAACTTTGTAATGGGAGAATACACCTTGGCACAAGTATATCAAGGAATGAAAGGCATTACAGGTCTTGTAACTGAAACCTCAAAGCTAGATGCCGAAGAGGGAATTCGTTTTAGAGGATATTCAATTCCCGAAATAAGAGAAAAATTTCCAAAGGCACCCAATGGCACAGAACCATTACCCGAAGGAGTGTTTTACCTAATGTTAATTGGTGAGATACCTACCGAAGAAGATGTAAGAACCCTAAGCAATGAATTAGCCAGAAGAAGCATTGTTCCAAAGCATGTGTTTGATGTGTTAGATAGCCTACCGGCTGCAACCCATCCGATGACACAATTTAGCATTGCCGTTATGGCCATGCAAACCGAATCTCTTTTTGCTGCCGCATATCGTAAAGGCGTTAGTAAGAAAGAATATTGGGACTACACTTACGAAGACAGCATGAATCTGATTGCACGCCTTCCTCGAATTGCCGCATACATTTACCGTAGAAAATATAAAAACAATGAACACATAGAACCCGACCATAAATTGGATTGGGCAGCAAATCTTGCCCACATGATGGGATACGAAGATTTTGACGTAAAAAGATTAATGCGTTTATACATGACCATACATGCCGACCACGAAGGAGGCAATGTATCTGCTCATACAACCCACTTGGTGGGTTCTGCTCTTAGCGACCCCTATCTCTCTTTTGCTGCCGGAATGAATGGCTTAGCCGGTCCATTACATGGTTTAGCCAACCAAGAAGTAATTATCTGGATTATGAATATGCGGGAAGAGCTTGGAGGAGGATTACCTACCAAAGAACAAATCGCTGCATTTATCCAAAAAACGCTATCCGAGGGAAAAGTGGTGCCTGGTTATGGTCATGCAGTACTTCGAAAAACAGATCCTCGTTTTACCGCACAGCAAAATTTTTATAAAAAATATATTAAAGATCAAGGAAAGTCAAATGATTTGTGCGAAATAGTGCAAATGGTTTACGAAGTAGCACCACCTATTTTAGAAGCTACAGGAAAAATAAAAAATCCATGGCCCAATGTTGATGCACATTCAGGGGCATTACTCATGCATTTCGATATTAAAGAATTTGAATTTTATACTGTTTTGTTCGGGGTTTCTAGAGCCCTTGGCGTATTGGCTTCTTTATGTTGGGATAGGGCAATTGGTCATCCTATAGAAAGACCCGGTTCAACCACTACCGAATTAATAAAAAAGAAAATAGGCATTACTGCATAAATAAACACCCTAGTAAAATAACCCTAACCCTACATAAAGTAGGGTTTTGTGTTTATAAAATAAAAATAATATACGATTATAATAAACAAGTATTTTTGCAAACTCAATAAAGAAAATATGGCAACTACAGCAGACTTTAAAAACGGAATGTGTTTAAACTTTAACGGCAATTTGGTAATGATTGTGGAATTTTTACACGTAAAACCAGGTAAAGGGCCCGCATTTGTTAGAACTAAATTAAAAAATCTTAAAACAGGAAGAGTAGTAGAACACACCTTTAATTCAGGAGTAAAAGTAGACCCTGTTCGTATAGAATTGAGAGAATACCAGTTTTTATACAAAAGCGAGGAGGGATACAATTTTATGAATAATGAAAATTTTGAGCAAGTGGTGTTAGATGAGCATATCATTAACGCCCCCCAATTTTTAAAAGAAGGAGATACTTGTAACATACTTTTTCATGCAGAAGAAGAGATTCCGCTTTCTTGCGAATTACCCCCTTTTGTAATATTAGAAGTTACCTATACCGAGCCTGGAATTAAAGGAGACACAGCCACCAATGCATCTAAAAAAGCAACGCTTGAAACAGAAGCTATTGTGCAAGTTCCACTTTTTATTAATACAGGCGAAAAAATAAAAATTGATACGAGAACCGGAGAGTATTCTGAAAGAGCTAAATAAAGAATTGAAAAATTAACCCTTACCCAATGAAATTCAGTCCTAAAAAATTAAGCGACATCGCAAAATTATTGAACGCTGAATTTGCCGGAAGCGGAGATTTACTAGTTACCGGATTAAACGAAATACACAGGGTAGAAAATGGCGATATCGTTTTTGTTGATCACCCCAAATACTACGAAAAGGCTCTACAATCGGCTGCTACTTTTGTGCTGATAAATAAAAAAATTGAAGCTCCCGAAGGAAAAGGATTAATTTTTAGTGATGATCCTTTTCGCGATTTTAATTTTTTAATCAATTTTTTTCAGCCCTTTGAATTTTCTGAAAAACAAATACACGAAACGGCCACTATGGGAAGTAATTGTAAAATTCACTCCACGGTTAGCATAGGCAAAAATGTAGTGATTGGCAACAATTGCATAATACACCCTAATGTGGTTTTATATAACAATACCATACTAGGCAATAATGTTATTATTCATTCCAATACGGTAATTGGAGCCGATGCTTTTTACTATAAAAACAGAGATACGTTTTACGATAAGCTACTAACTTGCGGAAAAGTGGTAATAGAAGATAATGTTGAAATAGGAGCTTGTTGTACTATAGATCGAGGAGTTTCCTCCGATACAAGAATCGGGAAGGGTTCAAAATTAGATAATCATATACAAATAGGGCACGATACCGTAATTGGTGAAAAATGTTTATTTGCTTCACAAGTAGGGATTGCAGGCTGTGTAAATATTGGTAACCATGTAATTTTGTGGGGGCAAGTAGGTGTTACCAGCGGTATTACCATTGGAGATAAGGCGGTTGTTTTTGCCCAATCGGGTATAGATAAATCTCTCGAAGGCGGAAAAATATATTTTGGCTCACCTGCACAAGAAGCAAAAAAAGCAATGCGTGAAATGGCTTCTATTAGAAACCTACCAGATTTGATTCAAAAATTAAAAGATATAGAACGCAATACAAATTAAGTGCATTCAAAAAAAAGATTAGATCTGAGCGGATTCAAACTCCGCACCTTGCTTAGCGTAACGCAGGCAATAAACAACAATGCCTCAAAAGAAGAGTTACTCGCTTTTTTTCCAAAATTACTAGGAGAAAATTTACACATTGGTAAAATTCTACTCTATACCAATAACAACGGATGGCATTGCGAAATTGCGTACAATGTAAACGAATCCCAAACAGGAATTAACATAGAAGAACACTTGCTGTCTTATACAAATATTTGCATGACTCACAAGTCAAACATTGAGGCACTTATGCAATTTGATTTACTTATCCCTGTTTATCATAAACAAAAAGCATTAGCATATTTGTTATTGGGAGATTTAGACGAAGAGCGGATAGAAGTAAGCCCTCTTATAAAACATTATACCTTTATACAAACCTTGGCCAATATCATTATGGTGGCTATTGAAAATAAAATTTTGTACAAGGAAAATTTAGAACAAGTTGCGGTAAGTAGAGAACTTGAATTAGCTTCGAAGGTACAAAAAATGCTTTTTCCTTCTGTTTTGCCCAATACCGAAAATTTTAAATGCGCGGTGCATTATAAACCCCATCAACTTATAGGTGGCGATTATTATGATGTAATCATGACGGATAAAGACGAATGCGTTTTTTGCATTGCTGATGTTTCCGGAAAAGGGATATCTGCTTCTTTAATCATGTCTAATTTTCAAGCGGCTTTAAGAGTTTTATTACCTTATATTCATTCGTTGCCTGAACTGCTGTTTGCTTTAAATAAAGGGGTGTTTGAAAACACAAAAGGAGAAAAATTTGTTACCCTGTTTATTGCTCGCTATAATACCAAAAGTAGAGAGATGGAATACGTAAATGCAGGACATATACCACCTTTATTTTATGCAAACAATAAAATTTCATTTTTAGAAGATGGAGGAATTATGTTAGGAGCATTTTATGAATTACCTGAATTAACGGTAGGAAAAGTAAATGTGCCGATTCATTCTTCTTTATTTTGTTATACCGATGGATTATTGGAATTAGAAAACGAAAAAGGAGAACCATTCGGGATAGAGAATACTTGTGAATCATTTGCAAAAAATACCGATTTATTACCTAATCAAATAGTAGATAATATTTTTGCCGATGCCGAAAATTTTAGAGGAAATAATTCCTATAACGATGATTTAACTCTCTTTGCTTGCCGGTTTTAAATTCTTTTCATGGTAAACTTCAACGGCAACTAGCATAGCTACAAATGCCCAAAAGGGTACAGCAGCCTTATCGATGTCTAAATAATTGTTTAATATTCCATGGGTTAAATAAGTGGTTAATGAAGCAAGTATAACTAGGGTAAGATTTTTTAAATCGCCTTTTGGTAAGCGCTTGTATAATTGCGCTCCTTTGTAATAGATAAAAACAACTAAAAGTAGCATTAATGCCAATCCTAAAATACCCTGTTCTGCAAGCGGACCAATGTATTCACTATGAGCATTTCCTAAATCACCTGCATTAGTGCTGATAATGGTTAAGTCTGAAGAAAGTTGAAAAGGTGCATAAACAAAGGCATATGTGCCGGGTCCCCATCCAAAAATAGGGCGTTCTTTAAACATGCGAAATGCCGAATTCCATCGATTAAGGCGTTCTAGGTTAGACGCATCGGTAGAAATGTTTGACATGGATTCAACGTGTTTAGATAAATCGTCAGAGGCATCTTGTCGGTTCTTTTCTAATTTCATAATAATAGAGTTCCATGAAATAGCCAACAACAGAAGCAAAAAAACAAAGCCAGAGGCTAGCATCCAAAATTTTATTTTAAAACGATAAATAAGGGCTACTCCTAAAGCGGCAATTAAACTAAGCCATGCGGCACGGGTGTACGAAAAAATAAGCCCTACAATAAAAACAAAAATTAAAAATCCAATAAAAAAACGAATTGTAAAATCATATTTTTTTCTACCTAACAGATAAATTAGAAACGGAAAAATGAGAGCAAGAATGGCCCCATAAGAAGTATGGTCCTTAAAAATGGGTTCCATTACCCAGTGGCTTGGTTTCACTTCAAAACGATAAAAAGAATGACGGATTACCGTGTAAAATATAACTGCAGTTAACGGTAAAATATACAACCATAAAAAGCGATAAATATTTATTTCTTTTTTAAAAAGTTGTGTGGCAATAAAGTAAAAACACACCACAAACCACAAACGAGAAATCAAAAATTTAAATGAAACCAATGGCAGTTCACTGGTAATAGAGGTTAAAAAAATCCAGCCTAATTGTAGGTAAATAATAATTGTGAGCGGATGAAGAAGTACTCTTTTATCAAATCGTTGCTCAAGCAAAACTTTCAGAAAAAATAAAACCATAACGGCAAACATTAATGGGTCGGTGGGTACCGAAATACCAATGCCTCCTAGTTCTTTTAAGTTCTCTAAACCCAAAGAAAGAGGGGTAAAAAAGACAATAAAAAACATTAAATTTTCAAGAGAAAAAAAAGCCCAATAGAACGCCATCAATATAACAGGCAACAACATTAGCCAGTAAAACTCTAAATAAACAGCTACTGCATTAACCAATGCGTACCCGACTCCTAAAGCATAAAACCAGCCGGTTTGCATTTTGCTATGAGGCAAAACTTTTTCCATGAAACAAAAAGTTATTCTTTCGAAACTTCTTTTACTTGCTTAATACTTTCAAATAACACTATAGAAAACAATGTAAGTAAGAATGTAGCTACCGTAGAAACAACAACAATGAGCCAGCGAATGGGGTATGATTTTTTTTCGGCAGGAAATGCATGGTTTACCACAAATTTTGTTTCTAATGTTTTTTCGGCATCAACTTTCGCCTCGTCATATCGGGCTCTTACAACACTCAGTTGTTTGTATTCATTTACTAATTGCTCAGTTAACGAGATAAAACTAGAACCGTAAAGTGATATTTTTTTTAAGTTTTCTTCAATTTCACCGGCTGCTTGTTTATTGCCTTTTACCAAAGCGGCTCCTAACTGGTCGGAAAGAACTTCTGCTTGCGATTCAAAACTGTAAACTCCCATTGCACGTATTTTTGTTAGCGAATCTTCCATCAATTGTATCCGCCATTTTTGGTCTAAATAAGCAGCCTTAACAATTTCAAATGCTTGTTTGGCAAGGTCTTTTCGCATACGATTTCTAACACTGTCATGCAATGCCGCAATATCGTTTGCAATTAGGGCAGCGGTGTCAGGACTGTAATCCATTACATCAATTTTTACCGACATAAATTCGGTTCTTTTAAAACGGATATTGCTTTCGTAGGCATTGAACAACTTCGTCATTTTATATTGGTCATTGGGGTCAATATCCCAATGCTGCATTAGGTTGTATTTTTCGATTATCCGAACTCTTATTTCATCAGAATTTAAGACTTGAAGCATTTGTTCGGCTTGTTCCTCTTCTCCAAAATCTAAGATATCGAATTTGCCACTGGTGTTTTCTGAAAGCAAAACTTTGGATATGGAGTTGGTACGGGTGGGGAAAAGTATTACAGTTGATTTGTACTTTTCTCGAATTACAAGCGAAACAATTGCCGAAATAAGGGCGGCAGAGGCAGAAATGATAATAAGTAGTTTTCTCCACTTGTATAGAAATAAAAGCAGATTTCCGGAGCTAAAGCTAAAATCGTTGTTGGGTTGATTATTCATTTTTTAAACGTGTTTTTTAAAGAAAACGTAAAAGTAATAAAAATGCCTTTGCATTAATTACTTCGAAAGAATAGAAAAATCGGAAGGTTTTACAAGTTTTAGGAAAAATGCAGCCAAAAAAGAAATGGAGAATACAAGTAATGCAGCCACAGTAATATTTACTGCAAAATAATCGAGAACCCATAAAGAAATAATAATGTGCAAGGCATAAACTAATAATCGAAAACAATATTGTATGTCAAACGAAATTTTAAAAATCCATTTACACAACACCAGTTGTGCCGCCATTACCAATAACAAAGTAATCATACTGGCCCAAGCTGCTCCCACCCCTCCGTATTGGGGTATTAAAATAAAATTTAAACACACGTTTAAAAACATGCCGATAAGTGCAAGAATGTTTAGTTCCTTCATATTGGCATTTGCGGTTAAAAGAGTGCCATAAATATAACTAGCCGAAATAAACAGAAAGCTAAACATTAATACTTGCAGTGTTTGGGCCGTAGTTTCAGGCTGTTCATTATACATAATCGTACAAATATCTGATGCGTACGCTATCACAAACAATCCGATAGATAAAACGGGCAGCATAAGCAGATTAAAGGAAATGTGAAACAATTCCTGTATGGCCTCATTTTGCTTTATTTGGTAAGCAAACATAGGGAGTAGCAAGCCGGCAAAAAGCAAACCCAACATACTGCCCGCATCCAGCAGGCGATACGATTGAGCATAAATTCCTGCTACTTCGGCTCCGTTGGGAAGAAGTAAATCTAGCATTACTCCATCTATTCGGTAATAAAAGGTCATGGTTAAAATAAGCAGTGCATAAGGAAATGTTTCTTTTAAATTTTTAGTTAAAAAAACAATTTTAAAATGGGGTAAAACAATTCCTGTTTGTTTTAAAATTAAGAATAAACCTAGCAGCAAGGTAATAATGTAGGCTGTGGTTTGAGAGAGAATAAAAGTAAGAATACTCAATTCCATTTTATGGTTATAAATCAAAAAACTACAAAAAATAATCATCAGCAGTTTATCCAGCACACTTAGTAGGCTGTCTGTTTTAAAATACTGTAAGGCTGAAATGTTCGAACGTATAAAAAGAATTACCGAGAGGAGAAATTGGTTAATGGCCAGCAATAGCAATATTTTTATGCGATATTCATTATAATTCATAAATAAAGTTGCTGCAATGAGTATAAGTATATAAACGAACCCCAGTAGAAATTTTAAACCCATTAATCCTCCAAAATATTCTTTCAGCAAATGGGTGTTTTGTGCAATGTTTCGCTGGTTGTAATTAGTAAGCCCAAAATCGAGAAAAATGCTGAATAGGAGCGAAAAATTAAACAACGCAAAATAAGTTCCGTATTCATTTGCTCCTAGCATGTTTTGTACCTGACGGTCTATTCCCAAAACCCAATAAGGCTTAATGATTAAATTAAGTAATAAAAGCAACAGAATGTTGGATACAAATTTTTGTTTCATGGTTTCATCTACAAAACTCTGAAAAAATAAGAAACCAAGAATGGTATTATGAGCCTATTTGTTTTTTCAATAATTTGCATTACTTTGTAAATTAAAAGCAACTATTGTGGAAAATAGAAATTATTCAAAAGTATATCGCGTAATGCATTGGCTTATTGCGTTAAGCATGTTGTTTTTATTGCTTACGGTATTTTTACGACTAGGCTGGATGAACAAAGTGCATATCGCGGATATTATAAAGCAATATCTAGCTACAACCAATCAAACACTATCTGATGAGCAACTCATTGTTTTGGCAAAGCAAATACGCAAGCCAATGTGGGATTGGCATATATACATAGGGTATGTATTGGTAGGTTTGTATGTAATTAGATTATTATTGCCATTCTTTGGCGAAATGAAATTTAGAAATCCGTTCAATAAAGAATTACCCCAAAAAGTAAAATTTCAGTATATTGTTTACCTCCTTTTTTATTTGTGTGTGGCATTATCTTTAATAACCGGATTAGTGATAGAACTAGGGCCAAAAGAATTCAAAGAGCCTATGGAAAAAATTCATATTCTTTCTATTTATTATTTACTGGCTTTTATCGCCATTCATTTTGCCGGAGTTTTAATGGCCGAGTTTACAAACCAAAAAGGAATCATCTCTAAAATAATTAGCGGGAACAAGTAAGTTATAGTGCGTTATAAAGATGTTTTATAACGCACTATTAATCGCTCCGTTATTTTTAAGCCAAGCAGGTATTATATTCTTTTTGAAAGCCGATAGATTTTATATTGTTTTTTTGTTCAAATTCTTTTTCGCCTAAATGATAGATTGAGGTCAGCGTCATAGGCTGGTTTATTTCTTTATTAAAACCTAATTTGTTCGATAAAAGTTGGGCTTTTGGAATATCTAGTTCTTTAAATTCATATTTTCCAATCAGTCTTCCTTTGCGCATCAGGGCACTGTCTATTTTAGAAATATCGGTATTAAATGAGCAGATAATCTGAATGTTTAAGCAATCGGAGAGCAGTCCATCGGAAATATTCAATATTGCCGAAACGGGCGATTGGCCTTCATGTCCCCTGTCTATTACAATATTTTCGGCATCTTCAATTACAAAAATAGAATTGGGATTATTTATCAAAGTAGAAACAAGATAAGGGTTGGTTATTTCTCCGGCCATAGTAGGAGGCAGAAATATAATTTCTTTTTTTAGTGTAGCTGCTAAGTAACGTATGTAAGAAGTTTTTCCGGTTCCGGGCTTGCCATGGAGTAAAACAATACCCTTGCCGTTTTTTTGTGATAGTTTTTTATATATAGTACGATGAACATCAACAAAATCATCATTGTAATTATCTTCAATATTCAGTTTTGGTTTTGTAATTTCCATAGATTTTGTATTAATTCCATTGGGAGTGTTTACAAGCAATGAAATGGAAGGCTTATTTTTTTTCTTTCTTTTTTTGAAAGTCCTAATTTTTCCCAAAAGAGATTCTATTTTCGATGGATATGTTTTTTTAAATAGTACGAATACTCTATCTAGGCACATATCAAAATACAACATTACATCATCAAACAAAAAGGAATACAGAGTAGATGTTTTTGGCTCTTTACTTCTTCTAAAATAGTGTTTACTATAATAACTTTCTTTTATTTCTAATTTATATTCTTTTGCAATGAAGTTTGATAATTTTTCACAGTTAATATAAATTTCTTCAACAAAATTTGGAATATAATTAAAGTGAGCGGTATAAAGATAAAATGGATTTAGGTGAGAACTAAAAGTATCATAATACACATCAGAAATGGACATTTTTTCGGTAGTTTGTTTAATATTAAACAAAGGTTTTTCCGATGAATTAATTGAATTGTGTTTTGCTTCCATATTTTTTAATTTTTAATGTTTACAGAGGCAAAGAAACTAAGGCAGTATGCCAAAAGATGTCGTACAAAAAAACTTTTTCTACACGAATGAAAAAAGGTTCTTTGTAAATAAAAAGGAAGGCAAGATGACTTAATGCAAGTCTGTTTTTTTTCTATTCATTAAAATATAAACAATAGGTAAAATACCAATGGTATTAAAAACAGCAATACAAATAAACCAGGTAAGGTGGTTGTTGCGTCCGGCTTTCCACATGGCAATAATTTTCCAAACCATTTCCCAAATGGTAAGCACTATTACCAAAGGCAATAGCCAGCTAAATAATTCTTCTAAAACGTGCAATTCTTCCATAATAAATGTTTTTAAAGGGGTAATCAAAACTTTAAAAGAGCGATAGAAAACCCGACTCCCAAATATAATAAATTTCTTTTTAAAAAGTAGAGAGAAGCAAAATACAGATGGAAATTTCAAGAAAAAAGAAAAGCCCGCAAAGCGGGCTAAGTTGTCCGACTAGGGCTCGAACCTAGACTCTTCTGGACCAAAACCAGACGTGTTGCCAGTTACACCATCGGACAAATTGGGTGGCAAATGTAGTAAAATAATTAAATCGTCCAAAACTATTTTTAACATAGATTAACAACCGATTTGTGTAATTACAGTAGAATTTCTTAGTTTCGTGAACTGTAAATTTCACAAACATGAACTATAAAAAACTAAATAACCTCACCGGTTGGATTGTGTGGTTAGTTGCTACTCTTGTTTATTTACTCACCATAGAACCAACGGCCAGTTTTTGGGATTGCGGAGAATTTATTGCAACCGCTTTTAAGTTGGAAGTAGGCCACCCTCCGGGAGCTCCTGTATTTATGCTTATTGGAAGAATATTTACGCTTTTTGCAGGCCCGGAATCAGCGGCAGTGATGGTAAATATATTATCGGGTTTATGTAGTTCGTTTACCATCTTATTTTTATTTTGGACCATTACTGCCCTTGCCAAAAAACTTGCCGAAGCTAGCGGAGAACTTACCAACTCAAAAATAATAGCTGTGCTGGGAAGTGGAATAGTAGGAGGTTTGGCATACACATTCTCTGACTCGTTTTGGTTCTCTGCAGTAGAAGGGGAAGTATATGCCATGTCCTCTTTATTCACAGCCCTTGTTTTTTGGGCCATTGTAAAGTGGGAGGCCGTTGCCCATGAAAAATACAACGAGCGTTGGTTGGTGCTGATTGCTTTTCTTATGGGCCTTTCCATTGGAGTTCACTTATTAAACTTATTGGCTATTCCGGCTATTACATTTGTATATTACTTTAAAAAATACGAGCCAAGCAGAAAAAGAATTATAGTTACATCTGCCGTATCCATACTTATTCTTGGTTTTATTCAATATGGAATAATACCCGGTGCAGTTAAAATGGCTGCATTATTTGAACGCCTGTTTGTAAACTCTTTTGGTATGCCTTTTAATTCGGGCTTGTATGTTTATGCTATAGTTGCTATTGCTGCAATGGCCTATGCTATTTATTACACCCATACCAAACAAAAAGCTTTATTAAATATTGTGGTGATGTGCTTAACCGTTATAATGATAGGCTATTCGGCATTTTCAATTATTCTGATCCGCTCTAGTGCAAATCCACCAATGGATGAAAATAATCCCGAAAATGTATTTAACCTGCTCTCCTACTTAAATCGTGAGCAATACGGTGATAGGCCCTTGTTTTTCGGCCAGTACTTCAATACTCCATTAGATAGGCAAGAACCTTACAAAGATGGTACACCAGTATATTTTCAAGATAAGCAAAGCGGAAAATATATTATTTCTGACGATAAGAAATCCTCCGAACCAAATTACAATAAAGAACTTTCTACAGTTTTTCCCCGTATGTGGAGTTCCCAATCCAACCACATACAAGAGTATAAAATTTGGAGCGATTTTAAAGGCAAACCTGTAACGGTAATGGGTAGCAGCGGCAAGCCAGAAACTATTTACAAACCCACCTTTGGTGAAAATCTTACTTTCTTTTTTAAGTATCAGATTGGTCATATGTATTGGCGTTACTTTATGTGGAATTTTGTTGGTCGCCAAAACGATGAGCAAGGGCATGGAGAAATTAACAAAGGAAACTGGGTAAGCGGAATAAAATTCATAGATGCCATTCGCTTAGGGCAGCAAGAGAAACTTCCAAAAAGCATTACAGAAAATCCGGCAAACAATACTTTTTTCTTTTTACCCCTTTTGTTAGGCTTAGCAGGAATGTTTTTTCAGTGGGATAAAAACAAAAAAGATTTTACCATTGTAATGCTCTTATTTTTCTTTACAGGTATTGCTATTGTTATTTATCTAAATCAGTACCCGCTGCAACCTCGTGAACGTGATTATGCTTTTGCCGGTTCTTTTTATGCATTTGCCATTTGGATTGGGTTAGGTGTGTACGCTTTGTATGATTACATAAAAAGAAAATCGCCCGAAAATGTGGCGGCCATTGTGGCTACATTGGCTTCTTTATTTTTAGTGCCAGGCATTATGGCAAAAGAAGGATGGGATGATCATTCGCGCGCAAAACGCTATACAGCCCGAGATTTTGCAAAAAATTATTTGGCCTCGTGCGAGAAAAATGCGGTACTCTTTACCAATGGCGATAACGATACCTTTCCGCTTTGGTATGTGCAAGAAGTGGAAGGCTATAGAACCGATGTAAGGGTAATAAACCTAAGTTTATTGAATACCGATTGGTATGTTACACAAATGAAGCGTAAAGCATACGATTCAGACCCTGTACCTTTTTCGCTTCCTGAACCAAAATACAGGCAGGGTACTAACGATTACCTTCCCATTTTTGATAAAGGAATACAAGGAAATGTAGATGTAACCGAAATTATTAAGTTTGTTGAAAGCGAAAATCCAAACTCCAAGATTCAAATTTCGAATGAGAAATATGTTGATTTTATTCCTACGAAGAATTTTAAAGTAAAGGTAGATAAATCAAAATTTGAAAAAGCCCCATTTTTGCTACCGTCTGACACCTCTGGTATTTTAGATAAAGTAGAATGGAGTATCAGCAAAAATTATATTTTTAAAAACGACTTAATGATTCTTGATTTATTGGCAACCAATAATTGGAATAGACCCGTATATTTTGCCATTACTACTGGAAATGAGGCCTATTTGGGTTTACAAGAGCATTTTCAATTGGAAGGGCTTGCTTATAGACTTATTCCGGTTAAAACAGGAAAACAAGACGGACAAACAGGGAGGGTAAATACCCAAATTATGTACGATAATCTGATGAATAAATTTGAATGGGGTGGGCTTGATAAACACACCTTGTACATGGATGAAAACAACCGAAGAATGTGTATGAATTTTAGAAACAATTTTGCAAGATTAGCCGAAGCATTAATAACAGAGGGAGATAAAGAAAAAGCAAAACAGGTATTAGATCGTTGCATGGAGGTAATTCCGGAACGCAATGTGCCTTTCGATTATTTTGTACTTCCTATAGCCGAAGCGTATTATAAAGTGGGTGAAGGAAAAAGAGCCGATGATATTATCGTTAAAGTAGCCGATGTTTACGAAGATGAATTGAATTATTTAAACTCTTTAAAGCCACAGCATGCCAAAGCTGTTGAAAACGAAAAACGCCAGGCTATGGCCGTTATACAACGATTAATGTACATTGTAAACGAACAGCATAAAGAGGATGAGTTTGGTACTCAGTTTAAAAAACGTTTTGAATTGGTTAATCAGGAAATTATGAGAAACATGATGGGCGGGTAAATCACCCCTCTTTTCTTTTAATTTTTTAAAATAAGTACAGGTGTTCCTTCCTCTACCAGAGAGTACAGTTCTATAACATCTTCGTTTTTCATTCTAATGCATCCGTGCGATGCCGGTGTGCCTAGCCGCCCTTCTTCCGAAGTGCCATGAATGTATATTAACCGTTTAAAAGAATCTACTCTTCTTCCTTTATTAATTCCACTTTCTTCTCCGTGTAACCATAATATGCGACTGGTTACATCATCGGTAAGTGAGCGGGTGGTATCGTTGTAAATTGGGGCTGTTTTTCCGGTGTAAATACGCGATTCAAAACGGCCACCCACCGGAATGCCTTCTCCTATTTTCTTCTTAATGATATGTAGTCCGGGAGGAGTTTGTTCGCTTCCTTCCTTATTGCCAATGCCTTTGGCTGCAGTAGAAACAATGTATTTTTTAATGATTTTGTTGTTTTCTATAAGATAAAGTTTCTGGCGTTTTATGGAAACATAAATATATTTTTTGAATTGATGATGAGGATATTTAACTTGTACATACTCGCCCAAAAAATCGGCAATGGTTTCTTTGCCTGTAAATATTTTTTCTTCTTCTTTTTCTTCAGGTAAAATTACTTCTTGTTCATATTCTTCAATAGTTTTCACGTTTCTTTTGCCTCTGAATATGCTGCACGAGGACAATAAGAATATCGAGGAAAGAATAAAAATATACTTTTTCATTTAAAAATAGTTTACAAATCCGAAGTGCACTTTAGCCGATCGCAATAAAAATGGATTTTCCTTTTCGCTTCCTAATGCATAACTCAAGGAAAAAATTCCGGCTTTGGTTTCAAAGCTAATTCCGGTTCCAATGCTGTATGGAATATCATTATCGAAACTTCGGTATGTATCTTTTTCGTAGTAGGCTAAATCAGAAAATATATGAAAGTAAGAATTCTGTTCCAGAATAAAACGGTATTCTATTGTAGAAACTGTATAGTATGATGCAAAGATAGATTCTTCATCAAACCCTCTGAAAGTAAGCAATCCGCCAATTCTAAACAATTCGTTTTCAAATAATGTATTATTAAAAATACGAGCAGACTGGTTTCCTAATTTTATAACATTTCTTTTACTTAGCGGAATAAATAACTCTCCGTTAAAATCGATTTGATATAAAATTGATTTTAGAACCAGTGTTTGGTAGGCAGTTTCCGGAGTTGTAGAAGTTTTAATAATTTTTTTATTTCCAACCGAAGCATTTCCCGAAAAGCGATACCCTTGGGTTGGATTGTAACGATAGTCTAATTTTTCTACGTTTATTCCTAGTCCGTACGATAATAGTTTTACATCGCCTAGCCCCGAAATTTCAGTTGAAATAAAAGTTTTGGAAAGCACAGATGAAGATTTATTGGATACAAAAACTTTTATAAAATTATTTCCGCTCATTAAATATTTTAACGCAAGGTTTAAATTTACTTCCAGAAAAGAAGTGTCGCGTTTGTACAGTCTGAAATCAAATTCGGTACCGAAAGGAGTGTTAAATAAAAAAGGATAATTCACTTTTGTTTTTAAATCTTGTGTTCCTGCGTGTATTCGTCTCCAGTTTAAATCAATTAATTCTCCTCTGCCAAAGGAATTAAATAATTGCAGTCGTGTATCGCCCGAAAGGCTTATCTTTCCATTTGCATCGGGCTGTACTCCCAACACCCCATTAAAACGACTGGCTTTTTTCTTATCGATATACAAATAAATAGATGAAAATTTTTCTGAAAACTCTATCACATAAGGCTTTTTTTCAGCTAAAAAAGATAATTCTTTAAGTCGGTTACTAATTCGTTTTATTTGAGATTCGTTATATAAACTACCTTCTTTTATTCCTAAATAATTTTCCAAATAGCGTTCACTTATTCTAGCGTTCCCTTTTACTATTAAGCTATCAACAAAGTAGAGATTTCCTTTATTAACATTTATTTTTCCGGCAACGGTATGGTTTTTAATATTTACACTATCTAAATACACCGAGGCAAACGGATAACCGTTGTTCTCGTAATAAGAAACTATATCTTCGAAAAGTCTTTGTATTTGCTTGGTTTGAAAAGGTTTATCTAGAAGTATTTTTTCTTTAAATCCTGCTTTATTTATGGCTTCTTCAGTTACATTATGATTTTTAAGAAAAGCTATTTTATACCTTTGATTTGGGCTAAAAAATAATTCGGTTAATAAACTGTCTGAGTACACACTATCTAACGAGGCGGCTAAATAACCTTGCTGATGTAATATGTTTAATATTTCTAACTTAATTTTTTCTATTCCTAGTTGATCATTAAACGAGAGGTGTTTTGGTAATTTCTTTTGTGTTTTGGTATCTAAAGTGTTGGCATAATGCAACTGTAAAAGGGTTTGTTTATTGTTGTGTTGAGCATACAAAAAGATGCCGTATAAGAAGAGAATTGTATTTAAAAGATATTTCAATGTTTGTATAATTCGTTTAAATTGAAATTAGTCTAATGCCCAATTAATTTCGGGTTTTCCAATTTTTTTTAATTGTTCGTTTGTTTTGGAAAAATGCCTACAACCAAAAAAACCGTTATAAGCCGAAAAAGGCGATGGGTGAGCAGCCTTCAGGATAAAATGTTTTTTAGAATCGATAAGCAGTGCTTTTTGTTGAGCAAATTTTCCCCATAAAATAAAAACGATACCGTTCAGATTAGTAGAAATGGCAGAAATAACCGCATCGGTAAATATTTCCCAACCTTTGTGTTGGTGAGAACCCGCCTCATTTTTTCTTACGGTTAGTGTAGCATTCAGCAGTAAAACCCCTTGTTGTGCCCATAAAGTTAAATCTCCGTGGAGGGGGGCGGGTATGCCAAGGTCGTTTTCTAATTCTTTAAAAATATTTTTAAGCGAAGGAGGAGGAGGTACTCCTCTTTTTACTGAAAAACACAGGCCGTGGGCCTGCCCTTCGCCATGGTATGGATCCTGACCAATAATTACCGCCCTTACATTAGTAAAAGGAGTTAAATTAAATGCATTAAAAATTTCGTTTCCGGGAGGAAAAACAGTGTATTTTTTTTTCTCTTCCAGCAAAAAACTTTTCAGTTGTGCGAAATATTCCGACTTAAATTCTGGTGTTAATAAGTTTTTCCAACTCTCTTCGATATGTGGTTTTGTGGTATGCAGAGACATTTGATTTTTTTTAAGATACAATAAATATGAAGCAAAGAGATACAAATAAATATTTTTTATTTACATTTGTTGTTCTTATTTGTAAAATTAACTTTAATTACTAAATCAATCTATTCGATGAAAAAAGCACTTGCCACACTTTTTGTAATAACAGTAACTACTCTTCTTTTTGCATGTAAAGGTCATGAAAAATGCCCAGCATACGGTAAAACAGATGTAAAGGTAGAAACCCCCGCTTAATTCACAAATGAATAAGCCGTATCTCGCTTCAGAAGATACACTTTCGGAAATTAGAATACAATCGCACTCGGACAATGTTCTGGGTGTTTTTATTTTTAAGCACAGTACACGCTGTTCAATTAGCAGCATGGCTTTGAGGCGATTTTTGGAAGCAATGGAGAATATACAAACCCCTTATTATATTCTCCTTGTAATTGAGAATAGGATTTTATCCAATGTGGTTGCCGAAATGTTTTCGGTTATTCACCAATCTCCCCAAGTGCTTTGGATAAAAAATGGAGAATGTATTAAAAATACTTCTCACTCAGAAATTACATCTCGCTGGTTATTGGAGTGTATAAAAAGGTAATTTCCTGTTTAATATCAGGATGTAAACTGTAGGCAGCCGGACAAGTTTTAGCCGCATTTTCGAGTAATTTTTTTTCCTTGTCAGAATAGGTATCAGAAAAAGTAAATTCTACATGAATTTCTGTAACCCTTCTAGGTTCTGTGCCCATTATCTTAGTAACTCTAACCTTCGCATTCTTTAAAGGTATGTTATTCCTTTCAGCTACAATACCCATAATGGTAAGCATGCAAGAACCAAGCGAGGTAGCCAGCAAATCGGTAGGCGAAAAAGCGGCTCCCTTCCCATTGTTATCGGTAGGTGCATCGGTAATTATTTTTTGAGAAGATTTTACGTGTCGGGCTTCTGTTCTAAGCTCTCCTAAATAGATTATTTCTGATGTGTGGCTCATTTTCTATAACTTTTTTGGTAAATTTGTTTGCTAATGTAGCCTTTTTTTTGATGAAAAAAATTACAACAAGTTTTCTCTGTTTTTGCTTCTGCTCCGTACTTGTGTTAAATGCACAACAAACCGTATTTGATGAAGTGAGGGTGTTGTACCGCTCCGAGAATGCCGGAGGCTTGTTAATACATACCAATGGTTTTGGATTCAACTATCGAAAGGGAAAAATATTAAGCGATACAAAAAAAAGGTTTTACGAAATAGATATTGTAACCCTAAAGCACCCAAAAGAAATTAAGAAATTTAACCCCTACAAGGAAGATACAAGAGGGTATTTTTACGGAAAAAAAAATGCGGTACTCGTTATACGTCCAAACATCGGATACCATACAACATTTATATCCAAGCAAACTGCAAAAGGGGTTGCTGTTAGCTTAGCTACGCACGGAGGGGTTTCTTTGGCCTTTGCCAAACCGGTTTATTTAGAAATAAAAAATTGGCCATACGATAGTCATGAAATGGTAGTTGAAAAATACAATGAAGATAAACATTTTGTAGATAATATCTACGGAAGAGCAAATGTTACAAAAGGAATAGAAGAAACCAAAATATACCCAGGTATTTATGGTAAATTTGGTTTAAACTTCGAATATGCACCCGAACAAGATGTGGTTCGTGCAATGGAAGTAGGTATGATGTTCGATGTATATCCGAAGGCTCTTCCCATTATGGCTCAGAAGTATGTAAAGCAACAAAATATTTATTTCAATTTATACCTTAATTTTTTATTTGGTTCCCGAAAATATGAGTAGTGAAAAAGTGGAGATTCTTGCTTCATCAACTCCCCCAAAAAACAGAAAGCCTGAGTGGCTACGTGTAAAATTACCTGTAGGAACAGAGTACACCAATGTACGAAACATTGTTACCGAACACCAACTGCACACCATTTGTCAAAGTGGCAATTGTCCCAATATGGGCGAATGTTGGGGGGCAGGTACAGCTACTTTTATGATTTTGGGAAATATTTGTACTCGCTCTTGTGGTTTTTGTGCAGTAGCTACCGGAAAACCCCTGCCTGCCGACCTAAAAGAACCAGAAAGAGTAGCCCATTCGGTTAAATTAATGAAGGTAAAACATTGCGTTATCACTTCAGTTGATCGAGACGATTTGAAAGACGGAGGTTCCGGAATTTGGGCCGAAACAGTTAAAAAAATCAGAGAAGTAAGTCCACAAACCAAATTAGAAACTCTTATACCCGATTTTAAAGGCGACTGGGATAATCTTCAGAAAATTATAGATGTAGCTCCCGATATCGTCTCTCATAACCTAGAAACAGTAAAAAGGCTAACTAAACAAGTTCGAATTCAAGCGAAATACGACAGAAGTTTGGAAGTGTTGGCACGTTTAAAGCAAGGGGGCATGAAAACTAAATCCGGAATAATGCTTGGCTTAGGTGAAACCAAAGAAGAAGTGGAAGAAACTCTACATGATTTAAGAATAGCAGGGGTAGATGTGGTTACCATAGGGCAGTATTTACAACCCACTCCCAACCATCTGCCAGTTGCCGAATTTGTGCATCCTAATACCTTTAAAGCCCACAAAGAATTCGGATTAAAACTTGGATTTCAATTCGTAGAAAGCGGCCCATTGGTTCGTTCTTCATACCATGCCGAAAAACACATTTTTTAAACCATTGCGTGGTAATTTTCTACCATTTATTGGAAAAAAAGAGCCAAATAAAAAAAAGATGAAATAAAATAACATTTTGTTATGTAAATTTACAGAGGCTTTTAAAAAATAAAAATAAAGTTAATATATTGCACAACCATTATAAATTTGTTACTATGAAAAAAACTACATTATTTATTAGTGCCACGGTGGCAGGAGCTATGGCGGTGGGAATATCTCTTTCAGGTTTATTGAATCCTGAAGCGGTATATACGCCCCGCGTTGAAGGAAGAAATGTTCTTACAAAATCTCCGAAATCTATTGAAGAGTTCAATAAAATATTTCGGTACGATCAAGAAACCGGTAAAATAAACGAGGATGCTTTCTATACAGAGTTAAATGCTTTCATGAAAAGCAATGCTTCAAAAGCCAAAGCATTAGGTGTAAACTGGATTGAAATGGGGCCAAGTCAGGTAGGAGGAAGAACCCGTGCAATCCTAATCGATAAAACGGTTCAAAATAAAATTTGGGCAGGCTCTGTTTCGGGTGGTCTTTTTTACTCCTTAGATAACGGAAACACTTGGCAGTCTTATAATAACTTAATGGTAAACTTATCTATTACTTCTATTTGCCAAACCGCAAATGGCAAAATCTATGTAGGTACAGGTACCACCTTTGAGCAACCCGATGGCAATACGGGCTCCGGAGCTTTGGGTGCCGGTATTTTCGAAATTCTCGGAAACGGAAATTACGAGCAAGTAGTGGGGCCGGTGCCTCCCATTACTTCCGGTTCCGATAAATGGACAGCTGTAAACTACCTTGCTGCTTCAGGAAATAGATTATTTGCTGCAACCAAGGGTGGTCTTTGGGTTTGCGACCCCGATGGAAACGGGAAATACCCTAGTGCCAACTGGTTTAATCCAGTAAATATTGTATCCGGTAATCCGCTAAAAGTAAACGGTGCATGTACCGGAGTAGAGGTTGCTTCAGACGGAACCGTATTAGTTGCTTTTTCAGGTAAGGTATATGTTTCACCAAACGGTAACAACGAAACTTTTGGCGACCCTATTACCTTATCGGGAAGCAGGATAAATATTGCCATTGCACCAAGTAATCCCAATGTGATGTATGCTGCCGGTACTACCGGCCCGGGATGTTTGGCAAAAATATACCGTAGTGAAAATAAAGGGGTGGATGGCTCATGGGAAACAATTGCTACCGGTGGAGGTCCTTTTGATCCCTATACATTATCTCCAGGCCCTCCGGCTGCTCAATGTCAAGGGTGGTACGATATGGCCATTGCGGTTTACCCTAACGACCCCGATAAAATTTTAGTAGGAGGAATTGAATTATTCAAATGGGTAAAAACACAATCGGGCCCTGTGGCTGGGCAATGGACACAGATTTCTGTTTGGCAACCCGAATCGTTCTCTAACCCATATTACATCCATGCCGATAAGCATAATATCACCTTTAAAGATAACAATACGGTATTCGTAGGTTCTGATGGTGGTATTGCCCGCTCAGTAAACGGAGGAATAAACTGGACGCAAAACAACAAAGGTTATAATGTTACCCAATTTTATAGTGTAGGATATACGGCAGGCCCAGGAATTACCAATGATATTGTAATAGGTGGCACACAAGATAATGGTACCCGCCTAATTGGTGTAAACCCCGGAGCCTCTGATTTAGATTATGAAGTAATGGGAGGCGATGGTTTTACTTGCGATATAGCTAACGTGGCGGGCATTGCATTTGGAACTGTCTACAGCGGTGATGTGCGTAGAATGGATAATTTTGGTTCCGGAGACAATTTTTGGAACAAAGAATTGGAAACCTTATGCGAAACAGGTGCAGCTTGTGCACCTTTTTATACTACCATTCGCCACTGGGATACCCCTTTTGACCCAAATACCAAAGACTCAGTTTGGTTTAAAGCCAATAAATCTTATACACAAGGTGAAATGCTAAATTATGTTAGCATGATTGGAGGAATTCCTTTAAGCTATCCTTCTCCCTATGCGTTAAGTCAAGGAGATTCATTAAAGCTGCCGGACTATGTACAATCCAAGTTCGCCTTCAATGTTACTAAAAACGGTTCCGCCATTTACTTAACTCGCGATGCCTTAACACTTGGCAAAGATGTACCGGCATGGTTCAGAGTGGCCAATAGTACCAATGGATTTTCCGGAACAGCCCACCAAATGGAATTTTCCAGAGATGGAAATCACCTTTTTGTTTGCACAAACAATGGGCTCTATCGTATTTCTAATTTAGCCGTAGGTTGGGATTCCTTAACTCTCGATAACCGAAGCAATATGTGTGTAGTTACTTGTACTAAAATAGGAACCAGCATGAGTGGAACCATTGCAGGGGTTGCTATAGATCCTAATGATGCAAATAACGTGGTGGCGGTAATAGGAGGCTACGGAGGTACAGCCAAAGTATATCGTTCTACCGATGCACTTTCGGGAGGTAATTTTACAAGCATTACCGGACCAGCTTCCAGCAATGCAGATGGTTATTTGCCTCGAGTAGCTATTTACGATGCCGAAATAGATTTAAGCGATAAAAACAGAGTTTTACTAGCTACCGATTATGGAGTGTTTGGAAGCAACAATGCTTTTACTTCTAATGCAGCGAATGTTAAATGGTACGAAGAAAATACCGGTATGGCTCGTGTACCTGTTCATGAAATACGCCAACAACACTATCCTTGGCAGTTTGCGTATAATTCCGGAACTATTTACATTGGAACACACGGAAGAGGATTTTTTAAATCTACTTCCTTAGTGGGTATAAAAGACAACGATATCAAAGCCGACAATACAGGTGTTTCTCAGCTAAGTGTTTATCCTAACCCGGTTTCAAACAATGGAACGGTATCATTTAAACTCGAAAAAAATACAGAAACAAGCATTCGCATCTTTGACATCCGCGGACAGTTAATGAAAGAAATAAATTCCGGAAACTTGAGTGTTGGAAAGCAAAATGTATCCTTCAGTGTAAGCGACTTGCCAAACGGAACATACATTATGCAGCTAAAAACTGCAAACGAAACAAAAACTACAAAATTTGTTGTGGTAAAATAAATTTTTCAACTACTTTCAAAAAAGGCTTCCGCAACCGGAAGCCTTTTTTATTTTTGTAAAAAAACAAAATGATTAGAATAGCAATAAACGGGTTTGGAAGAATTGGCAGGGTGTTAACAAGGGTTATTCAAAAACACCCCGAAATACAACTAGTGGCCATAAATGATTTGGCCGATTCAAAAACACTGGCCCATTTATTAAAGTACGACAGTATACATCGCATTTTCCCGAATGAAATTTCTTGTAAAGAGGAATTGATTTTTATTGGTGGAAATCCGGTAAAAGTATTTAAGGAAAAAGACCCTGCATTACTACCTTGGAAAAGTTTGGGTGTAGATATTGTGGTAGAATCTACCGGTTTTTTTACCGATAAACAAAGTGCCGGAAAACATATACAAGCAGGTGCAAAAAAAGTAATTATTTCGGCCCCACCAAAAGATGCCGACATTAAAGCTGTTGTAATGGGAATAAACGATTCTATTTTAGACGGTACCGAAAAAATTATTTCGAATGCATCGTGTACAACGAATTGTGCAGCACCTATGGTAAAAGTGCTAGATGAATTGTGTGGCATAGAAAATGGATACATTATAACGGTTCATTCTTATACTACCGATCAGCGTTTACATGATGCACCTCATAAAGATTTACGCAGAGCCCGAGCAGCTGCAGAATCTATAGTGCCCACTAGTACAGGAGCAGCCAAAGCAATAACAAAAATATTTCCGCATTTAGATGGAAAACTTGGAGGCTCAGGCATAAGGGTGCCTGTACCAGATGGTTCGCTTACCGATGTTACTTGTACTGTAAAAAACGTAAAAAATATTGAAGCGATAAATAATGCTTTTAAAAAGGCCTCCGAAACAACCTTAAAGGGAATACTACAATATGGTACTGAACCGGTTGTGTCCTCCGATATTATTGGTAATCCCTATTCTTGTGTTTTTGATACTGAACTTACTTCGGTAATTGGAAATATGGTAAAAGTAGTTGGTTGGTACGATAACGAAATGGGTTATAGTAATCGACTTGCCGAACTGATAAAGAAAATTGCTTAAACGTATTTTTTCAGTTCAAGTTTTTCTCCATCAAATACAGCGTAGGTAAAATGTGAAATCCAGTCTCCCAAATTAATGTACCTACTTTGTTCGTTTAGTGAAATATCTAAAGGCAAGTGCCTATGTCCAAAAATAAAATAATCGGAATGTTCTTTTTTTAATTCTTCTCTGCAAAATTGTACAAGCCATTCCTTATCGTTTCCAAGAAAAATAGCATCTTTTGAAAGATTCATAGCTCGGCTTTTTCCTGAAAAGAAGTGTGCCAGCCTAATTCCAAAATTCGGGTGCAAACGGGCAAATAACCATTGACAAAAAGCATTTGCAAATACTTTTTTAATGAATTTATATCCATGGTCGCCAGGGCCTAAGCCATCGCCATGACCTATAAAAAAAGTTTTATTATTCCATGTTTTTTTAATAGGATTTCGGTAGAGGGTAGCTCCTAATTCTGTGGGTAGGTAGTCGAAAATCCACATATCGTGGTTTCCGGTAAATAAATGAATTTTAATTCCGGCATCGCTTAATTCGGCAATTTTCCCCAACACTCTTACATAACCTTTTGGCACTACGGTTTTATATTCAAACCAAAAGTCGAATAAATCTCCCAACAGAAAAATTTCTGAAGCATCGTGTTTTATTTCCTCTAACCATTGAATAAATTTAGTTTCCCGCACCTTGCTTTCTGCTGTGTTGGGTATTCCAAAGTGAAAATCGGAAGCAAAATATATGTGTTTTTTTTTCTGCATTATAATTCAATTTTTCGTAGGGTTTTGAAAGGATTGAGATGGGTTAAATTAAGGGTAAACCGAATTTTTTCGCTGTACTTTAACTGATTGGCAGTAGGCGAAATCAATACGGGAAAATAGATTTCACAAAACGAAGGAACCACCTGATAGGTAATACCAAGGCAATAAACTAATTCAGTAGCGTCATCAATCAAATTTCCAAAGCGGTCGGCATATTCAAAGCCAGCAATACCGGCATCAGCATACAAGGCAACTGGTATTTTTGGAAGTGTTGTTGAAAGGTTTATTGCATTCAGCCAACGGTTAAAAGGGGCAAGTGGAATCAGGTTTTTAAACCCTCCTTCGTAAAGAGTAAATTGTTGAGAGAAAAAACCATTTGCATTGCGGCCGAGGTATAAATCATCGTACATATAATCGGGGCGTTGACTGAAAGTATAATTAAATCGGATATTAGTATTGTTATTATATAAAAAACGACCCACAAAAAATCGAATATTAAAACCTTTTCTCTTCGATTCTTTATAGCGAAAAAAATAGTTGGCTTCTAAATTGGTTTTAAGCATATTCTCATTTTGCTGAATATTTACCGAGGCATGAAATGGATTAATGGCATCTGAATTTTGCAGAGTAAAACGTAATTCGTTTACATAATAATAATTGGTTTTAAAAATATTGATGATGGTTCCCTGAGCATCAATGAAAGGAATATCTAGCGTTTCTTCGGTTATATTCACGTGCCTTATTAAAAGATTAATGGTGTTTTTATTTCGTGCATCTTGTTTTTTAAATGTTATATCTGCTTCGGGTGCCCATTTAAAATAGTTGAGTGGGGTTGAGTTAAAAGTGTAATGTGAAAAACTGCGTGCATTAACAGCTAACCGTACCGACTGAAATAAGGAATTAGGAAAAATAGTGTAGGCAGCCGAGGCAAAACCTGTGGGAGTTTGTGAACCAAAAGCCCATAACGGAGCGAGAACATACTCTGCTTTTTTCTGAAGAATGGCATTATTATATAAAGCTATACCAGCCATAAATCCGTTGTGTTTGTTCCATGCAACAAGTGGGGTGTAATAGAGCTGATTCTTGTGCCCGTTATCAATACTGCCAAGCCATTGTAGCCGAATAGGTTCTGTTTTTTTGAATATGCCTTTGGTTCGAATGGTATTGTTTTTTCTAGAGAATTCCAGCATATTTTCTTCTGCATCTATTCTCAGTTGTTTATAATTTCCTTTTGGAAAAGGAACAAATTCTTTTTTTGTAATACTCTCAAAAGTAATAGTGGTATGGATATGTTCTTTATTTATAGCAGATATAGAAAACGGAGTTGAAATATTTCCGCGATTTTTAATTTTAACAAGAAAGAGAGAGGAATCTTCATCGTATTTTTTTATTCGGCCTATTTTATAGTCTATTTTATAAGTAGTAGTAAGCAAGTCGGTAAAAAACCAACTTAAATTTTTGTCGCTTATTTCTTCAAAAGTACTTTGTAAGTCTTTTGGATAGGGGTGTTTAAACTTCCATCGTTCAAAATACGTTTGCATACATTGGTCAAAAACGGCATCGCCAAGGTAGGCCTTAAGTTGCCAAAAAGCGGCAGCTGTTTTAGAATATACTATGGCCGCATAGTTAAAGTGCGTGTAGTTTTGCGATTTTTCTTCAATAGCCTGATCTAAATTTCTACGAGCCTGAAAGAGATACATGAAATAATATTGAGCCTTATGTGTATAATCCAAATCAAATAGTTTTTTGAGAAAGGAGGAGGAAGAGTCATTTCCTAAAAGAGACGCATTCGGGTATTTGGTTTCAATGTAACGGAGTTCGTTTAGGGAGTTTATTCCTTCATCCATCCATGGGTGATATCTTTCGTTGCTACCTAAGATGCCGTAAAACCAGTTGTGTCCTACTTCGTGCATAATTACGGTTTCTAAAGAAAAGGCCGAACCGCTTTTTCCAATTACAGTTATATTTGGGTATTCCATTCCGGCTCCGGCACTTAAAGAGCCATCTACGGCAGTAACTTGCTGGTAAGGGTAGTCGCCATTCCAAAGCGAATAGTAATAAACGGCATCGTGCAGATATTCTAAACTTTTCATCCACAAATGAGCTTCTTGGTTGGTAAACATGGCCCATGTTGTAACCGTATTACCGGAATGAGGTAATTCTACTTCGCCTTTTAGAACGTGGAAACGCTTGTCGGCAAACCATGCAAAGTCATGTACATTTTTTTGATGGTAATGCAGCACTTTCGTTTCTTGTGCAGAGGTGGGGAAGGACATATCCTTTGAGTTGAAAATGTTAGTTGAAGCAGTAGCAATCGCTTTTTCGTTTAACCATTGAATTTCTGTTTCTCCGTTGATTAAATCTCCGGTGGCTCCCACCACATAATTGGCAGGTAATGTAATATGTACATCAAAGGTGCCGTATTCGGAATAAAATTCACCTTGGTCTAGATAGGGCATAGGATGCCAGCCTTGGTTGTCGTAAACGGCAGGTTTGGGATACCATTGTGTTATCTGGTATGATTGGCCCATGTGCCCAAGCCGAGAGTATATTCCTTTTGGAATTTTTACATGAAAGGGTGTGGTAATTTTTATTTTCTCGCCTTGTAGTAGGGGTTCTTTTAGGTATACAATACAAATGTCAATATGTTCTTCGTCAAATTCCCATTGTAGTTTTTCGCTGTTTGATTTAAAATCAAGTCCATCAATATAACCTCTTTCTTCGTCTTTAGAAAAGTATAAGGCGGTTTCGCCATTATCGGTAAGCTGTTTACAAAGGGCTGTGGCGTTATTTTTATAGGCGTTTGGCCATAAATGAAAGTAGATGTAAGAGAGCACATCGGGCGAACGATTGATGTATTCTATGGTTTCAAAGCCTTTTAGTTCATGGCGTATATCATCTAATTCAACCTGTATCTGATAATTTACTTCTTGCTGAAAGTACTCTTTTTCTTGAGAGAAAAGAAAGGGCGAAATAAAAACAAGTGTAAGAAAAGTAAGGTATGAAAAAACATTTTTCAAGTTATCCGAAAATTTCTTTTAGTTTGGCTTCTAGTTGTTCGCCTCTCAGATTTTTTCCAATTATTTTTCCTTCTCTGTCAATTAAAAGGGTATGGGGTATTCCCGAAATATCGTATAGAGGTACAACGGGCGAGTTCCAACCTTGCATATCGCTAACATGGTTTTTCCAAATAAGCCCATCTTGTTTTATGGCTTGCAGCCATTCTTCTTTTGGGTTTTGCTGTTGTGGTAACCCGTCCAGCGATACACTAAATACATCAAACCCTTTGCTTTGATATGTGTTGTATGCCTTCACCACGTTGGGGTTTTCTGCCCGGCAGGGTTTACACCAAGATGCCCAGAAATCTAATAATATAACTTTGCCTTTTAGAGAAGAGAGGGTGGTGGTGTTGCCTTCGTAGTTTGGCAATACAATATCCGGAGCTACTGACCCAACGGCAAATTTTTTCATTCGGTTTACCTTTTCATGAAATTTTTTAAAATATTTTGAATCGGGATATTTTTCTGTAAAAGCTTCGTCTACCTTAATAAAATACTCTGCGTATTTATCGGGGTCTAGCTGTTCTACGGCAGCCAAGCTTATAAACGAACTTGGATTTTTAGAAATAAGATCTTTTGCATAGGACACTAATTCTTCATAAATAACTTCATATTTTTTTTGCAGCACCTCCATTACAGAATCCATTTTGGGGTGATTGATTTGTTGCTGATATTCCATATTAATGGCTTCGCGTTGTGTGTAATTCGCCTTAACCGTTTGGTTATAACTTCTCAAAAGTGCAGATTCATCTGATCCTTCCACGGTATAGGTATCCATCAGATTGTTTGCATCGCCAGTAATTACTACCTTATCGTTTGGTTCTAAAATAAGGTTTATAAAATTCTGATTATCTATTTTTATTCTGTAATAACCTTTTTCGGTTACTTCAAAAGCGAAAGAAACAAATCCCTTGTCGTTTGTTTTAGCAGAATCGACTGTTCGAACTTGTTCGGGTTCTAACGCTTCGAGCCTTACCGTTTGCCCTTCTTTAATATTAGAAAAGGTGGCTTTGATGGTATGGTTAGAGGTGTCGGTGCCACACGAGGTAAATAAAACAAGAAGGGAGCAGATGGATAGAATGATTTTATTCATAGGTTGTTTTTATTTTTCTAAGATTTCTTGGATAAGGTGATTGGCCACTTTAGGGTCGGCTTTGCCTTTAGAAAGTTTCATTACTTCGCCCATAAAGAGGCCAATAATACCCTTTTTTCCGCTTTTGTATTCGGCTACTTTTTCGGGATACATGGAAATGGCTTTGTTTACGAAATCAAGCAGAGCATCTTGGTTACTTTCTTGTATCCAGTTATTTTCTTGAGCAATTTGCAGCGGTTTTTTTTCGGGTTGCGAAATTAGTAGAGGAAATATTTTTTGAGAGGCAATGCTGTGGCTTACTTTTCCTTCTTCTACCAGTAGTATTAGTTGCCCAATAGTTTTTGGTTTTATTATAAAGTGTTGGATTTCTAAGGCATTTTCGTTTAAGTAAGATTTGATACTGCCCATTACCCAGTTGGCGGCTATTTTAGGGTTGGAAACAAAAGTGCACAATTCTTCGAAGTATAAGGCAATAGGTTTTGAATCGGTTAAAATGGAGGCATCGTATTTCGATAGTTCAAATTCGTTGATGTATTTTCGAAAAAGTTGATGAGGTAGAGGAGGCATTGTTTTTTGTATTTCCGAAATAGTTTTTTCAGAAACAAAAACAGGCAATAAATCGGGTTCCGGAAAATAGCGATAATCGTGTGCCATTTCTTTGGTACGCATAGAAATGGTTTTTCCGCTAGGGGCATCAAATCCGCGGGTTTCCATGGTAATGATTTCTCCGTTTTCTATGGCTTCTATTTGTCTTTTTATTTCGTATTCTATCGCTCTTTGCACATTCCGAATGGAATTGATGTTTTTAATTTCTGTTCTTTGACCGAATTGTTTTGAGCCTTTTAACATTACCGAAATATTGGCATCGCATCGTAGGCTTCCTTCTTCCATATTGCCATCGCAAATTTCGAGATAACGTACTAATTTTCGTATTTCGGTTAGGTAGTTGTACGCTTCTTCTGGCGATTGAATATCGGGCTCTGAAACAATTTCTAACAGAGGAACACCTGCACGATTTAGGTCTATTAATGTATCGAATGGATCTAAATCGTGAATACTTTTACCGGCATCTTCTTCCATGTGAATTCGGGTAATGCCTATTTTTTTTTCTTGTCCGCTTTTGTCTTTTATGGTAATAAATCCGTTTCGGCAAATGGGCGTTTTATCTTGTGTTATTTGATAGCCTTTAGGTAAGTCGGCATAAAAGTAATTTTTACGGGCAAAGATATTTTCTTCGGTTAGGGTGCAGTGGGTGGCAAGGCCAAGTTTAATAGCCGACTCTACCACCGTTTTGTTAATGCGGGGCAAGGTGCCCGGATGTCCTAAAGAAACAGGACTTATATGTGAATTGGGTATTCCTCCGTATTCAGCACTATCGGTTGAATACATTTTGCTTTTAGTTTGCATTTGAGCATGCACTTCGAGACCAATAACCGGCTCGTATTTTTCGTACATTGTAGTGTGTTCCATTTAGGGCTGAAAATTACAAATTTAAAAGGAAATGCAAGTTTTCGTTCATCCTTTGTAAGGGTGTATGAATTCTCATTTTCTAACGGGTAGATGTTGGTAAACATTTTTTTTAATCGGTAGGGGTAAAATGGGGCTTAGTATTTTTGAATTTATGCGATTTTTTGTGAGTTTATTTCTCTCTTTGGCTTTGCTTTTAATGGGGTGTCATTCTTCCAAAAAAGCCGAGAGAAAACAAAAACATAAGACCGAAAGAAGTACAGGTAAAGCTGTACCGAAAGATGTAAATAAAGTAATTAAAACAGCCCTTACTTACGAAGGAACCAAATATAAGTATGGCGGTATTACCAAAAAAGGCATTGACTGCAGTGGACTGATGTATGTATCTTTTAAAGAAGCAGGAATAGAACTACCTCGTTCATCGTACGAGCAGAGCAAGAGTTTTAAGGCGATAAAGTTGAGCGAGGTGCAGAAGGGTGATTTGGTTTTTTTTGCTACAGGTAATGATAAAAATAAAATTTCGCATGTGGGATTGGTTATAGAAGTATCTAAAGCAAAAGATATTTATTTTATACATGCCACAACACAGCGGGGTGTTTGTAAAGATTGGCTATCGCAAGAGTATTATAAAGAGCGTTATGTAAAAGCGGTAAGGGTGCTTTAAATGAAATGTATAAAATCTAATTTTTGATTAAACCAGTACTATTCATCTTGAATGACAATTATCCCAGAAGCTATAAAATCTTTGTTGTTTTTTACTACATAAAGATACATTCCGCTACTTAAGTTATTTCTTTCTATAGACGTAGGAAGCGTTTTTATATTATTATAAACCTTTACTTTTTGGCCTGTTAAATTATATAATTCAATATTTACGTTTTCAATTAAGGTATGTGGACTAAGGTAAAATGTAGTTTCGAAATTAAACGGATTTGGATAAACAGATACTTTTGTATTTTCATTTATTGAAAAAATAGTAATTCCAACAGTTGAATTTAACTTCGCAATAAAAATATCTGAGGCTCCAATTTTATTTATTGTAAATGGTGGAAGATTTACATTTGCATTTGTAAAGTATCCTGAGGCGTAGATGTTCCCTACATCGTCTAAAGTTAAATCGTTCCCTTTTGTTAAATCAGTACCGCCAACAGGTAGCAATAGCCCCCAAAGATCATTTCCTTCAGAGTCTGTTTTTATTAGAAAAATATCAGTTCCTATTCCTGTTTTAACTATGGTTGTGGAGCCAAAGACAAGCGTATTCCCCCAAAACCTACCTGTAAAATAAACATCTCCATGTTGGTCTGTGCATACATCAAATGAAAAATCATTAGTAGCAGTTGATGTTGTTTTTGCCCATTCCATATTACCTGCCTGACTTAATTTTGCTAAATATATTTTTGCTTGTCCATTCATGTTATTTAACAAGGTAGTTGATCCCAAAATCAAGTTACTACTTCCAAAATACCCTGTAATATATATGCTAGAATTAATATCTGTGGTAATAGCTGAGCCTTCCTCCCATAAATTACCTCCAAACGCATTACTCCAAACAGGAAATCCATTAGAATCAAGTTTAATCACAAAAATATCATCATTACCGGAAGAATTGTAGAGTGTAGTTGTACCAATAGAAATGGAATCACTATCAAAACGACCTGTAATGAGTATGTTACTATTCAAATCACTTGTAATACCTAATGCAACATCATTTTTTGCACCACCAAATGAGGTAGCCCAAATCACGTTTCCTAAAGAATTGTATTTAACAATAAAAATGTCTGAGCCACCTTGGTTTTGGAGAATAAAAGGTGCAAATATAATGCTCTGACTATCAAAACGTCCTGTAACATAAATTGAGTTTTTGCTATCTACAGATACCGCATAGCCGATACCATTAGAAGAAAAAGCGTTGGATTTTGCCCAAAGTACATTACCATTGGGGTCTAATTTGGTTGTAAATACATTAGGACTTCCTCCACCACCCATCAGTGTAAATAATCCAAACATTATGCTATTACTAAGACATAATCCTGTAATAATAGCGTTGTTATCGGTATCTATGCAAACAGAGTGTGCGTTATCGCTAACTGCCCCCCCAAAAGATTTCGCCCAAATAACATCTCCGTTTGAATTATATTTTACTACAAAAATATCAGAACTTAAGGGAGATGTATTTAATAGCTTAGTATTACCAAAAAAGATACTGTCACTAGTAAAATTTCCAATTAAAAAAACATTTCCTTGAGAATCTGTTGCAACATCATGAGGGAAATCATTGCTTAATCCTCCACTCGCTTTTGCCCATACCCAATTTTGAGGTTGAGCTTGTATGTTATTAATGAATAAAGAAAGTATAAAAATTGAAACTAATAGTTTGTAACTATGGTTCTCTAAAAAGTTGAAAACTGCTTTTTTGGTCATAGCATTCAAATTCTGTCAAGGGTAGTAAATTTATTTTCAAATGAAATAGTGTGCCAATAAGAGGTTTAATTACTTCAAATTACTCAGTGTTATTTTAAATGACTTGGATGAGTTCCTTCACTTTTTCTGAAATTAAATCACGCACCTTTCTAAATTCATTTTCATTCATATTTCTTGGATCGGGTATTTGCCAGTCAATTCTTTTTTTTGCAGGCAAATTGGGGCAGTTATCGCCACAACCCATTGTAACAACATAATCGTATGTGTTGAACGGAATATCGGTAATGGATTTCGATTGATGAGTGCTTAAGTCGTATCCAACCTCTTTCATGACAGCAATGGCTTTTGGATTTATTTTACCTGAAGGAGAAGAACCTGCACTAAAGGCCATTATTTTCCCTTTGCCATAAATACAGGCAAAAGCCTGAGCCATTTGGCTTCGGTTAGAATTCTCTATACAAACAAAAACTATTTTTTTCATTTTTTTAAAATTTCCATTTTAAGGCAATTTTTACAAGACTAAGCATAATAGGAACTTCGATTAAAACACCCACAACCGTGGCTAATGCAGCCCCAGATTCTAAGCCAAACAAAGCAATGGCAACGGCTACAGCCAGTTCAAAAAAATTGCTGGCACCAATCATTGCAGCAGGAGCACAAATAGGGTAAGGTAATTTTAGGAGTTTACCCCCCAACCAACTAATAAAAAAAATAAAATAAGTTTGAATAGTAAGAGGAATGGCAATGAGTAAAATCAGCATAGGATTTTCTAAAATCTGCTGTCCCTGAAATGCAAAAAGAAGTACAAGAGTTAGTAGTAAAGCAAAAATTGAAAAGGGTTTTAGCCTAGGCAGAAAGGTGTGGGCAAACCATTCTTTTCCTTTTGCTTTAACTAAATATTTGTTGGTAATAAACCCGGCTACAAGTGGTATTAGCACAAACACAAGCACCGAGGTAATGAGTACTTCGTAAGGTATTGTAAAATGAGTAATGCCCAATAATAATTGAACGATAGGTATAAAGGCAATAAGAATAATTAAATCGTTTAGGGCTACTTGTACCAGTGTGTAGGTTGGGTTACCCGAAGAAAGATAGGACCAAACAAACACCATGGCTGTGCAGGGTGCTGCTCCGAGCAGAATGGCTCCGGCAATATACTCGTTTGCTTGTTCAGGAGTAAGCCAAGCCTTATAAATGTAACTGAAAAACAACCATGCAAAAAATGCCATGGTAAAGGGTTTTATAAGCCAGTTTACAATTAAGGTAAGGCTTAATCCTCTAAAATTGCTACTCACATTCTTTAATGAGCCGAAATCAATTTGCACCATCATGGGGTAAATCATTAACCAAATTAAAATAGCCACGGGTATATTTACATGATAAATTTCTAAACGAGATATTGAAAGAATATGTTCTCCAGCTATTTTACCTATAGCTATTCCAAAAGCAATACAGAGCAAAACCCAAAGAGTAAGATATTTTTCAAAAAAACCAATTTGCTTTGTTGCCTTTTCCATAAAAATAAATTAGCAGCAATTACTTCCCGAAGTGCAGCATGCTTCAGGTTTTTGTGCAAAAACGGTAATGCTGAAAATACCTAGATTGGATTTTTTTAGTTCATCAATTTCTTTTTCGGATAAAAAATTAGAAAGAATATCATCTGGAATTACTATTTGTTTTTCGGTTTTAATATCTATTTTTTTAAAACCAGCATTATGAATAATGGTTAAATAGTCCTCTTTTTGTAAGGCTCCGGAAACGCATCCGGCATACATCTCGGCAGCATTTTTTAATTGATTGGGTAGTTCGCCTTTTAACACTACATCAGAAATGCAGAAATGGGCATTCGGTTTAAGTATTCTGTAAATTTCGGAAAAGGCTTTTTGTTTATCGGGTACTAAATTTAAAACGCAGTTGCTAATTACTACATCAGCAACATTTGATGTAATGGGTATTTTTTCAATATCGCCCAACCGAAATTCTACATTATTAAAGTTTAGTTTTTCGGCATTTTCTCTTGCTTTGTTTATCATGGTTTCGGTCATATCGATTCCAATAATTTTGCCTGTTTCGCCAGTTATTGCTCTGGCTACAAAGCAATCGTTTCCGGCTCCGGAACCTAAGTCAATTATTGTATTTCCCTTTTTAATACCTGCAAATTGAGTGGGAATTCCGCAACCTAAGGCAAGGTCGGCATCGGGGTTATAGCCTTCTAGTTTAGTGTAGTCTTCGCTGAAAATGGAATAATCTACAGTAGAGCAGCCGCCCGCTCCGCAACAAGAAGAGGCATTTTCTGATTTAGATTGCTGTGCAATTTGGGAGTATATTTCTTTTACAACTTGTTTTATTTCTTCATTTGTTTTCATAGTATTTAATTTAATAGTTATATTATGGTTTGATAATTAGCAACACTTTTTAATAGGTTTTAATTGACTCAAAAGATTGTTTATTTGCTCCGAAAATTCCTGCCAAACATCTGGATTAATACAGTAACAAACTTTTGTGCCCGATATATTCCCCTTAATAATTCCCGCTTCTTTTAGCTCTTTTAAATGTTGCGAAACGGTAGATTGAGAAAGAGGCAACTCATTTACAATATCTCCGCAAATACATGTGTTCTTAGAAAGCAACAACTCTATAATAGCTATACGGGCTGGGTGCGAAAATGCTTTTGATAATTGGGCTAATCGGTTTTTTTTAACGGTAAAATATTCGGTTTTTGATATTCCCATAAATAAATATATATCGCAATATTACGATTAAAAAATCAATTTTAAAACTTAACATTTAGATAATATTTAAAAAATATAAACATAACTATTGAGGTAAAATCTTTGTCGCAAGATTAATATAGTATGAAGCAAATATTTATTTTATTGTTTTTGGTTCCATTTTATTTACATTCACAAAACGATTCCTTAACCAAGCTGCCAACTCCAAAGCCGGAAAAGAAAAACTGGTACGAAAGCATAGAAGTGCGAGGTTATGTGCAAGCTAGATATAATAGGTTGTTGGAAACAAATTCTAAATTGGGCTGTGAACAGTGCGATAAAAGTTGGGGAAACAATAACGGATTTTTTCTTAGGCGAATACGGCTTATATTTTATGGTCAAATAAGTAAGCAAGTGTATTTCTATATTCAGCCCGATTTTGCGAGTTCAGTTTCTTCTACTTCGTTAAACTTTGGTCAACTCCGTGATGCTTACTTTGATATAGGCTTAGACAAAAACAATGTATTTCGCTTTAGGATTGGCCAAAGCAAAGTGCCCTATGGTTTTGAAAATTTGCAGTCAAGCCAAAATAGACTGCCTTTGGACCGTAACGATGCGTTAAATAGTGCGATTTCTAATGAAAGAGATTTGGGCGTATTCTTTTATTACACGCCCAAAAGTGTGCAATCGTTGTTTAAAGAAATTTCAAAGGAAGGGTTAAAGCATTCGGGCAATTACGGTTTATTTGGAATAGGAGCCTATAATGGGCAAACCGCCAATAAACCTGAACTTAATAACGAACAACACGTAGTGGCCCGATTAACCTATCCTTTTAAATTAGGTTCACAAATAATAGAACCCGGAGTACAGGCTTATCATGGAAATTTTGTAATGCCGGCATCGCAACTAAGCCCGGGTGTAAAATTTAAAAAAGGAGCAAATTATATTGACCAAAGAGCTGCAGCCAGTCTGGTACTTTACCCTAAACCATTCGGAATTCAGGCGGAATACAATGTAGGCTATGGCCCTGAATATAACAAACATACCGATTCTGTGGAGGTAAAAAGGCTTGAAGGTGGATATGCCACACTCTCTTTCAAACTAGGTATAAAAAATCATATCATTATTCCTTTTACTCGAATACAATACTATAGTGGGGGAAAAAAACACGAAACAGATGCACGAAGTTATAAGGTAAACGAGTACGAATTTGGAATAGAATGGCAACCGGGTAAAAATTTTGAATTAGTAGCTATGTACACAATCTCTGGCAGGAAATACGAAGATTTTATAAAACAGAATAACTTTCAGGAAGGGCAATTACTAAGGCTTCAGGCACAGGTTAATTTTTAAAAAGCACAAAAAAATAAATTGTTAACATTAACTTAATATAGCCAATAATTCGTCAAACTACTTTTACACGAAATAAAATGAACGAAAAAATGTCTGCTACACAAAAAACCCAGCTATTAAAAAAGCGGTTAAAAACAAGAACTATTGTATTAAATACAATAGCCGAATTTATAGCGAGTACAATATTTTCTTTGTTGTACTTTGTTTTTATAAGCAGGTATTTAGCAGAAGAGTATGATATAAATTACATTATGCTTTCGTTTGGTATTGGGTTGGCCTTTTTTGCAGCTATTTATATTCCGTTTCATACATATCGAATACATATTATTCCATTTATAACTTTAATTACAGCACTACGAAAGAGAAAACCCATCATTTTGCTTCATAAAATTCCGGCTCAGTTTTTAGGATCCCTTTTAGGAGTAATATTTTTTAACGTAATTAATGAACATACCACAAAAGTTAATATTGAGAATTTTCAATTAATTCATTTAAATGATCATTTATTACTAATTGCTATAAACTCATTTGCGGCAGCTCTTTTGTGTTATATGTTTTACATGATTCGCGTTTTGTTTAACTCCCGGCAATTAACCGGAACTATTTACTTAAGTCTTTTTTATGCCGTGTTGTTTGCTCTAACTTCTGTGTTTGCCAATACGTCATCATTGAATCCATTCGGGTATTTTTTTTACGATTTGTTAGGTCAGCAAACTATCAATAACACTTCATTTCTAGAAATTATTGCAACACATGTATTAGCTCCAATAGGAGCTGTTGCATTATTATTTTTTTATGTAAAACCATTGGCATTAAACCAATCAAAATAATAGTATATGAGCAAATTAAGTTTGGCATCACAAATTATCGGTGATAAGAGGTATCAGTCTTTAATATTATTCGGACTCCAAGAAAAAACTTTTTTGCGTTTGTTGGCCGCCTTTTTAGTAATTGCAGCTATATTTTATCCATACCCACAAATTGCCATGTGGATAGGCTTTATGTTTGCCGGCTACTCTGCCATTGCAAATGATTCCATTCAAACTATAGGAACTTTTATTGCATCAAATTCAAAAACACAATGGTGGAAATTATGGCTGTGGATTGGAGGAATTTTTGTGTTAACGGTTCTGTACAGTTGGATAAAGTATGATGGAGATGTTTCTTTTCAACGGCTTTCTTCTAAAGGATTTACCGAATCACCTACCTCCTTTCATTTTTTTCAGGTGGTAGCTCCTATTGTGCTTTTATTTATAACGCGTTTACGAATGCCGGTTTCTACTACCTTTATGTTATTAAGTTGTTTTAGTTCCAGTGCATCGGGAATAATTGGTGTGTTAGAAAAAAGTTTATACGGGTATTTAATTGCGTTTACGGTTGCCATATTATTTTGGTATTTTCTTGCTGGAGCTATTAAACGCCTTACTAGCGGAGAGCCTCACCCAATATGGATTGTTATGCAGTGGATTATTAGTGGTTGGCTTTGGAGTATGTGGATAACGCACGATGCGGCTAATATTGCCATATTCTTAAACAGGCAGTTAACACTTAACGATTTTATCTTTTTTACTTCATTCATATTTTTCGGTTTGGGCTTATTGTTCTATCTACGAGGAGATAAAATTCAGCGCATTGTTTCGGAAAAATCGCAAACATCTGATGTAAGAGGGGCTACGGTTATTGATTTTGTTTATACCATTATTATGTTTGTATTTGCCGAGTGGAGCAAAATACCCATGAGTACTACTTGGATATTTTTAGGATTATTAGGCGGAAGAGAATTAGCCATGCAACTTTCTAAAATTTCGGGAACCAACAGAACTCTTGCAGGTACTTTATCTATTATTGGTAAAGATATAATGTTTGCTATTTTAGGATTAATTATTTCTATAGCTCTTGCTATTTCCGTTAATACTACAATACAAACTGAATTAATGCAATACTTCGGTATTTAAAACCTTAAATCATTTAAAATGGAACTTACATTTTTTGATACAATTGCAATTATCGGCTCGCTCGGTTTATTTATATATGGTATAAAAAAAGCGAGTGAAAGTATACAAAAGGCCATAGGCTTATATCTTACGAAACTTGTAAAAACAATGACAAGAAATCATCTGTCGGGAATTCTTACCGGTTTCTTTTTAACTGCTGCGGTGTTTTCTTCTTCTTCAACCATTGTAATGGTGGTTAGTTTTGTAAACTCTGGCATCATTACATTAACCGAATCGGTAAGTATTATTTTTGGTGCAGGAGTTGGTTCTACCGTAATAACATGGCTTGTTTCTATATTTGGCTTTGAGACTAAAATAACCTACTTATTCATTTTACTTTTAACGATTGGTACGCCATTAATTTTTTCCAGTAAAAACAAATTAAAGTATGTAGGTGAATTTGTATTTGGAGTAGCCATAGTGTTTCTTGCGCTCAGTTTGTTAATTCAGTTTGTGCCAATGGTATCTGATGCTACGCTTCTCACTTCATTTACAGAAAGTATTCGACCTTTCGGTTTTACCGAAAATATTTTCTTTGCTCTCGTTGGAGTGATACTTACCATCATTATGCAATCATCGGTGGCATCTATTGTGTTTACACAAGTGCTGTGTTTTAGCGGTATTATCACTTTTGATGTAGCCATTCCGCTTGTACTAGGTCAAAATTTTGGGAGAACAATTAATGCTGAATTAGCAGCTATGTCAGGCAATGTTCATGCAAAAAGAACGGCAAGAATTCATTCATTAATAAACATTTTTGGTTTTCTTTGGATGGGTATTCTTATTTCAGTTTTTCCCGTTTTAAATCACTTAGATTTTATAAATGTTCATCTGTTTAATACAGATTCTGTCTTTTCTGCTTACGGAGCACCTATTGGCATAGCAGTTTTCCATTCTTTGTACAATGTTATAAATACCATCATATTAATATGGTTTATTCCCACGTTGGTTAGGTTGGCCGAGAACAACATAAAATCAAGAGGAAGAGCCGATGAAATTTTTCATTTAGAACATCTCTCATCAAATATCTCGTTAAGCACCGAGCTTTCCATCTTTGAAGCTCAAAAGGAACTTTCAAATTTTGGAGAATTAACACATAAAATGAACACCCTTTCAAAAGAACTTATTACGGAACAAAATGAAGAAAAAATACAAGAGTTGCTTAAAACCATAGCTCGTTATGAAGAAATTACCGATAAAATGGAGGTAGAGTCAACTGAATTTTTAACTAAAATTTCTCAAGGCGAAATGAGCGAAACATCTTCAGTTCAAATAAGAGGAATGTTACGCATTATTATTAACTTAGAGAGAATAGGAGATATTTATTACCAACTTTCTAAAACCATTGAAAGAAAAATTCAAAATCAAATTTGGTTTACTCCTCAACAAAGGCAAAATATTTTAGCTATGTTTGATTTAATAGATGAGGCAATGAAGCATATGTGTTTAAATTTATCCAATAGCTACAACGAAGCCAATATTGAAAAAGCAAAAGAGTTGGAGGAAAAAATAAATAATTATAGAACGAAACTTAGACAGGAAAACTTTGAAAATATAGAACAAGGAGAATACAGCTATAAAAATGCCACTGTTTACAGCGAGTTATTTAACTCTTTAGAAAAAGTGGGCGATCATATTATTAATGTATCAGAAGGTGTGGCGGGTGTTCTTTAAATTAATAAAGCCTGTAAATTAGTCAGGCGGTTTTGAAAAATTGTCCATTTCGCTCTATTAAAAATGACAATATTTCTTAAAAAAATAGTTCATTTCTTATTGGTATTTTGTTTGATGGTTTTCTGAAAAAAAATAATTAAAAAACAAAAATCAATAAGGAGGAAAAACTATGAGCACCTTAGTAAAAAAAACAAACGAATTTTTTCCATCATTTATCGGCAATGTATTTGACGATATGTGGAATTTCGACAGATTAGAAAAGACCTCATCTTTTCTGCCTGCTGTAAACATTAGCGAAACGGATAAGAGTTTTAACTTAGAAGTTTCGGCTCCCGGATTTAAAAAGGACGATTTTAAAGTGTCTGTAGAGGAAAATGTACTTAGCGTATCGGGCGAGTACAAAAGCGAAAACGAAGAGAAAAACAAAAACTACACCCGCAAAGAATTTAGAAGCGGCTCTTTTAAACGCCAGTTTACTCTTCCCGATTCCATTAATTTGGACGAGATTAACGCCACTTACAACGATGGAATTTTAAAAGTAGAATTACCCAAAGTGGATGCAGCTAAACTGAAACCAATAAAGGAAGTAAGGGTTTCCTAAAAGGGCAGAAACTCACTCTTAAAAACGCACCCCAATTCAGGTGCGTTTTTTTATTTAGTTTTGTTTAAATTACAATTGAGGCGTGATTAGAAGATTGTTGCATATATTATTATTGGGAATCATGCCCTTTTCTTTGTTTTCTCAACAAACCACTCTCATAGATAGTTTGCAAAATTTATATAACAAAGCAACTCACGATACCATAAGAGTTGAACTTTTAAACGATTTAAGTTGGGAATGGAACACCGTAGATTACAACAAGGCAAAAAGATTTGCAAATAAGGCACTACAAATTTCTCTAAATAATAATTTTCAAAGAGGTATTGCAACCAGCTATAATATGTTAGCTTCGGTTTATGATTATTCGGCAAAATACGATTCTGCAATTTATTTTTATGACAAAGCCTTGGAAATTCGTAGAAAACTGAAAGATAAAGCAGGATCTGCTAATATTTTAAATAATATCGGAGGCTCATATTATTTCAGAAGCGATTTTAAAAATGCTCTTTTTTACTATATTCAGGCCGAAAAGATTCGTGAAGAAATTGGTGATGTAAAAGGCTTATCACAAAGTATTAATAATATTGGTTTAATCTATAGGGTAATGGGCGATTACGAAAATGCTGTTAAATCCTATAAAAAATCATTGCAATTAAAAAATGCCCTGAATGATTTACAAGGTATCTACATGAGCTCTTTAAATTTAAGTGTTGCGTTTCAAAATCTTAATCAATATGACTCATCTATAAAGTATTGCAATATTGCACTACTTAAGGCAAATGCTCTTGGCGATTCTTCTTATCTGGCATCGGCACATATCAATTTAGGCAAATCTTATAAAGATAAAAAAAACAGTATTTTGGCTTTAAAACATTTAGAATATGCTAAGAAATTGCTAATAAAAACAGATAATAATTTCGACCTTATATATTGTTTAAGTATTCTCGGAGAAACCTATTTGAGCGTAGATAATTATGCAAATGCAGAAGATGCTTTTTTGAAGGCTTTGTATATTTCAAAAAAAAATCAACGAAATGAATTAACGCAATCTTTGCTTTATAATTTATCAAATGTATATTACAAAACAGGAAAAATAAAAAAAGCATACGACTTACAGAATGAATATATTCAATTTAAAGATAGTATCTTCTCTATAGAAAAGGATAAAAATTTAAACGAACTAAAAATTCAGTACGAAACTGAACTAAAAGAAAAAGAAATTAAACAGTTACAAAAAGAAAAAGAAATAACGGATCTTACTATTGAAAAGGAAAGGAGATGGAAACAATTTTTATATATCATTTTGATGCTATCTCTGTTGGTTGTAATAATTGCTTTCATTGCATTTATAGACAAAAGTCGCACAAATAAAAAAATTAATGCACAAAAAACGGTAATTGAAAAATCGTTGAAAGAGAAAGAAATTTTACTTAAAGAAATTCACCATCGGGTAAAAAATAACTTGCAAATTATAAATGGACTACTTGAATTGCAAGAATCATTACACTCTAGTGAAGAGACAAAAAATATTGTAAATGAAGCACAGGGGAGAATTAAAACAATGGCCATTATTCATGAAATGTTATACCAAACACATGATATTGAAAAAATTGATTTTAATCTATATGTTCAAAGACTTGTAAAGAATATTTCAACCGGATATTCTGGTTCTGGAGATAAGATTAAAATAAAATACTTAATTGATGCTATTTATTTTAACATAGACACGATTATTCCATTAGGATTAATCTTAAATGAATTAGTATCAAATGTATATAAATATGTTTTTATACCGAAAAACGGTTCGTTGTTAGAAATATCTATTCATTATAATCAGGAAGATTGGGAGTTAACGGTAAAAGACGATGGCAAGGGACTGGGTGTAGAAATAAGTGAAATAAAGGAAAGTTCGTTTGGATTAAAGCTCGTGAAAATGCTTGCCAGACAACTAAAAGGTAAGATGATATATACATTTGATAATGGTTCCGTTTTCCGTATTAATTTTAAAGAATTATAATTTTTACCTATGACAAAAGTTGGAATTTTAGATGATGAGATAGTTATTTGTGAAACCTTAAGTAAATATTTAAAGGAATTAGGTTATCATGTTTTGGATTATGCGTTAAACTACGAAGAAGCCATTGAGTTATTAGAAACAAATTTGCCGGATATATTTCTTTTAGATATCAATATTGGAGGGAAAAAATCTGGGGTAGATTTAGCAAAATATATACGAGAAAATTACAATATTCCCTTAATCTTTATTTCTTCTTATTCCGATAAAGAAACCATTTTATCGGCTAAAAAAGTAAGTCCAAACGGATATTTAGTAAAACCATTTAATAAAGAAGATTTATTTGCAGCTATTGAAATAGCTATTGGAAACTTTTCTATCAGAACAGAGCAAAACCAAATTAGTAGCGAATTAAAGCTTCTTTCCGATGCTTTTTTTATTAAGCAAGATTCGCTATATATTAAAATATGTTTTAACGATATCTATTATTTTAAATCGGAAGGAGTGTACGTAGAAATTTATGCAAAAAGTAAGAAATATCTTTTTCGTGAAACATTATTAAATTTAAATAAAATACTTCCCGAAAAAAGTTTTTTTCAAATCCATCGCTCTTATATTATAAATATTAATAGTATTGAGGCTGTGAATAGTGATTATATTGTTTTGGCAAGTACAAAATTGCCAATAAGCCGTACATACAGAGATAGCTTTTTAAAAAAGCTAAATCTTATTTAAAACAATATTTATATAATTCGTATCATTTTATTCTTATTCCGTATCTTTTTTTAGTGAGCCTTTTTTTTTAGTTCAAAATTTGGACAAACTAAAAGAACAATATGAATAAGTTATTTTTTTTCATTTGTGCATTAATTCCTGCAATTATATGGGCACAACCATCTGACACAGAAATAACCAACAAGCTAAAATCCGATGGTGCTTTGGAAGTAAAATTTTTTAGTGCCAAAGGAACTGTACACACTACACTTACCGAGAAATATTATTTGAGAACTGCTGAAAGCAAATGGAAAACTGATAAGCCCGGAATTTACACATGGAGTCGTTCGGATTATCGTTACGATTATTCCGGAGGTAAATGGACATATACTAGAACCTATTTTTCTGATAGCTGGTATGAAGGGATTCCAAACCCCTCTGAAACAGAAGTGTTGAAATTAATCAATAGCGATATAGATAAGTATTTTATGGGAGCCGGTGAGATAATTAGTTACGAAAACATAAAACTAGCCGAGAAACCTAAATGGTCATGGGAGTCTTTAAAATCTGCTTCGTGCAATACCGAGGTAATTTATATTGTGAAAACCGATGCCATTGGAAATGCTAAAAAGATAAAAGAAATACGCAGAGTAAATATGTACAAAGATAGTGAGGATAAAAATGCATCTTTTGTTCGATTAATTGGAACAAGAGATAATACTTCCGAAGCTGTTTTAATAGAAAACGTAAAATACGAAGTAGAAAAGGATGAAAGCCCTTTTGCTAAATATCAATCACAAGAAGCAGCAGAAGAAAAGCAGCTAGAATCTATGTATGAAAAATTTCAGATTAACGATTTAGTAACTGTAAACTGGAATGGTCAAGGCAAAGATTTTTACAATGGTAAGGTGTTGAAAAAAGACGATTACAACGAAAACCGCTACTTTATTGAATTCGATGAGATTCAAAGCACATGGATTGAAGCCAAGTTTATACGTAAAAGAAATACTCCTTCCTTATCAGATACACAAAACGAAACAAACACCTTAAATGGAGAATTAAAAATAGGCGATAAAGTGTCTGCCAATTGGAAAGGAACCGGAAAATGGTTCTTTGGGAAAATAATAGCAAAAGACCCCTTAAAAAAAGATAAATACTTAATTAAATACGATGATGGTGACCAAGAGTGGACCACCTCCGATAAAATTAAAAAACCATGAGAAAAATAATATTAAAATTAACCTTTATTACTCTTTTACATACTTGCATTTTTACCAACGTAAATGCACAAATGCCCGATTGGGTAAATGCTTTAGGCAATGGAAACGGAAGAGCATTTGTAAATGATATAAACACCGATGCCTCTGGAAATATTTATATTATTGGACATTTTGAAAATTACGTATTCTTCGACCCGTTAAATTCAAATTCAGGGTTTGAAAGCAATGGTTCTTTTGATATTTTCTTTGCAAAATACAATAGTTTAGGCACGCTAGTTTGGGTAAATACTTTAGGAAGTACTAAAGACGATAGAGGAAATGCAATTACCTTAGATAATTCAGGAAACATTTATATTACAGGAATTTATAAAGATTCTGTTGATTTTGACCCCTCGCCATCCGAAACAAAATTAATTTCAGCAGGAAATAATGATGTGTTTTTTGCTAAATATGATAATAACGGAAACCTTGCTTTTGCCAACTCTTTTGGTGGAGTAGATAACGATTTAGTACGCGATATATGTTTAAATTCTACTAACCACATTATTCTTACCGGTTCATTTTATGGCACAGCCGATTTTGACCCTTCTCCGGCAACTTTTAATCGTACATCGGCAGGTTCTGCTGATATTTATTTAGCAAGCTATGATAATAATGGTAGTTTGTTATGGGTAAACTCTTTTGGAGAAACCGGATTTGACGGAAGTGCAGCCTTAGCTATGGGTAATGCAGATACCATTTATGTAACCGGAAGGTTCAATAATACTGTAGATTTTGATCCCTCAGGTAATATCTTTAATTTAACTTCAGCCGGAGGCTCAGATATATTTCTTGCCAAATATGTGCCATCAGGGGCATTTGTATGGGCTTTTAGTTTAGGTGCAGCAGCTAGTGATGAAGGTACAAATTTATGTTTGCATAATTCCGATTTATACTTAACCGGAACATTTCAGCTTACAGTTGATTTTGATCCTTCAGGTAATGTATTCAATTTATCATCGGGCAACGGAGGTAATAATTACGATGCCTTTATAGCAAAATATAACGCACAAAACGGCAACTTTATAAATGCAATAAATATAGGCGGAATCAACACGGTGTGGCCAAATGATATTTCGGCTAATGGAAATGGCAATGTGTATCTTACGGGCTATTTTATGGGAACAGCCGATTTTGATTCTTCTCCTTCTGTATTCAATTTAACTTCGCAGGGAAATACCGATATTTTTCTTGCTACTTATACTTCGGGGCTTTTATTTACAGATGCTTTTGGAACCGGAAAAACAAGTGGTGATGAAGCAAAAGCAGTAGCAATAGACAACTCTGGCAATGTTTTATTAGGAGGAAATTTTATTTATGATGTTGATTTTGATCCTTCAGGAGGCACTTTTATATTAGATAGCTATGCTAATGGAGGAGGATTTCTGGCAAAATATACATCCGCTTTATCTTTTACTTGGGCAAAAAATGTTAACGGAAAAAATGGCGACCATGATGTGGCCAATAAGATTAAAGTTTACACAAATGGTGATGTGTACGTAATGGGCTACTTTCAAGGCGAAGTAGATTTTGATCCATCAGGCAATACAGCCTTGGTAAGCAGTACTCCCAACGAGTCTAATTTGTTTATTGCCAAATACTCGCAGGCAGGCAGTTATATGTGGGCTAAAGCATTATCACTAACAAATGGTTGGAACATAATGCAATTTGCACTTGATGTATCGGGAAATATGTACATTACAGGTGAACTACAAACCACAGTTGACTTTGATCCATCGGGAAATACGTTTAATTTAACTCCGGTTGGAAACAACGATATTTTTATTGCTAAATACAACAACAATGGCGATTTTGTTTGGGCATTTAATGTAGGAGGAACAAACAATGAGGGAGGCAAAGGTATTTTGATAGATAATGCAGGTGATGTTATTATTACAGGTTACATCCGTGGAACAGTAGATTTTGACCCTTCAGGAAATATTTTTAATATAACTGTTCCTTCTTCTAACAATCAAATTTTTTGGGCAAAATACACATCAGCCGGAAATTTTGTTTGGGCAAAAGCCATTGAATCGGTAGGTTGCGGGCAGGGAGAAGGCTACGATATAACCTGCGATGCAGCTAATAATTATTACATTGTTGGGCGCATGTCATGTACTACTGATTTTGACCCTTCGGGGAATACAAGTAATTTAGTTTCGAATGGTGGCAATGATGCTTTTCTAGCTAAATATAGTACCAATGGCGATTTTGTTTGGGCATTTAATGTTGGTGGCACGCAATCAGACAATGCATATTCCGTTGCTGTATATGGAAACAAGATAGGAATTGCCGGCAAATTTAGAGACTTGGTAGATTTTGATCCATCGGTAAATGTAGGTTATCAGTTAAGTAACGGAATGGACGATTTGTTTCTTGCACTTTATGATTTGAATGGAAACTACTTATGGTCTAAAGGAATTGGCGGAACAGAAAATGATGGGGCAAATAGCATTTATTTTAATTCAAAAGGAGAGGTATTTTCTACGGGCTATTTTTCAGGCCAAGTAGATTTTAATCCGATGTCTAATCCTTACATCCTACAAGGCTCTAATATGGGACAAACTTTTGTTGCTTCATACGATAGTACTGGAATTATTCAATATGCATTTCATTTAGAAAGTAGTGCAACCGGAAATTCATACGGTAATGCAATACATATTTTTAATGATGATGTATTTGTTGCTGGTAGTTATACCAAAATCTGTGATTTTGATCCTTCTTCAGCATCAATAATAAAAACAAGCAACGGGAAAAATGATATGTTTTTTGCCAAATACAATCATTGCTCTCAGTTAGATACGGCCATTACGATTAACGGAAATACCTTGATAGCAACACAAAGTAGTGCCTTGTATCAGTGGATAGATTGTAATGCAAACCAACCTATTCCGGGTGAAACCAATCCATCTTTTACACCTAACATTAACGGAAGTTATAAAGTAATTATAACGAAAGGACTTTGTGTAGATTCTTCGGCTTGTATAAATATGGTTGTAGAAAGTATAAAAGAAAACAACGATTCAATGGGCATTAAAATCTATCCAAATCCGGCTAAAGAACAACTAAGCATTTTTTCGGAATATAATTCGTTAAGCGAAGTGAAAATTTATAATTCCGTAGGCAGTATTTTGCTTTGCAATAATATAGTTGATAAAATCACTCATTTGTCGGTATCTGAATTCCCTGCCGGACTATATTTTGTACAGGTTAAACTTTTTACAGGCGAAAGCATAACACAGAAACTCATTATTCAGTAAACAACCGAACAAAACCACCCAAAAGGCAGTTAATTTCTGTCTTTTGATTTCATTATACATAAGATTAGTATCATCAACCATTCATTTCGTATCATTTTAAAATGTAGAGTTGCCTAAAGTATAAATTTTGAAAAAAAAATATCATGAAAAAAATAATACTCAACAGCATTTTTTTATTTCTTATTTGCTCATTCGCATTGGCAAATAGAGCATCATACACAGATAAAACAGACACTCCTCTGTTCGAAGAAAATGTAGGTCAGTTGCGAGACGATAACGGCCAACCCGCCAATTATGTTTTATATACAGTAAAACAACCCAATTTAAACATCTTTATTACAACCTCAGGCATAACCTATTATTTTTATACTAATAAGGATATTGGAAGAAAAATAGAAAATGAGAAGAACTATTTTTCAGACAGCCTAGAACAGCAGTGGTATAGAGTAGATATGATATTAAAAGGAGCAACTATTTCTCGCGAAAAAATAGTTCAAGAAGGAGGAGTAGAAAATAGCCAAACAGATTATTATTATCCGCATTGTTCTGATGGAATTAAGAATGTTATGAAGTACAATAAAGTTGTGATTAAAAATATTTATCAGGGAATAGACTGGGTTTTGTACAATAAAAACGGAAAACTGAAATATGATTTTATTATTCATAAGGGGGCCGATTATAAGCAAGTAGAACTTTTGTATGAGGGGGGAGGAAATTTTAAATTTACCGAAAATCAACTATCGTTCGGAAATGAAATTGGCACTTTGGCAGAAGGGAATTTATACTGTTTCGATGCTGAAAAAGAAATTGAAAGTTCCTACAATGTAAGAAAAAATTCGCACTATCATCTCATGAAATCCGATAAAAAGGAAAAGCAAAATCATCTTGTTTTAGATAATGAGTTTTCATACTCAGTAAATATTACCTTGAATGCAAACGAAGAGCATATTGTTTACCCACTTGTAATAGACCCGTACCTAAATTGGGCTACCTATTATGGGGCAATTTCTGAAGATGCAGCAACATCTGTTCATGCTAGCGGATTGTACGTTTGGGTAACCGGTTACAGTTATTCTACGGCTTTTCCATTACTTAATCCGGGTGGTACAGCCTACTATCAGGGTACAAAAGCAGGTTCAGGTACGGATGCATTTATTTTAAAATTTAATACGAATGGTCAGCGACTTTGGGCTACCTATTACGGTGGAGGAACAGGTGCTTCTTATACAAGAGGCTTATCTATTTTTTCAACAAACTCTACGGTATGGGTTACAGGTTATGTTAATGCAAGTGCATTTCCCTTGCACAATCCGGGGGGTGGGGCGTATTTTCAGAACACTGCCGGTGGAGGTGATGACGCCTTTATATTAAAGTTCAATACAACAGGAGAAAGACTTTGGGCTACGTATTACGGAGGAAGCGGCAATGAATTAGGACATTCTATACATTTTGATGGAACCAATGTTTGGGTTACAGGAGAAACGGGATCAAATAATTTTCCCGTTTTAGACCCAGGTGGTGCAACCTATTTTGACGGATTTTATGGTGGAAGTCCGGATATTTTTATATTAAAATTTAATTCTAACGGTGTAAGAATTTGGGCAACTTATTATGGAGGAAACGGAACAGATGTGGGCTATTCTATCCAATCACAGGGCGGAAGTGTTTGGATTGTTGGAAGAGGTGCAGGCTCTATTCCATTACTTAATCCGGGTGGAGGAGCATACTATCAAACATGGAATGCAGGTTCAGATATTGTAATTCTGAAATTTAACACTACTGGAGAAAGGCTTTGGGCAACCTGCTACGGTGGTACATCAGACGAAGTTGCATACTCTGGCTTTAGTGATGGAACAAACTTTTGGGTTACGGGATATACGCTGTCAACTAATTTTCCCACATTAGCACCGGGGGGTACTACTTATCAACAAGCATATAATGCACAACAAGATGCTATCATTATTAAATTTAACACATCGGGTGTGCGCATTTGGGCTACTTACTATGGTGGCAGTGGTGGCGATTGGGGTAATTCAATTCATAGTGATGGTACTAATATGTGGATTACAGGTAAAACAACTTCTACTAACTTTCCTTTGCTAAATCCAATGGCAGGCAATTTTCATCAGGGCACTTTCGGAGGTATAACCGATGGACATATTTTACAATTTAATATGAACGGTCAGCGTATTTCTGCAACTTATTATGGTGGTAGTACAGTTGATGAGTCTGCTTCTATTATGAGCACCGGAACGAATATTTGGGTGGCAGGACAAACACAATCTACAAACTTTTTAACACAAAATAATGGTGTTAATCCTTACATGCAAACCAATTTAAGTGGTAATTACGATGCATTTATACTAAAGTTTACTACAACCTGTGGTATGCCGGTTATTTCAACAGTTACTGCTTCCCCTTCAACTATATGCAACGGAGAAAGTACACTGTTAACTGTAACAGGGTATTTGGTTAATGCCAACAGTTGGCAATGGTATACGGGAAGTTGTGGAGGTTCCCTTGTGGGGGGAGGAACTAACATTACTCAATTTCCGGGCACCACTACAACGTATTATGTAAGAGGCACGGGAGGCTGCGTAGGAACTAGTGCAAGTTGCCAAACCGTTACTGTTACAGTAAACCCATTACCTAATGCAACCATAGGCAGCAATTCGCCCGTGTGCGAAGCACAAACACTTAACTTAACTTCTTCGGGTGGTACTTCATACAGTTGGACAGGCCCTCTCTCGTTTAGTTCTACTCAACAAAATCCGTCTATCACAAATGTAAATCCGGCACATGCAGGAACATATTCTGTTGAAGTAACAGGAGGAAATGGTTGTAAACTTACTCAACAAACGAATGTTTCTATTAATGCTCAACCGAATGCCACGGCCAGTTATAATTTTGGAGTGTGTGAAGGTCAAACTTTATCGCTTACCTCATCGGGTGGTATATCTTATAGTTGGACGGGTCCGAATGGTTTTACAAGTACGCAACAAAATCCTAATATTACGAATGTTACTCTTGCAGCAGCTGGAACTTATACTGTAGTAGTAACCGGAGTAAATGGTTGCCAAAAATCGGCACAAACCGTTGTAACTATTGAAGCAAAACCAAATGTAACCATAGGTAGCAATAGTCCCGTTTGTGTTGGTCAAACATTAAATTTAACATCTTCCGGTGGAGTAATTTATTCGTGGACAGGTCCGAATGGTTTTACTTCAAGCAATGCTACACCAAGTATACCAAGTGTTACTCTTGCTGCTGCAGGAATTTATTCTGTAAATGTTACCGGAATGAACGGCTGTTCTAATGCGGCACAAACTAATGTTACCATAAATACATTACCTTCTCCAATAGCTGGAAATAATGGATCGGTGTGTGAAGGTCAAACTTTATCGCTTACCTCATCGGGTGGTATATCTTATAGTTGGACAGGTCCGAATGGTTTTACAAGTACGCAACAAAATCCCTCTATTACCAACGTAACATTGGCAGCAGCCGGAACTTATATAGTTTTGGTTACCGGAGGCAATGGTTGCTCCAATACAGCACAAACAAGTGTTGTTGTTAATCCGCAGCCGGTTGCAACAGCAGGAAGTAATTCCCCGGTTTGTGCAGGCCAAACCTTGAGTTTAAGCAGTAGTGGAGGTGGAACATATAGTTGGAATGGCCCCAACGGATTTTCTTCTTCCCAACAAAATCCTTCTATTACCAATGTAACGTTGGCAGCAGCCGGAACTTATTTGGTTTTAGTTACCGGAGGAAATGGATGTCAGAAGTTGGCACAAACAACAGTATCTATAAATCAGCCTGCCTCTATTTCTACTCAGGTAACCAATGCCAATTGTGGACAGAGCAACGGTTCTGCTGAAGTAATTATTTTGAATGGTACGGGCCCTTACACGTATTCATGGAGTAACGGTGGCACTTCGGCTTTGATTCAAAATATTCCTGCCGGGGCATATACCATAACCGTTACCGATGGCAACAACTGTCAAACCCAAGATGTTGCAACGGTAGGTTCAGTAGGTGGCCCTACGGTAAATGTGAATAAAACAAATGTTACCTGCCAAGGCGGAAGCAATGGAATAGCTACCGCTAACCCAAGTGGTGGCACTCCTCCATATACGTATTCTTGGAATAATGGAGCTACCACTCAAAGTATTTCTAATTTAACAGAAGGAACTTATACCGTTACTGTTACGGATTATGTCGGATGTATAACACCGCAAAATACGATAATTTCATTTCTATATGCATTGCCTAATGTAGTAGCCAATGCTTCTGCTACCACTATTTGCGAGGGAGACGCGGTTACACTGTTTGGATCGGGTGCTACAAATTACGTTTGGAATAATGCAGTAACGAATAACATTCCTTTCGTTCCATTAGCAACCAATACATATACAGTTACAGGTACAGATGTAAACGGATGCGAAAATACCGATCAAATTACTGTTCAGGTTATTGTTTGTACAAGCATTTTCGATCGTTCAAATAATAATGATGTAATAGCTTATCCGAATCCAACCTCAGATTTAGTAAATATTAGAATAAATGAGGGAGTATTAAATTCTGTACTAATTACCGATGGTATAGGCAACATAGTATTGAGCGAGAAAATCAATAGCGATAATGCAACAATCGATTTATCCACACAGGCAAGAGGCTTGTACTTTTTGCATATAGAAAGCAATACCGGTGAAAGAATTGTAAAGAAAATTATAAAAAATTAAAAAGTGTTTACTGTATATCTCTTAGAAATAGTACAAATAGAAATGATAAAGAGTACTTGAGTCTTAAAAACGCACCCCAATTCAGGTGCGTTTTTTTATTTAGTTTTGTTTAAAACTAAGTAAATGACCAAACAAATTTTAGTTGTAAACGATGACGGAATTACCGCTCCCGGAATTTTAGCCCTAATAAGTATTGCCTCGAAATTTGGCGAAGTAACTGTAGTGGCACCCGATAAACCTCAATCTGGAATGGGGCATGCTATTTCTGTAAATTCTACCATTCGAATAAATCCTGTAAAAATTGAAGGGGTAAAACAAGCTTTTGCGTGCAGTGGTACCCCTGTAGATTGTGTTAAAATGGCGGTAAATATTTTATTTAAAGGTAAAAAGCCCGATTTAATCGTATCGGGAATCAACCACGGTGCTAATCATTCTATTAATGTAATCTATTCAGGCACTATGTCGGCAGCTATGGAAGGAGCTATTGAAAATATACCTTCTATTGGTTTCTCGCTTCTAGATTATTCTATTGATGCCGACTTTTCGGCTTCGAAAATATATGCCGAAAAAATAATTAAACACGCGTTACAGCATGGTATACCCGCCTATACATGCCTAAATGTAAATATTCCTAAAATGGAAAATGAATATATTAAGGGAATAAAAGTTTGCCGACAGGCTATGGCAAATTGGGAAGAAGAGTTTGACGAACGTATAGACCCAACCGGGAAACCATACTATTGGCTTACCGGCAAATTTGTAAATTATGACAAGGGAGAGGATACAGATGTATGGGCGTTAGAAAATAATTTTGTGAGCGTGGTGCCTGTTCAGCCAGATGTTACATCGCACAAGAGCATAAATGAACTCAAAAAAATTGAAAATGTATAGTATCACAAAGCCTTTTGATAAGTTATGGATTGGCTTAACAGCCGGATTGTTGGGCCCGGTAGCAGGTTTTTGGTTTTTCTATTTTCTTAAATTTAGAGCAAGAACTCCGGAATATTATATTCATTTATTTTTAAATGTAAAAGAATATCAATCGCCCATTTTAAGTTTAAGTGTAATTGTAAACGCTGCCATACTTTGGTTGTTTCTTAATGGCAATAACAATAAAGCAGGAAGAGGTGTTTTGTTGGCTACCTTTTTGTACGTTCCGGTAATTGTATATTTGTTTTTACAAAGAAATTAAATGCGATACTATATTATTGCCGGAGAGGCATCGGGCGATTTGCATGCTGCTAATCTTTTAAAAGAAATAAAAAAAATAGATTCCTCTGCACACTTTCGTTGCTGGGGAGGAGATTTAATGCAACAACAAGGAGCCGAATTGGTAAAACATTACAAAGACTTAGCCTTTATGGGCTTTACCGAAGTGTTGCTAAATATTAATACGATTTTTAAAAATTTAAGTAAATGCAAAACCGATATTTTGCAGTATGCCCCCGATGTTCTTATTCTTGTAGATTATCCTGGTTTTAACTTGCGTATTGCCGAATTTGCAAAAAAAAATAAAATAAAAACTTTCTATTACATCTCTCCACAAGTGTGGGCATGGAAGCAATCTCGCGTTCACAAAATAAAAAAAGTAGTAGATAAAATGTTTGTTATTCTACCTTTTGAAAAAGAATTTTACGCTAGATTTAATTATCAGGTAGATTTTGTTGGTCACCCATTGTTAGATGCAATTAACCACTTAGAGAAAAGATCGTTTACAGAATTTTGCTCCGAAAATAGTTTATTAGTAGAGAAACCCATTATTGCACTTCTTCCGGGCAGTCGTAAGCAAGAAATAAATGCAATGCTACCCGAAATGTTAAAAGCGTGTAAGCATTTTAAAAATTACCAGTTTGTAATTGCAGCAGCCCCCTCTCAGTTGCCCGAAATGTATAATACATTCGTAAACGAAAGCACAAAAGTTTTATTTGGAAAAACATATGCATTGTTGCAACATGCTACTGCCGCCCTCGTAACTTCCGGAACAGCAACTTTAGAAACGGCACTTTTTGAAGTGCCCGAAGTGGTTTGTTACAAGGGTAGCAATATTTCATACCAAATCGCAAAGCGATTAATAAAAGTAAAATATATTTCGTTGGTAAATCTAATATTAGATAAACCTGTTGTGCAAGAGTTGATACAAGACGATTTTAACGAAAAGCAAATAGCTAAAGAATTAAAAGAAATTTTACCCGGAATGCCTAAAAGAGAGCTGATGAAAAACGATTTTGTCTTACTAAAACAAAAATTAGGAGGCAAAGGAGCTTCCGAAAAAACGGCAAAACTTATGTTGCAATACTTGTCTTGTTAATTTCTGTTTTAATAACTCTTAGGTAAAATAGGCATACAAATTTTTACTCGATGTACTTTTGAAAGATGAGATTCTTCATTTTTGTTTTTTATTTCTTTGGGTACTTTTTCTCTTTCTCGCAGCAACTGGTAGATGTTGGAATGTATACCAACAAGAAAATACAAAATTTCGTTTTTGCTGTAAATTCGGGTAGATATAACGTATATTCCGAAAACGGAAAAGTAATTGAACTATCGCTAAACGAGATGGTGTACGTAAATAATATGGGAGGAGGTAAGTTTTCCTTAAAATCATTAGATACCGATTTAGGAATATTTAAAAAACTAACCTTTATAGGCACAGAATACGAAAATAATTTTAAGCTAAAGCTCATTAATCCATCATACGAATACAGAGTGTACGAAGACAATTTAAAAGTATGGCCACATCCATACAATAATCATCTTACCCTAATAAACAATATTTTTTTAGATAATTATATTTCCGGAGTAGTAGAAGCCGAAGTAGGCAAAAGCCCACCTCCAGAATACTTTAAGCTGCAGGCCATTATTTGCCGAACCTATGCATTAAATAATTTAACACGCCACTCTTCCGATGGCTTTAATTTATGCGATGAAGTACACTGTCAAGCATATAATGGAAAACCTAAATCGTTGGCAATAAAAAATGCCGCACTACAAACCAATAACATTGTAATAGTAGATAGCGATATTAATTTAATTACCGCAGCCTTCTTTTCTAATTGTGGCGGACAAACCTGTAATTCCGAAGAGGTGTGGAGGTTGCCCTTGCCATACCTTAGAGCAGTAAAAGACACTTTTTGTTTAAAAGAAAATAATGCCGTTTGGTCGAAATCTATTGCTTTATCCGAATGGAAAAATTATATTAAAAGCAAACTGCCTTGTTTCGAAATAGGCAACAATGATTCCGCTTTTTTTAATCAACAGAATACAGAAAGAAAATTTCTGATAGGTACACCGGATTGCAATTTAACTTTACGCCAAATCAGAGAAGATTGGAAATTAAAATCGGCCTTTTTTACGGTTACTTTAAATAATGAACATATAGAAATAAAGGGACGAGGTTTTGGCCATGGGGTGGGCCTTTGTCAGGAAGGGGCTATGCGTATGTCTAAGCTAGGATACTCTTACCCTTTTATTCTCCACTATTATTACAGTGGTGTGCACATGGTAGATTTATCTTTTCTTTCCTTTTTTAAAGAGGAATAATTCTACAATTTTCTATAAAAAGGCTTCAAATAAATACGTTTTAATATTCGTAAACTTGCAGAATGGTATTTAATGTAAAAGAAATAGCAACCGCCACCATGGTATTGTTTGCCGTTATTGATGTAATCGGGTCTTTGCCTGTTATAATTGATTTGCGACAAAAGGTGGGGCACATACAATCCGAAAAAGCCAGTATCGTAGCCTTTTTTATTATGGTTGTTTTTTTATTTGTTGGAGAATCTATCCTCTCACTTATTGGTATCGACATTAGTTCGTTTGCCATTGCCGGCTCCCTTATTTTATTTTTCCTTTCGCTCGAAATGATTTTAGGAATAAAACTATATAAAGATGAAGCTCCTGCCACTGCCTCTATTGTACCCATTGCCTTTCCTTTATTAGTAGGTACCGGAACACTTACCTCACTCCTTTCAATGAGAGCCGAATACCATATCGAAAGCATTATTATAGCTATCATCATTAATGTAATAGTGGTTTATGTGGTATTAAAATCGGCTGCCCGAATAGAAAAATTTTTAGGTATTGGAGGAATAAATATTTTAAGAAAAGTATTTGGAATTGTATTATTAGCTCTCGCAGTAAAATTATTTCGCACCAATTTAGGAATTTAAATGTCTAAAATTTCCATATACACCGATGGTGCCGCTAAAGGAAATCCTGGCCCCGGAGGGTATGGAATTGTGCTTATTTCTGGTAAACACCGAAAAGAAGTAGCTCAGGGATATAGGCTTACAACAAATAACCGAATGGAATTATTAAGCGTTATTGTAGGCTTAGAAATGATTAAACTGCCTCAAGCCGAAATTCACATTTTTTCAGATTCTAAATATGTGGTTGATGCCGTAGAAAAAGGATGGGTATTTACCTGGCAAAAAAGCGGCTTTAAAAAGAAAAAAAATGTTGATTTATGGCATCGTTTTTTAAAAATATACCCCAAACATAAAATAAGATTCAACTGGATTAAAGGGCATGCCGGACACCCAGAAAACGAGCGTTGCGACCAACTTGCCGTTGAAGCTGCGGAAGGCCACCATTTGCTTATTGATACAGGATACGAAGCAGAAAAACAAAATCAAACACTACTCTAAAATTACATTGCAATTTGTTGGATTACTTTATAAACGAGGGATATTTCGTAAACTTGTATTTCTTTAATAACCGATAAAAATGAAAAAAAGAGCCTTAATTACAGGTGTTACAGGACAAGATGGTGCTTATTTGGCCGAATTTTTACTTAAAAAAGGATACGAAGTTCATGGAATAAAACGTAGAAGTTCTATGTTTAATACCGATAGAGTAGATCATCTATACAAAGATTTTCACGAAGAAGGTGTAAACTTTTATATGCATTATGGCGATATGACAGACTCTACCAATTTAATCCGCATAGTGCAAGAAGTTCAACCCGATGAGATTTATAATTTGGCCGCCCAATCGCATGTAATGGTTTCCTTTGAAACCCCTGAATATACAGCCAACGCAGATGCAGTAGGAGCACTCAGATTACTAGAAGCAATACGTATTTTAGGTTTAGAAAAGAAAACACGATTTTATCAGGCCTCTACCTCCGAATTATACGGAAAAGTACAAGCCGTTCCTCAAAACGAAGAAACCCCGTTTTATCCAAGAAGTCCGTATGCTGCGGCAAAACTCTATGCTTTTTGGATTACAAAAAATTACCGCGAAGCATATGGAATGTATGCCTGTAACGGAATTTTATTTAACCACGAAAGCCCCGTTAGAGGCGAAACTTTTGTTACCAGAAAAATTACGCGAGGAGTAGCAAAAATTAAAATGGGATTGCAAAAAAGAATTTATCTTGGAAACCTCGATGCACAGCGAGATTGGGGGCATGCAAAAGATTATGTAGAAGGAATGTGGTTGATGCTGCAACAAAACGAACCCGATGATTTTGTGCTTGCAACCGGAATTACAACCTCTGTTCGTGAATTTATTAATATGGCCTTTTATGAAGTAGGAATAAAATTAGAATGGAAAGGAAAAGACGAAAACGAAAAAGGATATCATGCCGAAACAGGCGAGGTGTTGGTAGAAGTAGATCCTCGTTACTTCAGGCCAACAGAAGTAGATTTGTTAATCGGAGATGCTTCTAAAGCCCATTCAAAAATGGGGTGGAAAGCAAGTTGCACCATCAATGAACTGGTAAAAGAAATGGTACGCTCCGATTTAAAATTATTTGAACGCGATAAATATTTATTAGATGGCGGGCACAATATCTTAAACTACTATGAATAAAAATGCCAAAATATATGTTGCCGGACATCGCGGAATGGTGGGTTCTGCGTTGATACGTAAACTAACGGCTCAAGGCTATGTAAATATTATAACCAAAACATCTTCTGTACTTGATTTAAGAAATCAACAAGCTGTATTTCATTTCTTTGAAAAAGAAAAACCAGAATACGTTTTTCTGGCGGCAGCTAAAGTAGGAGGAATACAAGCCAACAATACATACCGAGCCGAATTTTTATACGATAATTTAATGATGGAAGCAAACATCATTCATGCTTCTTTTTTAAATAAGGTTACCAAACTTATGTTTTTAGGATCTTCTTGCATTTATCCAAAACTTGCTCCACAACCCTTAAAAGAAGAGTATTTGCTTACCGGTTTATTAGAGCCAACCAACGAACCATACGCCATCGCTAAAATAGCAGGCATAAAACTTTGCGAAGCATACCGAAGTCAGTATGGTTGTAATTTTATTTCTGTAATGCCTACCAATTTGTATGGCCCCAACGATAATTACGATTTAAATAATTCGCACGTATTACCTGCCTTACTGCGAAAATTTCATGTCGCAAAAATTGAAAATAAACCCGAAGTGGAAATTTGGGGAACCGGTTCTCCGATGCGGGAGTTTTTACATGTTGATGATTTAGCCGATGCTTGTTATTTTTTAATGCAGAATGACAACGATTCTACGTTAATAAATATCGGCTGCGGAGAAGATATTTCTATAAAAGACCTTGCTTTATTGGTTAAAGAAATTGTGGGCTTCAAAGGGGTATTAACCTTTAACACAACCAAGCCGGACGGAACACCCAAAAAATTACTCGATATATCTAAGCTGAAACAATTAGGATGGAGCCCTCGCATTTCACTTAAAGAGGGTATAGAGGCTGTATATAACGAAGTGAAAGAAACTCCGTTTGCTTAAAAAACATGAGTCTTAAAAGTACAGTATACTCAATGTTTTTTTTTACTTCGTTTATCCTTTCGGCTCAACAACAAAATGTTCCATTAACCTGGCAATTTTCAAGAAATACCGAAGTGTATTATGAAAAATTACAGGAGCACACCTCACTGAAACCGCTTTTGCAAAGCAGAATGTATTTGCACAAAAATGATAGCAACTTTGATGCTTCAAAAATCGATGCTCATTTATTTCGCTACTCTAAAAATACCCATCGTCACTGGTTTGTAAGAAAAACCTTGTATGAAAATTTATTAAAAATAGATTCGGGCGAATTTTGGCTAACAGCCGACCCGCTTTTTCATTTTAGTAAGAGCACAGATATTTCAGATACGCTAGGGCACAAAATATCTAATAACACCAGAGGGTTTATTATAAGAGGCAACATAGGCAGCACCTTTTCCTTTACCTCTTCTTTTTACGAGAACCAATCTTTTTTCCCGAATTACATAAACGATTACATAGAATCAAAGGCAGAATGGTATTTTTCTAAAAATACAAATCAATGGCTTCAAAGACCGGGTTACGGACCGGTGCCCGGGCAGGGCAGAACTAAACCTTTTAAGAAAAATGGTTATGATTATGCCTTTTCCCAAGGATATATTTCTTATACACCTGCAAAATGGATAAACATTCAGCTAGGGCACGATAAGCATTTTGTAGGCGATGGGTACCGTTCTCTACTTCTTTCAGATGCAACTTTTAATTACCCATTTTTTAAAACTACACTTTGGGCATTTAATAATAAGCTAATGTATTCGGTTATTTATAATTCTCTGATAAATTTAGAACGCACCCCAAATCCGACAACACCCGAAGCAAATTTTAGAAATAAACTCGGTAGTTTTCATTATGCCGCATATCGTTTTAATAAAATGGTTACCATCGGTTTTTTTCAGGGAATCATTTGGCAACGCATGGATTCTTCAGGCACAAAGCCTTTTAATTTTAATTATATAAATCCTATACTATTTGTAAATGCGGCACAATACGGGTTTAACAACAAAAATAATGTGCTACTTGGAAATACCATAAAAATAAACTTACCTTTTAAAACCATTATATACGGGCAGTTTGCACTTTCGGGCATCAAAAATCAAACGGCATGGCAGGCAGGTGTTAAATATTTCGGAATAAAAAAAATGTTTCTACTGGCTGAGTACAACATGGCTGCTGCCGATATATATAAGTCACCTATTCCTTTTCAGCATTACTCTCATTACTACGAACCATTGGCACATCCTTATGGTAGTGGCTTTAATGAGTTTGTATTTATGGCACAGTATAATTTTAAACGATTATTTATCGATTCTAAACTAATGTATGCATCAAAAGAGCTGTATTATAACGCCCCCTTTACCAATTATTTAGGAAATAATGCTCAAAGCTGGCAAACCGAATTTTATTCTATCCAATCTACTCTGAGTTTTATAGTGAATCGAAGAAATAATCTTCATATCTATTTAGGCTACTGTTACAGGCAAGTGCATGAACCCTTGACCTCGAATTGGTTTACAACAAATAACCTAATTGGAATAATAAACAAACAGAACAACATCTTTAGTATTGGAATAAAAACACAACTATTTAATACATACTACGATTTTTAAATAATTTTGATTAAAATTTAACACATTGAAAATCCTTGCACTGCCCATACTCACATCGTTTGTAATTGTGTTATTTTCTACTCCTGCATTTATTAGAGTGGCAAAACTAAAGGGCTTGTTCGATATGCCCGATGAAAAGAGAAAGTTACATAAATCGAAAGTGCCGTCTATGGGAGGTATTATGATTTTTGCCGGCACCTTGTTTTCTTATCTCTTATGGTTTCCTGCCACCGAGATAGGAAGTTTAAAGTATATTATCCCATGCATCTTATCGCTTTTTTTTGTGGGAATAAAAGATGATTTATACGGGGCATCTCCTTTAATGAAGTTGATAGCACATGGTATCGTAGCATTTATAATGGTTTTTTTGGCACAAGTTAAACTAACGAGTATGCATGGCTTGTTTAATATTCGGGAATTGCCAGAGTGGGGAGGAGTAGCCCTTTCTTTATTTACCTATATTGTAGTTGTAAATGCATATAACCTTATTGATGGACTTGACGGGCTTGCCGGAGGAGTAGGACTTATTGCTTCGGTGGTGTTCGGTACCTGGTTTTTTATGGTTGGAGATTATCCATACGCAGTGCTAGCCTTTTCGTTGGCAGGTTCGTTAGCTGCTTTTTTGATATTTAATTTTTCGCCAGCCAAAATTTTTATGGGCGATTCGGGCTCCCTTACCGTTGGATTTATACTTTGTGTAATGGCTATAGAATTAATTGAATACGATTCGGTAAAAGTTCCGGTTCATTTAATTCATATTTCAAAACCCATTTTAACAATGGCTATTCTTGCATATCCGCTTACCGATACGTTGCGTGTATTTATTTATAGAACTATAAAAGGAGTTTCTCCATTCAGTGCCGACCAAAATCATATTCATCATAAACTGTTGCGTCTGGGTTTGTCTCATCAGCAAGCTGTTGGTTTAATTTACCTGATGAATATTGCGGTTGTATGTGCTGCTGTATTTATATGCGGATTAACTCCAAGTATTACTTTTTTAATTATTGCTGTATTTTCCACTTCTTTGTTTTTATCGCCCTTTTTGTTTAAAGATAAATTGAAATAATTTGCCTGTACACAAATATATTCTTGTTACGTTGCTCGGTATTATTGTTAAATGGACATACTCTCAGTCGGCACTTTTACCCATGCAACATACTATGCAAAGTTGGTACGAGAAAGAGTTATACACTAATGAGCTATTTCATACTTCTGTAAAACCATATATAAAACACGAAGTAGAACAAGTTTTTCATAGCGATTCGATTAAAAATATATTTTTACCAAAGAACGATGAATTCAAAATAAATGGATCATTACCTGTACGACCTATTATTAGTGTAGTTGGCATAAACGAAAAAACAGATTCTGTTTCGCGTTTTTTATTCCAACACAATGTGGGTGCAGATACGTATTATGAGTGGAAAAAAATAGCGTTTGGACTTACTTTTTTTTCAGAACATTCAGCCTACCCATATTATTACGATTCTATTATTAAAAAATCGGAAGTTGTTCCGGGCGTTGGCTATGCACACGCTACATCGCTGGGGCATGAAGCGAGTTTTTTCTCAGGCTACATTTCCTATTCCCCAAACAAAATTTTTAATCTGCAAATGGGTTCCGGAAAACATTTTATAGGAGAAGGTTACCGCTCTGTGCTTTTATCCGATGCAGCGTATAATTATCCTTATTTTAAAGCCAGTGCAAGAGTTTGGAAACTAAAGTATTTTATGTTGTTGAGTAATTTTAAAGACATTCGATTAGCACAAGGAAAAGCAGAACATTATTTCAACAAATTTGCAGCTACTCATTACTTAAACTGGAATGTGAGCAAATGGTTGAGTATTGGCTTTTTTGAAACCATTGTTTGGCAAGCACAAGATGGCGATTTTTACAGAGGTTTAGATGTAAACTATATAAATCCTGTAGTTTTTTACAGACCCATTGAATATTCACTAGGTTCGTCAGATAATGCATTGATAGGAACAAACCTGAAGTTTACTATAAATAAAAAAAATATTTTATATACGCAACTATTGCTCGATGAGTTTTTGCTAAAAGAGGTACGGGCAGGAAAAGGTTGGTGGGCCAATAAATTTGCATGGCAACTAGGGTCTAAATTTTTTGATGTATTCGGAGCAAAAAATCTTTTTTTACAAGGCGAAATCAATTTGGCCCGTCCGTTTACATACGCACACGATACAAAAATTCCATTCGGGCTAGGTGTACAGAATTACGCTCATTTTAACCAACCATTGGCTCATCCTTTAGGTGCTAATTTTTTAGAAACGGTAGGAATTATCCGATACAGATTTAAGCGGGTGCAGTCGGAAATTTTAGCCACAGCCTCTGTTTACGGAGCCGATGTAAAAGGGAATAATATGGGTGGAAACGTGTACAATCTTTATTCAACAAGGACTAAAAATTATAACAATAAATTATTGCAGGGAAATAAGGTGAAACAATTCAATGCTCAGATATCGGTTTCTTATCTGCTCAATTATGCCTCAAATCTTCAGGTATTCGTTGCGTATTCAAAAAGAAGTTATGCCGTATTAAACATAAGTGAAAATATAAATATGATTTCGTTTGGCATACGTACATCATTAATAAACAGATATTTCGATTATTGAAGAACCTTTTTTTATTTATAATTGTTCTAAATAATAAAAACAATTTCATAAAATTAAAAAAAGTAGTATCATTGTCCGATAAAGGACAAGTTTTATTTACAAATGAAATCAAACTCACAAACCAAAAATTTTAGTTTAGAGAAAGCAGTAGTTCTTAAATTGACGGACTATATTGTTTTTTCAAAATTTCGTTTATCCTTGTTGGTTGTTTTTTCTGCCGCTATAGTGTACCTGTTGGCAGCCGAATCTTTTAATTATGCCGATTTTTTATATTTAATAACCGGAGGTTTTTTAGTTACTGCATCTTCAAATGGTTTTAATCAAGTAATAGAAAGAGATTTTGATAAGCTCATGCACCGCACGCAACTCAGACCTCTTGTTACCGGAAGAATGAGTTTGCCGGAAGCCTATCTTGTAGCCTCGCTTTTTGGAGTGCTGGGTATTACGCTTTTATGGTTTCAGTTAAATCCGCTTTGTGGAATTCTAGGAGCCATGGCTCTTTTTTTATACGTTTTACTGTACACCCCTCTAAAAAGAATCTCACCTATTTCAGTATTTGTCGGAGCTTTTCCAGGCTCTATTCCGCCAATGATTGGTTGGGTGGCTGCAACCGGAAAATTTGGAGTTGAACCGGGTTTGCTTTTTTTAGTTCAGTTTGCTTGGCAATTCCCTCACTTTTGGTCTATTGCATGGAAGTTAGATGCTGATTATTCTTTAGCCGGCTTTAAAATGTTACCAAGCATTAAAGGAAAAAATAAGGCATCGGCTTTCATTATTTTAGTTACTACATTATCGGTTATTCCTGCAGGCTTACTCCCTTTTATTTTTAATATTTCGGGAATCTATTACGCTATTTTTTCTATGATTTTAGGTGCTTTATTAACCCTAAATTCCGTTCTCCTTTTTATTTATCTGAAGGAAAAATATGCAACTCGTTTAATGTTTTTTTCCTTTTTATATTTACCACTTTTATTTATAATAATGTACTTAGATAAACTTTAAAGGATATGAACATTACAACCAACACAGAATATCATTTTTCGGCTGAAGAGATAAAGCAAAAAACATCTAAGCCACTTTTGTGGATTGCTATTGGTAGCATTGTAATGCTTTTTGCGGCCTTTACTAGTGCAGCCATTGTAAGCAAAGCTGCCAGTAAGGTTTGGGTAACCTTTACCATGCCTTCTATGTTTTATGTAAGCACTATTGTTATTGTAATAAGCAGTTTTACTTTTTATTTAGCCGGTAATTCGGCTAAGAAAAATGAAACAGGCAAAACCACTTTATGGGTGCTGTTTACTCTTCTGTTGGGAATTTTGTTTACCATTTTTCAGGTAATGGCATGGAACGATTTGGTTAATCAAGGTGTATTTTTTGCCGGTAAGCAGAGTGTGGCCGGAAGTTCTTATATGTACGTTTTATCGGGTATGCACTTGCTGCATTTATTAGGAGGCTTAATAGCTATGGCGGTTGTGCTTTCTAAATCAGCAGCAAAAAAATATACCTCAGAAAATAATTTAGGTATTCAGTTGGCAGGTATTTACTGGCATTTTTTAGGAGGCTTGTGGGTGTACCTGTTTTTATTTTTATTTTTTATATCGTAAACCTTTAAATTAAATAAATAAATATGTCAGCAAACACACATGCAGTAGATGCAAAAACAGCTTGGGGAGGTGGTGGCAAAGCCCCCTTTGGTATGAGCTACGGTAAAATGATGATGTGGTTTTTTCTTGTTTCCGATGCCTTAACTTTTGCGGGCTTTTTGGCTTCGTATGGTTTTATGCGCCACCGATTTTACGATATATGGCCCAGTGCCGAAAATGTTTTTACTCATTTTCCTTTTATGCATGGCGACCACCCGTTAATCTACGTGGCCTTAATGACGTTCATCCTTATTATGAGTTCGGTTACTATGGTATTGGCTGTTGAAGCCGGACACCGAATGGACAAAAAAGGAGTAAGTTTTTGGATGGGAATGACCATTATTGGGGGATTGATATTTGTTGGCTCTCAAGCCTGGGAGTGGTACCATTTTATTCATGGAACAGAATGGGGAGCCATTGAAATGGGAGTGGGCAATTATACCATGCCAGATGGAAGCGTAAAACAAACTTCGGGGCTTATGGCTCGTTGGGCAAACGAAACGAAAGATATTCTTGCATTACCCTGGAAAGATTTAAGCGGAGAGTATATTAAAGTTTCCGGAGCACAAGTGGCAGAAATTGTAAACAACGGAAAAGAAGTATTTGGAGCCAATATGGTGCGAAACGAATATGGCCACCCTCTTTTTGCCAATTTCTTTTTCTTTATTACAGGGTTTCATGGTACACACGTGTTTAGTGGAGTGGTGCTGAATTTTATTATTTTCTTAAATGTTTTAAAAGGAACCTATCAAAAGAGAGGGCATTACGAAATGGTTGAAAAGGTCGGTTTATACTGGCACTTTGTTGACCTTGTATGGGTTTTTGTATTCACATTCTTTTACTTAGTATAAATAGTTTAAATATATAATTATGATACATTCAGAAAACGAACACTACGAATTTGCCGTTCATCATTCGGAAGAAGATGGTAAAAAAGTGCGTAAAATGATTTGGAATATATTTTGGGTTTTACTAGGCATCACCGCATTAGAAGTAATGCTCGGCATCTTTTGGAAAAGTTGGGGTTTAAACTGGGGTTTAATTAAAACTACGTTTATTTTTCTTACTCTTTTGAAAGCCTATTTTATTGTTGCATACTATATGCACATGCGCGATGAGGTAAAAAGTTTTATTTTTACCGTTATCGTTCCTTATAGTATCTTTGTCATCTACACTGTACTTATTCTTATCAACGAAGCCTTGGCTCTCTTTGATTTTGATGCCTTGTACAGATAGAGATGAAAAATACATGAGAAAAAAAAGCAACGTAAAAAAAATAATAATACTGGGGGCAATACTTTTGTTGCCCTCTTTTGTTTATCTGTTTTTAACGGTTGGCAAACACAATATCTTTAGTTTGCCATACTACGGTCCAAGAGAGGCTACTTCTCGCATTGAAAACGGAAAAGAAAAAACAGATACGGTATACTTTACCATTCCGGAGTTTTCGTTTATAAACCAGCATGGCAAAAAATTTACACAAGAAGAAATGAAAGAAAAAATAGTAGTGGCTAATTTTTTCTTTGTGAAATGCCCCACCATTTGCCCTAAAATGGCAACTCATATTTACGATGTGCAAAAAACATTTGAAGGAAACAAGGATATTCTTTTTGTTTCGCACACCGTAAATCCGGAAAATGATTCAGTACCTGTACTTGCCGAATATGCCGAAAAGGTACATGCCGGTAACCAGTGGCATTTTCTTACAGGCAACAAGGACGAGATATATAACATTGCCATGAAAGGATATTTTGTAAGTGCTATGCCCGATGAAATAGCTCCAGGTGGTTTTTTACATTCCGAAATGCTTATTCTGCTAGATAAAGAAGGGCATATTAGAGGGTATTTTGACGGTACTAGTACATCGGAAGCAAAAAAATTAAAAGATGCCATTCGTATTTTAATGGCAAGCGAACATATTCCCAAAAAGAAGAAATAAAAAAATGTTGGGGAGGTTGAAGTATTTTATAATAACCGCATCAATACTAATTCCATTATTGGTTGTCGTTTTATTTTTTTTACCTAAAATTAATTCCTCAAATTCACTTCTTCATTTCCTCCCATTACTTAATGCAACAATAAATGGAATCACTTCTCTGCTTTTAGTACTGGCTGTACGAGCTGTAAAAAAAGGGAAAAAGATTTTACATAAAAAACTAATGATTACAGCGTTGGTTTTATCAGTTTGTTTTCTCCTATCCTACGTTTTATATCATTCTACGCACGAATCAACCAAGTTTGGGGGAGAGGGAATAATAAAATACATTTATTATTTTATTTTGCTTACACATATTTTGTTATCGGTACTTATTGTACCTCTCGTTTTAATTACATTTTCCAGAGCTCTTGCTGAAAAGTTTGATAGGCATAAAAAAATAGCAAGAATAACCTTTCCATTATGGCTTTATGTTACCATTTCAGGAGTATTGGTGTACCTGCTTATTTCACCTTATTATTGAAAATTTGTATTCTCGATACAAATTTCACTCATTTCAATCGTGAAATTCACTCGAATGGACAAATTTTTTACAAATACACTATGGGAAATAAAAATAACTTCTTTATCTTTAGCTGCACCAAACCCTAAAAATATGATGCAAGTACACAAAAACAACAAGGGTACATTTACCCCTCCCCCCCCCCCCAATTATGTAAAAATTAGTTTATTATGCTTTTTTATGAGCATATTTACCCTTTCGGCCATTAGCCAAAACCTGCCCAATACCCTGCCCGATACAGGTTTTGTAGGCG
>JABWCF010000025.1 GCA_013359255.1 Flavobacteriales bacterium
TGATTGTGTGTGTACCTAAACCCGCTACTTGTGGATCGAAGATATTTCCTGTTACTCCATTTCCGCTGTATGTTCCTCCGTTTGGTGTTCCGCTTGATAGGGTAACTGTACCATTATTTAAACAAACGGTATCTTGCATAGTAAAGGCAACTGTTGGAAGTGGATTCACTACAACACAAACCATGTTTGAATAAACCGAAGAACCGCATGTTACTTCTGCTCTAAAGCATGTATTTACAGTTAATGCTGAAGTGTTATAGGTACTGTTGGTGGCTCCGGGAATGGCATTCCATGTTCCTCCTCCGTTTGTAGATACTTCCCACTGTATAGTTCCGTTGGAACCACTCAAATCTATAATGGTTGAATCACCGTAACACAATGTATCATTAACAGCCGTGGCAGTACCGGCAACTACAGAGGCAGTATACGTTATGATTACCACACCGTTTCCTGAATTAACGCCACCTGTGTTTGTTTGGTTCGTTCCGGCATTATATGAAGTTCCTCCTTTTGAAGGAGAAGCAGGGCAAATAATGGTATTTCCACCTCCGTCACCTCCGGTGTAACCACCACCGCCACCGCCACCACCACAATTGCCGTCACCTTGCCCACCGCCTCCGTAGCCTCCAGTTCCTCCGAGATAAGAACCCCCTAAAGGCATGCAAGGAACACCTCCTGCAGCTCCGTTAATTGGCGATTTTGCTACTGCACATCCACCACACGATGCCCCATCTCCGTTCCAACCTGCACCTCCACCACCAACACCATTGCCATTATCGCAACCTCCTCCGCACAATGATGCTCCACCCAATCCGCTTCCTCCAAGAGTTGCTAATCCGGGGTCTCCATCTGTATAACTACATGAGTTTGCACCGCCACCACCACCGGCTGCAATCATTGGGTTTGTTTGATTGTTTGGATCCCATACGAATGAACCTCCACCTCCTCCAGCACTAAGATATAATCCTCCTGAGCCTGGAGTTAATTTAACCCCCATACCGCCTACCAATATATTTAATGTTTGACCGGGCACTACTGTAAATGTACCCTTAATGTCAGCACCTAGTCCTCCTGTTTTACCTCCGCTATAATCCGTATATCCACCTTGTGCTCCTTTTGCCTGAATTGTTATAGAATTAACACAAGAAGGAACAGTAAATGTTTGAATGGAACCTGTATAATTAAAGGTTTGTGTTGTTTGAGCATTCGCAAATACATATGCTAAACTCAATATAGATGTAAATATCTTTTTCATGGTTATTTATTTTAAAATTAGTTCAACTTGATAATCGGTTGCTTTTTTTCCTTCGGGAACAATGAATACTAAATTTCCGTTTAACTTATCTGAATGGAAAGCAGCTATTTTTTCTCCAGAATTTATGAGAATTTCTCCTGTTAATACCACTCTTCCAGTATTCTCCTTCACTTTACAAACTACATTTTTAGATTCGTTTCGGTTGTTTTCTAACACCACACTTAGTGCATCTTTTCCATCAATTTTACCTTTCATAAAGGATGCCGTAATTTGTTCCTTTTCGGTAATTTTTAAAATAGAAAAATCGGATGCCGAACTATTCGGCACAAATTGTTTTGTTGTGTTGTTTTGACCAATAGCTAAATGGCTTACTGATACAAAACCCATCAAAAGAATGGACATAATTTTTAATTTCATACGTTTTAGGTTTTAATATTATTCGACCAAATGTAAGGAATTAATCAAGTTCTTACATAAATTTCACTTGAGTGTCTGGAAATAAATTTACGGCTTTTAATATACAGCCCCCACAATATCTCTTAAATTATAAGCCGAGGCCATTACTTCACCATAGGCACCTGCCGAACGCAGGGCAAGAATATCGCCACGTACTGTTTCGGGTAACTCTACGGCTTTTCCAAAGCAATCGCTCGATTCGCAAATAGGTCCCACCACATCGTACTTTTGATTATTTCCCGTAGCAGAAAGATTTTCTATTTTATGATATGCATGGTAGAGGGCAGGACGAAGTAGCTCCGTCATTCCGGCATCTACAATGGCAAAATTGGTTTGTACTCCTTTTTTAACATATAGTACTTTAGTGATTAAACTACCACACTGGGCTACCAAGGCCCTACCCAACTCAAAATGCACTTTTTGTTTTGGCCTTATTTCCAGAAATTCGTTGAAAATGGAAAAATATTTTTTAAAATCGGGCATAGGATTTTCATCGGGTTTGTAATAATCTATGCCCAACCCTCCGCCTACGTTTATATGTTCTAGAATAAGTTGATGCCTGAAAAACCATTGCTGAATTTCGTTGATACGAACACATAAACCTTTAAACACATCGAGATCGGTAATTTGTGAGCCAATATGAAAATGCAATCCGATTAATTCAATATGGGCTAATGACTTTATTACGTTCAGTACGTCTTCTAATTCCCACATGCTAATTCCAAACTTATTTTCTTCTAAGCCGGTGGTAATATAATGGTGTGTATGTGCATTTACATTAGGGTTGATACGAATAGCTATGCGTGCTTTTTTTCCAAATGCTTCGGCTAACTCGTTTAACACAACCATTTCAGCAACCGACTCGCAGTTAAAACAGAAAATATTATTAGAAAGAGCGATGTTTATTTCTTCATCGCTTTTTCCTACTCCTGCAAATACAATATGAGAAGTATGGAAACCGCATTCTACTGCTCTTTTAATTTCGTTTCCGCTCACGCAATCGGCTCCGTACCCCATGCTACCTATTAACTTTAAGATGTGGGGATTGGCATTTGCTTTTAATGCATAATGAATATGGAATTGATATTTATCAGCTTCTTGCTTGGCTTCTTGCAGAGTACGTGTAAGCAAATTGATATCGTAAAAGTAAAAAGGTGTTTTTTGCTTTCTGAAAAGGTTTATGGTTTCTCCGTTAAACATAGTTAGAATAGTTTTTTATGTAACGCATTTAAAGCCTCCTTTTTGTTTTCGGTTTTTATTAAAACCGAAATGTTATGCGTACTTCCTCCGTACGAAATCATACGAACAGGAATATTTTTAAGTGCATCAAAAATGGTAAGTGCCAAACCCTTGCTCTCGGCCACCAAATCGCCTACAATACAAATAATTGTAAGATTTTCATCGATTTCTACCTGTCCAAATTTTTCTAACTCTTGTGTTATTTCTGCTATGTTTTTATTGTTATCTATGGTAAGAGATACAGCTACTTCTGAAGTAGTAATCATATCAATAGAAGTTTTATAAATTTCAAACACTTCGAACACTTTTCTTAAAAAACCGTAGGCCAATAACATTCTTCCCGATTTTATTTTAATTGCGGTAATATCATCTTTTGCAGCAATTGCTTTAATTCCTGTTCCATCGGAATGGTCGGAAATAATAGTGCCTTCTGCTTCGGGCTGCATGGTGTTTTTTAAGCGAACGGGAACATGGTTTTGTTGTGCCGGAAAAACACTTTGCGGGTGCAGTATTTTTGCCCCAAAATAGGCTAGTTCGGCTGCTTCATCGAACGATAGTTTTGCAATGGGTTTGGTGCCTTCTACGATGCGCGGGTCGTTATTGTGCATTCCGTCTATATCTGTCCAAATTTGAATTTCTTTGGCTTTTAATACCCCACCAATAATAGATGCCGTATAATCGCTACCCCCTCTTTTTAAATTATCAATTTCTCCAAAAGCATTTCTGCAGATGTAACCTTGAGTAATAAAAAGTTTTTGATTGGGATATTTTTCTAGTTCCTTGTTCAGATTTTCTTTTATGGAAATGTAGTCGGGTTCATCGTTTTCATCTATTCGCATAAAATTAAGTGCGGGTAGCAATATCGAATTAATATTTATTTCTTTCAAATAAAAATGGAACATGGCGGTTGAGATAAGTTCGCCCTGTGCTAGTACAGCACGCTCTTCGAATAAGGTAAACATATCTTGTGTAAACGACCTCAGGTAGTCGAAATGAGATTTTATTAATTCTTTTCCTCTTTCTCTGTTTTCATTGGTAGTATATAGTTTTTGTATTTCTTGAAAATACTTTTCCTCTAAGGAATTAATCTGTTGATTAGCTTTCTCTGTTTCCTTATTGTATAAGGAATTACAAATTTCTACCAGCGAATTGGTGGTTCCGGCCATAGCCGAAAGGACCACTATTTTATTTTGTTCGCTTACAACAAGTTTTACGAGGGCTTTTATTCGCTCTGAAGAGCCAACAGAAGTACCACCAAATTTCATTACTAACATATATTCAATTATTTACAAGGTGGCAAATATAACACAAGAAATATGATTTTTTGCAGTTAAATTTTTACGCCTAATACCACAATATCATCGGTTTGCTCTAACTGCTGTTTCCAGTTATTTAATGCGTACTCTAAAAATGTTTCTTGTTCTTCTATTTCCATTTCATTAATGGTTAAGAGTAATTCTTTAAATCGAACTTTATTTAATTTTTTTCCCTCTTTATACTCGGAAGTATCTCCTCCAAATTGATCTATGTATCCATCGGAAAAAATGTAAAAAGAATCACCGGTTTTTAGTTGTATGTTTTCTGAAATAAATTTTTTAGAAACATCGTTATAAAACCCGATAGGGTAACGAGATGATTTAATTTCAATTACTTCATTGTTTCTTACCAAGATCAGCGGCCTCATGGCTCCAGAAAATGCCAATTCATGAGTTTCTATGTTCATGCAACAAATAGCCACATCCATACCATCGGGGTAAGGAGAATGCGTTTTATTTTTATTCAGTTCATTAAACAATTCTGTATCTATGGCATATAGAATATCGCTTGTATTGGTTAGTTTTTGATTTATAAAAACTTCTTTAAAAATAGAATGAGCAATAACAGACATTAGAGCACCTGGCACTCCATGTCCGGTACAATCAATTACAGCAACATATACTTTATTTCCTTGTTTGTAGTGCCAGTAAAAATCTCCGCTTACAATATCTTTTGGTTTGTACAATACAAAAGCATTATAGTTAAAACTTTTTTTGATTTCAGAAACATCAGGAAGTATTGCTTGCTGAATGCGTTTTGCATACTCTATACCCGAAATGATTTCATTATTTTTTGCTACCAAATCAAGGTGCGATTGGTGTAAAAGTTGTTCGGATAATTTTCTTTGTGTAATATCATGCCCAATAGCCACTATGGTATGGTTAGACAAAAAGGAGATATTCCAAACTATCCATTTGGTTAATCCATTAGCAGCAATCAACTTTCTTTCCATTGTCAATTCTTGTAAATGGGCCTTCCCTTCTGCTATTTTTTTCACCCATTCTTTCGCATGCAATCTTTCTTCTTCATTATTTCTTGTCAGCTCCCACCACTGATTACCCAATAGTTTTGAAGGTTCATACCCTAATGTTTTTTTTGAGGAATTGCTTACATATTGCACTTTTCCATTTTTGTCGATTACTACAACTAATGCATCTAATTTATTGAGCACAAAGTGAAAATGATTTAGATTGTAAAATAAACTACGATGTTTTTTTAACCGCCTAACCTTTTGGATTGATTTTGATTTTACAAATCTGTATAAAACCGGAATATATTGATGTATCTGTTGCATTGCATTAAAATAAAAAAATAGAAAAAAGAAAGTGGAGATGCGTTTATCGCACTAGAGAACACGGCTGCCAGTAGTAAATACCGGCCGCAATAATTCGAAAAGGAATATGTAATTGCTTTTGCAACATTTCGGCACAAAAGTAAACTTTGGAAGGATATAAAATATACTTTAAAAAAATAAATTTTCAATTACACCCTAAACCCTACTACCAGAATATCGTCTATTTGTTCAAGTTCTCCTTTCCATAGATATATTTCATTTTCCAAATACTTTTTTTGTTCTTGCATAGAAAGAGAATAAATTTGATGGAGGGTGTTTTTGAATCGTGAATATTTGTATTTTTTTCCTTTGGGCCCGCCAAATTGGTCGGCAAATCCATCGGAAAATAAGTAAACCGCATCACCTTTTTGCAATGCAATAGTATGATGTGTAAAGGGTTTTAATGTTTCACCAACAAACGCTCCCACCGGCTGCTTATCGGGGGCAAACTCCAAAAGTTCCGTTAGAGGTTCTTCTTCGGAAATACGATTATTGGTATTACGATTTGTTCCGGCACGAATAATCCACAATGGATTGTTTGCTCCTGCCCAACTCAAGCTATAATTTCCAAGTGCTGTTTGTTCAAGTTTACAAATAGAGATATCCATACCATCTTTTATATTACCATCATGTTGGGGTTGGTTTAACATAACCGATAAATTTTCGTTTACGTTATCTAAAATAGCCGAAGGAATATCTTTTCGAAATATTTTAAATGCTTGATTGAGTAAATTATGCCCAATAATACTCATAAACGCACCTGGCACTCCATGTCCGGTACAGTCGGCTGCTGCAATGTAAATACACTCTTTATTTTTTTCAGTTTCATGCGATTTTTCTATCCAGTAAAAATCACCGCTCACTATGTCTTTGGGCTTAAATAACACAAAACTATCGGGCAATATTTGTTTCACTTTTTTATGCGATGGAATAATGGCATTTTGTAATCGCTGTGCATATTTAATACTGTCCGTAATATCTTTATTTTTCTGTTCGAGCAAGGTTCGCTGCAATTCTATTTGCAGTTTTTGTTCTTCTATGTTTTTATTTTTTTCTGAAAGAATGTTATTGGCTTTTTGTTTTACTTTATTTCGGTTGTATAAAACTAGGGCAAGCACAAGAATAAACACTAAACCAATAGCCAAAATATTCCGAATCATGGAATTTTTACTTCTTTCAACATTCTGATTTAGTTTTTGAATTTCTTTTTCTTTCGTTAATAATTCTATTTCTCTGTTTTTTTTGTCGTTCTCAAATCGTGCGTTCATTTCTGCAATTTGAGCATTACTTTCTTTCGAAAATATGGAATCGTGTGCATTAATATAAAGCTTATAATAAATTATAGACTCAGAGTAATTACCGGCTTTTTCTTTTACTTCGGCCATCATTAAATAAGATTTACTCAGCAGAAGTTGTGCATTTATTTCTTTAGCCAAACGAATGGCTTCATTTAGTACTTCTATAGATTTTTCATATTTGCGTTGAGCCTCATAATTTTTGGCAACCGAAAGAAGGGTATGTACCATATCGCTTACGCTTCCCATTTCTTTTTGAATTTCTAGGGCTTTATAACAAAAATCGATGGCTTCTTCGTATTTCTTTTGCTCAATCAATATCTCTGAAATATTAGCCAATGTAGTGGCGCAACCCACTTTGTTATTAATCTCTTTATTTATTTCGTATGCCTTATAAAAATAATTAAGAGCAACATCACTTTTACCTCTGTAATAAGCAACTCCTCCAATATTACTGTATGCTGCAGCTACGCCCTCTTTTTTATTCAACGCTTTGTATAGGTGTAATGCTTTTTCGAAGTATTCCTGAGCCTTTTCAAATCCTCCCTGCATCCAGTAAATTAAACCAATGTTATTGTACGATGTAGCCATTCCATTTCGGTCGTTTAGTTCTTCATCTAACTCCATTGATAAAATGTAATACTTGAGTGCTTTTTCATATTCGCCCGATTGGTTGTATAAGTTTCCAAGATTGTTGTAGGTACTCGACATCGTAACTTTATCGTTTATTTCTTTGCTGGTATTTAAAGAGAGCATAAAATATTCGAGCCCCTTTTCGCGGTTCGATTGATAATGAATAGTACCCAGCAAATGGTACGATGCGGCCATCCCTTTTTTATACCCTGTAATTTTTGATAGATCCAATGCTTTTTGAACAAAGGTTTTAGCCTTCGATATATCCTTGTTTAAAAATTCCTGCGATAAAAAGTTGTAGCAAATAACCTTTGTGGTATCGTGTGGATTGCTTCTGATTAGAGTAAGAAGGCTGTCTATGTTTCTACCGTATGAATACCCGTAAAATGCAAAAACTAAAAAAGCAAGAGTAAAAAACTCTTTCCATTGGATATTCCTTTGCATTTTATTGATATGGACAAAAACTATATAAAATGCCTTCATTGTTTTTAATGGTAATAAAATGCAATATAAAAATTTATACACAAAGAACATTTAGCATTAGACGTACCTACTCAACTTAAAGACCAATATAGAAAATGATAAGGCAAACTTCCTTTAAAGCATCAAAACCATACTTTTATATATAATTTGTTACCGTTTATTATTCATTTGCACCCTACCCAACAAAAATGCTAAATTTGTCGGCATCAATAAAGAACATGTTCACTCTCTTAAATAAAGAAATAAAAGCCTTTTTTGGCTCCTTAATAGGCTATTTGGTACTTATCGTTTTTTTAAGTACTCTGGGTTTATTTATGTGGATTTTTCCGGGTGAACTGAATATTTTAGATAGCGGATATTCTCACATAGACACTCTCTTTTACATTGCACCTTGGGTATTTATGTTTTTAATTCCGGCTATTACCATGCGTTCCTTTGCCGATGAAAAAAAAGCAGGCACCATAGAACTGCTGCTTACCCGTCCGCTTACAGATATGCAAATAATTTTTGCAAAGTATACCGCAGGAGTCGTATTAGTTCTATTTGCCTTACTGCCCACTTTCATTTATTTTAATTCGGTGTACGACTTAGGAAACCCCATTGGAAACATCGATACAGGAGGCACTTGGGGTTCCTACATAGGATTATTATTTTTAGCAGGAGCTTTTGTTTCTATAGGTATCTTTTCTTCTTCATTAACCGAAAACCAGTTGGTAGCCTTTATTATTGCCGTATTTATATGCTTCTTTATGTACGTAGGTTTTGAATACCTAAGCACAATGCCTTTCTTTGCTAATGCCGACAGTATTGTTATTCAATTGGGAATAAACGAACACTACGCTTCTATGAGCCGTGGAGTAATTGACACCCGAGATGTGATTTATTTTTTTAGCCTAAATGCCCTTTTTCTTTCTCTTACACAACTAGTACTAAAAAGCAGAAAATGGTAAACACATTTTTTTCTAAACAGAATGAAACAAAATAAAAAAAACGATATTGCAAAAGTAGTAGCCACATTCGCTGTGCTGTTATTACTCAATTACGTGAGCTCGTTTTGGTTTTTACGTCTCGATTTAACACAAGAAAAAAGATACACCTTATCTGATGCCACAAAAAAAATTCTCAAAAATTTAGATGATGTAGTTTATTTCAAAATATATCTGGAAGGCGAATTTCCTGCAGGATTCAAAAAACTTCGCAACGAAACCCGAGAAATGCTCAATGAATTTAAAGCCTATGCGGGCAAAAAAATTGAGTACGAGTTCATAAACCCATCGGCCAGTTCCGATAAAAAAACACGCGAAGATATTTACCGCCAACTTTACAAACAAGGTTTATTACCTACCGACCTATCCGTTAAAGAAGACGATGGCATTTCCAACAAAATTATTTGGCCGGGAGCTATTTTATCATATAAGAATAAAGAAATTCCACTCCAACTCTTAAAAAGCCAAATGGGTGTACCTCCCGAGCAAATAGTAAATGGCTCCGTAGAATCATTGGAATACGAATTAATAAACGGAATAAATAAAATAACTCAACCAAATGTAATGAAAGTTGCATTTATTGAAGGACATGGAGAACTAAACAGTCTGCAAACAGCGGATATTGCAAAAACGTTGGCCGAATACTATGTAGTTGACAGGATTACCCTAAACGGGCAACTTAGTACCTTAACCGAACGAGCAGAAAATGATTCGGGAAATTTTATCGTAAAACGAAAATACGAAACACTTATTATTGCCAAACCCACCAACGCATTTTCGGAAAACGATAAGTTTATTATAGACCAACACCTAATGTATGGAGGCAAAATACTCTATCTGATAGATCCTGTTTTTGCCGAAATGGATAGCCTTGAAACATCTGAATTTACTATGGCTATACCCATTGACCTGAAGTTAGACGACCAACTTTTTACCTACGGAGCAAGAATCAATTTTACTCTTGTTCAAGATTTACAGGCTGCTCCCATTCCCGTAGTAACAGGAAGAATAGGCACACAAATTAAAACCGAAATGTTTCCATGGCTTTTCTTTCCTCTTTTTATGCCTAGTGCCTCGCACCCTATTATTAATAATTTAAATGCCGTAAAAGGAGAGTTTGTGAGCACCATTGATACCATTGCCAAACCCGAAATTAAAAAAACCGTATTGCTTCAATCGTCTAGATACACCAAAATTTTAAATGCTCCAGTTCGCATTAGTTTGGGTATGCTGCGTATTGAACCCAACATGCAACAATTTAATAAACCCCTACAACCAGTGGCTGTTTTGCTCGAAGGTAAATTTAATTCGGTTTTCGAAAACCGGATTCCAAAATCGGTAGAAAACAGCAAAGAAATTGCTTTTAAAAACAAAAGTGTAAATACAAAAATTATTGTGGTTGGCGATGGAGATCTGATTAAAAACCACGTTAAAAAAACAGGAAACGAATACCTGCCTTTAGGATACGACCGGTTTACCAAACAACAATACGGCAATAAAGATTTTATTTTAAACTGCGTTAATTTTCTTTGCGATGATAACGGCCTTATGGAAGTTCGCAGCAGAAAACTTACTCTGCGGTTATTAGATCAGGCATTAATAAAAGAACAACGAACTAAATGGCAAACCCTTAATTTATTACTCCCCGTTCTCATTGTAATTGCTTTTGGTATAACTCAATATATTATTCGTAAAAAACGATACACCCAATGAGAAATAACAGATTGATTTACCTTATTCTTTTGAGTCTTGGCATCATTGCAGGCATACTTTATTTATCGCAAAATAGTGGCACTCTCAGTAAAGAATTAAAAGACTTTGCTATTGAAGATACCGCAAACATTACAAAACTTTTTTTAGCCGATGCTAAAAACAACTCCGTACTTCTTGAAAAACAAAGTAACGGCATTTGGCTTATTGATAAAAAATTCAAAGCCAGAAAAGATGCCATAGAAAACATCTTACTTACCATAAAAAGAGTAGAAGTAAAGTATCCTGTTCCGGAATCGGAATTAAAAACAATTATTTCTCAACTTGCAAGCAATGCCACCAAAGTAGAAATTTATTTAAACGGAAAAGATAAACCCGAAAAAGTTTACTACGTTGGCCACGCCACACAAAACCAGTTTGGCACCTATATGCTGCTCGAAAAAAACGGCAAAAAATCGTCCGTACCCTTTGTAACCCACATACCCGGTTTTTTCGGATATCTTTCTACACGCTTTTTTGCCCAACCTTTTTTATGGAGAGACCGAGAAATTTTTACACTCTCTCCCGAAAAAATAAAATCGATTACCGTAGAAAACACCGAAGAACCTGAAACCTCGTTTACCATTCAACAAACCTCTGCACAGCAGTTTAAATTATTAAACTATAAAAAAATAGCCCTCAGCCAATTTGATACTGCCTCCGTTTACAATTACCTGAATCGCTTCTCGGCTATTTATTTTGAACAAATTGCAGCCGAAATAGAAACCACAAAAAAAGACTCTATTTTATCTTCAAAACCATTCCACATATTTACTCTTACCGATACAGACAATAATGTTAAAATCGTTAAAACATTTCACATGCCTAATCACAAAGGTACGGTTGACCATGAAGGCCATTTATTTCCGTGGGATGTAGACCGAATGTTCGCCCAAATTATTCATCCCGACCAAAGCAGCGATTTTGTCTTTGTTCAATTTGCCACTTTCGATAAAATAATTGGTGAAATAAATCGGTTTTCTACAGTCTCTTTTGTTGAAAAGTAGTTAATATCTTTCATCCCTCTGTTGCCCTAAAAATATAACTTTGTTGGGCATTTTAAAAATTTGTACCCCATGAAATTTATCGTAACTAGCTCCACCCTTTTAAAACATTTACAAACCATTAACGGTGTCTTAAATTCTAACAATGCCATTCCTATTTTAGATAATTTTTTATTCGAACTAAAAAAAGGAGAATTAAACATTACCGCCTCCGATTTAGAAAGCACCATTACTACCATTGTTCCTGTAGAAGCAAAAGATTCAGGATCCATTACCATTCCGGCTAAATTTTTAATTGAAACACTCAAAGCCATTCCAACTCAACCTCTCACGTTCAACATCGATACCAAAAACCATTCGGTTGAAATTGCATCGGACTACGGAAAATATAAATTAGTTGGGCAAGCTGCAGATGATTATCCCAAAACGCCACAATTAGATAGCACCTCATCGCTCGAAATTAATTCCATATCGCTGGCACACGCCATTGATAAAACATTGTTTGCCACCGGAAACGATGAAATGCGACCCGTAATGTCAGGAGTATTTACACAACTCAATGAAAATAATATTGTTTTCGTAGCCACCGATGCCCACAAGCTGGTAAAATACAGCCGAAACGATACTTCCTCTCAAAAAGCATCTTCTTTTATTTTACCCAAAAAACCACTGAACCTGCTTAAAAATATTTTGGCTATTAGCGATGTGCCCGTAAAAATAGAATACAACCAAACCAATGCTCTTTTCAGCTTTAATCAAATTACATTAATTTGCCGCTTAATAGAAGGCAAATACCCTAATTACGATGCCGTAATTCCAAAAGAAAATCCAAACAAGCTTACTATAGACAGGCAATTACTTTTAGGCTCTATAAAACGGGTTTCTATCTTTTCTAACAAAACCACCCATCAAATACGTTTAAAACTAAGCGGAAGCGAATTACAACTTTCGGCAGAAGATTTAGATTTTTCGAGCGAAGCAAACGAACGACTAACCTGCCAATACGATGGAGTGGATATGGAAATAGGATTTAATTCCAAATTCCTAGCCGAAATGCTGGGGCACTTAGAATCCGATGCCGTGAATTTAGAAATGTCGGCACCTAACCGTGCCGGAATCTTAACACCGGCCGATACCACCGATGAACACGAAGAAATTTTAATGCTCGTGATGCCTGTTATGCTTAATTCTTAATAAAAAAATAATTTTAACCCCAAACCCCGTACCTAAAAAATACGGGGTTCTTTTTTACTTCTGTATGCAACTTCTAAAAAAACTTTGTGCGGTACATGCTCCTTCGGGAAACGAAAAAGAAATGACCGATTTCCTTTTAAACTACATTAAAAAAAATGCCTCCTCTTGGAAAAAAAAACCTATCGTTTTTACCGGCAACGAATTTCAGGAAAGCATTGTACTCGTTTTTGGAAACCCCACTACTGCTCTTTTTGCTCATATAGACAGTATTGGATTTACAGCCGGCTATAACAATGAACTAATAAAAATAGGAGGGCCTGTTTGCGAAAATAATTTTATACTTTCCGGCAAAGACTCTAAAGGAAAAATAGAATGTAAATTAGTGGTAAAGAAAAACGAACCTCCTCTCCTCTCTGCCCAATGTAAAAGAGAAATAGAAAGAGGAACCACGCTTACCTTTAAACCCCTTTTTAAAGAAAGCAAAGAATACGTGCAAAGTAATTATCTTGATAATAGACTGGGGGTATGGATTGCCCTGCAAACTGCAAAAACACTTGAAAACGGAATTATTGCCTTTACCACCTACGAAGAACATGGGGGTGGTAATGCACAATTTATTGGAAAATTTATTTACGAAAAATTCAAGGTAAGGCAAGCCCTTATTGCTGATATTACATGGATTACTAAAGGAGTGAAGCACGGAAAAGGAGCCGCTATTTCGCTCAGAGACTCTCTTATTCCACGAAAAGTGTTTACAGATAAAATTATAACTCTCATTAAAAAAGCGAAAATACCTTTTCAGTTAGAAGTAGAAAGTGCAGGAGGAAGTGATGGCAGCTCGCTGCAACGTTCATCTCTTCCGTTCGACTGGTGTTTTATAGGTGCTGCAGAAAACAATGTACATTCGCCCAACGAAAAAGTGCACAAAAAAGACATTGATTCCATGCTTAGAATTTACCGGCTTTTAATGAAGAAACTTTAACATGCCGGAACAAAAACATTTGATTATACTCAGAGGCTTGCCCGGAGCAGGAAAAACCACCCTTGCCCATGTTTTATCCGAAAATGGAAAATATCCTATTTTTTCTGTTGATGATTTTTTTACTGATGCACAAACCGGAAAATACACTTTTGTTTTTTCCGAAAACCATATTGCCTACCACCAATGCCTGAAACATTGCGAAAAAGCAATGAAAGAGAATGTTTCAAAAATTATTCTGCACAATGTATTTTCTATGCAATGGGAAATAGAGCCTTATTTTAAATTAGCTGAGCAATACAACTACACTCTGCACATTGCTACCGTAGAAAAACACCATACCCATTCAAACACTCACAGTATTACTGATGAACAAATAAAAAAGATGGCTAAAAATTTTAAATTGAAACTTTTTTAATAATCTCTGAACAAAAACTTTGACTCTTTTATATTCTACTGTGGGCAGGAATTTTTAACCCAACAATCTAATTTATTAATGATTTCGTCAGATAATTTTGCACGTCCTTCCGGCATTTTTTTTATGCCTTTTTCATGATGCACAGAAGCTAAATTTCTTTTATTGTTTCTAAATTGTGCACTGGCATTGTTATAATCCGACAAGTTTATTTTAGCTTTTGCAGAACTAGCATTGTGGCACTTAGAAGTTGCACAATTTGTATTTAATATAGTGGCAACATCAGCCGTATATGTAGGCGTTGTTCCTGTGCAGGTAGCCTGTTCGGCATAATCGGTAATGTTACTCTCTTTCTTGCAGCTTGTTATGCCTATTATTAAACAAGTAATTGCTGTAATTATATTTTTTAATTTCATTCTATAATTCTTTTTTTTGAAACGGAAATATGTTCTATTATTATATTCTACGGGTTCGTTATTATTCAAACATTTTTTCCGGATTTAAAATACCATTAGGGTCAAACATTTTTTTTAGTTCTTTTTGCAAGCGAATCAATGTTTCATCAAAAGCAATGTTCATATACTTTTTTTGTACCCAACCTATGCCATGTTCGCCCGAAATGGTGCCTCCGAGTTTCTTACATAAATAAAAAATCTCTCTTATTCCTTCGCTTAATTTGGTATTCCAATCTTCATCACTCATGCTGCCTTTTAAAATATTTACGTGTAAATTTCCGTCTCCGGCATGTCCGTAACAAACAGAAGAAAATCCATATTTTTTCCCTATTTCTTTTACTCCTTTTAACAAAACGGGTAATTCGGCACGCGGAACCACCGTATCTTCTTCTTTGTAAATAGAATGGGCTTTTACAGCTTCGCCAAGCCCTCTACGCATACGCCACAAATTTTCTTTTTTGGCATTATCATCGGCTAATAAAATTTCATCGCAGTAAAATGAGCTTAATACTTCGTATATTTTTTCACATTCAAGCAGCAGTGCATCGGCATTATTTCCATCTACTTCTATAAGGAGATGGGCTTCTACTGTGGGATTTATGGTAAGCGAAATTCCATTTATGTATTTTATGCCAAAATCTATGGCTTCTTTTTCCATAAACTCGAGTACCGAAGGAGTAATACCTGCCCTGAAAATAGCCGATACAGCTTCGCAAGCTTGTTCTGCTCTATAAAAAGGAACTAACATCAACAAAGTTTGTGCAGGGTATGGAATAAGCCGAAAAACAGCTTTGGTAATAACTCCCAATGTGCCTTCGCTACCAATCATTAACTGCGTTAGGTTATAGCCTGTGGCATTTTTTAACACGTTTGCTCCTGTCCACACTATTTCTCCGGTAGGTAAAACCACTTCTAAATTCAGCACATAATCTTTGGTTACTCCGTACTTTACAGCCTTTGGGCCTCCGGAGTTTTCGGCTAAATTTCCTCCAATAAAACAACTCCCTCTGCTGGCCGGATCGGGCGGATAATACAATCCTTTCTTTATTACTTCTTCCTGAAAAACTTGTGTAATTACACCAGGCTCAACGGTAGCTTGTAAATTACGTTCGTCTATTTCTAAAATTCGGTTAAACTTTTCCATACTTAGAAGTATTCCTCCCAACACGGGCAATGCCCCTCCGCTAAGCCCTGTACCAGATCCACGCGGAGTAATCGGTATGTTAAACGTATTGGCTAGATTCAAAATGGCAGAAATTTGTTGTGGGGTTTCCGGTTTTACTACCACTTCGGGCATAAAATGCAAATCTTCAGTTTGGTCTTTTGCATACTTTCTTCGATTTTCTTCATCAGCAAAAACAAATTTTTCTCCGCATATCTGTTTCAAAATGTTTATAGTATCAGAATTCACCTTTGCATACTTCATCTCTCGAATTGTTTTTGGCTAAAAATACCTAATTTCGGACTTCAAACAAATTATTTTTTTATGATTTTAAAAAGAATCTGCATCGCCCTTTTTGCCATTACCGTATGGACAGAAAGTAGTTTAGCACAGAAAAAAATTACTTTAGATGATATTTGGGCTTCGCGAAAGCTGAACAGTAACTTGGTTTATGGCCTGTCTTCTATGAAAGATGGAGTGCACTACACTTCTATGGAAAGAAAAAACGACCTTTTTGAAATTGTAAAGTATGAGTATAAAACAGGAAAAAAGGTAGCCACTATTGTATCGGCCGAAGATTTAATGTTTGGAGGAACTTCTCTGAATATTGACGATTATTTTTTTAATCAAGACGAAACCAAACTGTTGGTTTCTACCGAAACCGAACCCATTTACAGAAGATCATCATTGGCTTTTTATTACATTATAGACTTAAAAACAAAAAAAATTACACCTTTAGCCCCTCTTACTATGGGAAAACAGCGCCTTGCTGAATTTTCGCCCAACGGAAAAATGGTAGCTTTTGTTAGAAACAATAATGTGTATATATACGATATTACAAGCGGTCGTGAATTTCAGATTACCTCCGATGGAAAAGAAAACACCGTAATTTACGGAGCCACCGACTGGGTGTACGAAGAGGAATTATCTTTTGCAAAAGCTTTTGAATGGTCGCCAAATAATAAATTCTTAGCATTTTATCGTTTTAACGAAACCCGGGTAATGGAATTTGAAATGGAAATCTATGGAGAACTTTATCCCTTTCAATATCGGTTTAAATACCCCAAGGCAGGCGAAGAAAATTCTATAGTAAGCATACATGTGTATGACATAGAAAAAGCTCTCTTAAAAGAGTTTGATTTGGGGCTTGTAACCGACCAGTACATTGCCCGAATTAAGTGGACAGCGAAGCCAAATGAATTGTGTATGCTGCGATTAAACCGACTTCAAAATAAATGCGATTTCTTAGTTGGCGATGCCTCGAAAGAAATTACACCTAAAATACCAACCTCGGTTTTATTTACCGAAGCATCGGAAACTTTTATTGAAGAAACATATGATAACCTTACTTTTCTTGAAAACGGAAAACATTTTATCTGGAACAGCGAACGAGACGGATTCAACCACCTGTACCTGGTAAACTCTGATGGAACCATCGCAAACCAAATAACAAAAGGGAATTTTGATATCATTGACTTTTTAGGCGTAAACGAAAAAACAGAAACCATTTACTACACCTCCTCTGAAGTTTCGCCAATGGAAAAACACTTATATTCTATTAAACTAAATGGCACCAACAAGAAAAAACTAACCACCCGAAGCGGATACAATGAAATAGAATTTAGCCGTAATTTCAACTATTTTATTACCATTAATAGCACTGCAAACACGCCAGAATACATTACACTAAACGACTCTAAAGGAGCTTTGGTAAAGATTTTGGAAAACAACGAAAATCTCTTAAAAAGCATGGCACAATATCCTCTCAGTAAAAAAGAGTTTTTCACGGTTAAAAACCGCGAAAATATTGAGCTAAATGGCTGGATGATAAAACCCCAAAATTTCGACCCAAACAAAAAATACCCTGTTTTTATGTTTGTATATGGCGGACCAGGGCACAATACCGTATTAGACCATTGGGATGGAAAAAATTATTTCTACCACCAGTACCTTGCACAAGAAGGGTACATAGTAGTTTCGGTAGATAACCGCGGCACCATGTACCGTGGCAGAGATTTTAAAAACAGCACATACATGAATTTGGGAAAACTAGAAAGCGAGGACCAAATTGATGTAGCCAAACATTTACAAACACTCTCTTTCGTAGATGCAAAAAGGATAGGTATCATGGGTTGGAGTTTTGGAGGCTATATGTCATCGTTGTGTTTACTAAAAGCAAACGATTTATTTAAAATGGGGATTGCCGTGGCTCCCGTTACCAACTGGCGATTTTACGACACCATTTACACCGAACGTTTTATGCGTACCCCGCAGGAAAACCCCGAAGGATACGACCATAACTCACCCATCCATTTTGCAGATTTGCTAAAAGGTAAATACCTGCTAATACACGGAATGGCCGATGATAATGTGCATTTTCAAAATGCCGTAGAAATGACCGATGCCCTTATAAAAGCAAACAAGCAGTTTGATTCCTTTGCATACCCCAACAAAAACCATGGTATTTATGGGGGCACTACCCGTTTGCACCTTTACACACTGATGAGCAACTACATTAAGAACAACTTATAAAAAAATAACTATCTTTCGGCATTCTTTTAAAATTTTATTTATGAACCAACCACAAAATACAGTACTCGGACATCCTGCCGGATTATTCATTTTATTCTTTACCGAAATGTGGGAACGATTTAGCTACTACGGCATGCGGGCCTTATTGGTATTATTTTTAGTAAGCGATATAGCAGCCGGTGGATGGGGCTGGCCCAGAGAAGAAGCTCTTAAATTATATGCCTTGTACACCGGTTTGGTATATGTAACCCCTATTATTGGAGGTATTCTTGCCGATAAATTATTGGGCTACCGAAGAGCCGTTTTGCTCGGAGCTATTTTAATGACATTGGGACATGCCTCTATGGCCTTAGAAACTCAATTCTTTTTTTATGCCGGCTTGGGCTTATTAATTTTAGGAAACGGGGCTTTTAAACCAAATATTTCGTCTATTGTAGGTGGCCTTTACCCTAAGGGAAGTAACAAAAAGGACGCAGCCTATACCATCTTTTATATGGGCATTAATGCTGGTGCATTTTTGGGCATTTTACTTTGCGGATACATTGGCGAAAAAGTAGGCTGGAGTTACGGATTTGGTTTGGCCGGAATTTTTATGTTTTTAGGAATGCTGATGTTTTGGTTTGCTCAAAATATTTTTGGAAATGTTGGCCTTAGTCCGAAACAAGAACTGCAAAGAGACAAAAGCAATGATGTGCAAGAAGAAGTTCTTCCTGCCAATGTTACTAGAGACAGACTTTTCGTCATTGGAATCCTTGCTTTTTTTACCATTTTCTTTTGGATGGCTTTTGAACAGGCCGGTGGCAGTATGACTATTTTTGCAAAAGATTATACAAACCGTGTTTTAGAAGCAGGAAATGCCAATATTTTCAGAATATTAAATACAGCCCTAACCGTTGGCCCATTATTAATTGTAACATGGGTGGTATTTCTCTTAGGCAAGAGTATCATCAAATCATACCCTTTAAGTTTACTTTTTATTACCCTTAGTTTTATTATTATTTGGGCTATTGCCTTGTGGATGTTAAAAAAAGAATTCGACTCCGATGTGGCTGAAGTTCCCGCATCATGGTTCGGTATTTTAAATTCATTTTTTATTATTGCGTTTGCTCCTCTTTTCTCTAAAATTTGGGAAAGCAAAATCAATCCTTCGGGACCCGTTAAGTTTGCTCTCGGACTCATCCTTTTAGGTTTAGGTTTTGCGGTGTTAGCATTCGGAGGGCTTAGTATTCCTCAGGGAGCACAAACAGCCTCTGTAAGTATGATTTGGTTAATTGCCGCTTATCTTTTACACACGCTGGGCGAATTATGCCTGTCTCCTGTAGGATTATCATATGTAAGTAAACTAGCTCCGGCAAAGCTGGTGGGAATGATGTTCGGAATTTGGTTTGGTGCCACTGCCATTGCCAATTATTTAGCCGGTTGGACAGGTAGCCTAATTGATAAAATTACAGAAGCCTATTCTATCTCTATTTTCTTCTTGATATACACCTTTCTTCCTATTTTGGCGGGCATCATTCTAATTTTGATGAATGGAAAACTGAAGAAAATGATGCATGGAATTCATTAATTTAAAAACTCCGCTTAATACAAACGATTTTGAAGTAGGGCAAAAATTTCTGTTTGGCCCTATTTCCTTATCGGAACAGGAGATAATCGAGTTTGCTAAAATAAATGACCCTCTGCCCTTTCATTTAGATACAGGTGTGGCTCAAAAAAGTACATTTAAAAGTCTTGTGGCAAGCGGTTCTCAACTATTTACCGTTTTCTATAAAAATCAGATAATACCTATTATTGGACATACCATTATAGCCGGACTTGAAATAAATAACTGGAAATTTTTGCTACCTGTATTTCCTAACCAGCCTTATATACCCTGTCTTACCATTACATATATTAAATCCAATACTATAAAAAAACATGCCGTAGTAAAATGGTTTTACGAATTTAAGTCGGCAAAATACGAACTGGTACAATCTTTGGAAATAACATCGCTACATAAAATAAGTTAACTTTATAAGTAAATTCAGAAAATCCATTCGTTATGAAAAAAATAACCTTTCTCTTTTTGGCCTTTTTAAGTCTTAGCATTTTAGCTTTAAAAAATAAAACTTCGGAAGAAACGAAATCAATTAATTGGGTAAGTTTTGAAGAAGCCATAAAACTTCAGGAAAAAACTCCAAAGAAAATTATTGTAGATGTATATACGGTATGGTGTGGCCCTTGTAAAATGATGATGGCAAACACCTTTACACACCCCTATATTATTGATTACATAAATAAAAATTATTATGCCGTAAAATTTAATGCCGAAGGTCCTGACGATGTTACGGTAAAGGGCCATACCTTTAAAAATCCGAATTACAACCCAGAGCGGGCAAACTCCCGTAACGGAACTCATGAATTGGCTTCTTCTATTGCTGCAGTAAATGGCAGTATCGCTTACCCAACCCTTGTTTATTTTGATGAAAAATTAAATATTATGCAAGCTATACAAGGCTACCAAACTCCCCAACAATTAGAACCCATTTTAAAATTCTTTGGTGAGGACCATTACAAAACCACCAAGTGGGAAGTGTTTTACAGCACTTTTAAAACCGAAACAAAATAGTATTTGATAGAACCAAATAAAAAAGCCTTGTAAATCTACAAGGCTTTTTTATTTGGCGGTCCGGACGGGACTCTGAATCACCTTTTCTTAACTTTTCGTTTATTTGCTAATAATGCCTTATACTCCTTTATTATCGGCAGTTTTATGATTTCTTGTCTATTTGCAGCCCCTCCTCCTGTTAATAAAAATTAAGATAATCTGACCCCTATCTGACCCCTGTTTGTTACCTTTGAGAAAACTTGATTTATATGGCAAAAGTGAACTTTAATCTAAAAGACAAAACTGCTAAAAAGCAGACATTAATCCTTTTGGTATTTAATTTTGATAACCAACGCATCAAAGTTTCCACTGGATTAAGCATTTCTGCTTCACTTTGGAACACAAAAAGCCAAAGGGTTAGGGAGTTATTGGAATTCCCTTCTAATATAGAGATAAACCAAAAATTGGAAGACCAGCAGAACCTTATTCTTAAATTATATGCCAAGCATAGGTCCGAGGGTGTTATGCCCGATGCAAATGGCCTAAAAAATGAGTTTCTGCAATTTCAGGATAACCCATCCAAAATATTGAAGATGCCAACCTTTTGGGATCATTTTGAAAACTTTATTGATTTTAAAAGACGGGAGCTCCGAGAAATAAAGGACTATAACAATGCCTTAAGGAAACACCTTAAAAAGGCAGAAGAAAAGTATAATAAGCCATTAAGTTACGGAGCCATAAAGAATTTAAGCAGTGGGTTTATTGAAACCTTGGAACATTATCTTGCCTATGAGGCAATTAACTCAACCGGTGAAAAGGGTATGACCACCAATAGCGTTGGTAAGCAATTAAAAAACTTAAAGGTGTTTCTTAATTGGAGTTTTGATAGGGATATTTTTCCTCGATTTAGCTTGCGACATATTATTTGCAAAACGGAAGAAGTGGATAACATTTATATAACCGAAAAGGAACTAGAAAGTTTGGTTAAACTGAAACTTACCGATAGTAATGAAAAAACTGTAAGAGATCTTTTTATTATTGGTTGTGAAACTGCTTTACGTTTTAGTGATTTTACTCGCTTAAGCAAAGAGCATATAAAGCAAAATGAGATTCATATACGACCCAAGAAGACACAAGGAAAGGTAGCCAATAATAAAGTTGTAATACCCATAAGCACCCGCTTACAAAAAATCTTAGAAAAGTACAATTACAACCCTCCAAATTTTGATGCAGGCAAGGTTACTGATTTTAACAAAACAATAAGGGATTTGTGCGAAAAAGCGGAAATTAATGACAACATCATTATTACAAAAAAAATAGCCGGCAAAACCTCCGAAACCACATTTAAGAAATTTCAATTGGTTTCTTCCCACACCTGCCGTAGAACTTTTTGTACCCTCAAATTTTTAGATAAGATGCCTGCCCAGATAATAATGCGCTTTAGTGGTCATAAAACAGATCGGGCATTTTTAAAATATTTAAAATTAGACGCTGAAATGGCCGCCAAACAATATATTGAGTTTTTTAAATAATTACTATCCGTAAGCGGTTTTTAACGGTTTTCATCGTTTGCTAATGTTTAAAAACGATGCGTACCGATTCTAAACGGCTGCTAATGTTGCCAATCGGTTGGGATTGATTGAAACAGTATTAGAATAGTGGGCTTTTTAACTTAAGGTGGGTTAATTATTTTTTATTAAAAATTTATAAAACATAATTATTGTCCTGTATCAAAAAGTGCAAAATAAAAAACATCCTAAAAAACTAAAAAATATAATTTCGATTATTAATTTTTTATCTTTTAAATTCCGGAACTTAACTGAAAAAGCGGTAAATACATAGCTATTAAAATAATTGCAACAAAAATTCCTATAAAAATTATTAAAACAGGCTCAAGAATTGTTCCCAGTACCTGTGATTTATGTTCAACTTCTTCGCTATATTGTTTATTTAATTGTTTAAAAATTACATCTAACTTATTTACTTCTTCTCCTACTTTAATCAGCGATATCATTTTGGAATCAAAAAGACTAAATTGTTGCATGCTTTTATGCAAATTCATGCCATGAAGCACATTTTCTTCTATTTTATCGAGAGCTTTTTCTAACGGATAAAAATTGCTCATTTTTTTTGCTAATTCTAATGCCTGAAGCAATGGATTTTTTGCTTCAATAAGCAATGCCATTGCGTTGCAAAAACGAGCCAGATAGGCCATTTTAACCAAATTGCCAATAAGTGGTAATGAAAGAATTATTTTTGATGTGTTTTTTCGCATTATTTCACGTCTTCTATAAATATAAAAAATAATCGTCAGAAATATTCCAAAAATAAATACCCAATAACCATATTTTCCAACAGTTTCAGAAATTGAAATAATCATAGCCGTTAAAGGAGGTAATTCTCCTCCAAAACGCTTGAAAACATCTTCAAACATCGGCACAATAAATCGCAACATAAACGTAACTGTTACGATAGCTGTAATTAAAACAATGAAGGGATAAGAAAAAGCACTAATTAATTTTCGTTTTTGTTCAATACGTGTTTTGTAATAAGCAGTCAAATCATTTAAAACGGTTACCAAATTTCCGCTTTCTTCGCCAATTTTTATAGAATAAAATTCATAGTCACTAAATCTTTCGGTTTCTTTTAAAGCATCTGAAACAGTTTTTCCTGCTACAACATTTCCTGTAATGGTATTTAATAATTGTTTATCTATTTTTGATTTAAATGAGTCGGACAATATTTCAAGGGCTGATTTAATATCAATTCCAGATGATAATAGCATGGATAATTCAGCGTAAATATGTAATTTCTTTTTATCACTAAATCCAGTTTTAAATGAAATTTCTTTGTTCAAAAAAGAATTATTTCCAGTCAGATTTTTATTGCTGGTTGGATGATTTGTGTTTTTGCTTGCCCTTTTTATATCAATAGACATCTGGATGAATTATTTCATAATTTTTAATCAGCAAATCGGCACCGTAATATTTAGTAAAAGAAAAAACACATGGTTCCATATCTTCTTTTTCAACTGACAAATGAATTTCATCTATTATTCCATCCAAAACAGTTTTATTTTGCATTAAAGTAATTATTTCATTAATTCTAAATTTGAAAGTGTCGGGTTGAACAGAAGCGAACCTGATAATTTCATTTTCGGTAATTTCATAACGAATGTTTGATGTATTATTTTCAATATTTATTTGTTGCATTGTCCGTTTAATTTCTGTTCCGTTCTGTATATCTGTATAAATTAAATTATGTAATAATTCCAGGTGGAATTGTTGTTCGGCATTTTTCGTGAAAAACACATATTGTTTTTGCAGCATAATGTATGATATAGATGTTATTCCGGCCACTAATACCAGTAAAACCATAGCAATTATCATTTCAATCAGTGTAAATGCCGGGAAGGTTATTGATTTTTTATCCATATTATTTCTTCCCGTTTTTCAATTACCTTATATTTATTTTGGTCATACGCTATCATCTGTAATGTAAAAAATGGCTGGTTGATTTCCTGTATTATTTTTTTTTCAATAATAAATCCGTTGTATTTATGTATTTCATCAAATGTTCTATTTCGGTTAATGGTATCAATATAAATTCTGTTTAGAGCAATATTAGCTTTGAAACGCAGGTGTTGTTTACCCGATGCCTGAACCTGTACAAGAATAGTTGCGGAAAGACCAATTACCAGTAGAATTACAGCCAATGAAACAATAGTTTCAATTAAGGTAAACGAAGGAAGTTTACTATTTATGGCATCCATTTTACAATTTTATACATTTCCTGTTCATTTTCCAACAGTGGAGCTGTTAAATAATGAGGCGATAAAACTAAGGGGTTTATTTCTACATCGAGAAGATAGTTTTCATAGGTGGAAAAACTGGTTTTTAACGTAAAGGAGGTGCAATAAATACTTCCAAATAATTTTCCTTTCAGTTGAACAAATCCCGGACAATATATTCTGCCGGAAATTTCTGTTTCATCTTCTATAGAAATTATTTGCTTTTGTTTTAGTTCTGTTTTTCCTGAAATAATAATCATTCCGGAAATTTTATTTTCTTTTCCAATCGAAATAGTTGCTTCATTTTTTAAATTTTCAATAATTACCAGCGAAGACGGATAATTTAAATGCACCTTTTTTCCTGTACAAATCGAATCTTTCGCCAACACATGAACATTTCCGATAAATTCATCTTCAAATTTAATTTGTGGAGCAATCAACAAAACATCTGTAAGCTTTGATGATTGTGCAAGAGTAATGCTTTTTTCAGATTGGATAATAATATTACCCTTCAATATTGTATTTTCGATATAAACAGGCTGCGTTGATCGATAGCAAATTGTATGATAGCTAAATGAATTGCTAAGCGAGTCGGGATAGGGATAAATATCGAGTGAAACAACCGAATCTCCTGGTTGGTAAAATTGAATATATTGTGTATTGGTTTTTTCGGTAAAATGTGTACTTAACAAAGGCAAATCTCTATCTGATTTATTTAATTTGCCTTTTATATAAGGAATTTGTCCGGTATAATTTTTAGCTTCTGCAATTCCTCTGTCAACACCTTTTTCAGGAAAAAAAAACATGCCGGAAAGTTTTGTGTTTCCAACCAAATAAATGGGATATCTTTTATTATTACATACAAATGCAGCGTGAGTAATTTTATTTGTGGCAGGCATGGGCATTCCGCAAAGTGCGGTTTTGGTTACATTATTACTGCCACATGCTGCAGTTGCAGTTATTAGCTCAAATGCTCCCCAATGGTTTCGCTTTAGATTACTTATGATAGGGTACTTCTCATTTATTTTTTCAGGCAGGTTATATATTTCGTTATTTGCATTAAAAAGCAAACTGTAAACTCGCCTGTGTAGTTCCTGATTAATATAAAAATTTTCGGAATAAAGGCGATTATAGTATGCAATATACAAAACTGATAGCGATAGTATGGTAACAATTACGGCTATTAGAAGAGCATATAATATAGATCCGCCTCTTAGCATAAAACGATTAATTTATATGGCTAAGTTAGTGTATTTACACTTTTGCTTAAAATTGAAGGTGTAATTATTTTTTACTTTCCAATTTACCTTTTAACCATATCTCCAACGATAAACCAAATTCCGATAAAAACCTTCTTCTGAAAGGTCCCTTTAATTTAATCAATTCTCTTTTTAATTGACGTTTGCAGCGTTGTACATTGCCTTCATATTTTATTATTATTGACATTATATTCGCAATTATTTTCATTCGGGTTACTAATGTGGGCAATTTTTTCTTTTCTGCCTTTTCTAAATTTCTTTTTACTTTTCGAATTATTACATTCATTTCTTCAATATTTTTCATTTCAAATGCACACATAAATTGTAAGTGAAATACGCCCATACCCCATCCAATACTATCGGAATGTAAGGTTAAATTTCTATTTAATATTTTGTTGCACTCGGCATATTTTCCTATTTTAAAAAAATAACACGCTTCATGAAATAAATATCGTGATTGAATATAGTCGGATTTAAGAAATTTTGAATTTTTCAGCAAGTCTGCAAGTTTTTTTGCTTTCCTTATTCTGTTACTGTTTATGGCAAAATCGAATAAATATTCAATTATAAGATTATGGTTAAACGAATTGGGTGGAAAATATTTAAGTGCTTCGTATAATTTTTTTTCGGCAAGTAATAACTTCCCTTGGTTGGCATACAAATAGGAAAACAATACGTAACAAATGGCTTTTCTTCCTCTTATACGCAGAGCCGGAGAATTCGCAACTAAATCGAGCATATTTTGTGCTATTTTTTCCAAGCCGGAAAACTGATCTCTATTCAGATATAACCGAAAAAGCAAATTGTAATAGAGGTACTTTACATATTTAGAATTACTATGTAAAATTTCTTTTTTTGTTGATTTAAGAAATGCAATTATTTCATTTTCTAAAATTGTTCCGTTTTCTTCTCTTTGCTTAATCAGAGTAACTTTTGTAAACATATTGTTTAATCTGCTAGCTAAAAGGGAATTTATGTATGCGTTTTCTAACTCATCGGTATATTTCTTCAAATGGTCAACTGTAACACTCTGTATGTTTGCTAGGGAGCTTATTTTTAAAGTTAATGCATCTATATAAACAAGATACATTTCGTTTTCTCTAGCATATTTAATAATGTAATTTAAGCTGCGGTAAAAAAAAATAGTTTTCCCTTTTACGCGATGTAAATAATGCAGTTGCCCCATTTTCTTTCTAAGCTTAATGGAATGTTTCGCAAAGGAGTCCATGTCTTTAGAATTGTCTATGAATGTATCTAAAGTTAATGTATCTAGTATTTTTCCTTTCAGTCTTGATTGCAATACTTTCAGATTTTTTGCATTTGTATGTGTGAACAAAGCTGGTTCTATTGATTGCTTTTTTTTTCGTTTTTTCTTCGGGCTTTGACTAATAATATAATCGAAGTAACGTAGTGTTAAACTGTCTTCGTCTTTCTTGTTACCGAATAAAGTCAGCGTTTTTCGTATGGCTTCCTTTTCTCTTGGATTCAACGAAATAATAAAATTTACGATTGTGTGCATTATTAATGTAATTAATTTTAAAGTTATTTATCTATATTTCAAACTATTGTATTCTTTTTATGTTATTTTTTAATGTAACTAAATTAGATAATTAATTTTTTGATTAAGATAATTGTACTTTATCTTCGTACCCTTTAATAGGTAAAATTTATGCAACTAAGTAATGTGGTACAGTAATTTACCTTTACGAAGAAATCAATTTCCAAGACCTGTAATAATTGGTATTGCAGAAACGCATGTTTTATACCGTCAAGCACTTGCTCTTTCATTGTCATCGTTAGAATCTGTAAAGGTAATTGCAGAGTCGGCAACGATATGTGCTTTACTTGATAAACCGGAGTCGGAGTCGGTAAATGTAATTATATCAGGCTTAGAGATAAATGATCCGAATTGTTATCAAATGGTTAGAACATTGAGTTTGTGTAAACGCAAGGTAAAACTAATATTATATGGCTGCTTTGAAGATGAAAAACTAATCAGACATTTATTTAAACATGGTGTGTATGGTTTTGTAAACAAGTGTTCTTCGTTAGATGTATTGCTTGATGCTATTCTTTTTTTTAATTCTAAATCTCACTTTTATATACCAACTTACCAAACTAGTTCTGATTGCTCTCTTTCTTCAAATATAGGTAACGGATACAGAAAATTATCAAACAGAGAACTGGATGTTCTTATCGGAATTTGTAAAGGATTTAGTAATAAAGATATTGCCGATTTTTTGAAAATAGGTGTAAGAACTGTGGAAAAATTACGTGAAAAAATAAAAAATAAAACGGGTATTAAAAATTCGGCTGAGTTAATAAAATATGCAATAAAAAATCACTTGTACTGCCCTTATACGGATATGCCTGTAAAAATAATTTAATGTAAATTAATTCAAACTATGACACTGAAAATAAAGATTTCAAAAAGAACCAAAACACTAAGTCATCAGGATTTTTTTTATTTGTTAGATTTTTTTATTACTGCTAATTCTAAAGGTATGCGAACGCAGAAAAACGGTAAACGAATAAAGCATGAAACCAACTACAAATACATTAATCTTAAAAGATTATTATCTGTTTTTTGCAAGGAAAAACAATTTGAAATGAAACTTTACTTAGTAAATAATTTAACCCGAGCAGAAAATAATAATGCAAAAAAATACTGGGTTGAATTTTACAAAAAGTTCACTTCATTTCTATATGATGATAAAAAGTATATAGATAATTATGTAAGTATAAATATTAAATCATTGCGTGTTTTTTTTAATTACTTACAAATTGATCTCAACATTCCCGTTGGAAATTTTCACAAGCAATTTTATGTTTTTACAGAACAAATACAAATTGTTGTATTAAGGCCGGAACAACTAAATTACCTTATTTATGATGAGGATCTTAATGCTCGTTTAGATCCAAGCCTTTTAATAATAAAAGATTTATTTGTATTTGGATGTACAGTTGCATTGCGTTTTTCGGATTTAATGAGCCTAAAATCGCATAATGTTGAATGTGTAAACGGCAATTATTATCTTAAAGTAAAATCAAATAAAACTGGTGTTTATACCTCGGTTAAGTTACCCAATTATGCCATTGATATAATAGACAAATATAAACATTTAAAAAAATCTTTATTGCCCGTACTCAGCAATAGTTATTTTAATTTAAAATTGAAAGAATTAGGTAAATATATTTGCAATAGTGAAGTGATGCCAAAATTACGTGAACGTAGAGGGCGTCCAGAAGTTATATATAAGAATAATCGAGAAAAAACACATTATACTATGGCAGATTACATTACTACACATACAATGCGTAGAACGGGTATTACTACTTTGTTATCTATGGGGGTTCCGGAACATATGGTTCGTAAAGTTTCTGGACATGCACCAAATAGTAAAGAGTTTTTTAGATATGTAGAATTATCACAAAAGTATTTAGATGAAGCTACAGACCAAGCTTTTTCAAAATTACTTAATGTAAAACCATTGCAGAAAGAAACTTTTTAATTTAAAAGAGGTATAAAAGTTTATTTATAATACCATATTGAAAATTTTGATTGCAAAAAATGAGCATTTTTTTAGTTTTTTTGAAATTTTAACCGTGTAAAACATTGATATACAAAACACATCATACTACCTTTGGCAGCACACAACCCAACCCCAACAACCTAAACGCAAACCAGTACCGCTACGGCTTTGGTGGTATGGAGCAAGATAAACAAAGCAGCAGCT
>JABWCF010000011.1 GCA_013359255.1 Flavobacteriales bacterium
GTTAAAGGGTACTCCGGGCGGGTTTCCGCCTTGTGTGGTTTGTGAGGGGGTAATAGATATAATGGAATTATTTTCTGCCCCTACAATAAGCAAGCCTGAACGTACAGAGGCCAATGGCTCGTAAGTAGTTATATAATACTCATTCCCTAATACAGGTGTGGGTAAAATAATAGTAGCATCAGTAGTATATGCCTGATCGTTAAATGCGTAAACGCTTACCGGATCATTTGCTACAATGTGTATCGCCTGAGGTTGTATCGTTTGATTAACCGTAACAATAGGATTATACATATTCGGTATAGTAATTTGAGTAGTGGTATTTTGCGTAACTGTAAAATTTTGTGTCCAACCTTGTCCGGGCATAGAAATGACTCCCGATGTATTTACATCACAGGTAATAGAAACCATTGCAGTAGCAGCTCCAATGTTGGGCATAAAAGAAAACCAGAAATCTTGTCCCTGAGTAGAGTATTGTGCTTGTACGCAATTTGAGCTTCCTGAAAAGAAAACAGTAAGGCTGATAATGATAATTAAAAATTTGTTTTTCATATGGTTTAGGTATATTAGTTTGTGTTATGAGTTTCCAATTCCGCAACTCAGACGTTACTATTATCTTAATAGTTGCAATGATAAAAATAATAATTCTATTTTTGCCACAAATCATAGAAAATATTGGCAAAAAAATCAAATAAGGAAGAGTTACCTAAAGCAAAACTTTCTAAAGAAAACCTTGCAAAAACATTTCGACTTTTTTCCTTTATAAAACCACTGCGGTGGAAATTTATACTCGGCTTGTTTTTTTTGGGTGTTACCGGAGCAACCGCTCTTGCATTTCCTAAATTAATGGGTGATTTGATTAAATCGGCCGAACTATCCAACAGCGAAATAAATAAAATTGGCATTATTCTTCTCTTTGTTTTTGCTATACAATCGGTAGCTTCTTATTTTAGAGTTGTACTGTTTGTTTCTGTTACAGAAAACATGTTAGCAGCCATACGTCAGTCGGCATATTCCAATCTTATTAAAATGCCCATGTCGTTCTTTTCCCAAAGAAAAGTAGGAGAACTGAATAGTAGAATTGCCGCAGATATTAGTCAGATTCAAGACACTTTTACTACCAATATTGCCGAATTTCTCAGACAAATTATTATCATCATAGGAGGTATCATTGCCATTTTTATAACCTCTGTTAAACTATCTGTATTTATGTTGGCAACCGTTCCGGTGGTAGCTATTATTGCTGTGTTATTTGGCAAATACATACGCAAACTTTCTAAACAAGCTCAGGATATGGTTGCCGAATCGAACAATATTGTGGGAGAAACGCTGCAAGGCATTGCCAATGTAAAAGCATTTACGAACGAATGGTTTGAAATTTTACGCTACAACAACAGCACAAACAAAGTAAAAGATATTGCCATAAAAGGCGGTAAAGCAAGAGGGGCTTTTTTCTCTTTTATTATTTTTTGCTTGTTTGGGGCAATCATTTTACTGGTTTGGTATGCGGTAAAACTTCAAAATGCAGGGGAATTAACACAAGATGAACTAGTAAAATTTATACTCTATACTATTTTCATTGGTGCATCTATTGGGGGAATTTCGGAGCAATATGCTCAAATACAAAAAGCTGTAGGTGCCACTGAAAGAGTATTTGATATTATTGACAGTACCCCTGAGAATATTTCAGCAAACGAAAATATCACACACACACCATTAGAAGGGAATGTATCTTTTCATCATGTTTCCTTTTCTTACTCATCGAGAAAAGATACAACGGTTTTAAACGACATAAATTTTGAAGTAAAAAAAGGAGAAAATATTGCTATTGTTGGACCAAGCGGATCTGGAAAATCCACATTAGTTTCTTTGGTACTTCGCTTTTACAACCCTGATTCCGGAAAAATTTTATTTGATGGTAAAGATAGTTCTACCTATTCCTTAAACTTCTTACGGAAACAGATGGCCATTGTGCCCCAAGATGTGTTGCTCTTCGGAGGAAGTATTAAAGAAAATATATTATATGGAAAACCTAATGCTACCGAAGAAGAATTGATTGATGCTGCCAAAAATGCAAATGCACACGAATTTATAATGGGTTTTCCCGAAAAATATAACACCTTAGTTGGAGAAAGAGGCATTCAGCTTTCAGGAGGGCAACGTCAACGCATTGCAATAGCCCGAGCAGTATTGAAAAATCCGGCTATACTACTGTTAGATGAAGCCACTAGTTCGCTCGATTCAGAATCGGAGCGTTTGGTGCAAGATGCCTTAAATAAATTGATGCAAAACAGAACCTCATTTGTTATTGCTCATCGTTTATCTACCATTCGCTTTGCCGATAAAATTATTGTAATAGACAAAGGAAAAATTATTGAAACCGGCACACACGAAGAGTTAATTTCTAAAAACGAGGGAGTATATAAACACCTTAGTAAGCTTCAGTTTCACAACTGGCAATAGCATTTTAAAGGTTAGAGTAAAAGTTTATTATTTCCTCTGTCATTTTTTTCCACGAAAAACGATTTTTTTCTTTTTTTACTCCTTCAGAAAATTGTTCCTTTCGGTTATGAATAAAAAAATCACAAAGCGACTTGGCAATCATATCGGGGTTTACCTCTACCACATAACCTGATGTAAGGTGTGTAACCATTTCAGGCAATCCTCCTACATGGGTTACCAGCATTGGCACATCAAACTGATAGGCAATTTGGGTAACACCACTTTGGGTAGCTGTTTTGTAGGGTTGAACCACCAAATCGGCTGCCGAAAAAAAATATTTTACTTCTTCGTCCGGAATAAATTCGTTAAAAAAAATAACATTGTTTTTTAATGAAAGGGCTTCAACCAGATTACGGTATTTAAGTTCATCTTCGTAAAACTCTCCGGCTACAATTAATTTGATATTTAATTTACGAACCTGCTCGTTACTCATAGCCTCCAAAAGTAAATCTAGGCCTTTATAGGAACGTATAAATCCGAAAAACAGTATTACCCTTTCGTTTTCATATATATTTAATTTTTTTCTGGCCATACTGGTTTTCACCTTAGTGCCATACTGCTCGTACAGCGGATGTTGATGAAACAGTGCCTTGGGCTGTTTTAAAAATTTTCTTAAATCATCTTCTACCGAACGGGACATTACAATAAATGCATGACAAGATTTTACAAAATAGCGAGTAAGAAGTTGGTCGCCCATTCTTTTTTCATGAGGAATAATATTATCTGCCAATGCTATCACTTTGGTTTTGTGGTTTGTTTTTATTACACGGGCAATGGTGCCAAGGCAAGGAGCCATAAAGGGTAACCAGTACCGAACAATTACCAAATCGGGGTTTTCACTTTTAATTTTCAATCCGGTAAGCAACCAGTTGAAAGGGTTGATTGAATTTATTTTTGTATGAATAATTATATTAGAAGGAGCTTTTGAGGAACTATATTGAGTTTTTCCGGGAAATAAAAAATGAGGATACTGTAATGAAAAGGAAATAATTTCCACGCTATGTCCCTTGTTTTGGAGTGCAAGGGCTAGCCTTTCGTTAAATGCGGCAATTCCGCCCCGCAGAGGAAAAGCAGGGCCAATTATTTTTATTTTCAGCATTTGTAAAAAGCAATTTTATGTTAGCTTTTCCGCAATCAGATATTGATTGCGAGTTGGGGAATTACGAGAAATAAGTTCGCCTAAAAATCCTGCTAAAAAAAGTTGTGTTCCTAAAATCATGGTAACTAATGAAAGATAAAAAACAGGCCTGTCTGCAATCAGCACACCTTTTGGGTTAATAAAAAGTTTATCTATTCCTAAGTACAGGGTAATTAAAAAACCTATTACAAACATAATGGTTCCTAAAAATCCAAATAAATGCATAGGGCTTTTTCCAAAGCGAGAAACAAAAACGATTGACAACAAATCGAGAAAGCCGTTTACAAATCGCTCTAAGCCAAACTTGGTTGTGCCGTATTTTCGCTCTTGGTGGGCTACTGCTTTTTCTCCAATTTTAGTAAACCCTGCCCATTTAGCAATAACCGGAATATAGCGGTGCATTTCACCATATACTTCAATACTTTTTATTACTTCGTGCTTGTAGGCTTTCAGACCGCAGTTAAAATCGTGCAAATAAATGCCCGACATTTTTCGAGTAGCCCAGTTAAAAAGTTTGGTAGGAAGTGTTTTTGAAAGTGGGTCGTATCGCTTTTTTTTCCAGCCCGAAACCAAATCAAAGCCTTGCTCGGTAATCATTTTATAAAGTTCAGGTATTTCTTCGGGGCTATCCTGCAAATCGGCATCCATTGTAATTATAACTTTTCCGCAGGCTTGTTCGAAACCGGTGTTTAAGGCTGCCGATTTTCCGTAATTTCTTCTAAATCGTATGCCTTTAAAATGGGGGTTTAATTGATTTAAGCGACTGATTACTTCCCACGACTTATCTTTGCTCCCGTCATCAATAAATAACACCTCGTAAGTAAATTGATGTTGTTGCATCACTTTGTCTATCCACTGAGCCAGTTCGGGCAAAGATTCTTCTTCGTTGTAAAGCGGAATAACTACTGATATATAAGGCGAATTATTCATTTGCGGTATCTGAACCATCGGGATTTTCATTATTTTCGGTTATTTCAAAATCCGGTTTCTTTTTGAAGATAAGCCCCATTATTCCTGAAAGCAAAGCTCCAAAGATTAATCCGTAGAAGTAGCCTTTCAGTTGAGCTCCTGGAGAATAACCGGCTGCCATGCCTTTCATTTCGTCTAATGCTTTTTCTATTTCCGATTCGGGAACACCCATTTTATACATAAAGGTTTCTGTTTTTAATATTACCGCCTCTTCTATTTGCATGGGTAAGTCGGGCACAAGAACATGGTAAAAGGTAATATTGAAAGAGGTGGTTAGTATTCCGGAAATGGCGTAAATAAAAAAACATACCGAAAAAATATCCATAAAACCTACATATCCTCCCTGCTTTTTGCGCCAATGGTAAGCAATATAGGCTAAAAAAGAAATAATAAAAAGAAAAACCACAATTCCTATCCACCAACTTACTAAGTATTCTATACCCATTATGTATAAAAGCAAATTAATGATGATTTGAACTAAACCGAATATTAGTCCAAACTTGAGAACATATTCTTTTATATCGGAGAATTTAAGCATCAGTTATAAGGTATTAAAATACGCTTCAAACATAAGCATAAAAAAATTGTTTGAAAAATTAGTACATTTGCATCGGGTAAGTCTTATACGACCAGCTCCTGTTTAATCCCCCAGGTTCGGAAGGAAGCAAGGGCAAATGGTTGTAGCGGTGCGATATAAGTAGCTTACCCATTTTTTATGCCTTTATTTTGGCTTTACGGTATTTTTTATACGGTAATATGCAGCCGTTATACTTCCTAAAATCATAAGTAAACATCCTATCCATAGTATATTTATCCAAGGAAAAATAATAGCCTGCATAATAATAAACTCGCTTTCTTTGGTTTCGCTTTCTGTTACCAAAAGTTCTATACTCCCATTATTCACATTTATATTTTGGAAGTAGAGGGTAAGTCCTAGCACGGGAATTGAATCCGGAATATTTTTTAGTACGTTACCGCTTATTACCATAACCGGATTGCAGTAGTACAGAGAATTGGAAAGTGTTTTTACCTGCAGGTGAGCCCCCACAGCAATGTCGTTCTCTGTTAAATTATATTTTTTTTTGTCAATAGATTTGTCTAAATACTCCAATACAAGCATACTATTGTTGGTAAAAACGGTATCGCCTACCCCAATATTCAACTGTTTTTGTTTTGGATTTTCTTGCTCATTTGCCTCCTCTAAATCGGCATAAGAAACATACGTAAAAATGTCTTTATACAAAAAGTGACGAGTATCGGGTTCGGGCACATTTCCCATTAATTTATTCGTTTGTATGCGTGGGCGTAAGTTAAATTGGTGTACAAATTCGTTTTTATTTTTTTTAAAATAGGCTACGTTATAGTAGATATTTATGCCTTCTTTTTCTTGTCCGGTGTACGAAACATAATAATCTCCCATAGGAAGGGTATCGCCACGCACCAACATAATATTTTCGGCATTTGCATCGGTTCCGGGTTCGCTTCGCATTTGAATATTTACGCCCGAAGAGTTTACCGATATAATTTGTTTTTTTCCGGTAGAAATTAGAGCCCCTAGCATAATTAAAGCAAAGCCCACATGTGCAATAGAGGCTCCGGCTTTTTTAGCTTTACCACTTACCACTCGTAACCAAAAATCGGCATTAGAAAGTGTGGCAAATAGCGAGGCAAACAATAACAAGATATGCAACACATATTTTATTTGCAAAAAATAAACAATGAGTATAGTAGCTGTAAGTGATGCGAAAAAACTGATTGCTATTTTTTTGAAAAACCATTTCCATTCGGTGCTGTGGTGTTTAAAAAACTGAGAACCTGCTAATATGAAACAAACAATAATGGCAAAAGGAATTTGCCACGCATTGTAATGCATAACTGCATTGTTGGGTGGTGCCATTTCTGTATTAAAAATTTTATTAAATACAGGAATAGAAGTGGTGGCTATAATTTGTAAGGCTGATAAAAATAACACAAGAGAGCCAATGAACATCCAAAATTCTCTGGAAGAAATTTTTTCTTCTTCCGTTTGCTTTGGAAATAATTTCCTTCGGTAGAATAAAATGAATACCGATAAAAAAACAAATACACTCATAAAAACAATAAGCTGACCCGGCAAGCCATCGGCAAAAGAATGTACGGAGGTTTCGCCCAACACTCCGCTGCGGGTTAGGTACGTAGAATATAATACCAATAAAAAAGAAAGAAACACAAACAAAAACATAAGCAAAATACTTTGAGGCTTTTTTTTGTTGACCAACATTAAATGTGCAGCACCTACCATTATAAGCCAAGGCACAAGCGAGGCATTTTCTACAGGATCCCATGCCCAAAAACCACCAAAACTAAGTGCTTCGTAAGCCCATGCCCCACCCATTAATATGCCTGCTCCCAAAAAAGCAACACCTATAAACATCCATGGTAAAGAGGGTAAAATCCATTCGGTTATTTTCTTTTTCCATAAGCCAGCTATAGCAAAGGCAAAAGGAATAAGAGTTGAAGCAAAACCTAAAAATAAAACCGGAGGATGAATAGTCATCCAATAGTTCTGTAACAAGGGGTTTAAACCTCGTCCATCGAGTGATGCTAAATAATTTGGATTATTTACAAAAGGGAGGTTTACCATATCGGGGTGGTCTCTCAGAAGCAAAAAAGGACTGCTGCCAATTTTGATACCAAATACATATACTCCCAATAACATTGAAATAAGAAAAACTTGTACTAATGCCACTACCGACATAACCGGAGCCTGCCATTTACCTGAAGTAAACAGCACAATGATTCCGAGTACTATGTGCCAAAATGCCCAAAGCAAAAAACTACCTTCCTGCCCCTCCCAAAAACACGATAAAATGTACCGGAAAGGCAATGCATTAGATGAATGTTGCCAAACATAATGGTACTCGTACATATGTGCAAGTAGCATATAAAATAAGGTGGCGATAATTCCTAGTACAGAAAATGAATGAAGCAAAAATGAGTAAACGCCCAAATTCTTCCAGCCATCATTATTTGTATTGCTGGCTTTAAAAAAAGATAAGGCCGAAAAAAAAGCAGCGACAAATGCAAGTGCTACAAATGTATTCCCTATAAATCCAGGTAAAAGATGCTCTCCCACATACTCCATTTCGTAATGCTAAATTAAGGTTCGGTAGAAACTTCTACCATTTCGCCATTATTATATTTTGAAGGGCATTTCATTAATATTTTCTCGGCATAAAAATATTCGTCTTGCATCTGTCCGGTTAATACAATCTGTTCCGAACGTTCAAAATCCTGTGGTTTCGCTCCCTTGTAGTGCACCTTACATTCTTTTCCGTTTTTGTCTACCATATAAAAGGTAAAAAGATTGGCATTTTCCTGAGGGTTGTACACTAATTCTTTTTCTTTATTTAAAACTCCTACCACTTGAAATGTTTTTCCTTTGGCCTGTTCTGCCTTAGAAAAATCAACAAAAGTGCTTGAATCGGCAAGAGTAGTAATAATAACTCCCACAGCAACAGCTATAATGGCAATGGCTATGATGTGCGTTTTTTTCATTTCTGCTTTTGATTAGATTTTTCGATTTTATCAATTTTTCTGTCTAAAAAAAACAGATAAGCAAAAATGCCTGCTAACACAATTCCTGCCACAGTGATTACTACATATATTTTTCCTTCTTTTCGGAAAACATCCGCCATTTCGGGTTCTTGTGCTTTTAATACAAGCGATGTTAAAAGCAAAAAACAAAGGGTTAATATTTTACTCATCTTTCAAATAATCTATCTGTTCAACAATGGATTGCTTCGTTTTGTTTTAAATTTTCTATTTTTTTTAATCGAATTTTTAGTTGCATAATCCAAATTCCTAATAGAATAAATCCTATTAAAGCAGGATAAAAAACCATTCGGAGTTGGCTATCCATATCGTACGTATTAAATCCCGGGTTCCCCCCTTTTCCCGGGTGTAAAGAATCTGTCATTCTTGGTAGTACGCCAATAAAAACCAACATCATTACAAAGGCAAAAATATTGTAAACAGCCGAAATTCTTGCTTTCTTTTGTTCTTCTTCAACAGAGTTTCTTAAAACAATATATGCCAAATAAGCCAGCATAGTAACTGCGGCACCATTCAACTGGGCATCATTTGTCCACCATGCTCCCCATGTGTAGCGAGCCCATACCGAACCGGTAAGTAACCCTAGTATTCCAAAAAAAACTCCGGTATTTACAGCTTCGGAAGCTGTTATATCATGAGACTGATTTTGGGAAGAGAGATATCGAATGCTGTTAATCACTGATATTAGAAGCAATACAATCATAGAAAACCACATAGTAACATGAAAAAATAAATTTCTGATGGTTTCATTTAAAATGGGCATACGAGGAACTTCAATTAAAAAACCAGCCATCATTGTGTAAAACAATAAGAGCATACAAACTATTTTCCACCCATGCTTCTTTATTTCCATTCTATTAAATTTTGTTTCATAAATAACTACTTTAGTGTAATAAATACCGCCACTTATTCTCGCCAAAGATAAGGAAATAACAAATAAGCCATAGCCCAAATTATTACTGTTAAAGCGAGTAATACGTACAAATAATGTTGAACATCAGCTACAGAAACACCCATTACCGAAGCATTACAAAGCCTAAGCAATGTTAAGAGAAGAGGCAATAAAACAGGAAAACCCAGTACAGCCACCAAGGTGCTGTTTTGAGATGACTTTGAAGAAATAGACGATATAAAAGTAAACAAAGAGGCTATCCCAGTGTTTCCAAGCCATAGAGAACATAAAAAAAGCCATTTATTACTAACGGCATCACCCATTAAAACGGAATATACCAGCCATGTAAGTAAACTAACAACTCCGGTAAGCATACCATTGTATATTATTTTAGAAATAATAATTCCCTGCGGACTACTTAATGTGTACAAATACAGATAACGATTCGAATTTTCTCTCACGAAACTTTTTTGCAAGGCATTGGCCGATGCGAACAGCATAATAAGCCAAAACAAAGAAACCCATGTTTGCGGCTGAGTATCGCCCTTGGTAGAGATATACACCACATATACGGTAGAAATAACATACAATAATATCCCATTGAATGCAAAGCGTTGGCGATTCTCTAACTTCAATTCCTGCCACAATAAGTATTTTATTTCTTTCAGTAACATTGTAGGAACAAAAGTACAGTATAAATGTTATTGAAAATAAAGTATAAAAATGAAAAACATTATCTTCTCTGTTTTACTTGTATTTAATATTTACAGCATGGCTCAAACACAAGAAAGGAAAACTTTTTACGATTTTAATGTCCTACAATCAGATGGTAAAGAAATTAATTTATCTTCCTTTAAAGGAAAAAAGATATTAGTAGTGAATGTAGCTTCTCTTTGTGGATTAACCCCTCAATACGAGCAGTTGCAAGAGTTGTATGAAAAATACAAACATCAAAATTTTACTATTATTGCCTTTCCGGCCAATAACTTTGGAGCACAAGAACCAGGCTCAAATGAAGAAATTGCCCTATTCTGTTCTAAAAACTACGGAGTTACTTTTCCTGTAATGGCTAAAATTTCTGTAAAAGGGCAAGATATTCATCCCGTATACCAATGGCTTACACAAAAAACAGAGAATGGAATATTCGATTCGGAAGTAAAATGGAATTTTCAGAAATATTTGATTAACGAAAACGGACATCTGTTTGAGGTTATAAGTCCAACGGAAAATCCTTTGTCTGATAAAATCATATTCTGGATAGAAAATAAATAATCAGCCCTCATTAATTCACTAATTTTCTGTATGTCCTTTTCTCTGATATTAATCAGTTTTAAAAAAATACCTTAAACAAGGTATGACCTCTGTTGATTCTTGAATACACTCCATCGGTTGAGTCTTGTGAGTATTATTGTTTTAATAATTTAATTGTTTTTATGTTAAAATCACCTTGTGTTAATCTGCATAAATACAAACCTGCCGGCAGTGTGCTTATATTTAGTTGTTGGTAATTGCTTTTTATACTTGTTTGCCGTATTTCTTTGCCGGTAATATCGTAAATGTACAAAATAGTTTGCTCTTTATTGTAGGTGGTTTCTATGTGTAGTACATCTTGTGCAGGGTTGGGGTAAAGTGTAAAAACAAATTCGTTTGGCATTTCTTCTGTTATACCCACCGAACAGTTGGCTACATCGCAGCCAAGGCTATCGAGTTTTATAAGCCACATATTTTGCTGCCACAGCGAGAGGTTGGTTAACTCGCCAATAATTACAAAACCTTTATCGGGGGTTTCTTTTAAATCGCGAAAATAATTATGGTTATTACCCCCGTATTTATTGTAAAAACGCTGCCAGTGTATATTGCCGTTTATATCAAACTTTACCAACCATGCGTTTACTGCACTAGGGTTAATGGTATCGCGGTATGACCCAATTACTGCATAATTACCATCTGAAAGAGAGTAAACCCAGTCAAAACCGTTCTTATTTATATTACCGATTAACTTCTCCCAAATAAGATTTCCTGTGGCATCTATTCTTCGTATTGCACCATCCATCCATTGCTGATTTGAATTATACATGCCTAAACCTGACAAAATATACCCACCGTCTGGCGTTAAAGCAATGCCTGCACCTGCATCATTGCCTGTACTCCCATACAATTTACTCCACATAAAATTGCCCATACTATCTACTTTTATTATATGCATATCATTTTGACCTAAAGTACCTCCCCCCATTGGGTGCAACCTAACAAATACCCCCCGTCTGCTGCTTTGGCAAGGCTATATGCATATACATCTCCGGCATTGGGGTAGGTTTTTTCCCAAAGTACATTTCCGTCTTTATCTAAGCGGAGTAGCATGGCTCGCATATTGACACTGTATTTATTGGTAATGCCGCATACCACAAAACCGCTATCGGCTTCTTGGCAGATGTCATATCCATAAGTTTTTTTATTGGGTGCATATAATAAATTTTTAAAAAAAATGGTATCTCCACTGCTATCGAACATAATGAGTGCTACTTGTGTACTATCCTCATAATAATTCACTGTATCAAGCACGGCTGCACCAACTGATATATAATTATCATTGTACGTTTTAATGGTTTTAAAAAGATAGGTGCTATACTTGCTGTTGTATATTTTCGTATAAAGAATATCACCGTTTAATGTTATATTCGAAAAGACCGTTTTCCACTTATACTTTATACCGGGTATATTTACGTCATCAATTATATTGCTAACAGAACTGTAATAATTAATATTACAAAACACACTGCCACCTACTGCCTGATGCAAAGGGAAATGATAATCCTTACTAAAGTATGTTTGTGCATGCACCTTGTACACAGAAAAAACAAACAGGGAAACTAATACAAACGTACGCATGGTAAAGTAGATTAGTGTTTAGTAGCTTAATTTACTTTTACTAGTTTATCTTTAGCAAGCAGCCTTCCGTTTTGCAGCAACCTACATAAATATATACCGGGCAAAAATTCATTCTCGCTTAAAATAACTATTGCTTTGCCAATTACTTTTTCTTCTATTAGTATTTTTCCGGTAACATCCGTAATCTGCAACACAGCACTCTCTTCTTCTGCAAGGCTTATTTCTATTTGTGTGCTTCCGGTAAAGGGATTTGGGTAACATTTTAGCAGGGCTGCTGCTTTGTTTTTTTCGGGTGCAATCGGCTCTCTGCCTTTCCTTAGGTTATTGCCTGTATTGAGTGGCTCGGCATAAGCAAAAATATCTTCATCGTAAACCAAATTGAAGAGGTTTTGTGCATTCACTGCCAAGTGGCTTTGGGTAAGGGATAAATTTCTAAGCAACATACTGTCCGGTGTACTTAGGCTAAAATACCCCCCCTTCGCTGTATTTTACCCGAAATAGCAGGGTGTATAAATCGCAGAAATTTCGCAATCTTTTTCCTCTTAAGGTATCTGTCGTCTGCATCAGGGAATCAGCTGACTGACTAATAGCGGCCAAATGTGCACAGGCGGTAGCTGTATCGGAGCCGTACTGAAAGCAGATGGGCACAATGGCACAGCGGGCTTCTGTATTACCTTGCTCGGATAAATACGCCACAGCACTATCTATGTAAGAGGAATCTAAATAATAGCGAAAGATGGAATTAATGACAGTATCCCCATCCAAATACTCGAGTACATACGTTTTAGAACTATTCATGCAAGGGTTTCCTCCTACACTTGAGTGTCGCAGATGCCAATAAGTAGAATCCGGAAAATGAATAAACCCCTGCCCATTAGCAGCCGTGTAAAGAAAAAACAAGTGCAGGATAAAAAAATAGTATTTTTTCATAGGCTAAAACTTGCACTAAGGTATTAAAAATAAACCGAAAAGAAAAGATTTATTTGCTTTTATGAGATTATGAATACTCGCTCGGTTACTTTTCAGTAAAAAGTTTATTGTTTTTAGAAATTTGAAATATTCATTACAATGTAAGAAATAAAATTTTCAAAAATATTTGATAAACGAAAAAGGAGAATTGCACGAAGTAGTAGATTCTATAGAAAGTCCATTTTCTGAAACCATCATTAAGTGGTTAGAGAACAAATAAAAATCTCCACTTTTCTTCATTCATGATTTTTATCAGTTATTGTAAAATACCCTAAATGTGGTATTGCTTCGTTATATAGCCAAATATACTTTTGTTTCGTTATTTATATTTAATCTAAATAAAAATTGCAAATGAAAAAGGTTTTTATCTATCTAATTACATTTTTCTCTTTTACAGCTACGTTATACGCACAAAATTCTTGTATTAAAGGAAAAGTGATAAGCCAATCAGGAAAGGAATCCTTGCCCGGAGTAAACATTATACAAGCCAATGGAAAAGGTGTTTTTACCGACCATGCAGGTTTCTTCTCTATTTGCAAACTGGAAAAGGGGACTCTCAGTATTATTCTCTCGTTTATAGGATACGAAAAAAGGATTATAGAGAATATAGAAATCAATTCTTCTGAGGCTATCATTGATTTAGGAAAAATTGAATTAAAAGAAACTTCTATTCAAATACCGGAAATCAATGTGGTCAGCACTTATTCATCCGACAATATTTTCAGCAACCGACAAACAAGTACCAGCAACACTATTAGTAAAAAAGAACTAGAACTTACACGCCCAATTGGCACCGAAGAAACATTGAAAAAAGTTGCCGGCATTAATGTGTCGGGCGATATGGGAATATCAAATCGTTTGAATATTGGCATCAGAGGCTCTTATCCTCGCAGAAGCGAAAAACTACTTGTATTGGAAGATGGAAGCCCTATTGCCCCTGCCCCGTATTTGGCTCCCGAAATGTATTACAATCCACCAACAGACCGCTTAGATGGCATTGAAATAATTAAAGGGGCAGATATATTAACCTATGGCTCCAATACCATGTATGGCGTGGTAAATTATATCACCAAACTTCCACCTTCAAAACCTACCCTTGGTATACATTTAAGTTCCGGAGAAAATGGCTATATGTCCCAACTTGTTACATATGGGGGAACATGGAACCATACCGGAGCCGAACTGCAAATTTTAAACAAAAGTTTTGACGGTTTTCAGGAAAACTCTCAATCGAATATTTTAAACACCACATTAAAATTGTATAGCGAAATAAGTAAAAAGCAATCCATTTATTTCAAACTCAATTATCATCAAGAAAAATCAAAGGCCTCGTACAGCTCTTTAACCCCATTTTCTTATAATCTAAATCCAAAGGCCAACCCTTTCGATGCCGATGATTTAAGTACCTTTCGCTATGCCGTAGATTTAGGACATCAATTAGAATTGAATAAAAACTGGGTGCTTTCTACTAAAATATATGCTACACAATTTCAGCGCGATTGGTGGAGACAAGAAAATACCCTTATAAAAGCTAAAACCGCTAAATCATATCTTGGCGAAGAATTGATAAACGACAGATATAGTTACCTATCTGAACAATCTTTTGGAGATAATGATTGGATACGAGTGGGTCGTTTAACCAACGGACGAGAAAGCACTCGAGCTAGAAATCGTTTATTCAAAACAGCCGGTTTACAAGAAACCATTAAGTATAACTGGCAGGCAGGTAATCTTTCCGGAAAAATGGAAATAGGTGGCAAAATACATCTTGAACAATTTAATGATATTGAAATTACAAATGATTCTTCTCGTTTTGCAAAAAGCGGAAAACTCGTTAAAGATAATAAATTTACCCTATGGGCTGCTTCTGCTTACATCAAACATACCTTATCGTATAAAAAAATAAATATTACCCCTACTGTTCGCTACGAAAATATTGAAATGCATCGATTCGATCAATTAGCCATTTCACAAAACCCATTGAATAATGGCACTCCTTATTTTGGCAGCACCAAAAACACCTTTAATACCCTATTAGGCGGCATTGCTTCCTCTTACCATCTTATTCAGAATGATAAAAATTTCCTTACACTCTATGGAGGATTTTACCAGGGATACACTCCTCCAACTTCCGGGTTTGGTTTCTTAACTGTAAATGATGGAGTGGTAAACACAAAACCCAAAGCAGAAGACCCTATAAACATAAAACCCGAAACCAGCTTAAATTATGAAATAGGTTCCAGAGGATACATTATAAATAATTTTATAGCAACTCAATTCACATGGTTTTCGAATAATATAAGCAATTTTTATTCGGCAGGTCGAAGTGAAGCCTTTCAGAGTTTAGGAAAAATAAATATTTCCGGAGCAGAAATGGTGATGCAAATAAATCTGCACAACTTGTTACCCATGGGAAAACACGAACTTACTCTTGGCTCTTCGGCCACACTAATGAAATCAAAAATACTTGGGGGCACCATTTTAGACGGAGATTTACTTAAAGCCAAACATACCGATATTAGTAAACAAGAAATAATAGATAAAATAAATGCAGCACCTTTAGGCTACCTTGTGTATGTAAATGGAGCCAATGGAAGCGATAGTTTGCTTTCCAGACCACTTGAAACAACCGATTTTAACAACATAAAAAAAATAGAAATGGTTTTTGGTCAAAATAGAATAAAAAACAACCGTGTTCCGTATGTTCCTCAGTGTATTTTAAATTTTAGTGTTACCTATTCCTATAAAGGATTTAGTATTGGGGCTAATTACAATATAGTTGAATCGCAATACACAGATTACATTAACCTTGATACCGAAACAGCCGAAGGAGCTATGGGCAAACTTCCATCCTATCGTACCATAGATGCAACCATTTCTTACCACTTTATAACTTCAGAAAAAAAATGGCTAAAAGGCTTAACACTTTACATGAGCGGAAAAAACTTAAATAATGCAATCTACAAGGCTTCTAGATTGCACCGAGTTTCTTCAGGAATTATGCCAGGTGGTTTCAGACAAGTAATAGGCGGTATAAAATGGAATTTTTAATTCACTCAATTAAACAGCACTCATTGTTTCTACTTCAGCTACAATTTTCTTTACCAAACCCTGCAGTACTTTTCCGGGGCCTACTTCTATAAAAGTAGTAGCTCCATCGGTTGCCATTTGCCTAACCGACTGTGTCCAGCGAACTGGAGCGGTTAATTGTATTATTAAGTTTTGTTTTATTTCTAAAGGATTAAGTACGGCCTTAGCAGTAACATTTTGATAAACGGGACAAATTGGAGTATTAAACAGTGTATCATTAATAGCTGCTTCCAATTCTGCACGTGCCGATTCCATTAAAGGAGAATGAAAAGCCCCTCCAACCGGCAGCAGCATAGCACGCTTTGCTCCTGCCACTTTAAGAGCCTCACATGCTTTGTTTACTGCTTCTGTGGCTCCTGATATTACTAACTGCCCCGGGCAATTATAATTTGCTGCTACTACCACTCCTTCCACAGAGGCACATACCTCTTCTACCTTTGTATCCTCTAAACCAAGCACAGCAGCCATTGTAGAAGGTTGTGCCTCGCATGCTTTTTGCATGGCCATAGCGCGTTTGCTTACTAATTGTAATGCATCTTCAAACTGTAATGTTTTGTTAGCCACTAAAGCCGAAAATTCTCCCAAGGAATGCCCGGCAACCATATTGGGCTGAAAAAACTCTCCAAGTGTTTTGGCCAATATTACTGAGTGTAGAAAAATGGCAGGTTGGGTAACTTTGGTTTGTTTTAATTCTTCTTCGGTACCCATGAACATAATATCGGTAATACGAAAACCAAGTATTTCATTTGCTTTCTCAAACCATTCTTTTGCCATTGGGTTATTATCGTATAACTCTTTGCCCATTCCTGAAAATTGAGAACCTTGCCCGGGAAAAATATATGCTTTCATCTTAGTGTTGTTTAATTTTTCGTAAAAATAAAAAAACTATCCTAAGTAGAATAGTTTTTAATAGTTGGAAATTTCGGCTTTATTTAATCTCTTCTGTTTAATAAAGAAATGTAGTATAATAAAGTGGCCAGTGAGCCTAATGCTGCAACAACATAAGTTGCAGCCGCCCATGTTAAAGCATCTTTTGCTCCCGCATATTCTTTTTTATTTACAATACCTTTTCTTTCAATCCAAACTAAAGCTCTGTTACTTGCATCGAATTCTACCGGAAGAGTAATAAACGTAAAGGCGGTCATTACTCCATAGGCTGCTATTATTACATAAAGCATGGAATCTAGTGGAAATGCTTTAAATACAAAGTATCCGCCAAAAATACTTACCATTACAATGATATTAATAATCTTAGCACTGGCATTTTGTATTGGAACCATAGCAGAACGTAATTTTAACATACTATAGGAAGTAGCGTGTTGTACTGCATGTCCTGTTTCATGGGCTGCCACGGCTGCAGCTGCTGCATTCCGTCCGTTGTACACATCGTAACTAAGATTTATAGTTTTGTTTAAGGGATTGTAATGATCGGTTAATTGCCCCTCTACCGATACTACTTTTACATCGGAAATCTGATGATCGTAAAGCATTTTTTCAGCAATTTCTTTTCCGGAAAGATTAGTATACAAAGGCATTTTGGAATATTTGGAAAATTTTCCTTTTAAAATAAATTGCACAATCATGCCAATAATCATAAACACAATTCCTATAATAATTACCGGACTTGAAAAAAATGGATTCATAATTTTATTTAGTTTGAGTTTATATTACACCATTCAATTTTTATTCCAATTAAAAAAATACGCCAAACTGTCATTAACTTAATTTTGCAGAAATCAGATGTATAAATTCTTCTCGCGTACTTTCTTTTCTAAATTCGCCTGTAAAGGCCGAAGTGGTGGTAACTGAATTTTGTTTTTGCACTCCTCTCATTTGCATACATAAGTGCCTTGCTTCTATTACAACAGCTACGCCAATGGGGTTAAGAGTATTTTGAATGCAATCTTTTATTTGATCGGTTAAACGCTCCTGTACTTGTAATCTGCGGGCAAAAACATCGGCTACGCGTGCTATTTTACTCAATCCAACAATCCACCCGTTAGGGATATATGCAATGTGTGCTTTACCTATGAAAGGCAACATATGGTGTTCGCACATCGAAAAGATTTCGATGTCTTTTACTATTACCATGTGTTTGTGGTTTTCTTTAAACATAGCCGATCGTAAAATAGCCTCCGGATTCAGGTCGTAACCATGGGTTAAGTATTGCATGGCTTTAGCAACGCGTTCTGGGGTTTTCTGTAAGCCTTCCCTCGTTGTATCTTCGCCAATGGTTTTAAGAATATTCCGGTAATTTTCCGAAAGTGCATTTATTTTTTCGGTGTTGTAACGGTCTATTCTCTCGTATCCTTCAACATCGTCATCATGAATGTGTAAGTGTGTGTCCGACATATTCTCTATTTTAAATGATTACTTACCGAAATATTCTGCAAAATTATTTTCGGTTTCAAAAAGTTTTATGCAATGTAACTTTCCTCCCATTTTTTCAATTTCTTTTTCTAACTCATTCCATATAGTAATGGTTAAGTTTTCGGTAGAAGGAATGATGTTACTTAAAAAAGGAACATCAAGATTTAAGTTTTTATGATCTATTTTGCTCAGTATTTTCTCTTCAATTAATTTACTTAATACAGAAAGATTCATTACAAATCCTGTTTGTTTATCTGGCACCCCTTTTACCGTTACGTATAACTCGTAGTTATGACCATGCCAGTTGGGATTGCTACATTTTCCGAAAATAGATAAATTTTCATCTTCAGTCCACTCCTCGTTATAAAGTTTGTGGGCTGCACAAAAACGCTCTCTTCGGGTGATGTATACCACTTTTTAGTTTTTCAATTTACAACAAATGTAGTAGCACAGAAGCTAAAATCCTAATTCGTATCTTTGTGTAAGATTTTAAACGAACATTTTTATAACCAAAATGTTTAGGAAAAAATAGATTTTTAACATGAAAATACTCATTGCTTCGGCTACAAAAATAGAAATAGAGCCTCTATTGGCAAATTTTGTAGAAAGAAACCAAGTAAATCAGAAACTAAGAGAATACTCATTTAAAAACCTAGATATTGATGTGTTGGTAACCGGTGTAGGCATGGTGCCTACGGCCTTTTGGTTGGCCGACACCTTAAGTCGCAACACCTACCAATTAGCACTAAACATTGGTATTTGTGGTAGTTTTAATAATACAATACCTTTAGGAGAGGTACTTAATATTACCAGCGATTGCTTTAGCGAAATGGGAGCCGAGGATGGAGAAAGTTTTTTAGCCATGGCCGATTTAGATTTGCTGGAAGACGATGATTTCTCTTTTAACAAAGGACAAATTAAAAATGTGTTTTCTTTCGAACATAAGGCTATCTCTTCTTTAAAGAAAGCAAGCGGTATAACCGTAAACAAAGTGCACGGAGAAGTAAATTCCATTGAGTTAACCAAACAGCTATTCTGCCCTGATGTGGAGAGTATGGAAGGAGCCGCCTTTTTTTATGCCTGTTTAACACATCAACTTAAAAACATTCAACTTCGAGCCGTTTCTAACTATATTGAAAAACGCAATAAAGAAAACTGGAATATACCATTAGCCGTAAACAATGTTTGCAACACTTCGTTTCAATTGCTACAACATCTATGAGTAAAAAATTAAAATTAGGGTTTTCTCCTTGTCCTAACGACACCTTTATGTTTCATGCTTTGGTGCATAAACTGGTAGATACCGAAGGGCTTGAGTTTGATGTATTGCTTGCCGATGTAGAAGAGTTAAATCGTAAAGCCTTTAACGAGGATTTAGATATTACCAAAATAAGCTACCATGCATTAGGAATTTTACTGAACAAGTATTATTTACTAAATACCGGAAGTGCTTTGGGAAAAAATTGTGGACCTATACTTATATCCAAGAATGAGATTTCGAATGAAGCAGAATTTGTAAATCCTTTAACCATTGCCATTCCCGGAAAATATACCACCGCTAACTTTTTATTAAGCATCGCCTACCCCGATGCGAAAAATAAATTCGAAGTAGTATTCTCTGATATTGAAAATCAAGTTGTGAATGGAAAATTTGATGCAGGTGTTATTATTCACGAAAACCGCTTTACGTACCAGGAAAAAGGATTGCATAAAATAATAGATTTAGGTGAGTATTGGGAAGAAACTACTAACAGTTTAATTCCCTTAGGAGGAATTGCAGCTTCCAGAAATCTACCTTCTGAAACAATTAATAAATTTGAAAGAGTACTAAAACGTAGTATAGAATATGCTTTCGATAATCCTTCGGCAGCCATTACCTACATCAGAAAACATGCTCAGGAAATGGAAGAAGAAGTAATGTATAACCACATTCGCTTATATGTAAACCGGTATTCTATTGAACTCGGATATGAAGGGCAAGAAGCTGTTCGTAAGATGTTTCTCATAGCACAAGAGAAAGGTATTATTCCTATTTTCGAAGGCGATTTTTTTTCACCACAACTTTAATTCTTTAGCATTTTTTTACTTTTTATAGGGTTGAAAAAATACTGAAAATACAATCCACAATACGTTCCTTTATTACTAAATGTATGGTTGTATGGAGTTCCTTCTAAGCTATAAAAAACATCGGATTTTGCCAACGAAGTAAACCCTTGATTATAAATAACCCCCCAACCATAGGAGTGTCCATTTTTTTTACATTTTTCTCTACCTAAAATAAAGTGGGCTGTTAATGCCGAAATTGCACCGGCATAAACATGCTGAACCATATTCGCATCATTATTAGGTTGTGGCTTATCTTCTTTCAACGAAGATTTATCTGGTTTTAAAATATCGGTGCTTTCTCCATTAAACATCCATTTTACTCCCCAGCCCAAATACCATCGTTTATTTTTACAATCGAGATTAAATTTATAAACTGCCATAGCCGGTATTTCTATAATACCTATCCCTGTTCTTGTAACAGCCTCTTTATTTTTGAGATTAAAAAACGAATAATTGTTTGATATAACCTCTTCAAAACCTATTTCGGTAAAACCCATTCCAGTTTGTAGAAACCAATGCTCCGAGTATTTTTTCTGAAAAAGTAAATTTAATGCACCTGCGGCATATTGGTTATGTTTAAATCGTGCATGGGCACTGCTCATACCCCCACTATATTCGGAAGTATTACCTGTTGCTGCAATATTTAAACCAACAATCCATGGCTTATCTTGAGCAGAAACAACAGCCGAAAGAACACTCAAAATAAAAACAGTAATTTTTTTCATAATAAATTGTTTTCTGTGAAATTACAATACGCTAAAAAAAAGAGCCGCAAATATGCGGCTCTTTTTTTTAGCGTATTACTGACACATGTCCATCATAATGGTGTTCTTTCCCTCTGTAGTCTTTAAGTTTTACAAGATATACGTAAGTGCCAACTGGCACCATGTTGCCTTTCACTGTTCCGTCCCAACCCGCATCTAAGGAGTTTGTCTCAAAAATTACATGTCCCCATCTATCAAAAACATACATACTATATTCCAAAATCTCTTCTCCTTTGCCATTAAACACTTCGTTTTTACCATCTCCATCGGGCGTAAAAGCGTTGGGGATATAAAATGTAAACTCTGGTAAAATGGTTACTTCTTTTGTTATTTCACTCTGACAATTCCATTTGTTATTTACATAAAGTGTAACTGCATAAACCCCTTTTTCTTTGTACAAATGAGTTGGGTTTTCAATGTTTGATGTTTCGTTATCTCCAAAACTCCATAACCATGTATCAGCTTCTTCCGAAAGATTTTTGAAACGTATGCTTCCTTCAAATACTGAAACTTCATCGGGTGTAGCTTCAAAATTAGCAACAGACTGTGGAAATACGGTAGCAACAAACTGAGTCGTATCAGACATTTTACACCCATAGGGTGTGGTAACAGTAAGTATAACGGTATATGTGCCACTATTTTTATATGCGTAAATAGGCGATGCTTGCGAAGAGGAATTTCCATCTCCAAAATTCCATTGATATACGTATCCATTAGGATTATTTCCCGAGTTATAACATACAAAACTAGCTTCTCCACAACCTTTTGATGATTGAGGTGAAATATCTACCATTGGTAATGGATTTACGGTTATATAAACAGAATCAGCTTTCGTATTTCCGCATACATCGGTTACCAGTACCTTGTAGTAGGTGCTTTGTTGAGGCTTAATAATGTGCGGCCCTGCTCCCGTTCCTAGTCCATTATTCCACTGGTACTGATAATTTCCGATACCATCTAACACATTGGCCCAAACCGATACCTCTTCGCCCTCACAAACCGGAGTGGTTCCGTTTACCAATAGCGTAATGCTATCTATGTTATTTACAGTAATAGTAATACTGACAATTGTTCCGGGACAATTATTTCCATCGTAGGCTTGCACAGAATAAGTAGTATTTTGTGTAGGAGAAACCGTTTTAACTCCTCCTACTCCTAAGCCATTACTCCACACAAACACATAGTTTCCTACACCACCTGTAGCATTGGCAATTAAATCCGTAGTGTGCTGAGGACAAATAACCGGATTGGTTGTTTGCAGAGAGGTTGTAATAACTGCCGGTTGGTTTATAAGTACAGAGGTTTGCCCTGTGCAACCGTTCGCGTCAATAACAGAGGCAAAATAATTTCCGGCTTGTAAGTTTACAGCAGTAGCTGTAGTTTGAATAGGAACTGTACTCCAAGAATAGGTGTAAGGGGCAACTCCACCGGCACCGGCTACCGTAGCACTTCCGTTATTTTGACCAAAGCAAGTTATATGTATTGTATTGGTTATATTAGCAAACACGGGAGCTGGCTGATTTATTATTATATTGTAATTTAAAACACAACCATTTGCATCTGTAATAGTTGCCGTATAGTTTCCTGCAAAAGCATTATTTAGAGTGTATCCGTATTGAGCAGGAATGGTGTTCCAAACAACAGTATAAGGGCCTACACCACCCGAAGCACCTATGGTTACAGAACCATCGTTTAATCCATTACAACTTACTCCTTTGTAAAAGTTAATGTTGGCCAAAATAGGCATAGGCTCTGTTACGGTAACAGAAGCGGTATTTGTACAACCTGTCATATCCACAACCGTAACGGTATAGGTTCCTGCAGCCAAGCCAAAGGCTGTATCGGTATACTGAATAGGGTTTGTGTTCCACATAAAACTGTATGGAGCATTTCCTCCGAAGGGTATGGCAATAGCCATTCCATTAGAACCACCATTACAACTAACGGCCAAAGAACTTGTGCTTATACTAACAGGAGAAGGATTCATCACTGAGGCATTGTATTGCACCATGCACCCATTTGCATCGGTAACAGTTACTGTATATGTACCTGCCGATAAACCGGTAGCTGTTTGAGTGGTTTGCACCGGCACGGTATTCCAAAGGTAATTATATGGAGCTGTCCCTCCGGTGGGGTAAGCTGTTGCCATGCCATTATTTCCTCCGAAACACTGCACGTTTATAACCGAAAGAGAAGCTAATAAAGGTGCTGGTTGATTTATTATTATAGTATCGTATTTAACACAACCCTGATTGGTTGTAACCTGAACCCAGTAAGTACCTGCTGTAAGTCCGTTGATGCCTTGGGTTATCATTCCATTAGACCATAAATAGGTATAAGGAGGTTGACCACCGTTTACATTGGCAGTGGCGGAACCGTTTGCTCCTCCAAAACAAGAAACATTAGTAGAGGTTATATTGATATTTCCTGGCGCACCATTATTGTTTATTGTAAAGTTTTGCGTAATGGTACAACCTGAGTTATCGGTAACACTTACCCAATGATTTCCGGGTGGTAAACCGTTATGCTGATTTCCGTTTCCTCCATTTTGCGACCATGTATAGGTAAATGGCGCCTGCCCCCCATTTACAGTAACTGTAGCGGTTCCGTTCGATGCTCCACAATTAGAATTGGTGGTAGCTATACTTAAGGTAAATCCATTTACAGTAATACAAAAAGAGTATGTTTGCAAACCGTTATAAGGACAAGCATCGTCTTTAACTGTAACAGTGAAGCAGTGAGGAATATTGCTAATATCATTGATTCCGGGTGTCCACGAAAATGTAGCAATGTTATTATTTACAACAAAACTTGCACCGGGTATTCCATTGTTCCATGTAAGAGTTATGTTTTGTCCGGGGTCTGGATCAAAACCTTGTATGGTAAATGTTAGATTCGCTTGGGCACATACAGAAGTATTAAAAACATTGGTGCCATTAATACCGGTAATATATGGTAATGTATTGCTGCAATTAATCGTTTTAATTTGCATATCACGCATTACGCTTCCCTTAAAAATTCCATCTTGGTATTCCTCAACCAACACCGCCACTACAGTAACTTGCATCATAGAAGGTGTCATGCAGATATCGCCATTTTGGGAATTAAATGTTACCGGAGGGTTTGATGCTAAAGGTTGTTGAGGAGTGTATGGCACCACGTAAGTAACCGTAGTATTAGCCCCTGTTTTAGGAGCAATGAGAGAATATGCCAAAGAGTCGTTATCTACATCATTTGCTCCATGGTTGTAGCAAAATGTTTGAAGTACACAAGGAAAAGATACCGGAGGATTTGAAAAAGTAGGAGAATTATTGCATGCAAAATCGAGGTTGTTTAATTTGGCTTCTACATAAATATTTTCTGTGCCCGGATTTTGAATAGTATTAATTACATTGTTTCTGCAGCAAAGCGTAAAACTAAATACCCAATCGTTGCATTGAGCGGGTAAAGTTATTGTGGTAGTATACACCCACTCCTGCACACCCGGGTACATACCGCCCGAACAATTGGTTTGAATTTGATTGCAGGTTTGGGTAATATCAACACCCGTTCCCGGAACTTTTGTAAGTGTATAATTTATATTTTGGTTGCACGAAGCAGATTGTGCATTTACTGTAACCGTATTGGGAGCGTTAACCCCACCGCAATCTCGGTAAAAAGATACATTTATTTTATATTGGTTGCCACCTAAACACTGGTAGGTTAAATCGGCCCCCTGAGCATGTGAAGCATAGGCTTCATTATGTTTTATAATAAAAGATAAGATGATAAAAATCCATATTGCTCTTAAAGTTTGTAGTTGTGTTTTCATGGGTTACCTCGCTTTCTTTTTTATTTATTATTTGTATTATTTTAAGCATAGTAGAATATCGTCTGAATAATTTATAATTTTTACATTTTCAATTCCCATTTCACTTACTTCTTCTTTTAGAAATTCTGCTTCTGCTTTGCTTGAAAGAGTGCCCAAACAGTAAAATGTTTTTTCTCCCACCTCAATTGATTTTAATCCCCATTTTTTCAATCGCAAAAAAACAGATGCGTTGTTATTTGGCACAAAATCCTTGTATTCTCCCAATACCAAGGTGTATACCGTACCCATTGGAGCAGAAGAGCTCGAGACTATCTTTTTAATTTCTGCCTTACCCTCTCTTTCTGTAAAAGAAATTATGTTTCTGTTGAAGCTTCGCTTCTTGCTAACATAATTTTTATTGGCAATTTCCCGTTCCAATAAATTTAGTTGAGAAATCGTAATGCGTTTTCCATTTATGTAAGCAGTTATAAACGCATCGGGTATTCCTTTTTTAATTATTTCTGCTCTAGTATTTTCTGCCTCTTGAAACGAAGTGTATTTTCCATAAGAATACCTAACCAAACCATGGCTTAACTTTTCTTCGTTCAAATTCTCGAATTGCTTTATTTTTGGGGACAAAGCAGAAGACTTATAAATACCTACTTGTACTGCGTAAAAAATTTCTTTTGTTTTTTCAATAGGCCATAAATATAAAGGAGGTTTTACCTCAAAACGAACCATCGAATCTGCCATTTCCATAGCAGAAATAGTATCGTTCTCTACCGATGTTGCAATGAAGATAGGTGAAGATATGCTATTATCCGTTTTTCCGGGGTAAGTTTTAATGATTTTACGATAAGTAAGCCCTTCTGATAAGGTATTTATAGAAGTATTTACAATTACTGTGGTTACAGAAAAAGTAAAAATGGTTGCGATAGAGTACAGTAGATGTGTTTTCATAGTTTACCTCGCTTTCTTATAGTTTATATTAAAAAGAACATTTTGCTTATAAAATACGATATTATTAATTTTTTGTTTCGTTTTAAAAATTTAAAATAGATTTTTATTCTGTTTTATATGTTTTTACAAATCTTTTATTCTGTTTATTATTTAAATTTGGCAGGAGGGCTTAATATTTTATACCTTTGCCAACCATTTAAAAAGCCTACAAAATCAACTTAAACATTTAGTTATGAATAAAACCGTTTATAAAGTACTTGTACCCACCGATTTTTCTAAAGTGGCCGATTGTGCAATGGAGCATGCAGCCAAGGTGGCAAATATATTCTCCGGTGAAATCCATTTGCTGCACGTAGTGGGAAAACAAAGCGAGGTAGAAAACGCCATAGAAAAACTAGATAAAATTGCAGAAAACACAAGCGCTAAGTATAAAGTTCCGGTTCTATCTATAGTGCGGATTGGAAATATTTTTGAAGATATTGGAGATGTAGCAGCCGAAATAAAAGCTCGCTTAATTGTAATGGGAACTCACGGAGTTAAGGGCATTCAGCATTTGGTAGGGAGTTATGCGTTAAAAGTAATTACACATTCAAAAGTACCTTTTATTGTAGTACAAGAACGAGGTGTAAGAGAAGGTTATAAAAATATTGTATTACCGGTAGATAACTCTCAGGAAACAAAACAAAAATTAAGTTTAACTGCTAATATGGCTAAACACTTTGGAGCCAAGGTACACATCTTTGCTCCCAAAGAAACAGATGAGTTTAGAATAACTAAACTAAACCGAGATTTAACCTTTGCTAAAAATTATTTAGAAGAAAAAGAAATACCTTTTGACATACAAATAGCCGAAGATAAAAAAGGGTTTGTAAAGCAATTAATTCATTACTCAGCAAGAATAGACGCAGATTTATTAGCAGCCGTAAACACCCATGACAGCGTTGCTTTGCCCGACTTTTTGGTTGGTGGAGAAGAACAAGAGCTCATTGCCAACGATGCCGAGATCCCTGTTATGATTATGAATCCTACTCAGGAATTTATTGCCAGCAGTGTTCTGTTTACATAATCCGAAATTTTTTATATAAAAAAGGGCTGAAATTTTTTCAGCCCTTTTTTTTGCAATGTAACAACCTTCAACGCTTCTAAAAAGTTAATTGGTAAACATCATCCAATTCATCGTTTTTAGTAAAATTCACATTTAAATCATTTACTAACCCATTGCGTATACTATAAACCCAACCATGAATATGTAACTCCTGATTATTTTTCCATGCAGCTTGGACAATAGATGTTTTTGCTAAATCATACACCTGTTCAATTACATTGATCTCAACAAAACGGTCAAATCTCTTCTCCTCATCATGTATAGTATCTAATTCGGTATGGTGAAGGCGGTATACATCTTTAATGTGTCTTATCCAGTTGTCAATAAGTCCGATATGCTGATTTCCCATTGCCGCTTTAATACCTCCACAACCATAGTGCCCGCAAACAATAATATGCCTAACCTTTAACGCATTTACTGCATAATCTAACACACTTAGCATGTTCATGTCGGAATGTATAACCATATTAGCAATATTACGGTGTACAAAGACTTCTCCTGGTTCAGCCCCAATTACTTCGTTTGCCGGTATGCGACTATCGGCACAGCCTATCCACAGCAAAGGTGGTTGTTGCCCTTTTGAAAGTTTTAAGAAATAATCTTTATCGATTGCCAACTTACTTTCTACCCATTTTTGGTTATTCTCTATTAATTTTTTATAAAATGCTTTTTCCATAATTGTATTATTTTAATGTTCGTATTATGAATTGATTGATTTTTCTTTTATACCCAATGTACTTGCCGAAATATTTTTGAGTTTCGATGTGTAATTTACAAATTCCTGAATATTTTCAAGTACATCGTATGCTATAAAAAAAGTTTTTTCTCCGTCTATTATCAACGTAGAATTTTCCGGTATTTCATCTAGGGTTTTGGCAATGCTGGCTTTATTTAGAAAGGTGGTTTCTTCCGAAAGGGTTAGTTTATACACTTCTTTTCCATCTATTGTTTCCTTTGTTAATTGGGAAGGATTTAAATAGTTTCTTCTAATAACATAAAAAATAGCCACAACCATACCAATAAAAATACCTTTCAGCAAATCCGTTGAAATGATAGCAATAATGGTTACCAAAAAAGCAATAAACTGCAGTTTACTTAGCCTGTACATTTGAATAAATATTTGCGGTTTTGCTAACTTGTAACCCACCATAAGAAGTATAGCCGCTAATGCTGAAAGAGGTATAAGATTCAAAAATTTAGGAATAAAAACGGCTGATAATAGTAAAATCACTCCATGAAAAATTGTTGAAAATTTCGTTTTACCTCCTGAGTTAATATTGGCTGAGCTCCTCACAATAACTTGGGTAACGGGAAGCCCTCCAATTAATCCGGAGGCTATGTTTCCTACTCCCTGAGCAATTAGCTCTTTGTTCGTAGAGGTTCTTCGTTTCCATGGATCCAACTTGTCGGTAGCTTCCACACACAACAAACTTTCTAAACTTGCTACTATAGCTAATGTAACGGCCACAATATAAACCTCTGCATTGGTAATAAAACTAAAATCAGGCAAGGTAAAAAAACTAAAAAATTCTTTAGGTGTAGAAGCTGCAGGAAGTTGCACCAAATGTTTTCCACTCACAACAAGTTCGGGGCTAAAAGATGTAAATAAGTAATTTACTAATATCCCTATAAACACTACAATTAAAGCCCCCGGAAGAAAAGTAAAAAGTTTAATTTTTTTCATAAAACTAGTTTCGAAAAGAATTAACACCAACAAAGAAATTAGGCTAATTACTACTGCCCCTATTGTGTTATACTTAAATGCGTAGTATAACTCTGAAAACATGTTGTGGCCATCTTTTTGCTCAATCTCAATGCTGCCTAAATAGTCTTCATCGTAACCCAGGGCATGTGGTATTTGTTTTAAAATTAATATAATACCAATGGCGGTTAACATTCCTTTTATTACAGAGCTTGGGAAGAAATAAGCAATTATTCCGGCCTTTACTACTCCTAATATAACTTGTATTATACCAGCCAATACCACGGCAAGAAGAAAGGCCTCAAAACTTCCAAGTTTCTCTATGGCGGTTAATACAATTACCACTAAGCCAGCCGCAGGACCAGAAACTCCTAATGGCGAATTACTTAGTAACCCTACAACTATTCCTCCTACTATTCCGGCTATTATTCCGGAAAAAAGCAAGTCGGGCCTTCCGGTAGAAGCTAATGCAATGCCCAAGCAAAGTGGCAGGGCTACTAAAAATACCACTAAACCAGCCGGCAAATCATTTTTTACTGATTCTAAATTTATTTTCATAAAGTACAAAACTTAAGATTAATAATGAAATAATTACGAACAATGCCATAGCACTGCCGTTCAGAAAAAAGAGAAAACGATTTAAAACAAAGGCGGTGGTAATAATACTTCCTGATAAATTTTTCCGGGCAAATTAAATTTTTCTATTACCGAAAAGTGCAAATCGTAATCTTTAAAAAGAGCTAACGATTGTTCAGTAAAAAACCAAACAATTTCATGATGAATTTCTTCGGTGGGAGGTTGGGTATTTTTAGAGTTTTCATCTAGTACTATTCCTAAATCTGTAATAGATAAAACAACTAATTCAATAACTGTTTCTACTTTATTTACATTTTTAAGAAGTGCTTTACCCGAAAAATTGACGCTGATATTAAACACCATCAACGACATAAAAATTAAAGAAATTTTTGTAAAAAAAACTCGGGTACTATTTTGAGAAAATCCTTTCATCTGTTCTCTACACAATGCAATAAACAGTGCGAAGATACAATAACTCTATTGAAAAAATATAAATTAATTCGTTAATAGTTGTTAATCAATTACTCGCCTTTAAAAATAGGAAGTCTTTTCTCGAGAAAGGCCTTTACTCCCTCATTATAATCGAATGATTTTCCTGCTTCGGTTTGTAACTCTTCTTCCAAATTTAATTGAGAATTTAAGTTATTTACCAATGATTGATTTAATGCTCGTTTTGTTAAGCCTATAGCCTTAGTAGGCATTGCAGCAAGTTTTTGAGCAAGCAAAACCGCTTCATTCATTAATTGGTCATCGTCTATAGACTTATAAATCATATTCATTTCTTCGGCATCAGAGGCAGAAATTTTTTCACCAAGCATCATGAGAGCACTTGCTTTTTGAATGCCTACTAAACGAGGTAACGTAAATGTTCCTCCGCTATCCGGTATTAAACCTATTTTACTGAAAGCCTGAATGAATGAGGCTGATTTACTAGCTAACGTAATATCGCATGCTAGTGCAATATTAGCCCCCGCACCTGCTGCCACTCCATTTACGGCACAAACTACCGGCTTTTCTATGGTTCTTATTTTTAAAACAATTGGATTGTAATGTTCTTTTACAATTCGCTGGAGTTCGGGACCCTCGGACGATATTGCTTCGGCTAAATCTTGCCCTGCACAAAAAGCCCTTCCCTCTCCTGTTATTAAAATGGCTCTTACCAATTGATTATGGTTACATTCATCTAAAACATGCTGAAGTGCTAAAGCCATATCTCGGTTAAAACTATTAAGCACATCGGGCCGATTTAACTTTATGATTCCTACGTTATTTTCTATAGAAAATTTAATAGTGGGGTATTCCATATTTAAATGCATTTAAAGTATTCAAAAGGTTCTGTGCATTGTTTACAAAAATAAAGTGCTTTGCAGGAGGTAGAGCCAAACTGACTTTTTAACTCGGTATTCTCCGAGTGGCACTTAGGGCAATTAATTTTTTTAGGCTGACCAAATAAAAAACTTTTATCTGAAGTTCCCTGAGGGGGTGCAATACCATATTCTTTTAGTTTCATTTTTGCGGCATCACTAATCCAATCGGTAGTCCACGCGGGCGAATAAATAGTTTTTATTTCCACATAGTTTACCCCCGCTTCTTTTGCAACAGATAAAATTTCTTGTTCAAAAAACTTCATTGCCGGACAGCCAGAATAGGTGGGCGTAATAACCACTACCACTTTATCTTGGTGCATTTCTATATTACGCAGTACGCCAAGATCTCCTATAGAAAGAGCAGGGATTTCGGGATCCGGAATTTGTGCAATTATATTAAATAATTCTTCTTTCGTTATTGTTTTTTTTACCATGTTGCACTTGGATAAGCACGGGGCAAATATTGCATTTCGGCCAGTATAAAACCTAAATATTCCGAATGAACTCCCTTTCGGCTTCCTGTATGCATAAACCCTTCTTCCGGTTTTTTTAGAGTTGCTTTTTCAAAAATTTCGCAAAGCATATTATTCCATTTGGGTTTTAGTTTAGACAAATCAGGCACCATATTTTCCTTTATTAGAATAGAATCTATTTCATTCATTTCAAAAAGCTCTCCGGTGTATGCCCATAATTCATTCATCGAATTTTGAATTCTGTTATGACTTTCTTCGGTACCATCGCCTAAGCGAATAATCCATTCACTACAATGACGAAGATGATATTTTATTTCTTTTAATGATTTTGCAGCTAGGGAGGCCAATGGTTCGTTGGTGCTTTTTGTTAGTTCTTCGTATAAAAAAAAATCAAACACGTCATTTAACAACTGTCTTGCCATTGTAAAAGCAAAATCTCCGTTTGGTTGTTCTACTAAAAGTGAATTATAAAATTCTCTTTCGCTTCTTTTATATGCTAAATCATCTTCGGATCTTCCTTTTCCTTCTAATTGTGCCGCATATTGAAGTAAAAATCGAGCTTGCCCTAATTTATCCAGTGCAATATTGGTAATGGCTAAATCCTCTTCGAGTATGGGGGCTTTTCCTGTCCACTCTGAAAGTCGGTGACTAAGGATTAAACTATTATCTCCTAATCGAAGGCTATAGTTAAACAATGCTTCATTTACTGTCATTTCTGTAATTTATAAGTATTATATATGTTTTGCCCCTTCAGGCATTACGTAAAATGTAGGGTGCCTGTATATTTTATCGTTACCCGGTTCGTAAAAACTTTCGGCATCGGCCGGATTTGATGCAATAATCGCATCGGAAGGAACTACCCAAATACTATTTCCTTCTCCTCGTCTAGTATAAGTATCTCTTGCGTTTTGTAAAGCCATTTCGGCATCGGGGGCATGAACGCTTCCGGCATGTTTGTATGGCAACCCTGTTTTACTTTGTATAAAAACCTCCCATAGAGGCCATTGTTTTTCTTTATTCATGTTTTGTTTTTTATGCAGGTACTTTTTTATTTTTTTGTTTTTCGGCATAGGCCATGGCTGCTTCCCTTACCCATGCTCCGTTTTGGTGAGCCTGTATATGGTTTGCCATTCGTTGCTTGTTACAAGGGCCGTTTCCGTTCAGCACATTGGTAAATTCTTCCCAGTTTATTTTACCAAAATCGTAATGTTTTCGTTGTTCGTTCCATTGTAAATCGGGGTCTGGAATGCTAAGCCCTATTACCTCAGCTTGCTGAACTGTTTTATCTATAAAGCGTTGGCGTAGCTCATCGTTACTTTCTCTTTTTATTTTCCATTTCATCGATTTTGCCGAATGAGCCGATTCTGTATCGTGTGGGCCAAACATCATTAAGGAAGGCCACCACCAGCGGTTTAAAGCATCTTGAGCCATTTGTTTTTGTTCTAGTGTTCCTTTGGCCATGTTAGCCATTATTTCGTACCCCTGGCGTTGATGAAAACTTTCTTCTTTACAAATCCGAATCATGGCTCTGGAGTATGGCCCATAAGAAGTACGTTGCAAAGAAACCTGATTTACAATGGCAGCCCCATCTACCAGCCAGCCCACTGCGCCAATATCGGCCCATGTTAATGTAGGATAATTAAAAATGCTGGAATATTTGGCTTTTCCGGAGTGTAGTTGTTCTATCAATTCATCGCGACTTATTCCTAACGTTTCACACGCACTGTACAAATATAAGCCATGCCCTCCTTCGTCTTGAATTTTTGCCAACAAAACCGCTTTTGCTCTTAAACTTGGAGCACGAGTAATCCAATTTCCTTCGGGTTGCATACCAATTACTTCCGAATGGGCATGTTGAGAAATTTGCCTGATTAGATTTCTCCTATACTCATCGGGCATCCAGTCTTTAGGCTCTATTTTCTCTTCGGCATCTATTTTGACCTGAAAGCTATCTTCGGGGTTCTTTTTCTCCATAGTTCAATGATTGGGGCTACAAGTTTAATTATAAAATTTTAAAATAAATAATTTAATAATCAGCGTTTGTAATCTTAACAAATAACCAGAATAAATGTTTTATTCATAGGTTTGCAAAGTTGAACCCGAGTATCACTTTTGCTTTTTATGCCATATGTCTAAATTTTATCAAATCAGAGTAAAAGATGTTAGAAAAGAAACATCTGATTCCGTATCGATTGGTTTTGAAATTCCGGAAAATGTAAAGCCTCTTTTTTCTTACCAAGCAGGGCAATACATCACTCTTTCCTTGGAAATAAATAAAGAAAAACTAAGAAGAGCTTACAGTTTATGCAGCAGTCCTTCTGAAAATGACTTTCGTATTGCCGTAAAAAAAGTGCGGGGAGGAAGAGTTTCTACTTATTTAACTGAAAAATTAAAGGTAAACGATACCGTTGAATTACTGCCTCCGGCCGGAAAATTCTTAATCTCTACACAACCCGAAAATAATACTATTTATGTAGCTTTTGCAGCAGGAAGTGGTATTACTCCCATTTTTTCTATGCTAAAGGAGGTTTTAAAAAACGAACCCCACAGCACCTTTTACCTCTACTACTGTAACAAAAAAAATGAAGACATTATTTTTAAAGAAGAACTAAACAAACTATCCGAAAAATATGCTACCACATTTCATCTAGCTTATATTTTTACACAAGAAGATACTGGCAACGATTTGTATCATGGCAGAATAGACGGAGAAAAAGCCATGCAACTTTTACATACGGCAAAAATAAATGATAAGACCGCACATTATTTTATCTGCGGCCCAAACCAAATGATTAAAAGTATAAAAGAAAAACTGGAAACTACAGGTGTAGAAAAAAATCAGATTCATTACGAATACTTTTCGTCTTTTGAAACCGAAAATAAAAAAACAGAAACTACTGAAATTCGAACAGCCAGTATAACAATAGTAATGGACGGAATAGAAACCTATTTTGAAATGCCTCGCTCGGGAAAAAATATACTTGATATGGCAATTGAAAATGGAGTAGATGCTCCCTTTTCGTGCAAAGGAGCCGTTTGTTGTACCTGTAAAGCAAAAGTAACAGAAGGAAAAGCTGGCATGGAAATGAATTACTCTTTAAGCGATGAAGAAGTTGAAAAAGGATTTATTCTTACCTGTCAGGCCTTTCCGGAAACAGACCATGTTCGGGTAGATTATGACGAAATATTTTAATTTCATTGTATGGAAATTGCCTTTCATGGTGCCGCACAAACTGTAACCGGAAGTAAACACCTTATTACACTACCTGATAATACCCGTGTTTTGCTAGATTGTGGTATGTTTCAAGGATTGGGAGCGGATACCCATTTATTAAATCGGCATTTTGGATTTTCTATACAAGAACTAGATTACATTATTCTCTCGCACGCTCACATAGATCACTCCGGACTAATACCCCGAATTGTAAAAGAGGGATTTAGAGGAAAAATATATTGCACCGAAGCAACCTACGATTTATGTAAAATAATGCTCATGGACAGTGCTTTTATTCAGGAAGCCGATGTTCGCTTTGTAAACAAAAGAAAAATAAAACAAGGTAAAGATTTATTAAAGCCAATTTATAACCAGAAAGACGCAGAACTTTCTTTAAACTTTTTCTTCCCTATACCCTATAACAAACCTCATAAAATAGGAAAAAATACCGAATTTATTTTTACTAACAACGGACATATTTTAGGCAGTGCCGCCATTACCCTTAGTATGCAAGATGGCTCTAACAAAAAAGTAATTACTTACACAAGCGACATTGGACGGTACGATTCTACTCTAATGAAAAACCCCGAATCATTTCCTCAATCCGATGTTATTATTTGCGAATCGACTTACGGAAATCGCTTGCACGATGACCAACAACATGCCGAACAAATACTACTGGATACCGTGATACACACCTGTATCAATAAAAAAGGAAAACTAATCATTCCTTCTTTTAGTTTAGGAAGAACACAGGAAATTGTTTTTATCCTAAACAAACTTCAGCTACATGGGCTTCTACCTAAAATACCTATCTATGTAGATAGCCCTTTATCGGCTGATGCTACCGAAGTGATGCGTAAACACCTTCAGTTACTCAATGAAGATGTGCAGGAATTTATAGAATCTCGCCCCGACCCTTTTGGATTTAGCGGACTACGTTATATTACCGAAAAAACCGATTCGCAGGCACTAAACCAATCCAACAAACCCTGCATTATTATTTCCGCTTCGGGTATGGCCGAAGCAGGAAGAGTAAAACACCACATAATGCATAGCATAACCAATGAAAAAAATACCATACTTATTGTGGGTTATGCTGAGCCAAATTCTTTAGCCGGAAAACTTAGAAGCAGAGAAAAGGAAGTAAATATTTTTGGAGAACCTTTCCAGGTTAAAGCCGATATTATTATTGTAGATTCATACAGTGCCCATGCTGATTATTTAGAAATTGAAAGGTATCTGAAATGCCAATGTGCCAACAAAATAAATGCTTTTTTTTTGGTACATGGCAATAAAGAAGTGCAAGAAGATTTTAAAAAATTCTTGCAAGAAAAGGGCTTTAAAAATATTCATATCCCCACACAACACTCTGTCTATCCTATTTAAAGTAATCAACACCTGTTCATAATTTGTGCTTCTCAGCCGCTTTAAATATTCGTAACATTGTTTTCTCTTTACAAATTGTTATGACTGTAGCTGAAGCAAAACAATACCTTAACAAACACTGTTTTTTTAAACTAAAAACAGGCAAGGAAGTTTTTGGAGTTATTTGGGAAGTTTATTCCGGCAATGAAACAAATTATTTTTTTACCAGTGCCCACGAGCACGAAAAAATAAAACAAACCCAATCTGGCAGCGAGGCACTTCTTAAAACGGCACTACCCATACATTTGGAAGACATCGTTTTTGCTCAACGTTTAGTTTCTTAGTAAGGTGATGTAGCCCGATAAACTTTCTGTTTTATCTAATAAATCTACATACCTTATAACATAATAATACGTACCGACCGAACAATCTTTTTCTTTAAAATTCTTGCCGTTCCAAAAGCCCTCTATATCTTCCCACTCGTACATCTTTGTACCCCAACGATTGTATATTTGGCAGTGCAAATATTTTATGTTTTCGGTTTTTATTTTAAACACATTATTCAGTTCGTCTCCGTTAGGGGTAAAAACATTGGGCACTGTAATAAGTGGCTTTATACAAGGTTCGTTCAGCAAAGAGCTTACATTTACGGTAGTATTGGTTTCGCAATTATTTGCATCTAACACGGTAATGTAATACGTTCCTTCATTTACTCCATAAAATACATTACTTGTTTGAAATCCAGCTCCAATACTATATTGGTAAGGCGGCTTTCCTCCGCTGGAATAAATGGTAATACTGCCCTTTTCATCGCAATCTTTAACAGGGGTAAAGGCAGCATTGGTAGCCAACACTCCGCATGCACCCGGAACATTTTCGGGAGTAAGTTTTGTAAATTCTTCTCTTGACTCATCCGGCAGGTTTAACCAAATAGAGCATCCCATGCATGCACCACCGGAACACCACAAAGTGCCATCGGATTTTAAAATATATGAAAACGTCTCTCCTGCCATTATATCAATTACATCGCTGGCTACTTGTACAGGTGGATAAACATATTGATTTCCGTTGGTATTATCATACCCAAATTGCCCCCCCCCAGACTCCCCAAGCAAAACAATTTTTATCCTCGTCTAAAGCCATAAAATGAGCACCATCGGCACAACCAGAAATAGCCACTATTTTACTTAGGTTAGGCACCTTAACTGGTGAAGGTTCTATTGCACTCATTAATCCCAAAGAAATATCTCCCCATACATATACATTTCCATCTTTATCGAGAGCTAAACTTCCCATTGTACAGGATTTTATATCTACAATGTTCGATAAACCCTGCACCTGAACAGGAACATAAGCTGTCCCATTTTGGGAGCCTATACCAAGAGCTCCAAATGGGCCATCAGAACCTACTGCCCATACGGTACCATCGTTTAAAAGCACATGGGTTGTATAATACCCGTTTGCAACCCTTGCGGCATTGTTTATGTTTAGCATTTTTACGGGAACAGCCGAACTTGTTATATTCAACCCGTTACCAAAATTCCCAAAATCTCCATCACCAACACTCCAAACTGTGCCATCGTTTTTCACAAAACTAACCACAGCTATACTGGCATCTAAAAATTTTACATCATTAATTACTTGTGTTGGGGTATTAAAATTTGTAAATCCAGCCTCGCCCCAAACCCAACCGGTAAAATCTTTTTTAATAGCTCCCATAATGTACCCTGTGCTGTAATAGTACACATTATCCATATTAGGAATTGCAATAGGGGTATTTGTTCCCGAAACCAAATTACCTAAGCCTAATTGATTAGTTCCATTATTTCCCCAACCTCTTAACTCATTAGGGCCATCACTGCATAAACCGGTATAACAAATACTGTAAGCAGAGTATGAACCTACCGTATAGTTGCTTGGTTTGTACCAAAGCCTTCCGCCAAAACCATCGCCTACCAAGCTATTTTGCGAATAGATTTCGGCAGATATAAAAACTGAAAACGGTACAATAAAGATTGAAAGATTAAAAAATTGTTTCATTGTAAATACTCCTCCTAATGCAATATGAATTTATCGAAAACTTAGTTGCATTAAAATAAAAATAACCTAGTTATAGATTTTAATTATTCTCTTTATATTTATTTACTTTGGCAAATTATGGAACCATATTATATACTAAACCACTTAGGAGAAGAACGTGAGGATTATTTTAATGCAGTAACTCCTCCTATTTTTCAATCGAGCAACTTTTGCTTTAAAAATGTAGAAGCTTTGCGAAACGGACTGAAAAATGAATTTGAAACCCCTTTTTATACACGAGGCTTTAATCCTACGGTAGGTATTTTACGTAAAAAAATTGCAGCTTTAGAAAAAGCCGAAGACGCTCTTATTTTTTCAAGTGGCAGTGCAGCCATTTCGGCTGCGGTAATCAGTTCTGTAAAACAGGGCGACCATGTTATTTGCGTAAAAAAGCCATACAGTTGGACCAATCATTTGCTAACTCATTTACTGGCAAAATTTGGAGTAGAATGTAGTATGGTTGATGGCAGAGAAATCATAAACTTTGAAAACGCCATCCGAAAAAACACCACTCTTATTTATCTGGAAAGCCCCAACTCTATGACGTTTGAAATGCAAGATTTAGAGGCTGTAGCAATACTTGCTAAAAAAAATAAGATAACCACGATCTGCGATAATAGTTATGCCTCGCCCATTAATCAAAACCCCATTACATTAGGTATTGATATCGTAGTACATTCTGCTACAAAATTTATTAGTGGGCACAGCGATGTGGTAGCTGGGGTAATATGTAGTACCAAAGAAAAAATAAAAAAAATATTTGAACAGGAATTTATGACCCTTGGGGCCACACTATCTCCTAACGATGCATGGCTTTTAATTAAGGGTTTACGCACACTTCCTATTCGAGTAAAACAGGTAACTGAAAACAGTTTTAAAGTATTGCATTTTTTAGAAACCCACCCAAAGATTGAGAAAATATACTTTCCATTTTCAGAAAAAAATACTCAAATTAGTTTAGCAAAAAAACAAATGAAACCTTGTGGCGGATTAATATCTATTGAGTTAAAAGTCGATAATATAGCCGCTGTAGAAAGATTTTGCAACCATTTAAAATACTTTATTATTGCTTGCTCTTGGGGAGGTTATGAATCTTTACAGTTTCCCATTTGTGCATTATACAATTCGGAGAATTATACCACCGAGCTACCATGGAATTTTGTGAGGCTTTACATTGGTTTGGAAGATGCCGATGTGCTGATTGAAGATTTAAAACAAGCGTTAGAAAAAATGTAGATTTATTGAATACGTTCCCAAGTTTGTGTGCGAAAAAAGAATAACAGATAACCCCTTACTTGTAACTTATCTCCTTCTATCCACATTTTACAATCGTACACCTTACCGTTTTTTGGATCGCAAATAGTACCCGATTTATACTCACTACCCGAAGCGACCATTCCTCTAATAATTTCCATTCCCATCACTTTTTTGTTTTTTCGGTCATCAGTGCAATCCTCACAAACCGGATCTTGATCTTCATTAGGTTCGCGAAAAAGTTTTATTACTTTACCAACGTATTTACCATCGGGCTTTTTAACTATTTCTACAATAGATTTTGGTTTACCTGTATTATCATCAATAGTTTTCCATTTGCCCACAATGGTGTTTTGAGCAGAAAGAAGTACAACTGAAAAACAGAAACTGAAAAACAAATAGAATTTGAACATAGTTATTTATTTTTTTCGCATAAATATTTTAATGGGTACACCTGTAAAATTGTATTTTTCTCGCAATTTATTTTCTAAAAATCTTTTATAGGGTTCTTTTACATATTGGGGCAAATTGCAGAAGAATACAAATGCAGGATAATGCATGGGAAGTTGCATGCAAAATTTAATTTTTATGTATTTCCCTTTTAATGCAGGAGGAGGAAAGGCCTCAATGATTGGCAACATTTCTTCATTTAACCGGTGAGTCGGAATTCTTGTTTTTCTATTTTCATAAACCTGAAGGGCGGCTTCTAATGTTTTTAAAACCCGCTGTTTCTCCAACACACTAGTAAAAATAACCTGCACATCGGTAAAAGGGGCTAGTTTGCTTTTTAGAGCAGTTTCAAATTCGATAGCGGTTTTTGTGTTTTTTTCAATCAAATCCCATTTGTTAACAGCAATAACTAATCCTTTATTATTTTTTAGCACCAAACTTATGATGCTTAAATCTTGTTGTTGAATTCCTTCTTGTGCATCTATCATCATAATGCAAACATCACTATTTTCTATAGCTCGCACGGTTCTCATTACCGAATAAAATTCAAGGTCTTCGTTTACCTTGGCTTTCTTTCTTAAACCGGCTGTATCTACCAGATAAAAATCGAAGCCAAATGCTTTATACCGTGTACTGATAGAATCTCGGGTAGTGCCAGCAATTGGTGTTACAATATTCCTTTCATTGCCGAGCAGCATATTGGTAAGCGATGATTTTCCTACGTTCGGCCTGCCTATTACAGCAAAATAAGGCACTCCAAAATCATCTTCTTTTTCGATGGGAGCACTGAATTCTTTGGTTAACTCATCTAGTAATTCTCCTGTGCCGCTGCCATTAATTGCCGAAATGCTGTACACTTCTCCTAAGCCCAAGGAATAAAATTCGTTGGAATAAATCTGCCGTTCGGAATTATCTACTTTGTTTGAAACAACAAATATTTTCTTTTTTGATTTTCTCAATAAATCGGCCACCTTTTCGTCAAGGTCTGTTATTCCTGTATTAACATCTACCACAAAAATAATTACATCACATTCTTCTACGGCAAGTTGCACTTGCTTGCGAATTTCTTCTTCAAAAATATCATCAGAACCGGAAATGTATCCACCAGTATCTATTACACTAAACTGTTTACCTCCCCATTCGGATAACCCGTAGTGCCTATCTCGGGTAACTCCGCTTATTTCATCAACTATTGCCGAGCGGCTTTCTGTTAATCGGTTAAATAATGTTGATTTGCCCACATTGGGTCTTCCTACTATTGCTACGATGTTTGCCATTTTATGTCCAGTATCCGTATCTTTTTAACTTCTGCTCTTCGTTTCGCCAGTTTTTATCTACTTTAACATGCAAGTCTAAAAAAACTTTTTTTCCTAAAAATGTTTCGATTTCTTCGCGGGCTATGGTTCCTAATTTTTTTAATGCCTCTCCTCTATGCCCAATAATTATTCCCTTTTGAGAATCCCGTTCTACCCTAATTTCTGCACGTATAGAAAATAGTTTTTCTTTCTCTTTAAATTCAACCATTACAATTTCTGTACTATATGGAATTTCTTTATGATAAAGGTCTAACACTTTTTCGCGAATAATTTCAGACACTAAAAATCGTTCTGTTTTATCAGTTATCTCATTATCCTCTTTAGGAAAAAAAGGAGGATGTTCCGGCAACATTTTAATTATTTTTTCCTTTACTACTTCTATATTAAAATGGTGCAAGGCTGAAATAAGAAAAACTTCTGCATTGGGCAATAAACCTTTCCAATACACTAACATTTCTTCCGTTTTATTTGCTCTTGATGTATCTACTTTATTAAGTAGTACAAATACAGGTGTGCTTGTGTTTTTTAGAATTTCCAAAATTTTTTCGTCATTGAGTTCTTTTTCGTTTATATCAACAACGAGTAAAAATAAATCAGCATCTTGCAAGGCATTGTCTACAAAACGCATCATGCCTTCTTGTAACTTATAAGCCGGCTTAAGTAAGCCAGGAGTATCGGAATAGATTATCTGGAAATCCTTGTCGTTTACAATACCCATTATTCGATGGCGGGTTGTTTGGGCCTTTGCATTAATAATGCTAATTTTTTCGCCTACCAATAAATTAATAAGCGTTGATTTACCCGCATTGGGATTACCAATAATATTTACAAAGCCCGATTTATGCACTATTTTTTATTACTTTTGTATTTGCAAAGTAACTAAATATTATATTTGCACCCCGATAAGCAGTATTTCACTGCACTTATTTTTAAAGTTCTGTAATAGATAAATAAAGATATATCGCGGGGTGGAGCAGTTGGTAGCTCGTTGGGCTCATAACCCAAAGGTCGTAGGTTCGAGTCCTGCCCCCGCAACTTCCGAAAGCCTCGCATATTTGCGAGGCTTTCTTTATTTTTGTGTGCACCTATTGGGTCCCGTAGTACAATGGATAGTACGTAAGCCTCCGGAGCTTAAGATTCAGGTTCGATTCCTGATGGGACTACTAAAAACAATAGACATCTTTCCTTAATGAAAAAAACGGGTTTTATACTTTTCGTGTTGGTTTCTGCGATTATTTTTTCGTTTAAAACAAAAAACACAAAGATTATCAAATGGAACAATCAAACGCATCTGTCTGATGTACTTTTTACCTTAGGAGAACCTTTTCCTCTTCATTACATTCAGCATAAAAATGCCGAATTGGTTAAAAAAGGAAAAGAGATTATTTTTTACGGACGAACCACCAACTCCAGGGATAAAAAAACAAAACGGCAAAGTAAATATTTCGTTTGTACCGATTGCCATAATACGAAAATAGAAGATCCCTCTTTATTCTTTCCGGAACCCGAACCACGGTTGGTATTTGCCGTAAAAAACAACTTGTCATTTTTGCAAGGAACCACATTTAAAGGAATAGTAAACAGAGAAACATGGTACAATGATGATTATTACAAAAAATACGGTAAGGCCGTAGAAAACAGCAGAGATACACTAATCAACGCCATTCAACTTTGTGCTACCGAATGTTCGCAGGGACGAGAATTTGAAAAATGGGAAATAGAAGCCGTACTACACTACTTTTGGAGTTTAGACTATTCTTTAGGTGAGTTGGGACTTAACGAAAAAGAATATGAATTGCTGAATAATGCTCTTAAAGAAAAAAGAAAAGATGCCTCATTAATAAAACTGCTCAAAAGTAAGTATGCTCAAAAATCACCGGCTCTTTTTGGAGATGCACCCTACGATAAAAAGAAAGGGTACGAGAATATTACAGGCAATGCCACACACGGTGCATGGATTTACGAAAAAAGTTGCATGTTTTGCCATGATGAAAAACGGCTTAGTAATTTGAATTTAGACTATGAAAAAGTTACGTTTAAACTGTTAACAAAAAACCTTGCTCTACATAACGAAAAGTCGGTGTATCAGGCAATACGATATGGCACAAAACCCGTTCCCGGTAAAAGACCATATATGCCGCATTATACCATAAGTCGCATGAGCAACCAACAGATTGAAGATTTAGTTGCTTTTATTAAAAAACAAGCCGAGGAATAATCTATTTTAATGCAAGCAAAAGTTTCCAGGCCTCTTCTACTCTGTTTAGATTTAAGAGTACCGTAGCTTTTCTGTGAACTTCTTCTTTAGCATTTGTACTATCTTTTAGTTCCTGAAAAAATAATTCTTGTTGCTTTTTATACTCCTCTACTTCGGTCTGGGTTGGAAGTTTTTCCACATTTCCTAATTGTCCCAAATGATTACCTGTTAAAATAGCACTGTTTTTAATTTCGGCCGGAATAGCATCTACTCCAATTCCAATTTTAGAAAGAGGTTTGTCTATTTCGAAAAGGGCATTTCCAGACGCCCTGCAATACCAGTTACCTCCCATGCGAGCCACTAAATCTATTTTATGTGGGTCAATCATTCTGCTTTCATTCAATATTTCCTCATTGATGTGCAATAGCAACACCTCACAAATAATTAGATTTCCGGCTCCTCCTTCAGTTCCAAGTTCTATTACCTGATTTACCTTGCACTCTATTTGAACCGGACTTTCTTTTACTCTAAAGGGTTTTATTTTTTTTGACTCCAAAGGAGTAAAACCCGATTTCTCAAACTCGCTTACTCCTTTCGGGTACTCTGCACTAGCCAAAGAAACCTGATGCACCATGCTATGATTTACAATATTTATTACTACCTCGGGTATCACTTTTACATTATCGTATGTATGCTTGGTGGTATTGGTTCTTCCGCTACGGGCTGGTGAAAAAATGAGTATCGGAGGATTTGCACTAAAAACATTAAAAAAACTAAAGGGAGCTAAATTAACATTTCCGTTTTCGTCAATAGTACTTGCAAACGCAATAGGCCTAGGCCCAACCGCCCCGAGCAAATAGGCATGAAGTTGAGGAATAGGCGTAGCATTCGGATTAATTTCTATCATACTTTTTTTTACAAATTTAACACAATTAAACATGCTGAAACGACATGCTGCCTTTTAGCCTATTCTTTAAAAAAAGTTAAAAAGGCAAACAAGTTGTTGTTGCCCAAAATACTCTAATCCCTTTTGCTTAGATTTGCCTTGTGATAGCACAAAAACAATATATTCTCAAGCTCTTTTTATTTGTTTGCTTTGCGACTTTTATTCTCACGATCTCTTGTAAAACGAGTAAAAACGAAGAAAACACCAAACAACCTATTGCTACCGTGTTAGATAAAAAATTGTATATGGAGGATATTCAAAGTCTTATTCCTCTTAATTCTACCCTCGAAGATAGCATTACCATTATTGAATCATACATTAACAACTGGATTAGAGAAAATCTTTTACTGTCAAAAGCAGAGTTAAACTTAACTTCTGAAATTAAAAACTTCGAAAAACAACTGGAGGAATACAGAAAATCGTTGCTCATTTATGCATACGAACGAGAACTCATCAACCAAACCTTAGACACCACTGTAAGCGAAAATGAGATAAGCGAGTATTACGAAAAACACAAAAGCAATTTTGAACTGAAAGAAACCATTGTAAAAGCATTGTTTATTAAACTACATAAAAAAGCTCCTCAGCTCGATAAATTTCGCAAACTACTTAAATTAAGTGATGAAGACAGTCAAAATAAATTACGAACATACTGCATTCAGCATGCCGAAACGTATCATTTAGACACCACCACTTGGTTTTTGCTAAACGACTTGTTACAATTGTTGCCTGTGGAAATCTACGATATAGAAAAATTTCTGAAACAAAGTAAAATAACGGAACTAGAAAACGAAACCCACTTCTACTTTGTTAAAACAGAAAATTACAAAATTAAGAACAGCATTTCGCCCTTGAGTTTTGTTGCCGATGATATTCGAAATATCATCATTAATCAGCGTAAGTTAAAACTTATTTCACAGGTACGAAACGAACTTTACGAAAATGCACTGGCAAAGAAGCAGTTTGAAATTTACTTTAATCGAAAATAAAGATGAGAATAATTAAACATATACTACTAACCTTGGTTTTGTTTTATTCTGCCATTACACTTTATTCGCAAAATGGGGTGGCTGTAGACCGAATTATTGCGGTAATAGGAAGCAAAGCTATTTTGCAATCAGATTTAGAAAATCAATATCTTCAGTACCTTAATCAAGGTTATGATGTAAAAGAAGATATGCGATGTTTTGTATTGGAAGAACTTCTTTACCAAACACTACTAACCAACCAAGCCGAATTAGATAGCGTTAAAATTACCGATGCTCAGGTAGAATCAGAACTACAACGAAGGTTACGTTATTTTATAAATCAAATCGGCTCCGAAAAAAAACTGGAAGAGTACTATAAAAAAAGTATAGCCGAAATTAAAAACGAATTCCGAGAATTAGTGAAAGAACAACTGATTATTCAAAGCTTGCAAGCTAAAATTACCGAAGGAGTTAAAATTAGCCCTGCCGAAGTAAAAGAATTTTACCATTCTATTCCTTCCGATAGTTTGCCTTTGATTAGCTCAGAAATAGAAGTGGCTCAAATTGTAGCTTATGCTTCTATACCCAGAGAACTAAAAGAAATTGCCTTAGAGAAAATAACAAGCCTTAGAGAACGAATTATAAAAGGCGAAAATTTTTCTACCCTAGCCGTTCTTTACTCCGAAGATCAGGGATCTGCCAAACGAGGCGGAGAATTAGGCTTTGTTTCTAAATCAGACTTAGTTCCTGAATTTTCGGCTGCCGCCTTTAAACTTAAAGGAAACGAAGTAAGTGATATAGTAGAAAGTGAATATGGTTACCATATCATTCAATTAATAGACCGAAAAGGAAATCAAATAAATGTGAGACATATCCTGATAAAACCCGCTACATCACCAGATGAAATTCTTAAAGCGAAAGAACGATTAGAAAAAGTACACAAAGACATCTTAACACACGACACTCTTACCTTTTCCTTGGCAGCACAGTTGTATTCCGATGACAAGACCACCAAAAACAACGGTGGAGTAATTGTTAACCCGGCCAGCAGTTCACCCCAGTTTGAAATAGAACAGTTAGAGCCCTCGGTATTTTTTGTAATAGACAAAATGAAAGTGGGAGAAATTTCACAACCCGTACCCTTTAAAACCCCTGATGGCAGAGAGGGGTACCGACTTTTATTGCTAAAATCAAGAACAGAACCACACCGTGCCACCCTTAAAGATGATTATGCCCGCATACAAAATTTTGCTCTGTCCGAAAAACAAAATAAAATAATAAATAAATGGATTGCCGACAAAATAAACGTAACCCATATTCGCATAAATGAAGATTATACCGATTGTAAGTTTACTAACCCTTGGATAGTAGAACACCGCAAATAAATTTAGTAAATTCGTTGCCTAATTATTAAAAATAATGAGCCAAACTAATATTCCATCCGATGTGGAAGCTGTTAAAATACTGCTAAGTAAATATGCCCAACTTCAGCAAGAAATAAGCAAAGTAATTGTTGGGCAAAACGAAGTAGTAAAAAATGTGTTAATTTCCATTTTTAGCAATGGGCACTGTTTGCTAGTAGGGGTTCCGGGGCTAGCCAAAACCCTTTTGGTAAATACCATTTCAGATGCACTAGGCCTTTCTTTTAACAGAATACAATTTACTCCGGACTTAATGCCATCGGACATTATTGGTGCGGAAATTCTTGACGAAAAAAGAGAATTCAAATTTGTAAAAGGCCCTCTTTTTTCAAACATTATTTTGGCAGACGAAATAAACCGTACCCCACCCAAAACTCAATCGGCATTACTAGAAGCCATGCAAGAAAAAGCTGTAACCACCGGAGGAAAAAGATACCCTTTACCCCTCCCGTTTTTTGTATTAGCCACACAAAACCCAATAGAACAAGAGGGAACTTACCCTTTGCCGGAAGCCCAGTTAGACCGCTTTATGTTTAATATTTGGGTAGATTACCCTGCATACGAAGAAGAACTGGCTATTGTAAAAGCTACCACTGGAGGGGAAACAAAAACATTAAACAAAATTCTAACTGCCGAAGAAATTTTATTTTTTCAACAACTCGTTAGAAAAGTTCCTGTACCAGACAATGTATATGAATACACAGTAAAACTAGTTACTAAAACCCGCCCAAATACCCCTGCAACCCCAACTTTTATTAACGACTACATTGCCTGGGGAGCTGGCCCTAGAGCTTCTCAATACCTAATTATTGGAGCCAAATGCCATGCACTTCTTAATGGCAAATTTTCGCCCGATATTGCCGATGTAAAAGCGGTTGCCATGCCCATACTTCGCCACAGACTTGTAAAAAACTATAAAGCCGAGGCCGAAGGGTATTCGATAGATGCCATTATCCAAAAATTATTAAACGAATAGCACTCTTTTTCTTGCTTTTTTGGATTTGAAAGTTACGACCAAATTTTCTAATATATTTGCAGCCCTTAAAACTTAAAAAATATGTCGTTAAAATGCGGAATTGTTGGTCTGCCAAATGTTGGAAAATCTACCTTGTTTAATTGCCTTACCAACGCAAAAGCCCAAGCTGCTAACTTTCCGTTTTGTACAATAGAACCTAATATTGGAATTATTACTGTTCCCGATGAAAGACTTACCTATCTTGCCGAAATTGTAAACCCACAACGTATCTTACCCACTACAGTAGAAATAGTAGATATAGCCGGACTAGTAAAAGGAGCCAGTAAAGGCGAAGGACTAGGAAATCAATTTTTAGCCAACATCAGAGAAACTGATGCCATACTACATGTATTACGATGTTTTGACGACCCTAACGTAGTACACGTTGACGGTTCTGTAAATCCCGTTAGAGATAAAGAAATTATTGATACAGAGCTGCAACTAAAAGACTTAGATAGTGTTTCTAAAGCCATTCAAAAAGTAGAAAAACAAGCCAAAACCGGTAACGATAAGGACGCAAAGAAAAAATTTGAGATATTAAGTATTGTTAAAGAACATTTGGAAAAAGGTCTTTCTGCCCGTTCGGCCAATGTTGCTAAAGAAGATTGGACACACATTTCCGATTTATGCCTTCTAACACAAAAACCGGTAATGTATGTTTGTAATGTTGACGAGGCTTCTGTGACCGTTGGAAATAAATATGTTGAAACCGTTAAAGAAACCGTTAAAAACGAAAATGCTCAGGTGTTAGTTATTACAGCTGCCATGGAAGCCGAAATTGCAGCTCTTGAAACATACGAAGAACGAAAACTTTTTTTACAAGATTTAGGCCTAGACGAACCCGGTGTAAACAAACTAATAAAAACAGCGTATCAACTTTTGAATCTACAAACTTATTTTACAGCCGGAGTAAAAGAAGTGCGTGCTTGGACCATAGAAAAAGGCTGGACAGCCCCACAAGCTGCAGGTGTAATTCATACCGATTTTGAAAAAGGATTTATTCGTGCCGAAGTAATAAAATATGAAGATTTCATTTTTTATAAATCGGAAGCGGCCTGTCGAGATAACGGGAAATTAAGCATAGAAGGAAAAGAGTACGTGGTAAAAGACGGAGATATTATGCACTTCCGATTTAATGTTTAAATAAATATCTGTTTTTTCAATTATTCAGGAAATAATATTACCTTTATTTGCAAGTATCCAAAAATAAAGTGAAGCAGCTAGTTGTCATATTCTTTCTATTAACCGCAATTAGTAATTCTCCTACTTTTTCTCAAACCCCCGATTCACTTAGTGTTTTAATTGCCCAAAGTGCAAACGATTCTGTAAAAGCGGCCATTCTTTTAAAACATGCCACCACCTCATTATCGCAAATACCCGATTCGGCCATTAAAATAATGCAGGAAGCATACCAATATGCTGTAAAATATGGACAATACAGTTTAATGATAGATATTAAAAGTAAAATGGGTATTCTCTCTGCAACCCATTCCGATTATCTGAATGCATTAAAATATTTTCAGCAGGCTCTAAAACTTTCTGAAGATGCCAAAGATGAACCCAAAATATCTTCTGCCTACACCAATATAGCCAACATCTACGTTTACCTTAGTATGTTTGAAAAAGCAAATGAATACTACAGTAGTTCTATTGAAATAAAAGAAAAGTTAAAAGACAAAAAAGGAATTGCCAACACACTAAACAACGTAGGTCGCATTTACGAAAAACAAGAAAACATTTCGGCTGCTCTAGAAGCTTACGAAAAAGCCCTAAATATTTTTGAAGAACTAAACGACATAAAAGGAATTTCGGCCACCTTATTAAATTTAGGAGGTATCTACACCATTAAAAAAAATTACAATATTGCTTTGGCCTATTTTGATAGAGCCCTTAAACTAAAACAAGAACTGAACGACCCTGTAGGCATTATGCGAGCCGAAAATAATTTGGGATTTGTGAATGTATTAACAGGTAATCATAAAAAGGGAATTGAACTTTGTCAAAAATCGCTTGGAGAATCGAAAGAGTTGGGCCATTTAGAAGGAATTCAGTACAACTGCGAATGTTTATACGTGGCTTACGACAGAATGAAAGACAATAAAAATGCATACTTCTATTTTAAAGAATATATTGTATATAGAGATAGTGTAGTAAATACCCAAAAGCTACAAGATATTACCAGACAGGAAATGTTGCTCGACTTTACCCGCCAAATGTACGTAGACAGTATGAGAAGAACTGAACAACAAAAAGTAAAAGAACTGGAATTACAAAAAGAAGAACTAAAAAAAGAAGAAGAATTAAAACGACAAAAACTTTATACATACTCCGGGATTGCCGGTTTTTTATTAATGATTGTACTTGCCGTAGTGTTGTACCGAGGGTACAACACTAAAAAGAAAGCAAATGAAATGATTACCAAACAGAAAACAGAAGTAGAATCTCAAAAAGAAATAGTACAGGAAAAAAACAAAGAAATTTTAGATAGTATTCGCTATGCACAGCGTATTCAGGAAGCCCTACTACCCGATGATAATTTTATTAAGGATTGTTTACCCGATTCTTTTATTTTTTATAAACCCAGAGATATTGTAAGTGGAGATTTTTACTGGATTAATAAAACCGCCAACAAAATACAATTTGCAGTAGTAGATTGCACCGGTCATGGCGTGCCGGGAGCTTTTATGAGTATCATCGGATACAACGGCCTTAACCGCTGCATTGGAGAATATGGCCTTACCAAACCCAACGAAATACTAGATGCACTCGGAAATATTATACGCAACGCCTTAAGCCAGCATAAACAAAATAATACTAACGTTTACGATGGTATGGATATCGCCCTATGTAGCCTCGATACAGAAACGCTTATACTGGAATATGCGGGGGCAAACTGCCCATTGTATTTCATTCAAAACCAAAATCTGATAACCTGTAAGGCCGACATTCAACCTGTAGGTGCTTTTATTGAAAATAAACTTAAACCTTTTAAATTGCACTCTTATCAGCTACAAAAAAACGATATAATATACTTGTTTTCCGATGGCTTTGCCGACCAATTTGGCGGTGAAAAAGGAAAGAAATTTAAGTACGAAAACTTTAGAACACTCCTTTCTTCTATAAGCAGTAAAACGCTTACAGAACAACAACAAATAATTACTCATACTTTCGAAAACTGGAAAGGCAACTTAGAACAAGTAGATGATGTTTGCGTAATTGGCGTTAGGGTATAAACCTTATGTGTTTTATTCTTTAAACATTTTTAACCTTAATGCATAATAAAACAATAAACCCCAATTTGCTATTAATAAAACACCACCTAAAGGAGTAATAGGCCCTAACACTTTAAATACTTCCATTTTAGTGATGTTTATGGTACTTAACAAGAAAATACTTCCCGAAAAAAGTACAATACCTATACCCGTTAAATACAATAATTTTTTTATTTTTTTTCGATTTACATCATTTAGCATTACTGATAAAAACAGCAGATACAATGCGTGATACATTAAGTAGCGGGAAGCTGTTTCAAAACTTTTAAGAGACTCAGATGATAAATGGTCTTTTAATGCATGAGCACCCAAGGCTCCGGTGGTAACGGCTATAAAAGCACAAAAGGCAGCAAGAGCTAGTATTCTGTTTTTCATAATAAATCAATTCCTTTTTTTCGTTTAATATTATGCTAATTTAGCCTTGAAAAGATTAATCTGCTATGAAAAAAATATTTTTAATCGGTGCCGGACGTTCGGCAAGTACTCTGATAAAATATCTTGCAAAACAAGCGAAAGAAAATAATCATCACCTTTCTATTGGTGATGTTAACCTTGATTTAGCAAAGAAAGTAGTTAAAGAAAACGAACATATTCGCCTGTTTCTATTTGATATAAATAACAAGGAGCAAAGGCAAGAAGAAATAAAAAAATCTGATTTGGTAATTTCTATGCTTCCTGCATTTATGCACCATGAGGTAGCAAAAGAATGTGTTGAGTTTAACAAACACATGGTTACCGCCTCTTATGTTTCTGAAGAAATGAAAAGTTTAGAAGAAGAAGTAAAAAAAAGGGGGTTGGTTTTTATGAATGAGATTGGAGTAGACCCCGGGCTTGACCATCTTTCGGCTATGCGGGTAATTGATACTATTCGCCACCAAGGAGGCAAAATGCGAGAGTTTGAAACCTTTACCGGAGGGTTGGTTGCTCCTGAAAGCGACAACAACCCTTGGAATTATAAATTTACTTGGAATCCTCGTAATGTGGTATTGGCCGGCAGTGGGGGGCCTGTTAAATTTATTCAAGAAGGCCAGTACAAATACATTCCCTATCAAAAACTTTTTAGAAGAACCGAAATTATTGAAATTGAAGGATACGGCAAATTCGAGGGATACGCCAACCGCGATTCTTTGAAATACAGAGAAATTTATAATTTACAAAATATTCTTACTCTTTATAGAGGAACACTGAGGCGTCCAGGCTTTTGTCGTGCATGGGATTTATTCATTCAGTTAGGTCTTACAGACGATTCGTATAAAATGGAAAACACAGAAAACATGACTTACAGGCAATTCCTAAATTCCTTTTTAGCCTATCACCCTTTCGACCGTGTAGAAATAAAAGTTATGCAGTATCTAGGCCTACACCAAGATGATACTGTCTTAATGGAAAAATTAGAGTGGCTCGACCTTTTTAGCAATAAAAAAATAGGATTACCGAATGCCAGTCCCGCACAAATTCTTCAACACATATTAGAACAAAAATGGAAAATGGAGGCTTCTGACAAAGATATGATTGTGATGTGGCACAAATTTGTTTTTTGGATGGATGATGAAATACGTGAGATACAAAGTTCTATGGTTATTAAAGGCGATGACCATATTGATACCGCAATGGCAAAAACAGTAGGCCTTCCGGTAGGTATTGCTGCTAAATTAATTTTAGAAGAAAAAATTACTAAACCCGGAGTTCATATTCCTATTACAAGCGATATTTATATCCCTATACTCACTGAACTTGAAAAATATGGAATTACGTTCAATGAAAAAGTAATTTCACGGTAATACTTTATTTTAAACGATTCTATACTTATAAAACCAAAGCCCTTTCCATTTGAAAAAGGGCTTTGGTTTTTTATGCCATTCTGCAATAATTTATTTCCCCTTAAATATATTATTGTAATCTTGAGAAATAGGTTTAAACGCTGTTCTGCGGTTTCTCTGATGACAATCACAATCGGTTTTTCCTGTTTCTCCGCACTCTGGATGATCCTTAAAACAATCGTCTAACAATTCAGTTTCTCCCAATCCAATTGGAAACAATCTATCTTTTTCTATGCCATTAGCCATTAAGTAATCAACCACCGACTTCGCTCTTTCTTTTGATAATTTAAGATTATAATCATCGTTACCACGTTGGTCGGTATGCGAGCGTATCTCTATGGTAAGGTTATCATTTAGTTTTAAGAATTCGATCAAATCATCAAGTATTTTTTTAGACTCAGGGCGTAGCGTGGCCTTATCGTAATCGTATTCAATTCCTGGAATTTCAATTTCACCGGCAGGTATAGGTGTTAAATAAAAATCTTGAATAATATGCTGCGATTCTGTTAATCCCATGGTAGATACGGTAGCTGCATCACCAAAGAATTTTACTTTTTGAGCTTTTATAAAAATTTGCCAGTTATGCTGCAATTCTTGGTAATAAGCTCCTTCTTCATCGGTAGTAATAAAAAATGGTTCAAAATTTCCTTTCACATCTTTAAAAGTAATGAGGGCATTGGGTATTACCTCATCTGTTTCGGCATTGTACACCACTCCGCTAACACTAAACTCCATTTGTGCTTTACCAAAAGAATACACTTTATAACAGTATTCTGAACCTTTATAATCTTCTCCGCAATCTTTACATACATCTCTATCTGATGAAAAATATCCTCCCGATAATTCTTTGTTCATCACAAAAAATGCATCATCTTTACTAGAGTTTATGGGCCTTCCTGCATTTTTTGGCATTGCCCATGTTTCATCGTCTTCATTAAATTGGGTTTGAAAAACATCAAATCCTCCTATGCCAATATGTCCATTTGAACTAAAAAATAAAACTTTTGTATTATGGTGATAGAAAGGAGAAACCTCATCGCGTGGAGAGTTTACTACAAATCCTAAATTATAAGGCCCTTCCATACTGCCATACTCATCTATGGTGCAGTACCAAATATCCATTCCTCCCTGTCCTCCCGGACGGTTTGATGAATAAAACAGAATATCTCCTTTTTCACTTAGTGTAGGGTGCATGGATTTAAAGCCTTCTGCATTTACTTTGTTATCTAACTTCATAGGCTGTAGCCATTGATTGTTAAAAAACTTACTAACGTATATGACACATTCGCTCGAATTGAGATTTGATTTCCGTGTAAAATAAAAGGTGCTTCTATCGGGTGATAACACACCTGCTCCTTCTATGTTTTCAGAATTAATGGGCGAACCCATATTGGTAACGTATTCTAATTTTCCGTCATTAAACTCGCCCATGTAAAAATCGCTTAGAAATGAAGGATTGTTGTGTTCATTTTCTCCTGTAACATTTCCTTGTCTGGCCGATGAAAAAATTATTTTTCTCTCATCTCCAAAGTAATTAATACTGTATGAAGCGGTACCAGAATTAATTAATGAGTCTAGCAGTTTTGCCCGCATGTTAGGATTATCAGATTCAGGATCGTTGGCAAAATAACAGCCCATCATTAACTTTTCGGCTATTAGGCTTAATTCGGGTGTAATGTAAGAAGAAGTGTCTTCTCTGAAAAGTTCAATTTGTTCTATAGCATTGTCGTATTTACCGTTTTTCATTAAACAATCGGCATACCACACTCTTTCGGCAGGAAATTGTTCCGATTTTAAATGCTTGATTTTTTCGTACCAAATTTCGGCATTCTTGTAATCGCTATTTCTTCTGTAAGATTCGGCTATTTGATGATACACATAATGGTCATCGGGAGAGATTTCTGTTTTCTTTTCATTTTTATCTGTCTCACTTTTAACCGAAGTTGTATCGGTTGTTTTTTGCTTTCCGTTACCTTTCCAATATCTGATTTCGTACGGATAAGTATTCTGGGTATTTTCCGATGTGTTTCTTTCTACAACCAAACGGTAAAAATGTGCTGCTGATGCAAAATTTTCATTTTTGAAAGCTGCATCGCCAAGGTGTATTAATTCTCTTCTGCTTTGAGAAAAAAGTAACGAAGAAAATAGTAGTAAAAGACTAAAAATTATTCCTGCTCTCGAACGTATCATAACCTTGGGCAATTAGAAATTGGATTTGGATTTATTTTTCGGGGTATGTAAGTTAGTGAAATTTCAAAACCTCCTCTGCTGTCGGTATAGGGCTTTAATGACGATGTGTTTATGTCGTAGCTAATCCTTCCTGTATAGGCGCCTACTCTAATACCAGCTTCAATTACGGCAGCATCTTTGGATCGGAAAGTAGGGCCAAATATTAAATATGTATCGCTATTTTTAAGATAATAATGACCTATAATGCTGTACAAAAGTTCTTTTGCATTGGTTTGATACATATTAAGAATCTTAGGTATCACTTGTATTCTTTCATTAATATTTACTTTGGTTCCTAATTGTAACACATGCCGCATAGGTATTTTATTACTGGTATTGTAAAATGTTTCCTTGGGCTCTGTTAAATGATATGTGGTAAATCCAACAAACGGATTAATACGACTTTGTTCGTTCGCATAATAATACAACAACCCTGCATTTACCCCATGAATTATAAAACTTGCACCTCCTAAATTTTCTCCGCTAGGAATAGCCTGATCAAATGTCCCCCCTCCAAAGGGTGTGTATTGTGAGGCAAAGTATAACTTCTCTTCGTTTATGCTTTTTTGTATAATACCAGCCTGAAGGCCAAGTGAAATATGATGAACTTTATTTTTATCGACAGCAAAATCGTATGCTCCGTTTAGCATAACGCTTAATACGTTATATAAACCGGCACCGGCTCTATTATTCATAACCATTGCACCCACCGCCCACTTTTTATTTTTAAGAGGCATATCAAAGGCTAATGCAGCTGTGGTAAAAGGCTTTGTTGCAATTGCAGACCATTGTGTTCGGTAATGCCCATGCAATCTAAATTCACCATTAAACTTACCTGCCAGTGCGGGGTTAAAATACATCGCGTTTGCATCGAATTGCGAAAGGTGAAAATCTTGTGATTTTATTTCTGCACATATGCAGAATACCGCAAACAAACTAATTAAAACTGTCTTTCTCATTCTTCTCTTTTCTTTATCTTAAAAGGGTTACATCTCCTTTTATTTCGTGTTTAACATCATCAAGCGTAGTGGCTTTTACGGTGTAAACGTATACCCCAAGAGGCTGATCTACTCCTTTTCGTTTCCCATCCCAACCGTATTTTTGGTCGTTAGATGTAAAAATTAATTCGCCCCAGTTATTGTATATATTAAACTCTAACTCTTTGAAAGGGCCTCCTAAAACGTATAGAATATCATTAACTCCATCTCCGTTTGGCGAGAAAGCATTTGGCACACTTGGAGGCATAAATACGATTACCTCTTTGCATACACTATCTTCACAACCGGCTACATCGGTAACACGAAGACAAACGGTAAAATTACCCGAAGAAGCATAACCGTATTGGGGATTTTGTTCATTTGAAGTTCCTGTATTATCGCCAAAATTCCAAAACCAAGCCATAATATCATCGTACGATTTATCGGTAAACGAGAATTTTTCAAAGACTTTAACCGATGCCGGAGAACTTTCAAAATCTGCAACCGGAGGGGGGTTGATAAAAATGGTTTTTGTGATAGTATCCGAACATCCATGAATAGAAGTTACTATAAGTGTTACGGTATATGTTCCCGAATTAGCATAAGTATGTATAGGATTTTGACTGGTAGAATTACTTCCATCTCCAAATGTCCAATACCATGAAGCAATTGAGCCACTTCCTATGGTAGTACTGTCAATAAATTGGCTTTCCACATCAACACAAATACCGTCTAAACCAAAATTTGCGTTTGGAAACGGATACACCTCTACTTGCTTGGTTATGCTATCTACACAACCATTGCTTGATGTAACAATAAGTGTAACATTATAGACTCCTGAACCACCATAAAGATGGAAAGGATTCTGTATATTACTAGTGTTTCCATCGCCAAAATTCCAACTCCATCCTACAATAGGAGCAGAAGACGTTGTGCTATCGGAGAAAAATAAAGAATCTCTAGGACATACACTTATAAAACTGAAATCGGCAACAGGCGGTGGTATTAGTAATATGGTCACTGAATCAACTTGTGCCTTGCAACCTCCATTTCCGGTAGAGGTAAAATACAAAGTAACATAACCATTTGTATTGTCGTTCGGGCCTGCCACATAATTGGTTATAAGCAAACTGTCATCGGGGGTAAAATAGCCATCTCCGTTGGTAGACCAATAACCTGCTCCTGTAGTTGAAGTAGCACTAATGGGAATAAGTTGCGTTCCGGCACAAGCTGTATCTCCCGATAAAATATTAACTGAAGGAGTGGAAGAGAAATATATAAATAGAGTATCGGCATCGGGTATGCAATTTCCATTTCCTATAGAATTAAGTATAAGCATTACCCAACCGGCAGTTGTATCAGCTGAGCTTGGCATATAAAATCCGTTTAAAGCAAAAGAGTTTGGCAAAAAATAACCTGTTCCGCTGGTACTCCATTGCCCTCCGGTAGCCGTAACCACTGTGCCGCTGATAGGAATATTTGTAGAATCCTTACATACAAATAAATCAGGACCCACAGTTACTTCAATTCCTGTGGTGTAATTTATTATTACTGTATCGGAATGCCCTGGACAAAAACCATTTTGGGTTGTAAACAAAATGAGTTGTGCAAATCCATTAGACAATTCACCGGGAGTAGGGTCGTATCCTGCATTTAATGTAGTATTATTAGGAATAAATGTTCCCGCTCCCTGCCATATTCCACCGCCACAATTTTGCACCGAACCATTTAAGTTTATGATAGGGTTGCTAATACATGAGAAGGTATCAATACCTGCATTTGCCTTTGGCATTGCCTGAATAAACATATTTTTAGTAACTGTATCAACACAACCATCGGTATTAGAAACAATTAAAGTTACATTATAAGTTCCTCCTGTATTCCAAGCGTTAGTAGGGTTTTGTAAATTACTTGTATTTCCATTTCCAAAATTCCACTGCCAAGTGTTTATTGAACTACCCGGTGCTGTTGTGGATGCATCTAAAAACTGTTCTATGGTATTAACACATGTTGAATCGCTATACGTAAAATCGGCATTTGCCCACGAAAGCGTAATGGTTTTATAAACCGTATCGGCACAAGGCGTACCATATTGTGCAATAAGCATAATGGTATACGTTCCTAAGCTGGGATAAGTATGTGTTGGATTTATTTGCGTTGAAGGAGGAGAACCATCTCCAAAATCCCAATAAAAACTATTATTGTTTAAAGGTACACTTTGATTATCGAACTGAATAGTGGTTCCGGCACAAGCATTAACAGGGCCAATATCTGCAATAGGAATAGGCGGACAGTTTACCACGTTGAATTGGAAATCTCGATAAATTGTATTTAATAATTGGCCATTTCGGTATTCGGTGCACTTTACACCAACAACAAACTGCCCCAAAATTGGAGGCACCCCAAAAAACACACCCGTTTGTGGGTCTATACCAAAATTTCCCATTTGAGCAGGATCTAAAGGATCTAAATAAGAGTATGCTCCTGCATAGTTTACCAAAGGAAATGTAGGGAAATTTGGCCAAGGTCCCCAAGTTGGCCCTTGTTGAAAGGGACGATATAATGAATACACTAAAGAATCTCCGTCTTTGTCAGTTGCTCCATGGTCAAAGGTGAGTTGTTGTCCTTGACAAATGAATACCGGTGTATAGTTTTTCCATTGCGGGCTACTGTTGGTTAAATAGATGTTGTTGTCAGGAATGTAAGCATAAAAACTTTCTGTTTGACTAAGAGGATTGGTAAGATTTGTAATGGTACCATTTCTACAACAAAACCCATAATATAAGTGATAGCCTCCTGGATTAGGCGGCAAATTATTTACAATTTTTGTATAAATCGCTTCCTGAACACAAATTCCAGGATTAAAGGCACAGGTATCAATTGGAGGATCTAAGATATAAGTACTGGTGAGTGGAATACTAACATTTTTAGTTGGGGAAAATGTATTACCATTTAATCCATTTCTTACTTCAACTGTTAATGGATTTGGAAAAGCTGCATTACCAGGCTTACAGTCTCTGTACAACTTTACAGTAATTCTATAGGTAGCTCCAGAAATATGCTCATAGGTTAACGATCCCCCCACGATATGAGTTGCACTAACAAATGCAGGAACAGTAAGGAGTAATAATAAAATTTTTAATCGCCAATTTGTAAGTATCTTCATAATGGACAAAAATTTAAGACGGTAAATTTATAAAATAATATAGAAACAGCATCATACATCGAAAAAAAATAAGCCTTAATCTTAAAAAATGTGGCTTTTGTTTGTTTTATATTATGCTTTGTTATTACATTTGGAAATTGAAGACTAATGTAATACAAATTTCGTTGCACGAATTATGAATAGTTTAAGGTTAAAATTTTTAGGTCTCGGGGTCTTTTTTTCGGTTATTCTGAATGCCCAAATCAATGTATTATGGGATGCACAGTATACTAGTTCCGGTTTAAATCAGGATATTGCATCTATTGTTAAATTAGACGGCTCAGGAAATGTTTTTGTTTCGGGTACCTCTTTCCAAACGGGTTCTAATAGTTATGACATTGTTACCGTAAAGTACGATAACAATGGTTTTCAAATAGGCTCTCCGGCTATTTTTAATGGTTCTGGAAACGGGATTGATGAAGTGAGAGACCTCGCTATCGACAATTTGGGAAATGTGTACATTACAGGATTAACAACAGCAACAGGAGGTAATGTAAATTATATTACTATAAAATATAACAACTCGCTAGCCCAACAATGGGCGGTACAACATAATGGACCCTTGGCGGGTTCATACGATGAAGCGTATGCTATTGCAGTTGATAATGCAGGATTTGTTTATGTAACCGGAGGCTCCGATTTCGTTGCTGCAGGAAGTGATTATTATACGATTAAGTACGATGCTTCGAATGGAAACATTGTTTGGGGTGTTCAGCACAATGGCGTATCTAACAATATTGATGCAGCTACAGCTATAGCAATTGATGCAAGCGGAAATGTATATGTTACCGGACGAAGTTTTCAAACCGGACAAGACTTAAATTACAGAACTATTATGTACAACAGTAGCGGAGTGCAGCAATGGGCTACTTCTTACAATGGCCCTGTGAACAGTTTTGATAGCCCTACAAAAGTTAAGGTAGATGGCTCCGGAAATGTGTATGTTACCGGATTTAGTTATGGAGGCCAGTTATTGGATAATGATTATGCCACTATAAAGTATAACAACTCGGGTGTACAACAGTGGGCAGAAAGGTACAATGGACCACTAAGTGAAGAAGATAATGCCTACGATTTAACTGTTGATAATAACGGGAACGTATACGTAACCGGCAGAAGTAAAGGAGTTGGAAACGGACAAAATATTACCACCATTAAGTATGGTTCCAATGGAGGTTCTCCAAAATGGTTAAATACATACAACGGCCCGGGAAATGGTTTTGACGAAGGCAGAAACATAATGCTAGGAAACAGTGGTGCCTTGTACGTAAATGGAACCTCTGCCATATCTGGAACCAATAACGATTATATAACATTAAAGTATGATACTTCAAATGGAAATATCGTTTGGGAAGCACGCTACAACGGCCCTGCCAATGATGCAGACCAAGCTTACTCTATGGACTTAGATGCAAACGAAAATATATATGTTACAGGGGGAAGCAAGTTTCCGGGAAACGGATTTGATTTTAATACCATAAAATGGTGCCAGTTTGAAACCTCTGCGGGACAAGATACTGCTATTTGCGTAGGCGACAGTATTCAATTGAATGCGATTGGAGGTATTAGCTATTCTTGGTCTCCCTCTTTAGGACTTAGTTGCACAACCTGTCCTAATCCATGGGCAAAACCATTAGTAACTACTATGTATGTACTCACTTCAACGAATAATTCAGGATGCACCGATAACGATACCATTACCATCACCGTAAATTCGCTTCCAATCAACAGTATTGTAGCCAATGGGCCTACTACATTCTGCCAAGGCGGTTCTGTAACACTTACCGGGCCTAATAATATGAACTGGTTGTGGCTGCCTACAAACGAAACAACACAATCTATCTTAGTATCCACTTCGGGTACTTATACCCTTATTGTAACAAACATTAATAATTGCTCTGCTTCTGCACAACAAACAGTAACAGTAAACCCTCTACCCAATGTAGATGCAGGTCTTGACACGAATGTGTGCTACAATTCTAATATTCAATTAAATGCAACAGGAGCCTCTAATTATATTTGGACTCCAGCTTTAGGCTTAAGTTGCACTAATTGCCCTAATCCATTGGCCGGACCTTTAAACAGCACCAAATATTTTGTTACAGGAACGGATAACAACAACTGCTCTAAAATGGACTCGGTATATGTAACCGTAAAAGTTACACCTACTTCCAGTTTCTTAAAAACAAGTGACACGCTTTGTTTAGATATAAATCCCAACTTAGGCTTGTTGAACACTAGTTTGAACAGCACCTCTAGAATATGGTATTTTGGAGACGGAAACTCTTCAACCTCGTTAAATGCAAACCATACTTATTCTTCTATTGGCACTTTTATTATTACGCTTGTAGCTATAAACGCAACATGTTCCGATACAGCAATAGACTCTGTTCTAGTAAAAAATTGCCTGAGTGCCATTGGCGAAAATTCTCTTTTTTCTGATTTAACTGTTTACCCAAATCCAAGTCAGGGCTTAATTACGATTCAATTTACCGCAAAAGATAATTATCCTACTTTAGTAGAAATTGCTGACATTACCGGAAGAATAGTTTTTACACAATCGTATTCTCCTATGCACTTTAAGATGCATACTAATATAGACTTATCTGATTTTAATCGAGGCTTGTATTTTATTATTTTATCTACAAAAGAAGGAAAGATGGTAGAAAAAATTATAATTAAATAAACATTTCAATTGTACAAAACAAACTAAAATTCTTGTTTAAAAAATCGACACTCCTAATTTTAGAAAATTTTATTTAACATCTACAAACCCTAAAAACACTACCACTATGAAAAGACTATTACTCTTTGCCTTTTTAACATCAACGCTTGGCACTTTTTCGCAATCAACCAGAACAACTGTTTCCAATGGAAATGCAACCAATCCTCTTATTTGGGATTGCACTTGTTTACCTCAACCCGGAGAACATTTAGTAATTAACCACAACGTGGTTCTAGATGTAAATTGGGTGTATTTTTCAGGCTCACTTACCATTAATCAGGGAGCTTCTCTTACTCAGGATTTAACCACCAGAAATGTTTCGGTGTGGGGTACAGGAGTGCTAAACAATAAAGGTACTTTAACTATAAGAAATCTATTATTAGCTAGTAGCAGTACGCTTTCTAACACTGGAACAATAGGCGTTACCGCCAATTTACTTGTTACAACCGGTTCCACTTTTTCAAATTCCTCATTAATTAATATTTCCGATACTCTCGGAATTCAAGGAACTATAAACAACAATGCAGGGACCATTAATGTGGCTACATTTTTAAATACCGGAACGTATAATAACAATACCAATGGCAACTTGTATGTTTCGTCAATAATATACACCAATGGCACATTTAACAACAATGGTTGGGTTACCGTTAATCTTCATTTTTTAAATTCTGAAGATGCGACAAATAATATGATTATGGATATTAAACAAGATTTTTATAATGGAGACAGTTTAATGAATACTGCTGAATTTATTAACAATGGATTGGTATCTGTAGGAAACAATTGGTATAACTCTGAAGATGTTACCGGAACAGGTCAATTTTGCATTGCAAACTATACGGCCAACTCGGGAAACATTACCGGAACACTTGACTTTTGTGATAAAACCGGTGGAAATATTGATGCCAATTCCGGCACAATAGCCGGAACAGTTACTTACTGCAATACCAATTGTAATGTAGGTGAAATAGAATTAGAAAAACAAACAGAAGTTCAGATTTACCCTAATCCCTTCGAAAAACAATTGAATATCTTAATTAATGAATCCGGAAACTTCTCCGCTCGGATATTTGATATTACCGGACAAGAATTATTTTATACTCCGATACAAAACGGAACAAATACGCTAACAGTAGAATTAAGCACAGGTATTTATTTCTGTAAAATATACAAAAACGGACAAGTTTATATTGTATCTAAACTTGTGAAATAATAAATTATTTATTTCTTATATGCTTTGAGAACCCAGTAGTAATACTGGGTTCTCTATTAACCGCTTAAATGTATTTAAAAATTCTGATCCGGTTGCACCGTCAACCACCCTATGGTCGCACGATAAAGTTACTTTCATTACATTTCCGGGAACAACTGCTCCACTCTTAACCACCGGTTTTTGCTTTATGCCGCCTACGGCCAAAATGCACGCATCGGGAGGGTTTATAATAGCCGTAAACTCTTCTATTCCATACATACCTAAGTTGGAAATAGTAAAAGTATTTCCTTCCCAATCTTTAGGTTGTAATTGTTTTTGCTTTGCTTTTTCGGCCAACTGCTTAACTTCTTCTGCTATTTGACTCAATGTTTTTCCATCGGAAAAACGTATTACGGGTACAAGTAAGCCATCGGTTACCGCAACCGCCACGCCTATATGAATATGATTATTTCTTCTTATTCTATCTCCCAACCAAGAAGAATTTACATTCGGGTGTTGACGCAAAGCTGCTGCTGTGGCTTTAATAACAAAATCGTTGAAGGATATTTTAATATGGTTTGTCTCATTGATAATCTTACGGGCTTCTATAACTCCGTCCATATCTACCTCTATAGTAAGGTAAAAATGGGGAGAAGAAAATTTGCTTTCAGAAAGTCTTTTGGCAATGGTTTTTCGCATTTGCGAAACCTCTTCTTCTACATAACTTTCGGTACTCGCATAAAAAGAAGTAGCATTTCCTCCCGAAAAACTATCTATGTCTCGTTTTACTATTCTACCAGCCTCTCCACTACCTTTTACAAAAGATATATTTAATCCTTTTTCGGCAGCTAGTTTTCTTGCCAGTGGCGAGGCTTTATATTTTCCACTCGTAGCTATTTTAGAACTTGATGTATTATTTTGTGTCGTGAGTAATATTGCAGGAGTAGAAGTATTTTTTTCTTTATTCTCAGGAACTGGCTGTTTTTCAATTTTCGTTTCTGAAACAACTTCTTTTTGAGAGTTTGCAACAAGAAGCGAAGTTACATCCTCTCCTTTTTCACCCAACACTGCCAGAATCGAATCTACAGCCGCTTTAGCTCCTTCTTGAACGCCAATATGCAGAAGCACGCCATTGCTAAATGATTCGAATTCCATGGTGGCTTTATCCGTTTCTATATCGGCTAAAAGTTCGCCCGATTTTACAGTGTCTCCTATTTTTTTATGCCATTTGGCTACTACGCCCTCTGTCATAGTATCGCTTAAACGAGGCATTTTAATTACTTCGGCCATGGTTAAAATTCTTTTATGTAAGGGTAATCATTTTGAACATATACATCGTTGTATAAATCTTCGGGAGCTGGAAAAGGCGATTCTTCTGCAAATTGAATTGCTTCTTGAATTTCTGAATCGAGACGAGTTTCTATGGTCTCTAATTCTTTGTCGCTCGCAAATTTATTTTTTCTGATGGTATTCATTACCTTCAGAATAGGGTCTTCTTGAATGTATTTTTCTTCTTCTTCCTTTGTTCGGTATTTTCGGGGGTCTGACATGGAGTGACCTTTATATCGGTACGTTTTTATTTCCAGCAAAGTGGGGCCTTCTCCCTTTCTAGCTCTTTCTGCAGCTTCTAAAATGGCATAATGAACCGCTTCACAGCTCATTCCGTCCACCGGAAACGAGGGCATTTCGTAAGCATATCCCAATTTGTACAAATCATGAACGTTAGATACTCTTTCAACTGATGTACCCATTGCATAATTATTATTTTCTATAATAAAAATTACAGGTAGTTTCCAGTTCATGGCCATATTTAATGTTTCATGAAAAGCACCTTGTCGTATAGCACCATCACCCATAAAACAAAGAGTTACATTATTATTTCCCTTGTATTTATCGGCAAAGGCAAGCCCTGCCCCTAGTGGTATTTGTCCTCCCACAATGCCATGCCCTCCGTAAAAGTGAAGTGAAGCATCGAACATATGCATTGAGCCCCCTTTTCCTTTAGAACAACCGGTAACTTTTCCAAAAAGTTCGGCCATAATGTATTTGGGGTGTAAGCCTTTTCCAATAGGATGTGCATGGCAACGGTAGGCCGTAATCATGTTATCGTTGGACAAGGTGGCAGTTACCGCTCCTGCCACTATCGCTTCCTGTCCGTTATACAAATGAAGAAAGCCCCTTATTTTTTGCTGTATATAGTATTGTGCGGCTTTTTCTTCCAGTTTCCGCATAAGTAACATCTTTTCGTACCAAAACAAATATGTTTCTTTTGAAAGTTCTGTAGTTATCTTGTTACTCTTTTTTGTTTTTGCTGTTTTGGTTGCCATACAAATTCCTTAAATAATCTGCGAATTTATGATTTAAAGCCAAAACAAGTGAGCGACTAAAAAGTTTATTCCTTTTTTTGAAGGGTTGAAATTTGAAATGAAAATGGCAATAACATAGAAGCCGAATGAAACTTAATGATTTTTTTATCCGCTTGTTGCATCAACACAATAATGGGGCTTTTTTGCTTTTGTTCGTACTCTAACATTACCTGTCTGCATGCTCCACAAGGAGAGAATACATCGTTTTTATTTAATTCTTTGTTTGCACTAACTACTGCCAGTGAAATAATTTTTTTATCGGGATGTAAAGAAATAGCTGAAAAAAGAGCTACTCTTTCGGCACATAAACCCGAAGGATAGGCCATATTTTCTTGATTATTTCCGGTAACAATACTGCCATTATCTAGCAAAACCGCACAACCCACTTTAAATTTTGAATAAGGTGCATATGCTTTTACTGCTGCATTTTTAGCAGACAACACAAGAGATTTTTCTATTTCTTGTAATTCCGAAACAGCATAATATTCTTCTAGTGTAATTTCTAACGTCTTTTTATTCATAGCATTAACATTTTCTTAACTTTGGTTAAACCTTTTCGATTATTTATTATCCATTAAAACTTAAAATCGCTATTTATGAAAAATATAATTTGGGTAACTTCTTTTGTTTGTCTCTCATTACACAATATTTCTGCACAACAAGCACCCGGAGATAATTTCTTTAACTCGTCAAATGTACATACAATTAAACTTACTTTTAATCAACCCTCTTTTTGGGATTCGCTAACCACCTACAAACAACAAGGCGATTTAAGCGGAACCTACTACTATATGGTTGCTAAAGTAGAAATTGATGGCAATGTTTTAGATTCTATTGGAGTACGCCTAAAAGGCAATTCTTCCTACAACTCTTACCCAACCAATAAAAAGCCCTTTAAATTAGATTTTAACGAATACAAATCGGGGCAAAAGTACGATGGCGTAAAAAAAATGAATTTAAACAACTCGTTTAAAGACCCTACCATGATGCGAGAAAAATTAGCTTACGATTTTTGCCGAAATGTGTGGATAAACTCACCCAGATGCACCTACGCAAACCTTTATATAAACAACGAAAACTGGGGACTTTACGTTGCCGTTGAAGAAATAGATGCGACCTTTTTAAAAAATCGTTTTAGTAATAAAGATGGCAATTTATTTAAAGGAGACCCCCAAGGCTCTCTTCAATTCTTTGGTTATTTAGCCGCTTCTTATTATCCAAAATACGAATTAAAAAATAATGAAACATTAAACGATTGGTCGGATTTAATAAATCTTATAGATAAAATAAATAATTCCGGGCCAGCCAATTATTACAACGAAATGAAAAATGTGATGAATATGGGTAGTTATATACGTAACAGAGCCATGAATATTTTATTTGCCAACTTAGACTCTTACGATGGCTCAAAACATAACTACTATCTGTACCATGACACACTAAGTAACCGCTTTGAATGGTTACCTTGGGATGTAAATGAAGCATTTGGGAATTTTAACATGGGCATGACGATACCTCAGCTTGAGTGCTTGGATATTTTTTACATTCCAAATCCGCAAACAAACAGCCCACTCGCAAAAAACACACTCGATAATGCAGCACTAAAGTTGGAATATACTTGGCATATGAACGATTTTATACAATACTATTTTTCTGAAAATTATTTATTCCCTAGCATAGACAGTTTGTACAACAAAATTAAAAGTTACGTATATGCCGACACTAAGAAAATGTATACCAATCAGCATTTCGAAGATAACATAAATCAAAATATAAGTGTAGGTGGTGGACCCGGAGGAGGAAATATTGCCGGATTAAAATCGTTTATTACCAATCGAAGAAACTGTGTGAACACACAACTCATGCAGTTAGGTTATCCGAATGTTTCCATTATAGAAAATATATCAGATAACACCCTAAAAATTTATCCGAATCCGGCTAACGCTTTATTAACGATAGAAAGCGAAAACAGTTCAATTGAAAATATTGAAATTACCGACTGCATTGGAAAAGTAGTATTTAGCTTTCCATTTAACGACATTAAACCCAATACATACACCGTAGATATTCAAACTCTCAGAAATGGCCTGTATTTTGTAAAAACCACAAGCAATGGAAAAATAAATGCATCAAAACTTATTAAATTTTAAAATTGTATTTTAGCAAATAATTTACAAAAAAATAACACATAAATAACAATAAAATGAAATTACTGAAAATCGTTTCCATTCTGCTGTTTACAACACTTGCTCTGTATGCCTGCAAAAAAGAAGCCGGTACCGGAGGCACAAACACCATTACAGGCAAAGTATTTGCAACCGATTTTAATAAAGAATACACTAAAATTCAGGGCGAGTATTACATTCCGGATTACAGAGTTTATATTGTATATGGCACAGAGAATAGCATGTACGATGATGATTTTGACACCGATTACAATGGAGCCTACGAATTTAATTATTTAAGAAAAGGTACTTATACCATTTACACCTATAGCATCGATACTGTAGAAAAAAATTATCAAAAATTAGTACCTATTAAACAAACTGTTGAAATTACAGGAAAAAATGAAGTAATCGTTCTACCTGATTTTAAAATATTTACAGAATGATAAAGTTGTCATACCCTCTTCTTATCATCGCTTTAGTATTCTCATCCCTTTACTGCAAAGCACAAGACGATGATTCGGATACAAAAGAGAAACGAAAAAAAATTAAAAGCACCACAGAAAAAATTACTCCCTACGAGTTAGGAAAACCAAGTGGAGAAAGAAAAACAGCAACTACTTTTAACGAAAATGGCGATGAAACCGAAGTAGTAAAGTACACAAAAGAAGGTACCATAAAAAGCAAGACAACATACAAATACAACCAAAAAGGTAAGATTACAGAAATGATTAAAACAGATGGAAAAAATGCTGTACTAGAAAAGGAAGTGAATATATACAACGACAAAGGAAAATTAACGGACGAGAAAAAATACAAAGGAAACTCTCTAACAGAACATAAAACAAGCACATTTAACGAGGACGGGAGGAAAATTTTAGAAATTACAAAAGATGCCAAAGGAACTATATTAAGCAAGTTAGAGTTTAAGTACAATACCGAAGGTTACAAATCGGAAAGAATTGAATACGATTCAAAAGGAAAAATAAAAGAAAAACGCACCTTTGAATATAAGTACCGCTAAATGGATACGACCTTTATTGAAAAAATAAAATCGGAAGTAGCCTCCTTCCATCCTATTTCCTTAGCCGAAATGGACGAAGTAAAACTGCTAAACCGTACCGATACAAAATTTGTTTTCAGTGCAGACTTGCTCCCATCAATACTTTCTCAGATAAAAAACAACTACAGAATCTTAGAAATAAACAATACACGCGTAGCGGAATACAACACCCTCTATTACGATACCGAAGATTTAAAACTCTTTAAACTACACCAAAACGGCAGAACACATCGATATAAAATACGCTTCAGAAATTATGTAAATTCAATTCTTACTTTCTTAGAAGTAAAGAAAAAAAACAATAAGGGGAGAACTATAAAAACTAGAATAAAAACTAAAGAAATAGAAAACACACTCTCTGAAAATTCGTTGGAATTTCTGAAAAAAGAATTGGAAATTTCTGACTTGACAGAGTTAAAGCCTATGCTTTCTAACCATTTCCACCGCCTAACCCTTGTCAATAATACGTCTCCGGAACGCGTTACCATTGATGTAGGGGTATCATTCTCATACCATGAGAAGAATGTCTTTATTAAAGAACTTGTTATTGCAGAAGTAAAAAAAGACAAGTTAAATGCGGCTTCTTCTTTTTTGGACGCCATGCGATTAAACCATATTACCCCACAAGGCATTAGTAAATATTGCTTAGGCACGATTTTACTAAAACCATACATTAAACATAATAACTTTAAAGAACAACTACGATTAATAGAAAAAATTATACACCATGAACTACGCCCTGCTTGTTAAAATATTCGGTAGCGAACTTTTTGATTCTAAAGATTTTTTTGAATTGTTTTTTCGATTCTCAATAAATATCTTCGTTGCCTTTGTTGTTATTCGCTTGCTATACTACCCTTCGCAAAAAAGAAAAGATTATCTGTTCACTTATTTTCTGTTCAACATACTCATCTTTCTTCTTTGCTATCTTTTAAGCAATATAAAACTGAGCATAGGCTTTGCTTTTGGATTATTTGCCATCTTTGGCATTCTCAGATACCGCACCGAAGCCGTTCCTATTCGCGAAATGACCTATCTTTTTATGGTCATTGCTGTTGCTGTTTTAAACTCATTAACCAATAAAAAAATAAGTATAGCTGAAATTATTTTTACCAATGGAATAATTCTATTAGTGACCTACCTGCTCGAGAAAGTTTTTTTGATAAAACACGAGTCAAGAAAAACTGTTTTATACGAACGAATTGAATTAATTACGCCCGAAAAAAGAGCTGAACTAATAGTAGATTTGAAAGCCAGAACCGGACTTGAAATACATCGTGTAGAAATTGGTAAAATTGATTTTTTAAGAGATACGGCTACTATTCGGATCTTTTATTTTGAGAATGAATTCCGTGAGTCGGAAGAGTTTTACGAAAACTCCAACCAATAATTTATGAAACAATTTATACTTTTACCCCTTATATTTGTTGGCATTCTTAATGTGTATACACAAAACAGTAAGGATGCTGTATTGTGGTCATCACTGGGTATTGAAAAAAAAATAAACGAAAGAATTAATGCAGAACTTGAACAACAATTTCGTTTTATAGAAAACTACTCTTACCTAAACAATGCATTTACAGAACTTAGCGTATCATACAAACTAACCAAAGAATTTAAACTTGCCGGAAGTTACCGCCTATCCAATCGGTTCGATGAAAGGGTTGGGCACTACATGCGCAATCGCTACAGCATTGATGCATCTTATCGGTATAAGATAAAAAAAATGGCATTCACATTTCGTTCTCGTTTTCAAAACACTAGCGATAACAGAGGAGATAGGACAAATGCTATTTACAGTCGAAACAAGATAGCGTTTGCATACAGTGTAAATAATTACATTAATCCTTCTATTTATGCTGATTTCTACTCCCCTTTGAATCTAGGTTCTGATGCTGCAGGAATAATAGACCGATATAGGCTTGGTATTTCAAATGAATTAAAAGCGAGTAAAAAGATTTCGGTTTCATCGGCATTTATATTTCAGAAATCAGTAGGCGTCTCAAATCCACCGAAAGATTACATCGTATCTATTGGCTTATACTACAAACTTTAGTTTTTGTTTATTAGAACCACTGCATAAGCGGTTATTCCTTCTTCTTTGCCAATAAATCCAAGTTTCTCGTTAGTGGTAGCCTTTATAGAAATTTCCGAAGCATTTATGCCAATTACTTCAGATAATATTTGCTGCATTTGGGGAATAAAAGGATTTATTTTAGGCTGTTCGGCACAAACCGTAGCATCAATATTTACTACTATATAATCGCGTTCATTTAATAACTGAACCACTTCGCCTAATAGTATTTTACTGTCTATTCCTTTATATTTTAAATTATCGGGAGGAAAATGAAAACCAATATCTCGCAAATTGGCTGCTCCCAGCAATGCATCGCAAATAGCATGTATGAGCACATCGGCATCAGAATGCCCTACGGCTCCTTTAGTATGTTCTAAGCAAATACCTCCTAGCCAAAGCGGATAACCTTTTTCTAGGCGATGTACATCGAAGCCAAAACCTATTCTAAGAGAAATCACTCGTTGGTATCTTTATTCTGCTTTTTAAAATCATCGAAATTAAAAGAAAGCGTAAAGCGGATAGTGTTTGCCAATGGATTTTGTTGTGTAGTAGCTACTAAATAAGCTATGTCTAAACCAAATACGCTTAACCTTAAGCCAGCTCCAAAAGTCAAATATTTTCTATTCCCTTTAGTTACATGCTCATTGAAATACCCCATTCGAAGGGCTAAAAGTTTGTTGTACCAATATTCCATACCTGCTGAAATATTAAATTCTCTCAATTCTTCTTTAAAACCATCGGGAGCATCGGAAAAAGAACCAAACATTCCTGAAGCAATAGAAACATTAGAACTTCTTCCTTTTGAGATAATCTTTTCACCATTGGAATCATAAACCAATGCTCCGGTGGCAGAATCTCTTAAGTATTGCGGAGGGGTTGGCACCAACAGTTTGTTAAAATCAAGCAAAAAAGAGAGACTGTTGTAATCATCGAATCGAATGGTGGTGGATTGTCCCATACGTAGATTAATTGGGATAAAATCTTTTTGTGCATTTTCTGTATACGACATTTTAGCACCAATATTTGAAATATTTATTCCGGCTGCAAATCCTCCATCTTTACCTAATATTTCCATATCTTGATTATTGTAAAACCCAGACACATCAACAGCCACAGAATTTCCTGCTGTAGTGGCTGTGCCATTAGCAGAAATACCACCGGTTAAATTTGAGTAGATATAACGTAGTGCTATTCCGCCTGAAAAATTGTCGGCAAGTTTTCTTCCATAAGCAACATCTAAAGCAAACTCGTTTGGCCTAAATTGACCTATGGTATTTCCAACATTATCGGTAAATGTGATATCACCTAAAGAGAAATACCTAAGAGAGGCTGCTAGGGTTGACATATCATCGAGGCGTTTAAACCCACTTAAGTACGATAAATTAATATCTGGCACTAACTGCCTTAGCCACGGTGCATAAGAAATAGCAAAACCCATTTCTTTATCTACAAAAGCCAGTTTTGCAGGATTCCAATGTATTGAATTGGCATCGGCCGACATAGCCACTCCGGCATCACCCATTGCACCGGCACGAGAATCGGGAGTAATTAACAAAAAAGGAACAGCCGTGGTAATGGTATTTAGTTGCAGGGTGGAATCGGTAAATCGATCTCGGTTAGTAGCAAACTGTGCAAAAGAGGCTGTATTAACAATTCCTATAGTAAGCAGTATTATAAAAAGTTTTCTCATTAATTATACATTAAGCGAATTTACAATATTACAAGTTTTTCGTATTTCTCGGCAATTGTTCCGTTCGAAGAGCGAACTTTTAAACGATAAATGTAAACTCCTCTGGCCAATTTATCACCAAAATCATCTAATCCGTTCCATACAATAGCATCTTCTCTGTATCCTTCTGCATATAAATCTTGCTGTATGGTTTTTACAAGTTTTCCGGAAATGGTATAAATTTGAATTTGTGTATTTAAATATTTTCCTGCCTGGTTGTGTTCAAACCAAAATTCAGTATGAGTGGTAAACGGATTGGGGTAATTATATACTTTGTCTAATGCTATTTCTTTGTTTTTTACTACTGTAAAATCTAAGATGGCTTCGGTTGAATTATTATAAACGTCCCACAATTTGAGAGTAAGAGAATGCTTTCCTTCACTTAGGTTTTTAAAAGGGTATTTAATTTTTCCTTTTTGGTAACTATCTTGTTCCGACTCATAAAAATCATTTAAAATTAACACATCGTTTACATTTCCGTCTAATACCGCAGTAATATCGTGCCCTACTCCATTTCCTGTCATGTTGATTCCATATTCATCGAAAATATTTGTGTAAAAAACAGGGTTCTCGTCTGTAATGCCTCCGAAAACAAAATTTTCATCATTCATATAGAGTTTTACTTCCGGGCCTGTATTGTCTTGTGCATAATTAGAACTGGTTCCCCCAACAATAAATCCTTCGTAGTATCCATGTGCATCTTCTTGCCCATTTTCTGCATAATAGCTGGCTCTCCCTGTTCCGTAGGTATAGGCTATATCTTTAGGTACTACAAATGAGAAAGAAAAATCTCCATTTGTAACGCTTGCTTTGCCCTTAAAAAGTTTACTGTTTCTCACATTAAAGTTAAACACTCCATTTCCATCATTGTTTAGAGTGGCTATTTCGCTAAGTTTATCATAAACCGTGGGGTATATTACACCATTAAAGTTGGTTAGCTTTTGGCCAGATTTATTTTTAACAAAACCTTTAATAGTAACTTTGCTCAACGCTCGTATGGTGTCTCCTTGCACTGCAGGTTTTCCGTTAATCTCAATGCTTTCAACCAAATGCTTCGGATAGGCTAATTGCATGGAAGGGTCGGCTAAGAGGGTAAAATTTCTAGTATTTACACTTCCTCCTTGCGAAGCTTTTACAATTCTGAATACATCTCCAATACATGGCATTTTTCCATTAATTGGCTTGAATACATTTTTATAAAAACTTTGATTTAAGGACAAGTTAGGGGAAGAATAAACCAAACGTACCGTGGTAAAAAGCCCTATGCCAGCACCATTAGGGTGAAGCATGATGAGTTCGCCAGCCGATGTCCTCTCAGGGTCATCAAAACGACTAAATTCACAAGTTGCCGTAAAAAATAAAGGCATATTATCTAAATTATTCCAACTTTTTATATCGGGAACACCTAAGACTCTTTCGTGTGCCCAACCTATTTCCCCTCCATGTCCAGTGTAATTTACAATCAAGGCTCCTTTTTCTGTTCTTTCATTTATCGCTTTATTCACATCAGGATATCTGCTTCCTCCCGGGGTGGATTCCTGCTTATAGGCATCAAAAAATATTTTTTCTAAGTTATACGCTTTTTCAGTTGTATCAACCATTACGGATAGTTTATTTGCCTGATCCATGTGTAAAACTCCGTCTTCATCATCGGCTACAAAGGCCAGTATATTTCTCCAATCTTTCATGGTTGTTACACTCTCGTAGTGTTTTATTTTTTTTACCATGGCATTGGCTTCTTCTAATGATTTTGCAGGTAAACGACCAATACCTACATCTGCTATATCATTATCTGTAGTTTTCCATTCACCTTCGTTCATATCGAGCATGCCAAAATAATCGTCAGAAACGTAGGAATCGGTGGGACTGTGCGAATTGGCCGACTGATGTGTTGGAATAAAGTTGCTATTGGCATTAATTCTATTTTTATTGTCATAAGAACCATCGCCAAATAATAAAAGATACTTGGGCATTTCCGATTGATTGGTAGCTCGTTCGTAAAACATTCTCACAAAATCTCTAATAGCCACTATATCTGTAGCCCCTCCGGAAAACTCGTTGTATATATCTTGAGTACTTGCCACATTAACACTCATTCCTTGACCTTTTCTATAAGAAGCTAAATCGTTGGCGGCCGACAAAAAATTCGGATGTGTTACAATAATTAGATCGGATTGTAACATAGCATGTAAATTTTGATTTTTTACCGGTCCTTTATAAGTAATTCCTAAAGAGTCGGGGGCATTAAAAGCAACGAATTCTCTTAAAAAAGGAGTTGATAAACTGTATACAAAAGCGTTTCCGCTCAGTGAGCCTTCTTGTTTTTTTATATTAAAAAAATCGCTTATGTCCCAAACAGAGGTTTGGTTATTAACTCCGCTAAGTGTAAATTGGGTAATATTTCCGATGTCTACGGTAGTTCTATCTCTAAAAACAATTTGATTGCCCGAAAGTTTTAGGTTTCGCCTCACATTTAAGGCTAAATAATTAAGCCAACCTATGTCCTGAGCAGAGTTTTTATTAAACTTCATTTTAATGTTTACGAGTGAATTGCTGGCTAAAAAGTTGTATTCACTAGTCGATGGCTGGGCATAACTATCATAATAATTATTAACTTGCGTACCCTGCACCATTTGGCTAAAAACATTATTTCCCGAAGATATAGTAAATGTAGAAACACTAGCCGACCTCGCATAAACGCTCGATTTTAGGTAAATGGTACTTCCGCTTACAATATCCGGAAAATTAAAACTAAAATTATGTTCATTTATTACATCAAATTTTTCGCCCAACCACACTCTGCCAGATTTAATAAGATTTGTATTATCTTTTTCATAATACTGATAATCATCAAAAGTGCTTGTAAAATGAGTTGGAGTAAGTTGATTTGACGGCTGGTTTAGAACCCTCTTTCCCTCTCCGTTATTGAATGTAATAAAATAAAAAGTAGTATCTGAAAATTCATGTATTTTATGAACAAAACGTTGTGTTATTGCATCAAAAGCCCACACATTAGGAGAGCTTCCGTAAAACAGAATGTAATCTGATTTATTAAATTTTCCATCATTTTCGCCATAAACAGAAATAGCCATCTCTTGCAAATCATCAACTCTCTGCACATTATTTTTACCCGGGAGCATTCCTTGTTGTCCCCCAAAAACACGAATGTTTTTGGGTTCAATATCATCTACGTCTATGCCTGCACTTTTAAGAAAGTTATATGTTAGCTTAAAAACTCCTGATGATGTTACCCCTATTTTGTACCAATTGCCCGATGCCAATGCAGAAGTGGTGGCTGTTTTATTATTTGTAACTTGCGGTTGTTTAACTGCCTGTTCCTTGAATGAAATCGAAAACTTTGTCAGTACTTCAATCTTTCCGGTGGAAGCATTTTTTCTAACCGGAAAAACTAAGATGTAACCCTTAGGGTCCTTTTTGAAGTAACTTGTCTTGTAAGTTATCTTAAACTCTGTTTCTATACTTTCTACCCCCACTATATCAGTTGTATTATAATCAATATCAGACACTTCAAACTCTTTTAAACTTCCCCCCCCCAGTTCTTGACCTTTCTTAAGATTTACCTCCTTAACGTAGTAAGGCAAATAATTGTGCTCTGAAGCAAAATAAGCACCTTCAAAATACAAAAATCTTAAACTTTTACTCTCTGAAATTTTATTAACGATAGGTTGCTGCCAATTAAGAAACATTGGCTGTTCTGAGTTTTGTCCAACAACAATAAACGTAAAAAAGAAAGAAAGGAAAAATAATAAATTGGGGGAATTCTTCATTATTACAAATATATTTTATAAAATTGCGTTATAATTCGAAAATGGAGAAACTTAACATAAGCACAATTATAACGAAACAATTTTGTAGTTATTGCATTTTTCTTAACAGATATTTTCATACATTTGAAACTTTGAATATTAAACCTTCGTTAAAGCAGTTTTGCCAACGAAGCATACAATTAGGCTACCTATGTTAAAAAAAGGACTAAAAGTTATATTAATAGCACTCACTTCGTGCTTTTTAACAACCTCTGAGGTATGGGCACAAGACCCTGAGTTTACCCAGTTTTATGCTAATCCATTATACTTAAATCCTGCCATGGCAGGCACCATTCGTTGTCCAAGGGTAAACCTTAACTATCGTAACCAGTGGCCGGGTATTTCAGGGAATTTTGTAACTTACAGTGCTTCTTACGATCAGCATGTTGATGCTCTTGCGGGCGGGCTTGGTTTACATGTACTTACAGACAGAGCTGGAACAGGAACACTCACCACTACTCATGTTAGTGGAATGTATTCCTATCACTTACCTGTAAACAGAAGATTTTCAATGAAATTTGGTTTACAGGCAATGTGGGGGCAAAAAAAGGTAGATTGGGATAAATTAACCTTTGGTGATATGATTGACCCTAGAAGGGGTTTTGTTTATACCTCTCAGGAAATACCGAGAGCTCAACCTGGAAATTTTGTTGATTTTTCTGCCGGTATTCTAGGCTACAGCGAAAGATACTTTGCAGGATTTGCCGTACACCACATTACTCAGCCAAATGAAACCGTTATTCAAAATCCAACTACTAAATTACCCAGAAAATACACCTTTCATGGAGGAGCTATTATTCCGCTAGAAAGCAGAGGAGAACCAGCCACCTTATCGCCTAACTTATTATTTCAAAAGCAACAAGACTTTCAGCAGATTCTTTTTGGAATGTACTTTACAAAAGGTCCCATTGTTGGCGGATTATGGTATAGAAATCAAGATTCGTTTATCGCACTTCTAGGTTTTCAGGCCGATGTATTCAAGTTTGGTTACAGCTATGATATCACTACATCTAAACTAACCAACAAAACAGCCGGTTCTCATGAAATTTCAGTTGGTTTAAATTTCGACTGTAAACCTAAAAAACGAAGATTCAGAACAATAAGTTGTCCATCATTTTAGTTATAAAATAAAAATCCAAAAGTTATGAGGTTGAAAGGAAACATTTCTAAACTATTATTAGTAGCTTTTTTAACAGCACCTACCGCTTTTACTTCTTGTAAAAAAGAAAGGTCTGGAGCTACCGGTTGGAATTATAATGACCCCAAAAACGGAGGCTTTCAAAAGGCCCCCTATTTGGAGCAAGAAACCGGACCCGGTTTAGTTCTAATTGAAGGGGGTAGATTTACAATGGGTAGAACAGAGCAAGATGTAACTTACGAATGGAATAATATACCTAGAACAGTCACAGTTTCTTCATTTTATATGGATGAAGTGGAAATAACCAATTTCTTTTACCTCGAATATTTGTATTGGTTAAATAGAGTTTACTCTGCAGATTACCCAGAAGTATTTATGCAGGCATTACCCGACACACTTGTTTGGAGAGAAAAACTAGCCTTTAATGAACCCTATGTAGAGTATTATTTACGTCACCCTGCTTACCGCGATTATCCCGTAGTTGGGGTAAACTGGCTACAAGCAAACAACTTTTGTGCTTGGCGTACCGACAGGGTAAATGAATTAATTCTTATCCGCGAAGGTTTATTTGAATGGAACTCGAACCAAATTAATGAAGACAACTTTAATACCGAAGCATATATGCTTGGACAGTATGAAAGCGGTAAAAGAATAGACGGGCTTCCAGACTATAATCCTAACAATGAATACAGAAATGTAAGAATGGAAGATGGCATATTACTTCCAAAATATAGACTACCAACAGAAGCCGAATGGGAATATGCTGCTTTCAGTTTAATTGGTAACACAACCGCAGAATTGATTACCGAACGCAAGTTGTATCCTTGGACCGGGCATGCTGTAAGAAATGCCGACAATAAATACATGGGACAAATATTAGCCAATTTTAAAAGAGATCGTGGCGACAATATGGGTGTTGCCGGAAAATTAAATGATGCAGGAGATGTTACAACTCCCGTATTTTCATATTGGCCTAACGATTATGGCTTATATAATATGGCAGGGAATGTATCGGAATGGGTTATGGACACTTATCGCCCTCTCTCTTTAGAAGACAATGACGATTTTCGTCCTTTTAGAGGAAATGTTTTTCAAACTAAATTGTTAGATGAAGATGGGGCCATTACTGAAAAAGATAGCTTAGGCAAAATAATTTACCGCGATGTAACTCCAGAGCTAGATAATTTAGCCCAAAGAAGAAATTACAGACAATCCGATAACATAAACTATTTAGATGGAGACCGAGAGTCTAGTATTTTTTATGAAAGTGCCGACAACTTTGCAGAAATTGCAAACAGAGCAATGTACCATAATCCCAGTGAAGGCGATATGAATTTTAACACATTGATAAGTAACCGCACAAAAGTGTATAAGGGGGGGTCTTGGAAAGACCGAGCCTATTGGTTAGCCCCTGGTACACGCAGATATTTAGACGAAGACCAAAGCACTTCTGATATTGGATTCCGCTGTGCAATGACGAGAGTGGGCAGTCCCATTGGCTTAGGAAAACGTTAAATCTTATAAAAAAAGCCTCACTCGGAGGCTTTTTTTATTTCCTTTTTATGTGTATTGAAGAAATTTACGACTTATTTATTTCGGTAAACCAAAAGATATCCACCGATACAAGAAATATTCTTTCTAATTCTATATTCTTTGCTTTAAAAGGTGAAAAATTTAATGGAAATGCTTTTGCAGAAGAGGCTATTTTGAAAGGTGCAAAATATTCAGTAGTTGACGAAACTTCCTATAAAACCTCTGAAAATATTATCCTAGTTGAAGATGTTCTTAAATGCCTCCAAGATTTAGCTCTTTTTCATCGTAAAAGATTATCTATTCCGATTATAGGAATAACTGGAAGCAATGGAAAAACAACAACAAAAGAATTAATTTTAAAAGTTTTATCAGAGAAATTTAAAACAGTATCCACAAAAGGAAATTTAAATAACCATATCGGAGTTCCACTTACCATTCTTTCCATATTACCAGAGCACCAAATAGCCATTGTGGAAATGGGTGCAAACCACCCAAATGAAATAGATTTTTTATGCCGGATAGCACAACCTACTTTTGGTATTATTACTAACATTGGAAAAGCTCACTTGGAAGGATTCGGAAATATAGAAGGGGTAATAAAAACAAAAACCGAATTGTACCGCTTTTTAAAAGAAGTTAATGGTAAAGTTTTTATAAATGTAAATGATGATTTATTGAATACTCATGCTAAGGAGCTAGAAAAAATAAGCTACGGAACTAGTTCTGATGCATACTGTGAGGGAAAAATCATAGAGAATTTTCCATTTCTGAAAATAGAATGGCGACACAATGGGGCATCTAATATTACAAAAACCAACCTTTATGGCACATATAACTTCCCTAATATAATGGCTGCTATTTGTATTGGTCTTTATTTTAATTTGGAAAACACCCAAATAAACAGAGCCTTAGAAGAATATATTCCCAACAACAATCGTTCTCAGATTATTGAAAAAAATAATCATACAATTATTCTCGATGCTTATAATGCCAACCCAAGCAGCATGAGAGAAGCCATTGTAAGCTTTAGTAAACTAAAAACCAAAAATAAACTTTGCATATTAGGCGATATGCTTGAATTGGGAAAAGAGAGTATATGTGAACACCAAAACATTATACAGCTATTGCAAGAAGTTGGATTGAATAATGCGATTCTGGTGGGCAGTATTTTTAGTTCTATTAACACTGAGCCTTACTTACATTTTAAAGATTACAAAGAGGCCGGCACATACCTGAGCGAACTAAACAGTAAAAAATTATCCCTATTAATTAAAGGTTCTAGAGGGATAAAACTCGAAAATATTTTGGAGTATCTCTGAAGTTACTGAAGTACGGATCGAGATATTACAATTTTCTGAACCTCACTTGTGCCCTCATAAATCTGAGTAATTTTTGCATCTCGCATTAAACGCTCTACATGATACTCTTTTACAAAACCATATCCACCGTGAATTTGTACCGCTTCTACAGCAGTCTCCATCGCAACTTTAGAAGCAAACAATTTGGCCATGGCACTCGACTGGTCAAAATTTAATCCCATATCCTTTTGCCATGCTGCTTTTAAACATAATAAGCGAGCAGCTTCAATATTTGTAGCCATATCGGCCAGTTTGAAAGCAATAGCCTGATGTTCGCATATGGGCTTTCCAAAGGCTTTCCGTTCTTTTGAATAAGCTAAAGCCAATTCATAAGCACCTGAGGCTATTCCTAAGGCCTGAGAAGCTATGCCAATTCTTCCTCCAGAGAGCACTTTCATGGCAAAAGTAAATCCAAATCCATCTTCCCCTATTCTGTTCGCTTTTGGCACTTTTACATCGTTAAAAAGAAGAGTGTGCGTATCCGATGCCCTGATACCTAATTTATTTTCTTTTGCCCCCACAACGAATCCATCCATTCCCTTTTCTACTATAAAAGCATTTATGCCCTTGTGCTTTTTTTCTGGATACGTTTGAGCTATTACAATATAATAAGAAGCCGACCCTCCATTTGTAATCCAGTTTTTTGTACCATTCAGCAAATAATAGTCTCCCATATCTATTGCTGTGGTACGCTGAGAAGTAGCATCAGAGCCCGCTTCCGGTTCTGATAAACAGAATGCCCCAATAAGATCTCCCTTTGCAGCCGGAACCAAGTATTTTTGCTTTTGTTCTTCTGTGCCAAACTTATCAATACCCCAGCAATACAAGGAGTTATTTACCGACATACAAACAGAAACAGAAGCATCAATCTTCGATATTTCTTCCATAGCTAATACATACGAGATAGTATCCATTCCTCCTCCCCCGTACTTGGGGTTAACCATCATACCTAAAAATCCAAGTTCTCCCAGTTGCTTTATTTCTTCTTTTGGAAAACGCTGCTGCTCGTCTCTTTCTATAACACCCGGTTTAAGTACATTTTGTGCAAAATCTCGGGCAGCATCTCTAACGGCTAATTGCTCTTCGGTAAATTCAATATTCATTTTTTATAATTTAAAATATTATATCGTTAATTTGAGGTGCAACAAATATACCCCATAAATAACATTTTGCAAATGCCGAGTTCTATAAACAAAAATAAAAGCTATAAAATAATCGGAGTAATGTCGGGCACTTCCTTAGATGGACTAGACATTGCCCTCTGCGAATTTAAAAATGAAAATAAAAAATGGAATTATAAAATAATAGATGCTACTACAATACCCTATTCGAAATACTGGAAAAAAAAATTAGCGGATTTATATAAAAAAGAAAGTGAGGAACTATTAAGTACACATTCTGAGTATGGTTTTTTTATAGGAAAAATGGTAGCCAATTTTCTCTATTCCCGAAAAAAAAAGGCTGATTTTATCGCTTCACACGGGCACACCATTTTTCATCAGCCCACTCGTAAATTTACATTACAAATAGGGCATGGAGCCTGCATTTATGCGGCCGCAAAGCGACCTGTTATTTGCGATTTCCGCAGTCAAGATATTGCTTTAGGAGGACAAGGGGCTCCCTTAGTTCCTATAGGCGATGAACTACTTTTTAGAAACTACAAGTATTGCTTAAACATTGGAGGAATTGCAAATATTTCGTTTAAAAAAAACGGCAAAAGAATAGCCTACGATATTTGTGCAGCAAATATGATATTAAACCATGTAATAAATAGTTTGGGTAAAGAATTTGACAAAGATGGAAAAGAAGGCCGAAAGGGCAAAATTATTCCCTCCTTGCTTCACTCGCTCAATCAATTAAGCTATTACCAGCAAAAATCTCCAAAATCGTTAGCCCGAGAAGATATTGAACATTCCATCTTTCCCTTAATTAAAAAATATCATAAACAAACACCCCATGTACTAAGAACTCTATACGAACATATTTCTATTCAAATTTCCAATCATTTAAAAAACGGAGAAGTTCTCGTTACTGGAGGAGGAGCAAAAAACATCTTTTTAATAGAATTAATAAAGGAAAAAACCAACACACAAATAATTATTCCAAATCACTTACTAGTAGATTATAAAGAAGCTCTGATTTTCGCATTCTTAGGAGTATTAAAGTTTGAAAACAAAATTAATATCCTATCAAGCGTAACAGGAAGCCTAAAAAATCACAGTGCAGGCCTTGTCTATGGCATATAGCACAATAGTTTCAATAATTTATTAAACCCTCTCATAAATATTTATATTTGCCCACCCTAAAAAAGATATGAAGAATCTACTCAAGAAATTTGAAGAACGAAATCCGGAGATTGTATTTGAATGGCACGATGCAGAAACCGAAGCTATCGGCTGGGTTGTAATAAACTCCCTCAGAGGTGGAGCAGCAGGTGGTGGTACTCGAATGCGAAAAGGATTAGACAAACACGAAGTAATTTCGCTAGCTAAAACAATGGAAATAAAATTCTCCGTTTCCGGACCTGCCATTGGAGGGGCAAAATCCGGTATAAATTTCGACCCCAACGACCCACGTAAAAAAGGCGTATTGGAAAGATGGTTTAAAGCTGTAAAACCCCTGCTAAAAAATTATTACGGTACAGGAGGCGATTTAAATGTTGACGAAATACACGAAGTAATTCCAATAACCGAAGCTTACAACATTTGGCATCCTCAGGAAGGTGTATTAACCGGACATTTTAAACCCAGCGAAATTGAAAAGGTTACCAAAATAGGCCAACTAAGAATGGGTGTGTCCAAAATAATAGAAGACCCCTGCTTCTCTCCCGATATAAAAAGAAAATATGTAGTGGCCGATATGATTACCGGTTACGGTGTTGCAGAAGCAGTAAAACATTATTACTCTCTCTACGGAAAAAATATCAAAGAAAAAAAAGCAATCATTCAAGGCTGGGGTAATGTAGCCTCTGCGGCAGCGTACTACCTAGCCCAATACGATGTAAAAATTGTGGGTATTATTGACAGAAACGGAGGCCTAATAAATTCGAATGGTTTTAGTTTTGAAGAAGTAAAAACACTATTTAATACAAAAAATAAAAATGAATTAATAGCTCCCAATCTTATATCTACCGAAGAAATAAATAAAAAAATATGGGGTATGGGTGCAGAAATATTTATTCCGGCTGCTGCCTCAAGATTAATTACGAAAGACCATATTGATTCCCTCAAAAATGCAGGATTGGAGGTGATTTCTTGCGGAGCAAATGTTCCTTTTGCCGATCACGAAATTTTTTACGGCCCTATATCTGAGTATGCCGACTCGGCCGTTAGCGTGATTCCCGATTTTATTGCAAACTGTGGTATGGCTCGAGTATTTGCCTATATGATGCAAAACCACGTAGACTTATCTGACGCGTCTATTTTTAACGATGTTTCTAATACCATTTACTCGGCATTAAAAAAAGTACATGATTTAAATTCCGATAAAAAAAATATTTCAAAAACAGCATTTTCTATCGCTTTAGAGCAACTTACCAAATAAATGAAAGAAGTATTAAATAAAGTTTATTTTGGCAATTCAATTGAAGATTATTGCTGGTTTGTAGGATGGATTGTATTTTCTCTTCTTTTTCAAAGATACCTTTCTAAAATTCTAAGTAAATTAGTTCACCGGGTATTTAGAAAACACACTTCCGAAATTAACCCTCAACAGTTTGTTGATTTGCTGGGAAAACCCATACGTGTTTTTATTTTTGTACTGTTTCTTTTTATAGCCTCCTCTCACATTAATTTTCCAAGCGAATGGAATTTAGTTTCTGTAGAAAAATTCGGATTAAAAAAAATCATTCATACTTTATACCAGCTTATATTGGGTATTTCTATCATTCGCATTTCCACAAGATTGATTGATTGTCTCGGTTTAGTACTAATGAAAAAAGCCGAAAAAACCGAATCAAAACAGGACGACCAACTGATACCCTTCGCAAAGGATATTGCAAAAGTAATAGTTGCTCTTTTCGGCTTACTGGTACTGCTTAGTACTGTTTTTAATATAAATGTAGGCTCGCTGGTTGCGGGCTTAGGTATTGGTGGTTTGGCCATCGCAATGGCTTCAAAAGAAACACTCGAAAATTTACTCGGATCATTTACTATCTTTATGGACAAGCCCTTTACGGTGGGCGATTTAGTGAATGTAAACGGAATTACAGGTGTCGTAGAAAAGGTAGGATTAAGAAGTACTCGACTAAGAACATTAGAAAAAAGTTTTGTTACGATTCCCAATAAAAAAATGATTGATTCTGAGCTTGATAATTTAACCCTCAGAACCTTTCGTAGAGTAAATTTCAATATTGGAGTAACCTACTCTACCTCCGCTTCACAAATAAAAAACATAGTAATCGAAATTCAGAAATACATAAACGAACACCCACATACTAATCAGGAAGGGGTTGTAAAATTTCATGCATTTGGCAGCAGTTCTCTTGATATACTTGTAAACTATTTTATAGACACCATGGACTGGCCAACCTATTTAAACATTAGAGAAGAAATAAATTTTAAAATAATGGAAATTGTTGAAAAAAATAATAGCAGTTTTGCATTTCCATCTACATCGGTATATATAGAAAAAACTAAAAACTAGCACAATGGAAGCACTAATGATTGCCATATTTGTAATAGGTTATTTATGCATCGCTTTAGAACACCCTATTAGGATTGATAAAGCAGCATCTGCTATGGTTACTGGCGTACTTTGTTGGACAGCCTACATCTTATTAGCTCAACATGTAGATATTCCCGAATGGTTTACACAATTTACCGCAACCAAGGGGATACCTGAAGGAACCGCACATGAAAAAATGACACATTACATTGTAGAAGGACAACTTCTTCACTATTTAGGAGAAATTGCAAGTATTTTATTTTTCCTATTAGGAGCAATGACTATCGTAGAACTAGTTGATGTTTACGAAGGTTTTTCGCTTATTACTTCAAAAATTCAAACCTTAAACAAAGTAAAACTATTGTGGATTGTGGGTTTTTTGACTTTTTTTCTGTCTGCCGCATTAGACAATTTAACTACTTCTATCGTTTTAATTTCTCTGTTACGCAAATTAATTTCCGACAAAAAAGACCGAATGTTTTTTGCTGGTATCGTTATTATAGCTGCCAATGCAGGAGGTGCTTGGTCGCCTATTGGTGATGTAACTACCACTATGCTTTGGATAGGAGGGCAAATTTCCGCATTGAGCATTGTAAAAGAAATATTTTTACCTAGCTTAGTATGCTTAGTAGTACCCTTGCTTTACCTAAGTTTTATTATGAAAGGAGCAATAGAACGGCCTAAGAGCTTGCACTCCGATACCTCTCATAAAGTAAACCCACTACATCAAAAAATAATTTTCGCTGTTGGAGTAGGAGGCTTATTATTTGTTCCCGTTTTCAAAACAATAACCCATTTACCCCCCTTTATGGGCATGATATTCAGCTTGGGTATTATATGGATTGTTTCGGAAATACTAAACAGAAATGCCGATCATAACACCACCTCCAGCACCAACGTGGTAAGTGTGCTAAAAAAAATAGACACCTCTAGTGTATTATTTTTTCTGGGAATATTAGTTGCCATAACAAGCCTGCAAGCAACGGGTATACTAAGCAATTTAGCAAATTCTCTAGATAAATCTATTGGCAATGAAAACCTCATTGTAATAACCATTGGTTTGCTTTCTTCTATAGTTGATAATGTACCTCTAGTGGCTGCTTCACAGGGGATGTATAGCTTGGCACAATTTCCTATGGACCATCATTTTTGGCACTTTATGGCCTACTGTGCCGGAACCGGTGGCAGCTGTTTAATTATAGGCTCAGCAGCAGGAGTTGCTGTTATGGGTATGGAAAAAATAGACTTTATTTGGTACCTTAAACGCATCAGCCTTCTTGCCTTATTAGGCTATTTTGCTGGCATCGGGGTATTTATAATAGAAGAATATCTCGGACTTTAAACAATAAAGCTAACATAAGTTTGTTAACATTTAAACTAGCTTAAGTAAAATCTAAGTTGGTATTGATTTTAATTTAGGCAACTAAAATACATATCATTTTTTATGACAAACTCTTTTCTATTGCAAATTAATGTTGTTGGCGATTCGCTCAATTCAAATTTAAATTTACCCGTTGTAGTTCCTAAAGAAGAAACACTTTCCATTTTTCAGCTTTTAGTACAAGGTGGATGGTATATTATGATACCCTTAGCTCTGCTTTCTTTTTTAGCTATCTACATTATCATTGAACGATTGCTTACCATAAACAAAGCCCAAAAAGAAGACACCAATTTCATGAATCAAATTCGCGATTACATTCACGATGGAAAGATAGAATCTGCCGTTAATTTGTGCAGAGTAGCCAATAACCCCGTTTCTAGAATGATAGAAAAAGGGGTTTCCAGAATTGGAAAGCCGCTAAACGATATAAATACCGCTATAGAAAATGTAGGGAAACTCGAAGTTGCCCGCTTAGAAAAGGGGCTTTCATGGCTTGGCACCATTGCGGGAGCCGCTCCTATGATTGGGTTTCTTGGCACAGTAATCGGAATGATTCGCACTTTCCACGATATGAGTACTGCTGGAAATCAGGTTGAAATTTCAAACTTAGCAGGCGGTATTATGCAAGCCATGATAACCACAGCAGCAGGATTAGTAATTGGAATTGTAGCTTACATGGGCTATAATATTATGGTGGCTAAAGTAGAAAAAGTGGTATATAAGTTGGAAGCAAGAACTTTAGAATTTATGGATCTGCTTCACGAACCATCAAAATAAATAATTTATGTCGTTGCGTTCAAGAAACAAAACAAAGGTAGAATTCAGCATGGCTTCCATGACAGATATTGTATTTCTGCTTTTAATCTTTTTTATTGTTATCTCAACCTTAATAACCCCTTACGGTTTAAATGTTGTTCTACCAAAAAGTAACCAACGAAATAATAACCCGAAAACCGTTACCGTAACCATAACATCCGATCAAAACTTTTTTATAAACGGACAACCGTTTAACATAGAAGAGATAGAATCAGAATTAAAAACAATGATGCAAGGAGTAGACAAACCGGGTATTGTGCTAAAAGCAGACGTAATGGTACCTCATGGTTTTGTTGTAAAAATTATGGATATTGCCAATCGAAATAATTTTAAAATGGTAATTGCTACTAGCCCTAATTAAAATGAGCACTATCCAACATAAAGAAGAAAAAATAGGATTTTTAGGAGCAATTATTTTTCATGCTCTTATTCTTCTGCTTTTTTTTATACTTGGGATCAAGTACATAGTGCCTATTCCGGAGCAAGGCATTGTAGTAAATTTTGGAACAAGCGATGAAGGTATGGGGCAAATTCAACCCGAAAATGAAGTAGGAAATGTAATCCCCCAAAGTCAAAAAGAATCAAGCGAAGAAGAAGTTTTAACTCAAGAAAATGAAGAAACCGTTGAAATAAAAAAACCAAAAACACCCAAGAAAAAACCAACTGAAGACACAAAAACAAAAGAAGAAGAAAAAATAAGTAAAGAACTTCAGGAGCTAATGGAAAAGTGGAAAAACACTTCAAAAGATAAAGGAAGTGAAGGCGAAGCAGGCACTCCCGGTGACCAAGGCAAATCTGATGGAGATAAAAACAGTAAAAGCCACACAGGAGGACAAGGAGGTAACGGTATTGATTTTTCTCTTGCCGGAAGAACAGTAAAAGGCTACCCAAAAATTACCGATAACTCACAAGAACAAGGAAAAGTAGTAGTGGATATTGTGGTAGACCAAAACGGAAATGTAATTAAAGCTATAGCCGGGGCAAGAGGCTCTACCACCAACAGCACTCATCTACTTAAAAAAGCACAAGAAGCCGCTTTACAAACAAAATTCAGCACTAACCCCAATATGCCCGAGCAAAAAGGTCAAATGACCTTTGTTTTCATTCTCAACTAATCTATGAATTACCAACAAACGTTGGATTATCTTTTCTCTCAACTACCCATGTATCAAAGGATAGGTAAAATTGCGTACAAAGCCGATTTACACAACACAATAGAGTTATGTCGCATACTAAAAAATCCACAACTCTCAATTAAAACCATCCACGTAGCCGGAACAAACGGCAAAGGCTCCGTTTCTCACATGTTGGCATCTATATTTCAAGAAGCAGGATACAAAACAGGATTATACACATCCCCTCATCTAATAGACTTCAGAGAACGAATAAAAGTAAATGGCAAGTCCATCAGCAAAAAAGAAGTAGTTTCTTTCGTAAAAAATTATAAAGCTGAATTCGAAAAAATACATTTATCTTTTTTTGAATGGAGTGTTGGATTAGCATTTTATTCTTTTAAAAAACAAAAAGTAGATATTGCTATTATTGAGGTAGGACTTGGTGGCAGGCTTGATTCTACTAATGTAATTACCCCGGAAATTTCGGTCATTACCAACATTAGCTTAGATCATCAGGCATTGCTTGGATACACCATAAAAAAAATAGCACAAGAAAAAGCTGGAATAATAAAAAAAAGAATTCCCGTAGTAATTGGGGAAACGCAAAGAAATACAACTCCCGTATTTATAAAAACAGCTCAACAAAAAAATGCTCCTATCTTTTTTGCAGATCAATTTACTATACCCAAATTCCACTGCGAATTAAAAGGGTTATATCAGCAAAAAAATATTCGAACTGTTTACAAAACTTGTAAGGTAATACCAAAAAAAAACTGGAAAATCAGCAAAGAACACATCGCATTAGGCATTAGAAATGTTATTAAGAATACAGGGTTGCAAGGTCGCTGGCAAACCATTAACACTTCCCCTTTAATAATATGCGATACAGCACACAATCGTGCAGGTATAAAAGAAGTTATAAAACAAATTAAAATAACCCCACATCGCAATTTACACATGGTATTTGGGGTGGTAAACGATAAAGATATTTTACCTATTCTAAAACTACTACCCACAAATGCTCTCTATTATTTTTGTAGGCCATCGGTTCCCAGAGGTTTAGAAAGTAAAATATTAAAAGCAGAAGCAGGAAAATTCGATTTAAAAGGAGATGCATTTGTAAGTGTCGAAGAGGCAATGAAAATCGCCATAAAAAAATCAAAAGTTAACGATCTGATTTTTATAGGAGGTAGCACATTTGTAGTGGCTGATGCATTAATTTTTTTGAAGAAATAAAAAAACCTGTATATTTGCCGTCCCGAAAAGGGAGCATAGCTCAGCTGGTTCAGAGCATCTGCCTTACAAGCAGAGGGTCACAGGTTCGAATCCTGTTGCTCCCACAAAAACCCTTCAAATTTTGAAGGGTTTTTATTTTTTTAGGCAACCATATTATACACTCAGCGTCTATAGGTGTAAACTTGCTAACTATTTTTGTATGAAATCCATAAAACTAATTTCTCTTGTTCTTGCTGCAACTTTATATTCAGCAGGTTCAATAGCCCAAACCACTGTAACTTTTAACTACACAGGATCTGCCCAAACTTGGACGGTGCCACAATGTGTAAACACCATAACAGTTGTTGCAAAAGGAGGAAAAGGCGGTGGTGGAAACAATGGAGGCTGGGGAGCCTCAGTAACTAGTAATATGACCGTTACTCCCGGTCAAGTTCTTCAAATAAATGTAGGGGGACAAGGAAATTGTCCTACTCCAGGTTGGAACGGTGGTGGAGCTGGGGGGCCACAAGGTAATTACGGAGGACAATTGTTAGCATGTGGTGGAGGTGGAGCCTCTGATGTACGCTTAACTCCTTATGCTTTAGCTGATAGAGTAATAGTTGCCGGTGGTGGTGGTGGAAGAACTGGTGGAGATAACTGGACAGCAACATCAATTAACGGAGGTAATGGCGGTTGCCCTAATGGTTTCCCTGGCGGAAGCACATTCGGACAAGGCGGCCAAGGAGGAACAACAGTTGCAGGAGGAGCAGGAGGAGCAGGCTGGGGAATGGGTCAAGCTGGTTTTCCTGGTGTTTTAGCAGTGGGTGGCCAAGGTGGTATGGATAACATAGTTATATACGCTGCAGGTGGTGGCGGAGGTGGTGGCTTATATGGTGGTGGCGGAGGTGGTGCCGATGGCTGTTGTATTGGTGCTAATGGAGGTGGTGCTGGAGGTGGAGGATCTTCTCTTGTACCTTTTGGTGGTAGTTGCTCTACCGGTAATACTAACGATGGTATTGTAACGATTACCTATGTACCTGCTTTCCCGGTAGCAGGACCTGTATCTATTTCTAACGACTCAATTTGCAACGGAGATTCAGTTACAGTTTCAATAAATAACTCATTTGGTTCTATTCAGTGGCAAATTTCTACAGATGGTGGCAATACATGGAATCCAATTCCTGGAGCAACCGACTCTATTTATCATACACCGGCTCTTAGTGTGAGCAGTTGCTACAAAGCTGAAATAACGGGTTGTAATAACACCGTTTACTCTACAGTTATTTGTGTTACAGTAAGCCCCGTTCCTATTGCCAATTTCACAGCAACCTATGTTTGTTTTGGTTCACCTACTACTTTTGTGAATACAAGTAATAATAATGGAACCACCATTGCTAATTACAGTTGGGATATAAATAGCGATGGGATAATTGATTATAATGTTCCAAATTTCAGTCACACCTTCGCTATACCGGGTATATATACTTCTTGTTTAACCCTTACTACTACAGATGGTTGTAAAAATAAAATATGCAAAACAGTTGTTGTAAATCCAATGCCTATAGCAGACTTTACAGCAAACAATGTTTGTGACGGATTGCCTGTAAGTTTCTTTAATACTTCCAATATATTATCAGGAACTATTGATATTTATAATTGGCAATTTGGTGATGGGAACACCTCTAACTTAGTAAACCCTGTTCACCAATATGCAGGTCCGGGATTGTACAACGTAACAATAACTGTAACATCAGATAGTGGATGTACTACTTCATTAACCAAGACTATTCAAATTTATGCGAATCCTACAGCCAATTTTAATGCCCCAAACAAGTGTCTTTACGATGCGGTAAATTTCTTCGATCAATCTACAGTAGGAAATGCTTCAATAACAACATGGAATTGGAATTTTGGAGACAATAACACATCAAATGTTCAACATCCTACACATCAGTACTCTTTCTACAATAACTACCAAGTTCAACTTATTGTAGAATCATCTCAAGGATGTAAAGACACTATTACAAAGGTTGTAGTTGTTCACCCTGTACCAACCGCTTTGTTTACGGCTAATAATGTTTGTTTAGGAGAACCTACTATATTCAATAATTTATCAACTATACCTCAAGGAAACCAAACTGCACAATGGTATTTTGGAGATGGGTATAATGATAATAATTATAATACAACTCATACTTATCAACAACCCGGAAATTTTATTCCCTATTTAGTGTCTGTTTCTGATAGCGGCTGCGTAGATACAGCCTTTTTAAACATTGAAGTTTGGGCTATTCCAGAGCCCAATTTTTCACTAAATAATACATGTGAAAACGACACCGTTGTATTTACGGATTTATCAAGCATTGTAATAGGGAATATTACTGGCTGGGAATGGGTTTTTGGAAATGGTTCTCCTTTAAGTAATCAACAAAATCCAATTAATTTTTATTACACTCCAGGTAGTTACACGGTAACTTTATCGCTGGTTTCGGATAAAGGCTGCAAAAGTTCTTTAACTAAACAGATTGATATTTTCCCAAAACCAAAAGTTGAATTTATATACTCCGATGAGTTAGTTGGTTGCTCACCACTTTGCGTAAACTTCTTCGACCAAACAACCATAAATTCTATGTACAATAGCACGATACAAAATTATTTATGGAATTTCGGAGACAACATCAGTTCTATCGAAAAAAATCCGGTACACTGTTTTGTAAATAGAGCACCTGAGAAAAAAGTATTCTCTGTTGACTTAACTGTAACTAGCAATTTGGGTTGCAAAGGTTATTACATTGTAAAAGATTTGGTTGACGTTTATCCTCAACCTACTGCAGAGTTTACATTTAACCCCTATGCAACAACTATTCTAAATCCAAATTTTAAATTTTATAATCATTCTTATGGCTACGATAAAGTGAGTTGGCATTTTGGTGATGGAAACACATCTGATTTGATTAATCCAAATCATACATATGGTGATACTGGTTCCTTTAATGTTACTCTAATTGTAGAAAATGAACATGGGTGTACCGATACGGTTGTATATTCTGTAACCATTCGTCCTGAATTTCAGTTTTACATTCCAAATGCATTTACTCCAAATGGAGACGGAATTAATGACACCTTTAACGGAATTGGATTTGGATTCGACCTTAGTTCAGACATCAATCAGTACAACATGAAAATCTACGACCGTTGGGGTGAATTGATTTTTGAAACCAACGATTTAGCAAACGGATGGGATGGCTCATTAAACGGCAAAAAATTAGAATCTGAAGCTTTTGTATATTCCATTTCAATTACCGACTCTAATACCCAAAAACACACCTTTAGAGGTACCGTTACTTTAGTTCGATAATAAACAAAATAATAAATAAAAAAGGGCGGTATAATTCGCCCTTTTTTATTATCAAAATTTAAGCAACCAAATAAATAAACAATCGTCTTGAAGCTAATCTATATTAAGAGATAAAACTACTGTATCTATGAAAACAATAACATTTATTTTCCTTCTTGTTACTTCAATAAAAATTAGCCATGCACAAAATGGTTCATTGCAAATAAGTTCTAATAAATTAAATAATGAAGTAGCTCCTAGCGACCAAGTAACCGTTCCCTATGACGAAAAAGCACACATAAACGAAACCATTGCCATATTTAATGATGCTATCGAATTTAGCAGAACAGACAATGCATATGTTAAACCCTACTTAAATAAAACTGGCTTCCCTAAAAAAACAGGTAATTCAACGGCACAGATAAAGAAGTTTAATGTAGAATTAGAAAATTGGATAAAAGCAAATCCTGAAACAATTAAACAACTTTACAAAGACAGAGATGCCCTGCACAAAAAGTTAAATATCAATAACAATATTGAATAAACAAAACCCTTCTGTAATATGCCAAGAATATTAAAAGTTCTTATTCTGCTCATCATCGCATTTAATTTTTCGGTTGAAAAAATAAACGCACAAACTCCTGTTCCTATTTGTGGTCAATTAAACAGTTTTACAGGAATGACAAGAGGTTATTGGTTTGTATCTCCCGTTAATTTTACAATTTGCGGAATCTACGTTCCTACAAATATGTCAATGGCAGCACAAAGTGTAGCCATTGTTCGTTTTAACAATAACACTCCTCCTCCTGCCTGGCCTGGAACCACTAATGCATTTGTACAACTTTTTCTTCAACAAAATTATGTACCTAATAATATGATTCCTTGTAACGTAGTAGTAGCTCAAGGTGATGTAATTGGCGTATATGGTTCCAGAGGTAATGCTGTTAACAGCTACGGTAATCCTAATTGTGCTACCACCATTAATGGGCAACCTACTACATTGGTTCGAAGTGGCTTCCAATTTAATTTAGCAGGATTACCTCCTGCTAATATTTGGACAGAAGCATGGTATAATATTGGAAGAGTTATAATTTATTACAATTGCTGCCCCCCCCCCCCACCTATTCCCAATATGAACGGCCCAACTACAGTGTGTGAAGGCAGCACGCAGACCTATAGCGTACCTGCTATGCCTTTTGCTCAAAGTTATAACTGGACAGTTCCAGCCGGAGCTACCATACAAAACGGACAAGGCACCAACACCATTACCGTACAATGGGGAAATACCGGAGGAAACGTGTGTGTAGATTACACCGATACCTGTACCACCAGTGCTCAATTTTGCATGCCTATAACAGTTGATTTGCAACCCTCCGCAGCCAATGCAGGTCCCGACCAGTTTATTTGCGGAAGCATGGCTACACTGGCAGGAAATATACCCGGAGTAGGCACCGGGCAGTGGAACGTGTTGTTTGGAGGAAGTACCGTAACCAATCCTACCCTCAACAACTCCACCGTTACCAACTTAGCCGTTGGTCCCAATACCTTCGAGTGGGTAATAACCAATACCGCCAACTGTCCATCTAAGCGTGATACCGTAGTAATAACCCGTTACGCCCAGCCCATTGCCGATTTTGCCTATACAAATGTATGTCATGGATCTGCCAATGTATTTGTAAACACCACCAATAACAATGGAGCGAATATTGCCAACTACGATTGGGATATTAACAACGATAATATTATAGATTATACCGTTCCCAACTTTTCGCACACCTACGCCCAACCAGGCAACTACACCGCCTGCTTAGTAGTAACCAGCACCGATGGTTGCAAGGATACCGTGTGTAAAACGGTGGTGGTAAACCCTATGCCCGTAGCCGACTTTAATACCCCCTTTGCCTGCCACGGAGTTCCGGTAACCTTTAATAATACCTCTACCATTTTAAGCGGACAAATAGCGAGTTACTTTTGGAATTTGGGTGATGGAAACACCTCTAACCAACAGTTCCCGGTACACACTTATGCCAATCCGGGATTATATACCGTAACCCTTACGGCCACATCCGATAGTGGGTGCGTCAATCAGGTTATCAAAACCATACAAGTGTATGCTCTTCCCTCGGCCAACTTTTATGCAAAAAATGCCTGCTTGTATGATGCCGTAAACTTCTTTGATATGACCACCGTACAAAATAGTGTAATACAAACCTGGAGTTGGGATTTTGCTGGCGGAGCACCCAACAGCAGCACTCAGCACCCATTGGTGCAGTTTAATGCACCCGGAACATTTCCTGTAACACTTGTGGTTGTATCTCTGCAAGGTTGCACCGATACCATTACAAAAAACATTGTAATAAATCCTGCTCCTGTAGTTGACTTTACTGTAGGAAATAACTGCCAGTTCGATCAAAACACGTTCAATAATTTAAGCAGTATTGTAACCGGAAGCATCACCTCTTATACCTGGGATTTTGGCGATGGAAATACCTCTAACCAACAAAACCCAAACCATACCTACCAACAAGCCGGAACATTTAACGTAGTACTCACGGCTGTTTCCGATAGCGGCTGTGTAGCAAGCCTAAGCAAAGTTCTTACCATTTGGCCGGTTCCAGAAGCTAATTTCTCGCTCAATAATACCTGCGAAAACGATACTGTAGTAATAACTGATTTATCAGGTATTGTAACAGGAAATATTGTAGGCTGGACATGGAGTTTTGGCGATGGAAGCCCTAACCTTAATCAACAACACCCCAAACACATCTATGCAGGCCCCGGCCCTTACGGAGTAACACTAACCCTTACCTCCGATTTCGGTTGCATAACCAGTGTAACCAAACAAGTAGAAATATTCCCTGCACCTATTGTCAGCTTCACTCATCCGGGACCTATGGAGGGGTGTGCCCCAATGTGCGTACAAGTGTTAGACAAGAGTACTGTAAATCCCATGTACAATAGCGAAGTAACAGAATACATTTGGGAATTTGGCGATGCCGGTATGAGCACTCAAAAAGACCCTTTGCACTGCTTCCAGAACAGAGGTTTAACTGAAGAAATCTTCGGAATTAAACTTACAGCCATCACCAACCTAGGTTGTAAAAACACATACGAAGAACAAAACCTGTTTACTGTGTGGCCACAGCCTACCGCCATGTTCGATTTTGACCCTAAACACAGCACTCTTTTAAACCCTCAATTTAACTTTGTTAACCAATCTAAAGGAGAAACCAAATTTATGTGGAACCTTGGTGATGGCACCATTGATACCCTTCGTAACAACATTAGCCATACCTACGAAGACACCGGCACTTATCAGGTAGTATTAAGTGTAGAAAATGCATGGGGCTGTACTGATCAAATTATGTACACCGTATATGTTCGCCCGGTATTCCATTATTATGTACCCAATGCCTTTACTCCCGATGGTGATGGCTTGAACGAAAAATTCAATGGATATGGATTTGGTTTTGATAAAACCGATGTAAAAGTATTTCACATGCAAATATTTAACCGCTGGGGAGAACTCATCTTCGAAACCAACGATTATGCAAAAGGATGGGATGGCACCAACAACGGAAAACCTCTTGGTCCAGAAGCATTTGTTTATAAAATAACCATTACTGACTCCAACACCGATGACCATGTGTTTACAGGTACTGTTACTTTGGTAAAGTAGGTACTGTTACTTTGGTAAAGTAGAAATTATTAAACAAAAACAAAAAAGGGCAGTGCATACACTGCCCTTTTTTGTTTTTAGAATACATAATTTAAGGAGTAACCCCCAAGTTGTAAAATGTATAACCCCATATATCGACCCATTCTTCAATACTTTTAGAGGTAGGTTTTCCTGCACCATGCCCTGCATTTACATCAATACGAATAAGTACAGGATTATTCCCTGTTTGTTTTTTCTGAAGTTCTGAAATAAACTTAAACGAGTGTGCCGGAACAACACGGTCGTCATGGTCGGCAGTAATGACCATTGTGGCAGGGTATTCCGTTCCTTGTTTTATATTATGAAGAGGAGAGTAACTGAGCAAGTTTCGGAAATGAACCGAATCTTCGCTGCTTCCATATTCTACAGCCCAAGCCCAACCAATGGTAAATTTATGATACCTTAACATATCTAAAACCCCCACGGTAGGTAGGGCTACTTTTGCGATATCAGGGCGTTGTGTCATAACGGCACCAATAAGCAAGCCTCCATTGGAACGACCATAAATGGCAAGTTTTTCGGTAGAAGTGTATTTTTCTTTTTTTAAATATTCTGCGGCTTCAATAAAATCGTCAAAAACATTTTGTTTGCTTAGCAGCATTCCAGCCTTATGCCAGTCTTCTCCGTATTCGCTCCCCCCTCTAATGTTTGCTACGGCTACAATTCCTCCATTAAGCATAAACGCTGCAAAAGGTAAACTAAATCCAGGGGTTACGGAAATATTAAATCCTCCGTATCCGTAAAGCAGACATGGCGTAGAACCATCTTTTTTTATTCCTTTTTTATAACTTATAAACATAGGAATTTTGGAGCCATCTTTACTAGTATAAAATATCTGTTCACTAACGTATTCATTGGTATTAAAACTTGATTTTGGGACAAAATACAAATCGGGTTTCAATTCTGAAACGGTGAACTTATAAATAGAGGGTGCTTGGATGTAGGATGAATAAGAAAAAAAAGCAATATCTCCATGTCTTTCACCGGAAAGACCTGTAATTAAGCCATTTCCTGGATTTGGCAATTCGGATACAAGCTTCCCATCGAGTTCGTATACCATGATTTTACTTTTTACATCTTTAAGGTACTGAACAAAGATTTTATTGCCAATGATAGACGCAGCATTTATGGGCATATCCGCTTCGGTAATAATTTCGGTCCAACTATCGTGTTTAGGTTGGCCAGGTAAAACGGCAACAATTTTTTTATTAGGAGCCCCATCGTTTGTAAGCATAATTAGTTTTTTGTTAACGTGGTCTAGAATAGTATTGTCATTTTTAAAATTGCCCAACAATGGAGTAATTTTCGATTTGGCGTTGGTAAGGTCTTTTATCAATAACATATTACCACTAGTGCCTTCCGAACAGGAGAGGATAAGGTATTTTTCATCGTAAGTGGTATATGCATAAAAATTGCACAGCGGCTTGGTTTTATCTTCATAAATAAGCACATCATCTTCTTGCTTAGTGCCCATTTTATGGTAATACACTTTATGGTATTCGTTCTTCATTGAAAATTCTTTCCCTTTTTCCGGTATTCCGTAGCTGCTGTAAAAAAAGCCATTTTGATAAAAACTAATACCTGAAAATTTTACCCATTTTATATGGTCGTTTAGTGGTTTTTCGTTTTCGACATCGTAAAAGAAAAGTTCGGTCCAATCGGATCCGGCTTTGGAAATACCATAACCTACTAACTTTCCGTCTTCAGTAATAGCCGTGGTAGAAATAGAGGTTGTTCCATCTTCCGAAAGGATGTTGGGATCTAGTAGTATTTTTTCTTCACCTTTTTCTCCTTTTTTAAAATACCAAACGCTTTGGTTTTGAAGCCCATCATTTTTAAAATAGAAGAAGTAATTTCTCTTAATAGTAGGGGCTGATTGTTTTTCGAAATTCCACAATTGAGTGTATTGTTCTTTTAATTTGTTGCGAAATGGTATTTTTTCCAAGTACGAAAACGTAACTTGGTTTTGAGCGTGTACCCATTTTGAAGTTTCCTCTGAGTTGTCATCTTCCAGCCAACGGTAAGGGTCGGGTATAACAGTATTAAAAAGAGTATCGAAAATCGAGTCTTTTCGTACCTCGGGGTATTTTAATTTTTGTTCTGCTGATTTTTCTGTTTCATTTTGATTATCGCAGGAAGTGAATATTGAAACGATGCAGATGAATACACATATTTTTCTCATAAGTATAATTTTTTCAAACATAACAAATTGTTTTTGAGTATGAAAACGTTTTATTGCTATTACTTTTTTTATAGACTTATTTAAAAAGACTGGATATAATTTATTGCATTAGAAAATAAAAAATAGTTACATTGCACAAAAAATAATACAAGGATGTATAAAAGATGTTTATTAGCGGTTTTACTTTTTTTAGTCTTATCAGAAACTAATGCTCAATTGCCTTCTCAACTGGCAGAAACTGATAAAAGATTTAACGTGTTTAAACAGGGGTTTGTAGACTCGTTATGGGTATACTATCCTGCATGGGCTACCTATTCAGGGTTTCATGCGTACGATGATGTACTTTCTATTCCTAATGAGAATACAAGAAAAAAACAGGAGCAATACATTCTCCGAACTCTAAAAAAGATGGAAGTGTTTGATATGACCTTGCTTTCCAATCAAAACAGAATTGATTTTTATATAATTCGCGATGAGTGTAATGCTATTTTATGGAGCAACTTAGAACTAAATGAGCACACATGGAATGCAGCTTCGTATAATTTGGGAGGATTGATTAACGAAATATTATCTTACAAAGATTACTCATTAACGAAAAGAATAGAAAATATATCGAGATGGTTAAAAAATGTACCCGCTTATTACGAAGCTGCAAAAATGAATTTAAAAGACCCCGTTTATGAATACGCCAAGTTAGCTACAGAACAATCGGGGGGAGTGTTGGCAATGTTTGATGCCATTACGGATTCGGTAAAGTATTCAGCTGTTTCTGCCCAACAATCCAACACAATTCATAAAGAAATTGCTTCGGCAAAAAAAGCTGCTGAAGCATTTTATAAGTGGGTAGAAAGTGAATTAATCCCTCTATCTAGCGGGGCTGATTCAAGAACTTTCCGCTTGGGTAAAAATTTATACGAAAAAAAGTTTTCTCACTCTATTCATTCTGAATATACCGCATCAGAAATTTATCAGAAAGCACTAATGCGTAAAGATGAATTGCACTACAAAATGTCGAAAATAGCGATAGAATTATGGCCCAAATATTTTGGAGAGCAGTTAAAGCCTTTAGACGAAATGGTAATTGTTCGCAAGGTACTTGAAGCAGTTTCAAAGAATCATGTGCACCGCGATTCATTTATGGTTTCCATAAAAAAGCAAATACCAGAATTAGAGACTTTTGTAAAAGAGAAAAATTTATTGTTTTTAGACCCGAATAAACCACTAGTAGTAAGAGAAACTCCGGAATATATGCGAGGAGTAGCTGGAGCTTCCATCTCTGCCCCCGGGCCTTATAACCCCAATGCAGAAACTTATTATAATGTTACTCCGCTTACTCATTACACCGAAACACAGGCCGAAAGCTATTTAAGAGAGTACAATCATTACGTGCTTCAGATTTTAAATATTCATGAAGCGATACCTGGTCATTATACCCAGTTGGTGTATAGCAACAAGGCGCCCAGTATCATAAAAAGTTTATTTGGAAATGGAGCTATGGTAGAAGGCTGGGCTGTTTATACTGAATTAATGATGCTTGAAAACGGTTACGGAAACAACGAACCAGAAATGTGGCTAATGTATTACAAATGGCATTTGCGAAGTGTTTGCAACACCATTCTGGATTACCATGTTCATGTGCTGAATATGCCTGAAAAAGATGGAATCTATTTTCTTACTTCACAAGCCTTTCAGGAGGAAACGGAAGCTAAGGGAAAATGGAAAAGAGCAACTCTCAGATCCGTTCAGCTTTGTAGTTATTACACAGGTTATTACGAAATTTACGCACTCAGAGAAGAACTTAAGAAAAAGATGGGAAATCAATTTAACTTAAAACAATTTCATGAAGATTTTTTAAGTTATGGCAGTGCTCCAGTTAAATACATTAAAGAAATGATGCTTTTTAAGGTGGAAGAAAGCAACCAAAAAAAGAAAAAATAAGTCATTAGTAAAACAATAATAGATTCTAACCGATGAGATTGATTGCCCTGTTTATTTCGTGCATATTTACTTTTGGTCTCTTTGCTCAAAGAGGTAAAAACGGAAACAAAACGGTAGGTAGCACCGAAAGCGTTAATGCCTACACTACTTTAACAGTGAATGCAAGTATTGGTGCCACTTCACTTTCGGTAACCAATTCAAACCTCTCTGCCAATTTTGGGAATAATTTAAGTGCAGGAGATTTGTTATTAATTATTCAAATGCAGGGAGCTACAATGAACGCAACCTGTGCAAACCCTCCGTTTTGTACATTTGGATTACCCGTAGATACCTCTTGGGGAGGTATTCTCAATTACAACAACTGCGGAAATTACGAATTTTTAGAAGTCGCATCGGTGCCTAATAACACCACAATCAACCTTAATTGTGCGTTAACAAAGAACTATACAGCAAGCGGCAAAGTGCAGGTAATACGGGTGCCACGCTTTAATACACTAACCGTAAACAACGGAGGAACAATAAATAGCCCTACATGGAACGGAAATACAGGAGGAGTTGTAGCCATAGAAGTATTAGGCAATACAGTAATAAATAATGGAGGCAGTATCAACATTTCAGCCTTAGGTTTTAGAGGGGGAACAACCGAATCTCAATCTACCTTTGGTGCTGGGCAGTTTGCCAGAGGTGATGCAAGCGAAGGTGCTGAGAAAGGCGAAGGCATTGCGGGCGATACATCGGTTTATTCTGCATTAGGTGGAAAGTATTGCAGAGGAGCTGCCGCAAATGGCGGAGGAGGAGGCAATGCTCACAATGCCGGAGGGGGTGGTGGAGCCAATGCGGGATTAGGACCATGGTCTGGTTTAGGAAATCCCGATAATAGTACCAATAACTACATTACAGCATGGAATTTAGAGGGTGTAAACTTTGCCAATCATGTTTCTTCGGGAGGAGGAAGAGGAGGTTATACTTTCTCAAATACCAATGCAAACGAGCTAACATTGGCTCCGGGAAGCGGAGGTTGGGGGGGCGATAGCCGAAGAAATGTAGGAGGAATGGGGGGAAGACCTTTAGATTACAATACCGGTAGAATTTTTATGGGAGGAGCTGGAGGGGCCGGTGATGCAAATGATCCATACCCTGGAGCCGGTGGAAATGGAGCCGGAATTGTGTATATGCTTACCTACGGAAATATTTCGGGATCAGGGCAAATATTGGCAAACGGGGCAAACGGATTAAATTCTTTTGGAAATAATTTTACAGGTGGTAATGATGGAGCAGGAGGTGGAGGAGCAGGAGGAACCGTTATTTTAAGCACAACAGGAACCGTATCAGGAGTAACCATAAATGCAAATGGAGCAAATGGAGGAAATCAGGTGCTTGGAATAAATTCAAACAATCAGGCCGAAGGTCCGGGAGGAGGCGGAGGAGGAGGATACATTGCTGTATCTAATGGTTCTCCTACACAAACAGTAAATGGAGGGAATAACGGAACTTCTAACTCTAATCATATAACAAACTTTCCTCCTAATGGTGCTACAAGGGGAGGAGCCGGTTTAGCCTCTCAACCTTTTACGGCTTTTGATTTGGTGAAAAGTAACGATACCACTATTTGTGAAGGCACAAGTGTCACACTTACAGCTTCTTTAATAGGAAACCCTCCTGGAGGTTTAACTATTACATGGTTCGATGCACAATTTGGTGGCAATGTGTTAGGTACTGGTAATACCTATACAACTCCCATATTAAATAACAATACAACTTATTATGTTGGTGTTTGCCCGGGTACTTTTCGTTTGCCTATTGTTATTTCGGTAGTTCAGTGTTTAAGTCCTATTGCCGATTTTTCATCGAGTGATAGCTCATTTTGTGCAGGCTCTTGCATTGATTTTACCAACTTGAGTGTAAATTCCAATTCGTGGCAATGGCATTTTTCAGGAGGAAATCCATCAACTTCAATAGCTCAACACCCTACTAATATTTGTTATAATACACCCGGAACTTATACTGTTTCTTTGGTAGCATACGATGGAAATGGAGCTTCTGATTCTATAGCCAAAGTAATGTTTATTACAGTATTTGAAAATCCTATGGTTGACGCAGGGAATAATCAAACCTCTTGTAATGGAGATTCGGTGGCCATTCAGGCAACCGCTTCGGGAGGAACTTTACCTTATTTCTTTTTTTGGAATAATGGTTTAGGTACCGGGACTTCGCATTTAGTAGCTCCGGCTACTACTACCACTTATTTTGTTACCCTTACCGATGCGAATGGCTGCACATCAACCGATTCGGTTATTGTAACAGTGGGAGAATATCCAACGGTTTTGTTTGAATTTGATACTTTGTATAATGCGTGTTTGCCATCGTGCGTAACATTTACAAACCAATCTTCCATTTCATCGGGAAGCATAACGCAATATTTGTGGAATTTTGGCAATGGAAATACGTCCTCTCAAACCAATCCTGTTTATTGTTATCCAAGTGAAGGCAATTATTCGGTAACTCTTACAGCAGTTAGCAATTTAGGGTGTTCAGCATCCTATATTAATCCATTGTTCATAAATATTGCCCCACAAGTAAATGCAGCATTTATTACAGGCGGAAACAATCCGTTTAAACCAAACACGCCTATCAATGTTACAGACCAGTCATCGGGTGGCGATATAATTTATTATCTTTTATCTACAGGCGATACATTAACTCAAACGAATCCGGTTTTAAATTTCGCAGAAGATGGAGTTTATACCATTTGCCAAATAGTACGAAACAGCTTAAAAGGTTGCGAAGATTCTGCATGTATGCTTATAGAAGTGATAGGCGAATTAATTATTCCGAATGTGTTTACACCTAATGGAGATGGAAACAATGATGTTTTTTACATTAGAGGGTTATATGGAAAAGAAAACAAAATGGAAATTTATACTCGCTGGGGGCAAATGGTATATTATAATGAAACATACGGAAATGATTGGGATGGGAGAACCTCTTCAGGACTGGAAGTATCGGCAGGTACATATTATTTTATACTGAAAACGACAGACGAGAAAGAATATACCGGAAGTTTTACCTTGCTCAGATAAAATTTATTTTAGAATTTTTTCTGCTGAGTATGAGGTAAAAGTGCCTGTAGCTTTTGCAATTAATTCGCCACTGGAATTAAAAATTTCACCGCTTGATATTATGATAGATTTTCCTTTAAAATCAACTTTACCCACTCCTTTTAGTTGGTTGCCAAGTTTAGCTGGTCTAAGAAAGGTAATTTTATATTCTACCGTGTTGGCAAGTTTACCTTCGTGAGCAATAGCACTTAGAGCTGCAACGCCAATTACACCGTCCATAAAAGCAGCAATCATTCCTCCGTGTGCATTGTGGTAAGTGGCTAAATGCTTATCTTCGATTGTTAAAAAGTATTCGATATGCCCCGGGTTAATAATTTTAAAGTGCATATTATTGGCTTTTCCAAAAAGATTCATTTGGTTATATATCTCAATTAAATCCATTACTGAATTTTTAGTTTTTGCCCAATTTGGAGAAGTGAAGATTCTTTTATTTTATTGTAATAACATAATTTCGATACGCTGGTTCCATATTTTCTGGCAATATGAGAAAGTGTTTCTCCTTGCCTGACGTAGTGGTATTTTGCGGCTTTTAAATCGATAGTTTCTTGAAATATAGTTTTAGAAATTTTTAGATTTTTTGTTTTTAATTCGCAGTTTTCAAAATCAATAAGATATATCGGATTTATGGCTTCGCCTTTAAAACGTACTTCAAAATGCAAATGACTACCGTATGAACGCCCTGTGTTTCCGCCCAAACCAATAAGGTCTCCTGCCTGAACATAATCATTTACTTTTACCTTTAATTCAGAAAAGTGTGCATACAATGTTTCTAGCCCGTTAGGATGCCTAATGACTATTACATTTCCGTATGTTTTACTTTTTTTTGCTATTCTTACCATTCCTTCAAAGGCTGCGAGAACAGGTTCTCCCTTTTCTAATTTTATGTCTATGCCATAATGAAAGCGGTATTTTCTATGGCCAAACTCTGAACTGATGTGCCCAAAATGCGGATGTGCATAGTCGCATTCATCGTAAATAAGATGCAGGTGTGTCGTATCAATAGAATATTTAAACGGGCTGTTGTATAAATGAATTTCGCTGGTATCCCAATGGCAATATACATCGTAAGTGGGTATCCTATGCAGAGAGTCGTTTATGTTCCATTCAATAAGTTCTGGGGTGTTAATAGTATGTTCTTTTAATTGAAACGAAGAGTACCCGTGATTTTGACCAAAAAAATCAGAGGTCGTAATAAGGCCTACTATGATAATCCAATTTTTCACCGGCCACAATGATATAGAATATTATTTTTTTTTACAAGCAGTATTAGACCGATAAAGAATTAGAGCATGTAAAATGCTAAATAAATGTTTTTAGCCAATTTATGGCAGAGTCATTATCGGTAAAGAAATTAGTCGGAATTCTTGGTTTATTTATGCGTATGTAAAATTTGGCAATGATTTTTTGTGCTAATGATTTTAAAATATAGGCATCAGCACAAGAAATTTCTTCTCTATGTCTGCTGGCCAAGTACTCTCTCGCCTCATTATTAGGTATTACGTAGGGCTTTTCGGTGGTAATTAAGTGAGGTGCTCTTTCGCCTTTCAAAATATTTTTTGTGAAATCTACTGTTTCTTTTACCTGATCGGCTGTTACTTCTTGCTCTGTAATTACATTTACATGCAAAATACCGTCTGATCTGAAATGTAATGTCATTGCAGAAGTACGAAAGTGTTTATTTGTCGGGTAGTTTTTAATGTCGAATGTTGTTAAAATATCGACCAATATACAAAAAATGTAGATATAAAACAGAAAACACTTTTAAATTTAACATTTTAGGGATAAATATTTTTAAAACAGAGAGAAAAATAAAAAAGGTATTTAACTTAGGGTTGTAAATTTGCTGGTAATTATTAAAAAACAAATACAATGAAAAAAACTATTTGGTTACTTATTCCTTTTATTATGGCTTGTAATGAGGGTGGAGGAGACGAAACATTATTACAAGAAATAGAAAAACTAAAAGAAGAAAACAAAACCATTCAGGAGTCTGCTAATTCAAAAGATGCAGCTATTGACGAATTTTTTAGAGGATATAACGAGATAGAAGAAAATTTAAGACAGATAAAAGAAAAGGAAAAAATTCTTTCTGATTACAGTAAAGGAACTTCTGAAATGGGAAAAGTAAATCAAGAACAAATTGTAGCCGATATTCAGGCCATACAGGAGTTACTGCAAAAAAATAAGAATCGCCTTTCTTCTGTTTCGCAAAAATTAAAAGAAGCGAATCTGAAAATTTTTGAAATGGAAAAAACCATAGAGCGACTTGCCGACCAAATTCAAACAAAAGATGCACAGATAGCCAGTTTACAAGAACAACTAATAAAACTAAACGGAGAGTTGGAGTATTTGTTTAACGAATACAATGAGAGAGTAGCCGAAGTAGGAGCGAAAGACGAAGAGTTAAACACCGCATGGTACGCTTTTGGTACAGCAAAAGAATTAAAAGAAAATGGTGTAATTACAAAAGAAGGAGGAGTAATTGGTATAGGTAAAACAAAAAAACTAAAAGAGGATTTTAATAAAAATTACTTTACTAAGATAGATATACGAGAAGTTACATCTATTCCTTTACAAGCTAAAAGTGCCAATATACTTACTACTCACTCTCCTAAATCGTACAAGATAGAGGGAAATGGCAGGGCAGATAAACTCGTAATAACCGATATAAAAGAGTTTTGGAATTCTTCGAAATATTTAGTTGTTGTTGTGGAATAAAAATACATCATTGTTTCTCATAAAAAAGCGGTTACAAACCGCTTTTTTATAAGCCGAAGTATAAGAAATTATTTCAATATAAAAAAATAATTTTTTAGCAACTTTTTTTTAAAAAACAAGTTAAACAAGGCAGAATTACCTATTAACTGACTAAATATTGGTTGCTATGAAAAAATCAAGATTGGAATACGCCAAGTTTATTTTGGCGAAAGTAAGTTTCGATATAAAATTATTTAGAAAAGAATTGACCAAAGCACTTAAAAATCTTATTGAAGAAGAGAAAAAGGAGTTAGTAGATTGGGTGAGGCAGAACTACGAACAGCAGTATAAGTATATGCTAAATTACTCCGAAGTTTAGTTTTACTTAACTGCTATAGCAGATATCTCTACATTTACATCTTTGGGTAATCTAGCTACCTGTACCGTTTCTCTTGCAGGGAATTCTTTCTCAAAGTAGCTTCCGTACACTTCGTTTATTTTTCCAAAATGGTTCATGTCGGATATAAAAATGCTGCATTTTACTACATGGTTAAAATCCATTCCGGCCTCGTTAAGTACAGCTTTAAGGTTTTCCATTACTTGTTTGGTTTCAGCCTCAATGGTTTGTATTATCAGTTCTCCACTCTGTGGGTTAATTGCAATTTGCCCAGAAATATAAAGCGTGTTGCCAGCTAGCACCGCCTGGCTATATGGGCCAATAGGGGCGGGTGCATTTGGGGTTTCAATTATTTTTTTCATATTACTAAATTCTAAGGGTTTCTTCGTATTACTATTACAGGCTACAATGTTAAGTATAACCAGCACAAAAATGCCTAAGTAAAGATTTTTTATTTTCATTTTTCTAACGATTTAGTGAAGATGAATCGAAGTCGTAATATTCTCTTTTTCGGGTTATTCTTAAATCTTGAAGTGTAGATGCTTTTACATTTATTTTAACCATATAGCTTTTGCGTTGCCCGAATGGAATCCAGCTTATACTCATTTCCCAGCAATGTAAATCACGGTAAATATCAAAAGAGGTATAGCTGAATTTCCCCTCTTCAATATCATAATTCGTTTGGTAACCCACTTTCCATTTAGGGGTTAAGTTTAAGTCTCCGTTTAATCCAACGGTATTCGTTATAGTTGCTTTTTGAAAAGAATTTGGTTTGTTGTATGCCAAATTATAGTTTACATTTATTGACCACGGCACGTTAAAATCGATATAAGCCTGTGGGTTTTGTTTAATATCACGTGTAATGGCGTTATCTGTTTCTGTATTCTTTGCCTTATCTAATCCCGATTTTTTAGAGTCTTTACTTCTTAAACTGAAACTGGTAGTTACATTAGCACTATTTAAGCGACCTATACTTTTTTCAAAATCCCAATAGGTTTCATTTATTTTTTGTCCCAGAATATTATTTCTGTAAGGAGTTATATTTCCATTGAAATTGAGGTTTAAGTTCTTAAATAGGTAGGTTCTGCCACTTATTTTTATATCCTGCCAGTTTAACGAATCTGCTATCGCATCATATGCCGTAGAAATTCCCAAATTCTCAAAAAGAACTATTTTCTTTTCTTGTTTTATGCTGTCTTTTCTGGAGCGAACTTTCATCTCTAAGTTATTAATTAAATTCAGATTTAGGAGGCCAGCTTCTTTAGTATTCGGAGCACCAAATATTCCCCCTTCAAAAATCGAATATTCAACTTCTTTTTGTAAGGAGTGGTTATAATATTTTTTTAAACCCGCGTTGTTCTCTGGAGTATAAGAAAATCCAACAGAAGGAGTAAACACATGTCTGATGGCTTTTATAGTATTCCCTTTAAATAAATACATTCCATAAAGTTTAAATGTAAGATTAGTGCTTGCACTGGCCGTGCTTCCTCTGGCAAAACCATAAATAGTATCGGTAGAGGTTAGATTTATAGTAGAATCGTAAGTTCTGGAGATAGTTTTAGCATACCATTTTTCCTGCAGGTTTATAGCGGGATTCATTGTAAAGAATTTAAAAACTTTAAATGATGTGGTAAGAGGAATAGTGTGTTGTACGCCATTTTTCATATCGTTGGTAAGTCGGTCTAATCGGTCTAATTTAATAAGGGTATCGTATGTAGAAATATCGTTACGCATATTCGCAGAATAGCTTATTCCTGCGTTTTTATACCATTGCCCTTTAGAAGAAGAATTATTTCCTCTAAAAGGAAACAATCGTTGTACATTAAAGGCAGCATCTGGAAGACTAACATTTACCTGCCGTGTTTGAGTGTTTTGGTTGTGTCTTGCACTAAGCGTTAAACTAAAGGGTTTATTAGGAAAACTTTTTGTATATGAAATATTAGAACTAAAGGTATTGGTTAAATAGTCATCGGTAATACTGTTCAGATTGTTTTTAAAGTTGGTGGTAGTACCAGCGTTTACATCGGCACTAAATCGGCTGTTGGGTCTTGCTTTAGCATCTTGTGCATGATTCCAGCGCACAAAAAATTCATTTTGTTTAGAAAAATCAGAAAATTCTTTATAACTGTTACGAATTTGCGAATAACTAAAGCTAAAATTTCCGCTGTATTTATATCTAGTGTAGTATTGAGTGTTTGCTTTTAATCCGTAGCTGCCTTTCGAGTAGATATCACCTGTTAAAGCCAAATCCATTCTATCGCTTATCGTCCAGTAATACCCTCCATTCATTAGATAAAAACCAAGAGAAGGCGATTCTCCGTATGTAGGAATTAATATTCCCGATGACCGTTCTTTTTTATTCGGAAATAAACCAAACGGCACAGCCAGTGGAGTAGGAACGTCTTCTATCACCATATATGCAGGTCCGGTTACAATTTTATCATCGGGTATTACTTTTAACTTAGAAGCGTAAATGTAAAAGTGAGGATGCTCTAAGTTACAGGTCGTATATTTTCCGTTTTTTATGTATAACTCTTCGGTATCCATTCTTTTTACGTGCTGTCCGTGAATATAACTTTCGCCTTCTTGAGTAATTACGTCTACTATTTTCCCTTTTTTAGTTTTAAAGTTATAGCGTATAGAGTAGGCACTAAAATTTTGTTCGCCTTGCGAAAATAGGGGGCGATCTGTGTATTTTCCGGTACTGTCGTAAATACCATATGCAAAAACCTGACTGGAATCAATACGAATTTCTATTGCTGCCGCTGTTAACACTAAATCCTCGTAGGTTACTTCGGCTTTTCCAAACAGGTACACTTTTTGATTAGCAAGATCAAACCGTATAGAATCGTTTGCTTTATACGAAACCTTCGATTCCAACGCATCGGGAGAGATGAGAGTATCAACCAGTATACTATCATTGCTTAATGAATCGTTAGAAAGAGCAATAGAGTCTGGGTTTTGTGTTGCTTTTATGGTGTTATAAAAAGAGTAAGATTTCAGATGGTTTTCAGAAAAAATATAGGATTGTTGAAAAGCCAGTGAATATATTACAACCAGAATGCGTAAACGAGCTTTAAAATGCGAGCTATTAATAGTAATTTTGTACACTCTGTTTTAAAAAGAATGATGGCTTCAAAACTAAGTAAAAAACTTCACTTTGTCTTAAAAGGTAAATCGGGCAAACGTGCTACTTTATTGTTTATTTCGGTATGCAGTATCTCTTTCGTTTTATTAACATCTTTTAACGATAATGCATTTAATGTAAAAACGATAGTAATCGATGCCGGGCACGGAGGTAAAGACGGAGGTTGTGCGGGTTCTTTTTCAAACGAAAAAGATATTTGTTTAGCATTATCTCTGAAATTAGGAAAGTATATTGAGGAAAATTTTCAAGACGTAAAAGTATTATACACACGTAAAGAAGATAAATTTATAGAGCTACATGAACGTGCAAACATTGCGAACAATGCCAAAGCTGATTTATTTATTTGCATTCATGTAAACAGTGGGCCAGCCACAGCATATGGTACCGAAACCTATGTAATGGGTTTGCATAAAAATCAGGCAAATTTACAAGTAGCAATGCGAGAAAATGCATCTATCTTAATGGAAGATAATTACCAGTCTAAATACGAAGATTTTGATCCCAACTCTCCCGAATCATACATAGCCATATCGCTAAGACAAAGCACTTTTATGGAACACAGTTTAAAGTTGGCCGCAAAAATACAAGAGCAATTTCGCGAAAGAGTGGGCCGTTTTGACCGAGGCGTTAAACAAGCCGGTTTTTTAGTTTTATACAAAACAACTATGCCCAGTGTTTTAATTGAAACAGGTTTTTTAACTCATAAAGATGAAGAAAAATTCTTAAACTCAGAAATCGGACAAGAATACATGGCATCGGCTATATTCAGGGCTTTTAAGGAATACAAGCTAGAAATAGAAAGTAAATCGGGAAATAATGGTAAGTCGAATGCATTAACTAAAGAAACCGAAACAAAAAATGAAACAGAAGAATCGCAGACTAATCAACAAAAAAATAAAAGAGGAAAAGAAAAAAATCAAAAAGAATTAGCATCTTCGCAGCAACAAGAAGGTATTGTGTTTAAAGTGCAAATAGCTACATCGGCCAATAAATTGGAATTAAAACCCGAAAATTTTAACGGATTAACCGAGGTAGGCGTGTACGAGGCCGGAGGCTTATTCAGATATACTTTTGGTAACGAAAAAAGTGTTTCCGAAGCCAATAAACTTCAGGAAGAAGCCAAACAAAAAGGATATAAAGATGCGTTTGTAGTGGCATTTAATAACGGAGAACGTATTTCAGTTAGTGAGGCAGTAAAGTTGCTTAATAAGTAAGTATGAAATTTAAAAAAGAGATTATCGTTGGTTTTACCGTTTTATTGGCAATCGGATTGTTAGCTTGGGGGGCCAATTATTTAAAAGGAACCAATCTTTTTGCGGTCGGAAAATCTTACTATGCGGTGTACCCAAAAGTGGATGGATTGGCTGAAGCCGGACCGGTTATGTACAACGGATACAAAGTGGGTACTATCAATGAAATCTATTTTCACCCTAGTTACAATGGTACTATTGTAGTGCGATTTTCGGTAAATGAAAAAGGTTTAAAGCTAAAAAAAGATGCGATAGCCACTATAAAAAGTGCCGATATTTTAGGCACAAAGGCTATTGATTTACATCCCGGTATTTCGCAAATTATTCTTAAACCAGGAGATACTCTCTTGGCTTCAATAGATAAAACTCTTACAGAAGAAGTAAATGCTCAAATTTTACCTCTAAAAGTAAAGGTAGAAAGTTTAATCGGTTCACTTGATACGGCAATCACAAAAATTACCTCGGTTTTTAACGAGGGAGGCGATCTTGACGAAAGTTTTGCCAGTATTAAACGTTCTATGCAAACCTTTGAAAAAACAGCCAAACGTATCGATACCTTATTTAAAAACGAATCGGGAAATATTGCAGGAATAATACAGCATGTAAGAGGGATAAGTGCCAATCTGGATAAGAATGGTGATAAACTAACAAACGTAATTAAGAATTTTTCTTCGCTTTCCGACTCGCTCGCTGCAGCCGATATTGCAGGTACTATTAACAATACCAAAAAAGCCATGGAACAATTAACAGGAATTATGGAGAAAATAAACAAAGGAGAAGGCTCTATGGGAATGTTGATGCACAACGATACTCTCTATCGAAATTTAGCTGCAGCATCGCGAGATTTAGATTTATTAATGGAAGATATGCGATTACATCCTGGTCGTTATGTCCGATTTTCTGTATTTGGTAAAAAAGATAAGAGTTATAAAGGCGATGCCAAAATAAAGTACGATCCGCAACAAGGAAAAACAAATTAAATGGGAGCAGAAAATATTATTTTTTTACTACTTTTTTTGGTTGCGTTTACTCTTTTTTTTAGAAATGCAGCTAAAATAAAACGCAACATTTTTCTCGGAAAAAAAGTAATTCCGGAAGGGAGCAAATCGGCTCGTCTTAAAACAATGCTTAAAGTAGCCTTAGGACAAAGTAAAATGACAGCAAAGCCTGTAGCCGGCATTTTACACATTTTAGTTTATGCCGGTTTTGTAATCATCAATTTAGAAATGCTCGAAATTGTTATTGATGGTATTTTTGGAACGCATCGTATTTTTTCCTTTGCAGGCAGTTTTTATAATTCACTTATTGCCTCCTTCGAGGTGTTGGCCTTATTGGTATTAGTTTCATGTCTTCTATTTTTTATTAGAAGAAATTTGCTTAAACTAAGTCGCTTTAGAAAGCCAGAATTAAATGGTTGGCCTCGTAATGATGCCAATTTCATCTTAATTACAGAAGTGTTTTTAATGTCGGCTTTTCTGATAATGAATGCAGCCGATGCCACACTTCAACAACAGCAAGTGCAGCATTACGTTCAATCGGGATGCTTCCCGGTAAGTTCATTATTCGCCTCTTTATTTATTGGATTAGACACGAGTACTCTTATTTTTATTGAACGTTTCTGCTGGTGGTTTCATATTGTTGGAATCCTTGTTTTTCTGAACTATTTACCCTATTCTAAGCATCTGCACATTATCTTATCTTTTCCCAATACCTACTTTTCAAAGTTAAAACCCAAGGGCGAATTAAATAATATGGAATCAGTTACTCGTGAGGTAAAATTAATGCTCGACCCTGAGGCTAATCCCTACGCATCTCCACCCGATTCAGTTTCTCAAATACCCGAACGATTTGGAGCAAAAGATATTTTTGACTTAAATCGTATTCAGCTTCTCAACGCCTATTCCTGCACAGAATGTGGCCGTTGTACATCGGAGTGCCCTGCTAATAATACAGGAAAAAAACTTTCTCCTCGCAAAATAATGATGGATGTTCGAGATAGGCTAGAGGAAGTGGGAAAAGCAATAGATAAAAACGGAAGCAACTACAAAGACGAAAAAACACTTTTAGGGCACTACATATCAGAAGAAGAAATTTTAGCCTGTACTACTTGTAATGCGTGTACGCAGGCTTGTCCTATTAATATCGATCCACTTTCTATTATTATTGAATTACGCAGAAATTTGTTAATGGAAGAGTCTAAAGCACCGGCCGAATGGGCAGGAATGCTTACCAATATAGAAAATAACGGAGCTCCTTGGCAGTTTTCGCAAGCTGACCGATTAAGATGGAGCGAAGAAAATTAAAAAAACGATGAGTTTGAAAGTAAAAACAATGGCTGAAATGATGGCCTCAGGGCAAACACCGGAAGTGCTGTTTTGGGTGGGTTGTGCCGGAAGTTTTGATGATCGTGCAAAGAAAATTACTATAGCCTTTGCAAAAATTCTTCAACATGCACAAGTTAGTTTTGCCGTGTTAGGAAGCGAAGAATCATGTACAGGAGACCCCGCTAAACGCTCAGGCAATGAATTCCTTTTTCAAATGCAAGCCATGCAAAATATTATGGTATTAAATGGTTACGAAGTAAAGAAAATTGTAACCGCTTGCCCGCATTGTTTTAATACACTAAAGAATGAATATCCCGCTTTGGGCGGAAACTATTTGGTGTTACATCATACCGAATTTTTACAGCAATTAATAAATGAAGGTAGATTAACTATAAAAGGAGGGGTATTTAAAGGGAAACGTATTACTTTTCATGATCCTTGTTACCTTGGGCGTGGAAATGGAATATATGAGGCACCAAGAGAGTTGATTTATAAGTTAGATTCGGAATTAGTAGAAATGACGAATTGTAAAGCTCGCGGGTTTTGCTGTGGTGCCGGAGGAGCTCAAATGTTTAAAGAAGCAGAAAAAGGAAACAAAGAAGTGAATATAGAAAGAACAGAACAAGCCTTAGAAGTAAATCCGGATATCATTTCTACAGGTTGTCCTTTTTGCATGACGATGATGACGGACGGTGTAAAAATGAAAAATAAAGAAACACAAATTAAAGTGTACGATATAGCAGAACTTATTGCACAAGCAAACGATTTATAAAAAATAAAAATTATGTTTTTCGAAAAATTTCCAATCTCCTCTCGCGTTTGGGTTTATCAATGTAACAAAGAATTAACGCCAGAACAAACCCACGAAATAAACGAAGCCTTTAAGATTTTTCTTTCCGGTTGGGAATCACATGGCCAACACATACGAGGGGAAGGAAAGGTGTTTTACAATCGCTTTATAGTCATTATTGCCGATGATTCTGACGACCGCTTATGTGGAAGTGCAATGGATAGTTCGGTTCGGTTTATTAAATCCATCGAAGAAGCATTTAATATTTTGCTAATGGACAGAATGAAAACTGCATACAGAACGAGTGAAGGCATTCAGGTAGTACACATGAATGACATACCTGCTCTCTTTAGTAAGGGAGAGATAACCGAAAATACCATCGTATTTAATAATACCATTACAAGCAAAAAAGAATTTTTAGAAAATTGGGAAATACCTATCAAACAAAGTTGGCACGCTAACTTGTTGCAACTGGCCTAGTCTTGCTATTTTTCTTTTTTAGGAAAAATTCCTCGGTATAAATCACCCAAAAATATTTTTAACTTAAATACAAAGATGGGGGCATCAAAAGCTTTTTTTACCTGTTTATCTTTTGTAAGCATAGAACGGTAACCTACACCTGTTCCAATGCCCAACCAAGGAAAAAATTTATAATGCCCGGCCACCGATATTTCGGTAACTAAAAAACCAAAGCGAACCACTTCTACACGCTTAGAGGTAACAGGGTTTGTATAATCAATGGTTGCAGTTCCTGCTCCAAGTTGCAGTGGCATACTTATTTCCCATTTTTTTTTTGAAATAAAAATATGATCAAGAAATAGGGTAGTATAACTATAATGAGTAAGGTAATTTAGGGTATCTAGTACAGGTACTAAAACCGTATCAAATCCATTGAATACTGGAGTAGAGTCTACAATGGTAGGTACATCTTTAATAATAATAGGATTTTTTACACTGTAAATTCCAAGTCCTACTCGGTCTTTACCTCTATATTCAATTCCTATTTTAATACCATTAAAACGAGTGCGGGTATCTAAAACCCAAGAAATTCTTGAATCGAATCCGAAGATAAATTTATACTCTTTAATTTTAGGTTCCTCTTTTTTGGCAGAATCAGCATGGTTCTGAGATTTTATTTCTGAGAAAAAAAAACAACATAAAATAAATAAAAGAGATAGAGGGTATTTTGTATTTAAATACATCTCTACTTTAGAATTTGGTAGCTTTTATCATTCTCGATTTTCCGCTCATATCCTTTTTTATTTCTATTTCTTTAAAGTTGTTTTTACTCAGCAAATCCTCCACCTTTTTAATAAAAATTGTATTACATTCAAAAAAAATAAATCCGTTTGAGTGTAAACATTTAAGGGCAAAACGAATAATGGCTTTATAAAACTGAAGGGGGTCATTATTGTTTACAAATAATGCTAAATGTGGCTCGTAAAGCAACACCTGTTCGTCCATTAAGTTCTCTTCTTCATGTGTAATATAGGGTGGGTTACTTACAATAATATCGAATGTTTCTTTAAGAGTTTCGGATAATACATCTTTTTTAAAAAAAGAAATATCGCATAGGTTCAGTTGTGCATTTTGTTTAGCAAGAGAAAGAGCCTCTTCAGAAATATCTATTCCGGTAACCCAACTATTGGGTAGTGCTTTTTTTAATGCAATAGCAATACATCCGCTTCCTGTGCCAATATCGAGTATTGAATAAGGTTTATTTTTATTGCAAGAATGAATAAGCCATTCGCAAAGTTCTTCTGTTTCGGGACGTGGAATTAAAACCGATTTATTTACCAAAAAGGATAGTCCGTAAAATTCGGTTTTTCCAAATATGTAGGCGAGAGGTGTTTTTCTTTTTAAATGTTTTACTACCTCTATTAATCGCAATATTTCCGATTCACTGAAACGTTTATCATATTCAGTTATCAGTTGTGCAGAGTTTAATTGATACAATTCCATAAAAATCCATCGTTTCATTGCTTCCACTTCTTGCCTAGAATAGAGTGGCAATAACTGCTCATTACAATAGCTGAGCATAGAAACTAAACGATTTGAGGAAATTTTCATATAAACTTAGCAAAACGTAAAGCTAACCATACTTGGTTAATTTGAAAAAAATTACTTTTGGAAAATGCAGCACGAAATTTATATGAGGAGATGCCTTCAGTTGGCTGCCAATGGTTTAGGTAATGTAGCTCCAAACCCTATGGTGGGTTGTGTTATTGTTTACGAAGGTAAAATTATTGGCGAAGGATATCATCAAGTTTTTGGTGGGCACCATGCTGAAGTGAATGCCATTGCTTCGGTAAAAGATAAAAGCATTTTAAACCATGCGGTATTGTACGTAAATCTTGAACCTTGTAACCATTACGGAAAAACCCCTCCTTGTACCAATCTAATCATTCAGCAAAAAATAAAGCGTGTGGTAGTAGGCTGTTTAGATCCTTTTAAAGAAGTGCGAGGAGCAGGAATTGAAAAATTAAAAATGGCTGGAGCAGAGGTAATAGTAGGAATTCTAGAAGAAGAATGTAAAGAACTAAACAAGCGTTTTTTTATACAGCATTTAAAGAACAGACCCTACATTATTTTAAAGTGGGCTCAAACGCTCGATGGTTTTATAGATAGAGATAGAAGAGGAAATGTATTAGAAGATAATTGGATAAGTAATAAAACAGCAACACAATTAGTTCATAAATGGCGAAGTGAAGAGCAGGCAATTTTAGTGGGCACCAACACGGTTCTTAATGATAATCCTTTATTAACAACCCGAGAGTGGCCAGGAAAATCACCGCTACGAATTATAATAGACAAGGAAAATAAATTACCCTATTCATTACGTGTTTTTAATTCCGAAGCCTCAACCATTATTCTTAATGAGAATACAAATAATAAAAAAGAAAATATAGAGTTTGTAGCCATAGATTTTAAAAACTTTTTTTCGTCTTTCGCAAACGAAATGCGTAAAAGAAATATTCAATCAGTAATTGTAGAAGGTGGCAAAAATACCCTCAGTAAATTTTTAGCTAATTATTACTGGGACGAAGCGAGAGTGATTATCGGAAACAAAACATTTGGTAAAGGCTTATCGGCCCCTATTATTGAAAATGAACCGATAAGTAAAGAAGCCATTTTAGATAATATTCTCCTTACTTACAAAAATAAATCATAGCATGATTTACATTTTGCTTAGTATTTTTTGTTCTTCCTGCTTGTTTCTATTTTTTAAATTTTTTGAAACACAAAAAATAGATACCTTTCAGGCTATAGTAGTGAACTATCTCGTAGCCTCTATATTTGGATTTCTAAGGGCAGAAAGCATTTCAGAAAATATAGTGAATCAAAATTGGTTTACTCATGCATTAATTATTGGTGTATTATTTATTTTCATGTTTTATGCCATTGCCTATACATCTCAAAAAATTGGACCATCGGTAGCATCGGTAGCAAATAAACTAAGTGTGGTTATACCGGTGTTTTTTGCTGTAGTTTTGTATAATGATTCAGTTTCTTTTCTTAAAATGGCAGGTATAGCACTAGCCTTATTAGGGGTGTATTTTGCTACTCAGAAAAATAGCAATCAAATTCAAATAAAAAAATGGCAAGGAATAATTTTAGTTGCTTTTCTTTTTGTTGGAAACGGCTTCTTAGACTCATATCTAAACTTTATAGAAAAGAACTACTTGAGTGAAAGCAATGCTCTCAGCTTTACTCCTTTAATTTTTAGTGCAGCTTTTTGTGTTGGTATTACCATATTATTTTATAAAATGGTTTTTCTAAAAAATAATTTATCAGCAAAGTCAATAATATATGGGTTTTTCCTTGGAATATTAAATTATGGCTCTATTATTTTTCTCATAAAATCCCTACAACTTCCTAATGTAGAGAGCTCCGTTGTATTTCCTCTAAATAATATAGGAATAGTTGTGGCTACCTCTGTTTCTTCTTTTTTTATCTTCAAAGAAAAGATGAGTAAAAAAAATGTATTAGGTATTTTCTTATCGGCTGTAGCCATATTGCTAATAACTTTTTCTGAAGTGTACAATAACTAAGCAATTGTTGATAAAATAAGTTGTAAATCAAGCCGCGTGTGATAATAAAATTTTAGTTTGTACTAATTTAGAACTTGTAATGAGTAACCATTTCTTAGACACACCCATAGAGTTCTTAAAGGGCGTAGGGCCTAACCGCAGCGAAGTGTTAAAAAAAGAACTGAAAATTTTCACTTTCCGCGATTTACTTTTTCATTTCCCTTTTCGCTACGAAGACCGTACAAAAATTTATAAAATCAAAGAAATAGTTTCAGAGCAGTACCACATACAATTAATAGGAAAAATTGAAAAATTCGATACGATAGGAATTGGAAATGCAAAACGTATCTCAGCTATTTTTAGTGATGATACAGGTAAAATAGAACTAGTTTGGTTTAAGGGATTAAAGTGGATAAAGAATTCAATAAAAACAGGAGAACCTTATATCATTTATGGAAAACCCTCTTTGTTTCAAAAATATTTTAACATAGTGCACCCCGAAATGGAAGAACTGAAGGAAGATACGTTAAGAAATTTATCGGGCTTCCAATCGGTATATTCTACTACCGAAAAATTGATTGCAAAGGGATTTACCTCCCGAGGGATATTTAAACTTCAAAGAACGCTTTGTTTGCAGCTTCAAGGAAAGGTGCAGGAATATTTGCCTGCTCAAATCTTAAAAAGCCTTCAATTGGTTTCGTTAGAACAAGCTCTCATCAATATTCATATACCTCATTCAAATGATGAATTGATGAAAGCACGCCTTAGGTTAAAATTTGACGAACTGTTTTTACTTCAGTTAAAAATTCTTAAAGAAAAAGGTTTAAAAAATGAATTTGTAAAAGGCTTTATATTTACAAGAATAGGAGAATATTTTAATACATTTTACAATCAGTTTTTACCTTTCGAACTTACAAATGCTCAAAAACGAGTGTTAAAAGAAATTAGAAAGGATACAGCTACCGGAAAGCAAATGAATCGGTTGTTACAAGGTGATGTAGGAAGCGGGAAAACGATGGTGGCTTTTATGAGTATACTTATGGCACTTGATAATGGCTTCCAAGCTTGCTTTATGGCCCCTACCGAAATACTTGCATCACAACATTTCGAAACTATTAAACAGTTGGCAGCCCCACTCAATATTTCTGTAGCCTTGCTTACCGGATCTACTAAAAAATCAGAAAGGAATATCTTGCTAAACGATTTAGCTGAGGGAAATTTGCAAGTAATAATTGGAACCCATGCCCTTATTGAAGATACTGTGGTATTTAAAAATTTAGGTTTAGTAATTGTAGATGAACAACACCGCTTTGGGGTGGAACAGCGAGCCCGACTTTGGAAAAAAAATACGTCAGCCCCTCATATATTAGTAATGACGGCAACTCCTATTCCTCGTACACTGGCGATGACATTTTATGGCGATTTAGATGTTTCCATAATAGACGAGTTACCTCCGGGAAGAAAAGAAATTAAAACACAACATTTTTACGAATCAGCCCGCCTTAAGGTGTTTGGTTTTATAGAGCAACAAGTAAAGTTAGGTAGGCAAATTTATGTTGTATATCCATTAATAGACGAGTCGGAAAAAATGGATATACAACATTTAATGAAAGGATACGACACCTTATTAGTACGTTTTCCTCCTCCAAATTTTCTTATTAGCATTGTTCATGGAAAATTAAAACCTATCGATAAGGAATATCAGATGCAGCTTTTTGTAACAGGTAAGTCGCAAATAATGGTAGCTACCACTGTTATTGAAGTAGGAGTGAATGTGCCCAATGCCAGTGTAATGATTATTGAAAATGCCGAACGCTTTGGGCTTTCACAACTGCATCAGTTACGCGGAAGAGTTGGGCGAGGGGCAGAACAATCCTATTGTATTTTACTTACAGGAAACAAGCTAACCACAGAAGCAAAACTAAGAATAGAAACAATGACAAGAACAAATGATGGTTTTGAGATTGCTGATGTAGATTTAAAATTAAGAGGTCCTGGAGATATTCAAGGTACACAGCAAAGCGGATTAATGAATTTTAAAATAGCAGACCTCACTAAAGATGCTACAATTCTAAATATGGCAAGAAATACGGCACAAGATTTGTTGAAAAGCGACAGTGATTTAAATCAAACAGAGCATTTAGAATTAAAGAAACAGTTGCTTAAAATATATAAAGAAACAAATGATTGGTCTAGAATATCATAAATGTATAATTTTACAAAAAAAATAATTTCATGAAACAAGCATTTTTACCCCTATTGATTTTGTTGAGTACAATAAGTTTTTCCTCTGCACAAGAAAATACAGAAAAACAAGAAAGAAAAATAGTAAAAGGCAATATCCCTATTGCTCAAGCGAAAAATAACGAAGCCTATATTTCTAATATGTCGGAAGATATTGGTTCCTTAAAATATGACTCGTATAATAAAAACTCCGGCACCTATTTTTACAATGGTACGCTTCCTGTTCATTATTACGATAAAAAAGGAGTAGGAGGTACCGGATTCAAGTTGGGAAATGATGGCACCATTAATAATAAGGAGGAATCAGAGGTTTCTGCCGGATATGTAATGTATTCACTTAAACTAAATGTATCTAAAGGCAACATTGTATATACCTTTTCAAATTTTATACATCATGGAAACGGGCTAATTGGAAACGGTGGCCCGTTAGAGGGTTATCCGGAATGCGGAAGCGAAAAGATTGGAGGTATTCCCAACTGGGATTTGTATAAAAAACAAACCGATGGTGAAGTGCAAAAACTAATAAAACGTATGGAGAGGTATTTTGGAGAATAAGCTAAATTTTTACTCCCATAACACAAATATCGTCAACTTGGCTGTGTGAGGTGTTTTTCCAGTTTTCGAGTACTTTAATAAGTTCTTTCTCCTGTTCTTCCATATTCATGAGTTGAATAGATAAGATTAATTTTTTAAGTTGTATGTACATAAACTTTTTACCTTTTGGTCCACCAAACTGGTCGGCATATCCATCTGTAAAAAGATAAAACGAGTCATTTTTTTGAACTTTTATAGAATGGGTGGCAAACTTTTGTTTTCGTTCCGTTCCGCCAATAGGTTGTTTATTGGCTTTAATTTCATAAAAGGAAAACGATTCGTTTTGTAGCAAAGGAGAAGCAACTTTATCATTAATGATTAAAGGGTTTTCATTTTTTCGTACAACATAGAGTGGGTTATTGGCCCCTGCATATTCTACTAGTTTTTTATTTTTATAGTAGGTACATACCGAAATATCCATACCGTCTTGGGCTTTTGTTTCACTGTAAGCCTTGTGCAGAGCCATATTTAATTTTTCATCCATGCGATCTAGTGCATAACCGGGGTTAGCTATGTTTTCATCGCGAATTACTTGATTTAATATACTAGTGCCTAGCATACTCATAAAAGCTCCCGGAACGCCATGTCCTGTGCAATCTGCAACCACAATAATTGATTTCTCCTCATCTTCTGTAAACCAATAAAAATCACCACTCACAATATCTCTTGGTTTAAAGAGAATAAATGAATCTGAAAAGTATGATTTCAGCGATTTGTTCATGGGTAAAATAGCTTCCTGAATTCTTTTTGCATAAATGATGCTGTCTGTAATGTCTTGATTTTTTTCTTCAATGATTTCCTTTTGTTTCGTAATCTGCCTGTTCGCTGCTCTTATTTTAATATACGATAAAATACCGGCTAAAACAATTCCGCTGCAAATGGTGTAGAACCACCAAGTTTGCCAAAATGGGGGTTTAATAGTAAACTTAAACGATACGGGTTCTTTATTCCAAATATCATCACCATTGTTTGCAAATAATAAAAATTCATAATGGCCAGGAGGTAGGTTAGAGTATGCTATTTCTGTTTTATTTATGGCCATTTGCCAATCTTTATCTAAACCTACTAATTTATATTTATAAGCAACTTGTTCCGGTTTAGTGTGGCTAACGGCAATGAATTCTATGGTAATGTAATTTTTATCGTAGGTTAAATTGGGATTAAAAGGTATATTATTATTGCTGATAGAATCGGTATAATCTCTCCAATTTATATCTTGAGAAAAAACTTTTACCTTGGTAATTCTCGTTAAAGGTTCTTTTGTATTTGGTTTATCAAGCGAGGGATTATAGATAACCAAACCTTTTAAGGTGCCAATATAAATATTATCATTTTGGTCAATGCAAATAGAGTTTGGTAAACATTGTTGGCCGGCAAAGCCGTCATCATTTTTATAATTTTTTATAATGAAAGAGTTTTTATTAAAACTGATTACATCTATTCCGTATTGATGTCCTGCCCAAATATTTCCTTTGCTATCAGCAATTAATGAATAAATTACGTTAGAAGCCAATCCCTCTTTTTCTGAAATATTTGTAAATTTTCCATTCGAGTATTTGTAAACTCCATAGTTGGAACTTAACCAGATGGTACTGTCTTTGGTTTGAACAATAGAACGAACCCGACCTTTTTTGATTCCTTCTTTCTCTGAGAATTGGTAAATGGAAGAACCATCGTAAAGATATACCCCATTGTCGGTAGCTAGCCAATAACGGTTGTTCAAATCCTGGTAAATTTGAAAAATATCCGTTTGAGGAATAATCTGAGGTTGGAAGGGTATTACATTGCCATTTTCTAGTTTAGACAATCCGTTTTTGCTACATATCCAAATAACCCCATCTCTGTCTTTATAAATATGGTAAATCATTTGATAAGATTTTCCTCCCATTGTTGGAATTTGAGTAAAGTTTCTCTTTTCTAAATTAAAGAAGTACAAACCCTCGGCATCAGTACCAACAATATAATGATTGCTGTCTATTTCAAACGCATAATTTATGTCTTGAACCTTATTTTCTAATCGGTTACTTTTTTCATTATAAATCTCAATTTTATTTTCTGACTTTATGATTAATCCAATGGCAGAACTTATCATTAATTTGCCTGTAGAAGTCTTATATACACTAGTTATTTCGTCAATATTTAATTGCTTTTTATTTAGTGAAACAAATCTTTCTGAACTCAATTTTGAAACCCCATTATTTTTTGATGCAAACCAAATATTCCCTTCTCGGTCTTTTAAAATTTTAAAGATATCATTATCAATAAGTCCGTTTTGGTTGGTTATATTGGTAAAAGTTTCTCCATTGTATTTGAATATACCTGAGTATGTGCCAAGCCAATAGGTATTATCATCTTTTATGGCACAGTAAACCGGAAAATTCATTTTACTTTTATCAATAGTTTTGAATACAAATTCATTTTTTTCGTTCAACTCAAATACTCCCTTATTGGTAAAAGCCCATATTTTTCCATTTATCTCTCCTATAGAAAATACTAAATCTGATATTGTAGAATTGTTTGAATTGTATTGAATAGTTTCCTTCTTTGTGATTTTTGTGAGTCCGACACCCATTGTACAAATCCAAATGTTTTTGTTTCCATCTTCGTAAAAATTAAAAATTCCTTTGTTTTCAAAAAGCATATTGTCTTCAAAAGGTTTAATACTTTCTTTTTCTAAAAAATATATTCCATTTCCTGCACCAATCCAGCATTTGTTGTTTGAATCGAAAAATATTTTAAAAACCCGATGATGCCCCAATCCGTTTGTGGTATCTAGTTTTATAATAGTATCGGGTTTAATGATACTGATGCCATTATTGGTTCCTACATATATATTACCATCGGGTCCCTTCTCAATACAGTACACAATATTGTCGGACAAACCATTTTTAGTTGTTAAGTAATGAAATGCTTTTCCGTTGAATATTGAGATGCCACCATTGTTTGTTCCTAACCAAATTTCTCCATCAGAGTGTTGGTAAATACTTAATATCTGAGATTGAGAAAGGCCGTTATCTACTGAAAAATTTTGAAAATTATAATTTTGAGATTGTAGACATAGGTGAATAGAAAAGAAAAGCAGTGAGTATATAATTTTCGCTGGAGACATTGTCTGTAATTACAATTCAAAAATAGAAAAAAAAAGGGCTGATATTCATCAGCCCTTCTGTAAGCATAAAATTTAACTATTTTAAGATAGAGAACTTTTTGGTTTTTGACATTGAGCCGATATTCATTTGTAATAAGTATGTTCCTGAATTCAATTTTAATTCATTTGAATCGATAACATAATTGTAACTTCCAATTGGTTTATTACCTAAATTAACTTCACGTATAGTTTCGCCAAGGATGTTCACTATTTTAAAAGAAACATTTTGTGCATGGTCTAATGTATATGCGATATTAACCTTACTATCCGAAGGATTTGGAAAAACAGAAAATCCGTTTTCTTTAATATCTTGTTTTACCACATAAGTAGCATTAAATGGGTGTATGCTGTCTTTTCCAACGGTAAAATCAAGTTCGGAAACAGTAGTAGAACCGGATAAAGTGAAGGTATATGAACCACTCATGTTTAAGCCGGGCATATCTACCCAAAGGGTGTAAGTTCCGTTTTCTAAATTAGAAATGGTAAAATCTCCGCTATTATTCGATTGAATGGAGGATTTAACAGGCCCGGAAGGCTTTTTTTCAACAATGATATCGATTCCGGGAATAGGGTCATTTTTCATCAATTTACCAAACTGACCTATTCTGTTGTAATTGTAGTTTAGCAACAATTTACCCGAAATGGTGTTATTGCCAATGTTGGGGTCGTGGTAATCAAGAGTAATATTGATGCCATTTACATTGTTAGTAGTAATAATGCTTTGGGCATTTTTCCAGTCGGTAGTATCTCCGTAATAAGTGGTAAAGGAGTTGGGGTATAAAAGTAAATCAGGTCTTGCGGCTACTCTGTATTCTCCATAAGGAATAGAATCGAATTTATAAGAGCCATTTGAATTGATGGGTGTTATTGCGAGAATATCATTTTTTGTAAAGTTTGAATATTCTCGATATAAATAAACCTCCCCATTTGTAACCTGTAAACCGGTAGTATCATAAACAAATCCTTCAATACTGCCAAAATCTACAGGGAGAGTGTACCACCCATACCACACAAAATTGTTAAATGGAGAACATTTCAGCAGCATTAGGTGAGTAGTAGCAAATGTATTGTTGCGAAGAAAGTGATAATAAATCGCATCATAATTATATTTTTGGTAGTAGGTGTAATTGCCATTTCCTCCAAAATCAACAAACACGCTATCGGTACGGTAGTTTATTTCTTTCATTAATACTACATCGGAAAAACTCCCTAATGGTGTAATTAATGTGCCATAGCCCGCACCCACCATTTGTTTATTTCTTAATTGTACCGATTTAACTTTATAGTTACCCGATTTTCCGTATCCAACGGTTCTGCTGTAATTGAAGATAGTATCCATGTTGTATTTTACTCGGGCTGGCATGAACAGTTCTGAAGGTTCTATAAACACCGAATCTAATGTATTCATAATACTAAACCCTCCAATTCTGTGAAATCCAGATGTATCAACAATAAAATATGAAAATAAGGAATCTTGATCTTTTAATGGTACATTCCAAAAAGAGGCATGAGTAGCATCAGGAAATAAGTGGTAATAAGGCAGGCCTGATTTATCTAGAGTTTTTGTATGAAAAGTGTCCTGCATTTGAATAAACTTATTGGAATAATTCCAAACCTGATTAGCTCCCGTAGTGGGTATAGTTAAAAGCGTTGCAGTAGTATCCCAAATCTGTTTAAAAGTGGTGTTTTTTACCGGTAAATAAGTGCCTTCGATGGTTGGTCCTTGTGCGATAGCAGAAAGAGTCAACAACAATACGACCTGAAAAATGAGTATTTTTTTAATCATAATCTTAAAATTTTGTTGCTCAAAGGTATACCATTTTTTATGTATATTCTCAAATTATATTTTATTTTTTTGTTAACCGTTATACAATTCCATCATTTTTAAACAATACACTAATTTACCTCATTATTTAAAGTCTAAAATTCTATTTTTGTTGTTTATTTAAGCAGCATGAAGATTTCATATAATTGGTTGTGTTCTTATCTTTCGGTAAGCCCAGATGTTAAAGAGTTGGAAAAAATATTAACCGACTGTGGATTAGAAGTAGAAAAATACGAAAAAGTATTTTCAATAGAAGGTGGACTGACCGGACTTTTAGTTGGAAGAGTTACTTCTTGCACAAAACACCCCAATGCCGATAAGCTATCGCTTACTAAGGTTGATATAGGCAATGAATCTGAATTGCAAATTGTTTGCGGAGCTCCTAATGTAGAAAAAGGACAAAAAGTGGTAGTGGCAACTATAGGCACTACTCTTTTTCCAAAAAATGGAGAGCCATTTGAGATTAAAAAAACTAAAATAAGGGGCGAAGTTTCTGAAGGTATGATTTGTGCCGAAGACGAAATTGGTGTTGGCTATTCGCACGAAGGTATTATTGTACTAACCGATACGGTTAGTGTGGGAGAACCAGTAGCCAATTATTTTGGAGTAGAAGAAGATTATATTTTCGAAATAGGTTTAACTCCCAATAGGGTAGATGCAGCATCACACATTGGGGTTGCTAGAGATGTGGTAGCTGTTTTAGCTCTAAAACAAAATATGCAGTTATTGAAACCTTGCATTGAGGCATTTAAAACAAGTGCCGAAAAACCAAAAATAGAAGTTATTGTACAACATTTAGAAGCCTGTCCCAGGTATTCAGGAATTTATATTTCAGGTGTTACGGTTAAAGAATCACCTCAATGGCTTAAAAACAAACTTAAATTTATTGGACTAAAACCTATTAACAACATTGTAGATGTTACCAATTTTGTTTTACACGAATTAGGACAGCCCCTTCATGCTTTCGATGCAGACAAAATTGAGGGAAACAAAGTAATTGTTGATACTCTTACCGAGGGAACTATTTTCGAAACCTTAGATGGTGTGTTACGAACTCTTTCGGCTAACGATTTAATGATATGTAACGAAAAAGAAGGGATGTGTATAGCCGGGGTTTTTGGCGGAAGTAAGTCGGGGATTACACAACAAACAAAAAATATTTTTATAGAAAGTGCTTATTTTAATCCGGCCTTTATTCGCAGAACCTCCAAAAAACACGCTCTTTATACAGATGCCTCCTTCCGATACGAAAGAGGAGCAGATCCAAACATCACGATTTACGCATTAAAACGAGCTTGCCTACTTATTCAAGAAGTAGGAGGAGGTGAAATGTATTCTCCCATAATAGATGTGTATCCCAATCCTATTAACGATTGTAAAATAAATTTCGATTTTGAGTATTTGAATAAAATTGCAGGAAATGAAATTCCTATTCAAGTTCAAAAATCAATAATTAAAAATTTAGAAATAAAAATAGACTCCGAAACAGCAACAGAATTACAACTCTCTATTCCTCCTTTTAAAGTAGATGTTACCAGAAAAGTTGATGTAGCCGAGGAGATACTCCGAATTTATGGATACGATAAAATTGAAATCCCCATTCTATTACATACAACCATCTCAACCATTCAAAAGCCCGATAAACAAAAACTATTACGCTCTATTTTCAGTTATCTCATTTCATCTGGGTTTTCAGAAATATTAACCAATTCACTTTCTAATTCCGCATATTACACAAACCAACCAAATGCCGTAAAAGTTTTAAACGCCCTTAGTTCGGAGTTAGATACACTTAGAGCCTCAATGTTGTACGGAGGTTTAGAAAGCATCGCATACAACATGAATAGACGAAATACAAACCTTAAATTCTTTGAGTTAGGGAAAGTATATACCCAAAATGAAAATAAATACGAAGAATCAGAAAAGCTAGCTCTCTTTATTACCGGAGAAAGATTTAAAGAAAGTTGGAATAATCCCCCAATGCATTCCGATATTTTTGAACTCAAAGGGACTGTTGCAAACTTGTTTACCATTCTTTCCGTTTGTGAAAAAGAAGTTACTACACAATACAACCTGACGTTGCACGGGCTACAAGATGCTATAGAGTATTCTCTAAAAGAAACCCCTATTGCCATAATAGGAAATATAAACAAAGGGCTATTAAAACAATTTGATATTGATAAACCCGTATTTTTTGCCGAAATAAATATTGAAAATCTTTTGAAAGGTTTACGTACAACAGGTGCAAGGTATAAAGATGTTTCTAAATTTATAGGTGTACGCAGAGATTTGGCCATTCTCTTTAATAAAGAAATCCGTTTTTCGGAAGTAAAAGAGTTGGCTTATAAAACAGAAAAAAAATTACTTAAAGAGGTTCAGATATTTGACGTGTACGAAGGAAAAAATATCGAAAGCGGAAAAAAATCGTATGCTATTGCTTTTTATCTGCAGAATGAAGCGGCAACTCTTACCGATAAAGAAATAGAAAACAGTATGCAAAAAATTCAACAAGCGATAGAGCAACAGTTGGGTGGAAAAATAAGAGCATAAAGATGAGTAAAGATACATTGGTAATTGGGGCAAGCCTTAATCCGGATAAATACTCACATAAAGCGGTGTTGCAGCTTTTAGCTCATGGTTGTTTTGTAAAAGCCATAGGAAGCAAAGAGGGCAATATATCAACCGTAACAGTACAAACAAGCCCTCCTTTACTAAGTAACATTGATACGATTACAATTTATGTGAACCCCACGAATCAGAAACCTTATTACAAGTACATAATTGAAACAAATCCACAAAGAGTGATTTTTAATCCGGGAACAGAAAATGCCGAACTTCAACAATTACTAAACGAAAACAATATAAAATGGGAAGAAGCATGCACTTTGGTGTTACTTTCTCTAAATAAATTTTAATTTTTTTTATTATCCGATTAAACCTTTCAAATTATTTGCGGTCATACAGTGCAAAACACACAAAAAACAATACTATGAAAACTAAAACATTAATTTTAAGTATCCTATTTCTTGTATCTCTTGCTTTTGTAGCAAGTTCTTGCAAAAAAAGAAAATTAAACCGCGATACAACTTCAGAACAAGACGATGCAATGGCTCGCTCTATGTTTGAAGATATGCATAAAACCGTTGACGATGAAGCAGGACAGCAGTCTAAACTTAAAGAAGGCAGAATGGTTGAAGCTTTTAAAATGGCTGGAAATTGTGCAACTGTTACGCTAACTCCATTTGATTCTATTACATTTCCTAAAACACTTACCATAGATTTTGGCCCAACCAATTGCAAAGGAAATGATAATAAAGAACGAAGAGGCAAAATTATAGTTACAATTACCGGAAAATACAGAGAAACCGGAACTGTTATTACTATTAAGCCAGATAATTATTACATCAATGATAACAAAGTAGAGGGAACTAAAGTGGTAACAAACAACGGCAGAAATAATGCAGGAAATTTAACCTACTCTATAGAAGTGGATGGAAAAATTACCACCCCCGATAATAAAGTAATAGAGTGGAAATCATCTCGTACACGCGAATGGATAGAAGGAGAAAGCACTACTTTTTGGACAAATGGAATATCAGGTATTACCGATGATGCCTATTTAATTACAGGTACTGGTAATGGAGTAAACAGAGACGGACGGAAATTTACCGTTACCATTACCACCCCACTAAGAGTTCAGTTTTGTGGTTACAAAATAGAAATTACAAAAGGAGTATTGGAACTTCAACCCGAAGATTTGAAAAAACGTGTAGTAGATTTTGGAAATGGAGATTGCGACAATCAGGCTACTGCAACAATTGGCAAAAAAACATATACATTTAATTTAAAATAGGTAGGTTTAATGGTTTAGGTTTAACCGGGCGAGCTTTCCCATAAGGCTCGTCCGGTTTTTATCTTTTGTATATGAAAAGATTAAACAAAATTTTTATAATCCTCTTTTTGTATTTACAAAGTTCTTTGCTGGTTAAGGCTCAGCGAAGTAATTTATTCGATTTACAGATGCCTCCCAGCATCTATACCACGAATACTTTTATGCCCGTAAGCACTACCGAAGATAGCTTGTATTCTTTTGCCTCTAATCGATATCTCGTAGGTTGTTGGATTCCGCTCAAAAATAATCTTTCGTATTACGAACAAGATAAATGGGATACCGCATCATCTATATTTGCCATACATTCTTCGGCACGTTTCAACGATTTGTATTTTTCGCGTTTAGCAAACAATCACGATATACTTAATGCAAGCATCGGGTTTACGTATATTTTTAAAGACAGAAAAAAAACTTCGTGGCTTTTCGATGGTGGTCTTATTTTGAACAATGATATTACCAACAATGTGAAAACAAACGAAGTGCTATATCTTATGGGTTTGTATTCCATTAAATCAAATAAGAAAGTAACATGGAATTTAGGTTTGCTGAATGTAAAAACTCGCAATGCATTTTTGCCACTTCCCATTATTGGACTGCGTTACCAGTTTTCTGATGATGATGTTTTGCAGTTTTATTTACCCTTTAATTTTTCATTAGCTCATAATGTAAATAAAAATACATTGGTTCGCTTTTTACTGCAACCCAATGGTAATGTTTCTCTATTATCAAACGAAGAGGCTTTTAGTACAAGTGCTGTATCCGTGAGCAGATTAGCTTTTGTTTACAGCGAAATGCAGTTAGGAATGCAACTGGAAGCCGGAAAAGAAAAAAAACTTGGCTACACCATAGGAGGAGGTATATTGGGTGGGCGTAATATTTATATGGTGGCCGATAAGGTAAACAACCATTATCCGCTTAATCCCTCACTGTATTTGCGAGTAGGGGTACGTGTATCATTGGCCGGAAAAAAGGAGGGAACCCAACAAAAACAAATGTTTTTCAACGACCCCTTAGACCCCGGTCAATTTGAAATAGACGATTTAGAAAAAATAATTCTAGAAGAAAATATAAAAATTGAATAAACTTACTGGTTTATTGCTTCGTTTATTTTTTTGCAACATTCTTCTATTTGTTCGTGTGTAATAATAAGAGGAGGTGCAATACGCATACTTTGAGAATTAAATAAAAACCAATCTGAAATAACTCCGTTCTCTACACAAGCATCAATAATGGCTTTGTTTGTTTCAAAATTTTCGAACTCTATAGCCAACATTAATCCTGCCGATCGGATATTTTTTATTTTTTTTCCTTTTAGTAATTTCAAAAATAAATTCTCTTTTGAGGGTATTTGATTTATCAGCGACTGGTTATTGAGCAATTCTTCGATAGTAGCCAAGCTGGCGGCACAACTAAGTGCATTTCCGCCAAAGGTGGTAATATGCCCTAGTGTGGGATTATTCGTAAGGCAGTGCATTATTTCTTTAGATGAAATGAAAGCCCCTAATGGTAAGCCTCCTCCAAAACCTTTGGCCAACACTAGAATGTCGGGTATTACGTTGTGTTTTTCAAATCCGAAAAGTGTGCCTGTACGTCCATATCCTGTTTGTATTTCATCGAAAATAAGTAGAACTTCGTTCTCGGTACATTTTTTTCGCACCTCCATTAAAAAGTTTACTTCAGGAAGAATGATTCCCGCTTCGGCTTGTACAGGTTCAATTACCACACAAGCCGTGTTATTGTCTATTTCATTTAATTCAGAAAAGGAGTTGTACGGTAAATGGTATACATTGGGCAAGAGCGGATAAAAGGCTCGTTTAAAATCTTCATTTCCGCAAATGCTCAGTGCTCCATGCGAACTTCCATGATACGCATTGGTGAATGAGATAATTTTGTTTTTTCCGGTATACCGTTTGGCCAATTTTAGGGCACCTTCTATGGCTTCGCTTCCGGAATTTACAAAGTAGGTACACGAAAGCGAAGGTGGAAGAACCTCTGCCAGTTTCTTAGCTAATTTTACTTGCGGAGCTTGTATGTATTCTCCGTACACCATGAGGTGCATAAACTCATCGGTTTGTTTTTTTACCGCTTCGGTTACTTTCGGGTGCTTGTGTCCTAAATTACTAACAGCAATTCCAGAGATTAAATCAAAATATTTTTTTCCGATAGTATCGTACAAAAACACCCCTTCGGCTTTTTCAATTTCTAGTGCCATGGGCAAATCTGAAGTTTGTGCAAGATGTTGTAAAAACAACTGACGGTTACTAGGCATCTGCCAAAAGTAAGCACATTTTAGTATGTATTTATTTTACTTCGAGGGCTGTTCCCGAATTTTTTGTAATAGGTGTTTTTTAAACTCTTCTCTTGATAAATAGAGCTTGGCTACCTTTTTTACGGGCAACACACTCAGAAATTTTGAATTGTATTCGTTAAAAAGTTCAATTTCTTTTTGCTTGATGGTACCGTGATTGTCTATTAATTTTTGTAATTCGGAATCCGATAATTTATTAATTTCCTCTATCGAAATAACAGAAAAATCTCGGTAGGTAGCTTTCAGCATTTTCTGTTTATTTTCGTATTCGTTAAAAAGAGGCCAAAATTTCTCTGATTCTTGAGGGGTAAGCCCTACGTATTTTGTTATAAATGCCACTTTCATAGCTTCAATTTCTTCTTTTGTAGTGCTTTTTTGAGCAAATGAAAATACCGAAAACAGCAACATGGCAGGTAATATAAATGTATATACTTTCATTATTTCAACTCCTCCATTATTAAATTTATATCGGTATCGTTATGGAGCAGGTAATCCATTAAGTAATCATTGTCCGATGTTTTATCTTCTTCATTTTCAGTTAAAAATGCAACGAGCATGTCTTCATCAAAGGAGCTGTATTTTTCTTCAATTACATAATCCGAAACAGAAAGTTTCGAATCATTGTAATGAGTTGAAATTATGGGGAAGAATATTACAAAAAATGCTATGACACAACATAGAGAAACAGTATAAAAGATTTCTTTTTTTAGGATGAAATGAATCCATGGGGAGGTTTCTCTCTTTTCTGAAATTTTATCGGCAATGCTTATGCGTAGCGTATCGAAATAGTTTTCAGGAACTCTAAATGGATTTTCATTGCCGATAGAATGAAGTGTTTGTGGCAGAGAATCAATATTTTCGGTGGTGTTTGTTTTTTTCATAGCACTCGTTCTAGTTTGACATTTATTTATTGAAATGGTTTAATGACTTTTTAAATATTCTTCTATTTTTTTTACAGCAATATGATACGATGCTTTAAGAGCACCTACAGAGGTATTTAAAATAGTACTCATGTCTTCGTATTTCATTTCTTCAAAGTATTTGAGATTAAAAACAATTCGTTGCTTTTCGGGTAGTTGTAACAAGGCTTTTTGTAATTTTTTTTGTATGACATTACCCGAAAAGTAGGCATCGGCTTCTAATTTGTTGCTTAATTCGCGTTCTACATCAATTAAAGGAAGCAATAAAACTTTTCTTTTTTTATTTAAAAAATTAATGCTTTCGTTGGTAGCAATACGGTAAAGCCAAGTGTACAATTGTGCTTCTTGTTTAAATGCTTCTAAGCCTTTCCATGCTTTAATAAAGGTATTTTGGGTTACATCATTGGCATCATCGTGGTCTATTACCATTCTTCGTATGTGCCAATATATTTTTTGCTGGTATTTTTTTACAATCAGATTGAAGGCATAGTTTCGCGAGTTTTCATCGCTAAACATTGAGAGTAGTTCAGAGTCTTCCAAATGCAGCATCAGGCCATAAATCTATGCATTTTTGAGCCAACTAAATGCACATATTTTAAAATTTAAACGAGTTAGACTACTGCTACTACAGATAGTTTAATGTAGTGTACACTAAATTTCTAAACTTCCTTTATAAACACATTGGGCCGGACCTATTAGCCAAATGTCAGAAAAATGTTGTTGACTTTTTTGGGTAAACTTAACACGAAGTTTTCCGCCTAAGGTTTCAATAGCTATTGATTTATTTTTTAAGGAAAAGTGTATGGAGGCGGCAATAGCAGTGGCTGTTACTCCTGTGCCACATGATAGAGTTTCGTTTTCTACACCTCTTTCGTAGGTCCTTACAAAAAGAATACTGTTTTTAAGTGTTGCAAAATTTACGTTAGTGCCGCTTTTTTTAAATCTTTTATTGTAGCGAATTTTTTGGCCTTCTTCCGGCACATTTATTTTTTTTACATCGTTGGTAAATACAATGTAGTGAGGTGAACCGGTATTTAAAAAGTAAAAACTATTGCCATTTTCCACATGGTTTACATTTTTCATTTTAAGGGCAATGGTGTTGTTGCGTATGGTGGCTTCATGTTCACCATCGGTAGATAAAAAGTGAGTTTTATTCTTAATAATCCCTAAAAATCTGGCAAAATGAACGGCACAGCGACTTCCATTTCCGCAAAAACTTTTGCTACCATCGGCATTAAAATAGACCATGTGAAAATCATATTCTGTACTATTTTCTATAAGGATAAGTCCATCAGCTCCTATACCAAACCTGCGGTTACAAAGTTTTTTAATGATTGCTGCATTTTTTTTTTGAAAAACATTTTTGCGATTGTCAATCACTATAAAATCATTTCCGGTACCTTGGTATTTATAAAATTCGAGTTGCATGAATGCTGTTATTTTTTTCTGAATTTTTTCTTGAATTTATCATTTCTGAAATTTGTTTTTCTTCTTAGTTCGGGTTGATAAATTGGGCTGCTCCCTATGTGTTCAGGAGTTGGAATTTTTGAAATATCTTTACCTATTAAGTTCTCTATTCGGAAAAATTTGGGTTGGTCGGCTTCGTTTACAAAAGTAATGGCTGTTCCTGTACTCTCGGCCCGGGCCGTTCTGCCAATGCGGTGTATGTAATCTTCGGGGTCGGGCGGCACATCAAAATTTATCACTAAATCTATTCCTACCACATCAATGCCTCTTGAAATTACATCGGTTGCAACCAATGTGCTTATTTTTTTGTTTTTAAATTGCCTCATCAGTTCTTCTCGTTCCGGTTGTTCTAAGTCAGAATGAAAGGCGTGACAAGGAATTCCTTCTCGCTTAAGGGTTCTATCTAATTCTTTTACTTTTTCTTTGGTTGAAGCAAAAATAATAATACTGTTGTATTGTTTGTTTTTAAGGAGGTGTGTTGCTAAAGCCACTTTTTGTGAATCATAAACCAAATAGGCTTGTTGCAAAATTCCTTCGGCTGGTTTGGAAATAGCAATATTTATTTCAAATGGGGTTTTTAATATGGTTTTAGCAAGCGTTCTTATTTTAGGTGGCATGGTTGCCGAAAATAGGAGAGTTTGCCTATTTTCCGGTAAATAGGAAACAATGCGCATGATATCATCGTTAAATCCCATGTCCAACATTCGGTCGGCTTCATCTAGTACCAGATGTTTTATATTTTTAAGATTTATTTGGGCCGAGGTAAGCAGGGCTATTAATCTGCCGGGTGTGGCAATAATAATTTCTACGCCTTGTTGTATGGCTTTTTTTTGTTGATCCCATGCCGCTCCATCGCCTCCTCCGTATAACGCAATAGAACTTACCCCTGTAAAATATGCCAGAGCCTCTACCTGTTGGTCTATTTGTTGTGCTAATTCTCTGGTAGGGGCAATTACAAGCATCGTAGTTCCATTAATACGTTGTTCTAAAATTTTATGAATTACCGGAAGAAGATAAGCTGCTGTTTTTCCTGTACCAGTTTGAGCACAAGCAATTAAATCTTTTCCTTCAATAATTATAGGAATGGCTTTATCTTGAATGGGGGTAGCTTGTTCAAAATGCATAGCCCTAATGCCTTCAAATAAATTAGGGTGGAAAGAAAAATCGGAAAAATTCATAGTGTATGTACTTGGGAATAGGGCTAAATTACTTATAAAGGTAGAGCAATACAAGTAAAGAGAATAAATGAGCGAAACTAAAACAGATTAGATGTTTTAGTTTCGCAGAAAAGTTTAGAGTTATTTTATTCCAAGTTTCTTTTTGATGTCTGCAGGGAGTGCGTTTTTATGAAGATAAATGTTGATTGTTTTGTATCTTACATAGGCTTCTGAAGCAAAGAAATATCCTTTATTGTCGTTGGCTTCGCCCCAAGAATTTTTAATCATGTAGTATTTTTTACCATTTTGGTCTTTTACGATGCCGGTTGCGTGCATTCCGTGGTCATCGGTAGTAGATAAATTGTCAAAAGCGTTTTGGCGAAGGGCTTGTGTAATTTCTTTTTCCTCAACAGGTTCGTCAAAGGCCGAACTTTTTTTCTCGGCACCGGCATCGCTGAAATGAGAATTATCTCTACCTCTTACATCGATGGTACTTTCGTCTTTTGGCACAATGGCTAAACCTTGTTTAAAGGCAAAACCTTTTTCCGAAACATCGGCTGCCCAAGCAAAGGTAAAGCCGTTGGTTATGGCGTATTCCATTACCTGCATCATCTCATCGAGAGGGAGGTTGTACGAGGTTTCCATTACCCAATTATCGGGTACTTCAATGGCAAACGATTTGTAAAAAGGGTGGTGTGTAAAAGAGGTAATGGAAACGTAATCATTCATATTTAATCCAAGATTTTGAGTAAAGGATTGTGGTGTATATTTTTTATTTTGGTAGGTAAATTCAGTGGGCATTTTACCTAAATAGGCATCGAGAGTTCCTCTGTATGCTTCTTTCCACGAAGGAGAAAGTTTTCCGGCTGGTTTTTTTACAGCTACATCAGCCATTGATTTTAAAATAGCATCAAGTTCAGAATGTTGATGTTTTTCTTCACCGTAGTTTAAACCTTTATAAGCTTCTTCGGGAACTATTCCGTACTTTCTAATTACATACGGAATATCATGAAAAGCTCCGCCAGGTCCGAAGTTGTAATTTCCGTACATGCGTACGTATTTTTCTGCTTTATCGTTGTAGGCATGGTAAACCACAAACATTTCCGATAAATCGTGTTTCCCTTTTCCTGTGCGAATCAGTTCTGACTCAAAAAACGATAGGGCAGAGAAACTCCAGCATGTACCACTCTTGCATTGGTCTTTTACATCGGTAGATTCTAGTTTCTTTATAACCTTAAAATGGTATCCACCGTCTTTTTTGTTTCGTAAGGTGTCTTGTGCATTCAAATGAATGATACATAAAATTCCAGCGGCTAATCCAATAATCTTTCTCATATTTAATATATTTTATAGGGGTCAAAAGTATCGTTTTTATTGGTAATCGAAAATTTATTTGCAACAACATTGCAAATAAATTTTTTTGTATAGATTTGTTCAATAAAAAATGCAAGAAGTTTTTACAGTTTTTTTGGGTTACGAGAGGAGTTTGAAAAAACTCCCCCTTGTGTTTCTCTGCCTACTAATGCTGGAATCGGGAGTAATTACAGCACAAACGTATAATATTAGTGGAGTTGTAGTAGATACAGCAGATAAACCAATAAACGGAGTAAGTATTTATTTACACGAAACAAAATCGGGAGCTACAAGCAATAACGAAGGCAAGTTTGAAATTAAAAATGTGAAAAGTGGCACCTATCATTTGCATATTAAGCATTTAGGGTATGAAAGCCTTTCTAAAAACATAAAAGTAACAAATGCCGATGTAGAAATTAATTTTCATTTGAAGTCTGCCACTTTTGAATTTGAGCAAGTGTTGGTAGAATCGGATATGATGAGAACCGGAAAAGCGGAGCAAACTCAAACTATAGATGTTGTAAACGATGATTATTTGTTAAAATCTTTGGGAGTTAATTTAATGCAATCATTAGAAAAAATATCTGGTGTTACATACATTTCGGCAGGTACCGGAGTGGCAAAACCAATTATTCGGGGTATGGGATTTAATAGAATTGTTACGGTAGATAATGGCATAGTGCAAGATGGGCAGCAGTGGGGGAGCGACCATGGGTTGGAAATAGATCAGTTTGGTATTGGCCGAGTGGAAATATTAAAAGGCCCAGCTTCGTTGGTTTATGGTTCTGATGCGATGGGAGGTTTGCTAAATCTTAAGCCTATGCCTATTCCCACACAAGGTAAAATGTCAGGATCGTTTGTTACTTCAGGGCAGAGTAATACTAATCTTTTCGCAACATCTCTTATGTTAGAGGCAAATAAAAACGGGTTGTTTTTTAGAACCAGAGCTTCTTTTAGAGAGTATGCCGATTATAAAGTGCCTGCCGACTCGTTTTCTTACAATCGCTATATTTTGCCTCTTTACAATAATCGATTAAAAAACACTGCAGGAAAAGAAGAGGCATTTTCTTTTACAGGGGGTATAAATAAAAGCTGGGGAGTAACACAGCTAACAGTTTCTGCCTTTAGGCAGTGGGCGGGCTTTTTTCCGGGGGCACATGGTAGGCCAAACATTAAACAGTTGCAGAACGATGGAAATAATAGAAATGTAGAGTACCCATATCAATATGTAGAACATTTTAAAATTAGTTCAAACACTAGCGTGCTTTTTAAAAAAAATTGGTTAGAAATTGATTTGGGGGTGCAGCAAAATTTAAGAAAAGAAAAAGAAGAATTACATAACGGAGTTTATTTGCCAAGTTATAAAACAACCGATGAAGCTTTAAAACTTGTTTTACAAGTAGCTTCGGCAACTTTTAAATATCATTTAAACATGAATGAAAAATGGCAACATGTTTTTGGTTTATCGCTAAAAAGAAAAGAAAATAAAATAGGAGGATATAATTTCTTAATACCGGCATTTTCCGTAAACGAAGGAGGCCTTTTTATTTTTAGCGAATACAGGAAAAGCGAAAAATTAACCTTTAGTGGAGGTGTTCGTGCCGATGGTGGAGTAATAAATGTTTCCGAATTTATAGACACCATTTACAACCAAGAGTTGTTGCCTGTTTTATTTAGGGCAAGTTCAATACAATTTAACCGTAGTTATTCTACTCTATCGGGTTCCTGTGGATTTTCTTGGATTACCAATACATGGTTTAATATTAAGTTTAATGTGGGTACTAGTTTTCGTTACCCAACGGTGGCGGAACTTGCCTCTAACGGTTTACATCACGGTGCTTTTAGGTACGAGAGAGGAAATGCAAATCTTAAGGCTGAAAGAGGCTACCAAACAGACTTGAATGTTACCTTTCAGAAAAAACAAGTGATGTTTAGGGTAACCCCTTTTTTTAATTATTTTACCAATTACATTTATTTGGCTCCAAGTGGAAAGTATGCAACATCAGCCGAGGGGGGAGGGCAAATTTATAACTATAAACAAGGTGATGTATTTTTTGCAGGTTATGAAACCGATGTAGATGTGCATATTCATCATCGGTGGCACTTAGGGTTAATACACGACTTCGTATATAATTATAATTTTTCTACAACACTACCCTTGCCCTTTTCCGTACCTTCTTCTGTTACATTCGAAAAAGAATATACCGTAGTAAAAGAACATAAAAGATTTTCTAATGTGTACGTAGGCGTGGATTCTCGTTATGTTTTTGCACAAAATAGGGTAGAACGTAATGAAAAAAATACACCTCAGTATCTTTTATTTAATTTTTCTATAGGTTCTACTTTATTAATAGGAAAACAAGAAGTAATTTTTGTTTTTCAGGTAAGGAATTTACTGAATCAAAAATATTTTAATCATTTAAGTTTTTATCGTCCGTTGAATTTGCCTGAGCCTGGACAAAACATTACAGTTTCACTTAAAATACCATTTACAATTATTAATTCGAAATCTCAATAAAAATAATAATGATGAAGATAAAAACAATGGCTTCTGTTTTCTTAATGGCTTTGCCAATTCTAATTTTATCGTGCAAAAAAGAAAAAGCCGACACTGAAAAGCCAAAAATTAAAATGAACTCATCTATAGAAGCGGCAGAATACAAGGCGGGTGAAACCATTGTATTCAATGCTACTTTTACGGATAACATTGCATTGAGTGAGTACGATATTGATATACACAATGGGGCAGGGCACGGACATGGCAGAATGATGGGAATGTGGGAAACTAAAATCTCAGGGGAGCTTTCGGGTATTATGCACATTATAAAAAAGGAAATGAACATTCCGAATGATGCCGATACAGGAACCTATCATATGATTGTAAATGCCTTAGATAAAGCAGGAAATGAAGCGGAGTTTGTGGAGATAGATTTTAAAATAATTTTATAAAGAATAGAAATTATTTCTCGGGTTGTGGTGTTTTTTCGAGTTTGTAAAACTTATCTTTTATATTTTTTTCAAGTCGGGCGTCATAATCCGAAATAAAAATCCATTTTCCTTTTTCTAGCTTAAATGCATCGAAAGAACCATCTGGTACGTGGTAGGCTTTTACATCTTTTAAGCTACTGCTAATGGGAGAGAGATGATCGAAAATAATGCATTTTTCTTTTTCGTTGTAGTTTAATGTAAAGTTGGCCTCGTCTGCATACTCAAAGAGATAGCGTTTTTGCGGTTTTTGTTTCGATTTAAAAATGGAGGCTCCTAGTAACAGCTCATTATTGCTATTAAAATACAACACATCAATAATTTTTCGGTTGGTAAGCAGGTTATTTCCATCCCAACCCAACAGGGTAAAGTATGTTTGCTTTCCGTTTTTAACTTCTATCAGATTATAATAATGCGCCCCAAACCAATGCGTGTTTTTAAAAGTCGAATTTTCTATGTTTTTCAAGTTCGCTTTGTTATCGGTAAGCTCAAAAACATTTACTTTATTTTCTGCATTATTTTTTTTTACTACAAAAGCGTGGTAAGAAAAAGTGCCATCGGAATAAGGTATATGCCAGTTAAAAATACGAACCTGCTTATCGGCCGATGTAAAACGAGCAATGGTTTTTAATTCGTCAAATGGGTAACTAAAAAAAATAGCATTTACAAGTGAAGATCGAAGACTGTTTTTAAACACCGCGTTTAATGAATCTTTTTCATAATCAGTTCCCTCTTTCAGAATTTGATGAGAGAGCTGTTGAAGTTCTATTAAAGACTGGGCATTTGGTGTTTCCTGCGAGAATAAAATAAAAGGGAAGAAAACACAAAAAAAGAGAACCCGATATGTTACGATTATTTTTTTCATAAGAGAAACATATCAATAAACGTGCAGAAAAGAAAGATATTGAATGACCTAAGCGTGCAGTTTCGCTTTTTTCGCTTCTAATTCTTCTTTACTTTCTCTAAAGTTTGGGTCGTCAACACAACAATCAACCGGGCAAACGGCTGCACACTGAGGCTCATCATGAAAACCAACGCACTCGGTGCATTTATCGGGAACGATAAAATAAAAGTCATCGCTGAGGGGAGTTTGCTCTGCATCGGCATCAACGGAGTCTCCCGATAAACGATTAAAAGAACCACTTAAGGTAGTTCCCTCAGAGAAACGCCAGCCAGCTCCTCCTTCGTAAATTGCGTTGTTAGGACATTCGGGCTCACAAGCTCCACAATTAATACATTCATCTGTTATTACGATAGCCATACTATAAAATAATTAGGTTAATGTTTTTGTTAATTTCGCCTGCAAATATACCACTAACTTGTTGTTTTTCTAAAAAAAATGAATTTATCTGACAGAATAGAAGCCTTTGCTTTATTGGGAGAATTTTTACAATCGTTTACTCAAAAAGAGAAAAAAAATGATGCGTTTGGGGGTATTGACGAAGCACAACACAAAGAGTTCTCGGAATTAATTGAAAATTACCATCATTACAATGGGTGGTTTGATAAAACGAATATAAAGAGGGCAATAGAAGGAATAAGCAAGTGGTTGGAAAGAGAAATCTTGGTTCGGTTTACTGAAAAATATGACTTTAATCAAAATAATACTTCTAAAAACGTGGGCTTAATTTTAGCCGGAAATATTCCATTGGTTGGGTTTCACGATTTTTTATGTGTATTACTTTCTGGGCACAAAGCAATCATAAAACAGTCGTCAAATGATTTGTATCTAATGCCTTTTATCGCAAAACTTCTAACAACATATAATCCCTCCTTTTCAAATCGAATTAATTTTTCCGATAGATTGAATAACGTAGATGCCGTAATAGCTACAGGCAGCAACAATTCATCTCGATACTTTAAATCTTATTTTGGGCACATTCCTCATATTATTCGTGCCAACCGAAAATCAATGGCCGCATTAACAGGAAACGAAAGCAAAGAAGAATTAATTGGATTAGCTAATGATGTACTTTTCTATTATGGACTAGGATGCAGAAATATTTCGTTAGTTTTTATTCCCAAAAATTATGACTTAAACTTAATCTTCGAGCCTGTTTTTAGCCTCTATTCTCATTTGCAATTTCACCAAAAATACATGAATAATCTTGATTATAACCGGGCTGTATATTCATTAAATGAAATACCGTTTACCGAAAATGGCATACTCATACTAAGGAATCAAAAAGAATTATTTGCCCCGGTTGCAGTATTGAATTATACAGAATACCAACACTTGGAAGAGATAGAAGAATTTATAGAACTAAATAAAAACAATATACAGTGTGTGGCAGGAAAAATAGAAAAGATATGCAACACCTCTCCCGGAGAAGCCCAATTTCCGGAAATTGCAGCATTTGCCGATGATATAGATACTCTGCAGTTTTTAAAGAAGTTAGAATAAATTTGTGAAGTGAAGCATCTTTTTTACACCTATTCCCGTCTTCATAAAGCATAATTTATTCCGATTTTTAAAATTTTACTAACTTGCACCCGTAACAATTTTTAGCATGAAAAAAATAATATTGTTTTTAGTGTGTTCTGCTATAGCAGTGCCACTTTTTTCTCAAATTTTTTGGACCGAAACATTTGGTACAGGATGCAATCAGGGCCAAAATGCCAATGGTTTTGTGTCGGCAAATGGAGTATGGACAGTAACTAACACCGGAGTAAATGCCGCAGAAGCAAACAAATGGTTTGTAAGTGCCACCGAAGCCGGAATGGGAAGTGGAAACTGCGGAGATGGTTGCCTAAATAACGGAGGCTTAACCGATAGAACGCTACATATTGGTTCCGATGATGGTTTCTTTCCTACCGATTTAGGTGCAGCTTACAATGCAGGTGGAGTTTGTGGAGTGCTATACTGTGTAGAAACCGACAAAAGAGCCGAATCCCCAGCAATAAATTGCACCGGCCAAAATAATATTCAACTTTCTTTTCATTACATAGAGTTTGGCGATGGAACAAATGACGATGGCTCTCTTTGGTATTTCGATGGTGCCATTTGGTCGCAATTAGTAAACTTGCCAAAAACCATGTGTTGCGATGGATTTGGTAACCCCATTCCATGCACAGGTACAGAACAAGCTAAATGGACAACCTATTCTATAGCTCTTCCTCCTTCAGCCAACAACAATCCGGGAGTTAAAATTGGTTTCAGGTGGGTTAACAATGACGATGGAGTGGGAACTGACCCCTCTTTTGCAGTAGATAGCATTTCTCTTTCTGCACAAGCCGGTACTCCTCCTACCGCAGCTTTTTCTGCCAGTTCTACTAATATTTGCGAAAATGATTGCATTACGTTTACCGATAATAGCACAGGAAGTCCAACTTCATGGATGTGGTATTTTCCGGGTGGGGTACCCGCTACCTTTAACGGTCAAAACCCTCCTGCAGTTTGTTATCCAAATACAGGAACGTATCCGGTTTCTTTGGTTGTTACTAATATCAATGGGCAGGATTCACTCGGAATAAATTCATACATTACGGTTAGCTCCTGTATTCAGCCTACAGCTGATTTTACAGCCAATAATACAACCATTTGTTCCGGTGATTGTGTAAACTTTACCGATTTAAGTACCAATGCCACTAGTTGGAAATGGTATTTTCCGGGGGGAACACCTGCCACATCTACCCAACAAAATCCTACCATTTGTTATAATACACCAGGTGTTTACACAGTTTCGCTTGTAGCATACAACGGGCCGGTACAAGATTCTATTGCAAAAGTGAATTATATTACGGTTCAGTCTTGCACTATGCCAGTGGTTCAGTTTGTTGCTAGCCAAACCGAAATATGCGATAGTATGTGCATTAGTTTTACCGATCAAAGTACAAATAACCCAACTTCGTGGCAATGGTTTTTTCCCGGAGCAGTACCTGGCGGTTCAAACTTGCAGAATCCTACCAATATTTGCTATTACGATACCGGAACTTTTACGGTAACGCTTATTGCTACCAACCAGTTTGGAAGCACCACTCTTACCAAAACAAACTACATTACAGTAAAAGCCTGTAACAAGCCTGTTGCACTGTTTGATATGCCCATAATCTGTTACAACAGTTGTGTAAACTTTAAAAGCTTAACCTTAAACCAGCCCGATAGTGTTATGTGGGTTTTTGAAGGAGCCAATCAGGATACTGTTAAAGCCTTTAACCCACAAAGTATTTGCTGGTTCGACACAACCGGCTGCTTCTCTGTTAAGTTATATGCATGGAATGCCTATGGCGTAGATTCTATTTTTAAAACTATTTGTATAGATACCTTGCCAACCGTAGATGCAGGAAAAGATACCACCATTTTTTGGGGAGGCTTAAACGGAGCTACTCTATCTGCCGTAGGAAGCAATGATAGTTTAAATCAAGCAACCTATATATGGAACCCTTCTAATTTGGTAGATTGTTATTATTGCCAAAAAACCAATACGAACCCCGATGACTCAACTCTGTTTATAGTTAAATACACCGACCACCACGGGTGTGTGGCATACGATACCGTTTGGGTATTTGTAAAATGGGAGGCCAATATTGGTGTTCCGAATGCATTTTCTCCCAATTTCGATGGAAACAACGATATTTTATATGTACGGGGTAAGGGTATAAAATCTTTACAGTTTACCATTTACAACCGCTATGGACAGCAAGTTTTTGAAAGCACCGACCAAAGTTTTGGCTGGGACGGCACTCATAAAGGAAAAGAAGTAAATCCCGGTGTTTATGTGTATTTTGTTGATGCAATAATGAAAGATGATACAAGGCGTGCACTAAAGGGAAATGTTACATTAATCAGATAAAAAGAGAAGTATGAAAAGAATAGTATATATTAGTTTGTTGCTGATGGTAGCATTCTATGAACTAAAAGCTCAGCAGGATGTGCATTTTTCTCAATTTTATTCATCTCCTTTAACTATCAATCCGGCTCAGGCAGGATTATTTAACGGGGGGGTAAGGGCTATGGTAAATTACCGTTCTCAATGGGCTGCTGTTAATAACCCGTTTACTACTATTTCTGGTTCGGTTGATGGAGGCCTATTTAGAGAAAAAATAAGCAATGGTTTTTTTGGAGTGGGTGGAAATGTGATTAAAGACGATGCAGGAGATGCTCAGTTTTCTACTTTAAACGGAAATCTTTCACTTTCGTACCATTTCGATTTATCGGGCGGAGAAGAAATGTCGTATTTCTCAGTAGGTTTTCAGGGTGGTTACCTGCAACGCAGTATATCATTAGGTTCGTTATATTGGGACCAACAGTGGGACGGATCTGCCTTTAACACTTCTTTACCTCATAATGAAGCGTATCAGGATTTATCTTATTCCAGATGGATATTTGCCTCGGGTGTAAATTGGTATATCAATTCGTACGATAATTCCAAACAGTTTTATATTGGTTTATCTGCATATAATTTAAACGCTCCGAATGTTGGTTTTAAATCTACCAGCGAAAATTATCTAAGACGTTATCAGTTACATAGTGGGGCTGAAATTTTATTTCCTAATTCAACCGTGTCTGTAGTTCCAAATGCTATTTATATGATGCAGGGCCCAAATCGCTACCTAAACTTGGGTACTGATGTAAAATTTTTACTCAGTGAACGTACTGCAATTACAAATTACCATAATGAAAGTTCTCTTCATTTTGGAGTGTACCACCGCTTTAAAGATGCCTTGTATGCCACCTTTATGATTAATTGGGTAGGTTTATCGTTAGGTGCAAGCTATGACTTTAATATATCCGGATTAAAAGCGGTAACCAACAGTAATGGAGGCATGGAAATTTTTCTTCGATACCGTTCGGGTTTTGGTGGAGGAAAGCGCCCTCATAAAGTTCGGTTTATTTAAGGCACGTATTCATAGCAGCCTGCATCAGGATTACCGGATGATAACCTGTTTATCTCATCTAAATCTTTTTCTAACCCCGTAGAAACCTGTGCCGGATCACCAATGTTTATGGCCGAAGAGTTGCTGCTTAAATGATAATCGAATAAGGAATAGTTTTTAAATAAGTCTCCACTCGGATTTTTTAGTATATTCACAAAACTGCTTGTAGAGGTATTTACCGTAGTTTTAATTACGGAATGGTGAAAAAGGTAGTTTATGTTTCCTCCGCTTTTCCCTTCAGTACTAAACTCATTTTCGAGACTTCCGGTAATAATACAGTTGTAAAAATTACATTTACTTATATCTTTTACCACTTCACTGCCTGTAAAAATATTGGTAAAATAATTTTGCAGAAAAATAGTAGGAGTTTGGCGACTTCCGTCTTTCCAATAGTTGGCAAAGGTGCAGTGTCTAAATTCATATTCACCCCCTCCTGCCACAATAAAATTATATTCACCACTGCGTTCTATGAGGCAATTAGCTCCTTCTATTTTATAATTTCTTGCTAAAATTCCGGCTCCTGAGCAATTTTGAATACGTGTGTTTGTAAGAATACATTTATTGCTACTGATACTTGCATTGCCAAAGGGAAGCGTTTCTATTTGTAAGCCGATGTATGCATTTTTTATAATGGCGTAATTAAAAATATTGTCAGTACTGCCTTCGTTTATCCAAATTCTATCCCACTGTCCGGGCTTTTCGTTATAAGTCCATTCCAGGCGGTCGCCTCTAAACTCTACGGGATTTTCTTTTGTTCCGTTTACAACGATTCTCCCTCCACGGTATACCCAAAGCCCTGCATTGCGGTGAAAATGAATTTTTGTGCCTTGTTCAATGGTCAGTGTGCAGGCAGAATCTACTACGGCATACCCGTAAACTACATACGGTTTTACATTGTTCCAGGTTGTATTACATTCTATAATGGAGTAGGGAGGAAGTCCTGGTTGATAGTATTTTGGAGTATAGTATATGGCATTCTGACCCCATGCCACTAAATCCACGTCTTGCTTATTTCCATTGGTAATAAACAGAATGGAATCGCTTATTACAAAGGGAGAGTTGGTGTTATTAGGGTCTACTGTAACTTCAATAAAAATATATAAACTGTCTTTAGGTCGAATTTTAATTTGTTGGGCATCTCCAGGAAGCCCATCTACATTTATGCGAAAATTAGAGTTCTTTCCTCCGGCTAATTGAATGCTGCTTATTAGAATACTTTTATTATGTGTGTTGTAAACTAGTAAGCGTTTGGTAGTAGAACCTATAGTGGTAAAAACGGTATCGAATAAAACGGTATCTAACGAAAATTTTAGCAGGGCAGAGGGATCTGTAAGTAATTTATCTTTTCTGCACGAAAAAGAAAAGAAAACCACGATTGCTAAAAGAAATATGTGTCCTGATTTTTTCAAGTGATATAACAAAATAACTAACGAATAAAAAGTGAACTTAGTATTTGCTGTTTAATTTTGTCAAAAATACATAAATAGCCGAATTGGAAAGAGAAATTATAAAAACAGCTGATGGTTCTTACACATTGTTTGTACCTGCTTTAAATGAGCATTATCATTCAGTTCACGGAGCTTTAACGGAATCACTACATGTTTATATTCAGGAAGGGTTGCGTTTTGCCGAAAATCATTTTCAGGAGATTAAATTATTAGAAATTGGGTTAGGAACCGGGTTAAATCTTTTTTTAACATTGCAACATGCTCAAAAAAAAGTGTTTTATACAGCTCTAGAGCCATACCCTTTGGAAGTTAATTTAATAAAGCATTTACACACAAATATGGTTGAAAAAGAATTGGCTGTAAAAGTAAACATAGCCGAATGTAATAAATGGCATAGTTTAACTCCATTGTTTTCGTACATAAAAAAAACAGAAAAAGTAGAGATTACAGAATTGCCTTTTGAGGAATACCATTTAGTTTACTTCGATGCTTTTGCTCCACGGGTTCAGTCCGAAATATGGACAGAACAGGTGTTTTATAAACTTTACCAAAGTATGCAGCTTCATGCAGTGTTGGTAACCTATTGTTGCAAGGGCGATGTAAGAAGGGCTTTAAAATCAGCAGGCTTTTGGGTAGAAAAATTGCCCGGTCCACCAGGAAAAAGAGAGATGCTAAGAGCCGTTAAAAAATAACTTTATTTAAGCTCGTATTATTTCTTTTGAAAAAAAAGCGTTTATAATACGTAGTAGTTTTTAACTTCCCAACGAAATTATTTTATTAAATTCTGCTTTTGTAACGGGCATTACCGACAAACGACTTTGTTTAATTAACTTCATCTCTGCCAATTCTTTTGTACTTTTTATTTGTTCTAAACTTATCGTCTTTTTTAAAGGCTTATCTGGAATTAACTCCACCGCAACCCAATGTTTATCATCAGTGGTGGGGTCTGGAAAAAACTCTTTGCTTACCACCGCAATGCCCACCACACACTTATCGCTAACACTATGATAAATCAAAACCTTATCGCCTTTTTTCATAGCCATCATATTATTTCTAGCCTGATAATTTCGAACCCCGTCCCAAAGGGTCCTTTTTTGTTTTGCCAAATCCTGCCAACTAAAAGTTTCGGGTTCGGTTTTCATTAACCAGTAATTCATTTTTTGTTTTTTAATCGAAAGTAAGTGAAATTTGATTTAATTCAAATTTTCGCGTAAAATTGAGATATTTACAAGTTCAAATAAAAGATATATCAAATCCATGAATCATTCAGGCAAAATAAGTTTCATTTTTCTCATTGTTTTATTACAATCATTTTGTGTTTTTTCAGAAGAAGGGATGTGGCTTCCGCACCTTCTAAAGCAACTAAACGAAGCCGATATGCAGGCCAAAGGAATGAAAATGACAGCCGAAGATATTTACAGTGTAAATAAAGGAAGTTTAAAAGATGCGGTAATTTCTTTCGGTGGTTTTTGTACGGGAGAAATCATTTCAAACCAAGGCCTAATTCTTACGAATCATCATTGTGGTTTTAGGCAAATTCAGTATCACAGCAGCGTAGAAAAAGACTATATTACTCACGGCTTTTGGGCAATGAATTCAAGCGAGGAAATGCCATGCCCAGGGCTAACAGCCACATTTATTGTGCGAATAGAAAAAGTTACCGATAAAATTTTAGAGGGCATTTTGGGTACAACCAGCGAAGAAGTTCGCCAAACCAACATTCAGAAAAAAATAGAAGAAGTGGGAGCAGAGGCTGTTAAAAATACTCACTATGATTATGTGATTCGCCCTTTCTTTTACGGAAACGAATACTATATGTTTATTACCGAAACGTTTAAAGATGTACGAATGGTTGGATCTCCTCCATCGTCTATCGGAAATTTTGGAAAAGACAGCGACAACTGGATGTGGCCAAGGCATACCGGAGATTTTTCTTTATTCAGAATATACGCCAATGCAGAAAATAAACCGGCAGAGTACGCCACTACAAATGTGCCGTTTACTCCCCGGTATTTTTTTCCGATAAACATGGAAACTCTTAAAGAAGGCGATTTTACGATGGTGTTCGGGTTCCCCGGAAGAACACAACAGTACCTAACCTCTTATGCCGTAAAACAACTCAAAGAAAATATAAATCCTACCCGCATAGAAATAAGAAAAATTATTTTAGATAAATGGAGCGAGAATATGCGTTTAAGCGATGAAGTAAGAATTAAATATGCTGCCAAATATGCCGGTAAGAGCAACTACTACAAAAAATGGCAAGGCGAAAACAATGGGCTGGTTCGGCTGAATACGCTTGCAAAAAAAATAGAAATGGAAAATGCTTTTGTCAATAAAGTGGCTGGAAATAAAGAGTTAGAAAAACTTTTGCCCGATTTAAAAGAACATTATCTAGCCATAGAAAAACATACTTTAGCCCGCGAAGTGTACAGCGAAGCCATTTTAAGCGGAATTGAATTACTTACTTTATCAAATGTATTTGTTCAATATCTTCAGTTGGGACAAAAAGCCGATATACAAAAATTGAAATCATACATAGAAAAACATTTTAAAGATTTTGATTTAAAAACAGATAAAGAGGTAGCCTTACCTTTGTTAAACGTATATTCCAAAAGGAATAAAGATTTTTTGCCAATTGCACTAAAACAAAAAAAAATCGAACTATTGATAAACGAGCTGTACACCCAATCCGCTTTCACAAGCAAAGAAAAAACTCTTAAACTTCTTTCATACATCGAAAAAGGAAACACAAGTAAAATAAAAAAAGATCCGGCCTACATACTTGCCTTTGAAATGGCAAACATTTATCAAAATAAAGTACAACCCCTGTGCAACCAAAACGAGTACAAAATAGAATTACTATCTAGAAAATATGTAAAGGCCCTGATTGAAAATCTTCCTGATTACCGCAAATATTACCCCGATGCAAATGGCACACTTCGCATATCCTATGGTATAATAGACGGGTACGAGCCCCGTGATGCAGTAGCATATTCGCCTTTTACCACCTTTGAAGGAATGATGGAAAAATACATTCCAAACAACGAAGAATTTGATTTACCCCCTAAAATGTTAGAATTATACCAAAACAAAGACTATGGGCAGTATGCCGATAATGGGCAGCTCATTATTTGTTTTGCAGCATCGAACCATACTACCGGAGGAAACTCCGGAAGCCCTATTATCAATGCAAAGGGGCATTTGATTGGCTTAAACTTCGACCGAAGTTGGGAAAGTACCATGAGTGATATTGCCTACGATACCTCTATATGTCGCAATATTGGAGTAAACATTAAGTATGTACTCTTTGTAATTGATAAATTTGCAGGAGCCGGTTACCTGATAAATGAAATGAAACTTGTTAAAGAAAACTAAAAATATGAAGTCTGTTCTATTCTCTCTTTTTCTAATATATTCATTAGGATTACTGGCTCAACAAGATATAGAAATAGTGTATAAAGACAAAAAGTTTATGGAACAAGACGATATCTTGTATAACAATCATCAACCCATAGAAAACTGGCGATTTAAAGACAGTATTTCCGATGGCAATTATGTGGTATATAGAGATGCTTCTAAAAAAATATTGATGATGAAAGGGCAATTAATATCATCGAAAAAAGAAGGGATATGGAAATATTATAATAAACAAGGTGCACTAGCCCGCGAACTCAACTATAAAAATAATAAACCTCATGGTGAAGAGAAATATTTTAATACAAAAAACAACAGCATAATGTTGTTGTATACATATTATGGAGGAATTTTAGAGGGAAAATATTTTATAAAATACGGAAACGGTCAACTCTGGGAAGAGGGCACTTATAAAAACGGGGTGCAAGAAGGAGAATGGAAAATGTGGGACAGAGACGGAAAACAAATAAGACGAAGAATCTTTAATAATGGTACTCTTGCCCTTCAAGAAGATTTCTAAAAAAGAATTTAGTGTTTACAGTAAAAAAAATAGGTTTACTGCTTGGAATTATTACAGCCAGCAGCATTTTTTATTTTGGAGTAAAAGAGAATTCCATTGCATACAAATCACTTGCGGTAGCAAGCCTTATGATTATTTGGTGGGTAACCGAGGCCTTACCCATTTTCCTTACTTCTTTGCTTCCTATTATTTTATTTCCATTATTAGGAATTAATGAAATAAAAGAAACCGCATCACATTACGCAAACCCCGTAATTTATCTTTTTATGGGCGGATTTATGATAGCCATTGCCATGGAAAAATGGAATTTGCACAAGCGAATCGCACTTTCTATTATCCGTTATACAGGCACTAATGCCAATAGTATCATTTTTGGATTTATGCTTTCTACCTACTTTTTAAGCATGTGGCTAAGCAACACCGCTACGGCTGTAATGATGCTTCCCATTGGAATATCTATTGTTAATCTTTGCATAAACGAATCGAACTGCAATACCAAAAGTGCCCGAAACTTTGCTATTTGCATGATGTTAGGAATTGCCTACGGAGCTAACATTGGAGGAATTGCCACACTTATTGGAACACCTCCTAATTTGGTTTTATTGGCATATATTAAAGAAATGTATAATTACGAAATCAGTTTTACCGACTGGCTTATATTTGGTATACCTCTCTCGTTTGCTCTTTTATATCTTACGTTTCTTCTTAGTATAAAAATAATGTTCCCCAATACTTTGGGAACCATAAGCGGATCGTCAGATATCATAGAAAATGAAATGAAAAAACTAGGGCATTTTTCGATACAGGAAAAAAGGGTGTTATCCATTTTTATTTTTACCGCTTTACTGTGGATTTTGCGTGAACAAATAAACAAGATTGAGTTTTTGAAATCGCTGAACGACTCAATGATAGCATTGATTGGGGCATTTTTACTTTTTATGGTTCCGGCTGATAAAGAAAAGAAATCACTTCTTATATGGGAAGATATGTCGCGTTTGCCTTGGGGAATTTTGTTGCTTTTTGGGGGAGGCTTATCATTAGCATCGGGCATGGAAAAAGCCGGAGTGCTAGACCATATTGGAGCGTGGGTTACCCAATTAAATTTAAGTCATGCATTTCTGATGATGTTGTTGCTTACAGGCATTGCCTTGTTTCTAACTGAAGTAATGTCGAATGTAGCACTTGCTACAGTATTTATTCCCGTTGTCTGCATTATTGCTGAAGGAATGGGCAAAAATGTTCTTTATTTATCTGTTCCGGTTACCATAGCCTCTAGTTGTGCGTTTATGCTACCCATGTCTACTCCTCCCAATGCTATTGTGTTTGGAAGTGGACACTTGCGAATTGCCGATATGGCCAAAGCCGGGCTTGTATTAAATATTCTTTCTATAATACTAATTACTCTTGTAGCTTATTTTATATTGCCCCTAGATTTTAGCTTCGAACCTTAGTCAGTCTTGCCATCACTGTATTTTATTTCTTTCAGAATATTGCCATTTATATCGGCCCATTTACTTTTTCCGTTTCTAAGGCCATTTTTTATTTTAAACTCGAATCGGGTTTTGTTATTTGGCCAAAGTACAATGTAATCTCCTTTAAAAGGAACTTTTGAGGGTAATTCACTAAATGTTTCTTTGATTACAACACCATTGGAATATACGGATTCCCACAACACTGATGGATTGTAAAAATATTGCCAAACACCATCTTTGATGTTTTTGGTGTAGTAACCACTTTCTAAAATTTTCCCTTTATAGGCTTTTTCGTAAGCTCCTGTTAAAGGTAGGATGGATTTATATTTCGAAAAATGAGTTAATAAATCATCAGGCCATTTGCCTGTATAAACATAAACACCATTAAATAAGGTATCGCCAATGGTTTCAGATACGTTAATGGAATAAGGAGAAACCGATTTTTCTCCACCTGTTAAGGCGTATTCTCCGATTACTTCTGTGCCCAAAGGGTTATAGATTTTGCAACTTATTAGTTTATCGTTTTCAAACACGTAGGTGGTTTGTAAAATACCAGCGGAATTAAACTGAGTACTTTCCCCGTTTAATTTTCCGTTTATGTACTTTTCTTCTTTTATTTTCTTTTGGTTTTTATCGTATTCAATCCAGATTCCATCAATTACTCCGTTCTTATAACTTCCTTCTCGCATAAGTTGGCCGGCCATGTTTTTATACACCACTTTTCCCACTAGTTTGTCATCAAAATAATTTGCCTCGCGAATGGCATTTGTTTCTTTCATTCTTTCCATCCATTTTCCCATTTTCATTCCTTCAGAATAATCGCCTTCGGCAACAACACCAAAATCGTCTTTTGAAATATATTTCCCGTTCAACTTCCCATAGTGGTAAAATGCATCAATCTGCGTAGCTGTTTTTTTTCCGTTTTCGTAAGCAAAATACTGAATCCATTTTCCTTCTAGTACACCTTTATCATATCGTATTTCTCGCATTACTTCGGGCTTGTTTACATCGCTGAGTAAATCGTACTCTTTCCAAAGCATGTCTTTTTTGTCATCGCGGTAGGTGCCTTCCAAATTTAAACGGCCGTTTATATAATGTTTCCATAAACCGTTTTTTAGGCCGTTTTTAAATGTACCTTCTTCTACAAGGGTTAATAACGTATCGTTTCCGGATGAAGAGGTTTTGAACGTATATTTTTTAAAATCACCTTCGGGTTTATGGTTTAAATAATTTCCCTTTTCTATGGTGTCGTTTTTTATTAAATAGTAAGAGCCATGGTACAATCCAAATGAATAATGATACATTGCATAAACTTCTTTAAAAGGATTGTTTTTATAAAAAGACCATAATCCTTCTTTTGCTCCATTGTGGTTGTTGCCCGCTGAATGTAAGTTTTTTGTTCCTTCGTAATAAAATCGGGCTTGGCCGTGTAGTGTTCCGTTGCTATAGGTTTGCTCACTCAGTAAATTCCCTTTATCATCATATTCCATTACTACTCCATGTTGTGCATACACTACAAATGCGGATATAATAAAAAGAAAAGTCAAAACATTTTTCATACACAGGTTTTAAAAATTATCTTCTAAAGGTATACATTTTATCGAAAAATCAGAGAAAACGTAGAAATTAAAAAAATATTTTACAAGCAATAAGGTGAAATGAAATTGGTTTAAAGAGGTATGAAGAAACTACTTTGCATATTTCTGTTTGTATTATGTGCCTCGGAATATTCGGTTGCCCAGTTAATTTATCAGCACGATGTATATTTTGAAACTCACTCATCTTTACTTTCTGATAATAATAAAAAAACAATAGAACAGATATATATAAAAATACCGGGCAATGCTACTCAAAAAATAAATCCACTTGGAAAAAACGAATTCAAAGGAAATAAGTTTTTAACCGAAATAAATTATACAAGAGCATGGAATATAATACAATTTTTAGAAACGATTGTGTCCCCTAATACAGGTCTTTTTGTAGATACTCTCATCAATCAATATTCGGGTACTCCATTTTATGGTGTACTCATTAAAAAAGCCCCAATTGAATTAGAACCAAACTATTCTGAATTAAAAAAATTATGCAGAAAAAACAAACGAACATTCTATATAAATCCAACACAGAACGAAACCATAACAGGAATAGAAGGTACAGTAATTACCTTTTTTGCCAACACCATGCAATGTAATGATGGAAAGGAGGTTAAAGGAACGGTAGAAATTTCTTTAACCGAATATTATACTACGGCCGATATGGTAAAAGCACAATTAAATACAGCATCAGGCCCATTGCTGCTGGAATCTGGAGGAATGATTTTTATTAAAGCCTCCTGTTCATCGTGCAGAGAAAAAGAAGTAAAAATAAAAGAAGGGGATTTTTATAAAATAGCCTTTCCAACCGAAGAAATAAAGCCAGGCATGGGATTGTTTACCGGAAATATTGATGTAAATAAAAACTTAATAGACTGGCAGGCTGCAGAATTCATAGAAGATGAGATAGATTTATTTGAAAGCGAATCTACAAACGAAGAGGACTATATATTGTCTGAAGACCCTGAAACGGGTGAGTTAATAGAAGTAGTTCGTACAAAGGAAGAAAAACAATTATACCACACGTTAAACAGCAAAAATTTTGGATGGATAAATTGCGATAGATTTATTGATACTCCTATCCCTAGCATATTGGCAAGCACCGTCCATTCACCCGTTAAAAAGAATCATGTAGTTTTAGTATTCAGTCAACTTAAATCGGTACTGGAATTATATTCCGATGAAAATGGAAACTATTCTACTCAAAACCTTCCGTATGGCGAAAAAGCAACTCTTTTCTCGTACAGTATAGCAAATGGTAAAACCTATTTTGGAAAAAAAGAAATTACCATAGGAATTCAGCACTCTGTAGAAATTCATTTGGAAGAGAATACATTTGAATCGTTTCAAAATTTTCTTTCTGCACTATAATTTTGTACTTCTAATAACCTGCCCCCCTTTTTTATAAACAAAAAAACTCCCATATAATCATCTCAATTTTATTACCTTTGCATACCGAGTAAAAAAATATGAGCGAAGATCAAGAATGGTTTGAAAACGAAGAACTCGCTTCTTCTGTAAGCAGATTCGAAGAAATGCTCCGAAATAATACTCATTACTTCTTTGATATAGAAGAGTTTGAAAATTTGGTAGATTTCTACATAGAAACCAACAACACCACAAAAGCACTAAAGGTGGTTAATTATGCAAAGGAACAACATCCCTTTTCTACCGAAATGGCCATCAGGCATGCACAAGTACTGGCTGCGGCACACAAACCACAGCAGGCATTAGAAATATTGGCCTCGGTTGAATCCCTTATAAGTGGAGATACCGATTTTTACTTTACAAAAGCAACTATTTACAGTCAACTCAGAATGTCGCAAAAAGCGATAGATAACTTTAAAAAAGCGTTAGAATTTGCTGACCATAACGAAGATAAAGAAGACGTATTAATAAGTATCGCCTTTGAATACGAGAATTTATCGGAATTTAATAAGGCGGTAGAATATCTGAAGAAGACACTAACCATTAACCCAAACAATGAAACCGCCCTTTACGAAATCGTTTTTTGCTACGAAGTGTTAGGTCAATTAGAAAGCTGCATAGACTATTTCAATCATTTTATTGATGAACACCCATATTCATACAATGCGTGGTATAATCTTGGCATATCATACAACCATATTGGTTTGTACGAAAAATCACTGGAGGCATTCGAATATGCCCTTACCATCCAGGAAGAATTTCCTGCAGCTCACTACAGTAAAGCCAGTACCTTAGTAAGTTTAGCAAGGTACGAAGAGGCCATCGAGTCTTTTAAAGAAACCATGAAATATGAAGAACCCGATGCGTTATGTTTCTACAATATTGGCGAGTGTTACGAAAAACTGGAAGATTACAACAATGCCTTAGGTTACTACCAGCGGGCCACCAAACTAGATCCCTACTTTGGTGATGCTTGGATGGGAATAGCATACGTTTATAACCAAACGAATCGTTTGTATGCCGCGGCTCATTACATAGAAAAAGCTGCAGAAATAGATAATAAAAACGAAGATTATCTTTATTTGTATGCCGATATTAAACGCAATTTAGGTTTTATTGAAGAAGCCATTGAAGCATACAAAACCGTTATTCAGCTTGCTCCGGATAACGAATCGGCATATATAGACCTAACCGAAGCCTATATGCAGCAAAACGAACACGATTTGGCATTAGAAACCATAACCGAAGCTGCACAACTTTTTACAGAATCATCAACCATATTATATAAACTTGCTTGGGTGCTAATAGAATTACGATTTTTAGATGAAGCCCTCCTTGCGTTCGAAAAAGCCATAGAAATAAGATTTGGCGAACACAAAGAGTTTTTAGCCTATTGTCCTAAAGCAGCCTTACTCGAAGGAATTATTAGTTTAATAGAAAAACACAACCCCTCTAATGATATATAATTTTAACCTCCCTTACATACCTGAAAGAGAACAGAAACCCAGAGAAAAAGGTATTACCATGGTAATGGATAAAGGGCTAAGTCTTAGTGAAGCTGAAAATATGATAGAAGCGAGTGGGCATTTAATAGACATAGTAAAACTTGGTTTTGGAACTTCATACGTAACCAATCATTTGGCACAGAAAATAAAGATATACCAAAAAGCAAAAATTAAAGTGTATTTTGGAGGCACACTCTTTGAAGCTTTTGTAGTAAGAAAAAAATTTAGAGAATATCTGAGAGTGATAGAGAAATTTGGAGTTGATGCCGTAGAAGTATCAGATGGTTCAATAGTTCTAGACCATAAAAAGAAATGTAAATACATATCGCAAATAGCTAAAAATTACACCGTATTTTCCGAAGTGGGTTCAAAAGAAGCAGGCATACTCATTAGCCCTAGTAAATGGATAAGTATGATGCAACAAGAGTTAGAAGCCGGCTCATGGAAAGTAATTGCCGAAGCGAGAGAAAGTGGAAATGTAGGTATTTACAGGCCAAACGGATCGGCTCACAGCACTTTGGTAAATAAAATTTTAGAAAAAGTGCCTAAAGATTCTATTATGTGGGAAGCTCCTCACAAACCCCAACAAGTTTGGTTTATAAAGTTATTAGGACCTAACGTAAACTTAGGAAATATTGCTCCAAATGAAGTAATTCCTCTTGAAACACTACGGTTAGGTTTAAGAGGTGATACCTTCTTCTCTTTTTTGCCCGAAAAAATTGTGAAAGAAAGTAAACAAGGCGTTTAATTTTAAAACCATGCAGAAGTTAAAAAAAGAAGAATTTCAAAAAATTCTCGATACCAAACAAGATGTAGAAATCATTGACGTGAGGGAAGAATACGAATACGAGGAATTGAATATTGGCGGAAAAAATATTCCACTCAACGAGGTAATGAAAAATCTGGATAAAATAAACACAAACAAACCCATTATATTTTGTTGCAATTCAGGCCGAAAATCTGCTGCCATTGCACACACTCTTGCAAAAAAAACAGGACTTGAAAATGTTTTTACTGTAGAGGTAGGGGTCTCTGCATTTGTATCATAATTTCTATTGATGAAAAGAACGCTGAAAGACTATTTTGTAGTTACTGCCAAAGGTATAGCCATGGGAGCTGCCGATGTTATTCCGGGTGTATCGGGTGGTACCATTGCTTTTATATCGGGCATCTATGAAGAATTTATTGACGCACTGAAATCTTTTAACTTTTCTCTTATAAGAAAACTTAAAAACGAAGGGTTGCTCGAAACATGGAAGCATATAAACGGAAATTTTTTGCTTGCACTTTTTTCCGGAATACTTATAAGTATTGTCTCTCTGGCAAAATTAATTGGGTATTTACTATTACATCATGCCGAAATTCTATGGTCGTTTTTTTTCGGTTTAATTCTCGCCTCCACCTATTTCATTGGAAAAAAAATTGGCCAATGGAATCTTTATCCCGTATTTTTTTTACTTGTAGGAATTATCATTGCTTATTATATTACTGTAGCGGCTCCTACCGAAACACCCGAACATACATGGTTTATAACACTTTCCGGAGCCATTGCTATTTGTGCCATGATTTTGCCCGGAATTTCAGGTAGTTTCATTTTGCTCTTGCTAGGAAAATATGCATTCATTTTAAACGCAGTTAGCACACTTAATATAAAGGTGCTTATCTCTTTTGCCATAGGTTGTGTGTTGGGTTTAATTTCATTTTCTCATGTTCTATCTTGGATGTTTAGAAAATACCATGATATAACGATGGCGCTGCTCACCGGGTTTATGATTGGCTCTCTAAATAAAGTATGGCCATGGAAAAACACCTTATTGTGGGGTACAGACCATCATGGTAAACAAATAGCACTGAAGCAAACGAGTGTTTTACCCGGGTACTACGAAAACGAACCGCACTTACTGTATTGTATTCTGTTTGCTGTGCTGGGTTTAGCAGTAATCATACTTTTAGAGAAACAATCAAATAATAATACCCCTATTCAGAAATGAAAACTTACGGCCTCGTTGGTTTTCCTCTTTCTCACTCTTTTTCTAAAACGTATTTTACAGAAAAATTTCTAAAAGAAAACATACAGAATTGCGAGTATCTGAATTTTGAATTAGAGAAAATATCTTTCCTCCCCGAATTACTAAAGAATAACAAAAATATAGTTGGTTTTAATGTTACGGTACCTTATAAACAATCTATTATTCCGTACCTGCATGAACTGGATAAAACAGCCGAAAAAATTGGAGCAGTAAATACCGTAAAAATAAACAACGGTAAACTAATAGGGTACAACACCGATGAATATGGTTTCCGCTTTTCCTTAAAACCTTTTTTAGAAAACAAGCACCAAAATGTATTGATATTAGGAAATGGTGGAGCATCTAAGGCTGTTCAGTATGTGCTAAAAGACCTTGGAATGGAATACACCATAGCACAAAGAAATCCTGAGAACAAAGAGCATCTTTCATTTACAGAAATAACAGAAAAGGCTATTCAATATCATTTGCTTATTATAAATACCACTCCAGTTGGAATGCATCCAAACGTAAACGAATGCATAGATTTACCCTATCATTGCATAAACAAAGAACATTTGCTGTACGACCTTATATATAATCCGGTTAAAACCCTCTTTTTAAAAAAAGGAGAACAACAAAAAGCAAGCACAATAAACGGGTTAAGTATGCTTCATCTGCAAGCAGAAAAAACATGGATGATATGGAATAATCAGTAATTCGTCTATTTTTGTTTTTTTAACTCAACCTTTTTTCGTAGTATTACGTCAAAATACAAAAGAATTAAAGTAAGTAACATGAAAAAAGTACTGTTAGTTTTAATATTTTCCCATATCATTCTAGCCACTTATGCAACACATGTTGTAGGTGGAGATATTTCAGTTACTCAAAAAGGCCCCAACTTATTTGATATAAAAGTTCGAGTTTTTAGAGATTGTAAACCGGGGAATGCTGCAATGCCCTTGACTGTTAATTTGGGCATTTACCAAAAAGGAACGAATGCTCAAGTTTCTAATATTAACATAGCAAGAAATACCCTTAAACTAATTACCTTAGGCGATAGCTGTTTTACGCCCGAAAACCTATGTGTAGAAGAAGGTGTTTTTATTCAAACCAACGTAAACATACCCAATTTTGCCAATGGTTATTATTTACAAACAGAACTTTATGCCCGAAACGGTATTATTACAAATATTGTTAATCCGGGAGGAACAGGCATGTCGTTCTATGCCGAAATACCCGACCCATTACTTATTTCAGGTAATTCTACACCCGATTTTGGCGAATACCCATTTGATGGGTATCTCTGCATTGGATTTGAAAAGCAATTAAACTTTTCTTTAGTAGACCCCAATGGAGATTCTCTTGTTTATAGTTTGGTTGACCCCTTAAATTCAGTAGGAACAGGTAATTTAACAAATCCGGGACCTTACCAATCGGTAGTATGGCAAAACCCTTATAGCCTTAGTAATATATGTGGAGGAACCCCTCCAATGAGCATTAATCCTACTTCAGGAATAGTTACAGCCAAACCCACAAACGTAGGTGTTTATGTTTTTGCCGTTCGGGTAGAGGAATATAGAAGTGGAGTGAAAATAGGTGAAATACGAAGAGATGTTCAATATGCAGCCCTTAACTGTGCAGAAATACCTCCGGTTATTAAAAATCAAAATTCAGAAGTGAATGTTTACATCAATCATACCATCTGTTTTGATATTATGACTGAAGATGTAGGAGGAAACGATTCGGTATTTATGTTAATTAGTTCTACGCTTCCCAACTTTAGTAGCCTTTATGTTCCGCCTTATTCTTCTGGTGGAAATTACTATTATTTAGATTTTCAAGGCTCCGATACGTTGTGGTTTTCAGATTTAAATAATATGAATGGCACTTATCAGGGAATTGGTAAATTACCCATGCGATATTGCTTTACTCCAACTTGTAAAGACAGAGACGCCACTTATACAATTAATTATTTTTCATATATACACGGCTGTACATACTCCGATACTGTTGAGTCTATCATAAAAATAAATGTTCTAGTATCAACGCCAATATTCTATCACAACTTACCCGATGATGCCTCATTAAAACGCGATAGTACTCTTTGTTTCGATTTAATGACCTCTGACCCTATTAATCCGAACGATAAAATGTTTATTGTTCCGTTGGGCGAAGATTTTGATTATGCCGCTACATTCATCCCTCCTAAGGATACTACTAAAAACGGACAAAATTGGAGTTTCTACACTCATTTTTTGGGATTAGATACCATTTGGATGCAAAATTTTAATAACTCAGGTTCTATTACGGCTTATTCAAATGTCGGAGCGAGATATTGCTTGTATGCAGATTGCGAATCGATGTTTTTAGAAAAATATAATCCCGGATTTAAAGTGTACACCAATGCCTGCGGATCGGATACCGTTGAAAAGCATTTCCAAATTGATGTACATGGCAATGATGGATATGCTAATGAAGTACCTAATGTATTTACACCCAACGGTGACGGGGTAAACGATTTCTTTATGTTAAGCGGCACCCCTGATATTTGTTACGATACAATGAAGGTTAAAATTTTTAACAGATGGGGGCAATTGGTGTACGAATCGGATGAGCCCTATTTTCAGTGGGACGGAAAAAACTTGAAAGGAAAAGACTGCACTGCCGGTACCTATTTTATTTTAGTGGAGGGGCATTACGGAAGTAAATACCATGGCGGTGGTCAGGCTACAAGAGAAGCCATACCTGTGGTTAAACAATATTACTTGCAGTTATTGCGATAACACTTTTTGATAAAGACTTTCGTACTTCGGAAGAATTTTATGTAAATCGAAAACCGATGCTTGTTTTAGTGCATTGTTTTTAAACTCTTGATGTAATAGAGGGTTACTTAGTAATTTCAATGCATTTTCCGACATCTCAGAAATATTACCTACCTGGCTCATAAAACCGGTTTTACCGTGTAGGTTTACTTCCGGAATACCTCCTGTATTGGTAGAAATAACAGGCACCCCGGCAGCCATTGCCTCTAAAGCAGCTAATCCAAAACTTTCCGATTCTGAAGTAAGTAAAAATAAATCCGATATACTTAATACCCCTTCCGTATCTTTTAGTTTACCTGCAAAAGTTACCAAATCGCATAACGATTTTTCTCGGCACAAGCTTTCTAATCGGTTTCGTTCCGGGCCATCTCCCACCAACAATAACTTACTGGGTATATTTTTTTGTACTCTTTCAAAAATGTGTAACACATCATCTACTTTTTTTACTTTTCTGAAATTAGAAATGTGGGTTAAAATTTTTTCTCCGTTTGGAGCTATCTTTTTTCGAAGCTGCTCATCGGCTATATGTTTAGAAAATTCTTCCGTGCAAATAAAATTAGGTATTACCTCAATATCTTTTTTTATTGGGAAGTAAGAGTACGTATCTTTTTTTAAACTCTCTGAAACGGCCGTTACAGCATCACTTTGGTTAATAGCAAAAGTAATAACGGGTTCAAAAGAAGAATCTCTGCCTACTAAGGTTATATCTGTACCATGTAAAGTAGTAATATAAGGTAAATGAATGCCCTGCGATTTTAAAATTTGTTTGGCCATAAAAGCAGCCGATGCGTGTGGTATGGCATAATGAACATGCAATAAATCTAATTTTTCAAATTTTGCAACCTCTACAATCCTGCTAGAAAGTATTAGTTCGTATGGAGCATAATCGAACAGAGGATAATCGCCCACAGCCACCTCATGGTAAAAAATATTTTCAGAAAAAACATCTAACCTAACAGGAAGCTGATACGTAATAAAATGTACTTTATGCCCTTTTTTAGAAAGGGCTATTCCCAATTCTGTAGCAACCACCCCGCTTCCGCCAAAGGTAGGATAACAAACCATTCCAATATTCATCCTGCAAATGAATAAAATTTATACTATATATACGAATTAAAATGTGTAAGTGTGTGTGTGTTGTGTTTCTGCCTGTTACATTGTCAACACCACCGTTGTAATAAACGTAAACACCGTTTAAACTGTCAATTTGTTGTCCGACCGAAAAGCCTGTGTTGAAGTTGAACTTTTTAAAAGTCCAAAGTCCACCGAAACTCAATATGAGAAGTCCGATTAATAAATATGTCCAACGTTTAATTTTCAATTTTTCTATCTGTTAATTTTCTGTTGTGTCGTCTTTTAAGCTGCCGCATAACGGTTTGACAATAACTGTCAGGAGGGGATTAAATGCACCGACCTTTCACTTGACGATAAACTTTATTAGGTGCAGATAGCTTCAATGTGGCATAAAGCCCCCACTTGCAGTTATTGTTTGTTATGGGCTGACGTTTAAATAAGTTTATATATGAGCAAAGTTAGTAAATTTTGGGTAGTAACTAAACCAAACAAAAATTTAGAATTAATTGATATTTTTTTTCAAGCAGATATTAAAAGAATGGAATTGCAATTCAAAGGTGATTTAGCAAGTAAAGGGATAATTGGTATCTTTACGACAGGGAATGAAGCAGAAAAAGTTGCAAAAATGGCTTTATTAAAAGCTGGTGCAATTAAAAAGTTTTAAAATTAAATTTGCAGGTAGCAGAAATGCTGCCTACATTAAAGAAAAAATTATGGAAAGATTAAAATTTATAAGTTCAAAGTATTTTGATAAATACAACGAGAAACAGCCAATTACTTTAATAAAACATTTTAATAAAATTAAGTCAATAGGACAGAATAAAGATAATTTCAATTTTTATTTTTCAAATTCTGCTGTTTATTCTTCAATGATTGAGGGTAATATAATTGATTTTGATAGCTATTTGAAATATAGTTATTCTGGTATGAACAATAAAGGCAAGTCTTATAAAGAAATTGAAGATTTAAAAATGGCTTATTCTTTTGCTAAAGAGCATAAATTAAATTTCACAAACTTTCTAAAGTGTCATAAAATATTATCGAATACAATCGTTGAAGACAAAAAGTATAAAGGTTCAATCCGAGATAAAGATGTTTACGTTTTTGCAAATGGGAAAAAAATATTTACAGGAGCAAGTAAAGAGATTGTAACGAGTGAAATGATAAAATTATTTGATGATATAGAAATTTTAATTTCAAGAGAATTAATAATTAATCAAGTTTTTTATTATGCTTCGATGTTACATTTGATATTGGTTCAAATTCATCCTTTCGCTGATGGGAACGGTCGATGTTCAAGATTAATTGAAAAATGGTTTTTGTCTGAAAAATTGGGGGTAAATGCTTGGTTTATTCAATCCGAAAGGCTTTATCAAAAGAGAATAGTGTCATATTATAAAAATGTTCATTTGGGAGATAATTATAATAATGTCAATTATGATTATTCTATACCGTTTTTATTAATGCTGCCTATGGCTTTAAGGTTGAACTAATACGTTTGCCCATAACGTTTCGGGGGTTTGCGATGGCGGGGAGTTTTAGCACTAAACTTCATTCGGAGAACCGAACTTCCACCTTGCACAAATGTGTCTGCGAAGCACGGAACCCCCGCTATCGCAAACCCCTTGTTAGCGGCTGCCAAACTTTCGTCCGATGTCAGTGGTTGTTGTCCCATTTCGTTAATCTTCTAAGTGTCTTGTCGCACATTTTGAAATCTGGTCGTCTGATGGTGCTAAGTCAAACTCAAATCTTAGTTGTGGTTGTGAATAAAGTTTGTTTTTAGTGAACTTGGAAATCCACTCTTCAAATTTTTTGATTGTCGCTTGGTCGTCAAATACTAAGTGCTTTTGTCCTCGTCTGATAATGTGTTTCAGTTCTTGCGGTAATGGTCGTGGCTCGTCCCCGAAATAATAAAAGTGTTTGGATAAAAGTGAAAACTGTCCGCCCAAATCACGTTTTACGTTGTCTTGGTTGTGAACGCTTTTTCTTAAAGTCGGTGGGTTGACTGTTGTGTAGTCGTAAATGCAGTCGCCCATACGCAAACGAAAGTCCCTGTTAAACCACTTTGGAATTTTCTTTATTAAATGCTGTCGGCAAAATTTGTCATAGTCCGCAAGTGAAAGTTTTTTTGTCACCTGCATTGCGTAAACAACGCTGTCTGAAAGGTCGTAAGTGTTGCCGTCCTTTAGTCGTGAGTTTTTTGAACCTGTCCCGATAACCCAGTCGCCAACACTTGCTTTACGTCTAATGTCAGGTTTACAAATTGTCAAAGTGCAAGTTCCCCAAAACGGATTTGGTGCTGCTCCATCGTCATACCGTAAAACATAAGAGTAAAGTTTTTTTGTCATTGTCGTCAGTCAGTTTGTTTGTTGCACGGTCGTCAAAATTGGTTGCCGCTAACGTTTCGGGGGTTTGCGATGGCGGGGTGTTTTAGCACTAAACTTTGTTCGGAGAACAAAACTTCCACCTTGCACAAATGTGTCTGCGA
>JABWCF010000026.1 GCA_013359255.1 Flavobacteriales bacterium
TGATATTAAACAAAGCGGAAAAGGTCAATTAAAAGTATATGCCGCCAACCTTTCTCAGGGCATTTACCAATACAGTATTGTGGTAGATGGTAAAGTAATGGATACAAAAAAAATGCTGGTGGAGAAGTAGCGTAAAACCTCATGTTCTAAAACTAAAAAACCAGAAATATTTCTGGTTTTTTAGTTTTAGAACATATTTTTTTGGTTTAGTAAAATCCTCTATAATTAATTGCTTTTTCAAGGCGTTTTAATGCGGTAATATATGCACCGATACGCATATTTGTTTTATATTGCTTGGCATTAAACCATACGTTTTCAAAGGCCTTTATCATAGAAGCATCTTGTTTTGCAGCTACTTCAGCTTCTGTCCAGTAATCGCCACATCGATTTTGCACCCACTCGTAATACGAAACAGTAACTCCTCCTCCGTTTGCCAACACATCGGGAACTACTACAATTTTTTTATTGGCCAAAATTTCATCGGCTTCGGCAGTGGTGGGGCCGTTAGCTCCTTCCACAATAATTTTAGCTTTAATACGAGGTGCATTGGCAGCCGTAATTACATTCTGAATGGCACAGGGAGCAAAAACATCTACGTCTAGCGTTACAATGTCTTCTTTATTAATTTCTTTACCCCCTTTAAAACCCTTTAAAACCCCTCCGTTATTTTGTGCATGTTTTACTGCATTAGGTATATCAATTCCTTTTGGATTATGGAAAGCTGCCGTATGGTCCGAAATAGCCACAACCTTTAGTTTATTCTGATGCATTAAACGTGCAGCATGTAAACCCACATTACCAAAACCCTGAACAGCAATGGTAGCCGTTTTTCTGTTTAATCCGGTTACCTTCATAGCTTCCAATGCGGCAACCATTACTCCTCTTCCGGTGGCTGCTTCTCTGCCTTCAGAACCTCCCAATGTTAAGGGTTTGCCCGTTACTACTCCGGGCTCGTAGTGTCTTTTTACTTTAGAAAAAGCGTCAACCAACCATGCCATTTCTTTTTTTCCTGTGCCCATATCGGGAGCCGGAATATCTTTATCAACCCCAAACACATCGGCCATGGCAACGGTATATGCTTTTGTTAGCCGCTCTAATTCACCAAGCGAAAGAGTACGAGGATCGCATTTGATACCTCCTTTAGCTCCTCCATAAGGAATATTGGCAATGGAGCATTTAAATGTCATCCAGGCCGAAAGGGCTTTTACTTCGTCCAAATCTACATCCATGGCATAGCGAATACCTCCTTTAGATGGGCCTATGGCTGTGTTGTGTACAATTCTAAATCCCTCAAAAACTCTCATTGAGCCATCGTCCATTTTTACAGGAAGACTTACAATAACCTGCCTTTCCGGATTACGCAGCACACTAGCTACGTCTTTTGAAAGGTTAATAAGGTGGGTTGCTTTATCTAAACGTGCCAAAACGGCATCAAACATACTTTGATGATGAACGCCATTTGCTATTTGCTTTACTTCCGGTTTGGAAATATTCGCTTTTTTTGTTTTTGTTGCCATATTTCTGTTTTAAATAATCGCGACAAATGTAGAATATTTTTAATTTGAATAGAAAAACACATTCATTTCTTAGACGAGTTTGTAATGTTTGCCCGGTAAAGCCTTTATAATACCTTTAAATTCCATTTCCAGTAATAGGGTGGTTACTTTACTCAGTGGCATATCGGAGGCTATTGAAATATCATCGATACCTACCGAAAAGGTTTGTTTAAGCAGATTGGCGATTTTAGTTTCCTCTTCGTTTAAATCTAACAAAAGCGTGTGTTGAATGGGTTGCTTACTTTTTTCTGTTTTCCAGTTTAGTGCATTCATTAAGTCTTGAGCCGACTGTATTAAGGCGGCCCGATTTGTTTTAATAAGCCAGTTGCAACCGGCCGAGTATTTTTCGTACACACTTCCCGGAACGGCAAATACATCGCGGTTATACGAATTGGCAATATCGGCCGTAATCACTGCTCCGCCTTTTATATCGGTTTCTATTACCACAGTGGCATCGCTAATGCCGGCAATAATACGGTTTCTTGAAGGAAAATTTCCGGGATGAAATTTATCGGTGCTGCAAAAATCGGTAAGCAAACCTCCTTGTTCAATCATTTTAACTGCTACAGAGCGATGTTCGGAAGGATATATTCTGTTTAAACCGTGTGCTACCACTCCCACTGTATTTAACCCTGCGTTTAGGGCCGCTTTATGGGCACAAATATCTATTCCATAAGCCAGTCCGCTCACTATCACTACACCTGTTTCTTTTAAGTCGGAAATAAATTTTTCGCAAAATTCTTTTCCATAATATGAAGCTTTCCGGGTACCCACCACACTAATAATACGCTGGGTATTTAAATCGGCATTCCCTTTATAATACAATAAAACAGGGCCGTCTTCGCAATGTTTTAATCGCTTAGGATAAGAGGGTTCTAAGTAAAATAGAGGCTCAATTTTTTTTGCGGTAATAAATTCAATTTCTTTTTCTGCTTTCTCAAATGCGGTTTTTATGTTTTCCTGATTCAAAAGCACTTGGGGCACCTTTAATTTTTTAAGATGGTTTTTGGCTTCTTTAAAAACAGCTTCTACCCCACCGGTATGGGCTACCAGTTTTTTTATGGTAACCGGGCCTACCCCATTAAAAAGCGTAATCGCTATTTTATAAAATAAATCGCTTTGCATAAAAAATTAAGTACATTCGCTTCAAAAGTACATTTTTTGAACAGCAAGTTAAAAATATTAGGGGTAATTCCCTCGCGTTATGCGTCCAGTCGTTTTCCGGGAAAACCATTGGTGGATATACATGGAAAATCAATGATACAAAGAGTTTATGAACAAGCTATAAAAGCAAAATGGCTACACAATGTAGTAGTAGCTACCGATGATGAACGAATTTTAAATGCAGTAAATTCTTTTGGAGGGAAAGCCGTATTTACCTCCTCACAACACCAAAGCGGCACCGATCGCTGTGCCGAAGTACTAAGTAATATAAATGAAAACTATGATGCTGTAGTAAATATTCAGGGCGATGAACCTTTTATTGCTCCCGAACAAATAGACTTACTCTGTTCTGCTTTTGAAAACGAAAAAACCGAAATAGCCACTCTCATCAAAAAAATAGAAAATGTAACCGATTTACACAACCCAAACCGGATAAAGGTGGTAATCAACAATAAGGGCGATGCCTTGTATTTTAGTAGGCAAGCGATTCCCTTCCAGTTAAATATTCCAAAAGAACAATGGTTAAATCATTACACCTATTACAAACACATTGGTATTTACGCATACCGAAGCCAACTATTAAAATCAATTACTCAATTACCTTTAAGTAAATTAGAAAAATGCGAAAGTTTAGAACAATTGCGTTGGTTGGAAAATGGTTATTCTATTTGCGTAAAAGAAACTATGATTGAATCTCTTAACATCGATACTCCGGAAGATTTAGCATTGATTTTAAAAAATACAAGTCTATGAAAAAAAAAATACTCTTTTTCCTGTGGGTTATATTTGTTGCCATATTGCAAGGGTGTTCATGGACAGAACATTTTTTTATCATTAATAATTCATCTAATCCGGTACAGCTATTTATTACGCTTGCTCCTTACGAAAGAGGATTTTCTATTTTTAATTATCAAGACTTCCAACAATATCCGGTAAACAAAAAAAATAAACTGAATATTGAAAAACCTGAGCCGATAAAATACGATACACTCGATGCCTATTACAAAATAAAAATGATTATTCCTCCTTATAAAGCTGTTTCAATAGGCTATTTAAACAATCAACACTACGAAAAATATAATCAGGATTTTTTTAACGACAGGCAGTTTAATCTTCGGCACATTCGCCTTATCGCTAATACAAATACCGTAGAAATTCCAGATACCTTGTTTGACCATTACTTTATAAAAGAAAATGGCACTGTTAAATACTTTATTACCCCAAGATAAATAATTTACATTTTCTGTTTACACATTCTTCGTGTAAACTATGACAATACTCATATTTTAGGCATTATTTAATGCTGAATTTTCGGCATTAAATACGACATATTATGAGCACATTAAAAACGAATAATTTTACTAAATTAAGTGTAATAGGAGCAGGCCAAATAGGCCCCGATATTTTACTTCACTTTTCGAAAGTATTTGCTGGAAAACATGTACAACTTGTATTGGTTGATATTGCAGAAACTGCACTACAAAATGCGCAAAAACGCATCGAAAAGAAAATTGCAAAAGGAATGGAAACCGGAGCATTTAAACCGGAACAAGCCAAAGCAATGCAGGGAAGCATTATGTACACTACCAACTACAACGAAATTTCCGGTTCGCAGTTGGTATTAGAAGCAGCCACCGAAAGTGAGCCTATCAAAGATAAAATCTTTAAACAAGCCGAAGCACTTTGCGGAGAAGAAACTATTTTTCTTTCGAACTCATCTCACATGCAGCCTGAGGTGATTTTTAAAAACATCAAAAATCAATCTCGGTGTTTAGTTTCTCATTACTTTTTCCCTGCCGACAGAAATCCAATCGTTGAACTCATTCCTTCCGATAAAACAGATAAAAACCTGATAAATGAATTAATGACCTTTTACGAAGAAATAGGAAAAGTGCCTATTGTAGTTAAAAGTTCTTACGGATACGCCATAGATCCTATTTTTGAAGGCCTCTGCCAAACCGCCCTCATGTGTTTGGAAAAAGGGTGGGGTAACGAAAAACAAATTGATAAAATAGCACAAGAAACCCTCGGCTTGGGAGTAGGCCCATTTACCGCATTAAATCTTACCGGAGGAAATCCTATAACCGCACACGGTTTAGATGAAATGGGCAAACTCGTAATGCCTTGGTTTAAAACGCCTAAAATATTACACCAAGCCGTAGAAAATAAAACCGCATGGAATATTGCCATTAAAGATGAAGTAGTAGAAGTTCCCAATGAACTGCACACCAAACTACGCGATGAATTTTTAGGAGCCTATTTTTCGCTCTCCTCGTTTATTATAGATTTGGGAATAAGTTCCGTAAACGACTTAGATATGGCCTGCGAACTCTCTCTGGTAATAAAAGCTCCTTTTACTTTTATGAATAAGTTCGGAACACAAAATGCATTAGATGTAGTTAAAAAATTTAATGCAAATCATCCCGAATTTAAAGTCCCCATTTCACTCGAAAATGCAGCTAAAAATGGTCAATGGCAAGTAGAACAAATTACAAAAACAGTAAAAAATAATGTAGCCATTCTTACCATACGCAGACCCAAAGTGCTAAATGCTCTCAACAGCGATGTAATGGGGCAAATTCTTAAACACTGTAAAGAAATTGAACAAGATAATACCATTAAAGGAGTAGTAATTACCGGGCACGGAACAAAAGCTTTCGTTTCCGGTGCAGATATAAGAGAACTCGCTGCCTGCAAAACACCGGCCGAAGGCGTTGCCAATTCGAGATATTTCCACTCCGTATTATCTTTTGTCGAAAATATGAAAAAACCGGTAATTTGTGCCTACAACGGTTTTGCCTTTGGTGGTGGCAATGAATTGGGTATGGCATGTACTCTTCGCATTGCTAAAAAAGGTTTACCCATCGCATTTTGCCAACCCGAAGTAAATTTAGGTTTTATACCCGGAGCAGGAGGAACCCAACGTTTGCCTCGACTAATTTCCGTAGAAAAAGCCTCAGAAATTTTACGAACCGGTCGACCCGTTTCCGGCAAAGAAGCCCTAAGCCTCGGGTTTATATACAAGGAATTTGACGGAGATTTGGTTAACGAAGCCATAACCATTATAGAACAAATAAATTCCGGAAAAATAACTCCCAAACGACTCTCTAAAGACCCAGCCATTTCAGACATTGAGTGCCCACCCGAAATACCCTTAAATCACCTGAGCAAACGCATCGATCAAATTCTTTGCAGAGCCATTTACGATGGGTTAAGAATGCGATTGGAAGATGGGCTCGAACTTGAATCTACTCTTTTCGGTGAATGTATTCTAACTAAAGACATGAAAATTGGCCTCGAAACTTTTATGAAACAAGGAGCCAAAGCAAAAGCAGAATTTATTCACGCTTAATAAAACCGGCATGAGATATAAACTCGGTATAGACATTGGCGGTACATTTACAGATCTAATTCTTATTTCTGATTCCGGACAAACAACCGTTCATAAAACATTATCTACTCCAAACGACCCTTCCGTTGGCTTTATTAATGGCATCAGGGAATTGGCCGAAATGAACTGTATTCCCTTTGATACTTTCATAAAATTAATTGATACCATTGTACATGGTACCACCGTTGCCACCAACGCCCTCCTAACCCTTAAAGGTGCAAAAACCGCTTTAGTAACCACAAAAGGATTTAGAGATGCACTAGAAATGCGCAGAGGAATTAGAGAAGAACAATTCAACAACCGATACCAAAATGTTACTCCGCTTGCACCACGCTACCTCCGCTTTACAATAGATGAACGCATAGATGCCGAAGGCAACGTGTATAAAAAAATAAACGAAAAAGAACTGCTGCCTATTGTAAAAAAAATAAAACAGGAAAAGGTTGAAGCTGTAGCCATTTGTTTTATGAATTCGTTTAAAAACAACATTCACGAAAAAAAAACGCTTTCCTTTCTTAAAAAAAATCTTCCCGGAGTTTTTATTACCGCCTCGTACGAAGTACTGCCTTCCATACGCTTCTACGAAAGGGTAAGCACTACCACCGTTAGTGCATTTGTAGGCCCTATCGTTGCAAACTATTTTAACAACTTGCAAAAAAAACTGAAAGAAATAAAATACTCAGGCTCTCTTTTAATCATGCAATCAAACGGAGGAGTAGTGTCGCCTGAAACAGTACAAAAAAACCCTGCAGTTACCGTTCTCTCAGGCCCTGCTGCGGCCCCCACTGCTGGAGCTTTTTATTCTAAAATGTTGAATTACAAAAACTGCATTACTGTTGATATGGGCGGAACCAGTTTCGATGCAGCATTAGTAATAGACAACCAATGTGTAACCGGTACAGAAGGAAACATCAATCGCTATCGCATTGCTCTTCCCTCGCTCGATATTATTACCATCGGAGCAGGTGGTGGAAGCATTGGCTGGATAAACGAAGGTGGATTGTTACAGATGGGACCACAAAGTGCGGGAGCACTACCAGGCCCAGTATGTTACAATAGAGGAGGAGAGTTTCCCACTTGCACTGATGCCGATTTAATACTGGGGTACTTAAACCCAAACTTCTTTGCAGGCGGAAAACTGAAACTGGACAAAGCAAAAGCAGAAAAAGCCATCTCTGAAAAACTGGCAAAAAAATTAGGCCTTAACGTACTGGAAACAGCAGCCGGAATGTACCGAATTATAAACAGCAACATGGCTCAAGGCGTTAGGCAAATTTCCATTGAACGCGGATACGATCCTCGCGAGTTTTTATTCATCGTGGCAGGTGGAGCCGGCTCTATTCACTCATCGGAAATATGCAAAGAGTTAGAAATTCCCATGTTTTTAGTGCCGAATGTTTCCTCTATTTTTTGTGCAGCCGGTATGCTCTTGGGCGACCTAAAACACGATTACATCCGCTCGTTTTACACCACTTTTTCAGCTATGGATAAAAAGAAATTTCTTTCACTTTTTAACGAAATGAAAGAAGAGGGACTAAAAACATTAGCGAATGAAGGAGTGCAAAAAAACAAAATCGAATTTTACCCCGTACTCGATATGCGGTACAGTGGGCAATACCACGAAGTACAACTTCCCTGCCTTTGGAACGATATTCAAAAACTAAAATTCGAAACTATTTTTGAAACTTTTCACAATGAACACAACCGCCAATTTGGTTATGCCTTAAAAGAAGAAAAAACCGAAATGGAAATAATAAACCTACGTCTGCGGGTAGTTGGAGAAAACGAAAAACCAACCTTTCTCTCGAATACACAAAACACCATTGATGCCCAAAAAGCCATTAAAGAATACAGAAATGTTTTTATTCCGGAAACCAACCAAATGGAAAAAATTCCCATTTACGATGGAGACAAACCCATTTACGGAGCCGAAATAAAAGGGCCTTGCGTAATTGAAAAAATTACCACCTGCATTTTTGTAAGTAAAAACTACGACTGTAAAGTAGATCATTGGGGTTCTTTTTTGGTGTATGAAAAAAATTCAAAAACAACAAACCACATGTTACGTAAAAAACTGCTCCATGCCAATTGATAAAATATTAGTAAGTATCTTCCAACGTGCTTTCAAATCAATAACTGATGAGATGAGCATCTCGTTAACCAAAACTACTCGTTCACCTATATTATGCGAGGCAAAAGATTTTGTTACCGGATTATATGATGCAAAAGGACAAATGCTGGAACAAACCGAAAACCTCCCCATTCTTTCCTTTTCATTAGGGCCCGTATGCAGAGTTATTTTAGAACAATACAAAAAAGACATTCACGAAGGCGATGTAATTATTCACAACGATGTTTTTTCTATGGGAAATCAAAATAACGATGTAGCCATTTTTAAACCCATTTTTTTCGAAAAAACATTGATTGGTTGGGCCGCTGCCAAAGGCCACCAAGCCGATATTGGCGGAGCTGTGCAGGGCGGATACAACCCAAACGCTACCGAAGTTTGGCAGGAAGCCATTCGCATACCCGCTGTAAAACTTTATGAAAAAGGCCAACTACGTAAAGATGTGTGGAACCTGATTTTTGCAAACATTCGTCTGCAAATGGTTCAAGAAGACATTAAAGCACAAATTGGAGCCTGCACACTGGGCGAAAGAAGATTACAAAACTTCGTAGCAAAATATGGTCTAACTATTTTTGAGGCACATAAACAAGCCTTGTTCGATAGTACCGAAAAAATGATGCGGGCAGAAATTAAGTCCATTCCAAACGGCACGTATAAAGGAAGCAGCATGGTCTATTACGATGGCAAACATAAAGGAAGTAAATTCCCTATTCGAACAGAAATTACTGTAAAAAACGAAGAGATTATTTTCGATTTTTCAAAATCATCACCCCAAACCAAAGGTTTTGTAAACGGCACTTACACTTCTACTTGTTCGGCTATTACACTTACCTTTCTGCAAATGGTTAATCCCAATATTCCGCACAACGAAGGAATGATTAAACCATTAAAATACATTGTGCCGGAAGGAACTATTTTAAATGCTTCTTACCCTGCCGCTACTACTTTCGGAAATCATCTTTGCCCACAAGTAGCCGATGCCATTTTTAAAGCACTTGGCCCGGCCGTTCCCAACCGTATTACGGCTGGTTGGAATCACCTGCTTTGTTCTTTATTTACAGGCATACACCCAAGAACCGAAAAAAAATACGTTGACATTTGTTTTCTGGGAATGAAAGGCGGAAGTGGTGCCATGAACGGAAACGATGGATACGACCATATAGGAATGATAGACGCATCGGGCGGAGTTCTCGACCAAGATTATGAAATGTACGAACAACAAACTCCACACATGATATTGCAACACGAATACCTTTGCGACTCGGGCGGTGCAGGACAATGGCGAGGAGGGTTAGGAACCATCACAAAAATTAATCTTAGAGGAGGCAACACCACTATGGTAGTATTTGGCGATGGCGATGTGGAAACCAATTACGGACTCTTTGGAGGAAAAGGAAGTGTATTAAATAAAATCGAATTAACCTATCCCAACAAGAAAAAAATTACACCGATGAGTAAAGACCTTCTTGAAGGCATACCCGATAACACTCTTTATTACCAAATAGCCGGAGGAGGAGGAGGGTATGGCAATCCTAAAAAAAGAAAAAAAGAAAACGTGCTGCAAGATGTAAAAAATGAAGTGGTTAGTAAAAAAATTGCAGAAAAAATGTATGGTATTAAAATTAAATAACATATTCTCATGAACAATGTTGAAACCGGTTGCTGTCCAAAGTTTGATAAAACACCTTGGGACGAAAAAGAGATTCAATGGGAAAATAAATTATTTATTAATGCCCGTGTAAAAAGTTTTATGCACATGCCACTAAATTTTGGTTCGGTAATTAAAAGATGCATGAAAAAAATAGAACAATCATCTGCCAATAACCCTGATTACTTAATGCTCTCCGATGAAAATTCTTTGTGGGGTTCTGATTTATTTATTGCTGTAAATAAAAAAATTGACAATGCCAATAATGTTACTATTTCCGGCCATTTTATTTCAAAAGTTTTTGAAGGGCCTTTTCAAAATGCAGGTAAATGGGCTAAAGAAATGGAATTCTATGTAAATACAAAAGGAAAGAAAACTAAAAAAATTTATTTCTGGTACACCACCTGTCCGAAATGTGCTAAAGTATATGGAAAAAATTATGTGGTTCTTTTTGCTCAAGTATAAATAAAATAATAATAACGAATGACACACCAAACAATACTTCCCGATGGCTGGCCCATTCCAAAAGGCTATTCCAACGGAATACTAGCTGCAAAAGGCAGAACACTTTTTTTAGCCGGACAGGTAGGATGGACACCTGAGGAAAAATTTGCCAGCGATAAATTAGTTCCCCAATTCGAACAAGCCCTAAAAAACATTAAAGCCATTGTAGAAAAAGCCGGTGGAAACGTAACCGATATCTGCAAAATGACCTGCTTCTGCAAAGACAGAAATCAATATTTAGAATCGAGAAAAGAACTGGGAACAATTTGGAAACAAATAATGGGAAACCACTATCCATGCATGAGCATGATTTTCGTGGTAGATTTATTAGACCATCCAGCACTTATAGAAATTGAAGCAATGGCCGTAATTCCTGAATAGATGAATTTTGAACTAAACGACATACAAAAATCGGTACAGCAAACTTTTAAAGATTTTGTGGATAGAAGAGTAATCCCTCAAGCCGCTGCTATTGATGAAAATGCGGAGTTTCCACACGAACTATTTAAAGAAGTGGGCCATTTGGGATTTTTTGGAATGCGTTACCCCGAAGAAGCTGGCGGAACCCATTTAGACATTCTCTCCTATTGCCTTGCTGTTATTGAACTTTCTCGTGGTTCGCTTTCTTTAGCAGCCGCTTGCACCATGCAATCATTAATGGCCACCTACTTTTTATACCGGTATGGTGATAAAGAAGTAAAAAAACATTTTGACGCTGCCTTAAAAGGAGAAGAAATAGGAGCCATTTGCATGACGGAACCTAATGCAGGAAGCGACTTATTTGCTATACAAACCAAAGCATTGGTTAAAGACAATCATTTTTTATTGAGCGGACAAAAAACCTGGGTTACCTCTGCCCCGGTTGCAAACTTTTTTACCGTTTTGGCAAAAACAGATAACCACGAAAAATTATCCATCTTTTTTGTACCCGCCAATTTAAAAGGTGTTACCATCGGAAAAAAAATAAACAAATTGGGAGCCTGTGGCTCAGTTACTAGTGAAGTGGCTTTCGATAACGTGATACTCCCAAAAAATTATTTATTGGGTGAAATAGGCGGTGGCACCAATGGTCTAATGGAAATACTAGCCGAAATAAGAATAATGACTGCCGCACTTTCTATCGGGGTTGCTACAGCCGCATTCGAAGATGCCCTAAAATATGCCAAAGAACGTGTTCAGTTTGGAAAACCCATTGGAAAATTTCAAGCCATACAAATGAAATTTGCCGATATGGAAGTTCAGCTACAAACTGCTAAACATTATGTGTTTTATGCAGCTTATTTGAGCGACAACAACTTGCCCCGACACAAAGAATCAATGATTGCAAAATTGTATGCATCGGAATGTGCTAACTCTATTTGCGACCAAGCATTTAGAGTGCTAGCCTCTTATGGGTATGCCACAGAATATTCAATTCAACGCTATTTGCGTGATGCCCGATTTACATTAATTGGTGGCGGAACTTCAGAAATATTAAAATTAAATATTGCAAAAGAACTGGGAATATGAGTTACATAAAATCATACGGGCTCTATGTTCCTGCATTTAAAATTCAGGGCAACGTGCTACACCCTTCCGGCCGGAAAAACGAACACCGCATTGCATACGTTGATGAAGACATTATAACCATGTCTTTTGAAGCCGCACAACAGTGTCTTCATACTGTTTCCAAAAAAATAGATGCTGTATTTTTTGCCGGCAATACGCCTGTTTTTAAAAACCGTTACCATGCTTCTTATTTAGCAGATTTACTGCAAATACCACAAAATATTCTGGCCTTAGATTTTTTTCAAACGAACCGTTCGGGAACAGATGCTCTGTTAATGGCTCACCAACTTATAAAATCGAAAGAGTTTAAAAATATCCTGATAGTTGCTGCTAATCAATCTTTCCCGTCCATTGGCAAAGAGAGTGAAATTCCTTTCGGACATGCGGCAGTGGCTCTTTTGGTTTCCGCAAGCAATGGCTTTATTAAATTAAACCATACCAAATCATATTCGGTCGGCTATGCCGAAGAGTTTGAATATAAAAATAACACCGTTACATACGATCCTCGTTTTTCAAGAGTAGTTGGCTTTCAAACTGCTTTTAAATCCATGCTTGCAGAATTAAATACAAAAAATATTTCTTCCTTTATTATCAATTCTTCATATGCCAAGGCAGCCATCAGCGACCTAAAAAATGCAGGCGTAAATATCGAAACACAACTTACGAACGACCAAGTTGTTCCCTCTTTAGGATACACCGGTGCCGCACATGCCCTACTGCGATTTATTTATGCAGCCGAAAATAAAAGCGAACACAATGTGCTAATCGATTACAACAATGGAATAAATCTAATAGGATTCTCAGTGCTTGAAAACAAAACTGTTTCTCTTAATAAAGGAAGCAACATCAATACATATCAAGATTATTTAATCATTAGAAAAGCGTCAAACTTTAACTCATATAAATACAAAACGATCGATATGTTTTCATCAGAAATGATGAATGAAAGAGAAAAGAATCAACTTATAAACCTAAATGGTTTTGAATGTGCCGAATGTAAAACCACTTACCTTATCAAATCCGAACAATGTAAAAATTGTAAAAACAAAATTTTTTTACTCAAAAAATTAAACACCGAAGGAAAGGTTTTTACATATACCAAAGAATTTTATTTTCCGGCCTCTTTTGCTCCAATAACTATGGTTGTAATAGATTTAATAGGAGGAGGAAGAATAACCGTACAACTTACCGATGATATGTTTATAGAACAAAAAAACAAATTACAAATTGGCTCCAAAGTAAAACTAGTGTTACGAAAAATGTTAGAAAATGGGAATAAACCCAATTATTTTTATAAATGTATTGTGGAACCATGAAAGACATTGCCATTATAGGAATTGGAGTAACAAAATTCGGAGAACTCTTTCATCAGAGCTACGATGATTTAGTGCGAGATGCCGCCATACAAGCCATTTCCGATGCACAAATTTCTATTGATGATATTGGTGCGGCATGGTTATCTACGGCATTTCCTGAAATTGGCGTTTATAAAGGCCGGAGTGGAATGGATTTATGCGAACCTCTTTCGCTTTATAATATACCCGTTACACGCGTTTCAAACTATTGTGCCTCCGGAGGAGATGCAATTCGCAATGCAGCAAACGCCCTAAGAGCTGGTGAATGTGATGTAGCCATGGCCTTAGGAGTAGAAAAACTACGCGACCGACAACCACAAGATAGCATCGTAAAAATGATGGTAGAATACGGGCACCCCTATCTTCAAAAAGGGTTTACTGCCGCAGGCACATTTGCTGTATATGCCAACCGCATCATGCATGAATACGGAGTTACAAGAGAAGATATTTCTTCCATTTCTGTTAAGAATCATTTCCATGGTACACTCAACCACAAAGCACACCACAGGATTGCCTGCTCGCTCGAAGAAGTGATGACATCGCCCATGGTAGCAAATCCGCTAACCGTAATGGACAGTTGCCCCACTACCGATGGTGCTGCCTGTGTAATAATGGTGCGTGCCGAAGATGTAGATAAATTAAAACACAAACCGGTTTATATTAAAGGCATCGGATTTTCTATTTCTACCGGTTGGGATATGCCGTTTTTCGACCCCAATCATAACTTCCTTTCTTTCGAAGCCACCCGTAAAGCCGCACAAACAGCCTACAAACAAGCTGGAATTACAAAACCTATTGAAGAAATTGATTTAATAGAAGTACACGATTGCTTTTCTATTGTAGAACTTTTAACATACGAAGATTTGGGTTTATGCAAACCCGGTGAAGCAAAAGACTTACTACGAGGAAACGAAACCAAATTAGGAGGAAGCATTCCGGTAAATGTAAGCGGAGGTTTACTTTCTTGCGGGCATCCGGTGGGTGCCACAGGAATAAGAATGGTACACGAAGTGGCCACTCACCTTAGAAACAATGCAGGAGAACGACAAGTAAAAAATGCCCAAACCGGTATGACTCATAATATTGGAGGACCCGGTGCCATTGCAAGTGTAATTATTTTAAGTAACCAAATATAAAAAGAAATGAAAGTACTGTTAAGTAAACCAGGCTTAGACGGACACGATGTAGGCGTAAAAGTATTGGCACATGGCCTAATTGATGCCGGATTTGAAGTAGTATATACCGGACTAAGAAAAACCATCGAAGAAATTGTGGATACCGCTATTACTAACAAAGCAGATATCATTGGCATGTCTATCTTATCGGGCACACACCTTGTGCTGGCTAAAAAAATGAACGAAGTAATGCAGCAAAAAAAATTAAGTATTCCATGGTTTGTAGGTGGAAATATTCCGGCCAAAGACATTGAAAAATTAAAACAACTGGGAGCCCACAACGCCTTTCCCACAGGAAGCAAAATAGCCGATGTGGTAAATTATTTCAATACCCTAAAAGTAAACGTATGAACAAGATTAAAACAAAAAAAACAGCCGAAGAACTAGGCGTTAAAAAAGTTTTTCTTGAATCGGGAATAGAAGTAAACCCTATTTACACAGCCGAAGATATTGAAAATTCAAGTATCAAACACGAAATACCCGGTCAATACCCATTTACTAGAGGTATTCACCCTAGTATGTACCGCAATAAACCATTTACTATTCGGCAGTATGCAGGTTTTGGTTCGCCCGAAGAAACAAATGAACGTTTTCAGTTCTTAATTAAAAATGGGCAAACGGGCCTCAACGTAGCTTTCGATTTGCCTACACAATGCGGTTTAGACTCAGACGATCCGCGCGCCTTTGGCGAAGTAGGAAGAGTAGGTATGAGTATAGATACTTTAGAAGATTTTGAAATCGCTTTTAAAAATATCGACCTCGATAAAATTACCGTTTCCCTTACCATTAACGGAACCGCAATTATTGCCATAGCCATGTACATTGCAATGGCCGAAAAAAACGGATACAACATTTCTAACCTTAGAGGTACTGCACAAAACGACATTCTGAAAGAATTTATTGGAAGAGGAACATGGATTTTTCCGGTTGACAAATCGGTAAAACTAGTGGTAGATACCATAGAATATTGTGCTCAACACGTTCCCAAATACAGTCCGGTAAGTGTATGCGGATACCATATTCGCGAAAGCGGGGCAAACCCTATTCAAGAAATGGCCTATGCGTTTTGCATTGCAAAAGCCTATAGCGATGGAGCATTGAGCAGAGGTATTTCAATTGATGACTTTGCTTCTCGCCTGTCTTTTAATTTCGATATCTATGGAAATCTATTTGAGCAAGTAGCTAAATTTAGAGGCGGAAGAAGACTGTGGGCAAAAATTATTCGCGAAGAGTATGGTGCAAAAAAAGAAAGTTCATCGTGGTTACGTATGATTGCCGGTGGTGGTGGTGGTGGACTAACCAAAGAACAACCCTTAAATAATATTATCAGAAGTTCCTACTACGCTTTAATTAGTGCTCTTTCGGGGACACAAACAATGGCTCTTTGCAGTTATGATGAAGCCTATACCATTCCAACCGAACATTCGGCAGAAATTTCTTTGAGAACCATGCAAATTATGATTCATGAAATGGGAGTTTGCGACACCGTTGACCCACTTGGAGGTTCTTATTACGTAGAAGCACTAACCGACCGGTTTGAAAAAGATATTAAAGAAGAAATGAAAACTGTTGAAAAATGGAATGGTATTATCAATGCCGTAGCAACAGGTAAAATTCAGGAATCCGTTTCTAGGCAGGCGTACGAAAGAGAAATGGGAGTCCAAAATGGAACCGTTCCAAAAGTAGGAGTCAATATTTTTGTGCGAGAAGAAGAATCGAAGGAAGTAGAGTTTCACCCATACAACCAAGAAGCTGCCGAAAACCAAATAAAAAAACTACATAAAGTAAAATCTTCCCGCAACCACCAAAAGGTTCAGGAATGCCTCGAAGCCATTAAAAAAGATGCCGAACAAAATAAAAACCTGATGCCCTCTGTAATAGCTGCCGTAAAAGAGTATTGCACCGTAGGCGAAATAGTAAATGCTATGAAGGAAGTATACGGAGAATTTAAAGAACCTATCTTTTTTTAAAAAATTAATTGCGATTAGAAAATAAAAAAATGTGATAAAACAAAAAACCATATTATCTCTAGAACAAGCACTTGCATTACCTTATGCCACTCAGCGTTTTGTACAATTAGGCTGGCGTGTAATACGCATTGAATCTCCGGCCGAAGAGAACGAAAATGCCGGAGACCCTAACCGATACATTGGTGCCGATTTAGGTTACCACGATTTACATTCTTATTACATTGCTCCAAATACCGGCAAAGAAGCTATTACTATTAATCTGAAAAAAAAGGAAGGACAGGAATTATTAAAAAAATTAATTCAAGAGTTGAATGTTGATGTGTTTATGTGCAACACACTACCTAAACGCTACAAACAATTAGGCATCGACTATAACACCTTAAAAGAAGCTAATCCAAATTTAATCTGGTGTGGTATTTCGGCTATGGGTCCCGAATATCCCGAAAGGGCTGGCTACGACCCGGCTTTACAAGCCATGATGGGGTTTACTTATCTTACCGGTGAACCTAACGGAAAACCTGTTCCTTGCGGTATTCCAATTATTGATTTAAAAGCAGGTGATGAAGCTTTTACACAAGTTGTTCTTGCCATGTTAGATAACCATGCAAAAAAAGAAATTCATATTTCTATGGCACAATGTGCTGCCAGTTGGTTAATGACGGCTTTACCACAACTCCATTTTGTAAATAGCGACAACGAATTATTTACCAGAAGTGGCAACGAACACCGAAGTTTTATCCCTTGCAACGCTTATCCAACAAAAGATGGTTATCTCTATTTGGCCATAGGCAACGATTTGCAATGGCATAAATTTGTTTCGCACAAAGGATTTGAAAAACTGTTTTCGGAAAACAGAAAAACCAACGAGGGAAGGATGAAAGAAAAAGAAAACATTTATCAGGAAATTGGCGAATTAAGTAAAAACTATACCACCCAAGAATTTTTTGAATTGTGCATTTCCTTAAATCTGTCGGCCGCTCCTGTAAACACCGTTAAAGAAGTAGCCGCATTATCTTTTGTAAATGCTTGTATGATGAAAACAACCATACCTAACGGAAAAGAAGTGAAACTTTCACCGCCATCATATAATACAGCATTTCTTGAAAAAAATAACTTTTTATTGAATTGCTCACCCCGATTGGGAGAACAAAACAGTAAAGTATATCAACAAATTGGATACACCGAAAATGAAATTGAAAAATTGACCATTCAAAAAATTATTTAATGATAAAAAAAACCATTGACATATTAACTTCTTATTCAACACCACGTAAAGTTTGCGAAATGGGCAATGTGGCTGTTGCCAGAGGTGCTATAGAAGCAAATGTTGATGGCGTTTTTTCTTATCCGGGTACTCCTTCTACCGAAATTTCGGAAGTTTTTTCTCATGTAAATTCTTTTCAAAACAGAAAAGAGAACGAAGAAAAATATCCTCACGTAACAGGCAATAAAATATATTTTGAATACAGCATCAACGAAAAAATTGCATTAGAAAAAGCCATTGCCTACTCCATAGCCAATAAGCGTGCATTATGTGTAATGAAAAACGTAGGCATGAATGTGGCTTGCGATGCACTCATGAGCATTACCTATCAAACCATTGTAGCTCCTTTGGTTATTGTTGTTTGCGATGATCCGGGTTGCCACTCCAGTTCTAACGAACAAGATTCTCGTTATTGGGGAAAAATGGCAAATGTGCCGGTATTTAACCCTTCTACACCGGCAGAAAGTTTGGAACAAACCAAATCGGCTTTTTTACTATCGGCACAATTAAAACTTCCGGTTATTGTTCGGTTAACCACCCGCGTTTCGCACACAAGAGGGGTTTTCAACTACGGAAAATTATCGAATAAAAACCATGCAGCCACTTTCGAAAGAATTCCTGAACACATTAACATTCCTGCAAAAACAGCCGCAGCACATGCTAAACTTTTAAACAAACTTCACTCGGATTACATTAATGAACATGCTGTAAAATACAATCAAATTATACATCAACAAAACGCCAATATTGGAATTATTACCAGTGGGGTTACTACCGTTTATGTAAAAGAAATACTGGCACGTTCAGCTATAAAAAATAACTATCCTATACTGAATCTTGGTTTAATTTATCCCTTTCCAACCGCTATTGTTTTAGAATTTCTGCAACTTTCTTTAAAGAAAATTATCGTAATTGAAGAGTTAGACCCCATCATCGAAAATGAAGTACGGGTTATTGCTCAACAAAATAAAATAAAGACCACCATTTACGGAAAAGGCTTTTCTACATTGCTACCAACAGGCGAATTTTCGTTAGACAGCATCGAAAAAACACTTTTTAATTTTACCAAAGACAAAGCCCTAAAAAATAAAAATACTCCAATAAAAAATGCAGAGAACTTGGTAAAAGAATTACCTGTTCGTCCGCCCACCTTATGTGCCGGATGCCCACACAGAGCAACCTTTTACGCCTTAAAATTGGCGATTCCAAGAAATCATTCTGATGTAATACTTTGTGGAGATATAGGGTGTAACGGTTTGGGGGCATTGCCTCCTCTTAAAATGATAGACACCATTAACCACATGGGCATGAGTGTTTCTATGGCACAAGGACTTTCGGAGGCATTTCGCACTTCCAACCAAAAGAATAAAACGGTTGCCATGCTGGGCGATGGTACATTTTTTCATTCGGGCGTTACTTCTTTATTGAATGCCATTTACACCAAAGCCAATATATTGGTTATTATTTTCGATAATAGAACCATTGGCATGACAGGGCATCAGGACCATCCGGGTGCAACACATCTAAACAAATATCATCAAGTTGATTTATTGCCTTTTATACGAGGCATGGGAGCCCAATATGTAGAATCTATTTTCCCTTTTAATTTAAAAGAAAGTTTTAGTAAAATAAACGAGGCCTTGGCAACACAAGGTGTTTCTGTTATTGTAGCCAAATCGCCCTGTATATTTTTACCCGAATTTAAAGAGGGCAGTATTTACAGAAAAAAAATTGTGGTAGACCATTCTCGCTGCAATACCTGCGATAATCACGAGGATATGCAAATTGCTTGTGCAAGGTGTTATTCTCCATTAAATAATTTATCGAGAGCCAAATTAAAAATAACCGCCACCCATCATGTTCCTGCACAAGAACAAGTGTGCCCCGCCAATATCTGTAATCATGGTTTTTTTAATTCCATTATAGAAGAACACTATCCGGAAGCTGTAAAAATGGTTCGTGATAAGATGTTGTTTTCTCGCACTTGCGGAGATATTTGCCACCGACCCTGCGAATTGTTTTCAAAAAATAAAACGATTGTTCCTATTAAAAAATTGAAACGATTTGTTTCTTCTATCGATGAGAGTTTTTTTGATTTTTCAACGGCTATCGAGCGAACTAAAAATGCAAAAAAGAAAAATAAAAAAGTTGCCATTGTGGGTGCAGGTCCTGCGGGATTAAGTGCGGCTTACGATTTAATTCGTGAAGGATATTCTGTTGAAATTTTCGATAAAGAAGAAAAGCCCGGTGGAATGTTAAAATACATCATTCCATTTTTTAGAATGGATAAAACCGGGTTAGATTATGAAATAAGTATTTTAGAAGAATTAGGAGTAACCTTTTTTAGTAACAAACTTTTAGGAAAAGATTTTACAATCAAAGAACTCTGCCAAAAATATGATGCCGTTGTGGTAGCTATTGGTTTATGGAAATCGAAAAAATTAGAAGTAGTAGAAAACCATGTTCCACATACAAAAAAACACACAGCCCTTTCCTTTTTAAAAGCGATAAATACAACTTCCATTCAAGAAACTAAGCCCTCCAATTATTTAATTATTGGAGGCGGAAACAGTGCTATCGACTCCGCTCGTGCTGCAAAAAAAATAAATCCAAACAACACAGTTACCTTAATTTGTATAGAAAGCAGAGAAAATATGCCTGCTTTTGAAGAAGAAATTATCCATGCCATAGAGGAAGGTGTTGAAATAATGCCGGAATCTACCGTTGAAAAAGTAGTAGATTCCAATAAGGTAATTCAGTGTACCATAAAATCATTTCATACTGATAAAACACAAATCATTTCTTGCGATGTTATCATCACAGCCATTGGACAAAGTCCAAACGCTGAATTGTTTTCCGAGTTAACCGAACAAACCGACAAAAACTCCTCGCTCATTCACATCAACAACGAAAATGGGTTTACCAATTTCAAAAATGTTTTTGCTGCCGGAGATATTTGTAACGGCAATCATCAAAGTGTAATTGGTGCCATTGCCAGCGGAAAAAAAGCGGCAACAGGAATACGGCAGTTACTCGAAAATTACAAGTACAGTTATGAAGGAATTGCTGCACTAGATAAGTTAAATCAATCGAATGGTAAGTATAGTATTCCAAAAAATAATTTTACCAACGAAGAGGATTTGTTAGAAGAAATAAAGGGAATGGATTTCTATCAGGCTTGTGCAAAATGCAATCATTGCATCGATAATTTCGGTTGCCCCGCCATGATAAAAGTAAACGGTAAAATAGAAATAGATTATCAAAAATGTACCAACTGTGGTTTATGTATTGATGTTTGCCCCAATAATGCCATCACATTTATTGAAGAAGTAATACCTGCGTAATGAATAATAAAACCAAAATACAAGTAGCCGGTGTGGGCGGACAAGGAGTGGTATTTTTGACCAACTTAATGGTTGAAGCTGCTTTGATTTCCGATATTCCTGTAGCTACCAGTGAAATTCATGGCTTATCGCAACGAGGTGGCTCAGTTACAGCAAGTATTACCATGGGAGAAAACACTTATGGTTTTATAGAAAAAGGAGGAGCCGATTTTTTATTAGGACTGGAATTGCTGGAAACACAACGTTGTATAAGTTATCTTCATAAAACTTCTGTTGTGGTGGCTGATGATTTTAAGATTACTCCTTATTCCGTTAATGCTGGAACTGCTCCATATCCCGACACAAAAAAATTTGTAAAAAATTTAGAAAAGCAAATACAAAAATTTATTCTGATTGAACACGTTTCCGGCATAAAAGATATTTTAAGAAATATGTTTGTGTTAGGAGTAGCTTCTACGGTTAATAATTTTCCTTTAACAAAGGAAAATATTCTAAAAGCAATTCACCAAAATGTAGCCGATTATAATTTAGAATCTACTATGGAAGCATTTGCATTGGGAAGAAAATATAAATACGAAAAATAAAATAAACAATGGAAATAACTTTTACGCTAAACGGTAAAAAAACAATATGCCATATTAAAGTGAGTACCACCTTGTTGGAATTGTTGAGAGAAACACTGAATTTAACCGGAACCAAACCGGGTTGCCATGAAGGTGAATGTGGTGCCTGCACTGTTTTAATAAATGGAAAATCGGTAAACTCCTGCCTGTATTTGGCATTAAACACAAACGGAAAAGAAATTACAACCATAGAAGGACTTACAAAACCAAACGGAGGTTTAGACGAAGTGCAGGAAAGCATGATTAAAAACGGGGCCGTACAATGTGGCTTTTGCACCTCCGGAATGGTTTTAAACATAAAAGCCTTGCAGCTGGAAACCATGCAAAATAAAAAAGTGCCCGGAAGCGGAATAAAAAATTCACCCAACCGAAACGAAATAAAAAAGTGGCTGGAAGGAAACCTTTGTCGATGCACAGGATACGTAAAAATTATTGATGCTGCCGAAGAAGTTTTTAATAAAGGAAAATAACACTTGCTACTATGAGTAAAAAATTGAAAATTATAGGAACACCGGTTCCAAAGCACGATGCAAAAATGCGTACCACAGGCGAAGCCATTTACGGACACGATATTAAATTACCCAATATGCTGTACGGTGCTATTTTAAGGACTCAGCACCCACATGCCGAATTTATTATTGATGTTTCCGAAGCCAAAAAGTTACCCGGAGTGGTTTGTATCATTACTGCCGATGATGTAGATACAAACCATATAGGCTACAAACGCGACCATCCTATTTTAAAGAAAAACGAAGCCAATTGTACCCGCGATGAAATAGCGGCTGTTGCTGCCGAAACAAAAGAAATAGCACAAGAAGCATTAAAACTGATAAAGGTAAAATACAAAGTTAAAAAAGGCCTTTACAACCCTCATGATGCATTAAAGAAAAATGTGCCTCAAATAAATAAATTCAGTAGTGGTAAATTCGAAAACAAAAATATAGCCGAAAAATTTTTCTACGAACACGGAAATTTAGAACAAGAAAAAAAGAACAGTGTGGCCATTGTAAAAAGAAAATTTACACTGCCAAGAATGACACATGCTTGCATGGCCACGAGCAACATAACCGCACACTACACTAAAACCAACGGAAAATTATTGCTCTACAGTTCCACACAAGTACCCTTTCTCTACCAACGAGACATGGCACATGCCCTAAAAATGAATCCCTCAGATATTCGCATCATCCAACCCATTATTGGTGGAGGATTTGGAAGTAAATTAGATATGCACCCCTTTGAACCCATTTGTGCACTACTTTCTATTAAAACCGGCAAACCGGTACAAATTCTTTATTCAAGAGAAGAAGAATTTATTGCCTCTCCTACTCGCCAACCCATGGAAATAGAACTTACAGCTGGAGTGGATAAAAACGGAAATTTTACGTTTCGCGAAATAGAAATTATAAAAGATAACGGAGCGTACACCTCTTGGGGAGCTACCACCCCATTTGTTATTATGCAGGCATTCTCTTCATTGTATAAAATTAAAGCTTGCCGTTTTAATGCACTTGCCGTTTATACCAATAATGTATTTGCCGGTTCTTTTAGAGGATATGGCAACCCTCAGGCTACTTTTGCCCTTGAAAGAGTGATAGATTTATTAGCTGATGAAATTGGAATGGACAAAGCCGAAATTCGTTTACGCAATGCCAATACAAAAGGCGAGATTACCGGACAAGGTTTACATTACGATACCTGCGGACATAAAGAATGTTTACAAACCGTTATTAAAAAATTAAAAGTTGAAAAGAAAAAAGTTGAAAAGAACAATCGGTTTAAAAGAGGAATTGGTTACGCTTCAATGCTTCATGTGGGCGGAGGAGCAAAAATTTATCGCTCCGATGGTTGCGGAACTACTCTAAAAATAGACCCCTACGGATTTTGCACCATTATTACAGGTTCTAACGAGATTGGTCAAGGTTCTGAAACCGTACTGGCCATGATTGCAGCCGAAGAACTAGGCATTGAATTAAGTAAAATAAAAGTAATTAATACCGATACCGATGTAAAACCGTGGGACGTAGGCGTACACGCCTCTCGCACCAGTTTTGTGGCAGGAAACTCTTTGCTCGGTGCCATTAACATTTTAAAAGAAAAATTAAATAATAAAGCCGCCAAACTTTTAAACGAAAAAACGAAAAGTTTTACCTACGAAAACGGAAATATTATTTCTCCCTCCAATCAACAAATTGCCTTAGATAAAGTTGTAAGAGAAATGCACTTTACAGAACCCAATGAATTAGCTATTGCTTCTTATTTTTATGAACCTTCCAGTAAATTTCAAGATAAAGACTTTAAAGGAAATGTTTCCGGAACATACGCTTTTGCATCGCAAAGCATTAGTGTAGAAGTAGACACCTATACCGGGAATGTACAAGTATTAGATATTCATGTGGCACAAGATGTAGGAAAAGTATTGAACCCACTGCTGCTTGATGGACAAATACATGGAGGAATTTTACAAGGGGTAGGATATGCTTTAACAGAAGAATTGATTTTTAAAGACGGAGAACTTCTCAATCCTAATTTTCATAATTACAAAATGCTTACGGCAGCCGATGTGCCCAATATTCATTTTTACCCCGTAGAAACCAACGACAAACAAGGCCCATACGGAGCCAAGGGCGTAGGCGAAGCTCCTCTTATTCCTACGGCTGCGGCTATTGCCAATGCAGTATGTAATGCACTAGATATAGAAATAGTGGAATTACCTATAACACCCGAAAGAGTACTAAAAGCCATTGCAGAAAAGAAGAATAACAAAAAAAATAAGTAAGTCATGGAATTTGAAATTGAATCTCCGAAAAATATTACCGAATTGTGCAAAACGATAAAATCCTATCGTTCAAAATCTTTTCGATTTGGGGCCGGGTATACCGATTTGCTGATGGAATTAAAAAAACATACGCCCCGGAATTTAACGGTTATCAATCTTGCACAATTAAAAGATGTTTCATTTTCTTCCATTCGTTCTACTACAAAAAATATTCAAATTGGAGCGATGATTACTGCTTCGAAACTAGTAACTGATACTCGTATAGAACAACTATTTCCGGTTTTACAGCAAGCCGCACATAACCTCGCTTCTACACAAATACGGCAGGTTGCCACCCTTGGAGGGAACATGTGTACCGCTTCGCCCTCCGGTGATTTAATTTGTGCTGCAATGGCACTTCAGGCTTCTTGCGAAATAATGAATGATGATAAAAAAATACACAACCTTTCTATTCAAGATTTTTTTATTGGTGTACGTAAAACAGCTCTTAAGAAAAATGAATTTTTATTTGCTATAAATATTCCAAGAAACAAAAAGAGAACAGCCACACTCCATTCAGGATTCATTAAAATTGGCACACGTAAATCTATGGAATGTTCGGTAGTTTCGCTGGCCTTTCATTTACAAATAGATAAAACCGGAAAAATAATTGATGCCGGAATAGCTATTGGAGCTTCTGCTCCCACCGTAAAGTTTGCCCAATCGGCTTGCCAATTTTTAATTGGGAAAAAAATAAATTCTTTTTCCGAAAAAGAAAAAGAAGAATTTGCCAACAAAGTTCTTTCGTATGCATCGCCCATTAGTGATATACGTGCTACTGCGTGGTACAGAAAAGAGGTATTATTTAATATAAGTAAAGGTGTATTGGAATAAATGGCAGCCAAAAAACTAATCAAACTGAATGCGAACGAAAACTTTTATGGTTGTTCGCCTAAGGTGGTTTCCTTTATTAAGAAAAATGCCCACATCGTTTCTTCGTATCCAAACTACACCCCCGAAAAATTAGAGCAGGCCATTGCACAAAAACTAAATGTTTCTGCCAACTGTGTAGCGGTTGGAGCAGGTTCGGTAAGAATTATTGATGGCATACTCCAATCGTTAGTTAAACCTGAAAACGAAATTTTAATTTTTGAAAACTCTTTTGTAGCCTACTATCAGTTAGCAGATATACATCAAATACAATACAAACTTATTCCTCAGCAACAATTTGTATGTAAATTAGAGAATGTAATTCCTTATGTTACAAATAAAACGAAACTTATTTTTATTGCCAACCCTAACAACCCTACAGGTACAGCCATTACGCACAAGGAACTTGTGCAATTTATAAATAAAATTCCAACTTCGGTTTTGGTAATTGTAGATGAAGCTTACATTGAATACGCCACAAAAAAAAATATTGCAAAGCCATTAAATCTAATTTCTAAACATAAAAATATTGTAGTGATACGCACCTTTTCTAAAGCGTATGGTTTGGCCGGACTGAGAATTGGCTACGTTATAGCCGATGAAAAAATAATTGCTCAACTTAAAAATAATCGCATACCCTTTACCATTAACTGTTTTGCAGAAAAGGCAGCACTTACAGCACTTTCAGATGAAACCTTTCTCAATTCATGTGTACAAAAAAATAAAACAGAAAAAGAATTTCTTTTTTCCTCCTTGAAAAAAAAGGGATATCAAGTGGTTTCTTCAGAAGCCAATTTTCTTTTTGTGTATTTTAAAAAAGAAGAGGAAAAAGAAAAAGTGTACCACGCCCTTCTCGATAAAAATTTGGTAATATGTAATTTAAAAATTTTTGGACAAGAGAAATGCTTGCGAATTGGCATTGGAGATAGAAAAATAAATAAACAGATAATTGCTTCAATGGTGTAATGTAGTGATGATGAACGACTATTCCTTCATAGTTAAACAAAGCACAAAGAAAAATTTATTCTACCATAATTTTTCGGCTGTATATTCCAATTTTAATAAAATACATTCCCTTGGAATATCCGGTTAAATTTAGACTTAGG
>JABWCF010000032.1 GCA_013359255.1 Flavobacteriales bacterium
ACGCTTCGCTACTCGAACGGACAAAAAAACGAAATAAACAAAAACTGTTACTTCGAGTAGCGAGGAATGAGCGTATCGAGAAGTTGACAGTTTTTACCTATTACTCTTGTTCGTTTTCGATATGGTTTAATTTCGGTGTACTGCATTAAACCTACTCGAACAGATAATCGTTCAATGCGACTGTGCTTTACAATACAAAAGGACAAAAAACTAAACTCTTGCTAGCAGAGATTTTTTGTTTTCTGCTTTTTATCCATGGTTATTTTTGGGATAAAGATTACTTACAACCCTCTACTTTTTTAATTGAGAGGTCTTCAATTTTCCAATCGAACTTGGGATTGTCGAAGTTGTTTTTATCTATATTTTGAGTGGTTAAAAAAATAACTTGTTTGGCATTCGGAAACCCTTTTCTTACCAAGCAAATACTGGTTTTATCCATGGCTTCTTGTAACTCACCGTTTAGTAAATATTCTACGCTGAATGTAACGCGAACAGGATATTTATTGGTATTGCTTACAATCGTCTGAATTTCTAAGGATTCATTCTTAGTAGAAGCTTTTTCGGGTAGCTTATATTCAAAGAGTATCCCGTCTTTCGAGAGTTTTTGAACGTACTCCTGAGAAAAAACAAGAGAAAAAGAGGATAAAAGAAGAAATAATAAGAATAAATTTTTCATAGTAAAACAGATTTAAATTGTTCTAAAAAGCGAATATCGTTTTCCGAAAAAAGTCGCAAATCGTTTATTTGATATTTAAGCATAGTAATGCGTTCTATTCCCATTCCAAAAGCAAAACCACTGTATTGGTCGGAATTTATGTTACAGTTTTCAAGCACGTTTGGATCTACCATGCCACAGCCTAAAATTTCAACCCATCCGCTTCCTTTGCAAATATTACAACCGCTTCCCTTGCAAAAAGGGCAGGAAACATCCATCTCGGCACTGGGTTCGGTAAACGGAAAATACGAAGGGCGTAACCGAATATTGGTGTTCTCTCCAAACATTTCTTTAGCGAAATAAAGCAAGGTTTGTTTCAAGTCGGCAAATGATACCTTTTCGGCAATGTATAATCCTTCTACCTGATGAAAGAAGCAGTGGGCACGTGCAGAAATAGCCTCATTTCTGTACACCCTTCCGGGCATTATGATGCGTATGGGCGGAGGGGTTGTTTCCATTATTCTTACTTGTACCGAAGAGGTGTGCGTACGAAGTGCGATTTCTTTTTCTATAAAAAAAGTATCTTGCATATCGCGTGCAGGGTGATTGGGCGGAAAATTCAGTGCAGTAAAGTTGTGCCAGTCATCTTCAATTTCAGGACCTTCGGCAATCACGTACCCTATTCGTCCGAATATATCGGCAATTTCATTTCTAATGAGGGAGATTGGGTGCATGCTTCCTACGGGAGTATTACCCGATGGGAGCGTTAAATCTATGTGGTTGTAAGAAGAGGATGAAAGATTATTTTCAAAATGGTTTTTATAGAAAGCAACTTTTTCTTCGGCTTTTACTTTCAGCGTATTTATGGCTTGCCCTACTTCTTTTTTTGTTTCGGCACCAACGGTTTTAAAATCCTGAAAAAGTTCTTTTAAAGAGCCTTTGCTGCCTAATATTTTTATTCTGAATTTTTCGAGTTGTTCTATATTTTCTGCTTTGAACTGCTCAACCTCTTCAATGAGTTTATTTATTTTTTCAATCATTTAAAACAAGGGATTATTGAATGATTTTCATGTTCATTTTAATATCTTGCAGGGGGCGATTATTGGCAGGGTGGGTTTGTACCTGTGCAATTTTATCCACTACCTCAAGCCCTTCAACCACTTCTCCAAAAACGGTGTAATTTCCATCTAAGTGGGGGGTTCCTCCAGTGTTTGTGTACGCGTCTCGTTGTTCTGTGCTAAATTTTGTTCCCATACGGGTTTCGAGCATATCTAAATCGGCAGAACTGAATTTTTTGCCCTGTACAATGTAAAACTGACTTCCCGAAGACTCTTTGTCGGGATTCACATTATCGCCTAGTCTGGCAGCTGCTAACACTCCCTTTTTATGAAAAAGTTTAGGAACTATTTCGGCCGCAATGGTGTAACCCGGCCCCCCATTTCCCAACACTTGATTTGGTTTAGGACTCTTAGAGTCGGGATCTCCACCTTGTATCATAAATTGGTTTATTATGCGGTGAAAGATGCACCCATTGTAAAAAGTGTCTTCAACTAATTTTAAAAAATTATCGCGGTGTAATGGGGTTTCGTTGTATAATTTAACGGTGATGTTACCTAGTGAAGTTTCAATTAAAACCATTTTTTGTTCGGGGTTTAATTCGGAATTATTTTGGGCAAAAATAATGGTTTGCCATCCAAAAAATGCAATAATAAGGTAAATAGTTCGTGTGTTCATCTTGGTATAATTTATAGGAAAGAATTTATATACAATAAAAAATACTATATTTGTGTGTTACAATATTAATAATATTTTAAACCATGAAACTATTTTCAAACTTACTCTTATTAATGATGGGTGCATTTTTTCTTGCAGGCATTACGTATTCTTGTAAGAAAGAGGTGTCGCCAAGATTAATTATTACGGTGAAAGATACATCTGGTAAAGCACTAAAAGGGGCTAAAGTTCATGCCTACAAGGGGGCTACGGCAAATAACGGAACTCCAAATAAAGAAATGGACCAAAAGGGCACTACCGATGGGAATGGAGAAGTTACTTTCGATTTTAAATATTCAGCTGTATTAGATGTTGATGTGATTTACAACTTTAGTCGTTTTGATTCAACTTCCATGCTTACCGTACAAGATTCGCTTATCGGAAAAAGAGTGGTAAAAATTGAGAGCAAAAGACAAAGAGGAGATAATGTGTATCGCGAAGAGGTTGTTGCAGAGAAATAAAAAAACTATTTGATTAACAAAACAGGGTTTCAATAATACCCTGTTTTTTTTTGTCTCTTTTTAAAATTTAATCGAATACAAATACAAAGAATCGCTAACTTTCGGGGTATAATTTCATAATGCCTTGAATATGAAAAATTTTAATCGTTTTTTATTCTTATTCGCAGTTTTTTTAAACGCCACTTTTCTATTTTCTCAGCAAACCTGGGTAGAAATGATGGCCGACCCTACCGTAAATTTTTACGATGTAAGGCAATCCTTTAACCAATATTGGGCGGGAAAAGACAGCTCCGAAAAGGGCAAGGGCTGGAAACCCTTTAAACGGTGGGAATGGTTTACCGAACAACGTGTTTATCCCAGCGGAGACCGAAGTATTATGAATATCGCCATGGGGCAGTATTTCGATCAGGTAAAAAATAGCCCGGAAAGCCCTAATGGCAACTGGGCGTTTTTAGGTCCTACCAATGTGCCTACCAACGGAGGGGGTGCCGGCCGATGCAACTTTGTACGTTTTGACCCCAACAACAACAACACCGTTTATACAGGTTCACCCGGAGGAGGTTTGTGGAAATCTACCAACAGCGGAAGTTCATGGACCAACTGGAATACCGACAACCTGCCTGTAATAGGTTGCTCCGATTTGGCCATTGACCCTACCAATACAAATGTAATGTATTTGGCTACGGGTGATGGAGATGCTTCTGATACTTACAGTATAGGAGTGCTTAAATCAACCGATGGAGGAATAAACTGGAATACCACAGGACTCAATTGGACAGTAAATCAGGGAAGGGTAATTCGCAGGCTTATTGTTAATCCTTCCAATACAAATATTCTTATTGCGGCTACCAGCAACGGAATTTACCGAACCACTAACGGAGGTACTGCTTGGACACAAGTGCAAACAGGTAGTTTTTATGATGTAGAATTTAAACCAGGAACTCCCAATACGGTATATGCCACAACCGACCAATTTTACAAATCTACTGATGGAGGAGCCACATGGACACAGATTACAGCAGGGGTTCCGGCTGCTAATCTTGTAAATCGTTTAGCCATTGGAGTAACACCTGCTAATGCAAATTATGTTTACATTCTTGCCTCTTTGCAATCTAATAGCGGTTTTCAAGGTATGTATCGATCTACCGACAGCGGAACTAATTTTACAACACAAAGCACAAGTCCAAATATTATGGGTTGGGATAATGGTGGAGATAGTGGTGGACAAGGTTGGTACGACTTATCTATAGCCGTTTCGCCTACTAATGCCAACGAAGTATTTACAGGGGGAGTAAATGTGTGGCGTTCTACCAATGGTGGGGTAAACTGGACATTAAATGCACATTGGTACGGTGGATTCAGTAAACCCTACGTACATGCCGATATCCATGATTTAATTTTTGTGCCCGGAAGTGGTACTACCGTTTGGGTAGGCTCTGATGGAGGCATTTTTAGAACCACAGACAACGGCACTTCTTATACCGACCTGAGCAATGGCTTACAAATTGGGCAAATGTATCGTTTAGGAACTTCAGCAACCAATGCAAATCTTAATTTAACCGGTTGGCAAGATAACGGAACCAATCGATTAAGTTCAGGTGCATGGGCCAGAGTAATTGGAGGAGACGGTATGGAGTGCATTATTGACCACTCAAATGCCAACACCATGTACGGTGAATTATATTATGGAAACATCCGAAAATCAACCAATGGGGGAGCCTCCTTTGCTACTATTGTAAACTCCGGTGGAGCAGGCGTTCATGGAAACGGGAATTGGGTAACTCCTTACGTGATGCATCCAAGTAATGCTCAAACATTGTTAGTAGGAAAGAGTGGCCTGTACAGAACGATAGATGGAGGAACAAATTGGACTACTTTGGGTGCTATTGCCGGAAGTGGAAATATCTGTGCTATCGCTTACGCCCCTTCTAATCCAAATGTTATTTATGTTGCAAGAACAAATACGATTCATGTTTCTACTAACGGGGGTACTTCTTTTACTAATATTACTACAGGACTACCAAATTTAAACATTACGTATATAGCTGTTTCTAATACAGATCCCAATAAGGTTTATGTAACTTATTCCGGTTATACTGCGGCCAGTAAAGTATATATGTCAATCAATGGAGGAACCAGTTGGACAAACTACACCACCGGATTGCCGAATTTACCCGTAAACTGCATTGTTTACGAAAATAATTCTAGCGATGGAGTTTACGTGGGAACCGATGTGGGTGTGTATTACAGAAATTCTGGACTCGGTTCTTGGACAAGTTTCAGCAATAATCTTCCAAACGTAATTGTAGATGAGTTAGAAATTCAATATAGTTCTCAAAAGCTAAGAGCCGCTACGTTTGGTAGGGGTTTGTGGGAATCTGACTTATACTCTCCTCCCCAACAGCCTGTGGCAAACTTTAGTGCCAATCCTACTTCGGTTTGTGCCGGAGGTTCAGTACAATTTACAGATTTGAGTACAAATGCTCCTACTAGTTGGAGTTGGACATTCCCAGGTGGTACTCCGGGTACTTCTACCCAACAAAACCCACTGATTACATACAATACTCCAGGTACTTACAATGTTACGTTGGTAGCAACCAACATATACGGAAGCAGTACTGAAACAAAGAATGCGTATATAACAGTTAAACCAAATCCTGTAGCCACAGCTACTCCCAATTCACAAATATTCTGTTCGGGAGGCACAACCAATATTGCATTAACCTCAAATGTGGGAG
>JABWCF010000012.1 GCA_013359255.1 Flavobacteriales bacterium
GCTTTGTTTATCTTGCTCCATACCACCAAAGCCGTAGCGGTACTGGTTTGCGTTTAGGTTGTTGGGGTTGGGTTGTGTGCTGCCAAAGGTAGAGAACTTTTTGCTTGTATTTACGCTTTTACACATTAGCCAAAGGTATTAAAATTCTTGTTGTTGCAAAGCTGTTTTTATGCTTGCTAAAAATGCAAAGGTGGAACGAAGCCCAATCACACAAACACATACGCTACAGCTTCGCACCTACGGGGGATACCATAAAGTGCATATTTAAGGTTCTCTTTTTACTTCTACATAAGGATTAGCGTATTGCTCGTACTCTTTTAGCATTGCTTTTATTTTTTTCTCCCACTCCTTTTGTTTCTCCTTATTCTTTGAAAAATTGGTTTCTTGGTCATACAGTTCATCCATTTTTTTCTCTTCTAAATATATTTTTTCTCTTATCTCTTTTAGTTCAATGGCTGTTTCATTTAAATCGTAAGAAATGTATTCCATGTATGCCTTTCTTAGTTTTCTTGTAAAAATTTCCGCTAAATCAAAATGTAATTGTTCATGTTCTAAGAGATTTTTACCAACATTGTAGCGTTTCCATGAGCTATTCCTATCGAAATAACAAAAAATATTTATATTAATACTACTTTTACTTAGACCTACTTGTTTTACCTCTCTGATAATAACAGTTAATGCATCTATTGGAAGATTGCTGATGTTTCCATTGAAATCATTCCATTTTAGCTTATAGTTTTCTGTCCAAGGAATGTAATCATCATCTACAATAGTCGTTTGCTTTTTTTTAAGAGCACAACTGCCTACTAAAAAAATAAAGCAATATGTAAGGAATATCAATCTTTTCATTTTGCCAATTTTATGGCCGGATTAGCACCGCTTACCACTTTAATTTTAGCCCCATTTACACCATGCTGTTTTACTTGTTCAAGTATTTCGTTGGCTATGCTTTGAGCATTTACTCCACTGCCCCCTGTTATTACCACTATTTTGCCATTTTTTTTAGCCAAATTTGATATCCGTTTAATAATCTCTACATGATTAGATGTTTTTAGCCTGTTTGGGTCTAACATAAATTCATATAAGCCTTCTATATCATTAAATGAATTGAAATGCTTACCTGTTTTTTCAATTTTTGATTTGTCGTTAATCTGAATACCGTGCACATCTCCCATTTCTCTTTCTACTTCTTCGAAAATTTCTTCATCAGTTTTCAACTTTACTTTTACACGTATGTTTTGCCCACTTTGGTCGGTTCTTCCACCGCTATTAGCACAATCACTGCACCAGTAAAACTCCCACCCATTCATTTCTGCTTGAGAAGTTTCTGTTTGAGACCATTCTTTTGCTATTTTATTTAATTGGTCGGCAGTAAGTTTCGTTTCATTTTTATAACCAATTCTTTTATCTGCTTCCTTTCGTATTGCATCGTTGTGTATCCCCCTCCACTATATTTGATAACAAGAAACACAAAGTTTAATCCCATTATCACCTAATCTTTTTAAATCTTTTGCTTCAAATTCCATGTTACATTGCTCATCATACTCATAAATCATCCATATTGTAATTTGATTTCTCCGTATACCAATTTTTTCTAATAACACATATTTATTTTCAAGTATGTTTAAAAAAATATTTATGAAATCATAATATTCATCATTCTCGTCTACAACAACTTCATAAATCCAAACATTTTCATTATCGTTATCTTTAGAATTAATTTCCAAAATATTATTAACCATTTTTAATATAGGCTTATTGCTATACATCTGAATGCGGTAAAATGCTTTTGCCATATTACAAGAATTTATAAAGAAACTCTAGAAAATCAAATACAGAATAACTAGTTTCGTAGCTTGGTTTTCCTTTAAATGGAGAAAATTTAGATGGAGTTAGTACTATCTTAGCTCCTTTAACTGTTATATCAGGATTATCGCCAACCAAATGTGCAAATTTTTCAAATCCAACATGATGCAGCCATTTTTCTTTCACTTGATGATAAAATTTTGGATTTACAAGCCTTCTTCCAATTTTAATTGCCCTATCACCTTTTCTCAATGGACCACCAAGTATATCTGGCGGATAGCCCATGTAGGGCTGCAAACCCGATGAAATATTTCCTAAATTATCTACTTCCTGCATACCGTATGTTCTTGGGTACGCTGTATGCCAAAGCGATTCCCAAATTCCATCCGTAGGTGTCATTACAGGAGTGCCAAGGGGTAGTACTAACGTGTTTTGAACGTTAGTCCCTCCTGATTCATTCAATGGTTGTGGGCAAGTAGTACAAGCATACAAATCATTTGCGGCAAGGTTGTTTGAAGAGATACTTTCATTACCCACCCCTAACTCTCTACCACCGCTTGTAGCCGAAGAAGTAGGCAAAAATGCACTCTGCATATACGTGCCAACCATAGATGCCTGCATACCTGAGCGTATGGCAAGGCTAAGGAGTGTTTGTGCCGAACCGGCCAATGCACCGCCAATGCCACCTATGCTTCCGCCTGCTCCAATACCTCTGCGTTTGTTGGGTACGGCAATGGCTCCGCTGGGGTCGGTATAAAAAATGGGGTTATTATCAAATGCGGTGTAGGGGCTTTGCCAAGGTTGTGTAACGGGGTCGGTGCTTTTCCAGCGGGCTATGCGGGGGTCGTACTGGCGGAAATAGGTGGTGTAGCTGCTGCTTTGTTTATCTTGCTCCATGCCACCAAAGCCGTAGCGGTACTGGTTTGCGTTTAGGTTGTTGGGGTTGGGTTGTGTGCTGCCAAAGGGGTAGAACTGCTGTCTGCTCAGTATATCGGCAGTGTAATATTCTTCTATATCGGTGTTTTGGGTAATGTCTACCACCACATCATCAAAATAGGTTTCGCATTGTGTGCTGCTTACATGGGTATATACCTCTATGTATTGGTCCTGACTGCCTCCCGAGGGAACGGTATAGCTTACCGATAACTGATGCCATTGCTGGCCGGAGTACGTGTAATTGAGGTTATCGGCCTGAGGTTCTACCAAGGTGCCACAATCATATAAATCTACCTTTAAGCTGCCTGCATTTTGAGCCCCTGTACAGCCGGCAGAACGCAAGCCATAGATGGTAACATCTACATCATCGCCCGGTTTTACGCTTATTCGCATACGCGGTCCGTAGGTGTCGGAACTAGTCTGACGTATAGCGTAGGTGCCTGTATTAACGTAATTGGTACTCATTAGCGGACTGTAGTTTCCGGTTACAAATATAGGAAAATCTGTTCCTTCGTACGAACTTTCTGTAATTTTATGTACACCTGAACCTGCCACACCCATTTTTTTATCGCTAATAGTAAGCAATACGTGTTCTAAGTGGTTGGTAAGTTCGTACTCGCTGCTGCCAAGCAATTGTTCGTGTTCCATCTCGTCCGTATAATGTGTGTATTCGTTTACGTAGGGGGTGGGAGTCTGAAAAACACCAACTCCATCAAAGTACCCTTCATTGGTATAGCTTGTTGATTCAAAGAGATAGCTGAGCAACAGAGGGTCTCCGGGCAACCGCATACCTATTCTTTTGTGTGCATATATGGGGTGCTCGCTCAGGCTAAAGTTCATGATAAAATCATCACCAGTTGTTTCGTATTTTTTTTCATATACAGCCATTACGTTTCCGGCTGCATCGTGTGCATAATAGGTATATGTCCAGTCCACTTCGTTGGTAAGGCCGGTTCCGGTGCGTGGTTTTTCCAGCTTCATTACGCGGTTGCCCAGTGCATCGTAGGCAAATTCCAAATCGGGTTTGCTGCTGTTTCCTGTGCGTTCTATTTTCTGTATTTTGCCATATACTGTCCACTCTATATGGTCTATTTCTTCCTGCACATCGCTTTGTAGGTTTCCTATAGCATCGTAGGCATAGTTTCCAGAAGTTTGTCCGCTGGGCAAATCGCTGCTAAAAGGGCTTCCGCTAACTGCATCTTCCACATATTCCAGTTTGTTTGAGTTGCTGTAGTAATGGTAGGTAAAATCATCCATATCGGGCGTTCCGCCATAACCGTTTCGCAGCAGTTCCAAAAAGTTGCCGTTTGCATCGTAGTTATATGCACAGGCATAATCGGTGGTAGAGGAAGATCCGCTCCATGTGTTTGTGGTAAGGTTAAGGCCTGTAAAATTAGTTTGAGTTTTCAGGCGGTTCAACTGGTCGTAGCGGTAGTTGTACCCGGCATGGCTCATACCGGAAATGGCAACAGCCATGTGGCGTATATTTCCGTTGTACAGTGAGCTGTTGCTTACATCAAAGGGGGTGCCGGAAACGCTTGCCTCAAATTTATCGCCTGCAGAAAATTGGGCTATATCGGCATAATCGGTATTGTAATAACCCAATGTATAGCCAAAGGCATCGCGGGCAATGCGTGTGTGTAGGTATTTGTTGTAAGCGTCATACGGGTTGGCAAGTGTTAAATCACCGTCTTTTCCAATATCCCGTGTTTCATCTAATGTAGTGGCATTTGCTCCTTTCAGCCAGCCCTGCAGTGTATAAGCATAATCGGTGCCCTGTACTTTGTACTGCCCGGTTTCTATGCGTGCCAAAGGGCCGTGGGCATAATAGAAGTACTTGGCATCTTTGTTCCACAAAAACCCGTTGGCCGAAGTGTATGCTTCTTTTAACCTTCCGCTTTTATCAAAGGCATATCGGTGCAGGAAGTTATCGCCCGGTATCATGTTAACAGCAGGAGATCCAAATTCTCTTATTTTTCCGTAATGCACCTGCAATATGTTTCCGCTCAAGAGTTCGAACGTATATTTGGTAGATTTTTGAGGAGGAATAGGACCTGAAGCCCCTGAAACACTAGCGTATATATAGTACAAGGCACTATTGTCTTGTATTACTTCTTTTACATTACCGGCAATATCGTAGCTGTAATGGGTGGCATGGGTAAAATCGTCTTTAAACTGGGTATCGTCTTCGTAATACGCAATGGTAGCTACCCTGTAATGTAAGTTTTCCTGCTTTTCGTTGGCAAATAATAGGGGAATGTTGGAATTCAGAAGCTGGTCGTAAAAAGTACGGGTAATTTGTGTGCATGTGCCTGCTGCAAACCAACTGGCAAACGTAGCAGGGTTTTCTGCTGTAGCTTGTGAAAGTGCGGTACTTTGTTCTATTTCGCCCATTTCGGTAACTCTTCCGCTTTCATCGTATAAGGTGTAGCTGTAGTTATTAGGGGTTTGCTTGGCGTTTTGCGAAGCCACTAATCGTCCGGCTATATCGTAGAAGTATAAGGTAGTTCCTGCATCGGGTGAGTTTTGTGTTACAATCTGGTTTTGGGTATTGTAGGCATAATGCGTTTCAAGAGTATGGTTAGGTACAAGTTGGGTAGTGCCTCCATTCTTCATATAATTGAAAGCGGTTGTTACATTAGCTCCGCTCAGCATATCAACCCCTTTGGGTGGTACGGTTTTATTTAAATTTCCTGCCCTGTCGTAATAATACAAGGTATAATGGTGTTCTCTGTCTAAGTAAATGATTTCAAACACTTCGTTTGCCGCAGCCGTAAGGCATTTATTCAGTATCTGCTGGCGTACAATCTCCTTTTGCTGGTTATAATAGGTTAGATAAGCCTCTTCTGCATTTTCCTGTGCCAGTTTCAGCAACTCGTTTTCACAAGGGTCGGAGGGGGCGTTCTGTTCCTCTGCCCCATTGTTACACAGAGCAATTTCTCCTGCTTCGCAATAACAAGTTGAAATGGGATAACAGGAAGCTGTACCATTTAATTCAGCTGTAAACGATATACCGTTTTTCAATACCTGAGCATAAATGGTAAAGTTATGCACAGTGCCGCAGTCTTCGTTTGCTTTCTGCAAGTTGTAAAATCCGGTAATGTGTTCAAATGTAAAGCTGCTGTCGGCAGGAATGTGCAGTATTATTTCGCAGTTTTCGGTATAGGTATCAGGATGACCTATGTTCAGCGTAAGTACGGTATCATTGCAAACATCATTATCGTTGGGTTCGGCACATGCCCAAAAATAATAATCGTTGGTGTAGCTCTGTAATGAACTGGTTCCGTAGAAAGAGGCTATATCAACTTTGTTCTGATAGTTGTTCAGCAATTTGCCGGCCTGAGCCAAATTATGCAGCAATGCCTGTATATCGTCTGCTTCCTTGCTTGGTTTCTCGCATACCATACCCTCGTTATCAAGCACGTCACAGTTTAGTATAAATTCCTTGTATTGTGTTGGCGATAGGTTATATCCGAGCAGGTTATTCATATATACGGCAAACAACTGATAATAATTATCTGCTCCAATGGCATAAGCATGTTCGCTTTCGAATGTTTGCACATGCGTAAGTATCTGGTCGCAATCGAGGCATTGTTTGCAGGTGTAAGAAGGGAACCATTCCCGTTCTAATGCATCTACTGCGTTTTTGGCAGCTGTATTCCAGTTAGCACCCGGCTCCCACGGCTGACTTGTGCCGCTAACATAGGCTTCGCTGCAAGCACAAACGTAGTCTTTTATATCAGTAACAAGCAGTCCGTAACTGTTAGCAAAATATGCAGGAAAAGAGGCAACCCCGTTAGGTAAGGTATCGGTATTGAAATAATCGTAATGCGACTGTAAAATCATATCACATCCGCATGTATCAAGTTGTTTTCCGACCTCGCTATTGTAACTGTTGTATGGACCGGGAGTGTGAATAAGCAGAGCGTTACATGTATCTGTGGCATAGTTGCTGCCCAAGTGCCAGGCTAGTATTTCGTGTATATCTGCGTTGCCGTTTGACGTGGTAACCGGATTGGGTAGCGTAGTTGCCGGAGTAGGATGATCAACATTGCAGCCAAGCGAACACAGTTCCATCAGTTCGGCAGCTATAGCAATTGAATCCTGCTGACTGTAACCACATTTCAGCAGTTGTTGCATCCAGGTATCTACGTACAGAGAACAAAGATTGCTACAGTTTTCTGATATCATATCAATGTACTCGTCTTCCATATATTGCTCAATATCGTTTGGTTCCTCTCCGCCAAAGAAATCGAGCATGCTCATATTCCGTTTGTTTTTTTGTTCGTACAACGTAGCGTTGTAACAAGGTTGCAGAGTGTCGTTGTCTGCATCATAATCGTTACCATTGCAATATGGAGTTTGCACGTAAGGAAAACAATCGAAATCGTTCAGGGTTTCATCGAAATTGGAAACACCTATGCAACCGTTATAGCATTTGTTCACAATAGCGTATTCTGTAGCAAGCAAATCGTATATTTTGTGTTTTTCTGCCAAGTAAAAACCTTTAAACATATCCCATACCTGATCGTTTTTGCAAGTGTCATCATCTATTGTAATACCAGACAGACAGGTATTTATGGCCGATTCGGTTGTGTCGTTCGGACAACGTGTAACAGCCATTGCCCATTGCCACATGTTATAGGTTGTTGAACCAAGCGTTTTGTAGCTGTTTATAGTATTTTGCATTTGGGTATTATAAGAATTGCCATTGCCTCCGGTATCAAAGAAAGGGTCTTTGTTAGTTGTATTGGCCGGAATACCCATACTGTTTGTCATGTTCAAAGGATTAAACAAGCCGAGATTCCAAGCCTCATCAAAACTAATGGTAGTTTCAATAAGCTGGTCGTACGTGTGGCTATCATCATTCTCAGTACACCATGTATAGTAACAGTATTCGGGATGATACGTTACCATTGAATTTGCCCAAGAAGTCTGCCAATTGGCAAGAAATTCTTCGAAGGTAACGGAGGTATCTTCGGGCAGTACTTGTGTGCCATTGTTCAACGTAATGTATGACGTATTTCCTGCTTCATCTTTATATGGGATAATAGGATTTCTCCAGTTTGCATTTGAGGCGGGCAGGTTGTTTGATGTATTGTAAACCGAAAGAGCATGAACGGAAGGGTCTAACGCATAATTCTGGTCGAATATTTCTCCGTATTGCCCGCCCGGACTAACATCTGCCAGCATGGTGTAATAAAGTGCATCGCAATAATTCCATTTATTACAGGATTCTATACATGCATTCCACAAATTATTGTAGTCTTCTTCGCTCCCTCTTGCATCGGCTAAAAAATCTTCCAGTGTGCCCAATTCGGCTAAGCACTTGCTTTCGCAATAGTCTGGGTAACAACCAGAAAAATCGAGCTTGTTTGCTTGGTAATTTAAAAAATCATCGTAGCTCAACAAGCAGGTATTGTTTTTCATATAGTCTTCCACATAATATTCCAATGCACTTTTGTCAACATATAATTCTTTGATAATGGTGTAAGAGCCAACAGGAAGTGTAACTTCAAATGACTGAGGTAACAATTCAAATACATACTGCGGATCATCGCAGGCATTATCTAATGGTAAATGACCAATAGTATATACTTTAGGTCCGCTGGGTATCATTTCAGCTAAATTATCATCGTTAATAATGCTGATTTTAAGATTATAAATACAATCGTAGCAAATATCCTGTGGCAGACAATCGGCAAATGTTTCCGGTTGCAAGGAATAATGGAATTTGTGAACGCCCTCAGATTTTACAATAAATGGACGAGCATTGATAACGGAACCGTCTATGTATGATATTTTATTGTCGGAAAGCAGGTTTTCAGTAATCTCCTGTGCATTGGTAAGGCTAGGCAATGGTTCCAGATTGTCGGGGCTGGCACCTGCCAAATTGGTAATTATTACTCGTCCGTTGCGGTCTTTTACAGTTACAGAGAGCTGCCCATTGGCATCTTTTACTACGGTTTCGCCATAGTATTGTTGAAAACCTACATCCGTACCAAACAAACGTGTTATTTTGTTTTGGGTGGGTGGTCCGTAAAAGTAGTTTATTTCATGACCGGAGCCAACTGTAAATGCAGTGCCAGGTCCGGCAAATTTCCGTATTCTTCCCGTTTGGTCCGGCATAAAATCTACCCGTGCAAAGGGGTACTCTTCGGCATCGGGTATATATGCATGAAAGCTGTTTAAGTTATTATTGGAAGGCGAGTAGTATTGTGAAGTTCCACTAGTTGAACTCATGCCGTTAAATTGATTGTCTAAATCAAAATCGGCTGCACTATAAGCCTGTGATGTATTGTTGTTTAGGTTATAATCTTCCTGAAAGCCGAAAAAAGCAGAGGCGGAGGGGCTCATCAATGTTTTGACAGCCGGACGGCCCGCGTAGTCGTAAATAGTTTCGCTCACGCCCACAACCTGTTCATCGTTTAACAATACTTGCGACTGTCTGTTTCGCAGGGTTCCATCAAAATAAGAAACGCCTTCTTTTCGTAAACCCTCCTCAACATAGCTTGTGGCGTACATCCAGTTCATTTCATCGTTTTGATGTGGGTCGGTTATTTCATATTTGCAGGAATATACACTAAGGTAATCATTGCATTTTGAACCGTCATTATCGCAAGACCACGCCCCTTCTATACGCTGCATAAACGGATAATCGCTATCTGTGCCCTGTAGTTTCGAAGCTCCACGCACACGATAAAGAATATAGCCTTTTTCATAAACTAGAGGAATTTCATAGTAATTATCGGAAAGACTTACACGAGTTGCATTTTCTTTAAAGCATGCAGTAATAGCAGATGCACTTAGAGAGCCACCTTCTCCGTCATAATTGTCTACGTATGTCCATTCCAAATCGTATTCTTCGGCACCGGGTACTACATCCCAAAAAATACCAAGCGTTCGCTTGTTATTCAGTTCAACGTGCGAGGCAGTTGCCTGAGGGATTGTACCTGAGCATCCGCAACCGGAAATACTGGGTCCAAAGCAATAAAATCGTTCCACATCAATTTTGCCCCCGATATACAGACCTTCGGGCAAAGCTCCGCCCGACAAGGATGAGCTGATACCCAACACTTCTACCTTCATAGAATGAGCATTATCAACAACAATGGCACTTAATTCATCAGAAACAACTCCGGAGGCAGGGTTGTAGCTTATGCCTATTATATATTCTTTTGTATTACCCTTTAGTGACTGAATATTATATATATCTGTTGAAACGTAGGAGTACTTGACACGAAGCGTACACGATACGGTAAAGGCATTTGCATAATAAGTGTTATCCGCTTCATCCAAACCCATATACAGTAGTCCATATGATTTTTTAATGTTAAAACCCCACCCGGAATAAGGGTTATGCATGATATTTAACTTATCGTCTATAACTGCGAAAACAGGTTTAGGTTGTTGATCAAAGTCGCACTTTTGGATTCTGTTTTCGAATACTTCAGTGCCGGCAATAAGCTGAAAGATGCTTTGTTGAATAATCAACAGGAATAGGATACACTTCGTACGCATATGGCTAGTATAAGGTTGTAATTAACATATATTCACGGTATAGTTCGGTCAGAGTAATCTGATCGTTTGAAAATGAAAAAATATCATTTATATTAAATTTATCTTCGGGAAAAGAATGTCTGCCGGAAATATCGTACTCATAGTTTACTTCAAGCGGAAAAATATTCTGCTTGTCTTCTTTTTCTCCTTTCCTGAAATATACAACACATTTTGTAATGAAATAATCATTTTTGTAATGTAATTCTGCCCGATAAAACGGATGAATTGTATAGTGAAAAGTAATTTTTTTCAACCCTGCCGAATCCGATAATTTACTGTGTGTGCTTTCCGTAAATAAGTCAATCACATCACCCATTACATATTTAACAAATTCTTCTTCTGAGGCATGGTTAACCAAAATTGTTTTTTGAAAATTGTTAATGCTTACAAGCATGTCGGAAAATAACCGTGTTTCACCTTCCGTACTTTCTACCAACAGTTTATTCCCATTCCTTATAATTTTTTCTGTTAAACATAACGAGTCGTTTTGCGATAAACTCTCTCGGTTGATGTGTTTTTTCAGCAGCACAAGGTTGCTCATATCCATATGAGCATTTACAATTTTTTCAATTTCTTGCTGCACGTCCTTTTGTGCATCTGCACAAAGAACAGATACAAAGAAGCAAAGCAAAAGAGTGGTTCTTTTTATATGTATTTTATTCATTTTCTTTTACAAATGATTTTCTAATTTCGGCAGCTGTTTTAATTCCATTTTCTGTTTCCTTGTTCATTCTTACAAGTATTCCTTCGTTATTGTACTGATAAAATATAGCATAATTATTTTCGTCTAATTCAGCAGCCATTCGCAGAGAATGTGGGTCATACACCATTGTTCGCATAGTAGCCTTTTCAGGATGAATCCGTAAATCATCAAACCATACATATTCGGGTGCATTTTCCTCGGTATTTGAAAATTTTACAACAATACATCTTGCATTTTCAGGTACTTCAAAAATTTCTTCAATTTTCTGCCATCCTTCTATAATTACCCCCGAAGCCTTAAAAGGGGGAGGTCCTGTAATGGCACTACCCTGTGCATCCAGAAAAATAATTTCAGCTTGTGCTTTATCATAAGTTTCTACATAGCCAGTATGTTTTTCTTTTACCCAAACACTCAGCATATAAAATTTTTCAATTTCCGGTGAAAAGTACCTGTGACAGTCGCATTCCTGCATTTCGTATGTTGCACCCGTTTGGCTTACTTCGGCACAGGGGTTAATATGTATTACTCTTGCTGCTGAATGGTAATTATTTTCCGGTATCCGCAGACTATATTTTCCAGTATGAGACTGGGAATTGTCAATAAAATTGGCTATATTGTTTTCTATTTCCATATTTTTAAAACTGAAATGTCCAGGCAATTGACATGAAACCGCTTCGTTCAAATAGGCATAATCTTCGAAATTATCATTAGCAATGTCTGTAATACGAGCATTCAAGGTAACGCCAATAGGCATATTTTGAAGAACCGGATTATATGAGTACAATGCAGCAGAAGAACGATTTAAAATATCGGAAACTTGCCGGATATAGCCGAATGGGCTTATTTCGTCTATACTGCCTTCTTTCCGCCACAAATCGTTTGCAGTGGAATATGCACTATGATTAGGGTTCTTTATGGTAATAAGCAATCCCGAATTGGTATGATATTCCCAAAATGGAGCATATTGTTCAAATATTCCGTCTTCACGGAGCAGTGGATTAGGATAGTCTTCGGTAGTGGTTTTTCTTAACGCATGATAAGACCAGTAATTTTTAGGACGCCAAATTCCTCGTAATCCCTTTTTATATGGATTAACAACATCATCTGGCAAATCTCCGCACTCACTGCTGTTATCTAAAATTTCGCCTTCAAAAGTATGGGTAAGGGCTGTAAATTTTAATGATGATTTACAGGTTTCTGTAACTTGTGCACATTCAGTTCCCCAGTTATCTGAGAATTCAACAGCATTTGTGTTAATTATTTTCTGTGTAAGAAAATCATTGTCTGTTTCGGCATTTCTTAAACTTGTTGTTTGAGCAACTTTATATCCCTGCATGTTTTTTCTAGCGGTTCGTAAAACTCTTAGCGTGTATTTGTTTGGCGTTCCCGTTACTGCGTATAGGCTGCCTGTTTCATCTATGCAGATAATCTGTTCGTTTTGATCATCTATTTCAGCTATCCAAACTTTTGAATATAAATCGCTGGATGTATTATGTTCTATTACCAGCAATTGATCACCTACCATAAAGTAATCAGAGGGAACTTTGTTATTTGGTAGGGTTAACGTGAAAGTGCCATTTCCATTCCAGGTTATGAGTGAATATGTATTGCCAAGAATAGTGAAATCATACGTTTGTGTACGATAATTTCTGTAAGCAGGTGCCATTCCTTCATAAGTCCAACTTGCTGGCAAACTGCTAAGGGTATTATATTTGCGGTATTCATCTTCAACAGTTGAAACAAGCACATTTCCTGTTTCTGCATCATAACCAATATTTTTTACTGCTGCTTTAGCACCTTGCGAAAAATACTCAACCTTGTCAACAATTCCATTATGGTCAATAATTTTCGTGAAATTGGAAGAATAAAATCTTTTATTGGTGCTTTCGGCAAATATGCCTGATGAGTAACTTGTTAATAATGTTACCGTTTTTGCTAAGCCTACAGTACCATCATCAGCAAAAGAAATTTCTGCATTATGAAATGCCTCTGTGCTTTTTCCCAATTCACCTTGAGAAAATGTTCCATCTGGATTTAGTAGTGATACCTCATGAATCAATTTTTTGCTATTATCCTCATCGGTTTTATAATATACCTCCATGCCTTCAACAAGAGAACCGGCTTCATTAAATTTTTCAACTGAACGCATTTTCCCGTGCATATTATTTCTGTGAAAAACAAAACCTTGAGACACACCATAATTTTCTAGGAATGCAAAATTTTTCTTTTTAATAGGCATATAATTGATGTAATTCTCAGTATAATCCAGATAACTTGGAAAATCATACGCTGTAAAAAACTTGAAAATACTATATCCATTAGCATGCTTTGTGTATGGCGTAGCATTAACATTTGTTTTGACTTTAACGCTTCTATATCCTACTAGAGGTGCATTATACAATGACTGATTGGCGGGTGCCTCCTGATCAAAGTATTCGTTTGGGTAGTTAAGATTGATTCTCTCCAGTTTTTTTGTTAAAGGCGTAATAAGACTTGATTCATCGTTTCCGTTAGGTGGTTCTTGTTGGGCTATACCGCTGCTTATTTCTACTTCATTTTCAAGCATGGTATAATCATATACCTGCTCATAGGTATAATTATAATTTCCACCCATTTCTTGCCAGTTGTCAAACACCTGAATTTTATTAACTCTGGTACCACCTCCCAGTTTTTTCTTTACTGGATTACTAAGCCTAATCATTGACTGGTGAGTATGTAAATATTTTGCGGCCCCTTTTGATAATAAATAGGCAAGCAAAAGGTCTTTTATCTCCTTAATGCTTATTTGGTCGTAAACATGCGATGTAAGAAAAATATCAAGTGCTCCTCCTGCATTGAGCGAACCCTCCCATAACATTCTTGTATTCTTTGCCCATAAATATTGTAGCGAATAATATATGAATGGGTTTACCGCCCCAACCTGCGTTCCCGGGTAATTCGTAGCTTTTATCCAACCAATAGTATATGGTCCACTTGAGCCGATAACACCGTAATCATCAACTTCAACATATCCGTTAATATTTTCTTTCTCCACATTATTTAAACCAAGTTTAGAGAGAATATTAAAATATATTCTTTTCCCTTTATGAAGTTGATAGTTATCAGAAAGATAATCTTTTGCTATAGACTTTGAGCCTGCAGTTAATGGTTCATGCAACTTAAAATAGATAATTGGATTTAACTGATGTGAACCAGAATTTTGGTAAAGTGCTGCAAGACTCCCTTCGCTTGGTTCACTGAAATTATCATCCGGAAAATCATCTGTACCGATAATCTTAAACATTTGCCCGGCTTGCTTATCTTCGACAAACGCATAATCATCCGATTCGTATGAAACGGAAATCTTTGATCCTTCTGGCGTCAATATATCGGTTAAGTGATATGCAGACGCATACTGGTCTGATTGTGTTTTATTTTGTTGTGATGAATAGGAATACTCTGTATTAGGCAATGAACAAGAGTTTGGTCTATATGTTCCCCATCTATCTGTTGCAAACGGGTTGTAATCTGGATTAATGTTGCTGTACTGAAAAGAATATGCACTCAATTGGCCTTTTTTGGAATTACCATATGTAAAATAAACACGTTTTAATGTTAATTTTCCCTTTGCATCATTTTCATTATTTGGGAGGGAAACACCACTGTTTCCTGCATAATTGGGGCATAAAGAGTAGTCGTATTCGAAATGAACCGTTTTTATGGGCACGGCATCAGCTCCATTTTTTATCCTGTCATTTTTATTATACAATTCAATTTTCTTTAATCGTTTAAGCGGAGATGATTGATTTATACCGCCATTTTCTCCTGTAACAGCATAAGCGTCAACCCGATTTTCCAAGTAAAATTCTGCAATAAAATTTTTCGTTTCTACCGAATGAAGATACCAGATATCTTTTGTTCCATATGTGTAAGATGCCGTATTGTCATCAGTAATACCTTTGCTGTTTTCATTATAATAAGCCTTGTTTTCTTCTATGGGCAATCGCCATTTCAAATCATTGTATTCTCTGCTATAATTAAACTTTGTATAAGAGCCCATATCATCTTCGCTCGGTCCGTTATTGCTTACATCAATGTAATCATCCGACAAAACACTAGTTAACAAATAGCCTGTTGTATGTGCTGGCACTTCTTTCGAATAATACATATTATTATACCCACTTGTATTTTGTTCGGTATTCTCTCCATTCAGGTAGGTAATATAAGGCTTTGTGCAATCAGAAGGGGTAGCATCCGTTGAAAATGAAACCTCTTTCTGTAGTGTATTATAAACAGGTAAACCATATACATACCTGTTTCCTGTTTCGTTTAATATGGAAATCTCAGAAAGATGATGTTCCGGGTACGAATCTCTATTTATTTGAGATCTTATACTCTTTGTTCCAGCACTTCCTGAATATGAATAATAATCGGTAATAGTCGGATGAGTAGCGAACAAAGTCGCTTCCTTTGCGTTTAGAAATTCTATGAGTGAGTTGCGTGGAACTCTATTTTCATTAAAATTAGTTGTCGGCAAACTGCTTGTTGTTATGTTTGTTTCAGTGTGAGAGCCTACTTTTAGTGTTTTCTCCGCAGTTAGTAGGAAACCATTATTTAATTTAACTGCTGCGGGCTTATCTCCTCCAAATTGGTCATAAAAATTTTGGTTATTATTCGTCAGTTCACTGGCATCTTTAAAATAGACCTTCTCATAGAAAGGAATATCGCCTGTATATCTAAAAAAGTTAGTAGCCTGTTGAGAGTTATTATTCCATGGTTTGCTTTCCTTGACATTCAAGTCAATGCTTGTAGAATATTTTTTTTGCGTTTTCAACTTTAAAACCTCTTCACTAAAACCTACACCAAAATCAGTTTGACGAGCAGAGGCAATCGAACCAATATCATTTCTGTGTGCCCTAAAATCAATGCTTACACCATCTGCAGAAGCACTAAAAACATCATACGTAAGTACATTTGGGTTTAGATTTTGATTGGGCAAAAAGTTGTCTTCTTGTACTTTATTGAAATCAGTAATTGAGTTTTCCCCTGAATGTTCAAGAAAAATATAGCCATAAGAAGGTGTATCCTTGACCTTCTTTAGAACGGTAGAAACTCCTGCAGTATTTCTGAAAAAAGAATAATTAGTCCAAAATATCGCATACAAACCATTGGCTTTTTTATACGACTTGTTGAGTGTATAAGATGAATTCAGTAAGGATGGTGTGTATGTAGATGTACCATAACTGAGTGGTGTTTTTGATAATGAAATATTAGTAGAACTAAAAACAGGAATCGGCCACGCACTAACAATACCGAGAAGCATACTTATTAGCCACGAATTATATTGTGTATTCTTCCCCACTGCCTGCTGATATGTACTCCCACTCCTGCTTGAAAAAGTTGAATATGATTCTTTCGTATTTGTTTCAAATTTAATTGGGGGTTTTAGCCTGGTTGCCCAACTGCTTTCACTCACAAAAACATTACTACCCCATTTTGAGTCAAAAGAATACTTACGTGAATAAGATTTCCCTTTAAATAAGCCATTTGTTTTGTCAGTAGAAAGCGAAGTATATTTACTTAACCCAAAAGTTGATACAGAGATTCCATTTTCCAACTCCTTACCACCACTATTAAAGAAAAAACTTTTAAACCGCCCCTTGCCTCCTCCTATGCCAACCCCTGCATACGGTTTGTTTACCAGTTTTTCTTTTAGTTGATCTCCCTTAAAATCATCCGGAATACCTTTAATCTGTCGGTTGATTGAACCGGGAGTACAATTCCAACCCAACCCAACCCATGAAGCTTCATCGTTCATCGAAACATTTCCGCTATACGTTAAATTAATGGGATAGCCTTCCACCTCTAATAATGGAATAGTATAATTAAAATCGCCTGTAAACAGATTAACCATATCCTGATTTTCTGCAGAGATGTGAATTTGATTTTCTGTGCTTGATGCATTATTGGCATATAAATACAATGGTCCACACAATTGCAATAAAATACAATAAACCAAAGCAATGGAAACATACCTCGACAAACAATTATTTCGAATTTTTAAAAGGCTCATAATGGCAGGTATTTGAATTTTAACTTCTTCATTTCATTTTTTTCATTAACAACTTCCAGGAAATAATAATTTCCGGAACTTAACGATAAGTATGTCAGATCGAGATCAATCTTATTTATCCCATATTTCTTCACTATAACAGGAGAGCCAGAAATTAATACCTGGGCGTTCTTATCTACCCCCGCAACAATTTGGCGGTTTTCATCTATAATTTTATAGCACAATACATTGTTTTCACTTGCAAGTGGATATTCTTCATTGTAAGCAAATTTCAATTCATTGCCTGAAACTAAACAATATCCCCCATCGTGTTTTTCTTTTAAGCATGTGTAAGCGGTAGCAAGAGATGTAATTGAAGTTGGCGGCAATAGTATTTTCAACTCCAATTTCGGTCTCAATGATACATTACTAACATTACTGGAATGGAATACCATGCGTGCGTGCTGTGTCTGAACAATTAATCGCAATAAAAAACCAAAATTGTATTGAGGGTTTTCAATAAAATATTGAATATGATCAGTTACATCAAGTGTATAGTTCTGCGTTGCGGATGAACTTTGTGCTAAATAAACGGAATCTGCAGTTACATAAGAAGGTGCATTATTCCACCAAACCGAATCTTCATGCCAACGAGATGTTATACGTGCTAAATACGATGCATTTGATTGTGTAGTGGATTGGTGGTCTTTCCCGTAAAGAATTAAATTTGATTCTAAAATTTCTGCAGAAGACGGTAATGAATTGATGTCAAACCACAATAAGCTTCTTTGTTGAAACGGCACTCCTCCTGAAGTCCCACAATGTGCTCTAAATTCATTGCTAACTTCTGACTCATAAATGAGTGTTGGAGAAGTTGAACTTAAGAACGCGTCATGACCTAACACGCTGTCTGGTTGTAATGTAACATCAACCGTATCTGTTTCGCTTCCAATAATAATATATCGTCCACCAATATTGCCCAATGAATCAGTTACTTTTACCCAATATAATCCTGCCGTTAAGCTATCGCATGATGAACTCGTTTTTCCATTAGACCAATTGTATGTATAAGTGCCAGCACCACCAGATGCGGTAATGCTTGCATATCCTGAATACGGATCAAAAAAATCTACATGATTTACCTCATTTATCTCTACTTTTACAGGTAACACATATTTAATTATCAGCTTGGGGCGTTTTGCAGTATTGCCGTTTTCCTTAGAGCCAAAAGACATCCTTCTAGTATAAGTTTCCGTTTGCAACATTAGTGTTACGCCAAAACGATTTGCACTCTCTTTTTTAATCCAGTAATTTACCATATCACGTACGTTAACATTATAATCTTGTGTACCTGATGTAGATTGTGCAAGCGATACTCTATCAATGCTTGTTGAACCTGTAGAATATGTCGGTTTATTGTTCCATGTTACGCTGTTCTCTGCCCATGTGGTAGTATTTCTTCTTAAATAACTTGCATTTGAGCTTGAATATAAATGAGAAATTCCGTATAGTTTTAATGTAGCTTCTAAAATAATTGCATCACGTGGAATAGATGAAAAATCAAAATCTATAAGACCACGTATATACTGCGGACAATCAAATGGAGAACATGAATTGTAAGCATACGTTTCTGTAGTTGTATTGCTACCATAATTTGTTGTTGGATTTTGGCTTCTTACTATAGCATCTTTTGATGCAGGTAAAGTATCGTATAAAACTTGTGCAAATAATGATTGATTTGCACATAACAACAGTATGCTGCTGAAAACAATTAATGTAAGTATATATTTCTTCGACATAAAACTACTTTTTGCTTTTTACTTTTGGGTGTTTGTTTGATTGTTTATCTTCAAGTTCCACTTCAAATTCAAACATATTAAACGGGAATTCAGATGGCATATAACTGCCCATTTTAACAACAATCAGATCGTTTTCCTTTTTAAAGAATCCGCCATTTTGAAATGATACAGGACTATTACTCAATGCAGCGAAATTTAAAGTATGCATTTGAACGACTGTGTTTAAATTCCCATTGATTAATTTAATATAAATCTTATTTAAGTTGCTATCATTTCCACTTATATCAAATTTGTAATAGATATCATATAATGTATCTGCTGAATTTTCCGGTTGATTAATTGCCGGAACTATTTCAATAAAGTAATCCTTAACCGTTAAAGTGTCATTCCCATTTTGTGGTATAGTGTCATTTGCAATTAATCCAATCGGTATTACAAACAACAAGCACAGTAAATTTTTCAAAATTGGGCTGATGATATTGAATTTAATTTGCATAATGTATGTTTTATAGCACATCTTAATTTGGTTATCTTTAATAGCATTTCACACTTCAAGTTTATATTCAAAATAGTTATTAAAAAAACCTAAAAGTTTAAAAGAGCACTTTTTAGGTATTTTTAAACAAAGTAAGATTGTTGATAAATTAGCGTATTTCTACGTACGTTTTAAAATATCAGTAAAATAGGGCGAAATAATTACTTTATGCTTGAAAATACGCTTGTTTCAGGGCATAAGAAAAGGGTGGTTATCAACAATCGTATATAGTGCTTTGCATCCTACAAGAAAAATTTTCAATTGAAAATTTTTCTTGTAGGACAAACTGCAAAACTTATAAACACTTAAAAAAAACATGCATTTGCAGTAAGCATAGATTACTGCTACTTTTATTAATCAAGAAGTTTTATTTTGAATGACACAATGCACGTAAGGTTGAATATAGCAACAATAATTTCATGGCTTTGTTTACTATGCCTTTGCTATCCTGTTTGTGCCCAACAATTGCGTACGCCTGTAACCAGAGAGGTTATTGTAACAACCGATTCTTCTGTTATTAAAACTGTAGTTAGAATTGAAAAAAGAAAAAGAAACTCTTTTAAAATGAGTCGCCAGTATTATTGGTATTCGGCCAATAAAATACAACAAAATACAGGTGAGTATTACGGGCAGTGTTTGCATGGATATTTTAAAGAATTTAATTATTCCGGACAGATGCTGCAATCAGGAAATATGCAAAAGGGATTGAAAAACGGTACATGGAAAAAATGGAACGATAAAGGATTTCTTATGTCTTATGCCCATTGGAAAAAAGGACGAATGCATGGCAATTTTTATCAGGCGTTATTTGACGGCTCAACGATTAATGGAAAACACAGACAAGATAAAATGCATGGGAAAGTTGTTTATTCTACACTTGAAAATCCTATGCAAAAAACAGTTGTATTATACAGAAATGGCGAAAAAATAATTGTGCCTGAAGTCGGAAAGAAGGGCTTTTTGCACTTTAAAAAAAATCAGGTTTCGGAAAAAGAGAATAATCCTAAACCCGATTCCGACAAAAAAACAAAAACTAAAGATAAGAAAGTGAAAGAAAATATCTCAGATAAAAAGATACATAAACAGAATGAAACAACGAATAAAAATGAAAAAAATGAAAAAAGCAAACGCTAACATTTTACGCCTATATATAAGCAAGTATTTTGTTATTCCGAAAATTAATTATAATAAGCGTATTCATGCTTTTACACTTACGGAACTTCTTGTTGTTTTATGTATTGTAGGTATTCTTATTGCACTGGCGGTGCCCTCACTTATGCCTATGATTTCAAAAGCCAAAAGTACTGAAGCTCAGCTACAGCTAAAACACTTACATACCCTGCAAAAAACATATTTCTTTACTCATTCCCGATTTACAGAAAGTTTTGATGAAATTGGTTTTGAACAGCAGTCATTGGTTTCGGAGAACGGAACCGCAAATTATAAAATTGAAATTGTGCAATCCACCCACAACTCTTTCAAAGCAACAGCCACAGCTATAAGTGATTTTGACGGTGATGGTATTTTTAATGTTTGGAGCATTAACCAAGATGGAAACCTGAATGAAGATGTAAAGGATTAATCAATATGGAAATTGTACTGCTGCTGATATTAATAAGTTTACTGGGCATAATGGCCTGGCAGGATTTTGTGTTCCGAAGTATTTCCTGGTATTTGTTTCCGATGCTTTTTATTCTTTCCGTTTTATATAACGTAATGCAAACTGGCTTAAATATTTTCGTCTTTAATTTCTTAATTAATTTTTTGTTTGTTTCAATACTACTGCTCATACTCAGTTTGTATTTCAGTATAAAAAGCAAACGCATGGTTAATATAATAAACAAGCAAATAGGCTTGGGCGATATTTTATTTTTTATTTCTGCAGCTACGTTTTTTTCACCAGTTTGGTATCTGTTTTTTTTTCTTTTCGGTTTAATGCTCTCATTATTATTTGCCGTCTTTTTTATTTTGCTGAAACAAAAACAAAACCTGATTCCACTTGCAGGCATAATGGCTCTGCTTCAGATTTGTTGCACAAGTTGGGTTATATTCTCTAAGCAACATTTTTTCTATGATACAGGTATTCTTAATTGGCTTAATGTATGATTTTGGAAGAGTTTATACAAATCGACACCTCTGTTCAGCAGAGCATTCATGCCTCACTGGCCTGGAAACATGGCATTATACCGCATACAATCGAAGATGACAAAATTTTATTGTATGCCGATACAGAAAAATGGAATGAGGAAATAAAAGAAGAACTGGAAATATTACTCGGAAAATCGATAGAAATACGACCAACTACTCAAGCCATTATTCAGCATGCCTTGGTACGTTTTTATCCCAAAGCTGCTTCGCAAAACGGAAAAGAAATTTCTCAGTACAAAGAAGGTATTAAAGACGATTTTATTCAGCAATTGATTGACGAAGCCTATATGCTTGGCAGCAGCGATATTCACATTGAAACGTATGAAGAAAAATGTCGTATTCGTTTGCGTGTTGATGGAAAACTTACCGAGAAGTACATCCTGTCGGCACGGGAATACCCTGCACTAATTAATAAAATAAAAATAAAAGCACATCTCGATATCGCTGAAAAACGACTTCCGCAGGATGGTCGCATCCATGTAAACAGTCGGGGAAAATCATTCGATATGCGTATCTCTATTCTTCCAACCCTGCATGGGGAAAAAGTGGTAATGCGACTATTGAACAGAGATGCAACCTCAATTGAAATTGAAAAGTTGGGCATGACAGAAAAACAACAAAACGATTTCTTAACCTGCATAAAAAAACCACATGGCATTTTGCTTATAAGCGGACCAACCGGTTCCGGTAAAACAACTACACTGTACGCAACACTCAAAATCCTGAACAAAATCAGCACCAATATTCTTACAGTAGAAGATCCAGTAGAATATACCCTCGAAGGAATCAATCAGGTGCAGGTAAAAGAAGATATCGGTCTATCTTTTTCCGAAGCATTGCGTTCTTTCCTACGGCAAGATCCGGATATTATTATGTTAGGAGAAATACGCGACAACCAAACAGCACAGATGGCTATTCGTGCAGCTCTTACAGGTCATCTGGTACTTTCTACCATTCACACAAATTCTGCTTGGGGTACAGTTTCTCGTTTAAACGATATGGGAGTACCAGCCTACTTGCTTGCCGGAACAATGAATATGACGGCAGCTCAACGCTTAGTACGCATGCTTTGCCCAACCTGTAAGAAAGAAGCCGAACTCTTACCTCAAATGCTGCCACCGGGCTTTAAGCCGCAAAGTATGCCCGATGTACATTATGTATCTCAAGGTTGCGAACACTGTCAATACACAGGATATAAAGGCCGAAAAGCTGTATATGAAATAATACCTATTGATAATGAACTGGCAGGTATTATAAAACACGGTGAAAGCCGAGATATGGATGATGTGCTGAAAGAGAAAAAAATAGAACGCCTGATGGACCAGGCTTTCGCAATGATGCAAAGCGGTAGTACATCGCTGGAAGAAGTTTATTCCTTATTAATGAGCAGCTATTGATGAAAAAGAATCTGGTTATACTGTTTATAGCATTCCTTCCGTTTGGCATACAAAGTGCACAAGCACAAGATCGCTTTGCCAGTATCGAGAATAAATTGAAAGTAATGGCAGTTGAAATGCCCGGACTGGAAGAGAAAGTTGACCTTGCCTTAAATAATGTGAGTATTCAGGATTTCTTTCAGGGAATAGCCATTTCCAATAAACTGAATTTACATGTAGATCCAAACTTGAAACTTTTTGTAAGTACAAATTTTAATGGCACCACAGTTAGCGATATCCTGTTGTTTATGATTAAAAAATACGAGCTCGATATTAGTTTTATCGGTAACATTTTGTCCATTGAAAAATATATTCCGCCTGCAGAAATTAAACCTACTCCCCTAGTCAGAAAAATCAAGATTGCTTATAATCGGGAAAATAACTCCTTAAGCATGGATTTGAAAAACGACACACTTGATGCTGTTGCCAAAACCATTTCACGCGAATCGGGCAAAAACATTATTCTGGCACCCAGTATAGGTAGCCGACCTGTGAGTGTTTATTTAGAAAATGTTCCTTTTGAAAAGGCATTAGAAAATTTTTGTTTTGCCAATAATCTGATCTCTTCTATAGCAGATGATGGAATTTTTCTGATACTCCCTCAACAAACAAACGAAGCGAATAAACAAAACATATCTGTTCTCGGAAATAAAAAAACAGAAAACGAAAAAGAAAATCTGCACATGGAATTAGCTTCCGGAAATAATCTTTCTGTTACAGCTTTTAATACGCCTGTATCTGATATTATTCGTGAAGCTTCCCGCTTACTCAATACAAACCACTTTTTCACTTCCGAAATAAAGGGAAATATTACACTTGAACTGAAAGATGTTTCATACAACGACCTACTGAAACACATGTTTAACGGGACAGACTACACATACAAGGAAAATAACGGAATTTACATTTTGGGCGAAAGAAAAATGGAAGGCCTGCGTGCAACAAGAGTTATTCAGTTGCAATACCGCACATCGGAAAAAATTATTGATTACATTCCTGCCGAACTGAAAAAAGATGTAGAAACTAAGGAGTTTCCTGAACTAAACAGTATTGTAGCCAGTGGTGCAGAACTGAAAATTATAGAGATTGAAAAATTTCTGAAAGATGTAGATAAAGTAGTTCCTGTTGTAGTTATAGAAGTTATTATAGTTGATTACAAATCGAGCAAGGTTCTTTCTGCAGGGGTAAAAGCCGGGCTGGGAACAGCTCCTGCTGAAACTGGAGGAAAAATTTATCCCGAAGTAGATATGCAGCTTAATGCACAGTCGGTAAATAACCTGATTAATAGTTTCAATGGATTTGGTTTATTAAATATAGGAGCCGTAACACCTAATTTTTATCTCAGTCTGAAAGCACTCGAAGAACAAGGTATTGTGCGGGTACGTTCAACACCCAAGTTAGCGGCTATAAACAGCCATGAAGCAACCATGAGTATAGGCAATACAGAATATTACCTGGAAGAAAATAACAATGTAATTGGCAGCCAGAATCCGCAAAATATTATTACCCGTACATACAAGTCGGTAAATGCCGACCTCTCAATTACAATTAAACCGTATGTTTCGGGCGATAATCAAATAACTTTGGACATAAAGGTAAAGCAATCTGACTTTACCGGACGTATCTCTCAAAACGCTCCTCCGGGTTCCGTTTCCAGAAATTTCAGTTCAATGATTCGTGTAAAAGATCAGGAAATGGTGCTGCTTGGTGGACTAGAAGAAAAAAAGGTAAGCAATACAGGTTCGGGAATACCATTCCTTTCCCGTATTCCGGTTATCAAATGGTTGTTTAGCAACCGCACCAAACAAGACAACAAAACCAAACTAAATATTTTTATTAAACCTACTGTATTATACTAAGGAATGAATAGCATACTTGAAAATATAGCTTTTTCAAAAACCGCTACAGGAATAGAAATAATTCTTCATGCCAAGGAACATGTAAGTTTTAATTACTGTACTATCCGTTATAAAAAAGAAAAAATTGACATTAGCGGATACAGCAAAAATATTTTTTCAAGCGATACATTGTCGGTTTTAAAAGAGAAAAAAAATCCACTGATTGTAAGTGTTGACGGGCATGGTGTATTGCATAAGAAATTGCGTATATCTCTCGATTCTCCTGTTGGATACCTGACAGAAACTGCTTTTCCAGGTTCCAATCCGGATGAGTTTTATGTACAAATAACACCTGCTTCCGAACACGAATGCTGGGTTTCGCTTATCCGAAAAGAACTGGCAGATAAAATAATACAAAGCTTACTGGATGCCGGGTGGCTGTTGCATACTTTTTATTTAGGTCCTTTTTCACTTTCTGCGGCAATGCCTTTTATTTCCGGAAATGACCCTATAATTACAAACACGGCAAAACAAATAAGTATTCGAAATAACATGGTTTTTGAAATACAACGAACCGATGCTCTGCCATCGGAAAATCCCATTATTCCAAACGAGTCTTTACCAGCTTCCTTTCTTGTTTCGTTTGCATCGGCACTTAGTTATTTTACAGGCGTAAATGATGTGCAGGCAATCTCTTCACCACTTATTGCAAATGCAGCGAAGGAACTACATTACCGAAATATTTTTCATAAAACAGGTGTGGTGGCACTTGCTGCGTGCATGCTGCTTACATTTAGCAACATGCTTTTGTTTACAAAACTTAATTCTCAAAACAATGAATTAACCGTACTTGTAAGCAACCATTCAAAAAAATTACTGCAAATAGACAGCCTTGAACAGCAACTGAATTTAAAAAAAACATTGGTTGAAAAAAGCGGGCTTAAGGGTCGCGGAAAAGCGGCTTTTTATACCGACCGTATTGCTGCTTCATTGCCCGAACAAATTACACTTACGGGGATTGCTGTAAACCCCATTGTAAAAAAATCAAAAGAAGATGAAATTCCTGAGTTTTCTTATCGTACGCTTTTAATAAAGGGGCAGGTTTCTCAGAGTTTGTTTTTCAACGACTGGCTGCATTTATTGAAAAAAATGAATTGGGTTAAAGATGTTAGCATTCTTGACTATAAACAACAAACCGGACTTCCGGCTGAATTCGAAATTCTTCTGCAAATCTGATGGCATCCTTATCTTCCATATCATATTTATTGAAATGCAAGCTGCTGCTTACAGGGTTTGTTCTTTTCATCTTACTATTTTACAAACTCTCATTTGTTCCAACATGGCAACTGCTAAATGAAACGCAAGTTATGGAAGAAAAAAGGCAGGCTGTTCAGCAAGCTCCTGAACGAATAAATTACTTGCAGAATGAACTGAAACTAACGGAGGCATTGTTTATGACCGATTCCTTAAACGGAAACCTGCAACATAATCTGATTGATGAAATGGCTGTGTATTGCAAACAAAGCACTGTAACGGTAAAAGAAATACCCATGCAGGTTATGCACAAGCAGGATTATTTCCTGATTGAAACATTCCGCATCAGGTTAGAAGGCGAATTTAAATCGCTGCTGCAATTGCTATTTCTGATGGAAAAAAAATATCCAGGAAAAATTGCTTCTGTACATTTTGCCAGTATAAAAAACTATAAAACCCGTATTCCGGTACTCTATGCCGATTTTTATTTTCAACACATAAAACCCGATAACTATGCAAAATAATTTTATAATTATGGTATTGCTGATTTGCCTGACGGCATGCACCGATATTTTTGAGAAAAACCTGGAAAAACAAACCGTTATTCTGTTATCTCCGGCCAATAATTTGCAAACGGAACTGTCTTCTCACACTTTTTGGTGGGAAGAAATAAAACAAGCCAGAAATTATAATCTGCAAGTGGTAAAAGGCAGTTTTGCTCAGGTGCAGGCATTAGTGCTAGACACGCATATTGTTGATGAAAAATTCAGTTTTGTATTACAACCCGGAATCTATCAGTGGCGTGTTCGGGCATACAATAATGGAAGCTCTACTGCATTTTCTACTTTTACTCTGCAAATTGACAGCACCTACGATTTAAGTCAGCAGCAAGTTGTACTGATTGCTCCAAGCAATAATTTTATTACGAATAATCCACTTCCTACCTTTCAGTGGTATGAGCTTTATAATGCAAACAGTTATCGTTTTGAAATACATACAACAAACTGGAGTGGCTCATTAGCCGAAAGTCCGCAGTTGCTTACGGGTGGCTCTTATACTCCTGCACTTGCTCTGCCTGAAGGCACTTACGAATGGGGTGTACAGGCTTTGAACAATACTTCGGCAAGCCCGTTCTCTACACGTACACTAGTTATTGACACTACTTCGCCAGGCATACCTGTGTTAGTTTCTCCGCTTACTAATGCGGTTTTACCAAATGCACCCTTTACATTTACTTGGAACAGGGCGGTTGATAACGGCTCGACACTTACCGACAGTTTGAGTATATATGCCGATACAAATCTTACTAATTTAGTTAAGGCAGTGTATTCTGTAACTACCAGCTATGCTGATTCTCTTGGTACAGGAAATTATTTCTGGCGGGTACGAACATTCGATGCCGCAGGAAATAAAAGCGGATACAGCTTTGTTAGAAAATTTACTATTCAGTAATGAAAAATAAAAAAGCACTATATTATCTGTTGCCTGTAAATATACTTGTATGGGGCTTTGCCATTTACCGCATTGTTTCTTACGGAAATGAGACAAATTCTGCTGCACTGACTGAAACAGGTAAAATTCCGGAAGTGTTTGTAATGCCCGTGCCGGACACTTTTTCACTTCTTTTAAATTACCCTGATCCATTTTTAAAAAAAAGCTCGAACGTGTTTAAAACATCTTCCGCTAATAAAATACAGCATAAAGAAACAAGTAAAAAAGTTGAAACAACTGAAAAAAAACAAGCTCTGATAAAACAGTTGCCAACTATTGTGTATAAGGGAATGGTGCGAAACCAAAAAACAGAAAAAGCAATTGCCTTGGTAAGTATTGAGGGAAAAGAGTTGAGCTGGGTTTGCGGAGAAACACAGCAGGGACTGAAACTGCTGCAAATATTGCCGGACTCTATAAAAATAGGTATGAATAAAAAAACCATGTATGTGAAAAGGTGATTGTTTTATTTTTATAAAATTAATAAGGAACTAAGACAAAATTTATGCAAAAATTACCATATAAAGCCAACTGAAATAGATAGTTTTGTGTAGTTTTACTTTGTAGATAAACAAGTTGGAGTAACCCTATAACGACAGTGCAACCATCAAATTTTAGTGCGAACAGACACGCAAATAAAACAATGACAAAATACTTTCTTTTCTTTTTTTTAATTATTCCTTTTCTTGCCCAGACACAAGGGACGACTAAAGACACTGCAACTTTCCATACAAAATCAACCGTTCAAAAAGACACGGTTGTAATTATTCAACAAATTACAGACGACAATATTGCTAAAAACTATCAGCAGATACTTGAAAAAACAAACAATCAATTAAGTTTATGGTGGAATCCTTATGGATTATTTGTGGGAATGCTTGGGGGTCTTTTTGCAGTTCTTGCAACTATTGCGGCATTTATAATTTACCGACAGAGTAAAGAGTATAGAGACCTTATTAAAAAATCACTTGAAGAACACCAACTTGCACTTGAAAAACTTGTAACTGAAAAAAATAATCAGTTGAAAATTTACGATGCAAGTTTGGACAAATCCATTATGGAATACAATGAGCAGTTAAAAACGGTCAGCGAAGACAATAAAAAACAAATCAAAGAATTTATTTCAAAACTTGAAGAACAAAAGGAATACATTGACACTCAGGTTCACACATACAAACATTCCGGTTGGCAACACAAAGACATTCTAGAAAATTATTCTATCAACCAAAATACAAATTTTTATGCAAGGATTACTTTGAATCAAATAGGTCAAACATTTGTAATCTATATCAAAATTATTACATCAGACAACAAAAAATATTGGTTAGGTTTTTCCGGTGGCGTAAAAAATGATATTTACAAAGACAAAGGTGGACACGAATATTCACGGACTAAAATTTATAATTCTAAAGAGGTCGTTATCCAAGAGAACATTGTATCTTTTTTCAAAGAAGGTTTCCAACAACTAAATACACTACCAATACAAATTGGGTGTGTCAGATTAAGAGGCAGCAATACTGACTTGGGAGAAATTACATTTTCATATAAAATAATTTAATTTAAAAAAAATAAAATGTTCGGACAAATAATAGACCTACTTGTAAAACAAGATGATGAAAGACGGAGAATTTCATTTCTGTTTTTGAAGCTGCTTTTCACAGTGACAATTACTGCAAAACTATACAGTTGTATTTACGGGACTTATGAAATAATTTCAATAACGGACTTCAAATCACTTGTTGACTTTTTTATTCACGGAACAGCGATTGTATGTTTTGCTCTTTTCTATTTTATTTGGTCAATCAGTTTCGGACTAACTTTTTTTATTCTTTCATTTTTCGGGATGTGGCTTTCGAACGTAATTTATGAAATCTTCAATAAAATCATCAACGATCCTCAGCAGCTTGTGACAGAAATTTCAAAAAATAAAACGCTTCAAAAGTGGGCAAAAATTTATGTTTGGCTGTTCAATACGGCTGACATTGTTGAAATAGAAAACAATTCAGTAAAGCCAGGAACAAACTTTTATAAATTTTATGACTATCTTTTAGACATTGAGGATGAAAAGAAAACCGTAAGTAATAAAGAATCTTCGGACACAATAACATTAATTATGCAGTTCATCGTAATTTATAACTTGCTTGACTTTCATTTTCTTTCATCTTCTTGGTGGCTCGTTATCCTGACAATAGTTATTCTTTGTCTCTTAACTTTTGGTTCATTGGCTGCGTATGTTCTTGCAACAATGGTGGACATTAAACACAGCCGACTCTTAAACTTGATGGAAAAATTAGAACCCTATTACAAAAAGACGACTAACGAACAAAAATAAAATGACGGAAACAACTACATCGATGATTACTTTATGCTGCAATAACGCATCTATATTTGAAACAAAAGATTGGATTACCATATTTTCAGTTATCGCAGTAATAACGGTTTGGTTTGTTAATGGATATTTGAATAGGAAAAATGAAATCGCAAAAAAACGGCTTGACCATAGATTGCCAACTTTGAAATCCTTTATTAAGGTTTGGTATTTCATTCAGAAAAATTCTGCTCCATTTACTGACCCTCAATTTTTAGTCCTTGTAGAGGAAGAAAGAGGCGACTTTCAACTTTATGGCAAATCAGATGAAATTGAATTATTTGAAAAGTTTATTAAGAGTTGTGAAATCCAAAACTTGCAAGGAGCAAATGAAGCATTGTCTGAACTTGTATCTCTCGTTCGTAAGAGAATAAGAACGGAACTTGATATTTAAAAAATGCAACAACAATACATCAAAACGAAAGAAGGGTATGCCTATAACAGCACCCACCCAAAAGGTGGGGTTTCGTCTTCCAAAGACAATTTTGTGGTTAATCAAACATTAATTTTTCAAATCATGTTTTGTGGTAAAAGTCCTACCTTTCGGGTAGCTGCAAAACATTATGCCTAATTTTAAAAAAACAGACTACCAAAATAATTATGGAAATAATAAAAAATAAAATCACTTTAATAATTGCATTCATTGGACTTATAGGAGGTGTTGTATGGTCAATTCAGACGAATTTCAATATCGAGCCTATTATTTTAGCCTTAATCTCTTTGACTGAAATAGTTGGTTATTTTCTATTACCAAACCCAAAGACACAGGAGATTATCCAAACTAAAAACAAAAATGAACAGAATGTCAATGTGAGTGTGAATGTTGTAACACAACCGACAACAAACTCAATCACTGAAAATCAAACAAGAAAAAATAACATTGACAGAGATACAATTATTGATTCAATGCAATCTAAGACCAGTATTCTTTTTATTGACGATGACAAAAACTTTAATGTTGTTAGAATTCTAAAAGACAGTAATTGGAAAAAAGTTAAAACAACTGTTGATATAAAATCTTTGGATATTCCTATTGTAAAAGATGCAAATATTGTTTTTGTTGATATTAATGGCGTTGGTAAACTCTTAAATTTAGAATTTGAAGGACTTGATTTAGCATTAATGTTAAAGCAAAGATATCCGGAAAAAAAAGTAATAATTTATTCTGCAAACAGAAATAACAACTCGTTCCATAAGGCGTGGGATTTCTGTGATTTTAAACTTGAGAAAAACGCACTTCCTTACCAATTTCAGAATCTTGTTGAAGAGTATAGTATTGAACTACATAAAAGCAAAGAATGAGCACATATTATCTTGCAAGAAATACTAATGGAGAGCATATTTTTGACAATTTTCCAACTGACTTATATCAACTTATTAATGACTACAAGGATAATTTTCAAGTTATCAGTGTGACCATTGACAACAAATTGACTGATGCTAGGCTTGGAAAAAAATCTAATTCATTTGGAGAAGTATACATATTAACGACAGAAGAGAAGTATGTAAGACGAATCAAACTTTTTAGGGAATTAGTTGATATGAGTATTCTTTCATTAGGACCATTGACGAAATTTCAAAAATCCATCAATGATGAACAATGCTCAAAAACGGATGAGTTGATTCACAATATTACATCGCTAAACACATATAGTATTCAAGACTTATTCGCCTTAATACCGCAAAAAACACTGTCTGAAAACATCAATGCCCAAAAAGACATCATTAAAAGTGTTATAACTTCAAAGCCAAATGTTACCATTGACACATTATTAAAACTTATAAAATACAATTTAGCTATGAAGGTTGAGTTTTCAGTTTTTGAAAGAACTCAAAAACCAAACGCAACGATAAAAAAAATATCACATTCAATAAGAGGCTTAGTTCTATCAATCCTCCAAATATTTATTGACGATTTTGAAAAACTTAAAATAGAAGTATCTCTGGATGCAGGAGCCGCAAGTGAACGAAGGTTGGAAATTGATGATGACTCCTTATTTGTTTCACTTTTTTATCTTTTAGAAAATTCTCTTAAGTATTGTTGCCCGAATACTAAGTATAAAATAATATTTAAAGACGAGCAAGATTACTTTTCTATTCTTTTCATTATGATTTCTATACGTATAGAGGACAATGAAGTGAAAAAATTGACGGAATATGGTTATCGTTCTGAGACAGCCAAATCAATCAACGCAGACGGTAAGGGTATTGGAATGCATAGAATAACAAAAACATTAAAACTAAACAACGCAGAATTAGAAATAACACCAAGAATTAATGACTACACGAGACAAAATGGGAAAGTGACATATGAAGGTAACCAGTTTAAGATTAAATTTAATGGACAACAGGACTGGTTTAAGAAAAACTAGGCACAACAGGCGTTTGACTCAATGGCAGGTGACGTGGTTAATTGAATATTTGTGCTTCGTATCAAGTGTAGTGCTGACAGCAGAAAGGTTTGTGCTCCGAAACTCGCCCGAACGCAAAGCCCGAAAATGTTGGTGGCAAGCGTTTGGCGACAGTGCTAACCAAAACATTTGCATTTAAACTTGACACATTTGACGAAAATAAAAAACAAGAATGACAAATTTTTCTTCAAACATAAAATGATAATCATGAAACAGGTTAAAATTCTCGCAGTTTTGTTACTCTTTAGCAAAAGCCTCTTTGCTCAATACAACCTGAGCGAACAACATGAATATATTATTAAAGAATGGCAGGATGCTTATGGCGGACAAATTTATTACGCATATAATTATCCAAAGACATACGCAATCTACAAAGAACTTGTGGCATACTCCGGTATGGACTACCCAATAGTTTTTGGCCAGACTTTTAATTGGGGACAGGCACACAATGGCGGATTAATTATCATTGACTATTCTACCATAAACAAGAACAAGCATATTTTAGCATTCGTTTTTGCACACGAATGGGGACATCAAGCATTGGGGCATCAAGCGAACATTTATAATCCTAATGGAAGTGCTTGGAAATATCGCAGTTCTCCAACACAATCAGAAGACGAAGCAGATGTTTATTCTGGAAAATTTTTAGCAACCTACGGTTATGACTTAAATACTGTTTACAATTATTTGTATTTTTTACCTGTTACTGATGACCACACTCATTCTACAGGTAAAGCAAGGGCTGAACTTGTAAAAATAGGATACAATTCCGTGAGTGGTTCAACTGGTTCTCCAACAACATATCCTAAAATAGAATATGAAATCATTACTGTCCCGTGCACTCATTTATCACATCCAAACGGTGACCTAATTCCTTGTTCGCATCTAGCACATCCAGGAGGAGATATAGTTCAATGCGGTCACGCTTGTTATAATCCATATTATGGCAATGTTCCTTGTCATTCAAACGGTGATTTGATTCCCTGTTCACATCCAGCACACTATAATGGCGACATTATACCTTGCACGCATTTAATACATCCTTATGGTGATACAAAAAAAATTAGAAAATACTAAGTGTAGCGGACAATATAATAACTATGAATAGACGACCAAACAAATAATATGAGCGTAAAAAAATGATACAACTTACAGACTAGATTACAAGTTTATTCTCTACATCAAGTAGGATTAGCTTCATAGGAAAAGAAGGAATATATTTGTGAACTATTTTACAAAATAATATGTCTAATTGTAAGCCACACCTTATATTTCGTAATCCACAAGAAGGAATTATCAAGTTCAAACAGTTGACACGATACGGTGATAATCAGCAGGAGGAAGAATCAGAGGAAAAGGACTACACTCCGAAAAGAGAGGACTTTATTCGTTCCATTCAACAGTACACCGAAGGAAAAGCAAAAAGAGAGGCGAATAGAAACGTAGCATTACAAGTGCCAGCAAAGGTTGACTTAATTGAAATCATTTTTCACGATGTATTTGATTCATCTGTTTTTGAAAATCGCTACCGAGAAAATTTTGGATTGTCAGCAACTCGCTATACAACTTTTAACACAGTAGGTTTGTTTGCCGTTGTTTCGCAAGACAAGTTCAAATTTTTCATTGAGCAACTTGAAATTTTCATTTATACAAAAGACCATTTAAACCCTGAGTATCACCCCGACATAAAGTATATTCAAGAGTTTACCTTCTACTCTACCAACCTAATTATTCAGTATCGGCAGTTCAAGCCACATATTGTAGTTGACCTGATTGATAATGTGGAAATATTTCAGGACTATATCAGACCCATTGAGAATAGGTTGATTCAATACCTCAAGGACAAAGGGATTCAGTATTATCAAGATTTAGCGACAAATAAAATTGAATTGCTTAACGCATCGGAAAATGATGTGAAGGAAATTGCCTCAAACTTTGACATTCTTCAATCAATCAATTCTTATGTAGCAGGTTTTGTGAAATCAAATGTTTTCAATTTACCCGATAAATCTTTTGGGTTCACCATAAACAATGTACAAGAGAATTTGCCAATTATTGGAATCATTGATACTGGAATTAGTAGCGAAACTCCTTTAAAGAATTTAATTGTAAATACAGATGACAAATTAAATCTGACGGCAACACCAATCAATGTTGATGAAGCTAATCACGGAACTGCTGTGGCCGCATTAGCCGCTTTAGGTAAAGAGCTTTACCCAATCCATATTGGCAACTTTGCTGCTGCTGCAAAATTATTAAGCATAAAAACCTTGAACGGTTCGTCTGGTAATATTGTTGAAAGCGAAGTAATCAGATTGATAAGAGAAGCCCATCAAAATTATGGAGTTCAAATTTTTACTCTTACAATTGGATACAACGACAACAAATTAAACAATGAAGGAGTTTCAGAGTATGCTTATGCATTAGATAAATTATCCTATGAGTTAAACATTCTGATTTTTATTTCCATTGGCAATAATAATAATCTAACATTTTGGGATGGAAGCCAATTTAAAACCGTTACTTATCCTTTACACTTTCAGAACGAGAACACTAATTTATGTTCACCGGCAGAAAGTATGAACAATATTACAATTGGAGCTGCTGCATCAAATGTTGAAGGTAACGATGAACTTAGAATTTCTCCTGTAGGTTCTGTGCCTGCAATCTACACAAGGACTTTTCACATAAACTGGCAACACGATTCACAGACAAATAAAAGTGGTGGCACAAATTGGTTTAGAGCAAATAAAAAATTCTTTAAACCAGATGTTTGCAATTTTGGTGGTGACTATGATGAAAAATTTGACCCAACACAAACAGGTTTGAAGGTGCTTTCAACAGAGACTGGAATTTTCTTTGACAGGACTGTTGGAACAAGTTTCGCAGCACCATTAACCGCGAACTTAGCAGCAAAAATTATCAAGACATATCCTGACTTAGCCAGTAATATGCAAACTGTAAAAGCATTGATAATTAATTCTGCAAAAAAAGATGAAGTTGGAAGTGCTTTAGAAAACTTAGAGGAAATACTTCCAAGTTCAATTTTAGGTCATGGAATTCCTGATGATAATACTTGCGTTTATTCATCTGAAAATTCTGCAACAATAATTTTGGAAGACAGTGTTGTTCCTGAGAGTATTATGTCCTATCCAATTTTTATTCCTAAATATTTACTTGACCTCAATCGTTCAAATGCTTTGCTGAAAGTGAAAGCGACTTTGTGTTTCAAATTTGAGCCATTAAAACATCATTACTTGGCTTACTGTCCTTTGCATGTTGCTTTCGGAGTATTTAGAAATAAAGGGCTTGAGGAATATGGCTTTGACGAAAAGGGAGAAAAGATTTCATTAGGAATAAACAATAACAAAACTTCCAATTTTATTTTTTCAGAATCTTGGTCTCAAGATTATTATTTCAAAGCAAAAGTGTTAAGCAATACACAGAGGATAAATTTTTCAATTTCTAAAAAGGTTTTGCTTGAAGAAAATTGTGTTTTAAAAATTGCTGTGAATACTAAACTTCATAAACTGCTTAACGAACTTGACAAGAGCAAATTGAAAAATGAAAAAATTCCGTTCTCAATTGTTTTCACAATTGAAGAAAATACAGTTAAGAATACTCAATCAGGGAAATTATATGACAAGTTAGTTGCCATAAACAAACTTGAAGCAATAAATACTGCTGATGCTGCTTTGGAAGCAGAAGGCGAAGCGTAAATTATTTGGCAAGAGATTTTTTCTCTTCAATAATTAATTCTTTCCAAACAGTTGTGCTGATTTTTGTTGTAAGTGGTTTTACTTTTTCAGCTTGATTAAAAATACTTCTCTTTATTGCAGTGATTAAAGTTTTCTGAATGCTATAGTATGAAAGACCTTTTGACAACTTGATAATTTCTGCAACTTTTGTTTTATTGTCAAAAGCAAATTGTCCGTTTTTAAGAGTAAGGGTAATTAATTCTTGGATTTGCTTTACAGTAGGGAGGTTGAACTTTACAGACAAATCGAATCTACGCAACAAAGCATCATCAACCATTTCCTTTTGATTTGTAGCTGCGATTACCATGCTATTTTGTGGCAAGTAATCAAACAACTGTAAAATTGTATTGACAACTCTTTTCATTTCTCCGTGGTCTTGGCTGTAATCTCTTACCTTTCCCAATGAATCAAATTCATCAATGAAAATAATACACTCTTCTGATGCAGCTCTTCTGAAAATTTTTGCTAAGTTTTTACTTGTTTCACCAAGTTTTGCAGACACGATGGCTCCTAAGTTTACAACGACCATCATTTTTTGCAACTCTCCAGCAAGAACATAAGATGCTAATGTTTTCCCACAACCAGAAGGTCCGTGTAACAAAACTTTATTTGCAATCGGTAAATCATATTTGCGGAGCAAGTCTGCAGTTTGATGCTCTTTTATAAAATAAACAAGTTCCTTTTTTACTTTGGCATCACAGACTAAATTTTCAAAAGTGTAATCACTTGTTAGCTTTTCTAAAATTAGTTCATTAACTTCCCTGTCTTCTGCTCGTTGTAAATAATTTTCAGAACCAACTTTTGTAAGCCCGTTAGTTTGTTGCTGACGAATTGTATCCTTTAAAAGGGATTGAAGTTGTATGGCAAAGTTGATTTTTTTGTTCTTTTTGGAATGTTCAATCAACTCATTCAAGACGGCCAATAATTTCTCTTGATCGTTTTCAAGACCATATTTTGCTATATCCTTTATGTATGAAAACTGGCTCATTTGGGCAATAGAATTAATTGCTAAGTAACGACTTTACATTACCCAAAATTACGGCTTTTTTTGATTTAATCTCACAAGTCGTTGTTAATAAGTTCTTGTTTAAAAGGAAATCCACTCGTTTGCACGCACTTTTGCTTTGGCCACTTTTATTTTTTTCATCGGTATGGAAAAAAGAAAATGAGTGTGCTAGTCAACCAAAAAATATGGAATAAAAAAATCCTACCCAAAAAAATCAAAATACTCCATTCACGACAGACAAACATTGCATAGTCAAGGGGGGCAGAACGCCCCTGTGCATAACAGTAGTAACTATTGCACATTTTCCTAAAAAAGTGTTATTTTATAAAAAAAATGGGTCTATTATAGCTGTAGCAGATTAACGATATGAATATGGAGTGGGAAACAATACAATATTATTTTTATGCGGGGCTATTGATATTTTTTTCTCTTAGGGTAATTTTTAAATTTATACAAGTTGATAAACCGTTAAAAAAAATCAAATTTTGGATTATTTGGGGGTTATCGACTATAATTTTAGGGACAGCCATTTTAGTTTTTCTTTCTATATATTTTATCAACATTGTATTTCCTTCAACCAACGACAAACAACCGGACTTAAAAAAAACTCCCACCATTGTCTCATACCCTGAAAACACAATGGTTTATAACCCAACAAATGCGATATGGTTATACTCATTTGATACTTTATTAAAAGATTTTAAGCCAATCAAACTTCGCAATATTAATAGCGATACTTTGACTCCCAAAAAAATAGAAGATATCATTAATGAAAATTGGCCAAAAGTTCAAATTAAGTATTTATCCACATCTATTGACACCATATTTTTAAGCATACCTCATAGCGAAGTATTAACACAGCAGATGGGTACATCTGGTGCAGAACAATTTATGGTTTCAACAACTTATACCTTTACAGAGTTGAAAGGTATTAAATATGTTGCTTACGACTTTGAGTTTGGAGACCACGCTAATCCGGGTGTTTATTGCAGGTCTTCGTGGACTACTAAATAGTGTATGAGTTGCAAAGCCTGACGCAGTTATACCAAATTTTAAAATATGATACAGAAAAACAAAATTTTAACAGCAATTTTCCTACTAAATGGACTAATAATGTTTGGACAAATAAATATGGCTGATTCGACCGCTCAAGTCATTACATATTGGGACAAAGGAGAAAAACAAAACTATTCCGTGGCCGTAGAGAAAATTAAAATAAAAGATTCGGATACTACTTCAAGAGAATTGACAACTTATGATGTTGAAATTACTATTTTAAATTCTAACAATAAATCATATACTATTCAATGGTTTTACAAAAATATTACGAGCAATAGTAAAAATCCAACAATTCAAAAACTTATGAATATTATAAAGGATATGAAAGTGATTTTTAAAACGAATGAACTCGGTGTATTTGTTGAAGTTGAAAATTGGAAAGAAATTAAAGATTATATTCAAAAAGCAACTACTTCTTTAAAAAAAGACTTTAAAGATATGAATGGACAAATGGACAAAGTGCTTAATCAAATAGAAGCTACATACTCTACAAAAGAAGCTATTGAATCAGCATCAATAAAAGACATTCAACAATTTCATACTTTTCACGGGGCAAAATACAAATTAGGAGAAATTTTAGAAGGCAAATTAAAAGTTCAAAATCTTTTTGGTGGAGAACCTTTTGACTCTGACTTTAGTGTTTATCTTGACGAGATTAACGAACCAGAAAATAACTACATTATGAGAGCAACGCAAGAAGTAAATAAAGAGCAATTAACAAATGCTACGTTTGACTACTTAACAATAATGGCAAAGAATATGAAAATTGACCTGCCTAAACGAGAAGACCTAAAAGACTTAAAGAATGAAACATTGACAGCTTCAAGGATTCATGGAACAGGTTGGGTAGTTTATAGTGTTCAAACAATAACCGTAACATCAGATAATGTTACGAATATTGAAGAAAGAATTATCGAAATAAAATAAAAAAACGGTGCATAATAAAGCTCAACAATAAAAATCAGAAAATGGAAATAACATACAGATTCGACACAACTCCGGAAACAGAAATAATCATTGAATTATACAATAGTTCCGGCATTAACAGACCAACAGATGAAAAAGAACGAATAGCGAAAATGTATGCTAATTCAAATTTAATTGTAACAGCTTGGGATAATAGCAAACTTGTTGGCATCTCACGCTCACTTACCGACTTCTGTTATTGTTGCTATTTATCCGATCTTGCTGTAAGAAAGGAATATCAAAATGTTGGTATTGGCAAAAAACTAATTGCCTTAACAAAAGAAATAATTGGCGACCAAACAATGCTTTTACTTCTTTCTGCCCCAGCAGCTATGGACTATTATCCAAAAATACATTTTCAGAAAGTGGAAAATGGATTTATTATTAAACGAAAAAAATAATAGGAAAAAATGGCTGATGAATGAAAAATAATGAAGCACATTTAACAGAGACTACATTAATAGAGTAACAATCAAAAAAAGTATTTATTTGATATTTTGAAACTTTTTAGTTACTTTTGGCGTTAGTAACGATTAGAAGAACTATGATAAAATCCTTTGGTAACAAGGAAACGGAAAAAGTGTGGAATGGACAATGGTCTAAAAAATTACCTAATGACATTCAAGAAATTGCAAGACGGAAACTAAGAATGTTAAACAACTCGCAAGACGTTCAAGATTTAAGGATACCCCCTTCTAATAGACTTGAAAAGTTAGGTGGAAAACTAAAGGACTTTCATAGCATAAGAATAAATAAACAATGGCGAATTATTTTCATATGGGACAATGGAAACGCTTTTGACACTGAAATAATAGATTATCATTAAAACGATATATTATGAGTAAATTAAAAAACATACACCCAGGAGAAATTTTACTAGAAGAATTTCTTAAGCCTCTTGAAATATCGGCTTACAGACTTTCAAAAGATACTTTTATTCCTCAAACGAGAATTAGTGAAATAATTAAACAAAGACGAAGAATTACAGCTGACACAGCGTTAAGACTTTCTCGATATTTCGGAAATTCTGCTAAATTCTGGTTAGGGCTTCAAGACGATTATGACATTGAAGAAGAAAGAATCAACAAGAAAGATGAACTTGACAGCATTCAGACAATCAATAAAAACGCTGCCTAACATGAATAATTCAAAATCGATAAAATATTTCTGCATTATTTTATTGAGCATTGGAAGTTTGGAGTGTACAGCACAATCAACAATATTATGGCAAATAACTAAACCCAATACTAATGATACATCCTACTTAGTAGGCACATTCCACCAACTTGGAAATTCGTTTGTTGATTCGTTTCCTGCAATTTTTCAATCTTTGGTTCACTCCGATATGGCAATTTTTGAATCAATTGATAATTCGGATAGATTACTAACATTGTTGAACTCAAGAACTGATAATTTTGAATATAAAAAAATACTCAAAAAATCAGATATTGATTTTTTAGAAGAATATTCCAAAAACTGGGCTGTTTATGTCTGCAAACTTCAACCCATTGAATTATTAATAAAACTTCAACAAGAGTATATAAAATCTCATTGTGGTACTATTAAGACACACGACACATTCCAGCATTTTGATAAATATTTAATCCACCTTTCTCAACTTAACAAAATTCCGATTTTAGGTTTAGAAACTGATAGTATGCAAACGAAAGATATAAATGAATCTGCTGTAAATTTTGAATGGAAAATAGCGAAGAAGCATATTCATAAAATGCTTACACAAATTCGCAATCCCAAAATGAACTCCACTATCTGCAAGAATGCCATTGATTATATGGCTTTTTCATTTAATTACCAATTTAATATAGCATGTGGTGACAGTAGTTTAATAATAAGAAATGAAAAGTGGTTACCAATTATAAATGATAACCTTAAAAGCAAGAAAACATTTATTGCCGTAGGATTATTACACTTGTACGGAAACTGTGGTATAATATCGAAACTAAGAGAAAATGGTTATAAAATAGAACCATTAAAATTATAATTATGTTCTAATAAACTAAGTAATTATGTAAATACTTAGTTTATTCATCAAATTTCTAACACTTTATTCAAGCAAGCAAGGCGACAATAAATATCGCATAACATGGAATAGACTAAAGTGACGGTGTAGTGCCTCGTATGACAGTTTTTGCTAAATTTGAATATTGATGTTTCGTTATTAAAACGAATGAAGAAATAGAATAAAAAGTAATTGGTTAAAAATGCAAATTCCTTTAAATCAATTTGAGCAATACATAGATGAAACCATTTTAAAAAGAGGATTATCTTATTTTAAAAATGGTTACGTAAGCATACCCGAAGAAATTACACTTGGCGTTTACGAAGCCATTGTATCCGGTTCCGAAGATTATACCGTTGAACTAAAAATAAAAAACAATACTGTTGAAGAATACCTTTGCACATGCCCTTATGATTTAGGACCAGTTTGTAAACACGTTGTGGCAGTTCTTTTTTACATACAAAAAGATGTGTTGGAATTAAATCAAAAAGTTATTCCGCTTCATAGATCCAAAGAAAAAACAAGTACAAAAAATGCAAAAAAGAAAACCATATCGGAACAGATAAATGAAGTACTTGAAAAAATTACGCACGATGAACTAAAGCAGTTTATTCTAAATAAAACGGAACACAATATACCATTTAGAAATATTTTTTTATCTTCTTTCGCACATCAAAACAGCAACGAATCGAGAGATATTTATGCAAAACAAGTAAAATCTATTCTTAGCACAGCAGCAGGTCGCGAAGGTTTTATATACAGAAATCAGACAGGCAGTGTTGGAAAACAAGTTAATGAATTAGTGCATACTGCACAAAAACACGTTGAAAATAAAAATTTTAAAAGTGCGATTTTTATTTGTACGGCAGTAATGGAAGAAATGACAGCAGCCCTGCAATTTGCCGATGATAGCAATGGTGATATTGGCGGATACATTGATTTTGCCTTTGAATTGTTATTCGACATTGCGAAAGAAAAATTACCCGAAGAAATAAGAACACTTTTGTTTGAATATTGTTTATCTGCCTTTGAAAAACGAATTTATTTCGATTGGGATTGGCATTTAGGAGTATTGAATATTGCCTCTGAAATTTTAAATAATGAAAAAGAAGCACAACAAATATTAGTATTTATTGATAAAGTGCATCTTTCGGAATATGAAAAAGAGGAATCTCAACGTATAAAATTTAATATCATAAAAAAAACAAAAGGAGAAATAGAAGCAGATAAATTTATTGAGCAAAACCTTTCCAATCCAATACTAAGACGAGAATCTATTTTAAAATCAATTCAACAGAAAAAATACGAAAAGGCAATTTCTTTGGCAAAAGATGGAATAAAGCACGATGAAAAAGATAGGCCTGGTTTGGCAAAAGAGTGGTATGATTGGTTATTAAAAGTTGCACAGGTACAAAATGATAAAGAAAAAATTATTGAATATGCCCGTTTTCTTTTTATCGACAATTTTAGGCACGAACAGGATTACTACCAACTTCTAAAAAATAATGTTGAGCAAAAATATTGGATGAATTTTGTTGAAGAAATTATTAAAGATGTTACTCTAAAAAAACGCTGGCTCGATTTTGATTTGATTGCCAATATTTACATCAAAGAACAATGGTGGAGCAAATTGCTTGAACTCATAAAAATGAATTCATCCTTAAGTTATATCGAATATCACGAAAAATTTCTTTCAAAAGATTATGCTGATGAACTTGTATTTATTTATGAAAAAGAAATTATAAATTATATAAAAAACAACGCAGGAAGAAATCATTATAAAACCGCTTGTAAATATTTGAGACGAATGATAAAACTAGGGGGAAGGGAAACAGTAGAAAAGATGGTATTTGATTTCAGAATGCTTTACCCACACCGCAGTGCCCTTATGGAGGAATTGAATTGGGTTTGTGGTTAATTAAACATTCTTCCTGTGCTCCTCTTCTTCTTTATTGTACTTATTTATCCTGTATCCAACATATATTATAGTACCGGCCACAAGTGAAACAATAATAATTTTACCCCATGGAATATGATTTTGACCATCTGAAGAAGGCATCACCGTACTAACTAAAGGGGATACTTTCAGCATCGCTGGTGGTATATCTAATTTAGGCAACTCAATTCTCGTTGATGCCGGAACAGCAGCAAGGTTTGCCGCTGTATTTAAGTTAAATAACTTTTCGATGGGGATAGTTGTTGCTTTCATATTTGTTTTATTTAGCTGTTGCTTTTCTTATTTCAAATCCATTGTTGTCCTTACTTTTTATAAGTAAATAGTCAAAGTACTGGAAGCAGTCTCTTCCGTCTTCGCTTTCCTTTTGGGCATCCCTGACACTAAGGTCAAAGTCGGCAATAGTTAATTCGCTTGTATTTACATTGGTAAATTTATTATTATAAAGCCTTTTTAATATGCGTGCATTATTTGCAAAGACTCTTTTCCATTTTGCCATGTACTCTATTTTTTCCTTATTTAGCTCCCGAAAAAGCTTACTTCGATGGTTATCACAACAAACATTGGCTTTAGGATTATTGGTATAGAATGTCCTTCCGCATTTATTATATGCGCATTTCTTAGTTATCATATCTAAGTTTTCGGGAAAGGGTTTATATGACCTCATATTTTATTTTCTGATGGCTTAATTACCTGATTAATTTGGCTCCTTAGATAGTATACTCTACCACCTTTTTTTATTGGCTTGGGCAAAATCTTATTTCGAGCCCATTTAGCCAATGTAACAAGGCTAATTCCAAATAAATTGGCCACATCTTTCCTCGGAATCAGGTCGTTCATTAAATCAACAGGTAAAACTGTTGTGGATTGATATTGATATTTTTTGAAAAAATCGGCTATAAGGTTCTTAAAGTCCTCCTCTGTAAGCTCGAATAGTTGTCGGATGCGTTCACTCATAATATATGGATTTAATAATTATGTGTAAAAGTAAGGCACAACAACAATCAATCTTTGTAATGTAACCCTGAAGTAACCTTGCGTGTAACCCAAAAGTTACCTAAAGGCTACTTCTTTTCCTTTGCTGTAGTCAAAAGGGAGGAGATATCTATTCTTGAATTTCTGGTTGGCTTTTTCTGGCCGCACATAGCTTGATGGATGTAAGAGTCGGTCAAAGAAATATATCCCTTTTTATTATTTTTAAATAAAAAATTTTTTTTAATCCATTTGCCAATGTGTGATTTAGTATTCACAATTTTTTGGACATCCTTCAATCTAAGAAAGACATCACAGATTGTATTTCCAGCACAATTAAAAGGAATAGCGTTTTCAATTGACTTTCCTTGAAGTAGTGAAATTAAAACACTTAATTGTTTTTTATCATTTGCTTTCTTTATCAAAATTTTCCCCAACCTTTTAATAATTTCTTTGTCAATGGAAATCCCTTGCTCCAATATAGATAAATTGTATTGAGACAAAGTATCAAGTTGGTCATTTTCCTTTTCTGGGCCTCCATTTGAAGGTAAAATAATAGGATACGTCTTAATTTCCGAATTCGATTTATACTCATCATTGAGAGCATCATCATTTTTTGTTTTGCCACCTTCTTTGTTTGGCTGTTTATTTGGTGAGAGGGAATACCCGTACTTATAACGCATTAAAGTAATCCAATTTAGAATTGTACTTGCTTTTTTCTTAAGTGAAAAAGGCTTGTTGATTTGAAATATCCTAAATACAATAAACTCAACAAGATTAATAAACCGTAAAGAACGATTCCATTTATCGTAATGGAATAGAAGCACTAAAGGGATTACTTCCTCATCGATTGTCATTAGATGCAATGCTAACCAATATTCATATGATTGACTGTCGATTTGAGGCTTTATTACTACCGGAAGTTTATGTTCTAAAACAAAAGGAACATCAATTCCTTTATCTGTAAGAAGATATTCCATATTTTCCTTCAACCTGACAATGTATTCCTTTTTGGAAATAGTCAATAAATACTTTTCTCTAGAAGAAAGTATTATTTTTTCAACATTTAGGAAGGTACCTATAATATCAACCTCATAAATATGTTTACCGTAAGAATTCACTTAACAAAGGTAGAGAATATAAGAGAATAATAAAAGGAACTTTAAAGCATTATATGGACAATAAAAAAAATTGGAATTTATTAAGCTAAACAAGTCTAAGGAAATTTAATCTGACCCCCATTCTGCCCCCTGAAAAAGAAAAAGCCCTTTGAAATTAACCATTTCAAAGGGCTTTTAGCGGTCCGGACGGGACTCGAACCCGCGACCCCATGCGTGACAGGCATGTATTCTAACCAACTGAACTACCGAACCAACTGTTAAAAAAATATAACAAGGCCACAAAGCTAATTATTTTTTGTGTTTTTACAATATCCTTCCTAAAAAAGTTTAGCTCGTTTTACTAAAAATGCCCACATTACCTGATGAAATCCCTCATGAATATCACATTGAACCAACTCTACCCCATATTGGGCACACTTAAGTTTTATGGTTTCTTGCTTTTTAGCTATTTCTTCTTTGTACTGTTGCTTTATTTCTTGTGGGTTTAATTTTACTTCTTCTTTTGTTTCTAAATCAATAAAACGATAAGGTCTATTCTCAAATGCAAAATTCAGTTCATCTTTTTTATCGTACACATTAAAAAGTATTACTTCATGTTTATTATGTTTTAAATGTTGTAATGCTGAAAATAATTCGTTTTCATTCTCCGAATTATCCATCATATCACTGAATAAAACAACCAATGAACGTTTGTGTATAGATTCGGCAATATAATGCAGATTATTGGTTACAAATGATTGGGCGGGTTCTTTTTCTGTTTGCTCCATAAGTTCCTCTAAGCGGTTGTACAAAAACCGATGATGTACAGTACTTGATTTTGCCGGAGTGTGAATCAGTAATTTCTCAGCAAACAAACTCAATCCAACGGCATCACGCTGGCGTTTCAAAATTTCTATCAGCACGGCAGCTCCATATATTGCAAAAAATAATTTATTAGGACTTTCTAATGTGTTGTTATTTTGCAGCGGATACAACATGGAGGAAGAACAATCTATTACTAAATGGCATCGCAGATTGGTTTCTTCTTCGTATTTTTTTATAAAGAGTTTTTCGGTTTTTGCATATTGTTTCCAGTCAATATGCCGGGTAGATTCCCCTGTATTGTATAGTCTATGTTCTGCAAATTCTACAGAAAACCCATGAAAAGGGCTTTTATGTAATCCTGTAATAAAGCCCTCCACCACTTGCTTGGCAAGTAACTCTAATTTTGAGTAGCGTTGTAAAAGTTGTTTGTTTATAGAATGCATAAAAAAACCCGCGTTAAGCAGGTTTTATTTTTTATTTACATAATGGAATCTAATTTCCCTGCCAATACGTTCTTTGGAACGGCACCCACTTGTTTATCTACCACTTCTCCATTTTTAATAAATAAAATGGTAGGAATATTTCTGATACCAAAACGTGCAGAAACTCCCGGATTATTATCTACATCTACTTTTCCTATTACTGCTTTTCCTTCGTATTCTTTTGCCAGTTCTTCTACAATAGGGCCTACCATACGGCAGGGGCCACACCATACGGCCCAAAAATCTACCAGTACAGGTTTATCAGATTTCATTACTAATTCTTCGAAATTTCCATCGGTTAATTCTAATGCCATAATTTTTTGTTTTTATAGGTTAATAAATTTTAATTTCATTCTGTCTCAAAGTTACAGCCATTTTATGAATTAAGACAATTTGTCGTTAATCGTTATTTTCTCTACTGCCGAAAGCATCTTTAATTCATTATAGAGTGCCATTTCTACATTTATTTTTTTTGATCTTGATTCTAAGGCCACACTGCTTTCATTTCCTTTTAACACAATTTGTAGTGCACAGTTACCAGGATTATTGCTTACCAAATAGGTTAGTTTTTCTACGAAAATTTGATTTACCTTTTGCTGGTTTATATGAAGTGTAATAGCTTTTGTAAATTTATCCTTTATGTTTGATAATATTTCTATACTTGAAATTCTAAAATCATATCCAGAGTTATTGAATCTGCTGACTTCCATTTTTCCGCAAACATAAAGGCTCCAGCCTTGTTCTATATATTGCCTGTATTTGAGATAATCATCTCCAAAAAGAACAAAGGTAAAAGTATCGGTATAATCTTCCAGCACAAAATTACCGTAGGGTTTGCCATTTTTTGATATCCGATGGTTTACGGAACTAATGATTCCGGCTACTTTAATGTCTTTTTTTAACATCTGTAACGGGTCTTTTAAATCAGATAATTTGTGGGGTACAAAATTTTCTATTTCGAACCGGTAATCATCGAGCGGGTGCCCTGATATAAAAAAACCAACCACTTCTTTTTCTTTGCTTAGTTTTTCGAGTGTACTCCAGGGCTCACAAACTGGGAATAAGGGGAATGGGGATACGGCTTTATCATCAACTTCACCAAAAAGCGATTGCTGAGAACTGTTTATTGAATCCTGATAGGTGTTGCCGTAACGAATGGCTTTTTCTATCAAATTAACACCCTCTTTCGGGTCTATAAAAAAGAATTGAGCACGGTGAGCCTCGCATAATGAATCAAAAGCTCCTGCATAGGTCAAACTTTCGAATGTTTTTTTGTTTACTGATCGCAAATTAACACGCATACACAAATCGAAAAGGCTTGTGTATTTTCCTTTATTTTCTCTTTCTTCAACAATGGCTATAACGGCTGCTTCTCCAACCCCCTTGATAGCTCCTAAACCAAAACGAATTTCTCCGCTTTGATTAACCGAAAAATGGTATTTGCTCTCATTTATATCTGGTCCCAAAACGGCAATTCCCATTCTGTTGCACTCTTCCATAAAAAAAGAAACCTTATCGATGTTAGAGAGGTTGTGTGTTAAAATAGAGGCCATGTATTCGGCCGCATAATTGGCTTTTAAATATGCTGTTTGATAAGCTACGAGAGCATAACAAGTTGAATGAGATTTATTGAATGCATACTGAGCAAAGGCTTCCCAATCGTTCCAAATTTTTTCCAGCTTACTTAATTCATATCCTTTTTCGTTGGCTTTGTTAATGAATTTATCTTTTAGTTTGTCTAATTCTTTTTTATTTTTTTTACCCATGGCCTTTCTAAGGTAATCGGCATCACCTTTGGTAAAATCGGCTAGTTTTTGAGCTAGCAACATCACTTGTTCCTGATATACCGTAATTCCAAAAGTATCTTCTAAATACTCTTTCATTTCGGGTAAATCGTAAATAATTTCTTGTTTACCGTGTTTACGCAAAATATAATCTGGTATGTATGCCATGGGGCCAGGGCGATAGAGGGCATTCATGGCAATTAAATCTTCGAGTTTATCGGGTACTAAATCTTTTAGGTGTTTTTGCATTCCGGCCGACTCAAATTGGAATACTCCGTTAGTTTCGGCTCGCTGAAAAAGTTCAAATGTTTTGGTATCATTAAGTGGGATATTGTCTATGTCTATGTCTTTTCCGTGGTTTTCTTTAATCAGTTTGAGAGCATCGCGAATAATGGTAAGATTTTTTAAGCCCAAAAAGTCCATTTTAATTACGCCTGCTTCTTCAATTATTTTTCCTTCGTACTGTGTAATGAGTAAGTTCGATTCTTTAGAGGTGCAAACGGGAATAATTTCGGTTAGATCTTTGGGGGCAATAATAATACCTGCTGCGTGAATTCCTGTATTTCTTACAGAGCCTTCCAATTTAATGGCTTCTCGAAGTACTTCGCCTTCTAGGTTTGAGGCTTTTACTTTTTCGCGTAAAATGCGAATATTTTCTATGTCTTCGTTTTTTAAATTTTCTTTATCCTTATCTTTTAAGCTATCCTTGCCTTCCAGTTGAGCAAAGAAAATACGTTGTAATGAAATGCCCGGTTTATCAGGAACCAATTTTGCTAATGAATTTGCTTCGTTTAGTGGTAAATCGAGTACCCTGGCTACGTCTTTAATGCTCATTTTTGCAGCCATGGTGCCGTAGGTTACAATTTGAGCTACCTGGCTGTATCCATATTTTTCTACCACATAATCTATTACTTTTTGCCTTCCTTCGTCATCAAAATCGGTATCAATATCGGGCATGCTTTTTCGGTCGGGGTTTAAGAACCTTTCGAAAAGCAACTTGTATTTTATCGGGTCTATGTTGGTAATTTTGATGCAATAGGCCACTACCGATCCGGCAGCAGAGCCTCTACCAGGGCCTACAAAAACTCCTAAATCTTTTCCGGCTTTTATAAAATCTGCTACAATTAAAAAATACCCGGCAAAGCCCATGGTTTTAATAATAAACAATTCGAAATTAATTCGTTCTTCTACTTCGGCTGTAATTTCTTTGTATCGTTCTTTTGCTCCTAAAAAGGTAAGGTGTTTGAGGTATTCCCATTGATTTAATTTTGAATCTTCATGAATTTGAAATTCTTTTGGCACCGGGAAGTTGGGCAATAATATATCTCGTTTTAGTTTGAGGTGTTCTACTTTATCTACAATTTCGTTGGTATTGTCTATCGCCTGAGGAATATCAGAAAAGAGCGAACTCATTTCCTGTGTGTTTTTAAAGTAAAATTGGTCGTTATAAAAAGCGAAGCGTTTTCCTTTTGATGAAATCTCGTTATCGGCAAAATCTTTTAGGGTTGGTGTGCTTTGTTTTTCTCCGGTATTGATGCATAATAAAATGTCGTGTGCATTGGCATCTTGTTGTTCTACGTAGTGCGAATCGTTAGATGCAATAACTTTTATATTGTGTTTAAGAGCAAATTTCAGTAGCACTTCGTTTACTTTTATTTGTTCCGGAATATCGTGTCGTTGAAGTTCTATGTAAAAATCTTCGCCAAAAATGTTAAGCCACCATTTTAATTTTTCTTCAGCATCGGCTTCTCCATTTCGAATAATTGCACGGGGAATTTCTGCGGCAAGGCAACATGAAGTGGCTATTAAACCTTTATGGTATTTTAGAATTAATTCTTTGTCAATCCGAGGGTATTTTCCGTATAACCCTTCCATGTATCCAAGGGAACAAAGTTTAGATAAATTGGTATATCCTTCGGCATTTTTTGCTATTAGTAACTGGTGGTAACGTACGTCTTTGTCATCTTTTGTAAATTGCTTTTTGTGCCGATCGGCCACCACATAAAATTCACAGCCAACAATGGGCTTTATAACATTTGGTTGATCTTTTGGATTGTGTTTTTCGGCTTGTGCAACGAAGTTAAAAACACCAAACATATTTCCATGGTCGGTAATAGCTAATGCGGGCATTTTGTCATTTACCGCTTTTTGGTAAAGGTTGGCTATGTTTGAAGCTCCATCGAGCAAAGAAAATTGGGTGTGTACATGTAAATGAGAAAAAGAAGGCATAGCTATTTTATTGGCCTATAAAATTAGGTTTTAGGCTGCACTTAAAATAAAGTGTTAATAATTATTTATGAGATCTTTTATTCTACCGTATCAGTAGGCTTTTTTTCTTGCTGCTGATTCTTATCGGTAATTAATTTCTTTTTCTTTTTAGATTTAAAAATATCTTTAAAGCGGTCGAAATCTTTTCGGTAAAAGAAACCCACACCTTGTGTATATGGGGCATTATTTAACATGAAATTATTTACATTAGATCGATTAAATGCCTTAACCCTAAGTTTACCATCGGGTACCACTTTGTATTCTACGGAAAAATCACCCACCACATTGCTTGAGTTTCCTGAAATATTTGCATTATTGAGGTATCCCACATTTCCATCGAGTACTACTCGATCGTTAAATATTTGTGTAGATAGGGCTAGTTCTACTTCATCGTTTGTTAGTTCGGAACCGGGTCGGTACGCAAAACCCACATCAAATTGGTTGCTGATTTGGGAAAGCCAGTTACTGATTTGATTGGATAAAAGTTCGCTCGAACTCTGTGCTCCAAAATTTGGATTATCGGCATTGTTGGAAGTAGTGGGGTCTAACCCAGAAGGAGTAAGAAAACGATTTAATACGAGCAAGGCAAACACCTGACGGTTCATTTCTTGGTTGTTAGTTTCGTTATTGTTTACGTAAAGTACACTTCGTACGCGTTGTTTGGTTCCTTCATCTACGGTGGGTAAATGAATATCAAAATCAATATCGGGTTGCATTAAATTGTTAAAAAGGTGCATTCGTAAATCAACGGGGACTCTTTTTTTGTATATATCACTAGAATCCTGAATCACATCATTTAAAGCAGCTCGCAGTTTGTATAGTGCATAGATATCAATTTCGGCTTCGTAAGGGGAACCATTCCAACGAATTTTACCTCCTTTTTCAATTACAAATTTTTTATTAATTACATTCTGCAAGGTAAATAGGTAGTCTCCCTCTTCAATTACATAATCACCCATCATGTTAAAGTCGCCATTGGTATTTATATCCATTTTAATATTTCCGGTTCCTCTTCCTCTCATAATATCTCCTACTTTTTCATCAAAAATAAGTTTCACTTCTGCATCTGTAGTCATAGTTAAATCTATAGCTAGAACAACCCCTGTTAAATCGAGCAGTTCTGCTTCGAGTAGATTTAATGTATCAGTTCTGGAAATAAATTTTATAAATCCGTATTCAGAAACCTCCTCGGGGCCATTGAGCGGAATATTAAAGTAGGTGCCTTTTTCTGTTTTTATATTGGCATCAATGAGTAATTGCTCTCCATATCCTGCAATGTTTATATCGCCCGAAAGAAAGGCTGTACCATAGTATAAATCGTTTTGTGCAATGGAGGTATTTAACATCAATAAATTTTTAGAATGAATTCCAATATCGTAGGTAATTTCTTTAAACTGGTTATGAAATAAAGTAGCGTTCACAAATGCGGTATTTCCTTTTTCATCTAGCATTAATGCATTGTTGAGGGCAACCATATCTTCTTCTATTTCTAACTTGGCTGTACCTTTCATTGAGTAAGTGGTATTTAAATAATCTACCTTAAAAGAAACTTTTTCTAACACTAAACTACCATCGGTAATGGGATTATGCACACTTCCATAAATTCCAAAGATTCCGCTGGCAAAGCCTTTTACATTGCTTAACACCCCTTCGGAGAAATATTCTATTATATTTAAATCTGTTTTATTCATCACAAACTGAATACTTAATTCTTGCCCTTTTTTAGTGGGGAAAATAGTACCCTTAAAATCTAATACGGGTATATTTTCTCTTTTAAAATCGCCATTCAGCGTAATAGTTTCTGTTTCTTTATTCCAGATAGACACTATATTTCCGTTTCCGAGTAAAGACTCGTTTAACGAAAAATCCGTAATAGATACATTGCTGTTTAAAACAGGGTTTTTAGAAAATTTAGATATGCTAAGTGTTCCATTTAATAGTCCATCTATTCTAATATTTTTATCATTTATAATCGGATTGAGATAATTAATATCAAAATTAGTAAGTACTGCATCTATTTGATGCGAAGGGTTATCAGATAAAACACCATCAATAACCACAGAAGATGCATTTGTTTTGAGTGATAAATTTTCGATTTTTATAAATCCGGAATCTAAAATAATTTTATTGTGATTATTAACCCTCCAAAGAGAATCGGAAATAGTAAACGAAGAATTTAATAAACTATTTTCTATTCTGTTTTTGCTTTTAAAAACAGTAACAGAGTTTAAATCTCCATTATTTTTAAATAGCGAATTATTTTCCCAGTTAGAATTCACATACAAACTATCGTTCAGTAATTGATTATTTAAATTAAAATTTTCGAAATAAATACTGTCGTTAATAATTAAACGATTGCTTCCAAAGTTTAAATACAAAGATTTTTCGAGTGATTTTCCTGTAATTAAGCAGTTTTTTAACTTAAGGTCGTAGATATCAATAAAAGTGGCATTGCCTTTAATATATAAATCGTTTTCGGCTAAATTTAATTTGCCCGATAAGGAAGAGTTTGAACCTATCCGCAAAAAACCGGTAAGTGCGTGTAACACATCTTCCGGATCAATAAATTCTATGTTAAACCTAAAATTGTCTTGCAATTTTTTATCTTCGGAAGGCAAACTAAATTTTGCAGGAATGTAGTTAGATAGTAATTGCTCAAACGCTAAGGGGAGTGTTCTTAAATTAAATTTTCCTTGAATTTCACCGTCTAAAATATCGGAAGTAAAAACCATAATCTTTTCTTTTCCACTATCGTCTATAAAAAAATCTACGGCATTTACTGTAAATTTCTCATCGCTATCGGCATAAAAAGTGTTTAGCATTTCTACGCTTCCTGTTATGTTATCAATATTATTTCCGGTAAGGCTTAGTTTTACGGTAGTAGAAAAATTTGTATTGGTATCAGATTTATTAAAAAGTTCTAGTGTTGCCAGTTTCGCACTGCGTATGTTAGCCGTAAAATCCATTACGGGCATTTTTCCTGTAAAGTCTGTCGTACCTTCAAAATCGAAATCTAAATTAGGGTCTTTCACATCTAATTTTCCACTAAATTTTTGATTTTTAAGATTTCCGTTTACTACAATATTTTTGTAATTATATCCTAGTAATTCGAACGAAAAAACGGTGCCGTCAAAATGACAATCTATGGTTTCTAAGGTAAAACCCTCTCCGTTTATTTTAGCATCGAGTGCTACGTTTCCTAAATCGGGTGAGAGGTAAAAGAAGTTTCCGGCATTAAATCCTTGAGTGCGAAGCCTTCCGGAATAAGATGTTTTGTTTCTAAGATTATCGTATTTTAAAGAAATATCGGTACGTAGAACTCCAAGATTTGTTTGAAAATCGCCATAAGCTACCACATCGTTAAAAAAACCACTGAGTATGCCTTTGTATTTTAGATTTCCTAAATGGTAAAAATTATCTGGAATAGTAAACATACTATCTTCTCCAAAAAGAAAGTACATTTTTTCTATTGACTTTTTGTTTGCTTCCAATTCTTTTACATCAAAATATAAGTAGGTATTGTTTTCATCGGGCAAGCCTTTCATATCTAGGTTTCCTTTTACATGGGTTCCCGAATGGAATGTGGCATTAAGTTGCCTCATTTTAAAATTATCGATAGTACCTTTTATTTTCGATTCAAATTCTACCTTTTCATACACATCGTCAAAAGCTCTAGAAAAATAATTTATATCGGCAAAAGAAATGGTTGATTTTTTTACATCGGCATCCCAATATACATTGCTTATAAATTCATTGAAATCGGGAAAAGAATCGGTAAGAAAAGTAATATCGGCAAAAACAGTTGAATGAGGGGTGTAAATTTCGGCTGCATTTAAAACCGTTTTGGTGGCCGAAACAGAAAAATCGGCTATTAGATTATTTACTTTAAATCCGCTCTTTTCATTTGCACTTAACTGAGTGATTTGGGCTCGTATGGTGTCGGCATCAAACTGTATGTTTTTCAACGTAACATTGGTATTGTAAATGGCCAAACGGTTCTCATCAAAAATGACTCTTTCTTTAGCAGGCCACTTATAATCGTTGTAATAGATGGTTGAATTTGTAATTTTTAAATCTCCAAATGTTACTTTTATATCAAAAGGTTCGGATTCTGAAGTGTCTTTATCATTAGAAGAAAGAGCTTCTATGATATAATCTATATTGTATTCTCTTGGTTGTTTGTATTTTTTAAGGTGCAGTGTTAAGCTATCTATGGCCACCATTTTTACCGAAACGGCTAGAGGTTTCCATTGTACAGAAAAATCGGCCTGTAAATTTCCTATGTAAATTAAAGAATCGGCTTGTTTGTCTTCTATATACAACCCTTCCAACGTAAGGTTTTTAAAAGCATCGAGTGCGATGTAACGAATCGAAACAGGGGTACCAATTTTTGCCGAAAATTCTGAAGCAATATATTGTACCAATTTTGTTTGAACAGTAGGTAAACGCAAAAGCATTAACACTATTACCTGCATCAATAACAGCAGTAATAATACGAGTGCAGTAACTTTAATTGCTTTTTTTATAACTTTGAGCATATATAAACGCCAAATTTCGTTATTTCAACGGTATGCCATCAAAACAAACCATTATTTTAGGAATAGAATCTTCTTGCGATGATACTTCGGCTGCAATAGTTAAAGAGGGCATTTTGTTTTCAAATGTAATAGCCAATCAAAAAGTACACCAAGAATATGGTGGTGTAGTACCTGAACTCGCTTCTAGAGCACATCAGCAAAACATAGTTCCGGTGGTTTCTAAAGCTCTTACCGATGCAGGCGTTACAGCTAGCGAAATATCGGCTATAGCCTACACACAAGGCCCCGGCCTACTTGGCTCTCTTTTGGTAGGCTCTTCGTTTGCAAAAAGTATGGCATTGGCTTTACACGTTCCCTTAATTGAAGTGAACCATATGCAAGCTCATATTCTGGCTCATTTTACGCAATTGAATGAAACTCCATTTAACCCACCGTCTTTTCCGTTTTTGTGTTTAACGGTTTCGGGCGGACATACACAAATTGTAAAAGTGAGCCACTACCAAAAAATGGAAATACTGGGCCAAACCATTGATGATGCAGCAGGAGAGGCTTTCGATAAAATTGCAAAAATTATTGGACTAAACTACCCGGGAGGCCCGCTCATTGATTTACACGCCAAAGAAGGAAACCCAAAGACCTTTAAATTTCCGCACCCTTCAGTACCCGATTTAAATTTTAGTTTTAGTGGTTTAAAAACCTCGGTGCTTTATTTTTTAAAAAAAGAAATCGCTAAAAATCCCGATTTTATTGCATTGCATTTAAACGATATCTGTGCTTCGGTGCAACAAACCATCGTGGATATTTTAATTGAAAAACTGGCATTAGCCTCTCAAAGAACAAGAATAACACAAATTGCTTTGGCCGGTGGTGTTTCTGCAAATACAGGGCTTCAGAAAAAAATTCGCGAAATAGGAAAAGAAAAAAACTGGAAGGTTTTTATTCCTGAATTCCAGCTATGTACCGATAATGCAGGAATGATTGCTACTGCAGGATATTTTAAGTTCCTTGAAATGCAATTTTCCGATATGCATTCTACTCCGCTTGCCCGACTAAAATTTTGATGATAAAATATTGTTACATATTTTTTTTTACACTTGTTTTAATTACACACTTTGTGTACAGCCAAGGAAAAGATGATTACTATTTAAAGCCCGATAAAACATTACCGGAATACCACATTTTAATAAAAACCAACCCCTTTGTATATTTTTGGGGAGCCATTCCTCTTACGGCAGAATACCGCTTGGTTGGCGAAACCATGGTAAGCACAAAACAATCTTCTCAACTCGCTCTTTCGTATCTTGGTAAGGGTATTGTTTTAAAATCCTACGAAGACTCAGCAAACGGTAACTATAAATTTGTTGTAAATGGTTTCCGTGTTCAATACACACATAAATTCTTTATTAAAAATAATTTCCAGGAACTTACACTATATAATCCGTATGGATGGTATTTAGGCCCACACTTATCTTATTCCACAGCAAAAATTACCAGTAAAACCGGGAGTATTTACGATGTATTTATTACCGGAATACATATGAATGCAAATCTTTTTATTGGCTATCAAACACTCCTTTACAATCAGTTTCCTTTAGATGTATTTTTTGGATTGGGTATAAAAGAAAATAAATGGACAGAAAATTACAGAAACCAAAACCAACACCGAGTTATAGATATGAATAGATTAGGGAAATACTACAATTCTAATTTTAAAATTTCGCTTGGATTTAATATTGGTATTGGGGTAAAAAAGTTTTGAATTTGTAATATTCTTTTAATACGAAGCCAGTTCTGAAATAGTGGCTATAGGATTTTTTGAATTAAATACAAAACTACCGGCCACTAAGACTTTAGCTCCATTCTGAATTAATTTTGCAGCATTAGCCGTTGTAACGCCTCCATCTACTTCTAATATAGTATTTGCCATTTTATTTGCTATTAAACTCGCTGCTTCAGACACCTTTGCAAAGGTATTTTCTATAAAGGTTTGGCCACCAAACCCAGGATTTACCGACATAATTAAGAGTACATCAATATCACAAATAATATCTGTCAACACGCTTACAGGGGTGTGTGGATTTAATGCAACCCCCGCTTTCATTCCTTCTTTTTTAATGGCCTGCAAAGTGCGGTGGAGATGTGGACAAGCTTCGTAATGCACAGTAAGAATATCGGCTCCTGCTTTTTTAAATTCCGAGATATATTTATCCGGATCAATAATCATGATATGTACATCAAAAACTTTTGGGGTTATATTACGAATCGACTTTATTACCGGAAAACCAAAAGATATGTTTGGAACAAACACTCCGTCCATTACATCAATATGTATCCACTGGGCTTCGCTCTTATCTAGCATTAATACATCGTTTTCCAATTTTGCAAAATTGGCCGATAATAATGAGGGGGAAATAATTGTTTGCATACAATACGTGTGAGCACAAAGGTATAGAATAAGAATAAAACAGGAAAGTTTTAAATAAAAGGAGGAATGACTTTATCCTAAAAACCCTTTTAGATGTTTGCAACAAGTAGCTTTCTTTAACCTACGAATTGCTTTTTCTTTGATTTGCCTTACTCTTTCTCTCGATAGTTCGTACTTTTCACCTATTTCATCTAAAGAGAGAGGAGTACTTCCATTTAAACCGTAAAACAGGCGAACTACTTCAGCTTCTCTAACGCTTAAAGAAGATAAGGCTCTTTCGATTTCTTTTTTCAGAGATTCTAACTCCAGTTCTTTATCGGGGCAAGGACTATCTTCGGCTTCCATCAATTCGTACATACTGCCACTATCTTCATCGGTAGATATCGGAGCATCCATAGACACATGGCGACCTATACTTCTCATAGAATCTTTAATTTCTTCTACACTTACCTCCAATATTTGTGCAATTTCATCAGGTGTGGGTTCGCGTTCAAACTCTTGCTCTAACATGGCAAAGGTTTTGTTTATTTTGTTTATGCCTCCTATTTTATTAAGGGGTAAACGTACAATGCGAGCTTGTTCGGCTAAAGCCTGCAAAATGGCTTGGCGAATCCACCACACTGCATACGAAATAAACTTAAATCCTCGTGTTTCATCAAAGCGTTGTGCTGCTTTAATTAAACCTAAATTTCCCTCGTTTATTAAATCGGGTAAACTAAGGCCCTGATTTTGATATTGCTTAGACACCGACACTACAAAACGCAAGTTGGCATTGGTAAGTTTTTCAAGTGCGGCTACATCTCCCTCTTTGATACGTTTTGCTAAATCTACTTCTTCTTCGGCAGAAATTAAACTTACTTTTCCTATTTCGTGTAAATATTTGTCGAGTGATACGGTTTCGCGAGAAGTAATTTGTTTCGCAATTTTTAGTTGTCTCATGCAGGTAGGTAGTTTTGTTTTATGCTACAAAGTGTACGATACATTGCAAACTAAGTTACAGCAATTAAATAATAAATAACTCGTTGTGCATTTGAAAGAAAATTTGTCAATTCGAGTGTTCCGCAGCATTACGGAATGTATCGAGAATACAAATGCTCAATAAAAAAAGTGTGTTCTCGATATTTTTCTTTCAGAAAAACTCAAACGGACACCTTTTTTTTATTAAAGATTCTTCTAAATGCACAACGGGTTAATAAATAGTATCCGTATTCTTTGCCTAAATAAATACGTTCATATCTTAATAAGCACATCCGCCTATTTGGTAGTTTAGATGTACAATATTTTATATCTTTGGAAAATCTAAAGAATATATGACTATACACAGAGAAGGTTATAAAAGTATATTGATTTCGGTAGTTGTATCGGCAACTATTATCACTGTTTCTTCATTTTGTCCCCATCGTTGGGTTCTCTATGCAAGTCTGTTTATTTCTGTTTTATTAACAGGAATTATATTGCAGTTTTTCAGAAATCCTTGTCGAAATTTTTCACAAAAAGAAAATGAAATTATCTCTCCGGCCGATGGAAAGGTAGTGGTAATAGAGGAAGTAATGGAAGATGAATTTTTGAAAGAAAAATGTATTCAGATTTCGGTGTTTATGTCGCCACTCAACGTGCATATAAATAGGTATCCTGTTAGTGGTAAAATTATATATTTCAGGTATCATCCCGGAAATTATCTTGTAGCATGGCATCCAAAATCTTCTACGGAAAACGAAAGAACTACTTGTGTACTAGAAGACGAAAGGGGCCGAAAATTTTTGTTTAGGCAAATAGCGGGAGCTTTAGCCAGAAGAATTGTTTTTTATGGTAAGGAAGGGGTAAATGTAAAACAAACATCTGAATGCGGTTTTATAAAATTTGGTTCAAGAGTAGATGTTTTTTTACCTCTAGGAACGGAAATTTCGGTTCAACTTGGACAAAAAGTTAAGGGTGGTATTACCGCCCTTGCAAGGCTGCGTTAACAAGAATTAACACATATATTTTTTACTTTTTTATTAATTAAGTAACTTTACCCTAACCAAAAAAAAAGATTTTTTATGAAAAAGTTATTATTTGCCTTAGCCCTAACGGGATTTGTTGCTGCTGCAACCATTGAAACGTATGCCTCTACGCCTACTTCGGTTGAATGTGATGGCGACAAAAAATGCGACAAGAAAGATTGCAAGAAAAAATGCGACAAGAAAGATGCATCGAAGGCTTGTTGCAAAAAAGAGGGAGACGCTAAAAAAGCCTGTTGTAAAAAAGAAGGAGATGCCAAAAAATGTTCTTCTGAAAAAACAGATGCAAGCACCGCTACTCCTGCCGGAACCGAAGTTGCTCCAGGAACAAAAAAAGCATGTAGCCACGAAGGGCCTCATGAGCACTAAAAAAGAAAATATTCTATTTTCTAACAAAAAAAGCTGCAATTGTTGCAGCTTTTTTTGTTAGAAAATTATACCACAATATTTACAATTTTTTTAGGAACCACAATTACCTTTTTAGGGGGTACGCCATTTAGATATTTTTGAGTTTGGTCGTTACCTAGCACTTCTTTTTCTATTTCTGAAGGCGACAAGGAAAGGGAAAGATTGAGTGTAAATCGCAATTTCCCATTAAACTGTATCGGATATGTATAACGATTCTCTTCTAAATAGGCCGGAATGAAAACCGGAAACGCTTCGTACTCGATAGAAAAGTTTTCTCCTGTTTTCTCCCATAGTTCTTCGGCAATGTGCGGGGCATAGGGCGAAAGTATAATTAAGAAGGATTTCAGAATATTTTTTTTATTGCATTTTATATCGCTTAGTTCATTTACACAAATCATGTAGTTGCTTACTACCGTATTAAACGAAAAACGTTCAATATCTTCGGTTACGCGTTTAATACATTTATGCAAAATTTTCAGTTCGTCTTTTGTGGGTTCTTCATCAGTTATTTTTAAAACGCCATTCTCATCGTAAAATAATCGCCAAAGTTTTTTTAAAAATCGAAATACACCCTCAATACTTGCCGTGCTCCATGGTTTGTGATCTTCGAGCGGACCTAAAAACATTTCATATAAACGCAAAGTATCGGCTCCATATTTTTCGCAAAGTTCATCTGGGTTTACCACATTAAACTTTGACTTCGACATTTTTTCTACTTCCGGTTTTGTATAAAATTTATCGCTTCCTTCGCAAATTCTTTTAAACCTTCCTTTATACCAATACCCTCCTTCACATACAAATACGGCATCTTCAAAATCACCCATTTGCTTTAAGCCCTGTATTTTTTCGGGCAATATTTCATGATGTTGCACTATGGATATGGGCACATACTTTTCGACTGTTTCAAACCCTCTTTTATCTGCAACATCTTTACTGTAATAAATATAAGCGGTTTGTTCCTTGTTATTCTCATCTACATACAACATGTCTGGCTGTGATGACGCGAAGAAGGCAATGCGATTTGTTTTAGCGGTAAACGATTTATTAAGCATTATTTTTTCCGACACTCCCTGTATCATTCCCTGATTGATGAGTTTTTTGGCAGGTTCTTCAATGTTTATATAACCTAAGTCTTTTAAGAATTTAGTCCAAAAGCGGAAATATAAAAGGTGCCCTGTGGCATGCTCTGCTCCTCCGATGTATAGGTCTATTTCTTTCCAATATTCTAAAGCTTCTTTAGAGGCAAATTCCTTGGCATTATTTACGTCCATATAACGCAAAAAATACCATGAACTTCCTGCCCAGCCCGGCATAGTGGTATGTTCATAGTTGTATTGATTTTGGTATTTCCAGTTTTTGGCTCTGGCCAATGGCGGTTCTCCATCTTCGGTGGGTAAATATTTATCTACTTCGGGCAAGAGCAGTGGCAATTCGTCTTCTTTTAGAGGACAAGGAATACCGTTTTTGTAGTATATGGGAATAGGCTCACCCCAATAGCGTTGGCGACCAAAAACAGCATCTCGCAAACGAAAGTTTGTTTTGTGTTTTCCAAATCCTCTTTTCTCAATTTCAGAAATATTTTGGGTTATTGCCTCTTTTACATCTAACCCGTTTAAAAATTCGGAGTTTATTATTTTTCCTTTCTTTTCATCGTAGGCGGTATCATTTATATTCCAATTGGCAGGGCATTCTACTACTTGCTGAATAGGCAATTTAAAGTGTTTTGCAAAAGCATGGTCTCGGGTATCGTGTGCCGGAACGGCCATTACAGCACCTGTTCCGTAACCGGAAAGCACGTAATCGCCAATCCAAATAGGTATTTTTTTTCGGGTAAAAGGGTGTATGGCATAGGCTCCGGTAAATTCACCGGTAATATTTTTCACATCGCTTTGCCTTTCCCTATCGTTTCGGTTGGTGGCATACGTAATGTAAGTTTCTACTTTGCTTTTTTGATTTGCAGATGTTATTTGAGGTACTAAATCTAATTCGGGTGCAAGGGTAAGGTAAGAAACTCCAAAAATAGTATCGGGGCGAGTAGTAAAAACTTCTATTTTAAAACTGGTATTTTCTACTTCAAAGGCAATGGTACAGCCTTCACTTTTTCCTATCCAGTTTTTTTGGGCTTCTTTAATACTTTCGCTCCATTCAATAGAATCTAAGCCAATTAATAAACGATTGGCATAAGCGGTAATTCTCAGGCTCCATTGTTTCATTAACTTTCTTTCTACCGGATAACCTCCCCGCTCGCTCACTCCGTCTTTTACCTCATCATTTGCCAAAACGGTACCCATAGCAGGGCACCAATTTACATAGGCCTCGCTAAGGTATGCCAATCTAAAATTCATTAGTATTAACTCGCGGGTTACTTCATCAAATTTTTTCCATTTTTCGGCTGTAAAATTTTCTAAGTCTTTTTCAATTCCTCCGGTAAGTACCGTGTTTAAATTACCCCGAAAGCCTTCTTTCTCAAATATGGCCATGAGGGTTTCTATGGGTTCTGCTTTATCTGAAATAGGGTTGTACCAAGAATTATAGAGTTTCAGAAAAATCCACTGTGTCCATTTATAGTAACCGGAATCGCAGGTACGGACTTCTCTCTCCCAATCGAAAGAAAAGCCTATTTTATCTAATTGTTCTCTATATCGGGCAATGTTTTCTTTGGTGGTTTTATCAGGGTGTTGGCCGGTTTGTATCGCATATTGTTCGGCCGGAAGACCAAATGCATCGTAACCCATTGGATGCAGCACATTAAACCCTTTATGGCGTTTGTAACGAGCAATTACATCGGAGGCAATGTACCCTAGCGGATGGCCTACATGTAAGCCTGCACCCGATGGATAAGGAAACATATCTAATACGTAAAACTTAGGCTTAGACAATGAATTTTCTTTCGGATTTTTGGCAATAAAGGTTTTTTTTTCGGCCCAAAATCTCTGCCATTTCTTTTCTATTTCATTCGGATTATATTCCATTGATGTGATAAAACAAAGTGGCGAAGTTAACAAAACTTAACAGGAAAAATGAACGGGCTGTTGCCAAAGAAAAGGTTAAAGTATAACTTAGCGGCAAAATACAACTAGATGATAAGCAAAAAAAAAGGGCTTAAAGGAAAAGTATTAGGCTCGTACGTTTCTGTAATTATTAGCATTTCGCTTGTACTTTTTGTGTTGGGTTTATTGGGTATTATTTTGGTTAATGCCCACAATTTATCTAACTATGTTAAAGAAAACATCGGATTTTCTGTTATTCTAAAAGAGAATATAAAAGAGGTTGAAATTGCTGAAATACAAAAAACATTAGATGCCGAACCATTCGTTAAAACTACCGAATTTATTCATCAGGATAGTGCCGCAGCTGAGTTAAAACGTGAGTTAGGCGAAGATTTTATTCAATTTTTAGGTTACAACCCCCTGCTTCCTTCTTTAGAAATAAAACTCAATGCACAATATGCAAATCCTGATAGTTTGAAGGTAATAGAATCGATGCTGAATGAAAACACCAAGGTGCAAGAAGTTTTTTATCAAAAAGATTTAGTAGCCATGGTTAATGAAAACCTTAAAAAAATAGGTCTTATTCTTATTGGATTTAGTGTGCTTTTAATGATTATTTCTTTTGCTCTGATTAATAGTTCCATCCGACTATCTATATACTCCAGTAGGTTTTTAATACGCACTATGCAATTAGTAGGTGCTACCGGTGCTTTTATTCGCAGCCCCTTTGTAGCAAGGGGAATTACCAACGGAATAATAAGTGCTTTTATAGCCATTGGGCTTTTAGCCGGAGTTTTATTTATGGCCGAAAAAGAAATGCCCGAATTAATGGAACTTCAGAACTTGGAAATATACATATCTTTGTTCTTAATGGTAATTGTATTAGGTATCCTTATTTCCTGGATATCTACAGCATTAGCCGTTCGAAAATACTTAAGAATACGCACCAGTGAACTTTATTCATAAAAACTAAAACTAATAAAAATGGCAAAAACAAACCATCTCCTCCCTTTTAACAAAGAAAATTACCTTTACATTGGCATTGGCTTTTTGCTCTGTATTATAGGGTATTTGCTCATGGTAGGCGGAGGTTCAGAAGACCCTGCTATTTATAATCCCGAAGTATTTAGTTTTCGTAGAATTACCCTTTCGCCCATTTTGATTATTGCCGGTTTTATAGTAGTTATTTACGGCATAATGAAAAAGCCTAAAGAATAATGGATGTTCTACATGCTATTATTATTGCCATTGTAGAAGGCATTACCGAATATTTACCCATTTCTTCTACCGGACACATGATAATTACGGAGAAAGTGTTAGGTATAGAAAGCACTGATTTTACAAAAGCATATCTCGTAAACATACAATTCGGGGCCATACTTTCGGTAGTGGTGCTTTACTGGAAACGCTTTTTTCAGTCAATCGATTTTTACTATAAACTTTTTGTGGCCTTTATTCCTGCAGCAGTTATAGGCTTTTTGTTAAATGATGTAATAGATGCCATGCTGGAAAGTGTATGGGTGGTTGCCGTTACACTTTTGTTAGGTGGAATTATTCTTATTTTTATCGACCGATGGATAGAAAACCATTCTAACGAACGTGAAATTACCTACCCAAGTGCATTAAAAATAGGCTTTTTTCAATGTCTTGCAATGGTACCGGGAGTGAGTCGATCGGCCGCAACAATTATTGGAGGAATGACACAAAAACTTCCCCGTAAAACGGCTGCTGAATTTAGTTTTTTCTTGGCCGTACCTACAATGTTTGCGGCATCAGCCTACAAACTTCTTAAAAATTATTCGGCCATTTCCGCAGATGATATTTCTGTTTTACTGATAGGGAACACGGTGGCATTTGTTGTAGCTATGCTGGCTATAAAATTTTTTATAGGGTACTTGCAAAAACATGGTTTTAAATTTTTCGGTTATTACCGTATCGCTCTCGGCTTTATCCTTTTGGTGCTATTGGCTTTGGGATACGATCTTAAAGTTACATAAAGCCCAAACCATGTTCGACTTTGTAAACGGAGAAACTCTACTCATAAATAAACCCGTAGGTTGGACTTCTTTTGATGTAGTTAAAAAAATTAGAAACCTTATAAAAAAACACACTGCATTAAAAAAATTAAAAGTAGGCCATGCCGGAACCTTAGACCCACTTGCAGAAGGATTACTGATTATTTGTACCGGAAAAAAAACCAAAGAAATAAACCAAATTCAGGAACAACCCAAAGAATATACCGGTACATTCTTTTTGGGAGCCACCACCCCATCATACGACTTAGAAACCCCTGTAAACAAAACCTTTCCCACAAGTCACATTACAAATGAACTTATATACGAAACCACCCGAAAGTTTATTGGAAAACAAGATCAAATACCCCCTATATTTTCCGCAAAAATGATTGAGGGAGAGCGAGCATACAACTTGGCAAGAAAAGGCATTGAAACAAAAATGAATCCACGCTCCATTCAACTTTTCGAATTTGAAATTACAAGAATAGAGCTTCCTGAACTTGATTTTAGAGTGAAATGTAGCAAAGGCACTTACATACGAAGTTTGGCCTTCGATTTTGGAAATGCTCTAAATTCAGGAGCATACCTGAAAAATTTAAGAAGAACCCAAATTGGGTGTTATAGCATTTCCAAAGCGATAAACCCCGATGATTTTGCCCTTCAATTAAATGCCCTCTAATTTTTTTATTGTTCAATACATTTTATTACTACATTTGCAACCCGAAAAATTAAACGAATTAAATCCCGTAAGATTTATGAACCTCACCGGTATTTGCTGCCGCTATGTTTCATACCTCTTACTTAGAAACAAAATACGAATATGAAACTAACTAAATTCAAATTCACTATTCCAAAAGAATTAGTGGCACAACACCCCGCAAAAGAAAGAGAAGAAGCCCGATTAATGGTTGTAGACCGTAAAACTGGAAAAATACAACACAAAAAATTTAAAGATTTAATCAATTATTTCAGCGAAGGCGATTTAATGATTATGAACAATACCAAGGTTTTTCCAGCAAGATTGTATGGCAACAAAGAAAAAACGGGAGCTAAAATAGAAGTTTTTCTGCTTAGAGAATTAAATAAAGAAACTCTGCTCTGGGATGTACTAGTAGACCCTGCAAGAAAAATAAGAATCGGAAATAAATTGTATTTCGGAAACGATGATTTGGTTGCCGAAGTAATTGATAACACCACCTCTAGAGGAAGAACCCTTCGGTTTTTGTTTGACGGGCCTTACGAAGATTTCAAAAATATTATTTCCAAACTCGGAGAAACGCCCATTCCAAAATACATTAAAAGAAAGGTGGAAGCCGAAGATGAAGACCGTTACCAAACTGTATATGCCAGAGAAGAAGGAGCTGTTGCGGCACCCACGGCCGGTTTGCATTTTAGCAAAAATTTATTGAAAAGATTAGAAATAAAAGGAGTAAACTTCGCATACGTTACACTACATGTAGGTTTGGGTACTTTCCGCTCGGTTGAAGTAGAAGACCTTACCAAACACAAAATGGATTCGGAAGAAATTAAAATAACTGAAGAAACTTGTGATATTGTAAATACCGCAAAGAAAAATAAAAGAAGAATTTGTGCCGTTGGAACCACTACCATGCGAACCATTGAAACGTCCGTTTCTACAGAAGGCTTTCTAAAACCTTACGATGGCTGGACCAACAAATTTATTTTTCCTCCATATGATTTCAGTATTGCTAATTGCATGATTACAAATTTTCATATGCCCGAATCTACGTTATTAATGATGGTGGCTGCCTTTTGCGGATACGACTTGATGATGAAAGCCTACAAAGAAGCCATGAAAGAAAAATACCGATTCTATTCTTACGGAGACGCTATGTTGATTTTATAAAGAATTAAAAAAAGGGGATTTTTTCCCCTTTTCTTTTTTTATGTTTCAAACAAAAATATATACCATACTTGTTGCCGGAGGAAAGGGCAAAAGAATGAAAACTGAAACACCCAAACAATTTTTGGAAATTAAAGGGCTGCCTGTTTTAATGCATACCATAAACAAAATTACAGCCGCCTTGCCTACAACCGAAATAATTATTGCATTGCCACCCGATGAAATAGAAACATGGAAAAATCTTTGCAACACTTACCAATTTGAAACACCTCATTCTATTTCAGAAGGCGGGAACGAACGCTTTTATTCTGTTAAAAATGCACTGCGTTTTATTACCGATTACAATAGTATTACCGGCATACACGATGGCGTAAGACCATTAGTGAGTACGCAAGTTATAAAAGATATTTACGAAACTGCTATAAAAAGAGGAGCTGCAATACCCGTAATTCCTCTTCACGAATCTATACGTAAAACAGATGGTACTTTCAACTATGCTTTAAACAGAAGTGATTATAAAATAGTACAAACTCCCCAGTGCTTTAAAACCGAAATATTAGTAAGTGCCTACAAGCAAAGCTTTAGCACCGAATTTACCGATGATGCTTCGGTGGTAGAAAAAACCGGACAAAAAATTTTTTTGGTAGATGGAAATCCTGAAAATATAAAAATTACCAGTCCGCAGGATTTACGCATTGCAGAGGCTTTAATGCAAGCCTCTACTTAAACTAAAAGCAAGAAACTCATAAACTAATTTTTTCTATTTCTTATTTAAGCAAACGCAAAACCATAGTGCTTTACAGCAGCATTTAATATTTTTACTTTTATTTTTTCGTTTAGGGCAATTACCGATATTTGATTCTTATACAAATACTCTTTTAAATATATTAGTTTTTCGGTGGTGAGGTAACCAAAACCACTTTTATCACTCAAGTATTCTATATCGGAAAGATGCTTTTCCAACAAATAAATTCTATCGGAATAAATTAAATGCCGATTTTGTTTAGAGTATTTAAAATCGTTCCTATTTTCTAAAGCATTGTAGGTATAACGGTAACCGTCAGAAATTTTATAATCGGAATAAACGGTATGCCCTATAGGCAATTTGCCTGCCCCCTTGCCTTTATAAAACTGCGAACCTAAATTTTCGGAATAAATTTTTATACCGTTTATTTCGTTATCAACACCATACAATTCGCTTTCTTGATGAACCAAAGTAGGCAATACACTTATAAATATTTCGTTTCGCACATTTTTAACCGAGGCAAGTAACTTAATTTTTAAACCGTGCTTTCTTGCAAAAGAAATATCGTTTTGCGAAATGTTTTCTATACCAATATGTAAGGCCTCATTTGGCAAAATAAGTTTGCCGTAAACATGGGCAGAGAGCAATAATAGCTTATACAGTGAATCATATCCGCCAACATCAGAAACAGGATTCTCCTCGGCAAAACCTTTTTCTTTGGCCTGTTGCAGAGCTTCTGAATAAGAAATTCCTTTGGTTAGAAGCTGTGTTAAAATATAATTAGAGGTTCCATTAAAAATTCCTTTTATTTCTGAAATGTTATCGAAACGGTAAAAATCGTTTACTATCCTTACAATAGGTATACTACCACATACAGCACCTTCGTAAAGCAACCGACCTCCAAATTCCTTTTCCATTTTTATGAATTCTTCCAAATGGTAAACAATGGCTTTTTTGTTGGCCGAAACTACTTTTTTTCCATTCTGTAATGCTTCTTTAATTATTCGATAGGCTTGTTCTTCGTCACTAATTAATTCAACAATTGTATCGGTTTCGGATTGAAATAAATGGCAGGTATCGGTGGTAAACTTTACATTGTGCTTGTTTCTGTTTTTTCCCGAATTTTTAATTACTATTTCTTTTACCTTTCTTTCTTCTCCATGTTGTTGGAGATAAGTGTAAAAACCTTGTCCAACTGTTCCAAAGCCAAGTAATCCAATTTTATTTTTATTACTCATACACTACATATTTTTTAAGTTGTTTTTCAATTTTTTCTGTTAATGTTTTCGTTTCAATTAAAAAACCATCGTGTCCGTAAAGCGAATTGATTATTTCCAGTTTACTTCCGATAATTCCATGTTGTAAAATTTCAGATTCCGAAACTGGAAAAAGAATATCGGAATCTATGGCTATGATTAACGTTTTAGATTTAACTAATGAAAGAGCTTTTTTAATTCCTCCTCTTTTTCTTCCTACATGATGAGAATCCATTGCTTTTGATAAATACCAATACGAAAAAGCATTGAAACGATTTACTAATTTTTCTCCCTGATATTGTTGATAGGTAACCGCTTTAAAATTTTCATTTTTTTCACCATCGTCTTTTTGTGTTTTCAAATAGGTGTTATAATTTCGGTAACTTAACAGAGCTATGGAACGAGCCGCTTTTAACCCTTTTGCACCTGCATTGGGCGAATGATTATACCAGGTTCTGTCGGCAGCTATAGCCAATCGCTGACTTTCATTAAATGCAATTCCCCAGGGTGAGTGTTGAGCATTGGTTGCAATTAGAATTAATTTTTCTATTAACTGCGGATTTGTAATACTCCATTCCAGAGCCTGCTGTCCTCCCAAAGACCCCCCTATAAGCGTGTGTATTTTTTTTATTTGTAAATATTCTCTCAATAAATTGAGAGTCGCCACCATATCACGTACTGTAATTTCCGGAAAATTATGATAGTATGGGCTTCCTGTATCCGGATTAATACTTAATGGCCCCGTTGAACCATAATGCGAACCCAGTACGTTGGCACATACAATAAAATATTCGTTCGGATTGAATAAATTATTCTCTCCAAACAATCCTTTCCACCAATCCAATACATCAGAATTTGCGGTAAGTGCATGAGTTACCCATACAACATTGCTTGCCTCTTTGTTTAGCTTTCCGAAAGTATGGTAAGCTATGGTAAAGTCGGGAAGAATTCTTCCCGACTCTAACACCAAAGCCTGATTGTGTTTGTAATATTTCAAACTCATTTCTATTAGTTTAAACTAGCCAACTCTAACTCTTTATTTTTTTCGGATATTTTTTGAAAAGCTTGTTCTAAATCGGCTTTAATATCATCGATATGTTCAATGCCTACCGAAACACGCAATAAACCAGGAACCACTCCTGCCGATTTTTGCTCCGCTTCACTTAATTGCTGATGCGTGGTAGTAGCCGGGTGAATAATGAGTGTTTTCGCATCACCCACATTGGCCAAATGACTGATGATTTGCAAATTATCTACCAGTTGATCCGCATCTTCTTTTTTCCCTTTTAGTTTAAAAGAAAGCACTGCTCCAAAACCATTTTTTAAATATTTTTTTGCCAACGTATGATATTTAGAAGATGGTAAACCCGGATAATTTACGTATTCTACCTGAGGGTGTTTTTCTAACCATTCTGATAGTTTTTGTGCATTTTCTACATGACGTTCAACACGTAATGAAAGTGTTTCTAAGCCTTGCACTAGCTGAAAAGAATTAAAAGGACTTATGCTTGCTCCAAAATCTCGGAGGCCTTCTACTCTGGCACGAATAATAAAAGCGATATTTGGTAAGCCGAGTGGATTGTTTTCTCCAAAAATGTCCCAAAATTTCAATCCATGGTAACCTTCTGATGGTTCTGTAAATTGAGAGAATTTGCCATTCCCCCAATTGAAATTACCACCATCTATTATAACGCCTCCAACACTTGTACCATGCCCGCCTATCCACTTGGTAGCTGAGGCAGTTACAATATTTGCACCATGTTCAATTGGTCTGAACAAATAACCTCCTGCACCAAACGTATTATCAACCACTAGAGGAATATTGTTCTTTTTTGCTAACGCAGCAATGGCTTCAAAATCCGGAACATTAAAGCCCGGATTACCTATCGTTTCTAAGTAAATAGCTTTAGTCTTTTCATCAATTAATTTCTCAAACGATGTAACATTATCGCCATCGGCAAAACGAACTTCTATGCCCAATCTTTTAAAAGCTACCTTAAACTGGTTATAGGTACCTCCATATAAAAAAGAAGTAGAAACAAAATTATCACCTGCCTGCAAAATATTATTTAAGGCAATAAACTGGGCCGCCTGACCTGATGAGGTTGCTAAGGCAGCAACACCGCCTTCTAAGGCTGCAATGCGTTTTTCGAACACATCGGTAGTAGGATTCATTAAACGTGTGTAAATATTTCCAAACTCTTTTAAGCCAAAAAGATTAGCGGCATGTTCGGAATTTTTAAACACATACGAAGTGGTTTGGTAAATGGGTAATGCTCTGGAACCTGTGGTAGCATCGGCATCTTGTCCTGCATGAAGTTGCAGAGTTTCAAATTTTAAATTTTGTAAATTGCTCATAATTTTTAGTTTTAATTGGTTGTTTATTGGGTTTAATTAGTTTAAAATAGAAAATAGAAATAGCATGAGGTTGCCTTTGGCGTTTGTTTGAAAACGCATTGGTACTAATACTTTTTAAAGTAAGGAAATAGCCCGCAGCGTTAACACATGCAACAGCACATGCAACAACACATTAGGCCACAACAAGTGTTGTGATGGAAATGAGAGTTTGTTTCAAAGAAATTTTCTCTGAACTCTTTTTTTTCTTTTGATTTGATTGTTTTGTTTGTTTTCATTTTTTGTTTTGTTTATCTGTCTCCATCGTCTCAAATGGAGTAGGACTTGGCACCGGTTTTCCAATCCTTTCAGGACTTTTAGTTGGTTGCCAGAGGGTCTGCGAGCCTATTCTCTCACCTCTTCTTTATAAACAACTACACAAACAAAGAACTTTTTTTGAGGTGTAATTGAGTGCCGCAAATATACAACATATTTTTTCTCAACTTCCAAATAAATTTTAAAATATTTTTTATTTCCCTTATTTTATAAGGGTTTAAGAAACTATTTTTTTCTTGTTTAAAGTAATGTAATTTTACGAAGTATGAAAAATGTGTTTCTTATTTTACTCATTATTTTGCCTTTTGCCTTTTTTTCTTCCTGCAATAAAACTTTCAAAGGTATCGGCTCCTTAAAAAAACACAAGGTTACCTTTGCCGGAAAAACTAGAGAATACTGGATTTATCTTCCCAAAGACTTTAGTTCGGCAAAAGCATACCCTCTAATATTTGGATTACATGGTAGGGGAGGCGATGGTAAAAATGCCATAAAATTTATGAAACTAAATCCTCTGGCCGATACCTACGGTTTTATTTGCATATACCCCGATGGGTACAAGCGTTCTTGGAACGATGGCAGAAATAAAACACCTGCTTCTAAGGCGGGAATTGATGATGTAGCTTATTTAGATTTCTTAATCGCCAAAACAAAAGAAGAATTTTTAATCAATGAAAAACGCATCTATGCCGTTGGCATGTCGAACGGTGGCTATATGGCACTTACGCTTGCCTGTCATTTAGCAAACCGCTTTGCTGCGGTGGCCTCTGTTACCGGAATTATGGCTCCAAACCCGGAAACATGGTGTTTTCCCCCTCAAGAAATTCCTGTGCTTTTAATTGGCGGATCCGATGACCCCATTGTACCTTACAAGGGAGGGAAAATTAGCAACGGTATTGAAACCATAGGTTTTGATGAAGCATTTAATTTTTGGAAAACACAAAATAATTGCGTTGGTAATTCCCTTATTGTTTCTTTGCCAAACCAGTCAAAAGACGGAACTACCGTGGAAATAGAAACTTATACACTTTGCCATAACGGAAGTGAGGTTGTTTTATACCGCATTGTTGGTGGCGGACATACATGGCCCGGGGGATCGCAATACCTTCCGCAGGCTGTTATTGGAAGAGTTAGCAAGGAATTTAATGCAGAACAAATCATCATTAATTTTTTTATGAAACACCAATTACCATGAATACTATTCCTTCTGAAAAGGATATTTTAGCAGCACATCAGCGAATAGAAAAATGGATTATAAGAACACCCGTTCTTCAAAACGATTTTATAAATAAGTTAATAGATGCAACTGTTTTTTTTAAATGCGAAAACCTGCAAAGAATAGGAGCTTTTAAAGCTCGCGGAGCTTTTAACGCAGTATTACAACTATCCGATGAAAAGAAAAAAAATGGAGTAGCCACCCATTCATCAGGAAACCATGCACAGGCATTGGCCCTGGCGGCAAACCAATTAAACTTAAGAGCATACATTGTGATGCCCAAAGGAAGTCCGACCATTAAAAAAATGGGCGTAATGGAACTTGGAGCAGAAATAATAGAATGTGAAAATTCGCTTCAATCTAGAGAAGAAACCTTGCTGGGAATAGTAAAAAAAACAGGAGCCACTTTTATTCCTCCTTACAACGATTATAAAATTATTGCCGGGCAAGCTACTGTTGCAAAAGAACTAATAGAACAAACGCCATCTCTCGATTTTATTCTCGCTCCTGTGGGTGGAGGTGGATTACTTAGCGGAACAGCATTATCTGTAAAATATTTTTCTGCTTATACAAAAGTAATTGGTTGCGAACCGGAAAATATGAATGATGCTCATCGTTCCCTACTAAGCGGGAAAATTGAAGTTAATCTGCCCGATGCGTTTACTATTGCCGATGGATTGCGCACTACTCTCGGAGAAAAAACTTTCTACATAATTAAAGAAAACGTAAACGAAATATTTACGGTGCAGGAAAATGAAATTATTGCTGCCATGCAATTAATATGGGAGCAATTAAAAATTATTGTAGAACCTTCTAGCGCTGTTCCTCTTGCAGCTGTAATTAAAAATAAATCCATGTTTTCAGGAAAAAAAGTAAGTATTATTTTATCGGGGGGAAATGTTGATTTAAAAAATACTCCTTTTTTTTAACAACAAAAGGCGGCTAAATAGCCGCCTTTTGCATCTTGTTTTTTAATTCTACTCTACCGCTAATTTTCCGCTGCCTAAAGTTTGATTATTTTGTTTGATGCTATAGTAATACATACCCTTGCTCATGTCGCCTTTTTGTATTTCTACTCGCTTCTCTGTAGTATTGATGGTTTTTACTATTGCTCCTATTGTGTTTGTAATCTCTATCGTGTACTTTCCT
>JABWCF010000027.1 GCA_013359255.1 Flavobacteriales bacterium
ACGAAAAACAGATTGAGAAGAGAAAAGGGTTACTTCGTTTCCCATTGTTCTCGATACGCTTCGCTACTCGAACGGACAAAAAAACGAAATAAACAAAAATTGTTACTTCGAGTAGCGAGGAATGAGCGTATCGAGAAGAACAGTTTTTATCTCAATCCATATATCTGTTCCCGGTATGGTTTAATTCCGTTAGCTCTGCATTAAACCTACTCGAACGGACAAAGAAATAATTTTCAAAGGAAAGATTGTCGCTTCGAGTATTTTGAGGTACGAAAAACGGATAGAGAAGTGAGTGTTTCTTTAAAGATTAATTAAAAGTCTTTAGCGTAATTCCTAACTCATTTAATTGTTCTTTAGAAATACCGGAGGGGGCATCAATCATTACATCTCTACCCGAATTATTTTTTGGGAAAGCAATATAATCACGAATAGAATCGGAACCACCAAAAAGAGAACATAGCCTGTCGAAACCGAAGGCAATGCCACCATGTGGAGGTGCTCCATACTCAAAAGCATTCATTAAAAAACCGAATTGTGCCTGAGCCTCTTCGTTGGTAAAGCCTAATACGGAAAATATTTTTTTTTGCAATTCTTTATTAAAAATTCGAATAGAACCTCCTCCCACTTCCACTCCATTAATGACCATATCGTAGGCGTTAGCTCTAACACCCCCCGGATTTTTGTCTAAGAGTTCAATATCTTCCGGTTTAGGTGATGTAAAAGGGTGATGCATGGCATTCCACCGTTTTTGTTCTTCGTTCCATTCCAACAGCGGAAAATCGGTTACCCATAAACAGGCAAATGTATTTTTATCTCTTAGTCCTAGGCGAGAACCCATTTCTAACCTTAATTCCGAAAGAGCTTTGCGTGTTTTAGTTTCCTCTCCGGCAAGAATAAGAATTAAATCGCCTTCTTTTCCCCCGGCAATTTCGAACCATTTTTTAAGTTCTTTTTCATTGTAAAATTTATCTACCGATGATTTGATGCCTTCGTTATTCCATCGTACCCAAATGATTCCGTTTGCTCCAATTTGTGGGCGTTTTATCCATTCGGTTAGTTCATCTATTTGTTTACGTGTGTAGAGAGCACAACCGGTAGCACAAATTCCGCCAACAAGAGGGGCATCGTCAAAAATTTTAAAATTTTTACCTTTCACTATATCCTTCAACTCAAAAATTTTCATATCGAAACGTGTATCGGGCTTATCGTTTCCATAATATTTTATAGCATCAGCGTATGTTATACGGGGCATATTGGGAACTACAATCTCTTTAATATTTTTAAAAAGGTGTTTTACTAATCCTTCAAATGTTTGCAAAATATCTTCTTGTTCTACAAAACTCATTTCGCAATCTATTTGGGTAAACTCGGGCTGACGGTCGGCACGCAGGTCTTCATCTCGAAAACATTTTACAATTTGGTAATAACGGTCTAGGCCGGCTACCATTAATAGTTGTTTAAAAGTTTGAGGCGATTGTGGAAGGGCGTAAAATTCTCCCTGATTCATACGAGAAGGTACCACAAAATCTCGTGCTCCTTCGGGAGTTGATTTAATAAGAACGGGTGTTTCTACTTCTACGAAATGTTGAGAATTCATGTATTTTCTTACTTCCGATGCCAAACAATGCCTCAGCAACAGAGCTTGTTTTACTGGGTTTCTTCTGATGTCTAAATAACGATATTTCATTCGTAATTCATCGCCTCCGTCACTCTCGTCTTCTATAGTAAATGGGGGTGTAAGGGCTGTATTTAAAACAGAAAGATTTTCCACCATTATTTCAATTTCTCCGGTCGCAATTTTTAAATTTTTGTTTTCTCGTTCTACTACTTTTCCGCTTACCTGCAAAACGTATTCACGACCAATGCTTCGAGCCTGTTCGCACAATGTTTTATGGCTTTCCATATTAAAAGTCAGTTGGGTTATTCCATATCGGTCGCGTAAATCAATAAAAGTCATTCCTCCTAAATTGCGGCTGCGTTGCACCCAACCGCATAGGGTAACGGTTTGCGATACATGACTTAAATTTAATTCTCCGCAAGTATGTGTTCTAAACATGAATTTGTATTTTAATTCAGCGAAATTAGGAATATACCGCTTAATTTTACATCAATGGAAATAAAGCCCTTAACACACGAGCACTTTATGAAACTGGCTCTGAAAGAAGCTCAGCGTGCTTACGAACAAGACGAGGTGCCGGTGGGGGCTGTAGTGGTGTGCAATAACCAAGTAATTGCCCGTGCACACAATTTAACCGAAAAACTGAATGACGTAACAGCTCATGCCGAAATGCAGGCCTTTACGGCAGCTGCCGATTTCTTAGGAGGAAAATATTTAAACGAATGCACATTATACGTAACTTTAGAACCCTGTGTGATGTGTGCAGGGGCAGCTTTTTGGACTCAATTAAGTAAGATTGTATTCGGAGCTTTTGATGAAAAAAGAGGATTTAAAAGAGTAAACACTAATTTGTTGCACCCCAAAACAGAGTGTTTAGGTGGAATTTTAGAAGAAGAATGTACACAAATACTGAAAAAATATTTTTTATCGAAACGTTAAACTTTTAATACACTAAACCATGAAAACACTATTTTCTTTTACACTATTTTTTTGCTTTATGTGGCCCACATTTTCACAAACAAGTTTAGTTGCAAATACAGGCGATTCAGAATTCGATCAATTTTTAAAAGACCTTAATATTCAAGCTCAAACTGATATAAAAATTTTTAATAAAAACCTGAGCATAAAATACAATGTGCCCGAAAACAAAATAGAAACAATGATTGTTAAAGATAAAGTTGCTCCAGCTGATGTATTTATGATTTTTGAAACCGCCCAAATAGTAAATAAACCTGCCGATGAAGTATTGCAGGTTTACCACAAGGAAAAAGAAAAAGGGTGGGGTTATATGGCCAAACAAATGGGAATAAAACCTGGATCTAAAGAATTTCATGCTATGAAAGGAAAAGCAAAATCGGAAAATGAAAATATGAAGAAAGGAAAAGGCCACGGAAAAGACAAAATGAAACAAAAACCAATGAAAAAGATGAAGTAAGAGAATTAGCTTTATTTACTTTTGCAAAAATAAACCCTAACCATAAAAATAAAAAATAATGTATCCTCCCGAATTAGTAGCACCTATGAAACAACAGCTTACAGAAGTAGGCTTTAAAGAACTTTCTACCCCTGCCCAGGTAGACGAATTATTATCGAAAACAGAAGGAACCGCTTTGGTGGTTATAAACTCTGTATGTGGCTGTGCAGCCGGAACGGCACGCCCCGGAGTTCGTTTGGCATTACAGGGCAACAAAAACCCCGATGTAATGGCCACCGTTTTTGCCGGAGTAGATACAGAAGCCACTGCTCAGGCAAGGAAATATATGTTACCTTACCCTCCTTCATCACCAAGTATGGCCTTGTTTAAAAATGGCAAATTAGTGCATTTTGTAGAAAGACACCACATTGAGGGAAGAAGTGCAGAGATGATTGCAGAACACCTAAAATCGGTTTTTGAAGAATATTGCTAGAGAATAAAAAACTCAAATTTCTTTACCAATTTCACTCGTTTCGATTGTAAAAATTTCCTGAATTATCCGGTTTTTTTAAAAATGCAGCAAAGATTTTTTGCTGCATTTTTTATTTGAAAAGAGTAATCTTCTCAATAATAGAACCTGTTGTAGTTTCTACTTTTATAAAATAAATGCCCGAAGGTAGGGATGATAAATCGAGAGCATATTTGTTTCTGCCCGAACTTTTGGGCTCAACTCTTACTACTTTTCCTGTAACAGAAATTACTTCTGCATACATTAAATCGATTGATTCGCCTGTAAACTCAATGGTAACATTTCCTGCGGAGGGGTTAGGATAAATAAGAACATCGGTATCACATACACGTTTAACAGTGGCTACATCGGAGTATTTGAAATTTCCATCAAAGTCGGTTTGTTTTAAACGATAATACAGTAAGCCACAAGGAGGATTTTGGTCAAATGTTTCATAATTGTGTATCACAGAAGAATTTCCCACACCTTTTACTCTGGCTACATCTATCCATTCATTTCCGTCAATAAAGCGTTCTATGGTAAAATAATCGTTGTTGGTCTCAGAGGCTGTTTCCCAGGTTAGTTGAATTTTGTTCCTTCCAAAAGATGCTGCATCAAAACGTAATAATTCAATGGGCATTGGCCCTGAAGTGTTTCCAATAACTCCTCCATTATTTGCACCTGCCCCAGAACCTGCTTGAAAGGTGCAAGGCCCCGGATTGTATGTACTATTATTACAACCTCCCACACCATTTAAGGTAGTAACAGAAACATTTGTGCCGGGAACAGGTCCATTAAAAATAACTACACCCTGTCCACCACCACCACCACCACCGTGGTTAGCTCCGTTGTTTACATGGCCTCCGGCTCCACCATTGGCAGCAATGGAAACAGGGCAACCGGGTGCTATATTCCAGTTAGCTACTTCAAAAACAATAGATCCAGCTGCTCCACCGGCTCCTGCACCATCATTGCCGGGTAAGCTGCCTTGGTTTCCATTTGCAGTAATAGAAAGCCCACCGCAAGCCCCACTGGTAGCAATTTCATTAGCTCTGATTAATATAATGCCTCCTCCATTTCCACCTGCTGTGTTAAAATTATTGTTTCCTTCACCGGCACCTCCACCTCCGCCCATAAATACCCTCCAAACCGAAATTTGGCCGGCAAGAGAAATGCCTCCAATGCCTCCTGCAGAAGGGTTACAATAACCAGGGGCTCCGGCTTGCCAACCCGGACCACCATCGCCTCCGGCTGAGTAGTTACTGCCACCCCCTCCACCACCGTTGTGGTTGTTTCCTCCTCCTCCACCATTTAATATTTTGCCTCTTGCCTTAGCCCAGTTATTGTCGGTTCTTTTGTAAATTCCTTCTCCTTTAAATGCGTAATTATTATTTGTATTTACAATGCGATAATTGGTGCTATTACAAGCTCCGGCAGTTCCATTATTATCTTGGGCGCCTCCAGCAAAGCCTATTCCGTTTGCAGAGATGTTATGTGCCAAGGTAAGAGTGCCTGGTACTTCAAACGCTACTACTCCTCCAACTGTTCCATTCCATGTGAGGCCGTTTATATTTGCCGTGGTGGTGTAATTTGGAGAACCCAATGTAGGGAAACTAATAATTTGTACTTGCGTATTTGCTCCAATATTGTATGAGTTAGCTAAAGGAGCACTTACTGTAATACTAGTGGGCAAACCCATGGTTTCGGTATGAGAAAGAATGGTTCGTATTTCGTATAATCCGGCAGATAAAATGGAAGAGAGATTTCCGAAGTTAACATCATTTAAGGTATTTCCTCCAATCACATTATCTTGCATTTGCATGATAACAATAAATTCTCCATCTTCGAAGGTGTCGAATGTTTCGTTTACGTTATTTACAGTAAGGGTGGTGCCTCCTATTGCCGTTACATTTGCATAAGCATTTATCTGTGAGTGTGAAATGGAGGAGAAAAGAGTAAGTGTAAGAGAAAGGAGTATAAATTTCTTCATAAAAACAGTTTAATCTAAAAATTAAAACTTCTGTGTTTCAGACGAAAGTAGGCATAAAAAGTTGCATATCAGTAGAAAAACCTATGATTTTTTTATCATTCTCGGAACCTTAAAATAATCAGAATCTTTTTTGGGAGCATTTTTAAGAGCTTCTTGCTGAGTAATGGTTTGTTTTGCCTCATCTTCTCTGAGGGTTCCTTTTTCTTCTACCATATATATAAGGGGCTCTATTCCTGTAGTATTTACTTCATTTAATTTTTCTACAAAAGCTAATATGCGATTTAAATTATTTTGTACGCTTTTTTTTTCTTCATCATTAAACTCCAACTTAGAAAGTTCAGCAATGCGTTCTACGGTTTTTGAATCTATTTTTTCATTCATATTATTTTGTATTCTTTGAGGGTATCTTCTACTTGGTGGTAAACTAGGTTTTGTAAAAATAACAAATCATTTTCATTCATTCCTTTTGTGCTGATGGGTTCGTGTATAATTACACGAGCTATTCCCGGACGGGCTAAATGGGAAAAGAATTTTTTGTCGGCTAGCATCTTCCAACTATCTAAAAAAACAACAGGAACCACATCGAGTTGTTTGTCAATGGCCAAACGAAAAGCTCCACTTTTAAACGATTTGAGTTTGGGGGCATGGTGAGGAATAGTTCCTTCGGGGAAAATAACCATCGATGCTCCTAGGTCAATACGTTTTGCTGCTTCTACAAACGCTTTGTGTGAGGCACTGATGCTGTTACGGTCAACAAGGATATTAAATTTTTTAAAAAAAATATTAAAAAGAGGAACCTTGCCTAATTCTTTTTTTCCCATAAATAAAAAGTAGTTTGAAAAAATGCGAGTAGTTAAAATAATATCTAAATAAGAGGTGTGATTAGATACAATAATGTATTTTTTTTCGGGCGAAAGTTTGGGTTTTTTAATGACTGTATAATAAACGCCCCCCAATATTTGCATAATGAGCGAATGAAACCGACACAACTGAAAGCCTATTCTGAAATATTTTTCATTCATTAACAATATCCGATAAATAGGATATAATAGAATTAGAGTAACGATAAGACAGATAAGAAAATAAATTTTCCAAGCAGTGGCAACTATTTTTTGTAAAAAAAGCATGGGGGACAAAATTACCACATAATTGTTACTTTTGTTATTATGGCAAGGATTTTAACAGGTATACAAAGTTCGGGAGTTCCGCATTTGGGCAATTTACTAGGTGCTATTATTCCGGCAATAGAAATTTCAAAAGATTCGAATCATGAGTCCTTTTTTTTTATTGCCGATTTGCACTCCCTTACCACACTAAAAGATGCAAAAGCAAGAAAAGAAAATGTGTATTCCGTTGCGGCTGCCTGGATGGCTTTTGGGTTTAATACTCAGAAAAACACTTTTTACCGCCAATCCGATATTCCGGAGGTTTGTGAGCTTACTTGGTATCTAAATTGTTTTACTCCATACCCCATGTTGGCTAATGCACATTCATTTAAAGATAAAGCTTCGAATTTAGCCGATGTAAACGCGGGGTTGTTTGATTACCCTGTATTAATGGCGGCCGATATTTTGCTCTACGATGCCGAAATGGTTCCGGTAGGAAAAGACCAACAGCAACATTTGGAGATGACTAGAGACATTGCCGGAACATTTAATCGAATAGCTGGCGACACATTAGTAATACCTGAAGTAAAAATAAACGAGGAGGTTATGACCGTTCCCGGTACCGATGGACGAAAAATGAGCAAAAGCTACAATAATTACATCAATATTTTTCTTCCCGATAAAGAACTTCGCAAGCAGGTAATGGGTATAGTTACCGACAGTACACCCCTAGAAGAGCCAAAAAATCCAGATACTTGTAATGTTTTTTCTATCTATAAACTAATGGCCACAAAGGCTCAAACAGAAGAGTTACGAAAAAAATATACCGCAGGAAATTTTGGTTACGGACATGCCAAGCAAGAACTCTTCGATTTAATTTGTAGCACCTTTAAAACCCAAAGAGCCTCTTATAACGAGTATATGAGCAATCCTGCACTCATTGAATCAGAACTTCTACAAGGAGCCGAAAAAGCAAGAATAGTGGCAAGAAAAGTGTTGAAAAGAGTACGCGAGAAACTGGGCTTTTAATTTCTTTAGAAATTTTTTTACTTAGTCTAAAACAGAAGATGCATCCTAAAAAGCAATGGTAGCCTCGACAGGAATCGAACCTGTATCAAAAGTTTAGGAAACTTCTATTCTATCCATTGAACTACGAGGCCAAAATTTTGCAGGCAAATGTAATTTTTTATTGTTAAAGTTATTGCGTAATAAAGAGAGATTGAATGGTAGGGCACTGGTACAGCTAAACTTTATTACTCTCATTTCATCTTCTCCTGTTATATATGACGGAATCAAAACCTAGATTTTTTATTCTCCAAATTCCCCCCTTATCATTTTTAAAATAAATTTTTTCAATCATTGGCTTTGAACCGATTTATAAACGGAACATCTCAAGAGCTTAAATACAATGATTGGAAAGTCACTTTTCTATTTTTTTAAAAATTATTTATGGAATTTCATTTTTAATGACATCTACACTCCAAAACATTTACAATTTAAACTCCATACATTATGAAAACGACTTTTTTAAAACAAGCAGGCATAACCCTTTCGGTAGCAGCTGCCATTAGTGCTGTTGCTTGGGTAAAACCCATTTGGTACACAGAAAATGCAGTAGAAAACGATTTGATACGACTACTAAAAAAACGTCTGAACGAATACAATGCTCATCTTCCCGAAGATAGAGTGTATTTGCAATTTGATAAACCCATGTACGAACCGGGAGAAAGTATTTGGTTTTCGGCTTTTGTTCGTAATGGCGAAGATTTAAAACCCTCACAAAAGAGTGATGTGTTGTATGCCGAGCTCATAAATCCAAAAGGAGGAGTGGAAAAAACAATAAAATTAGTAGCACTGCATGGCCGTGCTGCCGGTGATTTCCAGTTAGACCCCGAAGCAGCCGGAGGTATTTACAAGGTAAAAGCTTACACCAATTGGCAAAAAAATGATGGTTCCTTTTTCGAAAAAACTTTTCAGGTACAGGATTTGGTTCTACCTAACCTTAAGATGAAATTAGATTTTGAACGCAAAGCATTCGGTCCGGGCGATGAGGTAATAGCCAAAATAGAATTACAAACCAATGAAAACAAGCCCCTGTCAGATTTTTCTATTAAATATGCAGCACAACTCAACGGAAAAACAATAACAGAGAAAGTGGCTGTTACTGATGAAGAAGGAATAAAATACATACGCTTTCAGTTGCCCAAAGAGCTAAAAACGAACGATGGATTACTAAATGTAATGATAGACTATCAGGGTAATACAGAAAGTGTGTCCCGCTCTATTCCTATTGTGTTAAATAAAATAGATTTAGCCTTTTATCCGGAAGGGGGAGAAATGATTGCAGGATTACCTTCAAACGTTGCTTTTAAAGCACTAAACGAATTCGGAAAACCGGCCGATGTAGAAGGAGAAATACTAGATAGTAAAGGAAAAGTGGTAAGCACATTTGAAAGTTATCATATGGGTACAGGGGGAGTATCATTTACACCTGATAAAAACGAAACGTATATTGCTAAAATTACCAATCCTACAGGTATTTCAGAAACTTATAAATTACCAGAAGTATTGCCACTTGGATATACAGTAAGTGTAGAAAATAGCAGCAGTAATAAAGTAAAAATAAATGTACTTACCACCGAAAATGAAGAACTTTCTTTAATAGCACAAGTTCGCGGAAAGTTATATTATGCCAATGCTATTCAGGCTAAGGTGGGGAGCAATACGCTGGAAATTTCTACCGAAAATTTTCCAATGGGGGTAGCACAATTTACCTTATTCGATAAAAAAGGTATTGCTCGGGCAGAACGATTAGCCTTCGTAAATAAACATAAGAAACTAAATGTTTCGATAAGTACCGATAAGCAAAAATATCTTCCTCGCGAAAAAGTAAAATTAACAGTTAATGTAAAAGACGATCGTGGATTACCTACTCCTGCTACTTTTTCGTTGGCAGTAACCAACGATCAATTACTATCCTTTGCCGATGATAAATCAGGAAACCTTATTTCGCAATTTTTATTAGAGCAGGATTTAAAACAAAAAGTAGAAGAACCCTCTTTTTATTTTGACGATAAAAAAGAAAAAGCAGATAAAGCACTCGATTATTTATTAATGACATCGGGTTGGAGAAAATTTGAATGGGAACAAGTAGCTTGGAAAGAACTACCTGAAATTATGCATCAAGGCGAAAAGGCTATAATTTCCGGACAAATATTAGATGCATATAGTGGTTTACCTATAGAAAATGCAATCATAAAATTTGGCAATAAAATGGAAAGACAAACAAACGAAAAAGGGAAATTCTCTTTAAAGAATATAGATTTAAGCGAGATGGCAAACTTAGTGATAAAAGCCGATGGGTATTCTCAGCAAAACATAAATATTGCCGAATACAATCAAAACATAAATTTTTATTTGTACCCCACTTCGTATTATAAATATACTACCCGTAGTGCAGTAAAAGGAGTTCCGGCAATAGATGATGCAGTAATGGAAATGGCTATGCCCGGAGAAGCACAAAATAGGCAAGTTCCAATGGTTGTGCCAAATAAAGGAAAAGGGAATAATGCCCCAATGCTTAAAAAAGAAAAAAATGTTCAGAAAGCACCTGTTTTACCACAACAGAAAGCACTCGGATTAAACGCAATAGAACAAGAAAGAAAAAAAGACAATAATAAGAACGAGATGGGTAAAGTGGCAGCAGGAGCTGCGTTTGATAGACGATTTAATGATTTAGATGAAGAAATATGGGCAGAAAAACCACAAGTTCCCGTAATAACTTACTACCGTGCCAGAAAATTTGCAGCTCCCGAGTACAATCAAAATGAACAGATTGAAATAAGAACCGATTTTAGAAATACAATCTTTTGGGAGCCCAATTTAGAAATAGGAAAAAGTGGTAAAGCCACCGTAGAGTTTTACGCTTCAGATGATATTACCTCTTTCAGGGCTATTGCCGAAGGAATTGCAGTGGATGGAATGATAGGACGATCAGAGCAAACCATCTATACACAATTGCCTTTTGCCATGCATGTAAAAGTGCCGGTAGAAGTGGCTACAGAAGATTTGGTTTCTATTCCGCTTACGTTGAAAAATAACACCGAAAAACCATTAGGCGGCACATTAAATATTACCTCTCCATCAGCCTTAAAAGCGTTAGTAAATATTCCTGAAGGGCAAACCATTATGCCTGGACAAGCAAAAACCATTTACTTAGATTATAAAGTGCTTGCCGAATTAGGCGAAGGTGAATTTACCATTGGCTTTAAAGCTTGTGGATTGGGTGATGCCTTTACTCAAAAAATAAAAATTGTAGCCAAAGGATTTCCTGTTACCGCTTCCTTTTCTGGTCGCGAGGTAGAAAAAAATTACAGCGTTTCTCTAAACAATGTCGTAAACGGTTCTGCTCAGGCTACTTTTACGGCATATCCAAATGTAGTAAGCGATTTAATGAAAGGAGTAGAATCTATTTTACGCGAGCCTTACGGATGTTTTGAACAAACTTCAATGAGTAGTTACCCCAATGCAATGGTACTCGATTATTTACAATCAATCGATAGCAAAGATGAAAAACTACTAGCTTCGGCTACCGGATTACTCGACCGAGGATACAAACGATTGATTACCTACGAAACGAAAGAAAAAGGCTATGAATGGTTTGGTTCAAATCCAGGACACGAGGCTCTAACGGCTTACGGATTGATGCAATTTATAGATATGAAAAATGTAGGCGGAAAAGTAGATCAAAAAATGATTGACCGTACTGCCGAATGGCTGATGAACCGTAAAGACGGTAAAGGAGGATTTCAACGCAATGCTCTGGCGTTAGATAATTTCGGCAGAGCCAGCAAAGAGGTTACCGATGCCTATATTGTGTATGCACTATCCGAAGCGGGTTACACCAAAGAAATTCAAAAAGAATTTGAAACTGCTTACGAAACAGCTATGAAGAGCAAAGATGCTTACCAAATGGCTTTAGTATCTAATGCCGCATACAATATGAAAGAGTATAAAAAAGGAGACGTAGCTCTTGCAGAAGTATTAAAAAATCAGCAGAAAGATGGCGGAATTACCGGAGCATCTCATTCCATAACCTATTCAACCGGAAACTCTTTAATTATAGAAACCACCTCCTTGGGATTAATGGCCATGTTGAAAGCTCAAAATAAAAACAACGTAGCCATTCAAAACGCAGTTGAAGGTTTGGTAAAATTCAGGAGTGGATATGGTGGCTTTGGAAACTCTCAAGGTACCGTGCTAGCCTTAAAATCGCTTACCGAATATGCTAAATTTTCTAAAAAAACCAACGAAGACGGGAAAATTGAAATATACGTAAATGAGAAAAAAGTAGCCGATAAAGAATACAAAGCCGGAGAGAAAGATGCCATTGTTATTGCCGGTTTAGAAAAATATATAGGCTCAGGTAAAAACAATATAAAAGTAAAATTTGTTGGAGTAAAAGATCCATTGCCTTATTCCTTAGCGGTTTCGTGGAATACTTCTTTGCCAAACAGTGATGCAGAATGTGTAGTAACACTAAAGACAAAACTTTCTTCTAAATTGGTAAAGGTGGGCGAAACATTACGTCTATCAGCTATGCTTACAAATACCAAAAATGAAGGGATTCCTAGTGCTATTGCATTGATTGGAATACCGGCTGGTTTTACAGCACAACCTTGGCAGCTAAAAGAATTGCAGGAAAAAGGGGTGTTTGATTATTACGAAATAAAAGGAAACAATGTAGCCTTGTATTACCGCTGCATGGCACCCTCGGCCGTAAAAGAAATTAATTTAGATTTAAAAGCAGAACTGCCTGGCGAATACGAAGCTCCAGCTTCTTCAGCCTACTTGTATTATACCAACGAATACAAATGTTGGAGTGGTTCAGAAAAAATTACGATAAAGAAAAATCAAATTTAAAAAATACTCCCTGCAATACTTAAAGAGTGTTGCAGGGAGTTTAAACCCAAATCAGATGAAAACCGTTTTTAGCATACTGTTTCTAATTGGCTTCTCTTATTCTTCATTTTCTCAAATACAAAACAAGCGATTAACCGAAAGTGAGTACGATATAAACGACCCCAGAAATCCAAATTGTCCATGCCACAAGTTACAAAAGCAAGCAGAAGATGAATATAAACAAATAATTTCACAAACCAACCACTCAAATAAAAACATTCTTCTTAAAGATGTTCCTATTATGTACGCTCAAGACCTCGATATGATGCAGAAAAAAGAAATAGAAAGAATAACGCCCACAGTTGAAAATAGGGATATTAAAAGAGTGAAAAATGAGTCGCAAAAACTACATAATTCTCGAAGTTATACTATCCTAAAAACAAAAATTCAAACAAAAAAATTCAAACAAAAAAACAAAAAAAAGTTCAGGCCTAAAAGAAAACCTGTATCGGGCAGCAACTTGCGTGGTGCCACCAAAAGAGTAGTTTGTTTTGTATGGTAGAGCATGCTTAAAAGTTGTACATTTGTGGAGTGATACAATTTGAAAAAACACTTCTTTCGGACGATATTTTTGAAAAAAATTTTGTTTGCGATTTAAAAGCCTGTAAAGGTATTTGTTGCGTTGAAGGTGAATCTGGAGCTCCTTTAGAAAAAAACGAGCTAGAAATAATAGAAAATATTTTTGAAGAAGTAAAACCTTTTTTGAGAAGCGAAGGTATCAAAGCCATAGAAAAACAAGGTAAATACATTATAGATAGCGATGAGGAGTATGTTACCCCTCTTATAAACGATAAAGAGTGTGCATACACTGTATTCGAAAAGGATGGTACGGCTACGTGTGGAATTGAAAAAGCTTATTTAGCTGGTAAAACAAATTTTCAAAAACCTATATCCTGCCATTTATATCCCATACGTGTTACTAAACTTTCTAATGGAACTGAAGCACTGAATTACAGTAGGTGGAATATTTGCAAAGCAGCTTGTACGCTAGGAAGTAAACTAAATGTGAAAGTGTATCAGTTTTTAGAAAACGCACTTACCCGCAAGTATGGAAAAAAATGGTACGATGAACTGAAGGAGATAGATAGAGCGTTGCAAAAGGTAAAGAAATAAAAGTTTAAATCAACCTTAATTTATATTCGTTTAATAAGTTATAAAGCTCTTCTAAGTCAAAATCATTTACTTTCAAGCACTTCCGAAAATAATTTTTTTTTCAACCATTTTACTCCTAACTATAGTGTTAAAAACTTACGCTTCTTGTCAGTTTCTTTTCATTGATGTTATGCGTGTTTCTTTTCACCTTTGTTTAAAATATAAAGATGAAGCAAATGGAAAATCAAAAAGTTCCTGTTTTAGAATTCAATCAAACAGGCAAAACATATTCTCCCTCCAAAGAGAGTAATTCTGTTTTAATGGAGCCTTCAGAAACGTATTTTACACCAACCCCTACTAATACTTTTTTTACTGAAAAATCGTTAGATGAATACAATTTTCAAGTTTCTTTGTTCGAAAAAAAGAAAACAGCATTTTGCTTAGATGAAAAATTTTAACAATCGAAGATTTCTTCTAAAACAAGTTTGCTAAAGAATTGAGATTTGCTTGAATCGTTAATAATATTTTCAAAAAAATTTTTAATTAGTGAAAGTATTTCTTTTTTGGAGAGTTTTCTTTTTCGCATATCAGAGATAGAAAAACTTCCATTCGATTTAGCCATTTTATTGCCACTTTGATCTTTCATTAAGGGGTGATGAAAAAAAGTGCTTTTAGAAAATAAATCAAAAGACAGGTGTTTAGCTAAGAAAAGCTGTGCAGCGGTAGATGGAAGCAAATCTTCGCCTCTTACAATATAGTTTACCTGCATTGCTGCATCATCGCAAAGCGAAGCTATTTGGTACGAGGGCAGTCCGTCTTTTCGAAGCACTACAAAATCGCCCATTACTGCATTAAGGTTTACGCTAACCTTCCCCAATCGCTCATCGGTAAAAGAAATGATACACTCCGGAGGTAATTTAATTTTCCACGAGGCGTTGGCCGTATCGAAAGGTATAATACTTTCTCTACAATTGTTTTTGCACCTCCCCACTTCTCGATGTGCTTGTATATCGGTTCTAGAGCATGTGCAGGCATATAATAGTCCCAAATTTTTGAGCTTATTTATGGTCTCAAAATACTGCGGAATTCTTAACTGTTGAGAATAGTTCTCTTCAAAATCAATTACATTTAATGGCCCTTCTTGATAATAAATTTCAAAAAAATGAAGTGTTTCAAAAATATCTTCTACGTATTCTTTTCTGTAACGAGATTTATCAATATCATCAATTCGTAATATAAGATGAGCATTATTTTTTTTACTTAAATAACGTGTAAGCAAAAACGAAAACACGTTTCCTGCATGCAAAAATCCACTAGGTGTAGGAGCTATACGGGTAATCGTATGGTTCATGCTATTTTATTAATTTTGAATAAAACACAATGCTAAAAATAGCATTTATACTTGTACTTTTGTAATATTAAATACCGAAATATGAATATGAAACATTTTCTTTTTTTATTAGTTTTTAGTGCTTTTGCGTATTTTACAAAAGCACAAAAAGTATATAAAGTAAATTACGAATCGCAAGCCGATTTGAAAGTATATATTGTAAAATATGAATCGCAATGCGACTTAATGGTGTATTGGGTAAACTACGAATCACAAGCCTCTCGACATGGCTTATGGTATCCGGTAAAGTACGAATCGCAAGCCGATTTGAAAGTGTATTTTGTAGAGTATGAATCACAGGCCGATTTAAAGATTTATGAAGTAAATTATGAATCACAGGCCGGATGGAAAAATCAAAGTAAATCGCATTTGCTCCGTTTTAAAAAATAGAATAGATTGAAGTGTTTGGTAACTGGTGCCACGGGTTTAGTAGGCTCTCATGTAGTAATAGAATTGCTTGAAAAAAAATACGAAGTAGTTGCGTTGTACAGAAGCGAGGAAAAGAAAAACCATACACTAAAAATTTTTTCTCATTATAATAAAGAGTACTTGTTTTCCTCTATTCATTGGGTAAAAGGCAATGTGCTGGATATTCTTTTCTTAGAAGATGTTTGCAAAAACATACAACATGTTTATCATTGTGCGGCCATTGTTTCTTTCAATAAAAAAAGAAGAAACGAAATGTATAAAATAAACATAGAGGGAACTGCCAATGTGGTAAATGCTTGCTTAGAAGCGAATGTTGAAAAACTTTGTTTTGTAAGTTCTATTACCGCTCTAGGTACAAGCAAAACAGAAATCGATGAGAATACTCCATGGCAAAATAAATCCAATCCAACCGCTTATTCAAAAAGTAAGTACTATTCGGAAAACGAGGTTTGGAGGGGCACCGCAGAAGGATTAAAAGCCATTATTGTAAACCCTGGTATAATTATCGGACCGGGAAACTGGAACGAAGGTAGCCCTGCACTTTTTAGAAGAATTTCGGAAGGCTTAAAATTTTATACAGAATCTAGCACTGGCTTTGTAGATGTGCGAGATGTGGCTACCTGCATGGCAAAGCTCATGAACACCTCTATAGAGAATGAAAAATTTATTTTAGTTTCGCAAAATGTTTCTTTTAAAAAAGTGCTAAGTACTATTGCCGCTCATATAAATAAACCTATACCAAGCATAAAAGCTACTAAATTTTTAGTGGAAGTAGCCTGGAGGTTAGAATGGATAAAAACATTATTTACCAATAAAGAACCTGTTCTTACCAAAGAAAGTGTAAAAATGGCAACCGATAACGATACCTATTCTTCTAAAAAAGCAACAGAATTTTTAATGTATCGTTTTATTCCTATAGAAGAAAGTATAGAGAATACCGCTTCTGCTTTTTTAAAAGAAACGGGAATTAGAAAATAGTTATTTTTTATTGTAAAAATTCATCGTATAATCAAGGCCTATTGCAGCAAAAGATTGAATGGCATCGCAGGCTATTTTAATACGTTCAGGTAGTGTAATTTCTTCTTCCTTATTCCATTTACCTAACACATAATCCGATTGCTTCCCTTTTGGAAAATGATTGCCAATTCCAAATCGCAATCTTGGAAATTCTTGTGTTTGCAGACATTCAATAATATTTTTTAATCCATTATGCCCACCATCGCTCCCTTTTGTTTTTATGCGAATTGTTCCGAAAGGTAAGGCAATATCATCGGTAATAACCAACAAATTCTGAGAGGAAATTTTTTCTTTTTGCAACCAGTATTGAACCGCTTTTCCGCTAAGATTCATAAAGGTGGTAGGTTTAATTAGAATCAAGGTTCTGCCCTTCCATTTTGTTTCACACACAAAGGCTAACCGATCTTGTGTAAAAACAGAAGCCGATGCATCGGCCAATGCATCGGCTATCTTAAAACCAATATTATGGCGGGTGTTTTTGTACTCTTCTCCAATATTGCCAAGTGCGGCAACAAGGTATTTCATTCGGCCTAAAAATTATTTTTTAGCAGCCGGAGCAGCTTTTGCTGCAGCTGCAGGAGCAGCTGTTGTAGCAGGAGCAGCAGCCGTTTCAACAGGAGCAGCCGCACGGGTAACTTTTACAGAAAGCACAACACTGTTGGGTGCATCTAAAAATTCTACTCCATCTAATTTCAACTCACCTACTTTTACCGATTGTCCAATGCCCATTTCGGTAATGTCTAATTCAATACATTCTGGCACTTTGCTTGGAAGTGCTTTGATGTTTACTTTTCTTAGTTTCTGAATTAATTTACCTCCGGCCAATACTCCTTTTGATGACCCTTTTGCTTTTACAGGAATGCCAATGATAACGGGTTTATCCGAGTGTACTTCAAGTAAATCGATATGTGCAATGTGATCAGTTACAGGATGAAACTGTACTTCTTTAATTAGAGCCTTTGAAGTAGTTGAATCAATTTTTAAATCGATAAACATTACTTCGGCCGAGTTTATAATTTTTTCAAAAGGAAGCACATCGGCAGTAAAATGGATATTTTCTTTTCCTCCATAAAGTACACCGGGTATTTTATTTTCTTTTCTCAGTGAGGCAGATGATTTTGAGCCTAATTCATTTCTTTTTGATGCAATTAATTCAACGGATTTCATAATGGTATGTATTAGATTAACAGATAAAATTTGAACTTATAGATTCGTAATTTATTAATTTATTGATTACATCAGCAAATAAATCGGCTACCCCGATTACTTTCACCTTAGAACTTGTTTTTTTAGAAGGTATGGTATCGGTTACAATTAATTCTACCAATTTACTCTTCTCAATTTTATCGTAGGCAGAGCCCGATAGGATAGCATGTGTACACACGGCCCGAACACTATTGGCGCCTTTTTCATGCATTAAGTCGGCCGCTTTAACCAAAGTGCCGGCCGTATCAACCATATCGTCAACAAGAATAATATCTTTTCCTTCTACATCACCAATTACAAACATGTTTTCTATTTCGTTTGCTTTTTTACGCTGTTTATAGCAAACCACCACCTCGCATCCTAGGTGTTTTGCGTATGCGTTCGCTCTTTTTGTTCCACCCATATCGGGCGAGGCCATTATTAAATTCGGGAGTTTTAAACTTTGAATGTATGGGATAAATAAAGTAGAGGCATAAAGATGATCAACCGGAACTTCAAAAAAACCCTGAATTTGATCGGCATGCAAATCCATTGTCATGATGCGGTTTACTCCGGCAGCTCCAAGTAAATTAGCTACCAATTTTGCTCCGATAGGAACGCGAGGTTTATCTTTTCGGTCTTGGCGTGCATGACCAAAATAGGGCATCACTGCAATAATATTTTTTGCCGAGGCTCTTTTGGCGGCATCTATCATTAGTAATAGCTCAAAAAGATTATCGGAAGGTGGAATGGTAGATTGAATAATAAAAACATCTGCTCCTCTCACGGTTTCTTCAAATGAGGGTTGAAATTCCCCATCGCTGAAATAACTGAAAGATACATTCCCTAAGTCAGAACCATACGCATGAGCAATCCTCTTTGCAAGCTCTTCGCTGGCTTTTCCTGAGAAAAATTTTACGTGGTTTGACATGCTATTTGTTAAAAGGGTTGCAAATTTATTAAAATGTTGGTTATATGACAAACTATTTGTGCTTTTACGCTTAAATATTTTTTTATTTATTCACAAAATTTAAAACAAATAGGTACTTTCGCAACCTGCTGCAAATCTCGAATTTCGGCACTAAGCCCGGATGGCGGAATTGGTAGACGCGCTGGTCTCAAACACCAGTGGTAGCAATATCGTGCCGGTTCGACCCCGGCTCCGGGTACAAAATCAGAAAGGGAAACAAAACGAAAGCATTGTTTCTCTTTCCGTTTTTTGGCCACCTGATTTATAAAGTCAAATATTCGTATATTTGCGGGCAATAAGGTAAAACTAGCAAAAATGAACCTCTCCGTTTTATTGGGAATGATAGGTCCCAACCAAATAATCATCATCTTAGTAATCGTAGTCCTTTTATTCGGAGCCAAAAAAATTCCGGAATTAATGAAAGGCGTTGGCAAAGGTATTAAAGACTTTAAAGATGCCACGAAAGGCAATGACGAAGAAAGCCGAAACGAAAACAACCACGATAGAAAAGAACTGCCTTAATCTCCGAAAAACTTGAAACAATACCGGTCGTTAGCTGAAATACAAACCGACCTACAAAGCCATGCTATATCGGTAAAACAGCTTGTAGAGGCTTATTTGCAGCGTGTAGAAGAAAAAAAACATCTGAATGCATTTTTAGAAGTGTTTGCTTCCGAAGCATTGGAAAATGCCGAACAAATTGATGCAAAACTTGCTGAAAATAAAGCTGGTGGTTTGGCCGGAATGGTGATAGGGCTGAAAGACAATATTTGTTATAAAGGGCACAAGGTGTCGGCTTCTTCTAAAATTCTCGAAGGTTTCGAATCGCTTTATTCGGCCACAGTTGTTGAAAGATTGCTTGCCGAAGATGCCATCATCATCGGACGATTGAATTGCGATGAATTTGCAATGGGCAGTTCTAATGAAAATTCGGCTTTTGGGAATGTTTTAAATCCCCTCAATGAAAAAAAAGTACCCGGAGGCTCCTCGGGAGGCTCGGCAACCGCTGTTGCAGCGGGTTTGTGCTTAGCCACTTTAGGTTCCGATACGGGAGGCTCTATACGCCAACCGGCTTCTTTTTGCGGTTTGGTAGGTTTAAAGCCCACTTACGGCAGGGTTTCCCGTTATGGGTTAATAGCCTATGCCTCTTCTTTCGACCAAATAGGAACCTTTACACACACCATAGAAGATGCCTCGCTATTGCTCGAAATAATGGCCGGTAAAGATGAATACGACAGTACTCTTTCTTCAGAAGAAGTTCCTAAATATTCGAAAGCCTTATCGTTTTCAAAAAAGACCAATATTGCCTACTATAAAAGTTATGTAGAACATGAGGGATTAGACCCTGAAATAAAAAAGCGATTTTTTGAGATAATAGAAAAATTAAAGCAACAAGGCCATTCTGTTACGGAACACGATTTTCCCTTTTTAGATTATTTAGTGCCTGCCTATTATGTTCTTACTACGGCCGAAGCTTCATCGAACTTAGCCCGATACGATGGTATACACTACGGCTACCGCAGCAACAATGCTACTGATTTAAATACCACCTATACCAAATCCAGAAGCGAAGGTTTTGGCCCGGAAGTAAAACGCAGAATTATGTTGGGAACTTATGTGCTGAGTGCCGGGTATTACGATGCCTATTACACACAAGCACAAAAAGTAAGAAGAATACTCCGCGATAAAACCAATGAAGTGCTTAGTACCAACGATTTTATTCTCCTTCCTACTACTCCGCATACCGCTTTTGATATTGGCCAGCAGGTAGCCGACCCAATAAAAATGTACTTAGAAGATATATACACGGTGCAGGCTAACCTAACCGGGTTACCCGCTATTTCTTTGCCTTTGGGAAAACACAGTAACAACATGCCTTTTGGCTTACAACTGATGGGAAAAAGTTTCTGCGAAACAGAAATGTTTTCTTTTGCTAAAAATCTCATAAACTTGTAACGATTCTTTTTCTGTACTTTTTGCGATTAAGTTAAATTACTTTTAGCTATTCCTTTCATTATACCATCAAAAATTTTGGAAATAAAAATAATTTCTTTACCTTTAGCTGCACCAAACCCTAAAACTATGATGCAAGTACACAAAAACAACAAGGGTACATTTACCTCCCCCTCAATTATCTAAAAATTAGTTTATTAT
>JABWCF010000013.1 GCA_013359255.1 Flavobacteriales bacterium
TCTGTTCCTATTTACTCCGAATTAAAAAGATTGCTTCGGCTCTTGCACACAAGCCTCGTCTATTGCCTCGCAATGACGGTAGGGCTTTTGACTTGTCATTGCGAAGGAGGTACGACTGAAGCAAACCATACACCGTCATTGCAAGGTACGCAGCACCGAAGTAATCCTTTCATTCTTGCTTCGCATTAAAAAGATGGCTTCGCTTCGCTCGCAATGAAAAAAAAAGCAATCAAAAAGTTAAATGCTTTTATTTTTATTCCACTGCCCATTTCCATTCTTTACCCAACAATAACTTTTCTTTCAACTGATGTTTTATTAAAAAATTCTGAGTTTCATTTTCTGAGAAGTGTTTGGCTGGAATTGTATTTGTATTAGCTAATGCAAATAAAAACATGCTTACAAAACGCACATTATTTACCATATCGTTTTCGTTTACCAGTTCAAAATGATCGCAACTGGAATGATAACAATTATATACCTCTTTATTCATATTGCTATTGGGAGCCAATACAGGAATTCCTTCCAACATAAAAGGCTGATGGTCGCTATGAAGACCGGCAGAACTACTGTTGTTTGAAGCAAATGTGGAATCTATCATTTTAATTATATTACAAATGCTGTCCGTAAAACTCATCATTTCATCACGGCCATATAAATTAAAACCATTCGCATTGCCGGTCATGTCTAAATTCAGCATATACGTTATATTTGAAATACCACCCAGCTCTTTTGCCTTTTTTACCAAGGCCTTGGAGCCTAGCAGTCCTTCTTCTTCGCCCATAAACAATACAAATTTTATGGTGCGTTTGGTGGTTAAGCGAAGAGCCGAGAAAGTACGGGCAATATCAATAATAGAAAAAGAACCAATACCATTATCTATGGCTCCTGTTGCTAAATCCCAAGAATCGAGATGCCCGCCAATAATAATGACTTCGTTGCTTTTTTCGGCACCCGGCCAGGTGGCCACTACATTGCGGGCCATTATTTTATTACTGTAGTTATTCATTTCTATGCGGGCCTGTAATTTTTCGCCTTTAACCATACGTTCTCTTAATTTGTTACCACTTTCGAGCGACATACAAACCGCAGGAATACCAATTAATTCGCCTGTTACGGAAGCTGTTCCGGTAAGTAACACTTCACCGGGAACTCCATTGATAAAAAGCACTCCGGCTGCTCCGTACTTTATAGCAAGTTCTGTTTTTTCAGAGCGGTGCAAATTCATAGAAGAGGAGTCGGAAAACAGCGTATTTATATTCATTAAAACAATTTTTCCTTTTATGTTTTCCGAATATCTACTAAAATCACTTTGCAAACCGCTGCCTAAATCAATTACCTGAGCTGTAGTGTCGGCCTTCACAGGAGTATGAGCCAGACTTACGGTTTTAATTTCATCTCCATTAATGCTGGTTTTAACGCTTAACCTTAACCAACTGTTGGCTTCAAAAGGTAAATATTGTACTTCTGAAAATCCGTATTTTTTGAAAAGCGAGAAAACAAATTCTTCGGCTTTATTTCCGTTTTCGGTACCTGTAAGCCTATGCCCTATGGTAGCAGTAGCTTGTTGTAGATTTTGATAAGCTTCCGAATGTTTTATTACTTCTTCGTTTATGAGAGAAAAGGCATCTGAGCAGGGTAATTCTTGTTTTTCATCATTTTTATGGTTGCAAGAAAATATAAAAATAGAAATGGCAAGTGAAAGTAAAAGTCTCATATAAAATATTTTGTTGCGAAAGATAATCATTCCTTCAAGAATAGAAAAAAAACAGAATGGTGTAAATAGAATTATTTTGTATAATTTCATGGCTTGAAAAACAATACAAATTATGAAAACAAAATCTTCCCTTCTTCTGCTCTTATTACTGAGCTACCTGCCATTTATTTTTTCGCAAACCCCCGGTTTAGATAAAAGTGTGCAAGTATCAGCCACCGTGCAAAACAACCCTGCAAAAATCACCTTAACATGGCCTACCATTCCAAGTGCTACTTCTTTTTCTGTTTTCAGAAAGCTAAAAGGAGCCACTTCTTGGGGAACTGCACTAGCTACAGGATTACCAGGCAATACTACACAATGGGAAGATAATACCACACAAGTTGGCGTACTATATGAATATCGCATTTCTAAAAGCGGAGGAACTGCCGCCAACGGTTACATTACTTCGGGTATAGATATTCCCGAAGTAGAATTTAGAGGCAAACTCCTTTTGGTTTACGACACCATAAGTATGGCTACCCTTACTAATGATATTAAACAATGGGAAAAAAATGCCATTGGCGATGGCTGGGAAGTTATTCGCATTCCGGTGAACCAAAACGATGCCGTTACAGCCGTAAAAGCGAAAATTGTTACAGAATACAATAAAGACCCACAAAATGTAAAAACCATTTTTGTTCTCGGAAGAGTTCCCATTCCCTATTCTGGCGATATTGCACCCGATGGGCACGTACCCGACCACCAGGGAGCTTGGCCTGCCGATGGATATTATGCCGATATGGATGGCATTTGGACAGACAATAGCGTGAATAACACGGGTGCTTCGCAAGTAAGAAATCAAAATATACCGGGCGATGGAAAATTTGACCAGGGGGGGGTTCCGGGTAATTTAGAATTGCAAATTGCCCGGGTTGACATGCGAAACTTATCCGGATTTGGAATTTCGGAAACCCAACTTCTAAAAAAATATCTTTCAAAAAACCACGCCTATCGTCACAAACTTTTTAGTCCGGTAAACCGGGCTTTAGTTGATGATAATTTCACAGGATATGCCGAAGGCTTCTCTGCCAGCGGATGGAGAAACTTCTCTCCTCTTTGTGGAAATGCAAATATTGTAACCACCGATTACCATACCACCATGAAAGCCGATAGCTATCTTTGGTCGTACGGATGTGGTGCCGGTTCGTATAACAGTTGCAGTGGTATTGGCAACTCTACCAATTTTGTGAACGACTCCCTTCTGAGTGTTTTTACCATGTTATTCGGAAGTTATTTTGGCGATTGGGATAGCCCAACCAATAACTACTTGCGCATGGCATTAGGAAACGGTACCACCCTTACCAACTGCTGGGCAGGGAGACCCTACTGGTATTTTCAACACATGGCCATGGGCGAAAATATTGGCTATAGTGCTTTAGTTTCAATGAACAACAACGGATATTACGAAGCCAACAACAGCTTAAAAGGCGTACACATGGCTTTAATGGGCGACCCTACCTTGCGTGCTCAAATAGTTGCACCACCTACCAACTTTACCGCAACGTATAGCAATGGAAATGGCTTACTCACATGGACAGCATCACCCGATCAGGTGTTAGGTTATAATGTTTACAAATACAACGATACTACAAAAACATTTACTAAAATAAATTTATACTTGATAACAGGAACGAGCTACACCGATTCCTGCTTGGTTTATCAGGGAATACAAACCTATATGCTCAGAGCATTAAAATACGAAACAACACCCAGTGGTACTTTCTATAATTTAAGTACTGGGGTTTTCGATACCTTGCTAAATCCCACAAACAAAAATGTAGTAGCCGATTTTACTTTTACTCCCAACCTATTTCAGGTTACCTTTACAAACACCTCTCAAAACGCAGCCTTCTATTTTTGGGATTTTGGCGATGGAAATACTTCTACACAACAACACCCTATTCATGCCTACAATACCGATAATTCCTACAATGTAATGTTAGTAGCAAATTACAATTGCGATGGAACTGATACGGTTTACAAAACAGTAACCATAGCCACCGGTATTATAAAAAACGAGTTAGAAATAAATGCCGAAATTTTTCCGAACCCAGCCAAAGATGCCATAAACATTCGTGTTAAAAACATTTCGTTACAATCAATTTCCCTGTTTAATGCCCAAGGAAAATTAGCAACTGAAATATATACTAACCCAAGCAATAACCAATACACAATACCTGTTTCTTCGTTTGCAAAAGGTATTTACTTTATTAGGCTATTAGATGAAAACGGAAATGCTATGAATAAAAAAATTATCTTAGAATAATGTCGGAAAAGATATTGGGCATATACAAACACTATAAAGGAAAAAAATACGAAGTAATTGGCATTGCATCACATTCGGAAACACTAGAAGAATTTGTAGTATATAAACCTTTATACCCTACCGAACATAGTCTTTGGATTCGTCCAAAGACTATGTTTTTTGAAATGGTGGAAATAAATGGAAAAAAAATAAAACGCTTTCAGAAATTTGTTAATGAGCAATGAATATGAAAGTATATTTTTTTTCGGTGGTATTTTTCGTATTTTCTTTTGCACAGTCGCAAAACACCACTTATCAAATTGCATTGCTTAAATACAGTGGAGGAGGCGACTGGTATGCTAATTTAGAAACTTCCTTGCCGAATCTAATTAAGTTCTGCAACCAGCATTTAAACACCAACATTAATAAAGAACAGGCCATTGTTGAGGTAGGAAGCGAAGATCTTTTTAATTACCCTTTTGTACATTTAACAGGACACGGAAATGTTATTTTGAATGTATCGGAAACAGAAAATCTTAGAAAATATTTAGTATCCGGAGGTTTTTTGCACATTTCGGATAATTACGGATTAGATAAATTTATTAGAAGGGAAATGAAGAAAGTATTTCCGGAGTTAGATTTTATTGAATTACCCTTTTCTCATCCTATCTATAATCAGAGGTATAAATTTGCAAAAGGATTACCAAAAATTCACGAACATGATAACAAGCCTCCACAAGGATTTGGCATCATTTACGAGGGACGTTTGGTGATTTTTTATGATTATGAATGTGATTTAGGTGATGGTTGGGAATCAAAAGAAGTTCATAATAACAGCGAAGAAACTCGCTTAAAAGCACTACAAATGGGAGCAAATATAATACAATATGTATTCAGCGGAAACGAATGATTTTTTGGAACTTACCTCCGAAATGCTCAAATTTATTAGCGAATATGCAAATAGTAATGCTTCTGATATTTCACTAAAACTTTCTAAAAAAAAAAATTGGCCCAAAGAGTTTATTATACAACAAATAATAGGAAAACAAAAAGGAAAAAAGAAATTTCCGCTTTGGGCTTCATGTACTGAAATTGTTTATCCTTCGTTACTTGCCATAGAACAAGCCTCTTCCGAAACCTCTGCAAAATACAAAGCAAGTTTAGTTTTCGGAAAAAAATTTCTAGACCTAAGTGGTGGAATGGGTGTTGATTGCTATTTTATGGCTGCACATTTTAACGAGGTATACTATAATGAACCTAGCACCGAACTCTATGAAATAACCATTAAAAATTTGCAACTTCTTTGGAATACAAAATCCGAATACAAACAAAAAAAAATCTATTTTTATAATCAGAGTGCTGAAATTTTTTTACAAACCAACAAACAAAAATTTGATTGCATATACATAGATCCCTCGCGAAGAAAAGAAAACAAGAAAACAGTAAGCCTTTCAGAATGCACTCCCAATGTACTATTATTGCTACCTGAGTTAATGGAACGCAGCAATAAAATCCTTATCAAAGCATCGTGCATGCTCGATATAAAAAAAGCAGTTGAAGAACTAAAGTTTGTACAAAAAGTACATGTAATAAGCGTAAACAATGAGTGTAAAGAATTGCTTTTTGAATGCGGAAAAATATCTGTTAAAGATTATACAATAGAATGCATTAATATAACAGCAAAAGAAACACAGCGTTTTTGTTTTACCTTTAACGATGAAAAAAACTGCCCCCCTCTTTATTCGCTGCCGCAAACCTATTTGTACGACCCTCATTCTTCTGTTACTAAAGCTGGTGCTTTTAATATTATTTCACAACAATTCCATCTGAATAAAATTGCGGCAAACACCCATCTTTATACTTCGAATAAAATTGAGAAAAACTTTCCGGGAACTATTTATAAAGTATTAGCTACGGTTTCTCTAAACAAAAAGGAAATTTTACCTTACCTCAAACAACCTGAAACAATGTGGATGTTACGCCATTCTGCTTTTACAGAAAAAGAACTGATACAAAAAACAGGCATCAAAAACAGTTCTTCCTCTATTGTTTTATTCTCAACTAGAAATCTCGAAAACAAAATAATCATCATCATTTGTAACATTATTTAACATCTTTTTACCAATATGTAGTAAACTAAATGCGTTCACAAAAAAACAGGCAAATCCAAAAGCATTGTATTATGTGGACATATCTTTTTATAGGAATTTCTATTTTACCTATGTGCAAACAAAATACATTACAGTTATACCATGTAGCGTTAACAAGCTCGGTTGATAGTATTGTAGTGTACAAAAGCAAACGCGAGATGCACGTTTTTAACAACCATCATTTACTTAAAATATATAAAATTGCTCTGGGCAGCAATCCGGTGGGTAAAAAACAATTTCAGGGCGATATGAAAACTCCTGAAGGTAAATACTCCATTAACAGTAAAAATCCTCAAAGTGCCTATTGCCTAAATTTAGGAATTTCATACCCCAATGAGAGTGATAAGGCTTTTGCAAAAAAAAATGGAAAAAGTGCAGGTGGCGATATCAAGATACATGGGCTGCCAAATGGTTCCGGAGTATTAGGAAAAGCTCATTTACTAAGCGATTGGACGCACGGTTGCATAGCAGTAACCAATGAAGAAATAAAAGAATTATATGAATTTGTTCCTATTGGCACATCCATACATCTATATCCTTAGAATTATTTTTTCTTTTTAAAATAAACTAAGGATACAGCCTTTTCGATTAAATCTAGCACGCGTTTAAATACATCAAAATACAAGGTAAAAGCAAGTAGCAGGCTCATGAGCCAAACCACTACAAGATTTACAGAATACGTACTGAAATATTTTCCAAACACTAATTTACGAGGGGCAAAGAAATGAGCGCGGAAATCATCGGGGTCTAAATATACCGGATCTGCTCTTTGGTAAAGCTTCCCATCTTTTTCTAAAATTTTATTGAATTCACTTTTGTTTGTAACCAAATCGCTAAGTGCATCATTGGTGTACTCATCTTTCATTTTAATAAATGCTTCTTTAGCAGCAGCATCTTTATTCATAGACATGATTAACTCATCTTTCTTATCGTTGGCACTGTTGTATTTTTTTATATAATGTTCGTTTACTTTTCTAAGATAGTGCGATACTGAATCTAGAATATCTTTGCGTTTACTAACTTCCGGATACGTGAGGTTTTGCAGATGAATAAAATGCACCTCCGGCATTTTATTCATTTCTTTTGAAATTTCGTGTTGCAGCAAGATCAGGTCTTGTTTTATAGATTCTGCTTTTGATTTATCTTCCAAATTAGTGTAGCAGTTTCCTGTTTTTTCGCGTAGTTTACTTAGCCAAAAATTCTTTTTAAAATCTGCTTTTCTTAATTCTTTATCGTATGGATAAAAAATCTTTTCGAACTTATTATTTTTAAATTGGTTAACCGCAAGTGCTTCAAATGCCCAACGAGAAGTCATTATCTCTCCTGCAATTGGCACACTGTTCTGAAGAGTTACCACCGGATTTAATTTATCAAATTTTACAATGACTCCGCTAAGTAATAATTGAGGGATAATTAAAAAGGGAATAAGTATATAAATAGTAACAGCTGAGTTAAATGTTGCCGAAATATTAAGTCCAAGCATATTGGCAAAGCAAGAGGTAGTAAATAGTACAAGCCAGTAATCTGCCCACATTCCTTTTAATCCGAGCAAACTATTGCCTAATAAAATAAATGTAGCTGTTTGTATAGCCGAAAGCACAAACATTATCGATATCTTAGACACCAGATAACTTCCCTTGCTTAAATTAAGAAACTGCTCACGTTTGCGAATTTTCTTATCTCGAATTATTTCTTCGGCACTAACCGTTAATCCAATAAACAAGGCCACTATCACTGCCATAAAAATATAAGCCGGCATGTTTTCATTCTCTCTGAATATGTAGCCAATTTTATTTGAGGTGTCGGTATTGTAGTACCTCACTAAAAAAGCAAGAATAAACGCTAAAACAGGAGCCTCTAGCAAATTTATAAGCATATACTGCGTATTGGTAAGTTTTGAAAGCACATCGCGAGTAATAAAAACTTTAAACTGACTTACCAAATTGGGAACATGAAAAGTGCTTTCCGGCTTTTTTTCCGGAGGAGTATGAAGTGTAATTTTCTTTTCTATGTGTTCTAAATAATCTTGGTTCCATTCTTTGGGCGAAACCTTTCTGTAGGGAGTTGGATTACCGTACTCATCAACCACCTTAGCCTCAATAATATTAAAAATTTGCTCCGGGTTTACGTTACCACATTCTATACATTCGCTTTCATCGCTATTAACGTGGTTGGCTCTTTTCTTAAAATAAATTACGGCATCAACAGGATTTCCGTTATAGATAGGGAATCCGCCTGTATCAAGAATAAGCAGTCTGTCGAACATTTTAAATATGTCTGACGAAGGCTGGTGGATTACCACAAACACTAATTTTCCTTTAAGGGCAAGCTCTTTTAGCAAGTCCATAATGTTTTCCGAATCGCGGGAGGATAAACCCGATGTAGGTTCATCTACAAAAAGAACTGAAGGTTCGCGAATTAATTCCAAGGCTATATTCAGTCGTTTACGCTGCCCACCGCTAATGGTTTTATCTAAAGGGCTGCCAACTTTTAAATCTTTTGCCTCGTAAAGACCAATACTAGTGAGCATATCGGCCACCAACTTTACAAGTTGGGATTCTGGCATTTTGGCAAAACACAATTTGGCATTGTAATATAAATTCTGGAAAACCGTTAGCTCTTCAATGAGTAAATCATCTTGAGATACGTAGCCAATTACTCCTTCTATTTGATCGGTTTGATGATGAATGTCTATTCCGTTTATGGTAACTTTTCCTGATGTAGGAATATAGTTTCCGTTGAGTAAGTTCAGAAGGGTTGATTTTCCTGCTCCGCTGGCACCCATAATACCAACCAGCCTGCCGGACTCTTCGGAAAAATTAAGCGGATATAAACCAATATTTCCACCCTTAAATACATATTGAAGTTCATCTACTCTAAATACAATTTTTTCTTTAGAAGAGTCGCTCAAAAAGGCACTTACAATATCGCTATAATAAATAGGCTGAACTTTTGAACTTCGAACCGATGATCCATTGGTAAGGATATAGGTTCTCTCGGGAGTTATATTAATGCCATTCAAATACAATTCTGCCGTTCCAAAATACCTCAACACATACATGCTTACGCTCTTAATTCGTAATATTCTTATGTGTCCGGTAATACCCTCTGAATAGAGGTGTCGGGCATTGGTAAGTGTATTAAATTTTTGGTTATTTATGTATAAAAAATCAACATCGTCCTGTATTTCCGGAGCTGATTTAGATTTTATAAAATTTAGACTCTTTTCAAACTCTTCTGTTTCTATATTAAATGTTTCGGCTACTGTAGAAACAAACTCCATCTCTTGCTCAGTAATTTTTTCTCCGGCAAAAATAAATTCGAGCAAACGAATCAGTACAACTACTTTTTGCTTTTGAGCAAGTTCTTCGTTAATTTGGGTGCATATTCTTAAAACTTTTACCGAATTTACAGAGGTTCTTTTTCTTTTCTTTTTATCATCAGACCCCTTTTGTGCTTCTAAATAATCATCAAAAATTTTAAGATATTCTTCTACTAGTTCTTGATTTAATTGTTGTTTTAGAAAAGCTTCTACTACACTACGGCTACGCCCCGATATATCTTCGACATCGCAAACAATGGCAAAAAGTTGCATTAAGGCTTTCAGTATCCGTTCGCTCATTTTATTTTTTCTTAAAAATTAAAAAAAAAGACATTACACAACCTTGTATAATGTCTTATAAAACATTGTTTTATTTTTTATTGTTTAAATGCAATTAATAATACTGCACAGCCCGATGCCAAATTATTCGGATCAAGTTGTGCCTCTATGGTACAATCAAGAGTAGAATTAATTTTAAAATCCCAGTAAGGGGCATTTTTATAATCTTTATTTGTGAAGAGCAGATTCCGGTCTTGGTCGTACACTGAAAAAATCAGATTTCCGTCTGAAAGACCTGAACAAGCAGCAAAACGATATGTGCTTCCTCCATACATAGTAACCTGAAACTCGGCCATTTCTTCGTTTAACAAAAGAGCACGGTAAGCTTGCCCATCAGAAATATAGCCTTTTGTAAGGTGCTTGTTACAAATATTGGCAATCGTATCGCATTGAGAATATGCATTTGCAGAAAGTAACAAGATTGCTGTAAATAGGAGTATTGCTGTGAAGTTATTTCTTTTCATTTTTTTTTATCTAAGGGTTTATCCAATTATTTTTTCTCTTATAGCAGAAATTTTTTCCGAAATAAGTTTTAGTTGTTCTTTTGTAACTACCACTTCACTCGTACTGTTTATGGTGGTTATTTTATTTTTCTCGTCAACCGTTGGTTGTACGTATGTGTATGTGTTAGTAACCTGTGTAAATACCTCGTTCAAATCCATTAACTGATCAACCAAACCCGCAAATTCCGATTTACTGTAATAGGGCGTTAAAATTTTTATCAGATTGTTGAGGGTATTTTTTTGCTCTCCGATTCTTCTGATTACATCGGCATTCTGCGTTTGATTGGCTACATTGGTTGCAAACCAAAGTGTTTCTATCCATCCTCCGGCAAGGATAAGAGCCCCAACATCGTTTCTTTCGTTATTTTTAAGATATGCATCAGCTCCTTGATATGCATCGGTAACCAAAACCAACAGAGAATCTTTGTTACCTAAATTTTTCTCAAAACGCTCAAGTAAGGTACGGTCAAAAGCTCCCATCACACCTAAATCATCGGCAAGGCTATTTACTGCAGTTAAAAAAGAAATAGCGTCTTGTGTCTGTTCATAAATGGTAACATACCCTAAATCGGCACCAAATACACCAAGGTTTACGGCTTTTTGGTAGTTGGAAGAGTATTTTGTTGTATTCTTTGGAGAATTAAGCAATGAGGCATTGTAGGTGCTACCTACTTTTTGTATAAGCAATGCTGTTTGAATAGGCGATGGAACACTAAAAACTTTACCATCTATCTGCAAAAGATTAGTTTTATCGGGGTTTACAGGTTCTGTTGTATCATCGTTGGCAGAATCATCGGCTCCACCACCGCATCCTGAAATAACTAGTGCCACAAGAGATATGGCAAATAAAATTTGTTTCATTGTAAGTTTTTTTTTGTCCTTTTTAATTTTCAATTTGAGGCTGCAAGTAATGAAAAAATAATGAATTCTCAAAACCTTTTTTTTCGATTAATACACAAAATAAAGGGTTTATTTTTATTAAACCGCCCACGAACCGATTTGCACTTTACAGATTGTTGTTTTTCAACAAAATAGAAATTTATATAAGTCTACAAATGGGCGTAAAATCGCCTTTTTGCACATTTCAGAGCAAGCAAATAAACCTATATTTGTTGCTCATTTTTATATTAACAAATGGAATTAGTAGCTAAGTGCAATGCCGGATTAGAAAGTGTTTTAGCCAATGAACTTTATTCTCTAGGAGCCAAAAACATACGTATAGGAAGAAGGGCTGTTTTGTTTTCCGGAAGTAATGCTCTGCTTTATAAAGCAAATTTGTACCTACGTACCGCCATTAAGGTGCTACTTCCCATTTCGGAGTTTAATGCAAACAGCTACGATGAGTTGTATGAAAAGACGAGGGCTATTGATTGGAATTGTTTTTTTAACCCCAACTTAAGTTTTGCCATAGAACCAGTTGTAAATTCAAGTATTTTTACCCATTCTCAGTTTGCTTCGCTGCGTGTAAAAGATGCCATTGCAGACTATTTTCGAGAAAAAAAAGGAAAACGCCCCTCGGTAAACCCCGAAAACCCCGACTTTAAAATTATACTTACCCTTTTTGAAAACCGATGCTCCGTTGGTATTGATAGCAGTGGAGAACCCTTATTTAAAAGAGGGTACAGGCAAATGAGAGGAGCCGCCCCCATTAAAGAAGATTTAGCTGCCGGAATGGTATTATTAAGTAATTACAAGGGGCAAACTAACCTATTTGACCCCTTTTGCGGTTCCGGAACCATTATTGCCGAAGCGGCCATGATTTCCTGCAACTTCCCTCCCAATCTTTACAGAGAGCATTTTGGTTTTAAAAACTGGAGCGACTACAATCTCAAAGAGTTTCTAAAAATTAAAAAAGAAGCTGAAGAAGCCATTGTACCCTTTAAAAATTTCGAGTTTTATGCCTCCGACATTTCTTCTTCAGCCATTAATGCCACCACAACCAACTTAGCTTTTCTTAATAAGTTTACCACCATTAATATTTCGGTTTCTGATTTTTTTAAGAATTCACCCTCTTTGGATGGGGGTATCATTATTACCAATCCGCCTTATGGAGAACGCTTGCAGTTGGAAGAATCGATTTCATTTTATAAGAAAATTGGCGACAAATTAAAAACCGATTTTGCCGGATTTGATGCGTGGATTATAAGTTCTAACAACGAGGCCATGAAACATATTGGTCTTAAACCATCAGCAAAAATTCAATTATACAATGGCAAATTAGAGTGCTCTTTCAGAAAATACGAACTTTACCAGGGAACCAAAAAACAAAAAACAGATTCCTAAAAAAACGTATGTTTTAACTAAAAATAAAAGAATGAAAAAAATAGCTGTATTTACTTCAGGGGGCGATGCTCCGGGCATGAACGCATGCATTAGAGCTGTAGTACGAACTGGCATTTACCACCAGATAGAAGTAATGGGTATTTTAAATGGATACGAGGGAATGATTGATAATGCATTCGTTTCCATGAATGAAAAATCGGTATCGAATATTATACAACGAGGGGGTACTATTTTAAAAACAGCACGAAGTCAACGCTTTTTACAACCCGAAGGAAGAAAAAAAGCAATTGAAAATTTAAAAGCCCACCAAATTGAAGGAATTGTAGCCATAGGCGGAGACGGAACTTTTAGAGGAGCCCTCGCACTTTCTGAACAGTGCCATATACCTGTTATAGGATGCCCCGGTACCATCGATAACGATTTAGTGGGAACCGATTTTACCATTGGCTACGATACTGCCATAAATACTGTAATAGAAGCCGTAGATAAAATAAGGGATACCGCGGAATCGCACAACCGCCTTTTTGTAGTAGAAGTAATGGGTCGTGATGCCGGACTCATTGCCCTAAGAAGTGGTATTGGTGCGGGAGCCGAAGCAATACTGATTCCCGAACTCAAATCGGATATGAATGAAATGCTCGATAAGCTTGAAAAAGGAAGAAAAGATAAATCATCTAAAATTATTTTGGTGGCCGAAGGCGATGAATCGGGTGGAGCCTACAAAGTAATGGATGCTATAAAGCAGAAATTTGGTTCAACATACGACATTAGGGTATCCGTTCTCGGCCATATTCAACGAGGAGGATCTCCTAGCTGCATAGAAAGAGTAAATGCCAGCCGTATGGGACACGCGGCAGTAAAAGCCTTACTGCAAGGCAGAAGCAATGTAATGGTGGGGATTATAAATGGCTGTATTACGCATACCCCTTTCGAAAAAGCAGTAAAGCATATTGTAGAAATAAAAGCTGATTTAAAAGAGTTGGCAGAAATTTTATCGATATAAAATTGGCTGTTATAACAACATACTTAGATGTTATTTTGCCTTTGGCCGTTCAAAATACTTATACTTATGTACTTCCTTCACACATTGCTCTCGATACCGTAAAACCGGGTATGCGTGTGGTAGTACAATTTGGCAAAGGAAATAAAATGTATGCCGCACTCATAAAAAAAATACATTTCAATCATCCCGAAAAATATACGCCAAAAAAAATTGAAGAAGTGCTTGATGCCAAGCCTGTAGTAAATCAACATCAACTTTTATTTTGGGAATGGCTGCAAGAGTACTACATGTGTACTCCCGGTGATATTCTAACTGCCGCATTGCCTACAGCACTTCGTATTGAAAGCGAAACCAAGGTATTGAAAAACCCTCAATTTACCTACCACCCACAAGAGGTAAACCATCAGGAATACCTCATATTAGAGGCACTTGAAATACAACCCATACTTTCTTTGCAAGAAATTTCAAAAATATTAAACCTAAAAAATGTTTATCCTCTTATAAAAAAAATGGTAGAGAATAAAGCCATTTTATTAGAAGAAGAAATAAATGAAAAATATAAACCCAGAAAAGAAAAATACATTCGCTTAACAGAATATGCTGCCAACGAAAAAACACTTCAACTCATTTTTTCCGAATTAGAAAAAAAAGCTTTCAAACAGCTCGAATTGTTAATCCATTTTATACAGCAAACCAAAGTCTTTGAATACTCCAAAAAGGAAATGCGTAAAAACCGATTGTTAAAAATATCAGGGGCATCGGCAAGTATCATTAGCCAACTTGTAAAAAAAAATATACTGCAAGAAGTAGAAAAAGAAACCAACCGGATTGCTGCCGAAACTCATAAAACAGAAGAAGCCAAAAAACTTTCAGATGCACAATATGCTGCTTTCTGCGAAATAAAAAAACATTTTTTACAAAAAAACACGGTGCTGCTTCATGGCATTACTTCTTCAGGTAAAACTGAAATATATGTGCATCTGATACAAGAACAAATAAAAATGGGTAAACAGGTTTTATACCTGCTACCCGAAATTGCACTTACTACTCAATTAATTACGCGACTAAAAAAATATTTCGGAAATACGATTGGTATATATCATTCCCGTTTCAACGAAAACGAACGAGTTGAAATTTGGAACAGCGTATTACATAAAACCCAAAATAGATTTCAAATTATTATTGGTGCCCGTTCGGCTCTTTTTCTCCCCTACTCAAACCTAGGTTTAATTATTATAGATGAAGAACACGAAACCAGTTTTAAACAATACGACCCTGCTCCTCGCTACCATGCCCGCGATGCTGCATTAATGCTGGCAAACCAGCACAACGCAAAAGTAGTATTAGGTTCGGCAACCCCTAGCATCGAATCATATTTCAATGCCACCAAAGGAAAATACGCTTTGGTAGAACTAAATGAACGCTTTGGTGGCGTGCTTCTGCCAAAAATTATTTTTTGCGACATTGCAGAAGAAAGCCGCAAGAAAAAAATGCACTCACATTTTTCTGCCATCCTGCTAGATGAAATAAAAAAAACTATCGATAACGGAGAACAAGTAATTCTATTTCAAAACCGAAGAGGTTACGCCCCTTTTCTTATGTGCCAAACTTGTGGACATGTGCCAGAATGTAAAAACTGCGACATTTCTTTAACTTACCACAAACTAAAACACAAACTCATTTGCCACCTTTGCGGATACAGCGAAACCATGACACAAAAATGCCCAGCATGCGGAAATGTAAACATGAATTTAAAAGGGTTTGGCACCGAAAAAATTGAAGAAGAAATAGGTGTTTTTTTTCCAAATGCCAAAATTGCCCGTTTAGACTTTGACTCCACGAGGGCTAAAAATGCCTACTACAACATCATTACCGATTTTGAAGAAAATAATGTTCAAATTTTAGTAGGCACACAAATGGTTACAAAGGGTTTAGATTTTGATAACGTAGGGTTGGTAGGCATTCTAAATGCTGACAATATGCTTTACTTTCCTGATTTCAGAGCCAACGAACGCTCCTTGCAGCTTATGCAACAAGTGGCCGGCAGAGCCGGCAGAAAGAACAAACAGGGAAAAGTTATTATTCAAACCTATAACCCGAAACATGTTATTATGAACTTTGTGCAAAAACACCAATACAAAGCATTTTATAATTACGAAGTAGAACAACGCAAAACCTACCAATACCCTCCATTTTGCAGAATATTAAAAATTACATTAAAACACCACAAACCCGAATGTCTAAACCCTGCAGCCGACTACCTTACTCTATTATTAAAAAACGATTTTGGGAGCAGAGTACTTGGTCCCGAATTTCCTGTTATATCGAGAGTACACAATTTGTATCAAAAAAACATTCTACTAAAAATTGAAAAGAACACATCGGTAAAATATAGCCGAACTTTTTTAAAAAAAGCCTTCGATACCTTTTTAGAAAGTAAATACAGAAGCACCAGAATATCCGTTGATGTTGATGCTTATTAACATTTATTAACTCCACTTGTACCGCACATTTACCAATAATGTAAATTTTAATTAATTTCAGCCCCTCTAACACAACAAAAAAAGTAAACATCAAGTTGAACAAAAAAAGTGTAGCAAAATATAACGTATGAAAATTGCACTGCTCGGATACGGTAAAATGGGTAAGGAAATTGAATCTATTGCTCAACAGAGATTACATACCGTTCCGCTTAAAATAAACTCGTCAAACAAAAACGAAATAACCATTGCCAATTTACAAAAAGCAGATGTGGCCATTGAATTTAGTCAACCTGAAAATGCCATTGGAAATATTTTAAAATGTTTTGAAGCCGGAATACCTGTGGTGGTGGGAACAACCGGCTGGTACGAACACTTTCAGATGATAGAATCGGAATGTAAAAAAAATAATGCCACCCTACTATATGCTACCAATTTTAGTATTGGAGTAAACTTGTTTTTTGCTCTTAACCGCTACCTTGCACACCTTATGAAAAACTACACTGAATACCGCACCAGTATAGAAGAAACGCACCATAGCCAAAAACTAGATTCACCCAGCGGCACAGCCATTACGCTTGCAGAGGGAATAATGAAAGTAAATTCGCACTTAAAAAAATGGGTAAACGAAACAACCGATAATACAACCGAAATACCCATTACTTCTCATCGTATTGGAAATGTACCCGGTACTCACCACATAACTTACCATTCTGCCGTAGACAGTATTGAAATAAAACACACTGCACACAACCGTTCCGGTTTTGCCTTAGGTGCTGTGTTGGCTGCCGAATGGCTGCAACATAAAAAAGGAATTTTTACCATTAACGATATTATAAACTTTTAAAAATGGAAATAAGCATCAGCACTTTTATTATTTTAAGCATCATTTACTTTGCGGCCTCACACATTGGCCTATATAAACTATACGAAAAAGCCGGTATTAAAGGGTGGCAGGCCTTAGTGCCCTTTTACGGAGTGTATCTGTTGGTAAAGTTAGTTCATCGCCCACTTTGGTGGATTGTAGTCTATTATATTCCCTTTCTTGGCTTCGTAGTATGGATGGGATTAATTGTAGATTTACTGAAACATTTTGGAAAATTCGAATTAAAAGATCACTTTTTGGGAGTTGTATTTTCGGGCATCTATCTACCAATTATTGCTTTTAAAAGCGATTTAAAATTTATCGGGCATGAAAAAGCCAAGCAATACAAAAAAACAAAAACCCGAGAATGGATTGATGCCATTGTATTTGCCGTAGTAGCAGCCACCATCATAAGAAGTATCTATATGGAGGCATTTACCATTCCCACTTCTTCAATGGAACATACCTTAGAAAGAGGCGATTTTCTATTTGTAAGTAAGTTAAGTTATGGGCCACGAATACCCATGACACCCATTGCTTTTCCATTTGCTCACCACACCTTGCCTCTTACCGAAAAAACAAAATCATATCTGGAATGGATTACTTTTCCCTATTTTAAACTACCTGGAATGGGAGATGTAGAACGCTACGATTACGTTGTGTTTAATTTCCCCGCAGGCGATACTGTAGCCATAGAAAGAAGCAACGAAGTATATTATCAAATTGTTCAGGAAGAAGGCTGGCAAAATGTGCAAAATAAATATACAGTAACCGCAAGGCCAATTGATAAGAGAGAGAATTACATTAAACGCTGCGTAGGTATGCCGGGTGATAAACTGGAAGTAAAAAACGGAGAGCTATTATTAAATAATTCTCCTGCCTATATAGGAGAGGGAATGCAACACATTTACCGTGTAACCGTAGATGGATACGGCCTAAGCGAAAAAAAACTTTTTGATGAAAATATTACCCGAGAAAAATTTGAAAACCAACCCTCATCCCGTTATGGTGAATATTATATTACAATGACAGCTAAATCCGCTGAAAAACTAAGGCAGTTTACCAATGTTAAATCAGCAGAAAAGTTAAACAAGGAAAGGGGATACTATCAGCAACAAGCAAAATCTTTAAATATAAACTCCTTTCCTATTTACCCCAACCATCCTAACTTTGATTGGACAGAAGACAATTTTGGCCCCATTGACATTCCAAAAAAAGGAAATACAATATCTCTTACCACACAAAATTTACCTGTTTACAAGAGAGTAATTGCCGTTTATGAAGGCAATCAATTAGATGTCGTAAACAATGATATTTTTATAAATGGAGAGAAAGCGACTTCCTACACTTTCCAAAAAGATTATTACTGGATGATGGGAGATAACCGACATAACTCACAAGATTCTCGCTTTTGGGGGTTTGTACCAAACGACCACATTGTAGGAAAAGCTGTATTTATTTGGTTATCGCTTGACCCCGATTACCCCCTTACCCGAGGTAAAATAAGATGGAAACGACTATTAAAGATGGTTGACAAGGAATAATGGTAAAAAAAAATACAACTTTTAGAGAATGGAAAAAAGCATTCTTATTGGCTCTTTTTTTCGTTCTTCTATTACGTATTTTTGTGTTTGAGGTTTTTACCGTTCCATCTACCTCTATGGAAAAAACAATACTTACAGGCGATTTTGTACTTGTAAATAAGTTGGCTTATGGAAGTAGATTGCCTATTACGCCTCTTTCTATTCCATTCTTTCATCAATATCTTAATAAAGAAAAAAAAATTTCAGCTTACCTTCCTTGGATTAGTCTTCCTTATTTTCGTTTACCAGGCTACACAAATATTAAAAGAAATGAAGTGTTAGTTTTTAATTATCCCGCAGAAAAAAACCACCCCATAGATCAACGTTCATACTACATAAAACGTTGCGTTGCTACGCCTGGCGATTCTATAGAAATAAAAGATAAAAATGTTTTTATTAACCATACCAAATTATCACTTCCGGAAAACGCATGTTTCAATTATCATGTATTTCCAAAAGTAGAAATTGAAAATTTATTTTGGGACTCTTTGGAAATTACAGAAGGTAGTAGAATTTTTACACTTCAAAAATGGCTATTGCAACTAACCCTGAGGCAATATAACAATCTTTTAAATTCAAATAAAATAAATACTATTATCAGGCAATGCTACTCTCCCTCTCAATATGCCGATTTTATTTTTCCGTATGATAGTATTTTCCCATGGAATCCTGACTATTTTGGACCATTACTCATTCCTGCAAAAGGAAATACGATAGAAATTACCCAACATAATTTTTCCATATATGCCCCACTTTTGGAGACGTTTGAAAAAACTTTTGTATCGGCAGACTCGCTTCCTTATCAACACATTTTTTTGAACAATTATTACTTTGTACTTGGTGATAATAGAGATAATTCAAGTGACTCTCGCTTTTGGGGACTCGTTCCTGAAAACCATATTATAGGTAAGGCGGAAGTAGTTTTACTTTCTGTAAATAAAAACCCATCAGAGAAAAAAATACGATGGAATCGGACATTAAAGAAAATACGATAATATTACCCTCTGCGTATTTCGGCAGTTTAGAATACTGGAAATTGATGGCATCAGAAAACCCTGTTCTTATTGATGGATATGAACCTTTCAGAAAACAAACGCTACGTAATCGCACTCATATACTTACCCCCAATGGAATACAAATTCTAAGTGTACCGCTGCAACATAGGAAGAATAATACTCGTCTAAAAGACATAAAAATATGTTATGCAGAAAACTGGCAAATCAAGCATTGGAGAAGCATCGTTTCGGCTTACAACAATTCTTCTTACTTTGAATTTTACAAAGATTACTTTTGGCCTTTTTACGAAAAAGAGAAATTTCGTTATTTGATAGATTATAATGAAGAAATACAAAAAATCTTATTGAAAATAACTAAAACTGATAAGCAAATATTATTCTCCAACAAACCGATTGAGATTAAACAGGAAAACGATTTTAGAAAAATTTTATCGAAAAAAGAGAATACATTATTTGAACTTAAAGACTACACCCACGTATTTGATGCTAAGGTTCCTCAACGCGGGAAGTTAAGTATTCTTGATTTATTATGTAATATAGGGCCAGAAGCAAGATGCTTTCTTAAATCTACCTAGAATATTTCTGAATTAAATGAGATAATATTTTACACGCAGCTTCTGGGATTTTGGTTCCTGGTCCAAAAATTTCGAATACTCCGGCTTTATATAATGCCTCGTAATCGGTAGTTGGAATAACGCCCCCAGCAATAATTAAAATATCTTCTCGGTTATATCTTTTTAATTCTTCTATCACAAGTGGTATTAATGTTTTGTGTCCTCCAGCTAAAGATGATATGCCTAAAATGTGTACATCGTTTTCTACTGCCTGTTTAGCCACTTCCTGTGGAGTTTGAAAAAGTGGTCCCACATCAACATCGAATCCCATATCAGCAAAAGATGTTGCTATTACCTTTGCTCCTCGATCGTGCCCGTCTTGTCCCATTTTTGCAATCATTATTCTTGGTCTTCGACCATCTACAGCAGCAAAAGAATCGGATAATTCTGTTGCTTTTTTATATGTTTTGTTATTCATAGATTCTGAAGAGTAAACACCGGCTATAATTTTGGATTGGGCTTTATACCGACCAAAAACTTTTTCCATTGCATCGGAAATTTCACCCAAAGTGGCTCTTTCTCTTGCTGCATTAATGGCCGCTTCTAATAAATTCTGATGTTCCGTTTCTGCAGCAGCAGTTATTTTCTTCAAGAGTAGTTTTACTTTATCATTGTTTCTTTCGGCACGTAGTTTATTTAATCTTTCTATCTGTTGATTTCGAACTTTGGTATTATCTACATTTAAAATTTCTAATTCTGTTTTCTCGTTTGTTTTAAAAGTGTTTACTCCTACAATAATGTCGATATCCGAATCTATTCTGGCTTGCCTTTTAGCAGCTGCCTCCTCTATTCTCATTTTAGGTAAACCATTTTCTATTGCTTTAGCCATTCCCCCCATTTCTTCTATTTCTTGTATTAAATCCCATGCCTTAGAAGCTATTTTATACGTTAATTCTTCGATAAGATAAGAACCTCCCAACGGATCAACAGTTCGGCAAATTCCTGTTTCTTCTTGTAAATAGAGTTGAGTATTGCGTGCAATACGTGCCGAAAAATCGGAGGGTAGAGCAATGGCTTCATCTAAAGCATTTGTATGTAACGATTGGGTGCCTCCTAAAGCGGCAGCCATTGCTTCGATGCATGTTCTTGCTACGTTATTATAGGGGTCTTGTTCTGTTAAACTCCAACCCGATGTTTGGCAGTGTGTACGCAATGCCATTGAATTTTCTTTTTGGGGATTGAAGGATTTTACCAGTTTTGCCCAAAGTAAACGAGCCGCCCTCATCTTGGCTATTTCTTCAAAATGATTCATGCCAATGGCCCAAAAAAAAGATAATCTAGGTGCAAAATCGTCTATCTTTAATCCCGATTTTAAACCGGCACGAATGTACTCTAACCCATCTGCTAAGGTGTAAGCTAATTCTATTTCGGGCGTGGCACCTGCTTCCTGCATGTGGTAACCAGAAATGCTAATAGAATTGAACTTAGGCATGTATTGTGATGTAAACTTAAATATATCTGCTATTATTCTCATTGAGGGTTCAGGCGGGTAGATGTATGTGTTACGCACCATGAATTCTTTTAGAATATCGTTCTGAATAGTGCCTGCGAGTTGTTGCGGTTGAACGCCCTGCTCTTCTGCTGCTACAATATAGAATGCTAAGATTGGAATTACCGCACCGTTCATAGTCATAGAAACAGACATTTGATCTAGAGGAATTTGATTAAACAAAATCTTCATGTCTAAAACAGAATCTATGGCCACACCAGCCATACCCACATCTCCTAGCACTCTAGGATGGTCGGAATCGTATCCTCGGTGGGTGGCCAAATCGAAAGCTACTGAGAGGCCTTTTTGCCCTGCTGCTAAATTTCTGCGATAAAATGCATTGCTTTCCTCTGCCGTAGAAAAACCGGCATACTGGCGAATAGTCCAAGGTCTAACTACGTACATACTAGCGTAGGGGCCTCTTAAAAAAGGGGGGATTCCAGCTCCAAATTGGGGAAATTTTATTTTGTTCGTAGAATTCCTTTCTGACTCTTCCTTTGAAAAATCAAATTTCAAGCTCGTATTTGAAAAATTTTTTCTCATTTTTTTTCATCTCTTTCTATAAATTCAGCTATTCGGTATTCTTCAAGGAACTTAGCATTTGTATCCTTTGTTATAGAAGGATTACAATGAATTAATTCGCTTTGCCTTGGAGATGTTTCGTACTTATTTACCCCCATCAGAATTCGCTTCTTCTTTTTGTATTCCTGTAATTCTTTTTCTCGACTCTTTTTTATTTCTTTTTGTACTTCATTCTTCGAAAGCGATTCTATCAAACCACCCGATTTTTCAATTTCTTTAAAGTATGACCATGCTTTTTTTGCAAATTCTGTTGTTAAACTCTCTATAAAATATGAGCCACAGGCTATGTTTGGATAACTAGAAAAAGAGGCTTCATGAAATAGAATGTTTCCTATGTTTCGGGCAATTCTTCTGCTAAATTCATCTGCATTCTTTAAGCTATTAAAAGGTAAAATAGAAAGTGTATTGCATCCTCCAATAAGTGCCGACATGGCTTGTGTGGTAGTTCTTAAAATATTAGTATGCTCATCTTTTACTGTATGGTATCGCCTTGATGTTTCAGCATGAATATAGCAAGGATATGCATCTATTTCATGATGATAGGTATGGATTAGATTTGCCCATAATATCTGAAAAGCCCTAAGCTTTGCTATTTCGGCAAAATAATCGGTGCTAACAGAAAAGGTGAAGTGTATTTTTGAAATAATTTCTTCTATTTTAAATCCATGCTCTAATAGATAAACAATATACTCGTGAGCATGAGCAAGAGAAAAAGATAATTCCTGAATAAAACCTGCACCTGCATTATGGTAGATAGATGTGTTTACATGCACGCTTTTTTGAATTGGTAAACTATGTTCTTTTATGTACTCAAAAGTTTTTTTTAATGCAAAAAGGTCATCTTTCTTTGAGACTAACCACCCACCGCTTTGGGCAAACTGCGATATTGGATCATGTTCAAGAAGATAACTTATTCTATCGCTAAATATAAATGGGGTCGATGTTAGAAACAGTTGAACATTATCCGTTATATTAAATGATAACTGAATGTTTTGCTCTGAAAATTTTTGTGCTATTAAATTTACCTTGTTACAACTTCCGGAAAGAAGAATCGATTTAATTCCTCCACCTATTGCTGCATTAATTTTTTCTATTGAATTGTCAGCATGGAAATCTGAAAATTTTTCTCTTAAAAAAACGGGACAATCTGAGTCTTTATTCGTTTGAAAAAAAAAATCCGATTCATTATTCGTGTTTGTATAAAACGGACGAATATATACACTATCTATTGGAGTAGACACATCTTCTAACGAAGAACCATTAGTTTCTTTGCTAATTTTTTCATTCCATTGTTCCTCTGAAATTTCTGAAAACTCCTTAAACTGTATGGATGATTTTTTTTGCATTAAAAACAATTGATTTTCTAACCTCAAATTTCATCATTATTTCTATAAAAAAAGAATAGAGAAAAATCATAATTTACTTTTCCTCCACAATTATAAAAACATCCTCATCATCTTTTTTCATTAAATAATTTTCTCTTGCAAATTTCTCCAGTGTTTTTGGGTTACTCGTAAGCTCATTTAAATTGACTAGGGTTTGTTTTATCTCCTGAGTATAATATTGCTTGTCTTCCAATAGTTTATTTAATTCATTTCTATAGGAAAACTGAGTAACCAGATTATTTTGGTCGAAAAATAAAATCCAAATAAAAAAAATTAAACCAGATAAAATGTATTTGTTTTTAATGTATTTAAAAGCTATACTAAACATTTAGCTAAAGTACTTTCATTATATGAAGATGTTTGTTAAAAGGAAGGAAAATCTCAACATTATAATGTTTAATTAAAAAGCCATGCATAACTGCATGGCTTTTTAATTAAATTTATTCTTCGCTTTAGAAGTTCCACATATCGTGTTCTAACTTAAAAAGTTCATCTTTAACTTTATCTGATTCAAGCAATTGATCTATAGGACTCAGGTATTCTACAAAATATCTTTCGTATACATTAGATCGTTTTCTGATATAACTAGTAAACATGCGTTTCCAAAAAATATCATCAAAAGTTCTTCTTTCTGCGTCATTTTGTCGATTAAATACATCGTAGTTAGCAAATACGTAACGTGCCTCTGGAAAATAAATCCAAAAAAGAGGGGCATATCCACGAACAGAAACTCCGTCAGCATCAAGCACTTCCTTCATAGGGGCTATCCCTAAAATTCTAACATCCATGATAGAACGCTCTCTGTCGAAAATCCAATCTTCCTTAACCCAATACCTTCTCACTGCACCAGACGTTACCTCAACAAAAGCACTATCTTCAACCATATCTCCCGTTAGCGTATCTTCTCTAAATATTTTTTCCCATCCCCCCATTTTGGCTTTTGCCTCAGCTTTTGTCATAGGCAACTTAAATTCATCATCTTGCAACGGATTATCGTATGCTGTTATTGTGCCCTCTTCTACACCTTCTTTAATAACTTGAAATAAACTTTTCCGATTATTAATTGGATCTAAGGGATAATAAAGAGGATGATTAATCTTTTCTCTTAAGTCTAACAGCCTCCATACACGTGTACTCCACATCACATCCGCTTCTCGTACGTGAGTATACGGAATAACCCTACGGGTTGGGGTATGTTCCTTAATATATATACCATCTAATATTTTATTTTGTGCCGATATCTGAATACTGATACTCGCAAAAAATAAAACAACAAGTGCTTTCTTAAGAGTTTTCATATTATATCACTTTTAAACTTACAGGAGATAATTCTCTAACCGTACCATCAGGCATTTTTACTTGAATCTTTTCAAAATAGAACTTTTGATTCTTTTTTGCTGAATTAATATAATCTAGAGCTTTCCCTGCTAATCTGTTACCTTGTATTTTCTCTTCCACTATAGCACCTTGTATTGAAGTAGAAAAAACGTAGGATTGAACGGTTACGCTAATATCAAAATCAAAGTTCTCCATCTTTGCCTGTATAGTTGCAGAAGCTTTTAACTGAGCCAAAGTAATTGTTTCTGAACCTGTTTTTCCACCAACATAAGGAACAGGATTTGGAATTCTTTTTACGCGAAATTCCATATCTCCCATCTTTTTATTACTTCCATCTACTTCTGCATTTACCGTTATCTTAGCTGTGCCTGGATTAGAAACCCTTACTACATATCCGTCTTTTCCACTTTTAGAAATGGAGCCATTGCTTATGCTTGGTCTAACCTTATCTGCGGGAACACCCGGGGCTGATACAGAAACAGGATTATCTACTCCTATATAAAAAACATTCATTTTAGTTGCTGATATTGTTGTGGTAGGCCTAGCTACTTGGAAAGTTGTCTTCCAAGGAAATTTCATAACTTTTCCCCCGGGAGCTTTGATATTAATTAGGCCTTTATATGTAACTTCACCTTCAGAATTTCCTTTTGTTCTAATTAAACCTTTACCATCGGCAGAATTTGGCAACGAGTCGTAAGCACCTTTCATAGTAGGGTTACTAGGATCTGTTAAATCAACATCGCCTCCATCTTTTGAGTAATAAATTACAGGGCTCTGGGTTGTATCAAAAGCAGCTAAGAAAACATCTGCTTTAAAAGAGTCTCCAACCAAGATATAATTAGAATTAGCAATAACTGCAGGTGCTAGCTTATTAAACTTAAAAGAGGAGGCATCAATTGCACTCATTAAATGTTTAACAACATCTGATTCTGCATTTCTAACATCAGTCTGCATCTTGGAAAGAATAGTAATTACGGCAGCCAAAGGAATATGATAAAAATTCATTGACTCCCAGTTATTATCTGTTCCGCTAGCATCTTTTTTATTAGAAAAGTCAAATACCTCTTTTAAACTTTGGGCAATAATCGACTCAGCCGGAACATAACCCGTCAACTTATTACTAAATGCTTCCATTTTTTGTTTTAATTCCGATGCAGTTAATTCTCCAGATTTTGGCTTTCCTGGTTCTGCACCAATAAGAATATTTGTTGGTATATCGTAATTATCCTTACTGCTAACATATTTCAAACCTAAAATAGTATCTTTTCCGTTAGCATCTTTTCCTCTAACTTTCTCTAAACTTTCTAATTTATCTGTTTGGAAAATTAAATTCGCTTTAATTTGGTCTATATAGTCTACTATTTCATTCGCAGATTTTCTAACATCCTGAGCTTTATTCCAATAAGGTTCAACTTTTTGTTTATTCTCGTTGAATGATTTCTCAAACGAATTATAATCCGAATCGTTTTTATCTTTAAAATTTGATTTTGTTTTTTCTAAACCTGTATTAACCAGTATAAATGCATCTAAAATATCCTTGGATACGTTCATCGCTAAAAGAGCGGTAAGTACCAAGTACATCATACCAATCATTTTCTGCCGTGGTGGTAATTTGCCTCCTGCCATTTTCTTTTTATTTTAAATAGTTAAACTATACTTAATTTAATTTATTATATTGAGTTAAATTACCCTTTGTTAATGTTCATCGCAGACAACATATTTCCATAAACCGTGTTAAGAGCAGACAGGTTTTTAGAAAGTTCAGCGATTTCTGATTTATATTTTTTAGTGTCTTCAACAGAACTATTAAGGTTTTGCAGAAGATCAGATATGCCAGCATATAAATTCGAAGTAGATTTCATGTGCTCATTTGCACCTTGTAATTGTAATTCATAAATAGCGTTAAGAGCAGAAAGATTTTTTGACATTGCTTGCAGATGTTCTCCGGCAGCAGCCCCAGCTTCGTTAGAGTTTTTCAAACCTGTTAACGATTCAGATGCAGCAGCATATGTATCAGATAATTCTCCAACCTTCGATGCTGCTCCTCTGAGGCTTGAAGCATACTCATTTGTAGCAACAGAGGCATCTGTAATATTTGTTAATTTACCTGCATTTTCACTTAAATTTCTTAATCCATTACCCAAACTTTCGATTAATTCAGGACCAATTTTTGCTTGCTCAAGCATATTATCCAACTCTTCCGTAACTGTTTTTTTCTTTCCTCCATGTCCATCTCCTCCATCCTCGTCATGCATTCCAGCCAATTCAGGATAAACCAATGTCCAGTCTATATCCATATGAGGAGGTTCAAATGCAGAAACAGCAAAAATCAAAGCCTCTGTAAGAAGCCCTACAGTTAACATTATACCTGCACCAGGCCAGTGTTGAATTTTAAAAAGTGCACCAACAATTACAATAGATGCTCCTAATCCGTAAAGCAATCCCATTACTGTTTTTCCTTTTTTTGTGTGGAAAAGAAATTCTACAAATCCCATAAGTTTAAAAATTTAATTGGTTAATAGATAGGTTTAGTTATTAATAGATAAAATCTTAGTTATAATCTTCTTTTGCACGACCAAGGAATGTCATTACATTTCTAAAGCCAATATAACACTTCGCAGTATCTTGATATTCGTATGTTCTTGTACCCGTTTGCAAATAATACCCAACATCTTTCCACGAACCACCTCTAATTACTTTTCTCTTTAGAGCAGGAGGGTCATTTGGATTGGCATCATAAGAATAATCTAAATTTAAATCATGGGCAAAATTATATGCTGATTCATCAAAGGCATTACTAGTCCACTCTGCAGCATTTCCGGCCATACAATATAATCCAAAATCATTCGGATTGTAAGAATCAATTCGTACTGTATGAAATCCACCATCGTCAATATAATTACCTCTTAAAGGCTTAAAATTTCCTAAGAAACAGCCACGAGCATTTCTAATGTATGGTCCACCCCATGGATATGGACTTAAATCTAGGCCACCACGAGCAGCATACTCCCACTCAGATTCGGTAGGCAACCTAAAATCATTCACTAGTATAGAGCCTATTTCCAATAAATAAGAACTTAAGAGTTGTGTTCTCCAAATACTAAATGCAGTAGCTTGTTTCCATGTTACACCAACCACAGGATAATCATCGTAAGCAGGATGCCAAAAATAATTCTGAGTTAAGGGCTCATTAAATGAGTAGGTAAAATCATGAACCCACGCTAATGTATCGGGGTAAACATTTACTTCATCTCTTTTAATAAATACGGAACGATCTGTTAAACCTTGTTCTCTGCTTTGACGAAGAGCCGCAGTTTTATAATCTATCCAATAATACTCGTAGTTTAATTTACGTGTATCTATTTCCCTTCTTCGGTAAAATCTTTCGCTAGGCTGGTAATAAAGGAATTCTAATGCCTCCCTTACTTCTTGTTCTTCCCATTTAATTTTTTTGTACCAATCAATTACAGGAGGATCCAATTCTTCACCGTAAAAATTTTCTGATATAACAAACTCTTCGTCTACCTCCTCTGCCAGTGCTCTTCTTGCTAAAGAATCTCTAACCCAGTAAACGAATTGACGATATTCATTATTTGAAATTTCAGTTTGATCTATATAAAACGCCTGAACTGAAACTGTTCTTTGACCAGATGTTTGGGCATAAGGCACATCTTGGTCACTATTTCCCATGTTATAGCTACCCATAGGCAGGTATAACATTCCATAAGGATCTGGCTGATACCACATTTCCCTACCTTGAACACCGATTAACTCTCCTTGATTCTTGGAACAAGAAAAAAGAATGATAGCGGCAATAAATGCTGTTATTCGTTTCATTTTACCTCCTTTTTAGTACTCTTGTTGTGATAGCTCACAATTTTGCAGTGAATAGCGTTTAACGATTAAAATTTTATAAGGTTTCAATTTATATTATAAAAATCGTACACTTTTGTATCGCTGCACTTTTGGTTCTTTTGTTATCTTCTTACAATACTTTAACATAATCTCAACACTTCCGCTACTGTAATTTCTTAATTGAGATAAAGTTAAATCATAAGCCATTCCTAATTTTAAGCCAGATAGGCTAGGTTGAACAGCAACGAAATCCATCCCAACCAAAAAAGCTGCTGCATCTTGCAATCTATAAGATAACCCTCCCCAAAACATTTTATTGTATTCTAAATTACAATTAATATCAAACTGGGGAGATGCGGGATCTGTCTTTATAAAAACAGATGGCTGTAGAACCATTGTGGGGTTAATTTGATAGTTGTATCCTGCCATAACATAAAGGTGGCGGGCAACAGCGTATTCTTGAGCCCAATCTACTGCTCCGGCAACGGAGCTAGTAGCAGACCCTTTTGCTTCGAATTTACCAGGAACCAAGTGCGTGGATGATAACCCCACGTACAAATCTTCTCTTTGAAAGTAAATACCAAACCCTAAATCCATTGCCATATCGCTTGTGCCATTATCAGGAATGGAAGGATCTTTATGATAATCGTCTGTAGAAATCCAATCGTTATTAATAGACTTACTCATTAAGCCACCTTCTAATCCTATACCTAGTTTTCCACCCATTAATCCTTTTTGCCATGCATAGGCTCCTTTTAGCATTAAAGTTTTTTCTGCACCCAACTGATCTTGCCAAACGGTTAAGCCGGCACCATGTTGCTGGCGAAATGCATAAAACCCTCCATCTACGCTAAACAACATGGTTTGAGGATTTCCTGCAAAACCCATATTTTGTTGACGAAACATTCCTACACCGCAAATTGTCCCAACCCCTCCAGTTCCGGCAACTCCTGCGTTAACGCCTAGTCGGTTAAACATGTTTTGAGTCCATTGTGGGTCTTGTTGAGACCATGCTGTTACTCCTAAAGCCAGAAAAACAGCAGATAGTAGAATTTTCTTCATATTTAGTTTTTAAATAAAAAAGTATAGGCTCTCTTTGCCTAATTGTCGGCTAAAATAAGTATTTTTATTTTTCTGTAAAAAAAGTTGAATACAATTTTATTAACTAATTGTAAATCAGCAGAATATTTTATCTTAATTTCTGAAAAGTAAGCCACCAACGATCCGGCATCTCGTCATCACACGCCACTTTATAATCGTTGTAGGAGCATGGAACAATTAATTGCCTTTCGTATTGTATCTTTTGATGAGATGGGTAAGGTATGTCCATCCACCAACGTTCGCTTTTTTTACTTTTATAAAAAACGATTTCGGTTGTTCCACTTTTTAACGAAACGGTATACTTTGTGTAACCCAATTTATCTGCTAAAGGAAATTCATTCTTTCGCGCAGATACTCCCTCTATAAAATGCCAAACTATTTGGGCATACAAGTGTGCTGTTTGGCCGTGTATATCCTTTTCGGGTGCGTATCCATAAAACCCTATACTGCTTAATTTGTCACTTAATCCGGCATATCTTGATAAAACACAGGCCTCATCTCCAAAAAAACCATTGGGTGATGGACAAAAATTACCGGGGGCATCGGATTGCCTTATAGAAGCAATATCAAATGAAATAAAATCTGCATTTCGAATGATAGGTTCTGACTCTTGAATTGAAGTTCTTGTTACTCCTAATCTATACGTATCGAAATAAAGTTTATCAAGCAAATCGGTTTCTTGTTTGCTCACAAAATAGGATTGGTATCCGATGTTACTGTAGTTAAACAAAAAATTGGGTTGAAAGAGAATGATTTTACTCAAATAGTTTTCAGCATTGATTTCTACTTCAGAATTTCCAATTCGAAAAGAGGAATCAACAGCAACAAGATTAACAACCAAGTCTTTGTTCTCATATGCTAAAAAGTTTGCGTAGGTTAAATCTCTTGAACCTCCTATAATAAGGGGTAATATCTTTTTGGAAAGAAGTTCTTTTAATATATGTTTTAATGCAAAATAGGTGTCGTTTAACGTAAATCCGTTTTTTAAATTTCCCAAATCAACAATCGATACTGATGCATTGTAAGTTAAACGATACAAGTATTTTCTTATTTCATCCGGAGCCGAATCCGTTGTATTTTCATGTAAAATTCCCCGATTTTCATCCACTCCGATAATGGCAATTTTATAGTCCGTATTTAATATAAACTGGTTGGAATCGGTATTTATACTAATGCAACTACCTATTTGATGAGGTAAAAAATCCTTTTCCGATTTTATTTTTTTTAAGTCTACCGGACTTAAAAATTCATTGAACTGAAACATTTTATTTCGTTTTAGCTTTCTTGACAATTTTCTTTTTAGCCTTAGCTTTTACCTTGGAGGGTGTTTTTTTTTCTTTCGTTTTACTGCTCTCTTTTTTTTCAGGAATATTAGCTATTGCAATACATTCTTCTAATGTTAGTTCTTCTGGGGTTTTATCTTTTGGGATTTTAAAGTTCTTTTTTCCTGCTTTTATATAGGCTCCATATCTTCCTCTTAAAACCTGTATTTCTTTATTTTCTTCAAATTGCTTAATCACACTATTTTTAATAGTTTCTTTCTTTAATTCTATTAATTCTATTGCTCGCTGTAGATTAATGGTCATGGGGTCATCTCCTTCTTGTGATCGTATAGAAACGAACATATTTCCATATTTTAAGTACGGACCAAATTTTCCGATAGCGGCTGTAATGTCTATATTGTTGTATATTCCTATTTTTCTTGGTAATTTAAACAAATCGATGGCTTCTTCTAATGTTATATTTTCTATACTTTGACCGGTTCTTAGCGAGGCAAATTTCGGCTTTTCCTCATCTTCACTACTTCCCATTTGCACCATTGGACCAAATCGGCCAATACGTACAATTATATTTTTTCCGGATTGAGAATCAATACCTAATACTCTTTCGCCTGTTGCTCTTTCTGCTGTTTCTTTTGTATTTTCCACAATAGCATGAAAGGGGTTATAAAATGCTTCGATCATTTTATTCCATTTTATAACTCCTTCGGCTACTTCATCAAACTGACGTTCCACATCAGCAGTAAAACCATAATCTAAGATATCTTTAAAATTTTGAACCAAAAAATCTGTAACTACTATTCCAATATCTGAAGGAAACAATTTTGCTTTTTCTCTTCCTGTTATTTCTGTCTTTAATTCTTCTTTCATTTGATTTTGCTGCATGGTAAGCACCGTATAATTTCTAGCTATGCCTTCTCGGTCTTCTTTAACTACATACCCTCTTTTTTGTACGGTAGAAATGGTAGGAGCGTACGTAGATGGTCTTCCAATACCCAACTCTTCTAATTTTTTAACCAAACTTGCCTCGGTATATCGAGGAGGATGTTGAGTAAATCGTTGAGTAGCCATTATTTTTTCAACCAAAAGTTGCTGGCCTTTTTTTAATGGAGGCAGCATAGACTCACTGTTCTCTTCATTTTCATCATCGGTAGATTCAAAATAAACTTTCAGAAAACCATCGAATTTTAGAACTTCTCCCTTGGCCACAAATTGTTCGGGTTGATTGCTGATTGAAATAGAAACAGTAGTTTTCTCTAACTTGGCTTCACTCATTTGAGAAGCAATAGTTCGTTTCCAAATAAGTTCATATAGTTTTGCTTCTCTGGCTTCGCCTTCTATTTTGTGTACGTTCATATACGTTGGGCGAATGGCTTCGTGTGCTTCTTGTGCTCCTTTTGATTTGGTTTTATAGGTTCTAGGATTAGCATATTCTTTTCCATAGTAAGAAACGATTTCGTTTTTTGCCGCTTCCATAGCAAAATCAGAAAGATTTACCGAATCGGTACGCATATAGGTTATTTTTCCCGACTCGTAAAGTTTCTGAGCAATGGTCATGGTTTGGCTAACCGAAAAACCTAGTTTTCTAGAAGCTTCTTGTTGCAAAGTAGAGGTTGTAAAAGGAGCAGAGGGTTGCTTGGTTGCCGGTTTTACCTCTAGGTCAGATACCGTAAAAGTTGCTCCAATACAATTTTCTAAAAATTTTTTCGCATCTTGCTCTTTTGGAAAACGATGTGGCAATTCTGCTTTAACCAACACCTTATCCTGATCCTGAGTAAAAAACTCAGCAGTAATTCTGAAACTTGAACTTGAATTAAAATTATTTATTTCTCTTTCTCTTTCTACAATTAAACGAACGGCTACCGACTGTACACGACCAGCCGAAAGAGATGGCTTTACTTTTTTCCATAATATGGGCGAGATTTCGTACCCTACCAGCCGATCTAATATTCTTCTTGCCTGCTGTGCATCTACCAAATTATAATCTACCTTTCTAGGGTTTTCTATCGCTTTTAATATGGCATTTTTGGTTATTTCATGAAAAACAATACGCTTAACTCTTTTTTCATCTAATTCCAATGCCTCTTGTAAATGCCAAGAAATCGCTTCTCCTTCGCGATCCTCATCTGTTGCCAACCATATGGTTTCTGCTTTTTTGGCTAAGCCTTTTAATTCGGCCACTAATTTCTTTTTATCGCTCGGCACCACATAGTCCGGTACAAAACCTTTTTCTATATTTATAGAGAGATTCCGTTCGGGCAAATCGCGAATATGCCCGTAACTCGATTTCACTAAAAAATCTTTTCCCAGAAAACCTTCAATTGTTTTTGCCTTTGCTGGCGACTCCACTATAACTAGATTTTTTGCCATACTTCTTTTTTTTGAAATTAAAAAACGGTGCAAAGTAAAACGTAACTGTTTCAATTTTCAAAACACCTCTTGTCATGTCAGTTGCTTTATATTATTACATAATATAATTTTTTTAAAAAATATTTTAATCGAACTCTGCCAATCTGACAGTAGTTTTGAATTTATTCATAACTTCGCAGACCCCTAAAAACGAAGAACTGCAAAAAATGTTTCAAAGTCAAAATAAAGTAATAGAGGAATCCAGACAAGGCGAAGCTACTCTTTTAAAAACAAATAATGAACACGAAAATCGTAAGGTTTACATTGAGAGTTACGGTTGTCAAATGAATTTTTCTGATAGCGAAATAGTGGCTTCTGTGCTTAGCAAAAATGGCTATCGAACAACCGGAAACTTAAACGAAGCCGACTTAATTCTTATTAATACATGCTCCATCAGGGAAAAAGCAGAAGTTACCGTTCGAAACAGATTGAATAGTTTCAACGCACTAAAAAAAAATAATCCGAAATTACTCATCGGGGTTTTAGGTTGTATGGCCGAACGCATGAAATCTCAATTACTTGAAGAAGAAAAATTAGTAGATATGGTAGTGGGGCCGGATGCATATCGCGATTTACCCTTATTGGTAAAAGAAGTAGATAGCGGCAGAAAAGCCGTAAATGTTATTCTTTCTAAAGAGGAAACTTATGCCGATATAACCCCCGTTCGTTTAGCAAGCAACGGAATAACTGCCTTCATTTCCATCATGCGGGGCTGTGATAATATGTGCTCTTTTTGCGTAGTTCCCTTTACCAGAGGAAGAGAAAGAAGCCGAGACCCTGAAAGCATTCTAAAAGAAGCCCACGATTTATTTAATGCCGGATACAGAGAAATAACCCTTCTTGGCCAAAATGTAGATTCCTACTTATGGAATAACGGTTTAGCTAAAAAAGACATTGAAAAACTTGCAGAAAACGAAAAAAATAAAAGTATTTGTTTTGCCCAACTTATAGAACAAGTAGCACTGATAAGCCCAGCACTGCGGGTACGTTTTTCCACCTCGTACCCTAAGGATATCACAGACGATTTTTTGCAAGTGATGAGGAAGTATCCAAATATCTGCAAATACATTCATCTACCTGTTCAATCGGGCAGTTCACGTATTTTAGAACTAATGAACAGAGGGTATAACAAAAACTGGTACTTAGAAAAAATAAACGCCATAAAAAAAATAGTGCCCGATTGTGCTATCTCTACCGATATTATTTCTGGCTTTTGTACCGAAACAGAAGCCGATCACAAAGACACTATTGAAATAATGAATTACACCAAGTACCACTTTGCATACATGTTTAAGTACTCAGAAAGACCCGGCACTTTCGCTCAAAGACAATTGAAAGATGATGTTCCGGAAGAGATAAAAACTTTACGTTTACAAGAAATTATAAACACTCAGCAAAATCATTCCCTAGAAAATAATCAAAAAGCTGTTGGTAATACCTATGAAGTACTGATTGAAGGAATCTCAAAAAAATCAGATCAACATTTCTATGGCAGAAATTCACAAAACACCGTTGTGGTATTTCCTAAAGAAAATGCCAAACCCGGAGAATACGTGAATGTGTTTATAGAATCGTGCACCCCCGCTACTTTAAAAGGAAAAATTGTAAATTAAGATGGATATTCAACAAGTAAAACAACGTTTTGGTATTATTGGAAACTCTACTCTGCTAAACAGGGCCATTGATATTGCTATGCAAGTTGCACCTACCGATTTAAGTGTTTTAATTACAGGAGAAAGCGGAACAGGTAAAGAAATTATGCCCCAAATTATTCATCAGTTAAGTGCCCGAAAACACGCTAAATACATTGCGGTAAACTGTGGAGCCATTCCTGAAGGCACTATTGATTCCGAACTTTTTGGACACGAAAAAGGCTCTTTTACAGGTGCACACGATTCGAGAAAAGGATATTTTGAAGTAGCTGACGGAGGAACCATTTTTTTAGATGAAGTGGCAGAACTACCGCTACAAACACAAGTTCGCCTCCTCAGAGTGTTAGAAACCGGAGAATACATTAAGGTAGGCTCTTCGAAAGTTCAAAAAACCAATGTTCGAATAGTAGCAGCCACCAATGTGGCCGTTCCTGAATTAGTGAACAAAGGGAAATTCAGAGAAGACCTCTATTATAGGTTAAATACTGTACCTATCATCATTCCTCCTCTCCGGGAAAGAAAAGAAGATATAGGTATTCTCTTCCGAAAATTTGCCTCCGATTTTGCATCGAAATATCGTATGCCCCCCATACAACTCACTTCTGATGCTACAGAAATAATTGAAAGCTACCGCTGGCCAGGGAATATAAGGCAGTTAAAAAATTTTGCAGAACAAATAAGTGTGATAGAAACCGAAAGAGAAATTGATGCCAAAACGCTTTATAACTACCTTCCTAAAACAGAAACCTCTTCGCCTGTACATATTCACTCTACCCCCGAAAACTTAAACGAAAGAGAAATTCTTTACAAAGTTTTATTTGATTTAAAAAGAGATTTAACCGACCTAAAAACCCTTGTTCTAGAACTAATGAAACACGGTAATGTTGGTCAACTAGAAGAAGCTTCCGGATTAATTAGTCGCCTCTATGCCGAAGATTTTTCAACTACTACACAAGCCATTCAACTAGGTACTTCACAACCGCAGATATATAAACCCAACGAAATAAATACCCCGCATGAAGAAGTAGAAGAATCGCTATCGCTAACAGACACCGAAAAAGAGTTAATTAAAAAGGCCTTAGAAAAACACAGAGGAAGAAGAAAAAATGCCGCCAAAGAACTTGGAATTTCAGAACGCACTCTTTATCGCAAAATTAAAGAGTACGAAATAAAATAAACCATGAATCGCACATTGAAAATATCTTTTCTTCTTATAACACTAGTTGTTTTACCCCTTTCGTGTAAAGTAAATTACTCTTTTTCGGGTGCTTCTATTGATTACAATAAAGTAAAAACTTTTTCTGTAAAATACTTTCAAAACTATGCTCCGCAAGCCAACCCAACCCTAAGCCAAACCTTTACCGAAGCTCTAAAAGATGTTTTTCTTTCTCAAACACAATTAAGAATTGTACCCGATGAGGGCGATTTACAATTTGAAGGCTCTATTACAGGCTTTAATCTAAGTCCCGTTGCTATTACTGAAGGTGAAAGTGCCGCACTTACACGACTTACCATTACGGTAAACGTAAAATTCGTAAACACAAGCGATGCTTCACAAAATTTTGAAAATACTTTTTCGCGTTTTGCAGATTACAATAATTCAAGAAACTTTGCCGATGTTGAACAAGAACTGATTAAAGACATAAACAACCAGCTTTCTCAAGATATTTTCAACAAGTCGGTAAGTAATTGGTAAAAAACTAATGGACGTTTCCTCCTTTTTTCAATACATAGAAAACCCTTCGCTGCTTAATAATAATAGTGAGGCTGCTCTAATGGAACTCTGCAAAAAATACCCGTTTACCTCTACCCTACAATTGCTTTACACTAAAAATCTGCAAAACACAGAACACATTGCACTTAACGAACAACTAAAAATTGCTGCCGCTTACAGTACCGATAGAAAAACGCTTCATTCCCTGCTCCTGAACAAAAAACAACAAAACATTTTACCTATTTCTGATTCGACTATTGCATTGGAAAGACAAACACAGGTTGAGGATAAAACAAATTACAGCCCGGCACAAAACACAGAAACAACGGTAGCTGAAAAAGAAAATAAAGAAAACGAAAAAAAACAATCCATTTCCCAAGGTAAAGAACTAGATTTTCTCGAAGAACAATATCTACAGGAGGCTCTCATAAACAGTACTTATGCCATAGAAGAAATAAATTCCGAAACAGAGAACCAAGACAACCAAACAAACTCCGAAATAGACGTAAATACCCAATTAAGCTTTTCCGACTGGCTAAATACCATAGAGAGTGGCAAATTAACGGAAACTAAAAAATATTCGAATGTTGATTTGGTCATTAACCAACTAGAAAGCATAGAATTTACCGATTCAAACCATAAAACAAAGTTTTTCAAGCCTTCCGAAATGGCGAAGAAAAGCGTTACAGAGAATGATGAATTAATAACCGAAACACTTGCTCACATCTACTTCCTTCAGGGAAATTACCAAAAAGCCCTAAACGCTTATAAAAAATTAAGTTTGAAATATCCGGAAAAAAAGAGTTATTTTGCCACCCAAATTAAATTAATAAAGGAAAAAAATAAATAAAATATCATCATGGATATCTTCATTTCTGCAATCATACTACTTATTTCAATATTTCTGATTTTAGTTGTGTTAGTTCAAAACCCAAAGGGAGGATTAGCTGCAAACTTTGCGTCTAGTAACCAAGTAATGGGAGTTAGAAAAACAGCCGATTTTTTAGAGAAAGCCACATGGACACTGGGTATTGCCTTAGTAGTATTAAGCATTGTATCGGCAGCCGTTCATCCAAAAAATGATGCTTCTAATCCTAACCAACAAGGCGAAGAATCGGCAATTCAAAAGCAAATAGACGAAGCCGAAAACCCAATTCAAGCTCCCCCTTCAATGCCGGAAGGAGTACCCACTCCTGAACAATAAAAGCAGGAAACATAAGTGAATATCCATACTTCAAAGAAATGTGGATGCAAATACAAAATGTCAGCGTGGCATATATTATCTGTCATTTTTTTAAATAAAATGAATTTTTGACTGAAAAAAAAACAAAAATCAAAATGGCACAAATGCTGCACGAAGCAGTGCATTAAACTTTAAAAAAATAAATTCAATATGGCAAAAATTAATTTTAAACCCAACGAAGACCGCGTGCTTGTTGAACCTGCAGCACCCGAAACACAAACCAGCTCCGGCATTATTATACCCGACACAGCAAAAGAAAAACCACAAAAAGGGAAAGTAATAGCTGTTGGAGAAGGACTAAAAGACAAACCGGTTACAGTAAAAGTAGGCGATAGTGTATTGTACGGAAAATATTCAGGAACCGAAATTACCATTGACGGCACAGAATACCTTATCATGCGCAACTCCGATATTTTCGGAACTATTTAAAAACAAACCCTAAAAAAAATTAATAATATGGCAACAAAAGAAATCAGCTACAACTTAGAAGCACGCGATGCACTTAAAAAAGGTGTAGACAAATTAGCTAATGCAGTAAAAGTAACATTAGGTCCAAAAGGCAGAAATGTAATTATTGAGAAAAAATACGGAGCCCCCTCTTTAACCAAAGACGGAGTTACCGTTGCAAAAGAAATTGAACTAGACCACCCCGTTGAAAACATGGGAGCCCAAATGGTGAAAGAAGTAGCCTCTAGAACAGCCGATGACGCTGGTGACGGAACTACAACTGCTACTATTTTAGCTCAATCTATCATTACCACCGGTTTAAAAAATGTGGCAGCAGGTGCTAATCCTATGGATTTAAAAAGAGGTATAGACAAAGCTACAAGTGTAGTGGTTGAAGACCTTGCAAAACAATCTCAAAAAGTAGGTGACGACAATAAAAAAATTGAGCAGGTAGCCACCATCTCTGCAAATAACGATGCTACCATAGGTAAACTAATTGCCGAGGCTATGGCCAAAGTAGGCAAAGAAGGTGTAATTACCGTAGAAGAAGCAAAAAGCACAGAAACTGAAGTAAAAACGGTAGAAGGAATGCAGTTCGACAGAGGATACCTTTCTCCCTACTTCGTTACCAATCCGGAAAAAATGGAGGCCGAATTGGACAACCCTTACATCTTAATTTACGATAAAAAAATATCCACCATGAAAGACCTGCTTCCTGTATTGGAAAAAGTAGTTCAAACAGGTCGCCCTCTACTTATCATTTCCGAAGAAGTAGATGGAGAAGCGCTAGCCACATTAGTAGTAAACAAAATCCGTGGCTCATTAAAAGTAGCTGCCGTTAAAGCACCAGGCTTTGGCGACCGCAGAAAAGAAATGCTTCAGGATATTGCCGTTCTTACCGGAGGCACTGTTGTTTCGGAAGAAAGAGGATATAAATTAGAAAATGTTGACCTAAGTTATCTTGGACAATCTGAAAAAGTAAGCATTGATAAAGACAACACAACCATCGTAAACGGACTTGGTAAAAAAGACGAAATTAAAGCTCGAGTAAACCAAATTAAAGCACAAATAGAAACCACCACTTCCGATTACGATAAAGAAAAACTACAAGAACGCCTTGCAAAATTAGCAGGTGGAGTAGCCGTTTTATACGTAGGTGCTGCCAGCGAAGTAGAAATGAAAGAAAAGAAAGACCGCGTGGACGATGCCTTGCATGCAACCCGTGCAGCCGTTGAAGAAGGAATTATTCCCGGAGGTGGTACAGGTTTTATTCGTGCTTTAAAATCGCTTGAAAAATTAAAAGGCGAAAACGAAGATGAACAAACAGGAATCAATATTATAAAAAGAGCCATTGAAGAACCTCTTAGACAAATTGTGGCAAATGCCGGTGGCGAAGGTTCCATTATTGTTCAAAAAGTAAAAGAAGGAAAAGCCGATTTTGGATACAATGCCCGCACCGAAACTTTTGAAAATCTTTTTGAAGCAGGTGTAATAGACCCCACCAAGGTTGCCCGTGTTGCTCTGCAAAATGCAGCTTCTATTGCTAGCATGTTGCTTACTACCGAATGTGTAATTTCCGAAGTAAAAGAAAAAGAAAAAGCAATGCCTGCAATGCCCGGGGGTATGGACGGAATGATGTAATACATCTATTGAATCAAATAAAAAATGCCTGCGTTACACGCAGGCATTTTTTATTTGTAACCTCTTACTTAAATAAATCTTTTATCTACTGCTCTTCGAATTTACTCAAAAACCTACTCTGTCAATTTTTATTATTTTTGAAAAAAAACAGTTTATCTTCACTTTCCTTCTAACCACTATGCCCTTCTAAAAATGAAAAAAATATTTCCTTATTTCATTTTAATGGTTGCCTTTACCGAAGGAGCCAATTTAATGGCCGTAGAGTTGGGGGCTGCCAAATTACTCGCTCCATACTTTGGAACTTCTCTGTATGCATGGGCAGCCACCTTAGGCGTTACCTTGCTGGCTTTAATGTGTGGTTATTTTGCCGGAGGTATTCTTTCTTCAAAACATTACTCGGAAAAAAAACTCCCTCTTGTCTTATTTATCGCTTCTTGTTTTATTTGTTTGACACCGGTTTTAGCCAACTTTTTTTTACAAAAATTATACCTGCTCCCTGTTCAACTTGGTTCCACTTTAGGATTAATTTGCTATGCTTTTTTGCCTCTTTTTTTTCTAGCACTCTCCTCTCCCCTAATGATTCAATCTTATTTACCTAACACAACATCTGCCGGAAGTGCAGCTGGTTCTGTTTACGCCATTTCTACACTAGGTGGAATATTTGCTACTTTCTTTTGCGGATTCTACACCCTCCCTACCATAGGAATAGCAAATACGTTGCTCGTTTTTTCTCTTTCTCTTTTTTTACTTTCTTTTTTATTCATTTCGTACCAATCTAAAATATGGGGTATCCTGTTTATTATTTTATACAGCTTATGTACATTTTTTGCAGACGAATTCAAGGACGATAAAAACGCACTTTATCATTCCGAAGGTATTCTGGGAGAGATTGAAGTACATGACGACTCGTATTTCTCATTTATAAAAAATAAATGGATAGACGGACGCTCCCTAATGGTAAACGGCACAGGACAAAGCATAGCCGATAAAAGCGCCCAACCTTTATACACCTGGCACTACGTTGAAGTAGCCAAACAAGTAGCCCAAGAATACAAAAACAAAAAATGTTTGCTTTTAGGTATGGGAGCGGGTATTGTAGCTAAAGAGTTTGCCACATACGGTTTAACAATTACAGCGGTAGAGTTAGATGCCAGAATACCCGAAATTGCCGAAAAATACTTTATCGGAAAAAATGATTTCCACACGGTAGTAGATGATGCCAGGCATTTTATAAATTCAACGAATGAGATGTTCGACTTTATTTTTATTGATTTATTTTTTAGCGAAACACCTCCTGCTCATGTTTTAACTTTTCAATCGTTTAGTAAAATAAAAAACCTGCTTCACACCAACGGTTCCCTTCTTATCAATCTTTATGGTTTTAGTTCCGGAAAAAATGCCCGTCCGCTATACAGCATATACAATACGCTTATACAATGCGGATTTTCTGTACAAACTATTGCTACTAAAGGAAAAGAGGCTCAACGCAATCTATTGCTACTGGCCTCTGTAAACAACAAAAAAGTTGAAATAAAAACAAATACCGAAAGTTATTACCTATTACCTTTTGAAAGCAACAAAAAATTTCCGGTGCTTACCGATGATATAAACCCTCTTGAAGTTTACTTTCTTAAACCCGCATCGGTATGGAGAAGTGGGTGGAATAAATTATTAAGTGAAAAAAAATAAATGCTATTTCTTTTTTCCTAAGGATCGTTGTTTGGCCATATCTTCCAGCCTTTGCTGGAATTGTGATTTTTTAACCGGTTTCTTTTTATTTTCCTGAATTTGTTTATGAATGGCCGCTTCATTAATTACCCATTTACGTATAGCCCAGGTTTGGCCTATGGTAATTAGGTTGGCCACCAAATAATAATAACTTAAACCAGCCGAATAATTATTGAAAAAGAATAACATCATAAAAGGCATAATGTACATCATAATCCGCATCTGAACTGCCATGGGGTCTTTTGAGGTGGTATCAATTTGACCGGTAGCTTTAGAGTAAAAGAAAATAGAAATTGCCATAAGAATGGTAAATAAGCTAACGTGTTCGCCATAGAACGGAATAGAAAAAGGCAATTCCAGTACCGAATCGTAAGTTGATAAATCATCGGCCCATAAAAAACCTTGCTGACGCAATTCGATAGATGCCGGAAAAAAACGGAAAAGTGCAATTAAAATAGGCATTTGTAACAAAACAGGAATACATCCGGCAAAAGGATTTACCCCTGCCCGCTTGTACAATTCCATTACGGCCTGCTGTTTTTTTAATGGTTCCGATTTATGCTTTTCATTCAACTCTGCAATTTCAGGTTTTAGCACCTTCATCTTTGCACTAGAAACAAAATTTCGGTAAGTAATCGGAGAAAGCAGCAGCTTTATAAAAATGGTAAGCAGCAATATAATAATACCATAATTTAGATTAAAACTATCTAAAAAATTAAAAACCGGAATGACCAAATACTTATTTACCCAACCTAAAATTCCCCAACCCAGTGGTATTAATTTTTCTAATCCTAAATTATAACTGCTTAATGTTTGATAGTGGTTTGGACCAAAATAAAACTGCATACCCAATACATCTTCCTCCTTGTGCTGATAAGGCAGAGAAAGGGAAGCTGTAAGTTGTTTTACATATTTTGATGCATTGAGTTTTTTAGTTTCAATAAATGCATCGGCTTTATCAAAATACGTATCGGAAATAATAACTGCACTAAAAAACTGCTGCTTAAATGCTACCCATTTGGTACTTGCCTCTAAGGGATTTTTTTCATCTTTCATTTCATTGATGTAGTCGGCCACCTCCTCTTTATATTTAAAATAAACGGTGGTGGTATTCTGCTGATTTTCTATGGTTTTTTCCTGATTGGGCGAATTAATCCACCAGTTTAAGTAACATAAATCTGTTCTCGGAGAAACCACATCATTCATTCCAACCATTCGCACATCAAAATCTACCATGTAGCTGTTGCCTTTCAGTGTGTATATAAACTCTATGTACTTTTCCGGCTGGTTACTTGGTAATTTTAATACTAGCACAGCCGAATCTTTTTCGCCCGAAACCCTTATATTTTGAGTTGTTGAAGGTTCAAAAAACAATTCAGCAGTATGAATATCCTTATTATCGGTTGTAAAAAAATTGAAATTGAAAAAAGAAGAATCCTTATCAAATAATACCAATGGTTCTTTATAATAGGTTTGGTACTCTTTTAGCATTACCGTAGTAATTCGGGCTCCTTTAGTAGATATCTGAAAACTGATTTTTTCATTTTCCAGCGAAATAATTTCTTCTTTTCCGTTTGCCACACCCGAAAAAACACCGTGTTTAGAAAGCAATAAAGCGTTTTGAACGGAATCGTTTTCAATGGGTTTTAAAAGGGTATCGGTAACAGAAAGTTCAGAAGAATCTGTATGTAGCGTATCGGTTGTAACATTAAAAACATCGGCAGCGTTAGTCTGTTTTTCCTTTTCTTTTAATTCCGCTTCCTTCTTTGCCTTTGCTTTTTCTATTTCTTCCTTTGATGGAGCATTGATGATCCCATAAGTAATAACAATTGCAGCAATTAGTATTAGCCCTATTATTCCGTTTCTATCCATTCTAAAATAAAATTCATTTTTGAGTGGGCAAATATAGTATTTATGAAAGGAATTAAATGTGGTCTAAAAGTATTTTACAAAAAAAGAGGCAGCTTAAAGCTGCCTCTTTTTTATTAGAAAAACCTACTTCTCCACTACCATTTTTTTAGTAGTGATTAGTTTACCATCAGCAATAAGGCTGTAGGTGTAAACGCCACTTTGTAAGTTTTCCTCAGCTGCCACCCGGTATAGCCAGCCCCCCCCCCGCTGCCGCAAGCGTCCCGCTTGTGGTATCTATTAACTTTAAATCAAACATAAGTTTACTAAACCTTTTTCATTACAAAAGTTTTTTGCACTACTATATTTCCAATCTTCTGGTTTTTCAACAAAACCCGAAACAACAGGGTTATTGTGAACATAATTAATTTTTTGTTCTATAACTTCATTACTCCATAACTCTATCGGCTTGTTGTGCTGTTGCCAAAACTGATTTTTTGTATTGTTAGCGTTTGCTGATGCCGCTTTTTTAAACGCATTTAACATCCATTCCTTTCTGCTTTCTTGTGGGTGGGTTGTTATTAATGATATTAATTCTTTTGCGGTAAACGATTTAAAATCTCGTATTAATTCTTCAGGCTTTTGCTGGGTTGACTTAAATATCAAATGTACATGACTAGTCATTAGACACCAAGCATAGATTTCCATTCCTTTTTTAGACACACAATAGTTTAAATTCTTTACGATGCAGTCTGAATAATCTTCTCTTACAAACACATCTATCCAAAATACTGTTGCAAAACTTATAAAATAAAGCCCTTCAGGGTTATGAAATTTGTAGTTTCTGCTCATGTTGGCAAATGTATTATTTTTTATTTACCACAAGCGGGACGCTTGCGGCAGCTGGGGCTTCTTTTTGTGTGTTACTATTTTTTATGATGTAAAAATATACTCCATCAGAACAAGTGCTACCGTTTGTAGTTTTGCCATTCCATGCAAAGTTGATTAGTTGGCTACGAACAATTTTGTTGCCCCAACGATTAAAAATAATTACTTCATAATCGGGTAAGTTGGGTAGCTTCCATTCATCGTTAATGCCATCTCCGTTTGGGGTAAATACATTAGGTGGGAGAAATTACTCGGTAATGTCGTAAGTATAAGCTGCATCTATAAAATAATAAGATACATAAGGTTTATATTCTTCTGTACTAAATCCATATCTTCTAAGGGTATCAGTCTGGTTATTATCATTAAAGTTTCCAATGGTTATGTACTTTTCACCACCTTCAGCTATATAAACACCCTCTACATGCATCCAGTTAATGGTATCTGTAAAAAAGTTAGGATTTTTTAAAATTACTTGAGGTGTAACAGTTAACGCAGCTATGTTAAGGCTTGTAATAGGAGTAGTTGATAAATATGCACCAAATTCGTTTATCATTAAATCGGAATATTCAGCCAACGAAATGTACATAAGTGCCATTTGCACATTGGTTAAAATAATCGGATGTGCCATAAGTTGGGGCAGCCCAACCTATGCAATTGGTTATTTCATAAGGAGTTTGGAAAGGAGAAGAATACTCGTCAGGGGGGAATTATTAGTGATAAAAAATAGATTAAAAAATTAAGGGGCATCATAATAGATGCCCCTTTTTCCAATCGCCCTGGAAATTATTAGCCATTGAATTGGCCAATAAAATGATTAAGTTCTGCAATGCTGCTGCTAAAACTAAATGTGTTGTTTACCATGTAATAATTTTCTTTATCTAAGGTGTAGGCGTATGCATATTTTGCAAAATCTAAGCGGGTAGATTCAAAACTTAGCATACCCAACAACTCGTTTACCTGTGCTGTAGTTACCTGATTTGCCGCTACCGCTTGTTTCATTACGGTTAATCGGGTATTATCAAAACTAGTGTTTCCAATGGTTAATTTTAACTGAGAGAATTGCTCGGGCAACATTCCATAGGAATAACCATACCCGCCACCATTGTAATAATTACTGCCACCATTGTTGTTATACTGGTAGTTTCCGTACGTGTTACCATATCCATTGTATTGGTTTCCGTTGTAGTTATTGTATTGCCAGTTGTTTCCGTATCCATTGCCATAATACTTGTGGTGGCAAGGCATTAAAGATTCAACCACCAACTGTCCATTCGAGTTTACAAAAGCAAGCAACTTTGTGTTGGGTTGTATACTTACCCATCCGTTGTATACCATCTTTACGTTTCCACCGTATCCGTAAGGATTAATGAAGTTGCGAAAAACTTTTAATTGATGGTTTCCCGGACGTAAATTAGCCATGGAAAAATTGGTGGTAGGAGTAGAAAACGACTGATTGTTTACAACCAATGTAAACATTCCGTTATCCCAAAGGCGGATATTCAGCTCTGATTTACCTGCATGAGCCATTGCAGATTCGGCTAGTATTGTAAAGCCTGCAACAAGGGTAAAAATTTTTGTTTTCATAAGCGTTCCTCCGTTTTTTTTTATTATTTTAACGCAAGAAACCAAGTTGTGTGCCAAATTTATTTTAACAATAATTAACCCATGTTTACACTAATAAGTTTGGCATTTTCGTAATTTCACAAATCAAAATACACCTACGGTATAGTTATTGTTTTTTTTTAGCAAAATTTCAGATATGAATTATCTTATTAGAATTACCCTTGTAGCAGTTTTTTTAATATCTGCTTCTTTTTCTTTTGCCCAAAACACAAGTTCCACTAAAAAATTTGAGCAGCTCATTCAACTTATAAAATACTCCTACGTTGACTCTGTAAACGAAGATAAAATGGTAGAAGACGCCATTGTGGGTATGCTGAAAGAGTTAGACCCCCATTCTGTATATATTCCAAAAGAGGAGCTTCAGCGAATGAATGAACCCTTAGAAGGAAATTTTGAAGGAATTGGAGTACAATTTCAAATTATAAAAGATACCATTGTGGTTATCTCTCCCATTGTTGGAGGCCCCTCAGAAAAACTAGGAATAAGAGCAGGAGACAAAATTGTTACCGTAGAGGGAGAAAACATAGCCGGAATTGGAATTAAAAATAACGATGTTTCTAAAAAACTAAGAGGTACCAAAGGCACAAAAGTTAAAGTAGGAATAAAACGAAATGGTTCTAAAGAAATTTTAGATTTTATGATTACCCGCGATAAAATACCCATTTATAGCGTAGATGCTTCTTACATGGTTACCCCCGAAATTGGGTACATAAAAATTAGCCGATTTGCTAAAGAAACCGTAAAGGAATACGAAGATGCTCTGAGTAAACTAAAGGCACAAGGAATGCAAGCCTTAATACTTGATTTAATGGGAAACGGAGGAGGCTATCTTAACACAGCCATTGATTTGGCAGATGAATTTTTACCCAAGGGAAAACTATTGGTTTATACCGAAGGGGTTAAACAAACAAAGCAAGAATATAAAGCCACAAGCCGAGGTAATTTTGAATCTGGAAAAATTGTAGTGCTTATCGATGAAGGCTCTGCCTCGGCCAGTGAAATTGTTTCCGGTGCCATTCAAGACTGGGATAGAGGTTTAATAATAGGAAGACGATCTTTTGGAAAAGGATTGGTGCAAAAACCTTACCCTCTCAGTGATGGCTCTGCGGTAAGACTTACTACGGCAAGGTACTACACCCCTTCGGGCAGGTGCATACAAAAACCTTACGATGAAGGGGCTGATGCCTACCAAAAAGAAATTAACGAACGTTTTAAAAATGGTGAATTTGTAGATCCTAGTAAAATTAAATTGCACGATTCTCTAAAATATTACACTTCGGCCAAAAGAGTGGTATACGGTGCAGGGGGAATTATGCCCGATATCTACACACCCTTTGATACCACTCTTTCTACCAAATACTTTCAACGCATAGCTCGCAAAGGTATTATTGGCGATTTTTCGCTCGATTACTTAGATAATCACCGCAACGAACTTTTAACAAAATACCCCGACTTTGAAACCTTTAATAAAAGTTTTGATTCCGATTCAGAAATTTATAACGCTCTTTTACTATTTGCAGAAAAAGCCGAAATAAAACGAGAGGACATTGACAAAGAAAAAGAAAAGTCCGACTTTATTATTCAACTTAATTTAAAAGCCACCTTTGCTCGCCATCTCTACGATGTATCGGCATATTACCATATTATAAACCATGTGAACGAAGCCTACAAAAAAGCCATTGAAGTGCTGCAAGACGATACTTTCAAAAAAATGAAACTTTCGTACAAATAACCTATTATATTTGCATAAAAAAATACTATGAATAACGATTTAAGAGAAAATATAAAAGTAGGATTGCTCGGAATTATTGCAGTAACCCTTATTGCTAATACCTTTTTATCCTATACCGAAAGCGAAGATTTAAACTCGCCCACACCCGTTAGCAACGTGGCTTCTAGTGCATTAGACAACCCTGATAACTTGTTAGACCCACACGATCATACTAAAGAAACAGAGGTTGAAGATGATAACACCCCCAAAACCACTCTTGCCTTTGAACACATGGAATATGATTTTGGAAATGTAAAACAAGACACAGAGAATAAACATATTTTTAAATTTACCAATACAGGAAGCAATCCATTAATTATAAAAAGTGCCACCGGCTCGTGCGGTTGCACCGTGCCCACATTCCCAAAAGAACCTATTGCTCCGGGAGCTACCGGTAATATTGAAGTGGTTTACAGCCCCGGAAAACAAGTGGCACAGCAAAACAAAACCGTTAGCATTGTGGCCAACACAGAGCCTTCTACTATCGTGTTAAATATTAAGGCGAATGTAATTGAAGTGCCTCAATAGTTCTTACTCTTTTTGTGTTGCTCTTTTTAAATAAACGAGATTTTTTTCTTAAACCCTCAAACCAATAAGGCATACATCGTCTATCTGCTCCATGCTTCCTTTCCATTGGGTAAAATTTTCAGATAAAATCTGCTCCTGTTCTTCCATATTTTTCTGATGTATGGAAAGCAATAGTCGTTTTAAATTAGCTGCTTTAAATTTCTTACCCTTTTCACCACCAAATTGGTCTTGATAACCATCTGTAAAGATATAAACTAAGTCTCCGTCTATTAAATCGAACCCCTGATTAGTAAAGCGTCTTACTTCTCCGCTGTGCATACCTACTGGCATTTTATCGGGTTTATACTCTATCAATTCGTTATTTCTAATGAGCCATAAAGGATTGTTGGCAGCAGCAAAATTTATTTTTTTAGCTGTAAAATCAATCGCACACAATACGCAATCCATACCATCTTTGCTTTCTTCTTCACTGCCTTCCGGATTTAGTGAAGACACAATAGATTCACGAACATCATTTAATATTTCCGAAGGAACCGAAATATTTTTTTCTATAATGGCTTTGTTTAAAGAGGAAATACCCAACATACTCATAAATGCTCCAGGCACCCCATGCCCTGTACAATCGGCTGCACACAAATAAAATATTTCGTTGGTATATGGGTGTTTATGAGTAATGGAGTAATAAAAATCTCCACTTACAATGTCTTTGGGTTTAAAAAGAATAAAAAAATCTTTATTCTCTTTGGCTATAATATTATTCATAGTTGTATTAATTTATGCAATCAAATTATGTAGGTTATTTTCATTAGGTATTCCTTTTTTTCCGTTGATTAGGAATTCATCATGAAAATATTTTTCTAAAAAATTGAGTCCGTTTGTTAATGTAATTTTTTCAATAAAATGTGCCGGTGTTTTACCAAAAAGGCAATACGAATATACACCCCCTATCGAATTTTTATAATAAATCCATGCTTTTTCTAAATCGGCCCACAAGTATTTCAACTTATCGGCTTGAGAGTATATATCGGCCGGATTAATCACTCCATCATAGTCTGTTCCAATGCACACATGATTCCATCCCTTTTCGCCACACAACTCGGCTACTCTGAAGAATTGCCTTAGAATTACAGCTCCGTATATCAATGTAATTTCGTTTCTTTTGTTTTCGGCCTTTTGAGTAAATGCAGTTAAAATAATATAGGCATTGTTCTTTTCCTCTTGAGACGAATTGGGGTTTTGAATAATGCTCCGTTGTTTGCTGCATTCGTTATAGACCAAAGTTAATTCTTCTCGTTTTTCTTTAAATTGCTTTTTGGTAAGGTTGCATTCGGGAGGAAGTTTATCTCCGATTATTCTTTTATCATCTAACATAATTCCTATAATGCCATCGGAATTTACGGTTTCAACAATATCTTCATCGTATAGATTAATGTGATCTTGATTATAAAATTCGCTTTTTTCATCATCTAAAAGTTTGTAGGAATTTTCAATGGAGCGTTTTAGTTTTTTTCTACCCGAAATTGCCGTATGACTGTGTATCACAGGAATTTCATCGGGAGTGTTTTTTAGTGGCCTAATGTAATCGTAATATTCCATTCGCCCCTGCGGATTAAGGTGTTTGCAATCGGGCAAAATTCTGCGTACCGGTTTGTTTTCGCTGTTGTATTTTCCCAACATAGTGCTTAACACTTCTTTTCCATAGGGATAAATGCCAAGGTAGAAGTAACTAATTTCTTGGCCATTCGGAAGGGGTGCAAAACCATTTTGTATAGCAGGGAAACTTAATGAATGGCCAAAAAAGAAATTATAAAAGTGATGGGCCAATGTAATAAAAAAAGGAGGGTGTTCCCACTCTTTACTTTGCTGAATGTTTCGGCAGGTTCTCTTAAGAAACTCCTTGTATAATGCGGAATTTTTTCTTTGTTCCGGTTTTATCGGAATATACTCTCCACTAGGTGTGTATAAATCCTCTGCAAAGCAATGAATACCCTCTACGGTATTAATAAAACATAATGTATCGCTACTTTTATTCAACTCATTTTTCAGTTCATCAACAGAGTTTACCATTACATAGGAATTTCCTTTTGCTGAGAATTGTGTATGTGCACGATTTTTTTTAAGTATATCGTATTCTCTTTCCAACTCTTTGAAATAAGATTTTTTTCTATCGCGAATTTCATTGATGCGTGTAATATCAAAGCCGGTAAGTTTTGCCGTAAGGTTATTGGCCCAACCAATCCACCCCTCCGGCACTGTAAACTGGCGTTCTAAGGCATAAAGGCAATTACACACCACTCTTACATTTCCTTCGGTTAAGGCATTAAAATGAGATTGGGAGGTATAGATAAAACTTTCTTTTATTAAATCAGCATCCGAAATACCCTGTTTTTTTCTTTCATTCCACATATCAATATCGGGTATTTGTCCATTTGCACCTTTTGAGTTTGCAGGTTTAAACGCAGCATGGCAATGTAAATCAAACAACATAAAGCAGTTTTATAAAAATAATTGTTCTGAAAATTAGCTACTTTTTTAAGAAATTGAAATATTTTATTTTTATTTATTATCTTCACGCCCCTGTTTAGAAATCGCGATGAGCAAAATAAGAGGCATTTTACTTTTTTGGGTTGCACTTTTTGGGTGTGGTACATTTTTGTTTGCCGAAAACAATAAAACGGAAGATGTAAAACAAAAAAAAGATACCGTTAAAGCTCTTGTAGTAGATAATTGCAACTCTATTTTCGATGACTTTACAAATTATACAGGCGAAAATATAATAAATGTAATTGATTCGTTGCTGAATTGTAAAGCCATCTCTAAAGAGTGGATGCAAAAACTCAATCTCTATATCGAAAATTATTTTAATGAACCTGAAAATGCTATTTCCCTTAGCGGATTCTATGATGATTCGAATTACCCATCGGGTGCCTTTTATAAAGAATGGAATACAAGCCATGTACACCCGGAATTTAATGAAAACGATTTAGAGGATTCTGTAACCCTTGTGCTAACCGATGTTTCTAATTTTTGCCATTTTGTGATGCCCGTTAAAGGAGAAATCACATCGCATTTCGGGTGGAGAAGCGGACGACAACATGCCGGTATTGATATTGATTTAAACGTATGGGACCCTGTGGTGGCTTCATTTGACGGCATGGTTCGGTTTGCTCAAAACTATAAAGGGTATGGAAGAGTAGTAGTGATAAGACATTACAACGGAATGGAAACGCTCTATGCCCACCTGCACAGAATAAAAGTAAAACCCGGTGATGTGGTGGAATCCGGGCAAATGATTGGATTAGGCGGAAGCTCCGGAAACTCAACAGGAAGCCACCTACATTTTGAACTACGATACAAAAGCATTGCGTTGAATCCTCGCTACATCATTAATCTAAAAGAAGAAAAGCTGTACAGCGATACATTGTTGTTATACAAAAACAAATGGAGTTACTCAGCCATTCCAAAAGGCACTAAACACCACACCATTCAAAAAGGAGACAATTTATACGAAATTGCACAACGATACGGCACCACCATTAAACGGCTTTGTGAACTAAATGGCATAAGTAGAAACTCCCGTTTAGTAGTGGGCAAAAAAATACTTATTGGTTCTTAGTTTGTATGTTAGAGCTAAAAAATTATAAGGAACATCCGACCGATATCCATCAAATTATTTTTTACTTTTTTACTCCCGAACAAAAAGAGCATTTTAAAACCCTTGCCTTAGAAAAAAAATTATGGTTTACCGTAGGCGAAGAACCCTACCAAAGTAAACGATACCAAACAGAAATTATTTACTTCTTCATTTTAAAAAAAACAGATTTTGATAAAGCCAATCATTTATCTCTTTTAACCTACGCTAAATACAGAAAACCCTTTATTCAAGATAAATTTTTAAGATACTTCGTGCTAGGCTTATTCTTATTAATGCTTACCCTTGCCATAGCAGGAGTTTTACTTTCCAACTAAAATACCCGCATTTTTTTAATGAATACAAACCATTCATTTATTTATGCCATAAATGCGTGTTAGATTGATTATTTTTGACCTGATGAAATATTGCAAGACATACTTTATAGCTCTGTTTTTTATTCTAAGACTAATTACACCTACATACTCGCAGGAAAATGTGGCAACTGCCGGCTTTCAAATAAAACCCATCATTCCCAGCGAAATGTTTAAAACAGGTAAAAGCAGTTTTACCGATTCTTCCGTACATTTTACCTTACAACCCAACCTTGGTTACTGCTTTGGCATGGTTGTAAGAAAAGGAATTACTTCCACCTTTTCTTTTGAAACAGGCATAAACTACGTAAGAAGAAATTACACGATTCGTATAGAAGACAGTACCTTTAGCACTTCCAGAAAATATAAACTAATAAGTTATGAAATTCCACTGCTCATGCTGGTATATATTCGGTTAGGGGAACAACTTTACATGAATACAGCAGCAGGACTTTCGTTAGATATGTTTCCAACCGATTTATCTACCTCAAACGACCATATAAGCCATGTAACTTTAAGAAGAAATTGGTTACAAACAGCTCTTTTAGCTAACATAGGGTTTGAATGGAGAACAGAAAAAAGTGGATATTTTTATCTCGGGGCATCCTACCACAGACCATTCCGTGATAATGTTTTTAACAGCGTTTTATATAAAAGGTATTCGCGATTGAACGGACCCGTTTTTAATACATGGTTAAGCGGCAATTACCTCACAGTAGATTTCCGTTACTTCTTTCACGAAAATCCCGAAAAAAAATCAAAGCGAAAAACAAAATAAATTTTTCACTTTATGCTTTTTAATATCGAAAAATTTAGTTCGCAAAATAAGGTTCAAATTATAAAAGGAGGGTCTGTTTTCTTTAACACCCTTTTATACGAAATTGAGAATACAAAAGAAACCATCTATTTCCAGACCTACATCTTTGCTAATGATAGCACAGGAAGTATTGTACGTAATGCACTCATTGCCGCAGCCCAAAAAAAAATAAAAATTTACATACTGTTAGATGGCTTCGGTTCTAAAGATTTTGATAAAAAAGATATTGAATTACTAAAAAATGAGGGCATCGAATTTCGCTTTTTTGCCCCACTATTATCTGGCAGAAACCTAAGCATCGGTCGTAGATTACACCACAAAGTAGTAGTTTTCGACCATCATAAAGCATTGGTAGGAGGAATTAATATAGCCGATAAATACAACGACTTAAAAGACCAAACCGCTTGGTTAGATTATGCCCTGCTGGTAGAAGGGCAAGTGGTTTCTTACATCGAGAAAAGATGTATCGAACTTCAGGAAAAATCGTTTCACCATTTTCAAAAAAAAATAAAAACGCTACCTTCCCATTTCAGCACACCCGTAAAACTAAATGTAAACGATTATCTGCGAGGAAAAACAGACATATCGAAAAGTTATAAAAAAGCATTTGATCATGCAGAAAGAAACATTCTGATTATGGGAAGTTATTTTATTCCCGGCAGAGGAATCAGGCAACGTCTTAAAAAAGCAAAAAAAAGAGGAGTTACCGTAAAATTAATTCTTACTAAATATTCCGATGTATGGCTTTCTTCGGCCGCTTCGCGTTATTTATATCATTGGTTGCTAAAAAATAATATAGAAATATATGAATGGAAAAATTCGGTACTTCATGCAAAGGTGGCAATTGTAGATGAAATCTGGTTTACCGTGGGTTCTCATAACCTTAATTTTTTAAGCGATTATGAAAGCATTGAAATGAATCTGGAAGTAGTTGATGAACATCTGGGTAAAAATTTCAACGCTCAACTACTACAAATAATAGAAAACGACTGTGAGAAAATTACCTACGAACAATTCCAAAAGCTGCCTCTTCTCTACCATTTTTTAAACCGCCTTGCGTACTATCTATTACGATACACATGGCGTTTTTTCTACTCTTTTAGAGTAAATGAAAATATTAGATAACAAAAAAAGCAGGTGTACAAAATGTTTATAAAATTCAATCTTATCTCTTATTAAAGTAGGGTATTTTATTACCTTTGCTACCCTAAAAAACTCATTATAAATGAACAAAATAGCCCTTCTAGTTATTTGTATTTTCTTTGTTAATACCGGCTTAAATGCACAAGTAATAAGTGAGAAAACAGCCAACGATTATTTTTCAAAAAACAACTTTGAACAGGCTCTTAAAGAATACCAAAACCTTTTGAAAAACGACCCCTCCAACGATAAATACAAATACAGAATAGCCGTGTGTTACCTTAACACCAACTTAGATAAAACGAAAGCCATAGAATATTTAGAGCAAGCCGTAAAAAACGAAAGAGCTGATGCCAATACTTATTACCTTTTGGGCAGGGCATATCATTTTGCTAACCGCTTTGACGAAGCCATCAATATGTACGAAACCTTTAAGAAAATTTCTGAGGGTACCACCTACAATGTAAAAGATGTAGAAAAACAAATTGAATATTGCTACAATGCAAAAGAACTAGTAAAATACCCTATTGATGTTACCTTTCAGAATTTAGGTGAAAACATTAATTCAAAATTTTCCGATTACTACCCCTTTGTTCCAACCGACCAATCGTATATTGCTTTTAATACCCGCAGAGATGACGGAAGCGGTAAAAACCCTGAAGGGAAGTACAAATCGGAAATTTATATTGCAAAAGAAAAAAACGGAAAATATACTAGGGCAAAATCAATAGGAAACAATGTAAACCATTTTGAAGGCGATGAGGAAATCATAGGCATGTCGGCCGATGGTAAACTAATGCTTTTTTTATTTGACAATGCAGAAGAAGGTTTTGGCGATATTTTTATTGGTCATTTCGATGGTAAAGAAGTTAGTAAACTTACCAAAATGGGAAAAGAAGTAAATAGCAAATATACCGAAATAGCAGCCAGTCTAAGTTCGGATGGAGAATCTATTTATTTTGCCAGCGATCGTCCGGGGGGCTTTGGAGGTATCGATTTATATGTAACTAAAAAACTTCCAAACAACGAGTGGAGTGCTCCACAAAATTTAGGTCCTACCGTTAATACTTCCGAAGATGAAGACTTTCCGAACCTATCTCCCGATGGAAAGACCTTATATTTTAGTTCTAAGGGGCATACCAGTATGGGCGGATACGATATTTTTAAAACCGAATGGGATACCGAAAAACGCCAATGGGTAAATCTGCAAAATATTGGATACCCTATAAACACATCAGACGACAATATGAATCTGAGAATTTCAGAAACGGGAAGATACGGTTACATCTCGGCTTTAAGAGAGGGAGGTTTGGGCGATTTGGATATTTACCAAGTTACCTTCAATGAAATTGCCCCTCGCTTTACGGTTTTAAAAGGATTTATAAAAGATGCAGAAGGAAATTATTTGGCTGGAAATGTAAATATTTCGGTAACTGATAACCAAAGCATGGAAGTATATGGCGATTATATACCTAACCCAAACACGGGAAGATACATTATTATTTTACCCGCAGGCAACTTTAATATATTAATTGAAGCAGATGGACATTCCAACTATTCTGAAGATATAGAAATATTTGATAACAACTCGTATATTCCGGAAGTTCTTAAAGATTTTAATTTAACAAATTAAAATCTTTATCTAGATTCCAACAAAAAATAAACCTAATTATGTTGCCTACAAAGTAAGTGTTATTTGAGTTAAAATAAACTTACCTTATACTCTAAACCCTACCATACACACATCATCTACCTGCTCAAAATTTCCTTTCCATTTTACAAAGGCATCATTTAGCATTTCATGTTGTTTTTTCATATTCTCGTGCTGAACAGACAGCAACAGTTTTTTTAAATTAGACGATTTCATTTTTTTTCCTTTCTCTCCACCAAATTGGTCCGCAAAACCATCGGTAAACAAAAAAATAGTATCGCCTGCCAACAACTCTATCGAATGATTTCTAAAAGGCTTTATGTTCACAAAATTTCCGATGGGTTGCTTGTCGGCAGCAATTTCTAGCAACTTAAAACAGGCATTATCAACAATAGAGGTAAACATCTTTTCGCTCTCTTGGATTTCATTATTCTTCATATCGCATTTCCTACAAAGCCAAAGAGCGTTATTAGCCCCCGCCCATTCCATTAAATATTTTCCATTCTCTATCCTTTCTATTTTGCACAGCGAAATATCCATACCATCTTTTACCTCCGTATCACTTTTAGAAAAATGTTCAATTACCAACTCTCTTGTTTTATCTAATATTTTTGAGGGGATAGTAATACCGAATTCATGTATTGCTCTGTTCAGTGCATTGGAACAAACTACGCTCACCATGGCCCCCGGTACTCCATGTCCGGTACAATCGGCTGCGGCAAAAAAAATGAACTTCTCTTTCTGTTCTAACCAGTAAAAGTCTCCGGCTACAATATCCTTTGGTTTATACAATACAAACGAATTAGGAAAAAATTTCTTAAAATCAGATATGGCAGGAAGAATAGCATTTTGTATCCGACTGGCATATTGAATACTATCTGTTATATCTTTGTTTTTGGCTTCAATTTCTTTATTTTTTTCTTCTAAAATTTTTGCATTTTTCTTTTTGTTAGAGAAATTAATATAGAGCAAGAATAATGAAAGTGAGAGTATGCCTAGCCCTATAAAGCTGTAGTTGCGTATATTTTTTTGAGTATTTAATTCGTTTTTCTTTTTTGTAATTTCTATTTCTTGCAGTAGTTTTTCTTTGCTTAAAGATTCTATTTCTTTTTCTTTTTTTTCACTTTCATATTTCTCTTGTATTTCGGCAATTTGTTTATTGGTATTTTCGTTAATGATAGAATCCTGATAAAGTGCATAAAGCGTATGGTAATGATAAGCATTGCTAAAATTCTTAAGCGAATTTTCGGTTTCTGCCATTTTTTTATACAAGTCTCTAATCAAAGGTTTCAGCTGTTCTTCCCGGGCTAAGTCTAAACTTTTCTTATAGTAGAGCAAGGCATCTAATAATTTATGCTGTGCCTGATAAACATCACCGATTAAGTAATTTGAATTAATAATTGTAGACTTATATCCCACTTTTTGCCCGTAGAAGAGGGCTAAATGCAGGTAATTGAGAGCCTCTGCATTTTGATTTAGCCCAATGTAGCAACGTGCTATATTATTCAAAATAATAGCTTGATAACGCTCTAGCTTCTCTCTTTCGTAAAAAGTATAGGCTTGTTTAAAGTTTTTTAAAGCCTCTTTAAAGTTTTTTTCTTCGAGCAATAATGCTCCCATATTATTTTCTAAACCTGCTACACCTGCCGAATCGTGCTGCTTTATGCGATATTTCTTTGCTTCTTCAAAGCTGGCTACAGCATCTTTATACTTATCTTGATAATAATAGATACCGCCAATGTTTGTATGTGCAACGGCTATTTTATCAATGCTCTCAAGTTTTTCTGCAATCTCTAATGATTGAAAAAAGTATTTTATGGATAATTCATAATTTCCCAATGAGCGTTGAATTAGTCCAAGAAAATTGTATATATCGCATTTATCTACTAAAAATAAATCTGAAGAGGATTGTTCTTCTATTATTTTTAAAAATATTTCATTTGCTTTTTTATATTCCGAGGTATTGTAATAAACTCTACCTATTGTTTTATCTATACGAGGCATGAATTTTTGAATGTTTTTTGAAACCGCAATCGATTTTACTCTTTGTAATAACTCTAGTGATAATTCGCTATCGTTAATCGCTAAAGGGCTTTTCATTACGTAATCTACAATTTCAATTATGATTGTACTATCATCAAGATGTGTAAATGTGTTATAAATACTATCGGCCTTTTGTTTTGAATTTGCATAAACAAAAAAAACATTTAGCGTCAAAAACAAGAAAAGTAAAACTCTTAACATCATTTTATTGATTATAAATTTCTTTAAAAAGCCTATTCCACTTTGCCATGTCCTTGTTGTAATAATCGTCTATATGCACAGTATCTTTCGTTTTAAATTTTCCGCCCCACCGCAGTTGTGTATCTTTTTCTAACAATGAAATAAACTTGCCCACAGGGGCTGGTAAAGTTTTATTTGCAAGACCTTTAGAATTGCATAGTTGTTTATAATCCTTTCCATGCAGCACATTCATATCTATAGCATGCCCAACCAAATGGTTCGATACTTTTGAAGGAGTAACAACTGTATTTGAAAGCACCTTATCGGGTTTACGCAACGAATCGATAATAAGAAGTTTCACATCAGCCTCGGTAGCGTATTGATTGATTCTGTCTAAAGCACTTGCAAACTCATAATGCACCATGATGGGCTTACCTGTAAATCTTGAGTTTGTATATTCTACAATTAAAGGTTTTGCTTCAATACTAGAAAATATTTTTTCAAATTCAGAGTATAATTTTTTAGCAAGTTTGGGAGTTATTTTTTTTCCATCGGTATTCTCTTTATGTAGTTGAAAAAATGTCTCTATCGCCTTAGCCGTGTAATTTCCGTACAAACCATCAACTTTTTTAAGAATATTTTTATATCCTAACTCAACAAGAACTTTCTGCAAAACGATTATTTCGTTTTTAGAGGTTGAATTAAAAAACAAAATCTTTGATACATTTTTGTTAGAAAACAATTCCTTTACTTCTTTTGTGTTATCCATAAAGCCCTTTTTATTCCGAAAAATTACAGAATTGACTCGTAACCACAAAGTAAATTCTAAATTTGTTTTTAAGTAATTGATTATTTGAGACTATTAATTCTCCATACCATTGTTTGTTTATTCCTATGCAAAAATTGTGAGGCTCAGGATAGTTTATCTTCAAATTTTGCCTCAAGAAAAAAAACATTAGTTGTTGCTGCTGCCACAGGATATTCAGTTGCCATAATTGGACTTAACCAAACCTGGTATAAAAATTACCCTCGCAGTAAATTTCATTTTTTTGATGACAACCAAGAATGGCTGCAAATGGATAAAATGGGTCATGTCTTTACATCGTATCAACTAGGGCGGTTCGGAATAGAAAGCATGCAATGGGCGGGTTACGATTCTGCTTCTGCTCTTTGGTTTGGCAGCAGCGTAGGAATTATTTTTTTGAGTACGGTAGAAATTCTTGATGGGTTTTCTACTCAATGGGGGTTTTCTATGGGTGATATGGGTTCTAATTTGGCTGGCATGATGCTGGCATTAGGCCAACATGCCGAATGGGGCGAACAGCGAATTCAACTCAAATTTTCTTACCAAAAAAATTCGTTTATTAGTTACCGACCCGAAATGTTTGGAAGCACCTTACCTGAAAATATTTTAAAAGATTACAATGGACAAACTTATTGGCTTTCTGTGAATGTTCCATCTTTTTTACCCCATAGAAAATATATTCCTAAATGGTTGAATATTGCCTTAGGCTATTCGGCCGAAAATATGATTGGGGCTGAGAACAACGATAAGTTTTACGAATACGCTTGTAAAAATATAAATTGTACTACAACAGATTTATCGGGCGTAAACACTTATCGTTACAGGCAATACTTTTTATCTCTTGATGTAGATTTAACTAAAATAAAGACAAGAAGTCGTTTTCTAAAAACCATATTTTCGGTGGTAAGTATTGTTAAATTTCCGGCTCCGGCTATTGAATGGAACACGTACGGAAAACCCGTGTTCCATGGGATTTATTTTTAAGAAACTGGGAGTATATTCTATATTTATTAGTTGTCAAAAATTAACTTGCCTCTGTATAAAATTGTTTCTTCATCACTAGAGTATAATGTAAACAAATAGATTCCTGGAGCAGATTCTTATTTAATTATATTTTTATTATCAATCCATATTCAGCAACTGCCTCAACTCCTTTTTATAGCTTTCGGAAAGTGTACTTTCTATTTTTTTATAATGAGCAACAGCTTCCGAATGTTTATCGTTATATAGTAAATTTTTAATTAGTATAACATCTTCATTCAAGGTTCTACCTTTCGCATCTACTTTTATTCCTTGTGTGGTATTGGGTTCTTCATCTAAATAATCGGGTATCCCATCGGTATCAGAATCCACGGGGCAGCCTTTGATATCAACCTTTACACCATTAGGCGTGTTCGGGCAAGCGTCATCAAAATCTATTACTCCATCTTTATCGGCATCTTCGGAAGATATGGCTTTGTGATTTACATTGCGATAATTTTTATTCTCCTCGTACAAATACGATTTCTTATCGAAACGGAAAATAAATGATGCTCCTACCAGATACAACCTATCTTTTTTTGAAGTAATAACGTAACTGTCTAATTGATCGGTTGTACTTAAGCAATACCTGAAATACATATTGATTTCGGTTTTATTTCCTGTACGCAGTAAGGCTCCTGCTGTTAGTGGAAAAAGTAAGGCACCACCTTCGTTGCCGGAAAATGTTTCGTACTTATAATCCTGATATAATGTTTTAGCTTCTATTGTATTTCCCGGAAGTTCTTCTCTGTCGCGTATGCTGCCGTCTGACCAATAAAAATATAAATTGGAATTCTCATCGGCCAAATCATAATACGTTTTGTATAGGGTATAAGCTACACCTGCACCAAGATACGGGCGAGCATTCAGTTTTTCATTTGCCAAAATATATCTGAAAGATATTTCGGGCTGTAGAATATTTGTTTTAAAATTCCGGTTTATATTAATGCTTTGCTCTGCGTACATAATGATTCCGGAAACGATGCCTAGTGAAATATCTGCTTTTTCATTTAATATTCTTTTTTCTAAAGCAAAAGAATAAGCCGGTTTCCACGAAAAAGGGTTATTACTCCGCGAAGGGTTTAAATCACCTTTGTATGTCATAAATGCGGCTCCTGCACTTACTTGTTGAGCTAATGCAGCCACGCTATTAATTAGCATAACCAAAATGAATATTAATTTTTTCATCGTATTAGATATTTTTATTTTTTCTTCGCCTCTTTCCACAACTTCTCATACATTAGAGAAGCCTCTGCATACGGATATTTATGTACTATGGGGGCTTTATAAATACCCATTTTTTCTACTTCCGAATTGTACGGTACAGCAATAGCTGCACACTCTTTGTGTTTTTTGCTAAATTCTTCCATCACCTCATGATGCAAGGTTCTCCTACGGTCAACCATAGAGAAGAAAGGTAATAGCTTTGACGCATCAAGCCTATTTTCGGTAAAATATTCAAGTAACTGATCATAAGTTCTAACCGATAAGGTGGTAGGAATCATTGGCACTACGACCACATCCGCATTTTTTAATACATTTTCGCTCAACGGTGTTAAACCGGGAGGACAATCGACTACCACCACATCATATTCTTTTTTTACCGGTTTAAAGAAAGAACGCAACCATTTTTTGTCTTTTTTAAGTTGCAGAATAAAATGGTCGAGTTTACTGTAATTTTTATCGGAAGGCAGTAAATCTAAATTTACAAAAGCGGTTTCCCAAATAGAGTTTTCGATTGATTTGGAACCGGAAACCACTTTTTTTACATCATCTTCTAAGCCCGATTTTATGTTTAAATAAAAACTACTTGCCGCCTGTGGGTCTAAATCCACCAATAAGGTTCTTTGTTTGTCGGCTGCAGCACAATAAGCCACATTTACAGCCGTAGCGGTTTTTCCTACTCCACCCTTTATATTAAATACTGCAATTATTTTCATTTTAACTATAATTTACGTTTCTAATTGAAACAAATATAAGCATTTGAACAAATCTTATCAAACTTTGTATTTTTTTTTACAAACCCAATTTATAAAATTATATTTGCCTGTGATTTGCGTTAATAAAACATATGGCTTACTAGCCTTCTTTCTCCCTGCCATAGTTATTATTACCTCTTGTGGAAGCAATGATGAACTGGAAAACAGAAAATCGGCTATTCCATTAAGCAACACCTTAGAGAGTGTGTTTACCTCTCAGATAGACGAAAATTTATTAGAGCCCTTACCCTCGCCTCTTCAAATTGCCCTCATTTTTAAATCGGCAGGTTTAACTTTTCAAGATAGCCTAACCAATGCGTTTTCTAATGCCAGTAATTACAGCACCACCTTTAGCAAATTGCTTAATATGGGAGCCTACTCATCTGATTTTATTTACCATGTAATTAACGAGAAGCCAAATCCCTCCAGAAACTACCTTAAGGTTATACAAGAATTGGCATCGGATATTGGCTTTGGGCAAATTATTAATACCAAAGAAAATATAACGCGACTGGATAATAACGTAAACAACATTGACTCTTTAGCTATTATCATTTCCGATATTCAAATGAATACCGACCAGCATTTTAGAAAAAACAATGAGCATCTGAAAGGTTTAGTCATTTTTGCCGGAGCTTGGATAGAAGCCATGCATTTAGCGATTCAGAACAATGGATTTAGCCGTAATTTCAATATTCCAAAAGCTCTCATAGACCAAAGAGATATACTAAAACGCCTGCTCAAAAACCTCCATTTATGTAGAGGAAAAAAACAAAACGAAAAATTAAATGAGTTAATTGCTCATTTAGAAGCTATTCATACCCGTTTAGATGACCTTCACTTAGAATCTTTTGAGGAAAAGGATTTTTCGGAAAATAAAAAAGAAATGGATAGCCTCAGAAATACCATTCAGGCTGTTCGAAATATGGTAATTCATTCCTAAGAGATGAAAAAAGTATTTTTTTTTATAGCCATATTAATTGCTTTTAAACTAAACGCCCAATGCAATCATCTTAAAAATAAAGAAATGAAAGAAATGTTGGGCTCTTTTATTTACGATAGCTCTAGAGAAACCGCCATAAAAGAAAATGAAAATGCACAACAAATAGAATTTGAATTGCTACTATTTAAAAGCAATATGTATAAAATGTGTTGGGAAATTTCTGAATTACCCCCAAATAGCACAATTAAACTATATGAAAAAACAAACAACGGAGGAAAAAAAATTATATTCAATTCCGAAACCACCGAACCCGATAAAAACTTTTATTCAGTTGTGTTAAAAGATATTTCCCGTTCGGTAATAGTTACTTACAATATTCCGGAATCAGCCACTGGAGGATGTGTTAAATATGTACTTGGTTTTTCTATGAAAAACGAAATAAAACAAGAAAAAAATCCAAAAGCACGCGTTAAAGTAAACTAATACATTGCAGGTGAATATAGAACTAGTAAGAAAATACAACGTAGCAGGGCCTAGATACACTAGTTACCCCACTGTTCCGTTTTGGAACGAATCAGGAATTAAAACCCAAGAATGGATTCAATCGGTTAAACAATCATTTAAAGAAAGTAACCAAAAAGAAGGAATTAGCCTATACGTTCACATGCCATTCTGCGAACAACTTTGCACCTTCTGCGGATGCAACAAACGCATTACAAAAAATCATTCGGTAGAAGAACCATACATTGATTTGCTTTTAAAAGAATGGGAGATGTACCTCTCCCTTTTCGAAGAAAAACCGTTGATAACCGAAATACACTTGGGCGGAGGAACCCCTACCTTTTTTGGAACCGAAAACCTTAAAAAACTCATTAACGGAATACTCAGCAAATCGGAAAAAAATTTAAAATACGAATTTAGTTTTGAAGGACACCCGAACAACACCACTTGCAACCACTTACAAACCCTTTTCGATTTGGGCTTTAAAAGAGTTAGTTTCGGAGTGCAGGATTATGATGAAAAAGTGCAGCAAACCATCCACCGCATACAACCTTTCGAAAATGTAGAAAGAGTAACAAAACAAGCCCGAGAAATAGGATACGAATCTGTTGGACACGATTTAATTTTTGGGCTACCTTTTCAAACCATTTCCAACATAGAAAAAACCATAGCAAAAACACAAATACTAAAACCCGACCGCATTGCCTTTTACAGCTATGCCCATGTACCATGGATTAAAGGAGTTGGACAAAGAGGATTTTCTGAAAACGACCTCCCAAAAGACGAAGAAAAGCGAGCTCTCTACGAAAAAGGAAGAGAATTACTAGAAAAAGCCGGATACCACGAAATAGGAATGGACCATTTTGCCCTAGAATCCGACAGTATGTACAAATCTATGCAAGAAAAAAAACTGCACCGAAATTTTATGGGCTACACCGCCAGTAAAACACAATTAATGGTAGGTTTGGGTGTTTCTTCCATTAGCGACTCATGGTATGCCTTTGCACAAAATGCAAAAACCATCGAAGAATATACCACATTACTTAACGAGAATAAACTACCCGTTTTTAGAGGTCATCTGCTCAATCCTGAAGATTTAATTGTTCGAAAACACATATTAAACCTAATGTGCCACTTTGAGACATCATGGGCAAACCCCAATTTACAATTTGCGGAACTAACAGAAACCTTAAACAGATTAAAAGAAATAGAAGCAGACGGATTAATTGAGATTTTTTCCGATAGAATAAAAGTTTCAGAACAAGGCAAACCATTTGTTCGAAATATTTGTATGGCCTTTGATTTACGACTGCTAAGAAACAAGCCCAAAACACAACTCTTTTCAATGACTGTTTAACTAATGAGCAACAAGGTTGTAATACTTGGAGCAGGAATTTCGGGCTTAAGTTGTGCCTACTTCCTCAAAAAAAAAGGATTTGACGTTTGTATTCTGGAAAAAGAAAAAACAGTTGGTGGAGTAATTCAAACCTATACCGAAAAAGGCTATATCTGTGAAAACGGCCCCAATACCGTCATTTTGGGAAAACCTGAATTGCGTAGCTTAATAGCAGATCTTGGATTAACTGAGCAAATGATTTTTCCTTCGGCAGCTGCAAAAAACCGATACATTTTACGTCATAAAAAACTATTAAAAATACCAAGCAAACCAAACGATTTTTTTTCTACACGCTCACTAAGTATTTTCGGAAAAATAAGAATACTATTCGAGCCTTTTATTGCACCACTCCCTAATGGAGCCGACCAAACCGTGGCCGAATTTACCACCCGTAGATTTGGAAAAGAAGTATATAAAAATTTTATAAACCCCTTTGTGGCCGGAATTTATGCCGGTGATGCCGCTACACTGAGCACACGCTACGGCTTTAAGTTACTCTACGAACTGGAGCAAACACATAAAAGTATTATAAAAGGTTTTTTGGCCATAGCCAAGGAAAGAAAAGAAAAAAAACAAACTCAGTCTATTTTTTCATTTCCGGAAGGAATGAGGCAGCTTACTATCTCCCTCGAAAAAGAGCTAAAAAATAATATCTATTGCCACTCAACCGTTTCTGCCATTACATATTCAGAGAACGAATACTGCATCAGCTATACACAAAACGGAGAAGAAAAAAACATAAAAACCCAAAAAGTAATTTCTACCATTCCGGCATACGCACTTGCCGAAAGTATTCAAACACTTTGCTTAATTACATCAGAGAAATTAAAGCAACTAGAATATGTTCCCATTGTGTCACTGCATCTTGGTTATAAAAAAGAGCAAGTAAAAAATACGGCCCGTGGTTTTGGAGTATTGGCTCCCGCACACGAGAACACTCCCCTGTTAGGCATTCTGTTCAACTCACGAATCTTTAAACACGTAGCTCCCGAAGGAAAAGAACTCTTTACGTTAATGATTGGAGGAGCCAGATTACCCCTTTTAACCAAACTACCCGATGAGGACTTACTAAGATTGGCTACCTCCGAATTTGAAAAAATAATGAACGTAAAAGGTTCTCCCGATTTTATTCACTTTGCCCGTTGGAAAAAAGCCATTCCTCAATACACTATGGAATATGGGGAAATAAATGCAGCCATTGAAAATTTTGAACAAACACACCAAGGATTTTACATTGCCGGAAGTTGTACGCACGGTATTTCGGTTCCCGACTGTGTGGAAAACGCATGGTTAACCGCCCAAAAAATTTTAATCTGATTTATGTTTTTCTATCTCTCTAAAATATTTTACTTCTTGCTGTTGCCTTCTACCTGGATTATCTTTATTTTGTTTTGGGCTTGGAAAACAAAAAAAGCGAAACGAAAGAAATATTTATACTCTTTCTCCATTATTCTTTTTTTTATTTTTTCTAATCGCTTTATAACCGATGAGTTTGCCAGAGCATTAGAACCAAACCAAGTAAATATAGAAGCAATAAACACCACTTACGAAGCAGTGATTATTTTAGGCGGTTATACAACATTCGACAGTAAAAACAACCTGATAGGTTTTCATGAAAGCGTAGATAGAATTTTATACGGCATTTATTTTTATAAACAAGGATTGGCAAAAAAAATAATAGTAAGTGGAGGAAATGCCCGCCTTATAAAAGATAAAGAAGAAGCGTTGATTACCAAAGAATACCTCAAAAAAATAGGCATTCCGGAAAATGATATTCTTATTGAAACACATTCAAAAAACACCTACGAAAATGCAAAAAATGTAGCCTCTTTGCTAAAAGAAAATAAAATGAACGGAAAAACACTTTTACTTACTTCGGCTTACCACATGACCCGTTCTGAAAGATGTTTTCAAAAACAGCAAGTTGTTTTCGATACTTTTCCTGTAGATTTTATTGCCGGCCCTCGCAAGTATTATTTCGACCATCTGTTTTTACCCAATATGGAGGGTTTTATTATTTGGGAAAAACTCATACACGAATGGGCGGGGCTTCTTTCCTACCAACTTTTAGGCTATGTTTGATAGTACTTGCTGAAACTATAAGATTTAAGAATAAAACAAGAAATAGTTTAATATGGTAATATTTACATAACTTTGCCCCCTAATTATTATTAATCATTATTTATGAACAAAGGAAAAGTTAAATTTTTTAATAACACCAAAGGTTTTGGTTTTATTAAGGACGAAGAATCCGGCAAGGAGTATTTCGTACATGTATCAGGTCTTGTAGATGAAGTTAAAGAAGACGATGATGTTGTTTTCGATCTTCAAGAAGGCCGCAAAGGTTTAAATGCAGTAAATGTTAAACGAACATAATTACCCGCATACTTAAATTCTTAACAACAAAAAAACCTCGCCATGGCGAGGTTTTTTTGTTGCCGTAAGTTTTTACATTCCTGCCCCTTTCATTCCGGGCATCTTGGGCATGTTTCGCATCATCTTGGCTAAATTTTCTTTATTGCCCATCATCTTCATCATTTTAGAAGTATCTTCAAATTGCTTAATTAATTTATTTACTTCTTGTATATTGGTGCCACTGCCTACGGCAATGCGTTTTCTTCTATTGGCATCTAACAATTTCGGATTCGCTCTTTCTTTGGGTGTCATCGAATAAATAATCGCTTCAATATGCTTAAAAGTATCATCTCCAATATCAATGTCTTTTACTGCTTTTCCAACGCCAGGAATCATGCCTACCAAATCTTTCATGTTACCCATTTTTTTAATTTGCTGAAGTTGATCTAAAAAATCATTAAAATCGAATTGATTTTTTGCAAGTTTCTTTTGCAATTTCCTGGCCTTCTCTTCATTGTATTGCTGTTGTGCTCTTTCTACTAAGGTAACCACATCGCCCATTCCCAAAATACGGTCGCTCATTCGTTTCGGATAAAAAATGTCTATGGCGTCCATTTTTTCTCCGGTTCCTACAAATTTTATGGGTTTGTTTACAACTTCTTTAATAGACAATGCGGCCCCACCTCTTGTGTCTCCATCGAGTTTGGTTAAAACTACTCCATCGAAATTTAGTCTATCATTAAAAGCCTTTGCCGTATTAACTGCATCTTGCCCCGTCATAGCATCTACCACAAATAATGTTTCTGATGGCTGAATGGTCTTTTTAAGAGCCTCTATTTCATTCATCATTTGCTCATCTACAGCCAAACGACCAGCTGTATCAATAATGACTGTATTATACCCTTTGCTGCGTGCGTGTACAATGGCTTTCTTGGCAATATCTACCGGGTTTTTATTTTCTCGCTCCGAGTATACCTCTATTCCTAATTGTTCGCCCAATACGTGTAGCTGGTCTATGGCAGCTGGACGGTAAACATCACAAGCTGTAAGCATTACGCTTTTACCTTTTTTTGTTTTAAGGTAATTGGCCAATTTGCCGGAGAAAGTGGTTTTACCAGATCCTTGCAATCCACTCATTAGAATTACGGCAGGGTTTCCTTTCAGATTTATCTCACTGTGCTCGCTTCCCATGAGCTCAGCTAATTCATCGTGCGTAATTTTAATCAGTAACTGGCTAGGCGAAACCGAGTTGATTACATTTTGACCTATAGCTTTTTCCTTTACCCTATCGGCAAAGTCTTTGGCAATTTTATAGTTTACGTCTGCATCGAGTAAAGCACGCCTTACTTCTTTTAATGTTTCTGCCACATTAATTTCGGTAACCTGCCCTTGCCCTTTGAGAACTTTTAAGGCACGTTCTAATTTTTCGCTTAGTCCTTCAAACATAGTAAATGTATATTTTTAATGGTGCTTCAAAGTTACCTATTTTATGACTTATTTTGACTTAATATTGAGAGCTTGTTTTTAGATTTTTTTAAGATGAAATTATGAAAAGTTTTATTCGTTGGGTTGGAAAACTTTTTGCATCGGCACTAGCTGTAATGATTGTGGCATACATTTTACCGGGTGTTCATGTTAAAGATTTTATAACAGGCTTACTAGTGGCTGTTGTTCTTTCTTTACTAAACAATTTGTTAAAACCCATTCTTATTATACTAACCATTCCGGTAACGGTTTTAACCTTTGGTTTTTTTTTATTGGTTATCAACTCGGCTATTATTTTACTGGTCGGTTCCTTGGTTCCTAACTTCAGAGTAGATGGTTTTTGGTGGGCTTTATTGTTTAGCGTTTTACTTTCTTTTGTAAACTCGCTTTTTGAAAGTATAGACAGAAATCATACGGAGGATAAAAACGAAAATTAAAAAATTCTTATTCGGTTATTTTCTGTAAAAACTCTAGAATTTTAACCATAGCCAACGTATCTAATTGGCAGTATTCTTTTAAATTATGTATCGTTTCTTCTATTTTAAAAATATCGGTTTCACCCCGCAAATTTTCGTACACACGGCTGGCTTCGTTTCCGTTCGATATGGCCAATTGCTCGTAATGCATCTCTTTAAACACTGCCGGCAATACATTTTTAATGGAATGTGAACCCCTCATTTCCAAAAAATAAAATTCCCTTTTTCTAAAAGGCTCCATAAGGTCAAGCATTCTTTCAATTATTAAATTTATTTGGGCAGAATACTGTGGAAAATTTTTGGAAAGAGCGTTTAATACACTTCTTTCGAATTGGGCGTTGTAAACCAAAACAGAACCTTGAGTTCCTATTTGTTTTATAAGTTCTTCTATGAATTCTTTTCGGGGGTCGGCTCCTGGAAAAGCCACAAAATCGAAATGCATGGCTTCTTCTCCGACATTATGGATAAGATGTATAGAAAACTGAAAAGGTAAATGCTGAAAAGTATGTGTGTTATCGTAAATAGGAATGGCGGGCATAAAAGTTTCAAAATCTACGAAATACAAAGGGTAAATCAATTTATCTGTAAAGTGCCTCAGTGCATCTTTATTAATTACATCGGTTTGGTCTTTTTCTGCTTTTATTTGTACTTTTTGTATGGCCGTACATTCAAAATTATTGGGCAATTCGGCAATGCGTTTTATACCAGAATAATACATTTCGGCCATATTGGTATTATTAGTGTTTGATAATTCAAATACCGAACCTGCAGGAACGTCCTTCCAACAATAGCCCATAAAATCGCACTCGTAGGGTGAAGTACAATGTGCTCCAATTTGAACATTGGGTATTTCTGTAGCACTTAACACCTGCTTTAATTGTTGCACACTTTGTTCTATCTGCTCCTGCAAGGCCATTACTTCTTTAATTACTGATGTTCGGGTAAAAAGTTTTTCTATTTCTAAATTTCCATTTCTTATGTAAGAACTGTTCATTGTAATTATAAAAAAATCGTTCAGCAAAATACCGTTTCCTTTTAAAACGTAGTATTGTAAGGCCGCGTCCCATATATAGGTTTCAGAAACTTTAGTAGCACTCTTTACCTCGTAAGCAAAAAAAGACTTGTTTTTTCTTACAAAAATATCGGCCGCCATCAACACCTCATTATAAACAAAGGTGGCTTCGTAAATAACCACATCTTCTTTTTGTAAGGCGTTTTGAGTAACCGAAATAGCCGAGGCATAATCGAAAGATTTAGCAGGAGTTGCGTCTATTCCTTCCGGAAAGAGTTGTTGGGCAAGCATCCCAATATCGGTTCCTCTTTTGAAAATAGCCTTTTTTTCTTCAGAAATTTTATCGCGTAAATGCTTGTAAAATTTGTTTAGAAAAAGAGATTTTAGGCATTGTTTACCACGCAGAAAAGTGCTTTTGCTTAACTGAAACAAGATTTTATTTTCTTCCAATTAGCCTTTGTGTTTTAAAGATGCAACCCATTTTTTCATTAAAAAAAATACACTTCGTAACTTAATAAATTTGGTATAAATTTGCTTCAAAAATAAGATAAATAATATGGGACGTGCATTTGAATACCGAAAAGCCCGAAAAATGAAACGCTGGGGCAATATGGCTAAAACTTTTACCCGCATAGGTAAAGATATTGTAATGGCTGTAAAAGAAGGCGGGGCAAGCCCTGAATCGAATGCTCGGTTAAGAGCATTGATTCAAAACGCGCGTGCCGCCAATATGCCCAAAGAAAATGTAGAAAGAGCTATTAAACGTGCCACTTCCAAAGATCAAGAAAATTACAAAGAAATGGTTTATGAGGGCTATGCTCCATACGGAATTGCCGTTTTAGTTGAAACTACAACCGATAATCCTACAAGAACAGTAGCAAATGTGCGTAGTTATTTTAATAAACTTGGAGGCTCTCTAGGCACATCAGGTTCGGTAGATTTTATGTTCGAAAGAAAATGCTACTTTAGAATTGCTGCATCGGCTGTTGCCAATGTAGAAGAATTTGAATTTGAAATGATTGATTTTGGTGCCGAAGAGGTTTTTATTGAAGAAGAAGAAGCGGTGATTTATGCCAACTTTACCGATTTTGGTTCTATTCAAAAGGCTTTAGAAGAAAAACACATTGAAATTAAATCTTCGGGGTTTGAAAGAATACCCATGGACACCAAAGAACTTACCCCCGAACAGCAAGAAGAAGTAAACAAACTGATAGAAAGAATTGAAGAAGACGATGATGTTCAATTTGTATTTACCAATATGAGATAGCTTCTCATACTTTATTGAAAAATACTTTTATTTATCTTTATCATAAAACATGAGCCAACACCAATAGCAACAATAATTGCAAAATAATTCTTGTTCTCTTGCTTATTTTTCCCTACCTTTGTAGCGAAACCTTTATAAGATACTCATTATGAAGCATTTGCCCTCTCCCGTTTTTAGAGTATTAAAAACTACTTTATTAGCCGTATTCATTAATGTTACAAGCATGCTCCATGCACAAAACAATACTACCTGCCAAACAGCAGCAACTTTAAATCCGGTATTGGAATGTAATAATTCCCAATCTTTTATTTTTGGTAATGGGCAAACCGAGCAATGGTTTAGTTTTAATACAGGAGCCGATCAATTTTTTATACTGGAA
>JABWCF010000033.1 GCA_013359255.1 Flavobacteriales bacterium
TCTGTTCCTATTTACTCCGAATTAAAAAGATTGCTTCGGCTCTTGCACACAAGCCTCGTCTATTGCCTCGCAATGACGGTAGGGCTTTTGACTTGTCATCCTATGTTTGTTTTTTGAAAGGATTAGAATAGATTAAGAGTAAATTTATCATAAAAAGATTCAACAGAAGAAAGGGAAAGGCAAAAGCTAATATTTGTCATTGGTCAAAAAGACTGTTCGCAATGCTAGTTACTTTCCCTCTCTGCTTCTGAACTTGGACAGTTCGTTAGGCTCGAAGCCTGTATTTAGGATTGATAAGTCCCAAGCAGATTTCTTCCGTTTACTCTTTTTGGACAAAAACAAAGTTATGATAAAAAACAGAAATTATGTAGGCATAGACATTTCAAAAAAGAGTTTTGATGTGGCTATAAGAAATGAAAAAGGCAACTATTTGCATTACAAATTTAGTAATGATAGCGAAGGTTTTGAAAAGTTTTTTGGTTTGCTAAACAATGAAAACGACAGTTGCGTAATGGAAGCAAGTGGCCCTTATTACTTAAGGTTAGCAACTTTTTTGTATGAGAAGCAAGTCGATGTAAGTGTAATCAATCCATTGGTAATAAGGCGTTTTAGTCAAATGCGGATGATGCGAACAAAAACAGATAAGAAAGATGCTGTAATGATTGCAGAGTATGGTAAAACGGAAAATCCAAAAATTTGGGAACCCGAAGAAACCTATGTATTAGAGCTTAAGAAAATGCAGGCTTATGTGGAGCAATTGAATAAAAGCAGGACGGGTTTTATCAGGCAACAAGAGGCCTTTAAGCAAAATCCTGTTACTTGTTTAGCCATGAATAAAAGTATTACTAAAACCATTAACCTGCTTGAAAAAGAAATAGCAACGATAGAAATTAAAATGGAAGCAATAGTAAAAGAACACCACCAAAAACAATTTCAACAATTGCAGAGTATTCCGGGTTTAGGAAAGAAAACGTCCATGCAATTAATCGTTTTAAGTGGGGGTTTCACAAAATTTGAAAATGCAAAACAATTAAGTTCGTATGTGGGACTAAGTCCACACATATTTGAATCTGGAACAAGCGTGAAAGGGAAGGCGAAAATATGCAAAATGGGTATGAGCAGGGTGCGAGCGATGCTTTATGTATGTGCATGGACAGCCAAGAAATGCAACAAAGCGTGTCGAGAACTTTACGACCGACTATTGAAAAATGGAAAAGCTAAAAAACTTGCACTAATTGCTGTGGCAAACAAACTGCTAAAACAAGCATTTGCCATTGCAACAAAAAATGAGTTTTATGTACAAATTAATTAAAAATAAATTTGTTTTTAAGCACAGTTCATTGCGAAGGAGGTACGACTGAAGCAATCTATTTATTTGGCACTTCGTATCAAAAGATAATGAACTAAACTTTTTCTACTTTAATAATATTTACCGGGCAGTTTTTGGCGGCAGATAAATTATCTTCCAATTCCTCATCTTCCACTTTGGTAATATAGATGCCTTTTTTTTCTTTTGCTCCAAGCAGTACACTTTTTCCGTCTTTACGAGAAATACGCCAACGATAGGCCGCAGCCTCCACACAAGCATTGCAACCAATACATTTCGCTCTGTAATGTATTATTCGAATCATGAAACTGTATCTACCACTTTATACAGTTTATCGGAGGGACGAATTTTTTGTGCAATAGGCATAGAGAAGGTGGTACCTTTCTTAACCGTTTGCACTTTCTTGTTTTCTACTCTTAGTTCTTCTACCTTTTGTTGCAGATACCCGGTAGTGGGGCCGGTAATCATTATTTCATCTCCTACGGAGAGTTGCTGTGTTTCGAGTTTAAATTCGCCCACAGCCAGTTTTTCAAAAAATTTAACCCCTTTTCCAATGTATGTCTTTGTTTTTGTAGCTTTCGACCCATACGTATTACTCCATTCGCCCATGGTTTTTCCTAAATAATATCCATCCCAAAATCCTCGATTAAAAACGGTTTCTAATTCTTTTTTCCACGTACTTACTTTTTCTTTGGTATAGGCTCCGTTATCGTATGCCTCAATGGCTTCTCGATAGCACTTTGTTGTGGTGTAAACGTAATCGGCAGAGCGTCCACGTCCTTCAATTTTAAAAATAGAAACTCCGGCTTTTATAATTTCGTCAATAAAATCAATAGTACATAAATCTTTGGCCGACATGATGTATTCATTGTCTATTTCAAATTCAATACCTTCTTCTTTATCGGTTACAATATAGTTTCTGCGGCAGTTTTGAATACAGGCACCACGATTGGCCGATGCAAAATGAGAGTGTAAACTTAAATAACACTTTCCTGAAACAGCCATGCATAAAGCCCCATGAACAAAAACTTCAACTCGTACCAAGTGTCCTGAGGGTCCGGTAATATTTCTGCGTTTTATTTCACGAACTATTTCGGCTACCTGCATTAAACTTAATTCTCGAGCCAACACCATTACATCGCCAAAAGTTGAATAAAATTCTACTCCATCAATATTCGAAATATTGGTTTGTGTAGAGATGTGAACTTTTACTCCCTTTTTAAGGGCATAATTCATAACAGCCGGATCGGACGCTATTATTGCTGTAACACCACTTTCTTTTGCCGCATCAATAATGGTTTTCATTAATGCAATATCGTGGTCGTACAAAATAGTATTGATAGTAAGGTAGGTGTTTACCTTATTTTTATTACCGATTTCTACAATTTTTTTTAGATCTTCTATGGTAAAATTGTTTGAAGAACGAGCTCGCATATTAAGCTGTTCAATGCCAAAGTAAACGGCATTAGCACCCGCTTGTATAGCTGCCGTTAACGATTCGAACGAACCGGCCGGAGCCATTAACTCTATCTTGTTTTGATTCATAATCAGCCAAACAAATTACGAGGGCATTAGTTCAAATTTGGTTTCCCATTTTTCGTTTGTGGTGTTATTGGAAAGCGTAACCTTTAGGTATTCGTTATCGCCTTCTTTTACAATCCAACGGTCTACAACATTACTTGCTTCGTTAGTATCTTTTGCATTAATCGTATCTCCAATTCTTGGTAGAAAGGGGTAGCGAATGGTAATTTTCTCATCTTCAGTAAGCACTAATTTAAGTGCTGTTTCAAAAATTATTTCTTCTAGTCTTTCGGCTATTATTTCTTCGTTCAGTTCTTTTTCGGCTTCGGGTTTTAGGTTAAGAGCCCAGTGCCAAAATTTTTCTGTACCCTCGGTCTTCAATTTGTCGTGTATGTATTCCGGAAAAGGGCTACGAATATGGTGGTTACTTGTAAACCAAAATTTAAAAGTTTCTTCTATCATTTCTTTGCTGCTTTCGCTGGCGGGGTTTAGTTCTTCAATCATAAGGTATAAGTTGGTTAAATCGTTACATATTGCTTCCGATACTTTTTCCTCCATCTACGTAAAGGGTTTGTCCGGTAATAAATTGGGTTTGGTACGAGCCTAAAAAGGCTACCGCATTGGCAATATCATCGGGCAGCCCCATAGTTTTGGTAGGTTGTGCTGCAATTAGTTTATCTAGTACGTCTTTTCGCAAAGCTTGTGTTAAAGGAGTATCTATCAATCCGGGAGCAATGGCATTTACCAAAATATTGTATTTGCCTAATTCTAATGCTAAGGCTCTAGTTAATCCTACTACTCCGGCTTTTGATGCCGAATAATTGGTTTGACCTCTATTGCCAAGCCATGCCCTTGAAGTGATATTTACAATTCTTCCTTTATTGTTTTCTTTCATTAGTTCGGAGGCCTCTTTACACATCATCCATACACCTTTTAAATTTATATCTAGTACCAAGTTAAAATCGGCAAGAGGCATATTGCCAATTAAATTATCTCTCACAATACCGGCATTATTAACCAATAAATCTAATTTTTTAAACCTTGCTTTAATCGTATTAAAAAGTGTTTTTACATCTTCTTCTTGAGCTACATTGGTTTTTATGAATGAGGTATTTTCATGGTTTCGCATTTCTTTGTTTTCATCTATATCGGCCATTACCACAAAAAAACCTTCTATAATCAGTCGTTTTGTAATAGCCAAACCTATTCCTTTTGAAGCCCCGGTTACTAA